>CP084575.1 GCA_020410785.1 Rickettsia endosymbiont of Culicoides impunctatus | reverse complement strand
TACATCTCCTTCATGTGGTTTATGTATATCTATTTGCACTCCTAATCCTTCTTTTATCCAACCTTTCCTTTCAATAAACTCTCTTATGATTTCTTTCTTCATATCTAGAGTTATCTCTTCTTCTTTTGGTAGAGCAATTACCCATTCTACACATAACTGACTATCTTTACGTTTCTCTGATCTCTCTATTTCATTTGTAAATAATGATACATCTTTGAACTTTTGATCTACATATTTTGGTAAAAATATTTCATGATATACATTATCTCTTCTACTTTGAAAGTTATAAATTACACCAGTTTGTGTATCTTTTACTATTGTTCTAGCATTATATGCTCCTTTAAGGCATGCATTCTTACCACTGCTCCTACTTATATATTCTGGTCTTGCAAATGCTATTACCATTTTATAACTTACTCTATTTGAGTCGAAAATATTTTATACATGATACACTCTCTACATTAAAAAGCAAGCACTAGTATAATGCATGTTGCGTCTATAACTACTCTAACGAGTGAGTTTTAGAACTTTATAGCAACTCAGAAGAAAAATTATGCAATGTAATAGAGGAATTATTAGAACCTTATGGGTCTAATCTAGTTATTATCTATATCAATATAACCATCAGCAATTAATGCTATTCTTACTTTTACTATACTTAATAGTATGCTCATACCTGACAAAAATTAGAAGTAAGAAAAATAAAAGAAGTAAAATCATTTAATTATATTTACTTTAATTGTTTTGAACTTGAAATTTATAGTTCATAATAAGTTATTCTTGCTTCATACTAAATTATTTAGTAATTTGCTCTATAATAATTTCTAATATTAAGTGGACTAAACTACATGCATACGGTAACAGAACAAAAAACTAAATTAGAACAAAAGAAAAATAGATTAATTGCTGAAGAAAACAGACTTAAACTCAAAGAACGTAAAATACGTACTCGTCATTTGATAGAAATGGGTGGGTTAATTGTTAAGGCGGAACTTGATCACTTACCTACCAATACATTATATGGCTCTCTACTTTCTTTAAAAGATTCATTAACATCACAATCTAACATTAAAGACCAATGGACTAAAACTGGTAAATACGCTTTTGACCAAGAACAACAACAAAAAACCGCTGTCATTCTAAAGTTAGACGAAAAACCTTCACTAGAAATTCGTTCTCATATTAGAAACCACTCTCTTAAATGGAATCATCTACGAAACGAGTGGTATGGCTATGTCACAGATTTACAGACTTTGAAAGATGGGCTTGGAGATCTGAAATATGAGTTACAGGTTATTGAAGAATAGGATATCTAGCTTGTTACTCATAAAAGAAGTATGGGTAGTGAAATATAGTATACTATCAACGCTTAAAATATTAACCATGAAGTATTTAATCTAATATATAGAATTCTGATTCAAATATTCTAAAAGTTGCATGTCTTCATAATTTATATAGTATAAACTATTTATACTAATAGTATAGTACAAATTATTTAATTATAATTTCTTATATTCAAATAATTTTATGTTAATATTTATAGAATATTATATACTATACAAACTATTTATATAGTATATAATATTAATATAGTATGTTATGAGATTACTAGATACAAAAATAATTTCCGTGGCTAATCAAAAAGGTGGATGCGGGAAAACAACTATAACAATGCAGTTAAGTGGCACTTTAAGTCGTGACAAATATAAAGTACTTGTCGTAGACGCTGATCCACAGGGTACAGCAACAAGATGGGCTGCAAATGCAGACGATGCTACTCCATTTATGGCTCATATAGCAGGCTTAAGTGCAGCAGGTATTAAAGTTCATAAAGAAATAAAAAAATACGTAGGGTCTTACGATTTTATAATAATAGACTGTCCACCTTCAGTTAACAGTGTAACCCCATATTCTGCATTGATGGTTTCAGATATTGTATTAATTCCAATGATCCCTAGCCCAGCAGATTTATGGGCTGCTGTCGGAATACAAGAACTGATAGAACAAGTTAAAGATATTAACGAAGGATTAAAAGCTATAATTATTCCTAACATGTGCCAGCAAAACTTAAGTTTAACTCAAGACGTCTTAGAGATTTTAAATAACTTCGGTATAGAAGTATCTAATACACACCTATGTTTAAGAACGGCATATAGGCAATCTGCTGTTTTAGGTCAAACAGTTTACGATATCAAAGGTGCAGATAAAGCAATATCTGAAATAGAAAAGTTAAAAATAGAAATATTAAATATATTAACTATATAAACAGTTTTAACTATACCAATAGTTTATATGAGAAACAGCATTACTGATAAATTAAAAACAAGTTTAGAAAGTGAACGTAAAAGCGTAAAAAGTAAAGTTATTAGCCATTTAGATAATCGTTTTACAAAAGCAGATAATGTATTTACAAAACATATAAAAAATGAAATAGAAAAGAATAATGTAGTTAGGGATACTTTTACTTTCCCTGAAAAAGATTACGAGCTGATTGCACTTTGTAAAAATAAGTTATTAGACAATAAGATAAGTACAACAAAATCTGAAATAATAAGAGCTGGTCTTATCATTCTTAGTAAATTAAGTAATTATGAATTAGTAGAATCAATAAAATTAGTAGAAAAAGTAAAAACTGGTAGACCAAAGAATAATTAAAATGTATTAACTGTATATATTATATATATAGTTAATACTGTTTTAAAATATAACAATTATGAATAACAATGCTATTATAAAAAGCTTTCAGCTTCGAGCTGGTCGTTCTGTGTTAGGAATCGGAGTAAGAGAATTAGGTAACTGTCTTGGACTCAGCGGTGCTACAATATCCTTATGGGAAAACAAAGAACTTGATTATAACTTAAAAACGTCAGATGTTAATATTACATTATTACGCAAATACTTCGAACAACGTGAAGTATTTTTTCCTGACGAGAATACAATATCTCTCAATCCCGCCTTAATCAAAAACAGTACTAACAATGCACTCACAAGGTTTCAATTACGAGCTGGTCGAGCAATTTTAAATCTCTCTCAATTAGAGCTAGCTAACTATTTAAATGTTTCTCCTCAGTTAATAACAAGAGCAGAAAAGTTAAATAATAGAGACTTCATTAGACCTAAAGAACTTAATGTGGTGGCAAAAATTAGAATTTGGTTTGAGAATAGTGGAATTTATTTTTCAAATGATCTTTCCTTATCTTTTAAAAAAAATCCAAAATTAATAACAAAAACAGTTGACTAAGATTCGAAGTGCTGTTAATTTCAGTAATCTAACCATCTACTTATGGTAATTTTTCAATAAAAAAGGTGCTAAGTACTAAAAAAACTCAACACCCTAAAAATATGACATATTTTTAAATATAAGATACAGTACCAACTATATTTCTTATAATTTAAATATTACTCCTTTCTTTGGATAAAATCAAGATTTTTAGTACTTAGCTCCAAAAAAGGAGCAAGAAATGCAAATTTCATCCCACGAAAAGCTTATAGATAGCACTATACCTAATCTAAACAATAACTACTTTGCTACTAACCTACCCCAATATACCCCTCACTTCACCTCATTACACACTTTAGTAACTGAGAATAAATCCTACACCCCCATTACCACCTGCGTACTAGAACACATTCTTACAACCACACATCTCTGTCACCTTGAAAAGTTGTTCTACCTCATAGCTGATAGTTTAAGTCTTATTAATCACAATAAAGGTAAGAAACGTAGTGTAACTATTTCTGCAAGACAATGGGCTGAAAAGCTTGATTGTTCCGTTGCTGAAATATTTGCTATGCAGAAAAACTTAGAACAAAAAGGTTACTTTAAGATTGATCGAATAAAAGATAAAGATGGTAAAAATAAGAAGAATACTATTACACCTACTTTGCCTGATTCTGTCTTTAACTCTTTAGCTAACACTTCCAACAGATTTAATATTGGCACATATTCTGCTAATACTTCTTTATATTCTAACTTTACTTCTGATGCTTACTTACCTAATCTAGAAGGAAAAAGAGCTTATTTGGACAGAACTAAGATGTTTATTAAACTTAACTACGATCTTCTTTTACTTATTACTTCTTCTAACTATTTAACTAAATTTGCAAAAGCTCTATGGTTAGATTTTTACTCTATAGGATATAGATATTATTTAAAGCATAGAGATTGTGACAATAATACTACTAACAACAAGCAATATTATGCTAAGAACACTGAAGAACTATTTGAAATGCTTATGCTCACATCTGACAACATCAAGACAGATGATTATGTTAATTACGTTGCTCCAGCTAATAGTTATTCTTTAACTACTACTTACAAAGAACTGCAAGATAAATACTCCTATAGTAAGTCTGTAATCTCTAAAACTCTACAAGAGTTAGAGACGAAAGGATTTATTACTAAAAAACGTTTCTTTGTTAAAAGTGATGATGAGGATAGTAATAGACATGATAAGTCTGTTTGGCGTATTACTGTTACTTTACCAAATATGATTCAGCAACATTTACAAAATGAAGTAAAAGATCGTGCTAAACCCTCATCAGGAAGCGTTGTTTCCAATTCTGACCCTTATGTTTCTAATTCTAGTCAATATATAAATAAATACTTTATATCAAATACTAAAGATTTAGATAATATAGATAGCGAAAAAAGTTTTTTTGAAAAAACTAACATTTCTTCATCTGAAAATTTATCTGAATTATCTGTATCTTATAAAAATTCTTTAGAAGAAGAACCAAAAGAAACTATTCTTGAGAAAGAACAAGAAATAGTTAGCATTACCACTACTCTTCCTATTATCAAAACACAGGGATCTATTCTAGACACAGAAACATCTAATAACTTAGAAGAAGGAAAACAAAAAGCGATAGAAGAAATATCAGAAATAGTAAAGGAAGAACAAGAAAAAACACTACCACTGAATCAACTGAGGGAGCAAAGCGAAGAGGAGGAACAAATCAATTGTGGAATAGGACATGGCTTGGTAAACACAACATCAGAAATAGCTGTTGCAACAGCAAGTATCGTTCATCACAAGAAATCATCAAACCAAAATAAAGCATTGGTTGACCAAAGGACAACAACTGAATTTCAAGGTAAATCATTAAAATCCTTCTATCCTCTAAAATCCTTCTATCCTCTTACCAAAGAGGAAGTAGATAAACTAAACCAATTGTCGAGTAGGGAGTTTAGTAATAACTTTGCTAACCAATTGTTACTAAAGCTCTATATTCGTGATCCTAATAAAACATTTGCCAGTAAAAATCATATGATTTCCTATATGAGCAAAGCTTTTCGTTATGAGAAACACCAAGCACCGATGGTAAATCATGAAACTTTTAGATTTACCGCCAATGTTTCAGATCCTGAATCTGTAGAGATGCGACAAAAAGAAAAATACTTAAGAGAAGTGGAGTATAGCATGGATACCAGTTATGCCTCTCAATTAAGAACAAAGATAGCTAGTATGTTTGAGACAAAACTAGCTTATCAAATACTTACAGAAGGAAAATTTGATTATCATGCAACCAACGAGCAAAACACTAGTCAAGAGTCAGAAATAACAAATGATGCTTGTCAAAATCTTGAACTATCTGAAGAAAACAACATAAGTCAATTTGAGCATGTTCTCGACGAGCATTCTACTTGTTATGTTGATAGTTCATTAAGTTTAGCTTCAAAGCATGATGTTGCTCATATTGATTATGATAATCAACTAAGCACTAATGTTACTGAAGAAAATGATCAAATAAAAACTAGTTTAGTAATGACTGAAAATTATGATATCAACTATGATATAAATGATAAGATTCTAACTAGAGAATTATCTGAATTATCATTAAAATCTTCTTTACCTGCTAGAGAACTCACACGCATTACTTTAACTAATACTTGTACTATCAAATTACCAAGAGATTTGACATTAACTAATAATCAACAGCAAAATTTAGAAAACGCTATTGTTGCAGTTTATGGTTATGTTAAAATTGTTTATCAGCAATTACCAGCCACTTGTAAAAAATTAGGTTTATCAAGATTACCAGATGAAATCTTTTTAACAGAATTGGATCAAAATTCTGTTTGGTATAAGGTAAGAAAAAAGTTAATCGATAATTTTGATGAACAAATTGATAAAGCTTGGTTTTCTAAACTCAGAGCAGAGGAAGATGCTATCACACAAAAGCTGACTTTAATTGCTCCTACTAACTTTCTGAAGGATTGGATTAATAATAAATATGGATATGTTATTAAAGACATTGCTCAAGAGTTAGGTTACCAGTTTGTTGAACTGATAACTAAAAAACAATCTTTGTGCAATGTTGCATGAGAACTCAATTTGTCTATAGGAGAGTCTGTCATAAAGATTGTGTAAGTTGAAAAAAGTAGTAAAAATAAGATTACGAAAAAACACTTACATGAGGTTAATATGAAGAAGAAAACAAAAACAATAAATCAATCTGTAGAAAAAGTAGTGTCAGAACTCTTGTCACAAAGCAATCCATCAGAAATTTTTGGCAAAGATGGGATATTCCAAGAGTTAAAAAAACAACTAGTTAATAAGATTCTAGAAAAAGAGATGGAATCTTATATTGGATATGAGAAGCATTCCAAGGATGAGAAAGAATCTGAAAACAGACGCAATGGTAGTTATGAAAAGACTATAATAGATGAAGATGGTCGGAATATAACAGTAGATGTTCCAAGAGATAGAGAAGGAGAATTTGAACCCCTATTAATTCCTAAGGGAGTTCGACAATTTAAAGGGTTTGATGAGAAGGTAATATCTCTGTATGCAAGAGGTATGACCACAAGGGAGATACAAGGACATTTAGAGGAAATCTATTCTACCAAAGTATCTGCAGAGTTAATATCTAAAGTAACTGACGGAGTTTTGGAGGATATTATAAATTGGCAGAATCGTCCCCTTGATAGTATATATCCGATAATATATCTTGACTGCATATATGTCAAAGGAAGAGACAATCACACTATAATAAATAAAGCAGTTTATATAGCTATAGGTGTTAATATGGATGGTAAGAAAGAGCTACTTGGTATTTGGGTTGGTAAGAATGAAGGTTCTAAATTTTGGATGCAAGTGGTAACTGAGCTAAAGAACAGGGGAATTGAAAAGATATATGTTGCTTGTGTAGATGGTCTAAAAGGCTTTCCTGAAGCTATAAATAGTGTTTTTCCTAAAACTATTGTACGATTATGCATCGTGCATATGGTTAGGAATTCTACCAAGTACGTATCATATAAAGATTTAAAATCGGTAACAGCTGATTTAAAGAAAATTTATACAGCAATAAACGAGGCGGAAGGGATTAGAGAGCTACAAAACTTTAGTAAAAAATGGGACGAAAAATATCCAGTAATTTCTGACATGTGGCAACGTCTTTGGTCAGGTATAGCCCCGCTTTTTAGCTTTCCTGAAGGGATTAGAAAGGCAATATATACTACTAATACTATTGAATCAGCCAATCGGCAAATCAGGAAAATTATTAAAAATAAAGGGGTATTTCCAGATGATAAATCAATTCAAAAAATAATATTTTTGGCATTGACAAACGCTCAAAAAAAGTGGACAATGCCAATTAAAGATTGGTCAGTTGCCTTGAATCAATTTGCCATACTTTGTGGTACTGATGACCAAAAATGGGCAAATGTTGATCAAAGATGGACTAACTCTGATATCATACTTACACAATCTTTCTGATAGACCCTAAAAACATGGACATCTGATCCAAATAAATTTATTATTAACCCTAACCACCACTCCCTGGGACTAAACACCTAACCAAAATTAACTAATTTTTTTATGTGGTTAGAGGGGACAATAGTTCATTACAATTTACAAGATATCTTTAACTATTACATTTTTCTATATGATTTATTACTTTTTCTCTTAAATCTTGACTATATGGGCTTGTTGACATTTTTTCTCTTATAATAAAAAAATAATTGCATTATTTAAGTAGAAGCTTTAACCTATATGCTTAAGTATTGAAGCTGATGTTTTAGCAAATGAATATTAATAATTCTGCTATTAGCTAAATAATACAAGTTATATGAGGTATAGGATGGGACCAGCAAAAAAAAGAAAAATGTCAGTGTCAGCTGAAGAGGAGATAAACATACTAAAGCAAGAGCAAATTAAAAAAGCTGCAATTCTTGATTTACTAACAATTACTACAGGAATAAGTGTTAGTGATAAAGTACTTGTAGATATAACACTAAAAGGAGAAAGCAGTAATGATACAATAATATTAGGACGTCCTCCAGTGTTGGGCAGTGCTAAGAAACAAATGCGTCATGTTACTCCGTATTCTTTTATAGAATATCTTATTAAGTCAAAAATTAAAAGTTATAATAGTATGAGTGATGATAATCCAATTTTGAGGCTTACCGAACCCCTTAAATTGTTTGCTTCTGACCAAAAAGGATTGGGTTTACATAAAGAACAGTATGAAAAGTTAAAAGTTGATCTTCAAAAACAAGGAGACTTTTATCATGCAAAAGTACTGACTTCTATAAGTGGACATACCTATTATCTTATAGATGATGATAAAATACTTGAAAAAGTATCAGTGGAAATAAAACAAAATATGAGTTTTTGTGAAACTTATAATAAAAATATGGGCAAACTTATTGATCACTCTGTAAAAATTTTACAACATGCAATTCGAGATGAAAATACTTTGAGCATAGCTTCTGAAGCAATTGCAAGATTTGTATTAACTCTATTTAACCAAAGACTTTATACGGCTTTTCCTGACGAAGGTAACACATTGAATTATGAAATTCGTTACTATGAACAAAAAAGTCAAGCTTTGGATCCTAAAGGTAAAAATTTTACGATATATACTCATGATGATATGGTAAATCTATGTAAATCTCCCGCTTACTTGTTAAATAACAAAATAAGGATAGTAAACAATGAAGGTAATATAATAAAGAATACAATTAAAGCATTAGAAGTTATAGACTCAATTCTTCAGTTGTGTAATATTAATGAAAAAGCTAATATTGCGAATAAGGTTAATAACTATGCGAAATATGATACTCAAATAAAAGTTCATGGTGATTCACTAAATTTAGAACAATATAATAATCAACTTAGTACAAGCTTTTTAGAAGATATACATTTGTATTATCATCATATAGCAAAGCATTTATATAAAGCTTTTGATCTAAAACCCTTAGAATATAAAGTATTTGTTCCAACACAACACTCAGATGCAAAAAACAAAGTTATAGTTTTGCCATCTGCAGACGTACTGAAGACAGCAACCTATCACTTAATAAGTGGAGATGATTATAGGGAAGATCAAGTAAATAGTGCTAGAGGTTATAACAAGGAGGTAATATTTCGTAACGAAATATCGCAGGAAGAGTTTACACCACTGTTGATAAGGAAAATCTTAGATCATGTGCATGTATCGATAATGCTATTTTTATCCTTTACGAGTATAATTAATGGTGTTGAGAACTACCCTAAAGCAATTCTTAAAGCATTTACTAGGTTGGTAGCATATGACTATAGTGAAATAGCTGATAAACAAGAATTTATTAATAATGTTTTGGAAAAATCTTCAACTATAAAAGTTTTTAATTTATCAGATGCTGATTCTGTACTCCTTAGTAGTGGAGAATTTGCAGTAGTGGATTATGGTGACGATGATGTGAATTTTCTAGGCAACATGTAATAAATTTAGAATTTATAATAATCCGATTAATCAAATTTAAAATTTAAAATAGGTACTTTTTATGATGAAACGGCTTAACTATCTATCTATAAAAGAAGGTTTTTTACGTTTGTTTTCTGAATCACTAGATGCAGAAGAACCTGAACAAATTAAAAATTGGGTACAAGAATACTTAATGTCTGAAAGTAGTCAAGCTAGTATTGAAAAAAAGAAAGCTTTTTTTGAAAGTGAAAAGGAATTGTTAGCGGGCTATCTTAAAGTAGGTAAGATAGATAAATTTCAAAAATTACTTGAGGTATTTTATGAGTTTAATAACACTAATCCAAGGTTTAAGAAGTTAGAATTTAAAGTATTTACAGACGCAATTAGATCTAGTAAACAGTTTATCTTAAATAAAGACCAAGGTAGCAAAAATGAATATTTAAGTATCCTTAAAAAAAATTTAGATTCTTTTCAAGAATATAAAAATTCAACAGAAGGTGATATAAAAGAGAGGTTTGAAGAGATAAATAATTTATTAGATGATTTAAGTTCAGTGGTTCTGCTTGGTGACGTTGCTGGTCCTTCTACAACTTAAGGTGGGTCTATCAGAAAGATTGTGTAAGTATGATATCAGAGTTAGTCCATCTTTGATCTGTAGAAGTCAAGATTTGATCTTACAGACACTATAAAGTCGCTCCGTCAAAAAGGCTGTAGACATAAGAAATAATACATGTTCGTGGTCAGAAATTACATCAAAATCCATAAGATTTTTACCTTATTTTGTCAAAAACCTTATGGATTTTCAGAACTTTATAGTTTAACCAAAGAACAATGTTTGTCATTCCTGCGTAGGCAGGAATCTAAAATTGTTCCCAAAAAGAACTGAGGTACTATAGATTCCTGCCTACGCAGGAATGACATCTTTTTCACTTAAATATAGCAGATGTTATATTCTAGACTTTTGACGGAGCGACAAATTAGTATCACACAGGATTGCAAATTGATTTAAAGCCATCGCCCAATTCTTAATAGGCATTGTCCATTTTTTAGTCGCTCCGTCAAAAAGGCTGTAGACATAAGAGATAATACATGTTCGTGGTTAAAAATCATATCAAAATCCATAAGATTTTTACCTTATTTTGTTCAAAACCTTATGGATTTTCAAAACTTTATAGTTTAACCAAAGAACAATGTTTGTCATTCCTGCGTAGGCAGGAATCTAAAATTGTTCCTAAAAAAACCCGAGATATTATAGATTCCTGCCTACGCAGGAATGACAGCTTTTGCATTTAAATATAGTAGATGTTGTGTTTTTAGACTTTTGACGGAGCGACTTTTTAGAGGCATTTGTCAACGCCAAAAAGATTATTTTCTGAATCGATTTGTCATCTGGAAACACTCCTTTATTTTTTATAATTTTACGAATTTGACGATTAGTGGATTCAATAGCATTAGTAGTGTAAATCACCTTTCTAATGTCTTCCGGAAAGCTAAAAAGTCG
This sequence comes from Rickettsia endosymbiont of Culicoides impunctatus, assembly GCA_020410785.1. Lineage (GTDB taxonomy): Bacteria > Pseudomonadota > Alphaproteobacteria > Rickettsiales > Rickettsiaceae > Tisiphia. The sequence continues at coordinate 8,093 of CP084575.1, read as the reverse complement.
CTCCGTCAAAAGGGCTGTAGACATAAGAGATAATACATGTTCGTGGTTAAAAATCATATCAAAATCCATAAGATTTCTACCTTATTTTGTTTAAAACCTTATGGATTCTCAAAATTTTTAAGTCTAATCATAGAACAATGTTTGTCATTCTTAGCAACGGCGGGAATCTAAAATGCTTTCCAAAAAGACCTGAGGTATTATGGATTCCTGCCTACGCAGGAATGACAGCTTTTTCGTTTAAATACAGTAGGTGTTGTGTTTTTAGACTTTTGACGGAGCGACTAAAAAATGGAGCTATGCCAGACCAATTTCGTTGCCATATGTCAAAAATAACTGGATATTTTTCATCCCATTTTTTGGCAAAATTTTGTAATTCTCTTAATCCCTCTGCTTCATTTATTGCAGAATAAACTGCTTTTAAATCAGCTGTTACCGCTTTTAGATCTTTGTATGATACGTATTTTACAGAATTTCTTACCATATGAACAATACACAACTGCACTATGGTTTTTGGAAAAATACTATTTATCGCCTCTGGAAAACCCTTAAGACCATCAACACATGCAACATATATTTGTTCAACTCCTCGATTCTTCAGTTCTGTTACTACCTGCATCCAAAATTTAGACCCTTCATTCTTGCCTATCCAAATTCCTAATAGCTCTTTCTTGCCCTCCATATTCACTCCAATAGCTAGATAAACTGCTTTATTTATTATTACATGATTATCTCTTGCCTTAACATAAATACAATCTAAATACATTATAGGATATACATTATCAAGTGCTCTATTCTGCCAGGCAGTTACTTCCTCTAAAATACCATCAGTTACCTTTGATATTAACTCAGATGATACCTTGGTGGCATATAGTTCTTCTAAGTGCCCTTGTATTTCCCTAATGGTCATTCCCCGAGCATATAAGGATATTACTTTATCATCAAACCCTTCAAATTTACGCACTCCTTTTGGAATTAGTTGAGGTTCAAATTCTCCGTCCCGATCCCTTGGCACTTCTATTGTCAATTTACGACCTTCTGTATCTATTAGAGTCTTTTCATAATTGCCATTACGTCTGTTATCTGAGGCTTTCTCATTTTTAGAATGTTTCTCATAACCTATATAAGATTCCATTTCTTTCTCTAAAATCTTATTTACTATCTGCTTTTTAATTTCTTGAAATATCCCTTCTTTGCCAAATATCTCAGATGGATCACTTTGTGATAGTATTTCTGATACCACTTTTTCTATAGTTGGATTTGATACTTTGCTCTTATTTTTCATATTAGCCTCATGTAAGTTGTTTTAATTAATTTTATTCTTAACTATTTTTATAACTTACACAAACTTTCTGACACCCTCAAAAAATCTGACAGAACCAACCAAATTGATCTCACTCCTCCAGGTGATACAAGTATTCCGCTCTTCTTAAGCTCATTTGATACTCTTAGCTGACCGTATGCTGGATATTCTATTGCCATATCCATTACTCTGCCTTCTCTATCGATGGATCAACTCTATTCGCTATTATTGGCTTTCTTCGACTAATTTCATACAATGCCTCTTCTCCACCAGTTTCATACAGTTCTTTAAATCTGTAATAACTATCTCTACTATATCCCATCGCTTTACATGCTGATGATATGCTACCAAGGCTCTTAGCTAATTCAAGTAATCCTAATTTCTGCTTTATTATTTTTTGATTTAAATTCATTGTGACCTTCCATTTTTTTATCTGTATTTTTTATACGTTATTTTTATTAAATGTAAGATCAAATGTCAACTACTGCACGTAAGTAAGCAAATTTTAGTAAGATTAAATCTTGACTAGTACAGTTAAATCTCTAGCTGTAATCGTACCTCTGTTCCCATAACCAACATCCCTAGCAAGTTGGGTCAAAGGGCTTACCCCTTTGACAAAGAACTAGGATTTAAGCAGATTGTTGATCTCCTGAATAGATAAACCGGTAATACGAGATATTTCAGGGATAGAGTAATTATTAGAGAACATATTTTTTGCTACTTCAATATTTTGTTCAGCTTTACCTTCAGCTTTACCTTCAGCTTTACCTATTTGGATACCTCTAAACTCACCTTCTTCGATATATTTTTGTGCAATAGTTCTCATGATATTACCTGTCTCTTCTTCTGATAAATATTTGGCTAGTATTTGCTCTAATTCTATCTGCCTCTCCTCTGAAAGCTTAGCATCAGTGTACCATAAAAACGATTTTATGTAAATATACCCTTGTTTCTTATCTACTAAAATCTCTAACTTAAATGTTTCTAAAAACTTCTCCCATAATGCAACCATGTCACGCTGATGAATGTGCTTCATCACATATTCCATCATCCCTAAATGTTTCTTCTGTACTATCTCATCATCCGACATGCTCTGTAAATCTACTAACTGATAATCTGACACCATTAATTCTTTAGCTTGCACTGGATCAACAAATAAATCCCATAAGTTCCTTGGAGCATTATAAACTTCTGTGCCATTATACATTATCATGCTGTAGATTAATGGTAGCTTATCTTTATTCTTCTTATGTCGTTCACAGAGTAGTAGAGCATATCTCCATAAACGCAGTGCCATCCAATAATCCACTGTTGATTGATGGTCTAACAAAATGTAGACAAAGGCACTATCATTACTTTTAGTTTTGACAGAGTACACTATATCACTAAATTTCTCTTGCAACGTTTCTTCAATATAACTTTCCTTTTCTATAGTTATCTTTGACAAATCTACCTGTTCTTTAAAAGCACTTGGTAAATAATACTCTAAGAATTCTTGTGCAGCTATTTCATTGCCCATAATTCTTTTAAAAAGCTGGTCATGTTTAGGTTTTTTTGGCATTTTGCTACTTACTTGTTATCTATCATTTAGCCAACATTTGATCGCTCTTCTTTGAGTATCTTATACACAGCAGCTCTACTGATACTCATTTTTTTAGCTAAACTAGTTCCAATAATACCTTGTTCATGATATTGCAGCAATTGCTTTCTATCAATCCTGCGTTTAGCTCCAAATTTTATGCCTTTGAGCTTTGCTTCAAGCCTACCTTCGTTAGTACGCTCTAAAATCCTCAGACGTTCTGCTTGTGCTACTGCTGATAAAATCGTTACTACCATTTTACCAGTAGCTCCTTCGGTGTTAATACCATCATCTAAGAAACATACCCCTACATTCATTTTATCAAAGTGATTAATCAGGCTGATCATATCTGCAGTATCCCTTCCTAATCTATCCAGTTTAGTAATTAACACTGCATCACCTTCTTCAACTTTCACCATTAATGATTTTAGCCCTTCTCTTTCAAGATTACTACCTGTTGTTTTGTCAGAAAATATTCTTGACTCGATAATCCCAGCTTTTTTGAGAGCCTGTTTTTGTATTTCTAATGATTGATCGGAAGTTGATACTCTAGCATAACCAAATAATCTCATTTTATCTATCCAAATACGTCTATTAAATCAATTCATTTACTACCTTGTCTATTATATGCCGATTTACCATTTAATCTACAGTATATTTAATACTTTTTCTATTGTCTACTAACTTATAAGTTAGTAGACATCAAGTAGATAGCGAAAAGTAACTTGCATCACTAGACCTAAATCTTGTAAATACACTACTTCTAGTAAACAACTCTATACTACAAAGAAGGACCTTCGAACTCCTTTGATATTACTCTTTGCTGGGCAGCAAATTTATCTCTCCCTTGCTGTATATGTTCTCGAGGAAAAAACTCATTATTCTCATGCATCTTTAATGCATAATCTAATAACTTTAACTGACATGTAAATGTTCTCCCATCTATTATCATCTCTTTGCCTGAGTGAATATCATTTAAATGCTGCTTTAGCCTAGCAATTACATGATTATGATATTGATGCGTTAAACTTTGTAACGCACTAGCACTATCTCTAGAATCCTTAATCGTATTAGTTATCTGTCTAGGATGCATTGCAGTTCTATCAATATATGATCCTAATTTATTCAACTGTTCAAATACATTGTGTTTCTCATTACGATAAGCATGCTTTATTGACTTTAACAGACTACCACCATTATAATCATACTCCTTATAATCATGCTCATACTCCTTACAATTAACGTGTAAACTAGCTAGATATTTCTGCTCATTTTCTAAGGCTTTGAACGCTTGCTCCGGCGTTTTAGCTCTTTGCTTAGCTTTTACTAATTCTCCAAGCTGAGCAAATGTATAATATTTATCTCTCACACTTGTCAGGATTTGCTCCATCTCCTCATAACTTTTTCCTACTAACCCTACTGCTAGCTCTTGCCTCTCAAGATTTGCTCCATACCTATTAGCTTCATTCACCAAATCCTTATGTTCATCAACAAAATTATCCGCATATTCTATTGATTTACGTGTACTATCAAGCTCGCTACTACCCTTTACATTACTACTCCTATACGCATCTATTATTTTCTCTTCATTAATCTTAAATTGCTGAATGTAACTAATATTACTATGCTCTTGCTTACTTAATTTCTCTCCTTCATTACTACTACTAAAATATTGCTCCAGTGTAACAGCTGCATGCTTGCGGAGTGTTCTACTAAATGCTTTTTGAATTTCTTCCTCTCCTAACCCTTTGTCCTTTAATATATCGTTAAAGTCTCCTACTTTACTTGGTCTAACTATTTCAACAAATGCTCCTTTACTTAGTAATTCATTCTTGGCTACTTCAATTGTCTTATTCGTTACTGCATCTATTCCATCATTATCAGCTGCTATAATTATTTTCTCCCCTCTTACTGCCTGATAATTCTTGATATTACTTATTCCTAATGAACACACTATCTTTATTTCTTGCTCTTGATGAGCAATATCATGAACCAAAGCTTGTTTCACCGACAAAGCTGTTTCCAATCCTTCCGCAATGATTACTATGTTCCTATTACCACTCTCAGTATTATTACCTATCATACCCACATCCACAAAAGACCCCACTATCTTCCCAAACGATCTCTTCGCAATATCAACATCTGCTTTTTTATTTGTTTTGCTATCTAATAATATTTGCTGACCTCCTGTAATATTCCCTTTGGCATCTCTTGCAAAAACTACCAAGGCAGGGACTTTCTGTTTAAGAGATTTCTCATAAACATTAGTCGTTCTAATATCCTTACTTATATTATTTCTAGCTAATCTATTCTTGACCAGACTATCATTACTTAACTGTTCCTTGGCAAAATCAACATCTATATTCCTTGTTTGTACTAAATACTGTCCAGCCGTAGTACTTAACTCTAGCTCTTTGCTTCTACTATATAAATTCTCTGCTTTGCGTATCTTGCTTATCTCTTCTGACTTCTCCTTACCAACTTGCTTACAATGTTCTACATACTTATCAGATATAACATTATCATTTACTGCCTGTAAGTTAGGTCTTATCTTATTAGGACTAATCCCTAATCTATCTTGTAGATAACTTACTGCTTCTTTAAACTCATAATTCTTCTCCCGCTCCACAAGATCAAATATGTCTCCTCCCTTGCCAGACTCAAAATCATACCATGTCCCTGCTTTAATACCAGACACCTTTACTGCTAATGAACCATTATTACCATACCTCAATGTTGACTTATTCGATAATTTGCTATTTGGATAGCCCAGTAAATCTATTGCTAGCGACTCCGCTCTAATTACTATCTCTCTCCTCAGATTATCTACCTCACTTCTATAACGCTCTCTATTCTCCTCACTTCTCCTTACCTGCTCTGCCTTGTAATCAATATTTGCGTAAAATCTACCCTTTGATGAAGCTTTTGTTTTCATTGCTATTCTGTTCCCATCTTTACCACCCTCTAACATAGCTGTACCATACGCTGACATACCTGTATCATTAACGCTAGAATTAGATGCGATACTTGTTACATCATCCACAACACCACTTCTATTAGCAACATGACCCGTTTCCCCTAATTTCTTACCTATATTGATTTCACTACTATGCACATCAATATTACCTCCTACTACCTGCTTTTCTTCTCTTGCATTTATTGTAGCTTCCATATCTTGATTTTCTTCATATACCCTATCAAGCACCTCCTCTACACTTACTACACTCTTACTAGGCTCTCTATAATAGTAATACTCCACCTTTGGCAAATATTTATCTGTTATCTTCCTTATATTATTTTCAGCAAAATCATAAATCTTCACCAAAGACCTACTCAAACCATTCATATTATTTAAGATATCTATATCTTCTAAGCTATGATTAGCTTCCTCCTTTGTTAAGTAATTTAAGCTACTACCACTATCTATCGTCTTGGACAATTGTCTAATTAAACTCTCTCTACCCTCAGTGGCTATTTTATTAACATACACATTTAACTCACTGATATTTCTTGATAAACCTACATAACTGTTTCTAAGACCAGCAAAACCATTGTGGTAGACATATACATCTTTTATCGATGCACCTTGTCCCTTAAATATTGTTACTGCATAACCATGTTTAAAACTATTATACTCTGATGGTTTGAATTCTACCATTCTATACTCACTGCTACTTTTGCTATCCTTACTGTCTTTTATATAGTTTGGATTCGTTAGCGATATAATAAATCTATTTGTTGATACATCTAATATTACTCCATGTTCACCATTGACTACACCAAGCTCCTTGTTGGTACTACTTATCACTATACGATCTCCTCTCATATAATGATTACCTCCTACTTCTATCTCTTGACCCTTTAGCTTACCCTCTAGCTTTAAATATTGACGTACTCCATGATTTAAGGCTGCTACATCTTTGTTTCTTACCGCTAGTATTATTTTATCATCAATAGCGTAACTGCTCTTATGCCAATCTGCTACTAAACTTTGCATTGACTGAATTGCATCAGAACTCCACTTAATCCTTTGCTCTTCTTCTAATATACTCACAGCTCTTCTAACATCTCCATTAGACAATGCCATAGCCGTTTGCTTGCCCCAATCGCTGTCCTGACGTTTTATATCTAATATTGTACTACTACCATATTTGTTCGCTAACACCTCAAACATCCCTCCTCGCTGTACGCTACTCAGCTGACGCTCATCTCCTGACAAAATTACTGTACATTTGCGAGTAGCTGATACCCGGAGTAACTCACTAAAATCATCATTTCCTATCATCCCTGCTTCATCTACTACTAGCACACTATTCTTTGGCAAAGCAAATCTTCCATTAGCTAATTTAAACAACATCCCCTTAATCGTATCAGTATGACTAAAACCATCAGAAGCTAATGCCTCTTTAGCTTTATGGGTTGGGGCAACTCCTATCGCATGTACCTTTAATTCTTCGGCAATTGCAGCAATCTGACGCAATACATGGCTTTTCCCTACTCCTGCCCTACCTCGCACTATCTGTAAACCAGACTTAGATGTCAGTAACTCAGTTAAAGCATTATGCTGCTCTTCTGTTAGATTACCCTCTACTGCTACGATTGATTCAATTGTACCTTTAGATATATCTTGATTACTCGTAAATACATTCCTACCACTTGCTACATAACTGCTAAGACGCAATATCTTCTGCTCTTCTACTCTAACCGCAGATGTAGTATAATACTCAGTAACCCTACCATCTTCTCTGTACAACGCTATTACTGATTTATCTGACAAAGCATCTGATACTAACTTTTCTCTTCTTTCCAAATCTGGTACGTACTTCACTGCTCTCATTAAGTCTACTTTAGTAAAGACACTCATATGACGCGTTACCTTCTCTAAAACTCTTGCTCCACTGTTTAAATGCTCTATTTCAGCTTGCTTCCTTTCTTCATTCCTCTCCGCTGCTTGGTTAAGAACACTCCTCATACGTACTGGACCAATGTGCTCTTGCGTTATCTCCCCTGGTAGATCAACTACTATATCAAGTCCCCATTCTTTGATTTTATCTTCTAATACTTTCCTACAAAAATTATGATTATCTATTTCTATACTCTTTTGTACATAGCCATTTAATACTTTAGGCTGTAAATCTCGTGCTTTCTTTGACTCAAAACCTAAACCATCTTTTCTAAATCTACGAGTTGTTACTAGTAAATGTGCATGCCAAT
>CP084574.1 GCA_020410785.1 Rickettsia endosymbiont of Culicoides impunctatus | reverse complement strand
CAATCAGTAATTTCAATTCTGCTCGTAATCAAAAAAATCTGGGGTCTTACGTCAGAACTCCAGGGTAGCAAAAGGCATTAAACTTGGTAAACCTAAAGGAACATTACAAAAATCAATGTACGATAACGATCAAGAAAAAATCTTTCATTTGTATAGACTTGGCGTGCCATTACATAAAATTATTTCTACCCATCTTGAATATGGCAAATATTTATCACTTAAAGAATATATTGAAAAACGAGAAGCAAAAATCTCAATTTCTTGAAATCAAAAAAATCTGGGGTTCTACGTCAGAACTCCTATTAAGTGACAAATTGTCGCTAACCGTAGAGTTATGTAATTAACACATTAAATTGTCTGTTTATATCAAGTCCGTAGCAGTTTTTAGAGCTAAAAAATAGTTACCACCGTTTAATTATATTAAAATAATACAATATTACCCAGTAACATGACATTTACTCAGCTAAATTTACACATCTCTCTCATATTTCGAATTGCTGCTGATAGACCCGCTTAGATTTAGCTATTAGTTACTAATCTTTTCCCTTATCCAACAAAACTAACATCCATCTGACAGTTAGTGGTTATATTAACATAATTTTCTATGTCGGCAATATTACACACTATATCTGTGTTTTCTATCTTTGATTGATTATTAAATTGGTTATTTTGCCTATTGTTAATTAATGGCTCATTTGCTAACAATATATCTTGTTGTTTTTCTAACATTGTTGTAATTTTATCTTGTAAGTGACTCTTTAGTTCAGTAGCCTTAGTAGCTATCTGAGTGCTTTCGATAGATTTATATAATATTTTTACTATATTACTATGATTACCATTTACTATTTCGCTGATTAATTGCTTTTGAAGAGCGATAGGGTCAAATTCTAATTCTTCCATTAAAATGTCTTTTTCTTGTGAATATTTTTCTAATATTTCCCCAAATCCTGTTATAATATTAAGGAGATGACCCTGTACCTCTAATAAATTAAGCGATTCTTCTTTTGTAATATAGGATTTTACTTTAGTAATTTTTCTTATTATAACATTAGCTAATGTTAAATTATCATTAAGATTAAATTGTGCATAATCTACTGATTTAATTGATGATGAATTCTTCGCTGTATTATTTGTCCTACTATCATCTATCTGTGCTGCATCTATAGATGAACTCTTAATATTTTCTACAGTAGACCAACTGATTTTATTAACTGGATTTAGTACATTGGATAATAATACTCCTACTACATTTGTTTTAAGCCAATTAATCATATTATTAATTGATGATGTCATACTACTTGCGGTACTACTTATTATAGTATCGTCTTGCAAATCTAGCATATTACTATTGCTATTATTTCTAGCTATTTTCTCAAACTTATTTTCGATATCTCGACGTTCCTTATGATGATCTCCATTATTCTTACTATGATGCACTTCTCTATGAGAATTCTCTCCGTGATGATGACGATGTTTATGATGATACGTATTCTCTAACTCTTTGCTTTTTATAGTGAGTTCTTTGTTGTAATGATTATTATATAACATTGGTATTGGTGTGGGTAGTGCAAACTGAGTAATATTCATACCAGATTCCATCGCTAAATCCATAGGCGTTTTACCATCTTGATTCTTTAGATTTAAATCTGCATTATCTTCTAAAATAATCTCAAATATTTTGATATTACCTACTTCCGCTGATAAATGCATTGGTGTATTACCACAAACATCCTGTATATTTATTTTGACATGGTATCCTATTAGATACTCAACCAACTCTTCATTATTACTAGCAACAGCCAAATGTATAGCTGTAGCACCATTGTTATTAACAATGTTTAGATCAATGTTATTCTTTATTAATAAATCTATTATCTCTTTTGCATTATTTTTGACCGCTAAATGTAATGCACTATTGCCCATATAATCACGAAAATTTATAAAGCATGATATTATATCATTATCACTACTCATTAAAGCTAATTTAAGTACTGTATGACCATGACTATTTTCTAATAATAATATCTTACCATCCTCTACTGACTTTAATAGTAATCCAATCACTTCCTTATCGTTCTTCTCAAATGCTAAATGTAAAACTGTATCACCATTATTATTCTGAATACTAACACTAGCATTATGTTTAACTAAAATAGATATTATTTCTTTAGTCTTATTATCGTCACGACTATCTATAATATCTTTCTTAATATCTCGTGTAGTACGTACTCCCCTATACCTTAAATTATTTATTCCTATGTGTAACGGTGTCTCTCCTAGATTATTACTTACATCTATATTTGAACCATTATCTATACAGAACTCTACCATTTCTATATCATTATTTGTTACAGCATTATGTAATGGTGTATTACCAAAACTATCCATAATATTTAAATCTGCTCCATGTCCCACTAAGCTTTCTAATATCTCACTATCACTACTACTCGCTATCCTATGATATCCTCTTGCACCATTTATTACACCACCAAACATATTAGGAATACCAACTCCTCCTAAAGCACCTAATGTACCTTCCCCTATACTAGCAACTCCTACACCAACAACTCCTACAATAGCAACTCCTCCTAATATTATAGACGTTGCAGTATATCCATCATTATTTTGTACATTTACATCTGCTCCATGTAATATGAAATTATTAACTAATTCTTTATTTTTGACAACTGTTGCTATAATTAAAGGTGTATTACCTTTTCGATCTTTGGCATCAACATTAGCTCCTTTATCTATTAATAACTTGCAAATTTCCGTATTATTATTCTTTACCGCCAAATGTATCGGACTATCACCATCATAATTATGTGTATTTAAATCTGCTCTATATTTAATCAATAACTTAGTTACTTCCTTATCATTCTTTTTTATAGCATAATATAAAGCTGTATTACCTTTTATATCCCTAGCATCAATATTTGCCCATTTCTCTATCAATAATCTTGTCCATTCTATATTTAATTTCTCTACCGAATAAATTATAAATGTTTCACCACAAATAATTTCTAACTCATTAAAACCTTTTATAGTATTTAATACTCTTTCTAATTTGCTTACATCTTGACTAAAAAAAGTCTCTTGTATCTTACTACACAGCACATTAGTATCTACTTGATGTATCCTACTATACAAAGCAGCATAAAAACTATTAATAATTTCATTAAATCTATTACAACTTTCAACATCTACTGTTAAATTATCCCAATATATTAATTTTATGAACTCAAAACCTACTTTATATTTTTCAATATTAGTGGCATCAGTACAATCTAAAAATTCCTTATTTACGTTTACTAATAATTTATCTTTAGCTTCCGGAATACTCCTCTTATGCTTTTGCTGTGATAGGTAAACCGCAGCTAATAGCATGCAATCTAAAGATGCTTCAAAATCTTGTTTATAAGACTCAAAGGGTTGTGGTAATATACCCAAACTTATTAAGTTCGCTATACGCGAAACACTATTTGAAAGCTCATTTGCTATAATATCTCTTAATATTTGTAATTGTTGATTATCGTATGATATCGTCTGTAGACTACTGCGTATAGTATCAATATTTTCATTATTATTATTCAACAACATTCGACTAATCATCCGTCCATTCTCTAGAGCCCATAAACCACAATTATAACCATCTCGTTGTTGCATAATACTTATATCATGAACCAATATCCCATGATTATTAATTAAAAGACTCACTATATTACTAGAAATAACTGTTCCCAAAGAATCTGCATAATAGGCGTGAACCTCATTATTCACTCTATTTAAAACCATACTAACCCAATGATTTCCATCTTGACCATTCTCCCCTATATTAAGAATTAAAGTAAGTGGATTGTTACAACAATTCTGCCTATAATTACTCAATATTTTATTTAATTGATCTATTGATCCTACTACCTCTATTTCACCTTCTTTATATTCATAATGTATTCTCGCAATATCAGGAATATCATATTGCTGTAACCAATAATGATAATTTTTAATGGATGTTGCATGCTCAAATGATTCTTGTAAACTATTTGAATTATTATAGTGTCCTAAATGCTTTGTACCTAACTCTTTCATTGCACATGTTCGTTCTATGCCAATTTCTCCAAATTCTATCGATAAATTTATATTTTGTGGAATATAATCATCTATCATTACCGATATTCCTAATGACTTATCTGTAAGTTTGGTAATTGCAGTATGATCTAGTGTATCTTTGCTAATATGTATTACCTTTAATCCATCTAACCCTTGAGACGCATTCTCTCTTAAAGCTCCTACTATATAATCTACTATCTCATTACCTATTATATTCTCTCTTATATCTAGTATCTCCAAACTACTATTCTTTTTTAATAACGCAAATAAAGATTCAAGTGATTGATAATTTAATTTACATTTAGCTAAGTTTAAGTACTTCAACGAATTATTACCTTGTAATAGACTTTTAAAGTCTACATATAGATTATCTAAATCACTAATCTTCTTACCATTTGCATCAGTGATTATTCCTGAAAAATCATTATCTGCTAAATTCAAATGAGTTAAATCCTGATTTGACTTTAATCTACTAAGTAAAGTTTTTATATCCTTAATACTTAGCTTATTATCAAAAAGATTTAAATATTTTAGATATATGCTCCTACTAAGAACTAACGATAGTTCTGATATTGTCTTACTACCCATTTTGGTATTACCACTCAAATCCAAACTTATTAATGAGCAATTGTTATCTAATCCCTGTGCTATTTCACAACCTAGTTCACTGTCTATTTCCATATATGATAAATCTAAAGCATGTATTGTCTTGTTATTATCTAAAAACTGACGTATGTTTTCTTTTAACGTATTAATAGTAGCCTGATGTGCACCCCAATCTACTCTATTACCTGCAAGACTTAACTCCTTAAGATTATACGCATTATCAGTTTCTGATAAAATATTAAATATCTGACTTAGTAAACCATTACCTATATCATTGTAACTAATATCAATATGTTTTAACTTTGTATTCTTAAATAATTGCCTAACAGTACTGGCTAATAGATCTATACTCTCTCTAGATCCTTCCCTATCATACTTTACTTCTACATCTACTAATTTTATTACCTCTACCTTACTATTAGGTAGAGCTTTTACTATCTCCGATAATCCATAAATACCTAAAGGATTACCTGATAAATCAAGAGCATACAGTCTAGTACTAGGTAACATTTTGCTAAGAGACTTTATACCCAATTTACCTATCTTATTTTCAGTTAGTACTAATTTCTGTAGAGTATTCTGCTGATGTAATTCTTGTGCGATCTTGATGATTTGAGAATCAGCTATTCCACATCTGCTCAAATCTAGATGCTCAAGCTGTCTAGTACTACGAAGATAACTAGCAACACTATCTGCGGTAAGAGTACTCATCTCAGAAAGTTCGAGATGCTGTGTTTCCAAATGGGATACTTTGTCTTGTTCTGCCAACAATTCTATCATGCTTTTCATTTGCGTATCATTCATCCCAGTATCCAAAATCTTCAATATAGGTACGTCTATATTCTTTATTATTTCCTTAAAATCAGCAAAATTATCCTTTGCTAAATCATTATCTGAAAGATCTAAATATATTAACTTTGTATTTAACATATTAACCAATCCTTTCAGAGCGGTTGCTGTAAATTTATTGTATGAAACGTCTAATCCATCTATGAATCTTAAACTCGGCTTATCCTTCAATAAGCTCTGTAACTTCTTGATGTCATTATCATCTAAGTTCTTGTTAAATAAAGATAAAAGATTATTATCCTCTCCTTGTATCTTGGCCAATAAATCATATGTTTCCTTATGAACCCAATCTGGCTCAAAATATTCAGAGTCTGGCTTAGGTAAATCATTAATCTCTCTTATTACACCAGTACTAACACTATACAACTTAGAACTATGTACTATATCAGCTTCCAAAAACTTATCTGTAGTCAACAATAATTGACTAGAATCCTGTGCTTGTGCATTAAAAACAAGACCCATCATTGCTACCTTATTACCATCCGTGATTGACTTTATTGCAGCTCCTTGGGCATATCTCTCTACTTGTTCATCGAGTAATTTTGATACTACTTTCTTTACTTTCTGTTTCCATATTATATTCTGTATGGACTCATCTTGCTTTAGCTCAAACAAACTTAATTGAATTGAATTATCATATTTTAACTCTAACCCTACTGGTGTATATTCTTTGGTTGCCTGTTCAGATGCTCCTATAGCTTGCACCAACATATCTATCCTACCACCTCCCCCAATTTGAAACTCAGTTAATATTAACTCTCTTCTCTCAAGTCCTTCAGCTAGCTTTGCATCACTATAATATTTGAATATACCCTCTAATATCCCTTGAAACTCTACCTCACTATTTACTAATGATTTAATCGGATATAATACTTCTGCTATCTTCTTAAATAACTCTTTATATTTACTTTCTGATATAATTAAACCATTCTGCGAATCTAGCGAATTCTTAAGACTTAAGATTAAATCACTAGAATATTTAAAACCAATCTTGGTAAAACTACCTACTGCTCTTACACTATTAATATTATTATATTCTAATATGGAGTCATATATCTTCCTTATTTCCGTATTACAATATTGCTGAAATTCTTTGCTAGATTTATCAATATTAAATTTGATATCTAACGATATTATCTTTCTATTACCTATTGTATCACTATCTAATGGTAACTTCTTAGGCTCTACTTCTCTATTAGCATCTATTATATTCAAGATAATAGCTGGATTATTTTGATCCTTTGATATTAGTAATATAGACGTCACAGCATTGCTTCCATCCACTATCTTCTCTATCTTCTGTTTCTTTCCTCCACGCGTACCATGATCGTCAATCATTGTCGCAGTCGATATTTGAGACTCCTTATCATATATAAAAATATGCTTGTCATAGTCTCTTATTGCTAAAGACTCTCCTAATAGAAATCGACTAAAATAATGCACAGATGATTTTTCTCCAGTACCAGGAAATGTATTATATGTGTTCTCTAAGTATTTTTTTATTGTTTGTTGAATAGTAATTAGATCACCCTGTGCTGGATTTTGATTTAAAATATCTCCTACAACCAGTTGGTTCATAATCTGCTGTATCACAGGAATCACTTTAGTCTGACGCGATACAAATTTTGTAGCCATAAACGAGTTAGCTAGGTTATCTAAATTCATCCCAATACATAAGATATTATCTGAAAAGCTTAATATCCTTTTATTATTTGGTTGAAACCCTTGACTATATTTTGTTGCTTGTTCTAAAGCTGAAGAAGGTGTAGTACTTATACCAGATCCAGCCTTTAACTCAATAATAATTGGTATTGAATTTGTAGACCTATCAGCTCCACGCACCAGCAATATTATATCTGCATAACCACGACTAGCAAATTGCTCTAAATACACATGAGCATTTTCTCTATACCTAAAATTATTAAATATCCCTGCTACAAATCCATGCTCATTTGCTTCCTTAGCCCCATCTCCATATGGTAATCCCTGGTAATGATCGTGGATCTTCTTTGTATACTTTAAGATAGACTCTATTGCTTTTTTTAACTGAGCTTTTTTATAAACGGAAAGTTTTAATATCTCTTTTTCAAGAGTAATATATTCACCATCGTTATTCATATACTGTTTAGTCATGTCATGATATTGTTTTGTGTTATCAATAACATCTTTAATATCTTGCTCCACCACTGTAACTTTTATACTACCTTGTGACTTATCAACTTTAATTATATTAATCTCTAAATTATTTTCATCAACATCTGTATATTCCTTCCCTTTAAGTATCTTCCACTCACCTTTAGTAAATTCTAAATCCTTATTTTTATTTTGTTGTTGCTGCTTATTATTTTTGCTACTATTTTCTTTGAATATAAATACATGCGTCTTGCCATCTGTCTCTGCTACTACTTTTAATGTATCAGCTCTATCAAAATTATAATGTAGTTTCTTAATACCTATCTTTTCAGCAAGTTTAGTATCTAGCAAACTAGCAAATGCTCCAAAAAAGAAGTGAGTAAAAAAACCTGTTTTACTGCTGGAATGTAAATATGAGGGAATTTGATTAATAAAAGACTGGAATCTTGCTTGAAAGGAATATTCAATATTAGGACTGGCTATATGAACACTAATATATTCTTGAAATAATAACTCGATTAATTCAAATTCTTGTGGCTTTACTTGTTTTGACAATTTGTGATTATCACTCATTGTGACCTCATCTATAATTAAAAATGTGATAAAAAGTTACTTATGGCTTACCTCCTGAATCATTTGCTCCAAGTATTACCATCTCTTCTTGATTATCCAATGTATTAATACTCTCTTGTTCTATTGCTATTAAATGTTTCATCACATCATCACTAAATAAATTAGCTACTTTTAATATCTTATATACCCATGATTCTGATTTTTGCAAATTTTGTACTTGCTCTATATTGAGAGACTTAACGATTTCTGATAATATTTCTGAAACCCTACCTAATTCAACTAATCGTGCTATTTTATCAGCAGAAGCTAAATCATAACTTAATGCTTGAGTAAAGCTTTTCTTATGTGCTTCAAACCCTTCCATATACCACATAGTACTAAGCATTTTATATCCTGCACTAATAAAACTCTGATCATTTGGTACAGATACAATACTATCTAAAGCAGCATATATTGCAGTAGAATAATCATCATCCGTTATATCTTCTTGTTTAAGACATTTAAATAATTTCTCAGCACGATCAAATAAATAACTACTAATTAAATTATATAAAGTGGAATGGTGCTTATTTTTTTCAAAATCTTCCATTAACAACTTATGATATTTACTTTTATCTAGATAATGCATAGCAAAATCAACCATGTCAGAGTTGGCACTACCTATAAATATATCATAATATGTCGCAGTATATATCAGTAATTCATCTTTTTCTTCACTAGACAACACCGATTGCAATCTATTCCAAAAATACTCTAAAGCCTCAATGTGTTTACCTCTTACTGCACTCTTAAATCCATGTAAATCATTATTATCACCTGTTAATTTTAGCTTAGCTTTAAATTGATCCATATAACCAGTTATATAATGTGTCCAATATGTTACTAAAGGACCATGCCCAGCATATATACTATCAAGTAACATCTCTGTTGTAAAATCCTCATCTATATTCGCCCTCTTCTCCGTAAACAACTCTCTGATCTCATCTTCAAAACAACACCAACAAGCTACTTTATATTTCTGCATGTTATCAAAAGGATTATCCTCGCCACCCGGTGTTGTTTTTGACAGTAACTTGCTACCTACTTTATATCTATTTAATCTCACACCCTCTAAATTATCTACTGCCTTCCAACAATCATCATCAATTATAACCTGTTTTACAAAGTTTAGACTGCGTGATAAACTAAACTCTAATAATTCTTGACCGTATAAATGTGTCCATTGTTTTACCTGTAACTGTTTAGATACTTTATATTGATCATCCTCACTAATTGCAGAGAGCAATCCTTTCTCTATCTCATTATAACGCATAACTAACCTCTAATTATTTTGTGTAATTCATAGACCTTGTTACAAGGGGCTTTGTTCGGAAGGGTACAGTCCTTGTTAATTTAGACAGAATTATCCAATTTTTATAGCAACACACCTACCAAATAAATTCCACTGATTGATAATATTTGCGATAGTTACTCCTTCTAATTTTTGTGAGTCTGTTTTTTAAGTTAGTAATGATGAACCAATACATCTTTTAATACGAGAAATTTGGGATTCAACCAACGATCTTTTACCATAACCATATTTTTTGTGAAATGCATAAACACTGCCTTTATCTTTAATATATTGCACTATTTTATCATGCCATGCTGTAGCATTCTGTTCATGAACCACAGCATGCTTCGGTGGTGGAATCACTGGAGTAATGCCTTGGTCGTTCAGGCGTTGAGTACCAGCAATACTATAATATCCACCATCAGAAATTAGCTTCTTAATCTCTAGTCCCACAGGTATTAGTTTATCCAAGCCTTCAATATCCGAAGTCTCATAATCTGTAATTTCAATCGAATGCACATTCATCTCAGGATCAATTGAAATGTGCATTTTCTTCCAAGGCTTATTGTCGGACGGCTTATTATATTTTGTTTCATACCAATGACTGGCTTTACCGAAACTAAGACCGGTACTATCAACTATTAAATCTATTGATTCTCCATTGTTAATTTTTTGGCACAATTTATTACAAAATTGCTTCACCTTTATTGGTATCTTAGCAAACAAATCGCACAAATGACCAAAACTCGGAACTGGTATATCAAGATTTTTGGTTTTCCAAAGATCCTCAAGATAACCAGTTATTTGCCTTTGTCCCCAGCCAAACAAACGATATAAGGTATGAATAAACTGAACATATGGTGTGAGATATGTGGGTAGTCTTCCAGATTCTCCTTTAAGGTATGGCATCTCGTTGATAAAGAGAGATTTTATATCTCCCTTAGGAAAATAAAAACTAATCATTCCCCTCTTTCTTAAACTTTGGTTATATTGAGTCCAGTTTATAACTTTATATTTTGGCTTTTCTCTTTTTCTTTCTAGCCTTGGTTTAACTCTCTCTTTATATGGCATTCTTCCAGTTTCTAAATATTAGATACTTGCCATTATAATTCAAAAAACAAATACTTAAAATTGTTATTTTCTACCCTTCCGAACAAAGCCGCTGAAACTAAGCAAATTGAGATACGACAAGTCAAATATCTCAATAATATTGTCGAGCAAGATCATAGATTTATTAAGAAACGAACGAAGCCTATGATTGGTTTTAAGAGTTTTCATTCTGCAAAAATTACTATTGCTGGTATTGAGAATATTCGTATGATTCAAAAAGGACAAATAGTTGGAAGTAATGATAACGTTTCTACTTTTGAGAATTTTGTAATGTTAATGACATCATAACGTCTAAAATCTCACTTTTAATCATTCCTACACTTCTTGTTTTATACATGCGACAGAACCGAGTTATGTAATTAACACATTAAATTGTCTGTTTATATCAAGTCCGTAGCAGTTTTTAGGGCTAAAAAATAGTTACCACCGTTTAATTATATTAAAATAATACAATATTACCCAGTAACATGACATTTACTCAGCTAAATTTACACATCTCTCTCATATTTCGAATTGCTGGTGATTAACAGATGCGACAGAACCGATTCATGCAACAAAGCCGGATTAAACTCCTCTAAATCTTGTATCTCCGGATTTCCTCCTAAAAGCATCACTCCTTTTTAGTGTAGGTTGAGAGGGGGCTTGATCATCTTTATTAATAGATTTTAAAGACTGACCCAACTTATTCATAAGCTCATTTCTTGCAACATCAGGTATTATACTAGCAAATTTCCCTTCTTCTTTACCCTTAGCAGCTATATATGTCGTTGCTAAATCTTCTTTTGCATAATGATAAGTTGCCTCAATATCTTGCTCTTTTACTTGAACTGTTTTGAAACCAGCTGTTAACTGAGCAGCAAAATCTATGTTCTTTTTATCTAGCTGATCTTTTCCATCACCTGGTTGAATAATTAGTTTTGCCTTCTCTCCTAAAAACCAACGAGAAAAAATACTTGGCTCATATACTTGAACAGTAGCCCTAGCTCCTGTTTCTTTATTTTTTATAGTTACATCCCCTTGATAACCAGTAAGCTTATTTAACCAATTCTTAGGGTGATCAACCTTAACTTCCATTGAATCTTGTATAAGGTTACCATTTACCTTATACCCCTTTAAAACCTTAGTAATTTCTTTAAAAGCAGGATCATTACTTAAATTACTATCCTTTAAATTATACCCTGGCACTGTTTCAACAAAATTTAACTCAAACGGTTTTTCTTTGATATCTTTATATAGATTTTCTAAAAGACTCTCTGGGAAATCTTCTTTATCATTACAACCACGCACATTTTTCTTTAACTGTTCAAGAGTCATTTTATTTACGACTCCATCTTTATGTAAATCACTATTTAACATAATAGTTTGGAATGCTAATATATAAGCAGCATCTTTATCTTTTATGCCTGTGAATTCTTTAGAATTATCCAAACAATATTGGGCACCAAAAGCTTCAACTAGTCTATCTATTTTTTGAGCTTCACCTGGTAATTTAAAACTCTGTAAATAATCACGCACGCTCTGTACAAATGATTTACCTTTAAAATTTTGCTGAGCTACAAACGATTTTAAAGTATCTTGATTATGTTGATCAGGGCTACTCAAATAGTCACCCACATAATCCAAATTCAACTGATTTTTTTCTTCAATAAATAAAGTAGCTAATTCTTCAGACGCTTGTTGATCATCTAGACCATTTTGTGCACAAATCTTTCTAAGAATTTCCACGCCATTTTTATGTTTTTGATTAAATGCTTTGACTATATCTATTTTTTTTTCATCTATTGCTTTATGTAGTGGCATATATCTTCCTATAAAATTGTAGAAGTCAAGATTTGATCTTACAGACACTATAAATTTTGCACCTGACTGTCAGTTAAATTTTGACTGTCAGATTTATATTCAAGATACAAGATTTCATTATTCTTTTCAATAGCTAATTTCTTACTATCCTGAAAAGTTTGCATAGGAGTTTTTCCATAACAATATTTACCGAATGAGGTCTCTCATTATTGAAATGCAGCAATTCGAAATATGAGAGAGATGTGTAAATTTAGCTGAGTCAATGTCATGTTACTGGGTAATATTGGGTTCTGATACTGTCTTAGGAGTCAAGCACTAAATTTGGATTAAATGAGGTTTTATTTTTTACAACTCCAAAGATTATGTGTAATAGCTTTCTCATGATAGCAACAATGATAACTTTAGCAGGTTTACCCTTACTAGATAATTTTTGAGTAAATTCCTTGAATAGTGGGTTATGCTTTTTAGCAACTATAGCAGGAAAGTATAAGGCTTTACGCAAGTTAGAAGAACCAATTTTTGAGATAGAAGTTTTTCCTCTGACAGATGTACCAGAAGTTTTATGTTTTGGAGTAAGTCCTGCATAAGCAGCTAATTGTCTAGCATTACTGAAAGATTCTAAGTCAGGAGCTTCTGCAAGAATAGCTACAGCTGTAGCCTTACCTATGCCTAGAATAGTTTGCATGTTATCTGCCTTCTGTTTTAGAGATGTGTTATTAGTCAATATCTTGTCTATCTCAAGTTCAATATTTTCAATCTCTTTCTTAATATGCTTAGTAAGTTTAGCATAACTAGTGCATACTGATTTTGGTAAGTGCTGTTTGTGTTCAAGGTAGTTTTGAGTTTGTGCGTGTTGCTTCTTGAGATTTTGCATACAACGATATAGATCCTGTAGATATTGCAATGCTTTATCTGTAGGAATATACGGTGTCAGATCATTCTTAATTGCGAATTCTGCAATGATCATACTGTCTACTTTATCAGTCTTATGGCGTGATAACTTGCTTTTTGCAAAGGCATTGATGCATGAAGGGTTTACTACACTTACCTCATGACCATTATTATATAAAAAATCAGCAAATGATTTACCATAACTACCAGTAGCTTCCATACATGCAGCTACCTTAGTAACATCATGTTTTTCAAGCCACCTAACAAACATCTTAAAACCTTGTTGATTATTATCTATTTTTGTTTGATAATATTTTTTATCAACGAGTAGTGCTATTGATAAATCTAACTTTGAGACGTCAACTCCTAGGATTGGTTTGGACATTTACTCCTCCTTGATAAACCGTTGATTTGAAGTACTAGAAGGCTTTAGCTAACCATGTTTATACAGAATAAGCATAAGCTTTTCTTAAGATACTGTTCAGCTTTAGGCGATATGAAAGAGGGCTCTTATCAGAACCGCAGACTTAGTATCTAGTCGCATCTACAGAGTCACCTCTTTCTGCCTTCAGAAGTAAGCTAACTCCTCTGAAGACGTTTTTGCAAGTACTAAATTTGACCTGCAGTTACAAGATACATGTCGCATCTGTTGCCGGTGATCTTTAAAGCTGCTATAAAGGGTTGAAAATACTTAAATGCCGTTTTATATTTCTCCGAAATTACTCAAGTACTTTAAAGGATTTTGTTCATCTCCCGAGATAATAATGCTCTTTGTCTATATGAAATGTAGGTTTTCTCTAAGCTACCGTGATTTAGAAGAAATGGCTAGCATTAGAGGGGCTAAAATAGCTCGTTCTTAACACTGGTCCCTTAGGCAACAATAGCGGATTTAATTTTGAAGATAGTATGTGAATTACCAAATGGTCTTGAGCCGTTTGGTAATTCATTAAAGCTAAGGACAACGACAATCTTATGGAAAAAATAACCATAGAATGATCAAGGTCAAAGGGCTTACCTCTTTGCAAAGAACTAGGATTTAAGCAGATTGTTGATCTCCTGAATAGATAAACCGGTAATACGAGAGATTTCAGGGATAGAGTAATTATTTGAGAACATATTTTTTGCTACTTCAATATTTCGTTCAGCTTTGCCTCTAGCTTCACCTCTAGCTTCACCGATCTGTTCCCAATGATGTGCTAAGCTGCCCATAATTTTTGTTCCTGTTTCTTGAGTTAACTTACTTGTTAATAACTTTTCTAGTTTCATTTTATCAGATTGGTCTATTTTTGTCAAAGTGTAGCAGAGTAGCATCTCTATATAATCATAACCAATATTCACCTTAATAATTTCAGGTAACATATAGGCTATTTCTTGCCATCTGTTTAATAATTTACGCTCATGAATATGTTTCATGAAAAAGTCTAATATCCCAGACCATGTTCGCTTTTTTAGCTCTTCATCTGGAATTTCATGAACGTTAACTAGTTGGTAGTCTTTTGTCCAAAATTCCTTTGCTAGCTCTGATGATTTAAATAAATCCCACAAATTACGAGATACATTATATTTTTGTATGCCATTGAAGTATATTAAGGGATAAATTAATGGTAAGTGTTTTGCTCCTGGGTTTTCTGTTAAATAACGATCGCAAATATTGGTCATGTATTTAAATAACCTAAACGCCATGAACGGATCAGCGGTACTCTGGTGCTCCAACAATAAGTATATGTAGCCATCAGCATTATTAAACTTTGCCGAAAATATTACATCAGAATATTTATCAGTTAGATCAAGCTCAACAAAACTGGTATTTTCTAGTCTTACAGTAGCAATATCCATAAGTGTTAAGATATCTTTCGGTAAATGTGTGGCTAAAAACTCATGGGATACTAACGGATTTTCCATGGATTTACGAAAGATATTATCATGTTTTAAACGCTGCGTCATTTTTCCTGTAATAATTTTTTGATATCAGATATAGTTTTTTTACTGACGGATAATTCCTTGCTAATCCAATCATATGTCTTGTCAGCTTTCAGGAAAATCTTTATTCTTTCTATTTTACCTGCTGTTGTTTTATTGGTACTACCAACTGTTCTACCAAATTTCACTCCATCAAGTTTAGCTTTAGCAATACCTGCTTTGGTCCTGCTGTTTATCATGCTACGTTCTAATTCTGCAAATATACCAGCTATTTGAAAAAATGCCTTACCCATCGGAGATGTAGTATCTACTTTGTCTCCAGAATCCAAGGATACTAGATCAACTTTTTTAGCATTTAATAGTTCGATAATTTCAATAAGTCCCTTTAACGATCTAGCAATTCTATCAATCTTATAAACCATAACAATATGGTCTTCTAGCCACAAACCCTTCAAATTTCCGACAAAGTGTTTGTTAAGTGGTTTGTAATTTTTTCTTTAAGTTTCTCTTGTTAATATAAGTATTAAGTGCAATGTGGTTGGTATATTCAAGCACACTAGAAATTTTACGGACTGAAAGACCATAGTCCAATAATTCTTTGATTTTTTCCGCATGTTTATCAAATTTACTTTTTTGAATTGTTCCTTTTGGTTTTCCTAAAATTTGTCCTTGTCTTTTCTTGGAAGCCAATGCTTCTTTTGTTCTCAAGCTGATTAAGTCTCGTTCTAACTCAGAAAACAATGAGAAAAGCGTCAATGTAACCTTTGAATTTATGTCTTGTTGGCTGATATCTAAGTTTTGTTTCAAAACGATAACGCGAATATTACGCTTCGCTAAAGAGTTTACTATGGTAATAACCTCTGTAGTGCTTCTTCCGAGTCGGCTGAGTTCGGTAACAAGCAATATATCACCGTCATTTAACATACTCAGCAGTTCATCAATACGCCTTTGTTTACTACTCTTTCTTGATGAAATGGTGATTTCGACAAATTCGTCGATAGACAGAGATTTCTTTCTGGCAAATTCAAGCAATTCTAGTTTTTGATGATTTAAATCTTGCTTGTCTGTAGATGCTCGCAAATAAGCAACAATTTTACCCATTAAAACGCCTTGTTAAGTTATAACCAAATTACAGTAAAAAATAATACATCTTGTATATAGTTTTTAATGTGTATTATATATTCATTTCGCACGTGTGACAACGCCCATTATGAATAATACAAAAAACAACACTCTTATGTCATCACCAGACAAAAGACTTTCCATTATGTCGGATCTGGAAGAATTTGCATTTTATGGATTTCCTGATTTTGACGACCAACAGCGTTTGAATTACTTTGTGTTTACTCCTGAAGAATGGGAAGTCATATTACAGGGCTCTTCAATGGAGGCTCAAGTTTACGCTGCTATACAAATGGGATACTTCAAAGCAAAACATATCTTTTTTCGTTTTTCGTTTCATAAGGTTCCACAAGATGATCTACGCTTCATTTTAACTCACTGTTTTACCAATCAAACACTTCAGGCTTTCAACATCACCAAATATGAGCACTACCGCGTCTGTGACTCAATTATCAAATTATTTAGCTACAAGCCTTGGTCAAAAGAGTTTTTGCCAAAGCTCTATGATCGAGCAAGGCTTAGCGTTAAACGGGAGATTGCGCATGAATTATTAGCATTTTTACAATCTGCAAAGATTGTTCGCCCAGGCTACTCAACTTTACAAAAAATTATCAGCCACATTCTTGTCGAAGAACGCAAGCGCCTAAAATATTGTTTATATTCAGTACTTACAGATGAATACAAACAAAGTCTCAAACAACTTATTAAAAATGAAAACACTCTTTCAGAGCTAGCGGCTCTCAAACAAGATCCTAAAAGTTTTGGTTCGACAATGATGAACATTGAATGCAGAAAGCATAACCTATTGAAACCACTGCATAATTTTGCCAAAACTATTTTACCAGTCCTAGAAATTTCTGCGCAAAATATTGCCACTTACGCAAGCCTTGCCAATTATTACACAATCTATGATTTAGAACGATTTGACGATGAACGAACCTATCTCTATCTGTTGTGCTACGCGTTTAAACGTTATCAACAAATCAGCGATAATTTGATTGATGCCTTTAGCTTTCAAGTTAATAAACTAGAAAAAGAAACCAAAGCAAAAGCAGATGCCTATAGCGATGAGGAGCCAGATGACAAGGAGAAACAGGTGGGACAACTCATCTTGTTATATGTAGATGATAAATTAAGCGATTCTATGGAGTTAGGAGACGCGCGTAAAAAAGCGTTCGAGATTTTACCGAAAGAATCCATTCGCACTATTGGCGAAAAAATGATCAAAAAACACAAACCAAAACGCAAACAGCTTATTATGTGGCAAGAAAGAGACAGGGCTGTAGCACGCTATAAGCATCACTTGCGTTCCCTTTTGCTCGCCACAGATTTTAAAAGCCAGCATGCCGATAACCCTTTATTAAAAGCTATTCAGTGGATGAAGGAAGTTTTTGCTAAACAGCAATCGCTTACTCAACAACACAGCAAACATTTCCCGCGGGACTTCATATCAAAACGATTGGAGCCTTATTTGTTAA
This sequence comes from Rickettsia endosymbiont of Culicoides impunctatus, assembly GCA_020410785.1. Lineage (GTDB taxonomy): Bacteria > Pseudomonadota > Alphaproteobacteria > Rickettsiales > Rickettsiaceae > Tisiphia. Next base: position 59,628 of record CP084574.1, on the reverse strand, counting down.
TAGATGATAAAAATGGTGAGTCGACTATTCGAGCAAATCGCTATGAAATAGCCGTGTATTGCCAAATTACCAAACAAATAGAAACAGGTGCACTCTATATTGACGACAGCGTGCGTCATCGTCCTTTTGCGCACGATCTTGTATCCCTTGAGGAGAAGAAGCATATCTTAGACGCGCTTGCAATTCCGTGGATCAAAACACCATGTGACTCACAACTTGATTTACTTTTTAAAGAACTTGATACCCTGTGGATCGAGGTTAATCATAGCTTAAAACAAGGCGCATTGAAACATCTAAAATATAACCACACAAAAAAGGAAGTGCTGTGGGTTAAGCCAAGGACTGTTAATGAAGAAGAAACCTTAGAAAAACAGACTTTTTATGGTAAACTACCAGTTTGTGACTTGAGCGATGTCTTGCAATTTGTTAATGATAAGTGCCACTTTCTATCAGTACTCACTCCTTTACAGCCCCTTTATATCAAACAGAAGGTAGATTTTAATAACTTAATTGCGGTCATGATTTCCCAAGCCACCAATATTGGTAATCATAAAATGGCACAAACCAGTGATTGTGTTTATCATATCCTTGAATCTACCTATAAACAGTATATGAGGCTTGTCACTCTTAAAAAAGCCAATGCAATTATTGCCAATCATATCACCAATTTAAGTATTTTTCCTCATTATACCTTTGATCTTAATGTACTTTATGGCGCTGTCGACGGACAAAAGTTTGAAGCCCTAACACCCACAACTAAAGCACGGTACTCGCGAAAATATTTTAAAAAAGGTCGTGGGGTAGTTGCATATACAATGCTATCCAATTACGTGCCAATTAACTCAGACGTGATTGGCGCTCACGAGCACGAAAGTAATTTTGTGTTTGATATTTGGTATAACAACACATCTCTGATTAACCCAACGGTTATTACTGGTGACATGCACAGCGTCAATAAAGCTAACTTTGCGCTTTTCCATATGTTTGGCGGTGAATTAAGACCAAGGTTTACAAATCTAAAAAGTGAACTAAACAATGTATATGGGACAAAGGATCCGGCTTCCTATGTAAATTTTCTAGTTCAGCCAATTGGTATAATTGATCGTCAGTTGATAATAGATGAAAAAGATAATATAGACCGTATTATTGCTACTCTAGCTTTAAAAGAAATGAGCCAAAGTACGCTGATTAAAAAGCTTTGCGCGCTTTCTACGAACAACAAGACAAGAAAAGCTCTTTTTGAGTTCAACAAATTAATCAGAAGTATTTATACATTGAAATGCATTTTAGATCCTAAAATCCTTGAGAATGCGCATAGATCACAAAATAGGCTTGAATCCTACCATACATTACGTGGAGCTATTGCCAAGGTTAGCGGTAGAAAAGCTTTGCTGGGACGCACTGATCTTGAAATGGAAATTAGCAACCAGTGTGGTCTATTAATTGCAAGCGCCATTATTTATTACAATGCTTCAATTCATTCCCACCTGCTCAACAAAAATCCAAATAACAAAAAGGTACTAAAATTTCTTAGAAAATTATCCCCCGCCGCTTGGCAGCATATCCACTTTACTGGTTACTTTAGTTTTTATGACAACAGAAGAAAAATAGACATCGATAAAATGCTAGAAGATATATTGCTTAACTGAACACTGACTTATACGCCTAAACACTTTGTCGGAAATTTGGACGGTTTGTGGCTAGAAAGTCCTATTGCAGAAATAGAGATGTCCTTACTCAGTAATTCTATAATAGTGGGTTAAATTACAGAAACGGGGCAAAAGCAAACATTTTAGCAATTTATTAGCAACAAATGATCAAGATTATTCTTTTAATGAAGTGGTTAATTTTAAAGCGGCATAATGCTTATTATACGATTAGATATACCAAAATATAAATGCGTAAAACATGATCATCCTGCAGGGATAAGGCATTTGAGTAAGATAACTTATTGCAGGATATTTTTCTATAACAGAGAAGAAATTAACAGCAATTCCTACTCCTAGTTCGCTTTTGCCCCGTTTCTGTAATTTAACCCAATAATGAACGTTTTTATCTAATTATCTATTATATTACACCCCAAAAAATTAATAATATTGTCAAATGATAATGTCAAATAATGTGAGCCAAAGGAAAGTATAGAATCGTCTAATTTGAGCCAGATATTTTTGGCGGTCAATTAAAGTGAGCCAGATTGAATTTAAAAAGTCATTTAATTTGAGCCGGTTTTTACAATGAAAGCAAGCCAATGTCATTTCGAAAGCGAGCCACTACATGTAGTGAAATATTTAGAGCATTGGAAAGATCATGTCGATCATAGGATATTACCAATACATGATATTAATCGTATTATAGAGAGGGAATTAGAACGTCAAATAGCACATGACCACCACCATCATAGCTTAGATTTATGAGTAGCTTTAGAATTGGTAAGAGAGAGGATATAGTCCTCATCAAGTACGGTAATAATAGAGATAAAAGCAGGGTCTGAACCTTTGGCTAGCATTTTTTTTGCTACTGATATTTTTTCTTCAGCTTTACCTTCAGCTTTACCTTCGGCTTTACCTTCAGCCTTAGCAGTTTTTATCAGGTAATCCTCAGATGCTTTATTATCCATAATACGTTTAGTCTCTTGCTCATAAGTTAGCAATTCTTTTTCCGTCCAATTAAACTGGTTTAATTCTTCATATGCTCTTTCTATCACTTGATCAGAACCTATGATCTTACGTAAATCTGATTCACTAGTTTCATTAGCATGTTTAAAAAAATAACACCATTTCTCTATTATATTAGTTAGTAAATTTATATCAGTGATTTTAAACTTTGGTAGCTCTATAAAAGTAAAGGAAAAATCCTTTAAATCATGAGAATAGCTATCTTTATCCAAAATGATATGATCAGACTTATAAAATACTTTGTCTTTGAAAATAATGTTATCACTGATAGCAATAAATATTACAGCCTTTAAATCTATATATCTAGCTCCCTCGTTCTTACCTTTATTTAACTGCCGTGAATAGGCTTTTGCTGCATAATACTGTGCTCTCTTCTCAAAGCCTTCTTGTGGAGATACCTGCATCTCAATAATTAGCTGCACTCCATTTTCATCTTTACACAAAACATCAACTATACTCTGCTTCTTAGCAGCAATCTCTGGTTCTTGAATAGTAGGTAAAAATGTTACTTCTTTGATTCTATCACTACCTTTCAGCTCCAGCACATCATTAATGAAATGAATAAGAATATCTTTATTCTTCTCCGAACCAAATATACGACGAAAGGCAATATCATTTTTAGGGTCTAGAAATTTAGTAATAGCCATAAATAGTAATTTATTGAAGAGATGTTATAGTTCCTACTCGTTAGTTATTATAACATAAAGCGAGATAAAATACTAAATATTATGTTGAACATAAGCGTATCCAATTTTCATAATAATTCTGGTACAACTTAATCTAAAAAAACTAGTTGTACTACATTAGTGTAAAAAAGTCTATTTTTAATTATTCATTGTACTATTTGTTAGTAGGTTTGATATAGTACAACAATACTTTAGTTTGGTTGTACTATAGTACAATTCGATTTATCATGAGGCTAATTCACAGGTATTTCCTTAACATCAGCTTCTTGTGTTGCAATACGAGGTAATATGATTGTTAAAATGCCATTTTTTAAATTAGAAGAGATAGTTTTTTGCTCGATGTTATTATTTAACTCTATAGTGTAATTAAACCGCCTATCCCTGCGGGCATAATCTTTAATATTATCTTTTTTATTAACATCTGATTCGTTACTACCATTCACAACAAGACGATTGCCTTTTAAGTTAATTTTAATCTGACTTTTATCATAACCTGGTATCTCCATAATCATAACATATCGCTTGTCCTCTGTAATAATCTTAGTACCTATAGAGTCTCCATCATATACATACATACTACCATTGAGCAAGTTGTGCCAATAGCGATCAAAAGAAGAAAAATGTCTATCTATTACTCTGCTAGGACTTTGTATATATAGCGTACGATTATCTAACTCTATATCATCTTTCTGATTAGGATTAGCTAAAGAGCTATTTATCGACAATATGATCGACGCAATAGTCAGACTATATAATTTAACTTTATTTAACATATTATTACCCACGTTAATTGATTATTATAATACTGTTACATTATTTGGTAAATATTATAGGGTCTCTAGTTTGGTGCAGATAAGCAGCCATTTGTGGATCAGGAGAGCTTATCCTAACACATCTCATCTTATCGTTAGCGTATAACACTTCCATATAACCTTTTGTTATTAGCTCGTCCTGCAATTTTTCTGCTTTTTTGACAGAAACCCCTAACATCTTTGCCATCTTTTTATATCTTATAACAACTGGTTGCATATTAAAATTTATTTATATTGTATATCTATGTTACAGCCCAAGTTTTTTAACTGAACATCTATGACATAATACAGCTTGTTTATCTATCTACAATAAATTCATCATTTTTTATCTCTGTATTAAATTCTGATTCATCATTATTAGTTGCAATATTGTCTGAGTCTAGATTATTGCATTGTTGGTGTATCTTATCTACAATTTTAGACTCTGCTACAACTTCAACAAACCACTTATTTTTATCAGCCGCCGTAGCTTGCGGCACTTGTATCTTTGCAAGTCTAGCAGATATTTCTGGTAAAATAACATAGCATTGACCAATGCTGAGACGGCTAAAGTCTTCATAAGAAACAAGAGGTGATTTTTCATGCCTTTCATTATAACTAACACCGTCCCTAAACTCATTAGCCCCGAAACTAGTATTTTTCTGCTGGCTAATTGTAGTAACAGAACCACAAAGTTTACTATATAGCTCTCCCATTCTTGGGTCATCACTGGCAAAGGCGAATTTGGTCTTAAACAAACCAATTAAATTCGATGCATCAGCATCACCATAATATTGGTATAATTGACTAGTCGATTGTAGTCCAGACAATACACAAGCACCATATTTCCTGCCTTCTTGCATCAATTGTGGCAAGCCTGGTAATTTCCCAAGACTAGGCAGTTCATCCATGACAATCCATAATTTGTGACGTGCATTGATTCTACTGCGACGCATACGAGATATCAAGAGTTCTAATAGCGATGCGTTTAATGGAATGGTTAACTCTCTAGCTGATGGGTCAGTAGCTAAAAAAAGCCAGTTACCACTGCCTGAGTTAATCTTGTTAATATAATCCTCTATTGAAAATGCTCCCATCTTGTTATTGTCTGTTAAAAACCTCAGTGGCTTAATATTAGCCATCAACACTGACATTATTGAAGAAGCTGTTTTAGCGTTATCTTTGGTAAAATATTTTGCAGCATCTGTACCTTTTAATATTGTGTACATTTCTCCAGTTTCAGTTTGGCACAGCATTTTATATAATTTGATTATTGAATATTGCTGATGCTGTTGTAAAACTTCAGTGCAAGCAACAAAAATACTTGCTGCACTTTCTTCCCAAAAATCATTAGCTCCTCGATTATTTTTTCTGCTATTAAAGCCCATTAAGATATCAGCAAATTTTTCTAGATCTTTTTTTCCAGCACAATCATGCCAAAAGTCCCAGTAATGACTACGATTATCTAATGGATTAAAGATAATATCCCCGCGGCTTGGATCATAGTATTTAGCAATCATTTCTCCAGTATTATCAATAATAATAGCAGCTTCTCCTCTTGATTCTACCTGAGGCAATAGATTATGCATTAAATTAGTTTTGCCAGAACCAATAGAACCTGACACTAAGAGATTCATGGTTTCCATATCTTTTACTAACGGCATATCACCAATAGTTAGATCGCTGGCTTTACCAATTTTACGCAAGCATTTTTTAACTTCTTTGCTAGTCAATATTTTATTACTACCATCTTTTTGCTTTTCTGCTTTGACATCTTTGCCAAATCTTGACCATAGCAGATAGATTAAAACAAAGATGCCAAACATGACTAGCACAGTAAGAGCTAATCGTATTTTAACAAACTCCCATACTGAAAGGTAAGATGCTCTATAGAATCGTGATTTAAGAATTTTGCGTGGATCAATATCTTTGGCATATAAACCTTTTTTGTCATAAGCATCTATTTTAGTATAATAGTCCTTAGCATTGGGGTTAATCGCGTTTCTAATAAAGCTGCCCGCATCATCAAAATTATCAGCTAATAGTGCTTTCTGATAAGTCATAGCAGCCCTTAAATCTAATAGTTGTGCTGGTTTGTATGAGATAACGCAGACTATTGCAACACTCACTAACAATGAACTCGTGAAAGAGCTACGCAGAACCTGCAATAACATCCGTAGCTTATGTAGAAAAACTTGACCACCGCCAATAAAATCATTTAACATATTTTACCTACTATTAATCTGCCTATCGCTTTTTAACCATGCCACTAACACTTTGCGTGAATATTGCCTATGATATTTAGGATTGCGAGAATGATAATGCCTGACAGCCTTATGCCAAGAACCGTGCTGCTTATATAAGCTAGTTAGTAGCTGAGCAGCATAATTAATATTCTTCTTGGGCGTTAACATCTCAGCTATTGAGGTGAAGTTTTTACCATGCCAGAAGTAATTGAGCTGCATCACGCCAATATCAATATTCTGCTTTCCTTTCTGTAAATATTGCTCAGCAATGTTCTTAGCTTGCTCTACTGAATTACTTATGACCGATTTGCCTGAAATATTTAATGAATATGGTTGATAATTAGATTCCACATCAGCTAAAGCAAGTAACAAACCACTAGGGATATCATATTGATATTCTATTGTTTTAATCAGATGAGCAATTTGACTATCAGCATGCACACTTACTGATATACTGAGAAGAAATATGGTTACCATAGTAAGTTTTGCTTTGCAGATTAGTTGCAACCATAGTAGACTCAAGCTAATCACCTTCAAGATAAGAGATTGTATGAACTGGTTTAAATCACGCTGTACTCGAGATAATTTTTGGAACTTAGGAGTCTGTCATAAAGATTGTGTAAGTTGAAAAAAGTATTAAAAATAAGAATAGTAAAAAACACTTGCACGAGGTTAATATGAAGAAGAAAACAAAAACAACAAATCCATCTGTAGAAAAAGTAGTGTCAGAACTCTTGTCACAAAGCAATCCATCAGAAATTTTTGGCAAAGATGGTATATTCCAAGAGTTAAAAAAACAACTAGTTAATAAGATTCTAGAAAAAGAGATGGAATCGTATATTGGATATGAAAAGCATTCCAAGGATGAGAAAGAATCTGGAAACAGACGCAATGGTAGTTATGAAAAGACTATAATAGATGAAGATGGTCGGAATATAACAGTAGATGTTCCAAGAGATAGAGAAGGAGAATTTGAGCCTCTATTAATTCCTAAGGGAGTTCGACAATTTAAAGGGTTTGATGAGAAGGTAATATCTCTGTATGCAAGAGGTATGACCACAAGGGAGATACAAGGACATTTAGAGGAAATCTATTCTACCAAAGTATCTGCAGAGCTAATATCTAAAGTAACTGATGGAGTTTTAGAGGATATTATAAGTTGGCAGAATCGTCCCCTTGATAGTATATATCCGATAATATATCTTGATTGCATATATGTTAAAGGAAGAGATAATCATACCATAATAAATAAAGCAGTGTATATAGCTATAGGTGTTAATATGGAGGGTAAGAAAGAGCTACTTGGTATTTGGGTTGGCAAGAATGAAGGCTCTAAATTTTGGATGCAAGTGGTAACTGAACTAAAGAACAGAGGAATTGAAAAGATATATGTTGCTTGTGTAGATGGTCTAAAGGGCTTTCCTGAAGCCATAAATAGTGTTTTTCCTAAAACTATTGTACAATTATGTATAGTGCATATGGTTAGGAATTCTACCAAGTACGTATCATATAAAGATTTAAAATCGGTAACAGCTGATTTAAAGAAAATTTATACAGCAATAAACGAGTCGGAAGGGATTAGAGAGCTACAAAACTTTAGTAAAAAATGGGACGGAAAATATCCAGTAATTTCTGACATGTGGCAACGTCTTTGGTCAGGTATAGCCCCGCTTTTTAGCTTTCCTGAAGGGATTAGAAAGGCAATATATACTACTAATACTATTGAATCAGCCAATCGTCAAATCAGGAAAATTATTAAAAATAAAGGGGTATTTCCAGATGACAAATCAATTCAAAAAATAATATTTTTGGCATTGACAAACGCCCAAAAGAAGTGGACAATGCCAATTAAAGATTGGTCAGTTGCCTTAAATCAATTTGCCATACTTTGTGGTACTGATGACCAAAAATGGGAAAATGTCGATCAAAGATGGACTAATTCTGATATCATACTTACACAATCTTTCTGATAGACCCAATCGGGCTTTCACAAGAATTGTATAACACCATTTGTGCATTCTTTGCTGCAACATAACTTAACTGCTTTTACTATATACAGCAGCACGACTGATACTCATTTTTTTAGCTAAACTAGTTCCAATAATACCTTGTTCATGATATTGCAGCAATTGCTTTCTATTAATCCTGCGTTTAGCTCCAAATTTCACACCCTTAATTCTTGCCTCTAGCCTACCTTCATTAGTACGCTCTAAAATCCTCAGACGTTCTGCTTGTGCTACTGCTGATAAAATCGTTACTACCATTTTTCCAGTAGCTCCTTCCGTGTTAATACCATCATCTAAGAAACGTACCCCTACATTCATTTTATCAAAGTGATTAATTAGGCTGATCATATCTGCTGTATCCCTACCTAATCTATCCAGTTTAGTAATTAACACTGCATCACCTTCCTCAACTTTCACCATTAATGATTTTAGCCCTTCTCGTTCAAGATTACTACCTGTTGTTTTGTCAGAAAATATTCTTGACTCGATAACTCCTGCTTTTTTGAGAGCCTGTTTTTGTATTTCTAATGATTGATCGGAAGTTGATACTCTTGCATAACCAAATAATCTCATTTTATCTATCCAAATACGTCTATTAAATCAATTCTTTTACTATCTTGTCTATTATATGCCAATTTACAATTTAATCTACAGTAGATTTAGTACTTTTTCTATTGTCTTCTAACTTATAAGTTAGTACACATCAAATAGATATCAAAAAGTAACTTGCATCACTAGACCTAAATCCGGTAAATACACTACTTCTAGTAAACAACTCTATACTACAAAGAAGGACCTTCGAACTCCTTTGATATTACTCTTTGCTGGGCAGCAAATTTATCTCGACCTTGCTGTATATGTTCTCGAGGAAAAAACTCATTATTCTCATGCACCTTTAATGCATAATCTAGTAACTTTAACTGACATGTAAATGATCTCCCTTCTATTATCATCTCTTTGCCTGAGTGAATATCATTTAAATGTTGCTTTAGCCTATCAATTACATGGATATGATATTGATGCGTTAAACTTTGTAACGCACTAGCACTATCTATAGAATGCTTAATTGTATTAGTTATCTTTCTAGGCTGCATTGTAGTTCTATCAATATATGATCCTAATTTATTCAACTGTTCAAATACATTGTTTTTCTCATTACGATAAGCATGCTTTATAGACTTTAACAGACTAACACCATTATAATCATACTCCTTATAATCATGCTCATACTCCTTACAATTAACTTGTAAACTAGCTAGATATTTCTGCTCATTTTCTAAGGCTTTGAACGCTTGCTCCGGCGTTTTAGCTCTTTGCTTAGCTTTTACTAATTCTCCAAGCTGAGCAAATGTATAATATTTATCTCTCACACTTGTAAGACTTTGCTCCATCTCCTCATAACTTTTTCCTACTAACCCTACTGCTAGCTCTTGCCTTTCAAGATTTGCTCCATACCTATTAGCTTCATTCACCAAATCCTTATGTTCATCAATAAAATTATCCGCAAATTCTATTGATTTACGTGTACTATCAAGTTCGCTACTACCCTTTACATTACTACTCCTATACGCATCTATTATTTTCTCTTCATTAATCTTAAATTGCTGAATGTAACTAATATTAGCCTGCTCTTGCTTACTTAATTTCTCTCCTTCATTGCTACTACCAAAATATTGCTCCAACGTAACGGCTGCATGCTTGGTTAATGCTCTACTAAATGAATGTTGGATTTCCTGCTCTCCTAACCCCTTGTCCTTTAATATATCGTTAAAGTCACCTGGGTTACTTGGACGAACTATTTCAACAAATGCTCCTTTCTCTATTAATTCATGCTTGGCAGTATCAATAGTCACGTTTGTTACGGCATCGATTCCATCATTATCAGCTGCTATAATTATTTTCTCACCTGATACCGGCTGATAATTCTTGATGTTACTTATACCTAACGAACAAACTATTTTTATTTGTTTATCTTGATGAGCGGAATCATTACCTAAAGCTTGTTTGACCGATAAAGCAGTTTCTAGACCTTCTGCAATAATGGTGATGCTTCTTCTATTTCTAATATCAGTATTGCTATTAGTATTAGTACTGTTACTATGACTATTGAACTCACTATTGATATCACCATTGCTGAAACTGCCTACATCAACAAAAGACCCTGCTATTTTTCCAAACGATCTCTTTACAATATCAACATCAGCTTTATTATTTGTTTTGCTATCCAGTAATATTTGCTGACCACCAGTAATATCCCCTTTTGTGTTTCTTGCAAAAGCTACCAAGGCAGGCACTTTACGTTTAACAGATTTCTCATAACAATTAGTCGTTCTAATATCTTGACTTAGACTATTACGACTTATTCCATCATCATTTAACCTATCGTGACTTAGTTCATCCTCCTTTACCAAATCAATATCAATCTTTCTTGTTTGTACTAAATACTGTCCAGCTGTAGAACTTAACTCTATCTCTTGGCTTTTAGTATATAATTCTTCCGCTTTGCGTATCTTGACTATCTCCTCAGAATTCTCCTTATCAACTCGCTTACAATGTTCTACATATCTATCTGATATCACATGATCATTTACCACCTGTAAGTTAGATCTCATCTTGTTAGGAGTAATCCCTAATCTATCTTGTAGATAACTCACTGATTCTTTAAAATCATAATTCTTCTCACGCTGTACAAGATCAAACAAATCTCCTCCCTTACCTTCGCTAAAGTCATACCAAGTACCCGCTTTATTGCCGCTAATCTTTACTGCCAATGAACCATTATTACCGTACTTTAAGGTTGACCCCTTCGATAGTTTTCTATTCGGATTTCCTAATAAATCTACAACTACTGACTCTGCTTGCATGGATAGCTCTCTCCTTAGATTATCTACCTCACTTCTATAACGCTCTCTATTCTCCTCCCATTTATTCTCCTGACCTCTCTTATAATCAATATTTGCGTAAAATCTATCCTTTGATGAACCTTTTCTGCTCATTGCTATTATGTTTCCATCTTTATCACCCTCTAACATGCCTCTATCATTAACGCTAGAATTAGATACACTAGACGTTACATCATCCACCACAATACTTGTATTAGCAACATGACCAATTTCTCCTAATTTTTTTCCTGTAGCAATTTGACTACTATGCAGGTTACCTCCTACTACCAGCTTCTCTTCTCTTGTCTCTACTGCAGCATCCATATGTTGATTTTCTTCATATACCATATCAAACACCTCTTCTACCCTTACTATACTCTTACTAGGCTCTCTATAATTGTAATACTCCTCTTGTGGTAAATATTTATCCATTAACTTGGTTATATTATTTGCAGCAAAATCATAAATCTTTACCAAAGACCTACTCAAACCATTCATATTATTTAAGATATCTATATCTTCTAAGCTATGATTAGCTTCCTCCTTCGTTAAGTAATTTAAGCTACTACCACTATCTAGCGTCTTGGACATTTGTCTAATTAAACTCTCTCTACCCAAAGTTGCTATCTTATTAACATACAAATTTAACTCACTGATATTTCTTGATAATGCAACGTATCTGTTCCTTAAACCAGCAAAACCATTGTGGTAGACATATACATCTTTTATCGACGCACCTTGTCCCTTAAATATTGTTACTGCATAACCATGTTTAAAACTATTAAATTCTGATGGATTGAATTCCACCATTCTATACTCACTGCTGCTTTTGCTATCCTTACTGTCTTTTATATAGTTTGGATTCGTTAGCGATATAATAAATCTATTTGTTGATACATCTAATATTACTCCAAGTTCACCATTGACTATACCAAGCTCCTTGTTGGTACTACTTATCACTATACGATCTCCTCTCATATAATGATCACCTCCTACTTCTATCTCTTGACCCTTTAGCTTACCCTCTAGCTTTAAATATTGACGTACTCCATGATTTAAGGCTGCTACGTCTTTGTTTCTTACCGCTAATATTATTTTATCATCAATAGCGTAACTACTCTTATGCCAATCGGCAACTAAACTTTGCATTGACTGAATTGCATCAGAACTCCACTTAATCCTTTGCTCTTCTTCTAATATACTCACAGCTCTTCTAACATCTCCATTAGACAATGCCATAGCCGTCTGCTTGCCCCAATCACTGTCCTGACGTTTTATAGCTAATATTGTACTACTACCATATTTGTTCGCTAACACCTCAAACATTCCTCCTCGCTGTACGCTAGGCAGCTGACGCTCATCTCCTGACAAAATTACTGTGCATTTGCGAGTAGATGCTACCCGAAGTAACTCACTAAAATCATCATTTCCTATCATCCCTGCTTCATCTACTACTAGTACACTATTCTTTGGCAAAGCAAATCTTCCATTAGCTAATTTAAACAGCATCCCCTTAATCGTATCAGTATGCCTAAAACCATCAGAAGCTAATGCCTCTTTAGCTTTATGGGTTGGAGCAACTCCTATCGCATGTACCTTTAATTCTTGTGCAATTGCAGCAATCTGACGCAATACATGGCTTTTCCCTACACCTGCCCTACCTCGCACTATTTGTAAAGCCGACTTAGATGTCAATAACTCAGTTAAAGCATTATGCTGCTCTTCTGTTAGCTTGCCCTCTACTGCTACAATTGATTCAATTGTACGTTTAGATACATCTTGATTACTCGTAAACACATTCTGAACACTTGCTACATAACTGCTAAGACGCAATATCTTCTGCTCTTCTACTCTAACCGCAGACGTAGTATAATACTCAGTACAACTACCATCTTCTCTGTACAACGCTATTACTGATTTATCTGCTAAAGCATCTGATACTAACTTTTCTCTTCTTTCCACATCTGGTACGTATTTCACTGCTCTCATTAAGTCACCTTTAGTAAAGACACTCATATGACGCGTTACCTTCTCTAGAACTCTAGCTCCGCAATCTAAATGCTCTATTTCAGCTTGCTTCCTTTCTTCATTCCTCTCCGCTGCTTGGTTAAGAACACTCCTCATACGTACTGGACCAATGTGTTCTTGGGTTATCTCTCCTGGTAGATCAACTCTATTGGACATACCGCGAGCTTTAAATTGTTCATTTTGTATATCTCTTAACAGAATATTATCGTTTAATTCGTGACGATTTTGAACTATTCCCCTTCTATTAATCGGTTGCATGTCCCTTGCTTTTTCTCCTAGCTCTTTACCGTCTAATTTAAATCTCCTAGTAGTTACTAATATATGTGCATGCCAATTTACATTTCCCTCATGCGGCTTGTGAATATCAATTTGAACTCCTAACCCTTCTTTGATCCACCCCTTCCTTTTTACAAACTCTCTTGCGGTTTCTATACGAAATTCTAAGTCAACGCTGTCCTCGTCTTTTGCAAGCGGCACTAGCCATTCTACATATAACTGACTATTGCATTTCTTCTCGGTCCTTTCTACCTCATTTGAAAACTCCGATGCATCGCTAAACTTCTTGTTTACATAATCAGGCAGTAATATCTCATGAAAAACATTCCCGTCTCGTTTTGTCCAATTAAAGACTTCACCGGTGTGATTATCTAATATTCTACTTCTTGCGTTATAAGCACTTTTACAACAAGCATTACCTCCTGTACTTCTGCTTACATATTTTGGAATTGCTACTCCTATTGCCATTATTTAGGACTCTTGTTTATTGCCTTTAACAAAATATTATTTTCTTCTGACGGATCAAGATTAAAAAGTATAATATGACAATGATAATCGCTGTCTTCATAATCCGGGGTTTGGAATGTCATGTAGACAAGATAGTCATTAAAATCAATTTTATGTTTCAAGTATCCTATTACTATTTCTTTCAACATCTTACTCCATTCAGATAGATGGATATCCTGTCTATAAGGTAAATGTAAAATAACATGCTCTATTACATCCTCTAATATAGATTGGATCTTAAGATTATGATGCTCAAGTTCTTGTAGCCTACTCAAATTTAAAAATAACGTTATTGGGACTTCTAATGATTTATGAACATACTCGGGAACTATATAATGATCAAATATTCGATATTCAGCAAGACACATATGAGTAAATATGTCCTTAAATGCTTCCATATTACATATGTAATGTTCGGGGCTTTTTGAATTAATCATTATGCTTATTATTTTTACCTATTACTATTTATATTATGATAAGACAAGCGACTAACTAAAGCAATCAAATTTAGTTTGCAACTTGCGTATAACTACTCTAACTAGTGAGTTCTAGAACTTTATAGCAACTCAAAAGAAAAATTAGGCAATATAATAGAGGGATTATTAGAACAATGTGGTCTAATATATTTATTATTAACTATATCAATGTAACCATCAGAAATTAATGCTGTTCTTACTTTTACTATATTTAATAGTATGCTTATACCTGACGAAAATTAGAAATAAGAAAAAGAAAAGATGTAAATTAATTTAATTATTATTACTTTAATTGTTCTGAACTATAAATTTTAATTTCAGAATAAGTTATTCTTGCTTTATACTAAGTTATTTAGTAATTTGTTCTATAATTATTTCTAATATTAAATGGTCTAAACTACATGCAGGCGGTAACAACACAAAAACTACTACTACAACAAAAGAAAAATAGATTAGCTATTGAAGAAACTAAACTGAAACTTAAAGAACGTAAAATGCGTACTCGCCATTTAATAGAACTTGGTGGGTTAATTGTTAAGGCGGAACTTGATCACTTACCTACCAATACCTTATATGGTTCTCTACTATCTTTAAAAGAATCTCTAGAAAAACAATCTGATATTCAAGATCAATGGACTAAAACTGGTAAAGCAACTTTTAATCAAGAACAACAACAAAAAACTGCTGTCATTCTTAAATTAGACGAAAAACCTTCACTAGAAATCCGCTCTCATATCAGAAGTCACTCCCTAAAATGGAATCACCTCAGAAACGAATGGTATGGTTATGTGCTTGATGTACAAAATTTGAAGAATGGGCTTGGGGATTTGAAATATGAGTTGCAGGTCATACAAGATACTATATAGCAATACATAATTATAATTATATTGTACTTTTTACTAAAGTATGGTACTGTACATACATGTACTATACAATATTAGCTAATATGACTCATATAATATCTATTACTCAAACAAAAGGTGGAGCTACAAAAACAACAAGTAGTATAAACATACTAGGAGCATTATTAGAAAAAGGTAGAAAAGCCATATTGTGTGATATGGATAAAGATAAACCAGATGCAATATTTTGGGCTGATTTAGGTAGTACTTTAAGTGACTTCGTAATCCCTCTATATGACGATAATCCCAAACCAAAATTAGAGATTTTAAGTAAAAAATATGATTTTATTATTATAGATACCCCCCCTAATATGCAAGCCGCTGCACTCAAAGCTACAATACTATCAGATTTTATTATTATCCCTTGTTCAGTTTCAGAATTAGATAAAAATGCTTTAACTCAAGCCGCTTCTGCTGCAATGATGGCAAATAAACCTTATGCTTTCTTAGCCTCTAGAACAACAAAGCATACTAACTCCACTAAAGACTTATTAGATCAATTATCAGACACGGGGTTTTATTTTAAAACTAATATTACTAATAGTGTAGATATGATCGAATGTCAAAAATATGGTCAATGGGTAGGAAATTATAAGCCAAATTGCAAAAATCATATACAATATCAAGCATTAATCAAAGAATTAATAACGAAGTTAGATAATACAAAATAGTATTGTGCTATGATGACATGTACAACATTGTACAATACATTATTTTAATAAAAATTATATTTATGAGTAATAGAGGAAAAATTTCTACTTCACGAATAGCAGAAAAATTAAAATTAGCACAAAGCGAGATTAATACTTCAAACAAAGAAGTAGATATCTCTAATCACCCTATTTTATTTGTAAATGGTAACCTTAATAGGAAAAATTGTAATTATATAGCTAAAAATTTTTCATTATTAGAACCAATTGAAAAAGAAATAAAGAAGTATTGCAAAGGACTTAATTTAACCATATTAAATTATTTAATTTTCCGCGGAATAGAATCTATTAAAAAAGAGGAAAAATTTTTATCTATAGAATATTCAGATATTGAGAATCAATACAAGAAGGATAGTAATGCAGATTAAGTCTGATATTACAAAAATCAATTATAAAAAAATAAAATATAAATTACATAATGATTTTAAATACATTTCAACTCAGAACTGCTCGATCTGTTCTTAACATTGGAGTAAGAGAGATAGGAAGCATTATAAACGTTAATAGAACTACAATCTCTGTATGGGAAAATCAAAGAAATTTTGTATCAATAAAGAATTCTCAAGATAATAATACTCTTATAAAATTTTTCAAAGAAAATGGTATAATCTTTCCTAGTGAAAAATCTATAGCATTAGATATAAATACATCTAATAAATTAAATCTTCTCTCTAGATTTCAAATACGTGTTGCTAGGGTTGCAATGCATTTAACTCAACAAGAGTTAGCTACACTTCTTGAAATACCATTATTATTATTAAACTACTTAGAAAAACAACACAATAATGTGTATATAAGTAGTACACCCAAAACAATCAACGAGTTTGTATTACGCAGCTTTTTTGAAAAGAATGGAATATGTTTTCCTAAAGATTTTTGTGTTCATTTAGAAAAAGATCCAAGGGAGTTGATAAATAACTATTGACTCTTAGTGTCAGTATGATATTAATAAATATTCTTTTTACAAATAAAAAAAAGGTGCTAAGAACTAAAAAGAACTCAACACCCAAAAAATAACTATATATTTTTATGAAGTATAAGATAAAGCTAGGACGCTACATTTCTTATAGCATTAATATTACGTCTTTTTTTAGATAAAATCAAGTTTTTTTAGTTCTTAGCTCCATAAAAGGAGCAAAAAATGCAAATTTCATCCCACGAAAAGCTTATAGATAGCACTATACCTAATCTAAGCAATAACTACTTTGATACTAACCTATCCCAATATACCCCTAACTTTACCTCATTACACACCGTAGTAACTGAGAATAAACCATATACCCCAATTACCACCTGCGTACTAGAACACATTCTTACAACCACGCATCTCTGTGACCTTGAAAAGTTGTTCTACATCTTATCTGATAGTTTAAGCATCATTAATCACAATAAAGGTAAGAAACGTAGTGTAACTATTTCTGCAATACAATGGGCTGAGAAGCTTGATTGTTCTGTAGCTGAAATATTTGCTATGCAGCAAAGCTTAGAACAGAAAGGTTACTTTAAGATTGATCGAACAAAAAATAAGGATGGCAAGAATAAGAAAAATACTATTACACCTACTTTACCTGATTCTATCTTTAATTCTTTAGCTAATACTCCCAACAGATTTAATATTGGCATATATTCTACTGATACTTCTTTATATGCTAACTTTACTTCTACTGCTTACTTACCTAATCTAGAAGGAAAAAGAGCTTATTTGGATAGAACTAAGATGTTTATTAAACTTAACTACGATCTACTTTTACTTATTACTTCTTGTAACTATTTAACTAAGTACGCGAAAGTTCTATGGTTAGATTTTTATTCTATAGGATATAGATATTATCTGAAACATAGAGATTGTGACAATAATACTACAGAGACTAGTCAATATTATGCTAAGAATACTGCAGAACTAAGTGAGATGATTATGTATACATCTGATAACATCAAGACAGATGATTATGTTAATTACGTCGCTCCACCTAATAGTTATTCTTTAACTACTACTTACAAAGAACTACAAGATAAATACTCCTGTAGTAAGCAAGCCATTTCTAAAACTCTAAAAGAGTTAGAGACGAAAGGATTTATTACTCGACAACGTTTCTTTGTAAAAAATGATGATGAAGATGATAATCTGCATGATAAGTCTGTTTGGCGTATTACTGTTACCTTACCAGATATGATACAACAACATCTACAAAATGAAGTAAAAGATCGTGCAAAACCAGCATCTGGAAGCGTTGTTGCAAATTCTGACCCATATGTCATCAATTCTAGTCAATATATAAATAAATACTTTATATCAAATACTAAAGATTTAGATAATATAGATAGAGAAAAAAGTTTTTTTGAAAAAACTAATGATTTTTTACCTGAAACTTCATATGAATTATCTGAATCTTATAAAAATTCTTTAGAAGAAGAACAAGAAGTAGTTAGCAGTAAAACTACTCTTTCTATTATCAACACACAGGAATTTATTCTAGACGCAGAAACATCGAACAATTTAGAAGAAGGAAAACTAAAAGCGATAGAAGAAATATCAGAAACAGTAAAGGGAGAACAAGAAAAAACACTACTCCTAAAGCAACTTAACGAGCAAAGTAATAATGAAGCAGGACAAATCAATAATGCAAATGGTTTGGTAAATACAACAGCAGAAATACCTGTTGTATCAACTACTAACCCTCCAAACAATTTTTCAAGTCAGAAGAAATCACTAAGCTATAACAAACAATCAACTCAAGCTAAATCGTTAAAATCCTTCTATCCTTTTACCAAGGAGCAAGTAGATAAACTAAACCAATTGTCGAGTAGGGAGTTTAGTAATAACTTTGCTAACCAGTTGTTATTAAAGCTCTATATTCGTGATCCTAATAAAACATTTGCTAGTACAAATCATATGCTCTCTTATATGAGCAAAGCTTTTCGTTATGAGAAACACCAAGCACCGATGGTTAATCATGAAACTTTTATATTTACCGCCAATGTTTCATATCCTGAATCTGTAGAGATGCGACAAAAAGAAAAATACCTAACAGAAGTAGAGTATAGCATAGATACCAGCTATTGCTCACAATTAAGAAAAAAAATAGCTGGTATGTTTGAGACAAACCTAGCTTATCAAATACTTACAGAAGGAGAATTTGATTATCATGCAACCAACGATCAAGAAATTAGTCAAGAATTAGAAATAAAAAATGATGCTTACCAAAATCTTGAATTATCTGAAGAAAACAACATAACTCAATTTGACCACATTGCAGATTATTCTACTTGTTTTGTTGAGAGTTCATTAAGTTTAGATTCAAAGCATGATGTTGACCATATTGATAAATATGATGATCAATTAAGTATTAATTTTACTGAAAATAACCAAATAAAATCTGGTTTAGTGATGAATGAAAATGATGATATCAATGATAATATTTTAACTAGAGGATTCTCTGAATTATCATTGCAATCGTTATCGGATGGACAATTTGCACGTATTACTTTAGCTAATACTTGTACTGTCAAATTACCAAGAGATTTGATTTTAACTAACAATCAACAGCAAAATTTAGAAAAAGCTATTTCTACAGTTTATGGTTATGTTAAAATTGTGTATCAGCAATTACCAGCCACTTATAAAAAATTAGGTTCATCAAGATTACCAGATGAAATATTTTTAACAGAATTGGAACAAAATTCTGTTTGGTACAAAATAAGAAAAAAGTTAATTGCTAATTTTGATGAACAAATTGATAAAGCTTGGTTCTCTAAACTGAGAGCAGAGGAAGATGCTATAACACAAAAGTTAACTTTAATTGCTCCTACTAACTTTCTGAGGGATTTGATTAATAATAAATATGGATATGTTATTAAAGACATTGCCAAAACACTACATTACCAGTTTGTTGAACTGGTAACTAAACAATCTTTGTGCAATGTTGCATGAGAACTCAATTTGTCTATAGGATGATAGTAACTACTATGAGTTATTTAAATCTGTATTCCTATCAGAGTTTTTATCAGAAGAGTTAACTGCAGTAGTAGGTTTAATCCTACCAATCATTTCATCTATAGAAACTTGGAAGTAATCTGCAAGAGCTAGTATAACAGAACTATTTAACGTTCTTGTAATTTTATCATCATTAATAAATTGCCAAATAACAGTTTCACTAAATCCAAGATATTTAGATAATTGATAAGGATTTAAATTTTGTTCTTTAATCTTATAAACAATAAAATTACGTAACTTAAAGTTATAATTACTTAAAACAATATCAATATTATTATAATTATTTTTTGAAATATACTTTTTCCTTCCAACAACTTCATCAATAGAGCAACTAAAATAATTAGCAATTTTTATGATAGTTACTAAATTAGTATTGGAACGTAAAGCATGTAAAATTTGAAAGAGTGTATTGTACGGCACACCACTTTGTCTAGAGAATTCTCTTTTTGTTAATCTATTTTCTAAAAGCTTCCTTTTTAAAAATTTTTGTATTAGATGTACAATTGCCATGCATGAATAAATATAAAACACTCTAAATTTAGAGTGTTTTTTTCTTGACACCCCAAAAAGATTATAATAAAATCAAAGTAAGGATAAGGAATTATCCTATGAGCAAAAGAGTAGGAGATATAAGTTAATCTACTGCATAACAAACTTTACTCCTTGCTTTTACTCGTAACTTTAAAAGCTTGGTTTAGTACTAAATCCTTTATATCAAAGTTGGTATCTGAAAATATAAAGGATTTAGTACGAATTAACCTAATGATAACTAGTTACAGTCAATTAAAAGGTTACATGTATGATAAACAAACTTGTCGGTCAAATCAACTTCATTCTTAATAAGTCTATTACTTATATGGATTTCATACTGCCTTTTCACCAATATTATGGGAGGTAGTCAGTATGTTATATCAAGGAATTACACTATCACTAATTATTATTGAAGGAATATTAATATTAATTTCTCTCAGATTTTTACAGCGTACTAATCTTATCAGTAAAGATTTTGCTACAACATGTAGTAATGCTAAAAATACTAAAGAAGAAATATCTACCTTGTTTAACAACCTAAAAGAATTAATTATCCTTAGCAACAAAAGAGAAAATAACATGTTACATACAACATTTTACCTAGAAGAAATAGAAATGTATGTAAAAAAGATTCTTAGTAAACTTGAACAATAAGAAGCTTGTAAAGTAAATGAAAAAGCAAGCATTGAATAAGCAATTAACTAATATTTAAGTAGAGAAGGTAATGTATGGTGAAGGATGAGATAAATAATGAACAAATAGAATTAAGTCCTGAAGATAAAACTTTATATGCCGAGTTAGGATATGCGTACATTAGCTTAAATATTGCCGATGATAATTATCAAGAGGTTAGCAAGACATTAGAACAGCTAATAGCACTAGTGCCTGATGAAGCGGGATTCTATTACTGCAAAGGATTTGTATTGCATAATCACCTTGATCAAATAGTAGAATCAGTACCTTACTATAGTAAGGCAATAGAATTAAGTCCTGAAGATGAAACTTTGTATGCCGAGTTAGGATATGCGTACATTAGCTTAAATAAGTATCATCATGCCTTAGATATTTTTACCAAACTGGTCTCAGTAAATCCCAAAGTTTTAGATGGTTGGTTTGGTAGAGTGAATAGCTATAATAATTTAGGTAGATACCGAGAAGCAATATCATCTATTGAGCCGCTGTTAACTATCATAACTAATGATAATAGTAATAGTAGTGATCAGAATCATCAGTGTAAGTATTATGAGGTATTACTGATAAAATCTAGGTTATTAATCAAGCTTGAACAATATCAGGAGGCACTAGAATTAGTGGAATATCTCATAGCAAGAAATGCGGATAATATTAGTGCTTGGCGGCACAAGGGATATGTTTTGAGTCAACTGAGAAATTATGAGCAAGCGATTGATTGCTATAATAAAGCACTAGAAATTATCACTAAGCAACAATTATCAGAAGCGTTGAACCTTGAGTCAATAGAAAGTAAAGTAAGTGAGGCAAGCACAAACTCAGCTATAGAGTTAAATCCAAATGTAATTCTTAATAGAGATAGTAAGCTAAATAATAGTATCAATTGGCAAGAGATTGTGCATGGAGTTTTATTAGAAAAAGTAGGGTGTCTTAGGGATTTACAATGCTACAAGGAAGCAGAGGAGATTATATCTAGCATATTGGAGTTAGAACCTACTGACATGGTTGCTGTAAATTATCAAGCAGGTCTGTATATAGCCCAAGAACAGTATAACAAAGCATTAGAAATAATTGAACGCGTAATTGAGCAACTACCCAATTCTTCATCAGCTTATTTAACCAAGATCATAGCACATTATTTTTCAAAAGATTATCAGGCTAGTATTGATTGTGCTGAGTTAGCTATGAGAAAGGATATTATCGACCACCATGATCTTTTGGTAACCTTAGATTACCTATCTGAGAGTCACTTAAGACTAACGAATTACCAAGAAGCTATAGAATATAGTGACCAGTTGTTAGCAGCGATTGCTAATACAGGAGTAGATATTAGCAAAGCTAGCAGTACTAGTGATATGCTAGCATTGTATAAATCAGCTACTGAATGTAAAGCACTGAGTTTACTCAATTTAGGCAGCATTAATGAAGCAACAAGCTTAACTAACAAGTTATATGAGCTTGATCCACATTACGGATATGTTTTGGTCATAAAAGCTATGTTACTCAATTTAGAAGGAAAATATCAAGAAGCGAAGCAATAGCAGAGCAATTATTAGAGATGGATGTGGAGTATTCATATCCTTTGCATTGCAAAGCAGTAGCATTTTTTCATTTAAACAAATATTCGGAATCTATTAGTTGTTTTGCTAAATCATTTAGCATGACGCTTGTGCCATTAAATCCATTACAGAAGACACGGTATCAGGAAGCAGTGAGCTACCTTCAGAAAATTATCGATATCAGTAGCAGTAATAGAAATATTGCTGATCTAGCTAAAGCCAAGAAGGTAATAAATATTGCTTTAGAGCAAATGCAGGGGTAGTACAGATCTATCGAAAAGTAATAATTAAATTTCAATATTTGTACACAACAAAAAAAATTCAAAATTTTTTAGCAAGAAAATTCAAACACTTAAAACGTAATATCTTCGTAGAACACAGTGGTATGCCTTACTCTACTATCACTCCTTTAATACACGGTATCAAAAATAATCCGGAACTTAATTCTCTGATTAAAATAGCTAATTATTTTCAATGCTCTTTAGATGAAGTAACTGGTAGAACAAAATATTTACCTTCTACTAAAACAGTATATCAATTCTCCGATGTCAATATCGATGATGTCGCTAATAATCTAAGAAATTTTATAAAAACAAAAATTCAAGAACAAAAAATCAAGCCTAGTAAATTAAGTCTTAATATTGGATTTAGTAGAGATTTACTTGATAATTTCATCGGTGATAACCCTAAACAAAAATGTTAGGTGAGTCTGTCATAAAGATTGTGTAAGTTGAAAAAAGTATTAAAAATAAGAATAGTAAAAAACACTTGCACGAGGTTAATATGAAGAAGAAAACAAAAACAACAAATCCATCTGTAGAAAAAGTAGTGTCAGAACTCTTGTCACAAAGCAATCCATCAGAAATTTTTGGCAAAGATGGACTAATTCTGATATCATACTTACACAATCTTTCTGATAGACCCTCAAATCTTGACTTCTACAGTTAAAAACCCATTTTATACCACTGCGTTAATTATTGCAATTGGTATCACACAAACCT
This sequence comes from Rickettsia endosymbiont of Culicoides impunctatus, assembly GCA_020410785.1. Taxonomy (GTDB): domain Bacteria; phylum Pseudomonadota; class Alphaproteobacteria; order Rickettsiales; family Rickettsiaceae; genus Tisiphia. Next base: position 35,668 of record CP084574.1, on the reverse strand, counting down.
AATATTATTTGTACTATTAATTTTATGCTTGCAAAACTATTAAAAAAGTAGTCTCCTGTTAATTGTGATAACGCTGTAATCATTCTCTTGCCTCTTAAGTTTTCAATAACCTAAGTAACAGTGCTTTGACTACGTGTTATTCACTATTTTTCTTCTTGTTAATCTTTTTGTCGTGTACTGAGTAAAAAAACTCAGAGTTGATAATTTTTTTATAATTTTTTGGACAAAAGATTTTTTCTTTTTTTTGAAATTGGAGCAATTTTTTATCTTTCAACGATCCTAGAAAGGATGTGACACTAGCTTTGTACAAAACTTTGCAGAACTTAAAATAAGGATAATACCAATGAAAAAGCAATTAGCAAGTCAAATTAATTATGGCAGTATTGGAAGTACCTTAGTAAAAGTATCTCCTGCTAGATTAGAAAAAGAAGGGACACCTTATTATAGTGCAAATTCAAATTTAGAATTTGATGTTAAAAACGAAGAACATCTAAAAGAAAATCCTATCTTATACTATGCCAGCAAGATTGGCTTATTACCAGCAGAATATACAAAATATCAAGATTTAGTACTACATATAGGAGATGGTGCAAACCAAAAAAAATATGTTTACAATCAAAATAACAATACTTTAAGCCTTCATGATAGCTTCGGAACTAGGTATTACAATAAAAATGATGAAGAAACAAAAAGAGAAAAATTCTTACTAACATATGAACTCAAGAAGTTGTATTTAAAAAATCAAGAAGAAGAGTATACTCAAAAGTTACAAAAAGGTGAATTTGATGATGCTAATTTAGTAGTAGAAGGTAATAGTCTACAGATAAAATTTTTAGAAGAAAAGATAAAATATATTGATAAGGTAATCGATATATTAAGTGAGCAGACCCCTAATTACGGTAGTTCTTTTTCGGAGCAAATTGATAGTTTTATAAAGTCTTTGCAAGATTTAAAACATTTTTCAGATAAGCTAAATAAAGCAGAATGGGATGAACAAGTAGTAAATTTTATAAATAAGTCTTTTTTAGAAAATACGCGATTGTCAAAATCTTTAGAAGATCAAAATGTTATAGATTTAGATGATAATAAAGAAAAACTACAGCAATTTATTGGAGAATGTATATATTTAATACGATCTAAAAATTTTAAAATAGAAAATATAAGACAATTAAAAAATTCTCAAAAATATATTGAATTGAATAAGGTAAGGTCTAAGGAATTTTTTGGAGGATTAATAAGAGATATTAAACATCAGGTATTAGTAATAAGAAAAAAACAAATAGAAAAGGAGCTAAGTAAGACAAAATATATAGAGGGAGAAATTAGAAGGAAGCAAGATGAAATAAGAAAAATAAGAGGAGATTTTAGTCAAGAGTATCAAATATCAGAGAAAGATGAAGAAAGATATAAAAGATTATTTAAAGCTCAACAATTAAGAACTAACAAAGAATACAGAGATGGGTTGAGTAGAACTAAGGAGAGGGCAGAGGAGGATAATCTTAAAACTGGGATAAGATATTGTAAGTATGAAGTAGGATATGAGGAAAAAGATCTAGAGGAAGTTACCCAAATAGATAAAGAATATTTAAGCGTTAAATCTAAAGAAGAGTATATAGCAAATAAAAAACAGGAAATAGTAAATTTAAGAGAAGATAACATTCCTACCTTAGAAGAGGAATTAGATTTATTGCCAATAATAGTACAAAAACTGAATGATAAATTAGCTGAATTGAGTAGCAAAACCAAGGAGTGTAAAGATCTAGCACAAGAAGAGCAGAGAAACATTACTGAGATAGAAAAAAATAATGTTTCTGATGAAGCAGACATAAAGGCAAAATATAAAATCTTGAGTCGTTTGCTTACAGAAATCGAAGAATTAAAAACAGAAATTGAGGAATTAAACAGTGAAAAAGCTGCAGTAAGAGAAGAAGAAAAAAGTTTATTTAAGAATAATATTTTTGAAAAAGCTGGTGGGCAAAAAAAAGGTCATTCAGATACTGGTTTTGTTAATCATGTAGATTGTAAACCAGACCTACCTTTATATACATCTAGAGGACATTGCCTTTATAGATCGGCTATTGACAGTACAGTTGATTTTGCATTATATCAAGTTGAACAAGGGATAGAAGAATTAAATAAAGAAGCATTATTTAATCATTTAAAGAGCTATACACATTCTGCAGATGAAGGTAAGGGAAAGCATGCAAATGATTTAATAATAGCTGGTAAGCGTGTATTTAATGAGTATAGAGATGTAAAAAATAGAATTAAGCAAAGAGAAGGTAAGTATCAAGAGCAAATTACAAGAAGTGAAACAAGACAACAAACAAAGGAAAAGGAGAGAGACAAGCTTAGAACAGAGATTATAAAAAAAGAAAACGAACTGAACGAAAGTAATATGAAACTTAGTGTGGCTCACAGAAAGAAAAAAATTCTTGATTGTCAAAGAAATAATGAAGTACAACAAGAATTTTTAAATACATGTAAAGAGACAGCAATAGAACAGCAGGAGTTTATTAGTGCAGAAATTATTAAGAAAAAAGAAGAAATTAGTAACTTTGTAGATAATATTGCAGATAAGAAAGAAGAAATTAATGAATTGGAAACAAAAATAAACAAAGAAAGTGAATATAATACACTACTTGCTTTGTCTGAAGCAAGGTGGAGATATAGTCAATATGAAAGAATTATTACTAACATTGGCTATCTAGAAAAGCAAATAACAGAGCAAGAAAGGTTACAATCCGAAAAAAATACCATACTAAAAAAGTTAGAAGCAAATGCAGCAAACAAAAAGAATCTAGAGTCTAAACAAGAAAATACAAAAGTAGAAATAAAGGCAGGTTTAGCCACTATAGAGCAGTTAATTGTAGAGAAAAATGATTTGATTGCAACGAGATCTATCTTAGAAAGACAAAGTTCGATAGGATTAGTAAATACCATACAAGCTTGCCGTGAAGAACTGAAGAAAATAGAAGAACAACAAGGCTCTGAAATTAAGGCGATGAATGAGTATAGAGTAGAGATAATAAAGCGGGAAGTATATAAAAAGCTTGATCTTGTATACAAAGGAACAACTAACAATAATGAAGATTTTTTGGAAGATATTGGAACGGTAAATCAACTATACAAAAAGAGGAGGCATAAGAATTGTCAAGATGTTTTTAATAAAGATAGTCAAGTCTGCAAATATTTTGATGCAATAGACATTATTATAAAAATATTATTACAAATAGATTCTACAAGTGATCAAGAGATTTTTACTGAATTAACAAGTAAGCACGACAATTATGAAAACCATGTTTTAGTAAAACATAATACTGATATAAACAAGACTATTAAGATTATAAGAAACGAAGTAAGTGTATTTAACACAAAAGTTGAAGAGACAAATACTAAATACACACAGAAGCAAGAACCAATTAATAAACTCATAACCGATACTAAAGAACAATTAGTTGAAAAGAAAAAACTTGATGGAGTGATTATTGTCAAAAATCTAGATAGTTGAACAGAGGAGCAAGATAAACAAAATGTAAATGACTACCTAAATGCTGGTGCAGATTGTGTAGTTATTGATCAGAAGGAAATCTATACCCATAAAAAATCAAAGATGACTATTGATAAGTTTATTGAAGAGATTATCTCAAACTATGATGATTCACCAATCGATTTAACACATGAAGTTATAAAACAAGAATTGCTAAAATTGTTAGATACTCGTAAGACTGTGTCAATCGAAGCAGTGTTATTACAGAAAAAAAATACCAATCAAAAGAAATTTTATAAATTTTTAGTACATTATTTTGACAAAACATACTTAAAAAAGAAGCTTGATATAATAACAAAATTAAATGATCAGGCAATATTGGAGTCTAAGGAAAGAGATATTGCCAAGGAAATAGAAAAAATTGATAGAGGGGATAAGAAATTACGCAAGATACAGTCTTACCTTGAACAAAACCTATATCTTAATACTAAAGAAATAGAAAGGTTGGATCGTGTAGGTCAAGATATATCCAAAACAATTGAACAAAATGAGATAAAAGATTTTGAGGAGATAAAAGATTTATACGCAAATTTGTTAGAGGAAGCAAAGAAAGACAGCAAACAAGGGAAACAAGATATAAAGGAATACAAGGATCAGATAACAGAATTAAAAAGTAAAAGTAAAACTGTGGATTTGAGTGACGAGTCTTTTGATAGTATAAAGCCTAAAATCTTAAAAAATAAATTAAAGATTGGGCTTCATACCAAAAATAATCAGCATAGAGATTGTATAGATGGTATAAATGGCTCATGTGATTTTTTCCTAAAGGTTGTGACATTAATAGATAATACACTAGAGAAGCTGAAAGAAATTTCTTCAGAAAAACTTAAGAGATCTAAAGCTCAGCAAGAAGAATTAATAAAGCAATTAAATATAAAAGGAGGACATTCTGAAAAGCACGAGAATGCTTTTAAGAGAATTATTGAATATGTTGCAGAAGAATGTGGACAGGAAAGAGAAAAAGCACAAATCAAACATCAGAATAAAATCACAGAGCTAGAATGGACAATAGCAAAGATTAACGCCCAAAAAGATGCAAGTGATCAAATACTAATACCAAAATTAACAAAACGAATAACAGAAATAGACAATTTTTTTGTTTTTAGGAAAGATCTGTCCTTTGCGAATAAAAACTCAAATGAAGAAGATACTTCACAAAAAGAATTAACAGAGTATAAAGAAGAAAAATTTAAAGCGTTATTTGAATGTCAAGTAGGATATTTAATCACTACATTTAAGAGAGTAAATGATGCTTACCAAGATAAAGTAAAAAAGGAAACGCCTGTAATAATAAAGTGCATTTATGAGGTATTTAAAGAATATTACGATGATTTGAATAGCAATGATTCATTAATTCCTCAATTAATTTTAAAATTAGAACAAGAAATAAATAAGAAAAATCATGAAAGTAAAATAAAGGATTTAATAAAGAAAAAAACAACATTGACAGGAGGAATTGAATACATATTAAAAAAAATATCATGGATATTTCAGCAAAATAAACAAGATTATGATGAACCATTGGATCCTGAGAAGATTTATTATCAAATATTATTAGAAGAAAGTCAGAAAAAAGAAAAAATAGAAGAAGCTTCTTTAGAAAGATTACAGCAAGAATTATCAGTTTTAGAAGCTCAAAAGAAAGAATTATCCATGCAAGATAACTCTTTATTAAGGGAAGAGTTAGAAAATATTGATAGTTGTATTTGGTACATTAAGAATGCCAAAGAAGTAATTATTCTAAAAAACAGAATAGAGGATATAGAGGATTCTAAGAGTAATAAAGATGATTATTATTCATTTGATATTGATAAAAGAAGAGTTTGCGTAAGATTGCTGAAGACAGATCCAATAGAGAAGTCTGCAGAAATCAAAAATATAGATAGGATTCGTAACTATGTTACGGAGCAAAAAGACAAATTGCTTGAACAAAAAGTACTTAGGGAGAAATATGGCAAAGAATTAGAAGAAGAAAAAGCAAAAGGTTTTAAAGGTAGTTTTATAGAGATTCAGAGAAAGTTGCTAGTAAAAGGAATATCGTTATGTGGGTATGATACATTTGAAAACGGTGAACCACTGGATGAACTCAATAGTTTTATTTCAGTAATCATAAGCACTTTAATCCGAGAAGATAGCCTATATCAAATAGATAATATAAATGAAGTAAATAAAAAAATAGAAGGATGGACAAGAAAAATCCGATTACAATATAACGAATTTGTTCTATCTAAAGAAGTTATAGTCAATTCAGGAGAATTTGGGGCTAGAAGCGATGGAGCGACGCCTATAAGTAATAGGCGAGCGACGAGTGACGACGTCACCAACTTCTCATCAATTGACTATACAAAGCAAGATGAGATAGAATTTATAATAAAGGCAGTAAATGAAGAATTCAAAAGTGATAACTTATTCATTAATCAAATCAATATAATCAAGAACAAGCAAGATAAAGAAGTATTTTTTTCCATCCGACAACCTCCTGATTCACCATATAGGAGGAATATGATTATCACATTATTAAGACATAAAACTCAATATCTTGCTCTTGTTATACGAGATAAAGTTAAGATATATAAAGATGATAGACAAATAGATGTAAGTATAAAAATAGCCAACATACTTGCAGTGTTACAAACTGAGGAGGATTTATTTAAATATGTATGTCGCAGAAGATTACAAGAAATTTTGGAAGTAACGTTAGAATATTCTAAGAAATTGGTCGAGGGGTATAAAAGAGAAAAGGGGAATTTGGCTAAGATATCGTCATTAAAAGATTTCAACGCTCTGTTTTGTAATATGTTAGAGTTAACAGATACTGCAGACTCACAAAGCTTTTCTTTATTTGCTTATTTAGCATATTTAGAAAAATTAGACAATGGAATAGAAAATGATGATCCACAAGAAAAAATAGCAAGATTGAAAATTGTTAAAAATTTATATGATAAGGCTTTATTTAGAATAATTAAAGCAGAGCAACAAAGAAGGCAAAAAGACAATGTAACTCAGTTGCAAGAATTAAGAGAGGAGTTGTATTTAAAAGAATTAATAAAAGATAGACAAGAAGAATTAGAATTATTGTCTCAAGAGATTCGCAATAATGAAGAAAATATAGAAAAAGACCAGGGGTTAATAAATTCGTTATTATTAAAAAAAGAAGGAGCTAAAGATAAATACGAGGAAACAATAGAGCAATTGTCAAATATTGTTGTAGGTTTAAAAGAGAAGTTACAATTTGCACAAGAAGGAATCAGAGAATTAAGTAATAATGAGAAAGAAAATCAGCAACAAATCAAAGAATTGCAAAAAGAAATAGTAAGATTAGAGGGAGAACTGAAAAAAATAGAAGATGAAATAAAACTTAAAGAAGAAGAGAAAGAAGCACTTGAAATACAGATTGGGCAACTTGAGAATAGGAGAAAGGAGTTACATAATGATTTAAGAAGAGTAAATGCAGAAAAAGAAAGAAAAGAACAAGAAGAAGCTGAGAAACAAAAAGAGATAGATGTAAGTAATGATATAGTAAAGTTAATTCAAAACTTGAAATCGATTTTAGCTAATAGTAAGTTGCAATCAAAAAAGGAGGAGATTAAGAAAAGCATCTATGAAAATAGTAATTTAAAAACATTGCTTGAAAAATTACGAAAAGAATTAGAAAAATTATTAGCTGAGAATACCATCAACTTTTGGCAGTTATTAGTTAGAGATATAAATTATGAACAATTAAAACAATATATTGACAGTGATAAAAAAATTGCTGGTTCATTATCGTATGAACTTGTTAATAGACTTAGAGCTGTAATAAGAGATGCGGTAAGCATTGAATGTGAAATTGTTCAAGAACTTATAAAAGATAAACCTATCAAAAAATTTAAAGTTTTAGCAACAAATGTCAATTATAAAGACATACATGACAAGATTAAAGGATATGTAGAGAAAGCAATAAACTGTGCTGAATCCACTAAAGGACTAAGTTTTAGTGGAGATTTTTTGCATTCCACAGAATATGGCATTACTGCCATCAAAGATATACATAATGAATTAAGAACATTAATAGAAAGAAGAATAGAACTCCATTATAAAAGTGAAGAGGTGGAATCTAAGAAAAATGCTAAATTTGCAGATGCTGCTAAGGTAATAAATGACCTAAAGATAGACTATAAAGATGTAGTTAGTTGCTATGTAGATGAAATAGAGATAATTGCTAGTGGTAATTTTATCCTAAGTGATTCTCCTTCATATCCTGGGATTGATGTAACCGTTAACGCAGTAAATATGGAATGTATTGGCAAGAATTTAACATTAGATACATCTGGAAAAGATGGTACAAAATTTTGTCATAAAGCATCTGATGGACGTGTCAAAAGAAGCAATGATAATCAACCTAGAGGTGATAAAGGATATGATGGATATGACGGAGATCATGGTAATCACGGTGGCAACATAGTTATCAGAATTGAAAATACAATAAAAAATTTAGAGAGTTTAAAATCAATTAAGGTCAATGGTGGGAATGGAGCAGAAGGACAATTAGGTGGTAATGGTGATGAAGGATTAAAAGGTAAGGATGGTAAAGATGGACAAGCAGAAGATACCAAAGGGCTAGGTGTTGGTCATACCAATATTGGCTTTGGGAGTCGTGGTACAGCTGGGGGGTGTGGAGGTAGCCCTGGAAAAACTGGACGACCAGGAATGGGAGGAAAAGCAGGTGTTATTGATATTCAACATAAAGCAGGAAAAATAACTATAGGAGAAATGAATCAAGGATATGATGCAGATAATATTTTAGATAAATCTAAGCCAAGTGGAGGACAAGGAGGTGAGCCTGGACTATATGGGATGGATCAAGTCAAAGATAAAGATAATTTTTTTGTTAAAACAAAGACATTTTATACTGTAATTGACAGAGCCGATCTTATAGAAAAATATCCGGAATTTAGAGATCAAATAAGAGCTGCTGAGAATGTTACTAGCACTAATGATGGAGTTTTTACTGTATTAAGTATTGCTGCAGCATTTGCTGCCTTGCCTGTTACTTTGCTACTAGCACTCACCAGTTTTCAAGTGTTATATAAGGAAGCAGATAATCCTATAGAATATAGAGATAGAGAACATCAAAATAAGAGAGGTCAAAATAATGAAGAAGAAGCACAGCTTAGGGATGATTATAGAACTCTACAGCAAAATAAGAGGGATGTAATAAATATTGACAGTTTACATAGTAAATTAAGTGAAAAGAAAATAGATGAGAAAGAGGTATCTTGGATAACTCTTTATAGGGAAAATATTTATGACTTAGTGGTAGAACAAGAAAAGTTAGTGGGGGATATTGAAATATACACTCAAGAAACAAGTAATATTCAGTATGATATGGGAAATGTTGAGATTGAAATAGAAACTAAACGTTTAAAATTAGATAAAGTTTTGGGAGATATAGAATCATTACAAAACAAAGATTCATCTCTTAGTAGCAAAAAAATTGGTAAGATTAATCAAATAATAACGGCAATTACAACAGCTCAAAATTTACGAGATAAAAAAGGAGTGTTAGAACTAGATACGATACAGACGTTGGCTAAATCAGAGAAATATAGTGCCTTGAGAGAAGAATTGTATGGTAATAAGCAATATCTTATAAGAATTCTCGATGAATATTTAGAGACCGTAAGAGATAGGCTAAAAAGCAATAGACGTAATTTAAAATATTTGAACAAAGATTTTGCAAGTAAACAGCTAGATATTAGAGATTTAAGTAAAAAATTGGTATATTTACAACAGGAAAGATTATCACAAATAGTAACAGAAACTGAAATAGATGAAGAGATCGAAAAAGAAGCTGAAACTCAGCATGTTGAAGAAATTATGCATGTTATTGGTTGGAAAGATAGAGAAATTTATTTAAAAGCTAAATATAATAATAAAAAACAAATAAATGAGAATTCATATATAACAACAGAAAATCTTTTTGATTTACAAAATATACCGGTAAATATAGCAGAAATAAAATTTATTTTAGACCAATCTGTGAAGCATTATAGGGCTGGGGTTATTAATTATGAAAAAGTTAAATTAATAATTACAGAACTTAATAAAAAAAATGAACAAGTTAGTTTTACAAAGAATGATTTTAAAGAGATTGTAGAGAGTTATACAAAAGAGATAAAAAGAATAAGAATTGACAATAATATATCTACTCTGAGTTCGATTAAAAGAAATTTACTGTTAGACTATTTAAAACAAATCAGTACTCGTCTTAAAATTGATCATTTAGCACATTTAAGTGATGATATGACTGGACAGGTATTTGTATTGCAAATGATGAAAGTAATAGAATTAAGTGAAACGCAAGAAGATAATATTGCACAAAAACTGCAGGTGAGGTTTGAGGGACAATCTTTACTTGTTAATGATAGATTAAAAGACGATATTGATTATTTAATTGACCTAATAGAAGATAGAAAGACATTTTATTTAGAGAAATGTGCAATTAATTTTACGCAAAAGTTTACTCCACAAACTGTGTATGAAAAAACAATGTTAACTTACAACAAACAACCAAATCTTAAAAATTTGGAATCAGTTGTCAGTGAGTTTAAAATGCATCAAGTGCAAGTATTAAGCCAAAAGAAAGAAGAGCAATTTAGTAAAGAATATTTACAATCTGTAGAAGGTTTTATCTCAACAATTGTTGAAAATATTAGATATCATGGCACATCAGTACTGAATAATATTATAAAAAATAATAGTAGTAAAAAAAGTACTAAGCATCAGGAAGAATACTTCCAATTAATAGAAGTTATTAACAATGATATAACAACTATTTATAATAGTCTAATAAATAAGGTAAGCCCAAGCCTCAAATCAATCTCACTAACACAAGTAATAGAGAAAATAATAAAGATTATACGCTTATTTAATACAGCAGTTAAAGTTTTAAGAGATGGTGCAAGATCTAAGAAAGAAGGAAATAGAGTAATAAAATCATTAGAGGTAGTAACAAAAAAATTAATAAAATATATAGACTATCCTAATAACTCTTGTCAAGAAATTGAGGTACTTGTTAACAGTTATCTCGAATTATTGTCAGAATTAACTCTAGATATAGAAAGTACAGAAGATATTAATGAAAAGCTTGAAGGTACAGAAGAAAGAATTATAAGCAAAACTTATGATGAAGTAATAACAGATACTAGCTCTAAGCAAATAGTTGAAATAAAACAAAATCAGACTTCATCAAATTCTGGATTACAAGGTGTAGGATTAAGGCAAACGATAAACATTAGCTCAATTAACTGGTATTTCAGTGAATATACTCTGAGTGCAATTGAAGACATATTAGAATTAAGGGTTAATGATCTTGGTTTGAGCAATGTATCTATAGCAAGAAATTCTGTATTTCAGGAACATTATAATAATCTACAAAAAATGATTGATGATTTAATTGATACTAAATCATCAATAGTACTAGCTCCTATGAATTTATATAATAAGCATGCGGTTGGAATCATGGGTCTTAAAAATCAGGATAATGAATTGAGATTATACTATATTGATCCGTCCAATGCAGCCATACCTGATAAATTAAAACAAATATTTATAGAGAATGGTTTACAAATTGAGCAATTACCAGCTGAGCAGCAAAAATATGGTAATTGCGGACCAGAAGTGATAGAAAATTTTATGTTATATTTAGCAGCGGAACGATTATCACAAGAAGAGTCTATAAATTACCATTCTGGGTTGCTAGAACGACAATTAGTTAGTAAAGCCAACAATTTAATTGAAGTAATGGATGATCATAGAAATGATCAAGAATCAGTTAATGATCTATATGAAATCGATGCTCAAGAAAAGATACAATTAGAAAGTGAAGATGTAGAGGAGAGAACAGATAGTTCTTGTTCTATAGAATCTCCAGTTGCAATCTCTACAATAATAGAAGATACAAAATTATTTAAAAAAGATAAAAGTCTTAATAGTAATAATAATCCTATTGATGATCTTGCCAGAGAACAGGAAGCCTTTACTGCCTATAATCAAGGGAATATACTCAGCAATGAAGCTTGGGAAGCTGAAAGTGATGAAAACGATGATAGATCGGTAGAGGCAGAGCAGAAATTTGCAAAATCACTGCAATTATATAAAGAAGCTGTAAAATTATCACCAACTAATATTACTTATAGGCATGCATTGGATACAACAATCTTTAAAATAGAGGGTAATAGTTTATTTAGCGAAGGTGTGGAATTAGCTAACATATCTTATGAGCTGCAAGAAGGAGCTAATGAATTAGCTATTGATCAAGACACTTACCAAAAAGTATTAAGGCATTATCAACAATCTTTAGAATTTTATCAGGCAGCTCAAACTAGTTTTCATCAAGGGTGGTATTTAAGTAAAGATGTTAGATTTAAGTCATGTATTGAGATAGTTGAGAATTCCATAGGATTAACTAAAGGAGTCATTGAAGAGATTCGATCACAAGTTGATGGTGAATTGATACAAGAACCTAATGATTTTACAGAAGCAGATAATTATTTAGTAAATGCTCCTATTGAGTTATTTATGCAAGATGATCAACCAGACCTATTGAATAATTATTTAGTAGGAAATATTGCTCAAGAACTTTACTACATGTAGGCTAGTATTAGGATTTTTAAAATAATTGTGGAGTATTTATATGAAATCACAAGTAAATAGAGAATTAGGGGAAGCACAAGGAAGTAGGGTATTGCCTTTGCTCAAAGAAATAAATACATCAGATTTTGGTATTGAACAAGATGGATGGCAGGATGGTCATAAGAATTCTCAACAAACAATAATTTATAGCAAAATAGCAGAGTTGGGTAAGCAAATAGAAGACATTGAAGAAACTGTTATTACTTATAATATAAAAAGAAAAGAAATAACCGTAGATAAGAAGAGTAATATCAGTAAAGAAATAGAAAAGATATTACAGGATTGGACATTAAAAATACAAGATAGATATAAGTCAGTAGGTGATGTAGAAGCAGAAGAGGCACAAAGTTTGGTATTAGAGGTTATAAAAAGGCAAGGACAAAATAGTAGTAAAATAAGCTTGGCTGAAGCAGTTAACGATACATTGCAGGAAAAAATAAAAATTATAGATAGTCCTGAATATAAGCAAATTATTTTGCACGAAGCTTTGAACAAGTTTGATAAAAATGCAGGGTTAAGTAACTCAAGAACAGAAGTAGGAAAAGGAGAAATAGAAGCAATTATTCAAGAAACATCATCATTATTAGTGGATAAAGATAAAAGTGAACTTAATTTACTAAATGATACAGATAAATTTAAGTTATTAATTGGTTATAAGACAATAGAGTTTTCAAAACTTCAATTATTAGTTTATGATATAAAAGAAAAAATATTGGACAGTAGCAATCCAATAAGCATAGAAGAAATATCTACAGAATTACAAAATAGTGAAAATGCAAATGTAGAAAGAATAATAGAATTAAAAGAACAATATATACAATTATGTACTAAAAAAATAATAAACATACTTGAAGAATTACAGAATTTAGAAAATAAATTTGATACTAGTAGTGGTTTAAGTCATCTCACTACAGCTATGATAGGAGGGATAGAACAGTTTTCATCTAATAATTATACGCGTCATATATTTTATAATCAAATATTCGATCAGCTAAAAGCTAAAACAAATAGTATAGGTAAGTTAGAAAAAATTAGTGAAGTAATAAAATCACTGAACAGTATAAAACAAAATATCGTATCAGAGCAGTGGAAAAACTTTGTTCAAGGACAAAAAATAGAAAATGTCTCAAATGAAGAAGGTATCATATTAAGTATTTTGGACGAGTACTGCATATCTGAAAATGATAGTCTTAATATAGAAGAGTTAGCATACTACATAGATAATATGATTGAGTTTGGCAAACTAACTGGTCAAAATATATATACAAGAATTAATAATCTAAACAACACAGTAAACTCAAAAGTTACGGATAATAAGAGAGATAAAATAAATTCTTTGAAGGCATTTATATTAAGCAAAGTAGACCAAATAGAATTGGAAAAAATTAAGAAATTATTTGAGGACAGAATCAATTATCAAGAAAAGCAATATAAAGATATTTTAGAAATTAAAAATAGTATTACTAAAAAATTTAGTAAATATTGTGGCATATTGGATAAAAGTAATAAGGAAAACTATACTAAGGTAATCAAATTATATTTAGATAAACTTGATAGATTGGTTGCAGCAGGGAATGCAGAAGATATATCATATTCCAAAAGAAAAGAAGTATTTGTTGCTTTAAATCAAAGTATTACTAACATTATTGCAAAATCAGCATTAAAAGATCAAAATAAAGCAGAATGTATTGAATCCGAAATATCAAAAGAGATCAACAAATTAGCATTTGATATTAGCCATACTAATAGTGATATTCTGTCAACAGATATTTTAGAGCATCTTAATAAGGTTATAGATTGTTCTTCAGAAAGATATAGTAATTATAAAAGGAGCAGCAAAACGCTGCAAACAATCAAACTAGAGGATTTATTTGATAATAGTGGCAAAATCAAAGAAAAGCAAGGGAAAGAAGTATTTTGGGAGAACAAAACAGTAATTGTTAATATTGATCAAGAAGAATATTATAGGTTAAGTGAAGACATAAATTCTTTAAAAAAGAATCAATCAACATATAAAGAATCAATAGAGGAGTATAAACAAGAACTATCTATACAATATAAGAGATATAAATTAGTTCAATTAAAGAGTGCAATCAATATATATAACTCTAATAAGAACATAAAACACCTTGTCGATATTACTAGGGGTCTCATATATTACCTATCATTACAAGAAGAACACTTAGAGGTCGACAAGACTTTTGAAAATTCAATTCATAAATTTCTAAGTAGTTATCACAATACGATTAAACATTTAATGATACATGAGAGAGGTGATCAAGATATCATTTCTGAGCTTAGAATAGCCATAGATTTTTTTAATGAAGATGTAATAAAAGAGAGAAAAATTAACAATAAAGATGAGGGGGGTGCAGAGAAAGCACTAAAATCGTTACGAAATACGTTAATATATAAAACATATAAAGAACCTGGATTTAAATTATTTACTGAAGAAGAGAATCAATTTCAACAACAATTAGCATTAAATAATTTATTACAAGAAAAATTAAATGAAATAATTCAAGTAAAAATACCAGAAATTATGTGGTTAAGAGGTATTATAATACCTCAATTTTCTAAAGCATTTTTTGAGTCTTTGAGTGATCTTATAACTAGAAATTTACCAGAGCAATTAGTTGGGACTAGCAAAGATGGTATTGATTGCATCCAAACATTTATAAACCAGGAAAAAAATAAGATGGTGCTAGATGGGTTGGTGGATGAAAAAACATTAGATAATGTAGAAGATTTTATAACAAAAATTACAACAAAAGAATTATCCTGGCAGACAATTTTTTTAAATCAAGGAATAGTAGATCAGCATAAATTGCAAAAATTAAGTCTTATTATACAAGAATATCATGCAAAATTTGCTCAAGAAGATTTAGAGGGGTTGATTCTTGAGTTAGCTAAAAAGAAAGCAAGTGTAGATATAGAGTCTTTTTTAATGCTTGTATTAAGACTATATGCAAATAAGATACTAGATGATCAAGCAAATACTCTAAGGAAAAACTACAAAGAAGAGACAATAATTGCAAAGCTTAGCATAAGTTTGGAATTAGAAATCATAAATGCATTTAACGTATGGCAGGTTGGTAAAAATACACAAAGGAAAAAAACTTATCAAGACTTTATTGATCACTTAAAACAATTGAGAAATTGTGTACTAGAAACGTCATGTTCGGAAGATAACATTAAAGAAATTGATTCTTTAGAACAAAAAGAAATAAGATTTATTACTGATATTCTTGATATCTCAGAATTAGAACTTAATTCAAGAGATGTTAACAATATTATTTCTACTAAACTTGATACCCAACAAAAAGATGAAGATAAAATAACATATCTTAAATTATTGTTACAATTACCAGATAGTTTTTATAGTAATAAGATAGATTATAAAAATTTTGTTACAAAATTAGTACAAAATGTCCAGGACAATAGATCAGAACAAGGTGCCGTGGAACTTAATTTGTATTATTATATTAGAGAACATGTATATAAATACTATGATCTATTTTTAGATCAAATTTTGGATATCACTGAAGATATAGATCAAAGAAAATCGGATATTCAAGAAGCATTACAACGTCTATATGAAAATTTATCAGTCACAGATTTTATAAAATACGCAATTAAATTGTTAACAAATGACGATGACTACAAAGAAATAAATTTTATAATTAAAACCTATAAACAAGATCAAAGAAAAATTAATGGGGTTGATTTAGGTTATATCCTTCCATTTTTGTATAGTGAAGAAAAAGAACATTTAAAAGCACTATTAAGTTTTGAAAAAACAGAACCAGAAGCAACAATTGCAAACTCTACAGAAAATGATAATGGTAAGACATTAGATGAAGCAATAGTTAAATTATTACAGTATCGGAGTAAGCAATCTACAACAAATATAATAAGTAAATTAAAAAGAACTTTTACAGAGGAACAAGATCCACCAATTCTAATGTGGGTAGAAGAATTAATTGATTTGAGGTTAAATGCAGTTAGGGACTTAATACTTAGTAAAATATCCTATCAAGATCATGGCACAAACAAAATAGGTGATATTTTGGATGCATTTAGATTCTTTCATGATGAAAAAGGCAATCTAGATAAAGCTTTAGATACATTGGATCTAATTTGTAAGAATATAAATAAATTTTCTACATTAGAGGAAATTAAACAATTTATCTACTCACTGTTACACATAGATGATTTTACAATAGTCAATCATATTATCAAATCCAGCGATAAAAAAAACATCATATTAGATTTGTTGTTTAGTCAAATAGTTGTAGAAAATAATAAAAAACTTAAAAATGCTATAGATAAACTAAAATTTATTCTATCTAACAGCACATTTGAAGAGATAAATTATTTCTGCAAAATATTTTTTTTACAAGTATGCGAGCAGCAGAACTTAGATAATTTACCAATTATTATAGATCTTATTATAGAAAGTAAAGCTTATATAAATCGAGATTTTTTAAGAAATTTACAAGATAAAGATATGTCTTTATGGAATAGTTTTTTAAAAAAAACAGTGATGCTAAATGAATTGAATACTACGATTTTTTGCAAATGTAGCAACAAAAATAAAAACAAAATAGTTGATTTATTATATCAAATGAAAGATGAAAAAGGGGGGGAACTTCAGCAGATATTATTTAACAAAATTAAGAACCTTGATGAAACTGACAAAGATTCTTGTAATATTAGAAAATTAAACTTTATCTTAAATAAAATTATTTATAAGCCATATAAAGATGACGCAATAGAACAATTGCCGCAAAAATTAAATGAATGGGAGAAAATATTATTTGCAAATGACGAGTCAAAAGGTAAAGAAATATTATCAATAAAACAATTATTAGGTTTAATGAATAAGGAAGATAAGATAGCTTCTGACGGAATTAATGAATCTATAAAGTTTTGTTTGGATAAAATAGAAAGAAAAAATGAAACATTAATTGAGCAGTTATTAACAGAAGCCAAGAATTTAAATAAGAAATCAAAATTTTACAATTCATCTAAGAATATAAATGAGTGGCAAGAACAAGAAATTAAAGAGTGGGCAAGAATCTTTAAAAGTAAAAGTAGTTCTGAACATGATAAAATGTTTTCATGGAAAGATAATAAATCAACTGAGACAATAAGTGAAGTAATCTCAGTAATTATACGAGCTGTAATAATTTATGATCATTATCCAAAAGGACCACGAGATACACAATTAATATCTCTTCTTTTGTTTTTAGATTGCAATAATATAAAAGGTAGATTAGGAAATGTTTATACAGGTGAAGGAAAAACATTAATAACAATAATGTTGGCAACATGTTTGGGATTATTAGGTAAAAGGGTAGATGTAGTAACAAGTTCAAAAGTACTAGCTATAAGAGATTCTCAAGCAAGGGCATCAGGAACAAAAGAAGGATATAAAGGCTTTTTTAAGATGTTTGATTTACATGCTAGTAATAATTGTGACGAAGAATGTGAAAAACCCGATACAGGGGAAGACGAAAGAAAGAGTAGGTATCAAAACTGTAGCATAATATACGGCGAAGTTGGTTACTTTCAAAGAGATATTTTATTAAGCCAATTTTTTAGTAAGAATATTAGGGGAGGACATGGTATAGGGGATGTTTTGATATTAGATGAAGTTGACAGTATGATGATAGATAACGCGGCTAAGACACTTTATATATCACACAATATAACAGATATGAGACATTTGAAAGATATATTTATACATATTTGGGCTGCAGTAAATAGTCAAGAAGAAAGATACTATAGTGAGGATAATGTTCAAAAAATTATAAAATATATAAATAAAATAATTAATACTAGTGATGTTAGAAATTATAGTAATACATCATCTCAAGAAGATGATTTGAAGGTGATGATACCTAGTACTTTGTATGATTTTGTACAAATGAATCTTAAAACATGGATAGAGAGTGCTTACGATGCAAAATATATAGGGGAGGATAATGCTTATATAATAGGCGATGAGGATTCACAAAAGCAAAATGAAGTAATCATCATGGATAAAGATACAGGTGTTGAACAAACTTCGACTAAATGGAGTAATGGATTACACCAATTTATACAATTAAAACATAGTAGTAAATTAAGTGATGAAAGTTTAAAGGCAGTATATATTTCAAATGTTGGTTATTTTCAAAAGTATCAGAATTTGTATGGTATGACAGGTACAGTAGGTGGTATTGAAGAAAGAAAGTTACTTAGAGATGTATATGGAATAGATTTTTTTGAAATACCAAGATTTAAAACACATCGTTTTGAATATGATTTTGAATCGGAATCAATAGCTGGCACTCCTGAAGAATGGTTACAGAATATCATAGAAAATATTGATGAGAATATGGACCAACAATTGATATATACAAAAGAGTATATCTCCTTAATGACAGACAAACTACACAAAGAGCAACAGTCCTTAGACCAATTGATAAAAAATTATACCATTCAAAAGAACGAAAAAGAAGATTTAGAACAACAAAAAACTAAATGTGTAAATAAGATTAAAATTTTTAAAGATATAGAAAGAATAAGTGATGAAACTATTGAAATTTGTGAAAAACCTTTATTGAATAAGTTTAAGACAGATATGAATAGGATTCATGATCAAATTAATATATTGAGAGAATCCTGTGGAGATAGTGATCAAAGTAACACATTAGATAAAATTTTAGATTGGATTACTGAGATTTCTAGTAGTAATTCAGAATATGAGATTGAACAATTTGGTACTAAATTTAACAATAATATAAAAAGACTGGATATAGCAGATTTAAATAATAAAGAAAAAGAAAAGCTTGAAAAATTAAATGTTTTAATTAATAAAATTCAGGAAGAAATAGATTATATTGATGCAGATAAAATAGCGAATCAAACAAATCTAGCTTTTTATAAACAAGAATCACAGGTTAAACCTGGAAGCAAAAAAACTGATAGTCGTAGAGCTGTATTAATAATATGTGACAATATAGCTGACCTAAAATACATAGAAGAAAAAGTAAGAAAAAAATTTAATAACCATGATGAATATGAACTAGGTCAGTATAAAATTTATAAATATGATAGAGCATACCAAAAGTTTGATATATCACGTTTAGAAGCAGGAGATATAGTAATTGCAACAAATATTGCAGGCAGAGGTACAGATCTAAAGGTAAGTAAGCAAGTCAAAGTAAATGGTGGTTTGCATGTTATATTATCATATATACCAAAAAATTTTAGAATAGAGAAACAAGCTTTTGGTAGAACAGCAAGAGCAGGTAACCAAGGCACTGCCACGTATATAGTATTTGATCCTAGAAAACAGAGTGAAGATATTGATATATCACAGTTAAAAAAAGAGAGAAATGAATTAGAGACTGACAGACTTGCAATTGTACAAAAAGAACAGCTACCAAAAATCAACTTGGAAGATACATTATTTGCTAAATTTAATAAATTGCGAGAAAACATAGAAAGTAAATTATATTCTTTTAATCTTCATCAACAAAGTAAATCAAAAGATTATCTAAAACTACAGATAGATAGTTTAAAAAATCAGTGGGCGATTTGGTTAAATAAAATGAGTGATAAGTTTAACAAAATTCATGAGGTTGGGAATGATAAAATTTTAAGAGAATATGAAGATTTTGAAAGAGAAATAAAGGGAAAATTAAATAATAAATATGGATTAATTGAAGAGCCTGGAGAATTAAATAAACTGGGACGTGTATACTTAGATAATAAGCAATATTCTACAGCTTTAGATTGTTTTGATTATATAATAAATCATCACCCATCATTTGCTAGTATAGCTCTTTACTACAAAGCATTTTGTATAATTCATAAAGA
The DNA here is from genome assembly GCA_020410785.1 of Rickettsia endosymbiont of Culicoides impunctatus. Taxonomy (GTDB): domain Bacteria; phylum Pseudomonadota; class Alphaproteobacteria; order Rickettsiales; family Rickettsiaceae; genus Tisiphia. The sequence continues at coordinate 15,570 of CP084574.1, read as the reverse complement.
AGGTGGTGGTTTTGATGCAAAAGTAAAGGTTAAAGTAGCTTTAAAAGAATCATTAAGAATGTTAGAAGATGATAGAAGTAGGGTTCTATCAAGAAATCAGATATTGAAAACCATTAATGAAGTTGCTCGTGCTAAAGGTATGGGGCTAGACTCTAACTGTTTTGCTAAACAAAATGAGGGTGAGGCTCAAATATTGTCTGTACATATAAATGCAATTAACTCAGCTATAGGTTCAGAAATATCTCCGGATTGTTTTAATACTTTTGGTATAGTAGGAGATCAAGCACAAAAGGTTTATGATCAGTTATTGAAAAATCAGTATGATATCATAAAAGATTTTAGAATTAGCAAGAAATGCTTTATTGGTAGTAAAGTACTTATTAAAGATCAAGAAAAACAAAAACAAGTACTAGAAGAAGAGAAGAATAAATTAGCACGGTGGGTTGAGAATTATAAAGAGCTGCCAAAAACATCAACAATACATTTATTACAATCTCTGCCATATGTAGACTCAAAAATCTATGATGATGCTATTAGATTTATAACTAGACATAATGAAGATTATATTACATTTGATGCAGAACATCAGTCACACTCAGAAATTTTCAAGATATTAGAAGATGTAAAAATTATTTCACAGAGACAAATCTTTAAAAAAACAGCAATAAGTAGCCTAAGAGATTTAGTAGCAACTAGTGAACTAATAGAATTTCCTGATGTATTTTACTATTGCAAAGAACAAGTATTAGATAATTTGAAGCATTCATTAATTAACTCACAAAAAAAATCATGGTGGTATAAAGAAAGAGAGAAAAAACCTGAGTCTTTTGAATCTTTCATTTATACGAAAAAGAACTTTACTAAAGATACAGCATCATTGGTCAAAGTAGAAGAAGTGATTAGAATAGCAGCAGATATAAAGCAAAAATTATTAGGAAAATTAGATCATCAAATATTTTGTAAGAAAGGAGATCAGATTAAAAACATCCTAACTAGTAGTTTATTGAGCATAGATCATAAATTCTTAAAGCAAAGGTTTAGAAATATTAAGAATGAATCAATATTTTTTGGAAAAAAAGCTGAGATAGAAGATTTCTGTTTAGGGCGTCAAGAGATTACATTAAGTGATGGACAAATAATAGCACTGCTTGATAACCAATTGTTTACTCAAAATGATATAGTAAGTGCTATTAGCAAAATAATTAATCTATCGAAAAACCCATCTCCTGAAGATAAAACTAGCTTTGATATTTTATTACACCATCTTTTTAAATTTAACAATTTAGTAATTAAAAATCAGTTAGTTAAGCTGATAAGAGATAAAACTTTACTTCAAGATGAGCAAATTAATAAAATACTAACTCATTTAGAAAAGTATACCCAATTAACTATAGATCATAAATTCTTAAAGCAAAAGTTTAGAGATATTAAGAATGAATCAATATTTTTTGGGAAAAAATCAGAAATACAAGATTTTTGTTTGGGACGAAGAAAAATTACATTAAGTGACGGTAAAATAATATATCTACTAGATAATCAATTATTTGCTCAAGATGATATAGTAAGAGGGCTTAAAAAAATAATTAATCTATCGAAAAACCCATCTCCTGAAGATAAAACTAGCTTTGATGCTTTAATGATCCAACTTGATTTTGATGTTGGCAAAAAATTTGAAGCAATAAATTCATATAATCAATATTCTTTAAAAGACTATGCACATCTAGATAAAATTAAAGAATATTTAGAAATTATTAATCTTAAAGATTCTAGTAATGATGAAAATACCAAGAGTACAATAGAACAATTGGATTTTAGTGTTGATTCTCGGCTGACTAAAAAGTCAAATAAAATTATATACATTTTAAAATCCAAACTAGGTACAGATAAACCATTAAAAAAAGAAGATTTTCAACTTGCAGAAGAAGCATTTGAGATTTTAAGAGCTATATTAATAGATGCTAATATCATTAATACATCGATCTTTAATCTGTTAACAGGTGAAAGAAAGGAAGATAATATTAATCCTGTACTAGAAGCAATATTAATCAGAATATATCAAGCAGGTGGAGTTATAACTGACCAAGATATTGTGTTAAAGGATAAAAAAGAGGCAAGTCAAGAATTATTTAATAGACTGAGAGAATTACATATTATTAAGCCTCCTAAAATCAATTTTAAATTAGGAAGAGCAAAATATGTCCCTGAATTTCTTGGAGGAAATACTTGGAAAGATAGTAGTGATCCAGCAAAAAAAATGGAGTATATTAAAGCTAAGATTGAACAAGTTGTACATGAAGTATTTGGTTTAACAACGCAAGATGATACAGGGCATCAAATCAATCAATATGTCACTGGAGGTATTGGTAGTGAATCAAAGAATAAAGAGTTGGATGAAAAAATTGAGGTTATAACAAATATCATCAAACATGTCGCCGGAACTATTAAAACTCTACCAGAGATCAAAGTAGAGTCGAAAGATTTAAGAACCATGTTTAGTGAGGGCAAAGTACCGCCAGAACTTATAGATTATATCCATATATGTTTTGATGCTGTATTAGAATATAAAGAAGACAAAGGATTTGATTGGGATTGTTTTTTGTGTGCAATTATAGGGTTGGCACAAATTGTTGCAGGTATAGCTTTAGAAGTATTGTCTGGAGGTTCAGCTCATTTTATAGCTCAAGCCTTAATTGCAGAAGGTGTAGGAGATATAGTTTTTGCAATACAAGCGGGTATAGAAGGTAATTTTAGTTGGAAATCTTATGGGCAGCATAAAGTTCAAAGTTTAATGATATCTCTTATAACTGCAGGAGTAGGTAGCTTCTTATCAAAAGGAGCTCAAACAGGTAAAATGGCAGTTGGTTTAGCAACAAAAACAGCAATAACTAAAGCTATTATGAAAACTGTAATAGTGGAGTCTTGTACTGCTGTTATTACTGCAACAGTTAATGTAGGGACAGAAGAAATTAGTCAATTATTAATCGAGGAAATAGCTAATACTCATTTTGTTCAATATTTTGCAAACTGGACAAAGGAGGATAGTGCTTATAATCAAAAGATCAAATCTATAGAAAATAAATTAACAGGACTCTATAATAGATTTGGCACTACTATTGCTAAACAAATTATAGATACATGCATAGAATCATCATTACATCAAATGATATCAGGTGTTTTAGGTGATAAGATCTTTGCTCAAATATCATGTGTAGTGGAAAATATAACAAAGGCTTTTTCTATGGTATCAAGGCGTCTAGGAAAAGGTAATAGTAAAGCTAAACTACTTGGAACAATTGCTTCTTGTGTAGAAAAAACAGTAAAAGTAACAGAATTTAGTAAAAATTTTGCTCAATTGTGTAACATATCTAATGATTTTTACGATCACCTAATTATGGAACTAAACAAGCTAGAGGTAAGCCTAATTGAACAACAGAAAAATGGCACTCTTAAAATTGATGAGAACCAAATAGCAGAAGAAAAAGTACTTTGTTCTTTTTCTGGTGAAGTGTCAAAAGATGTAAGAATGGTACAAGAAAAGATGCATGTTGCATTTAAATCAAAAATTCAGAACGGCTTTCTACAACCAGCAGTTAGCTCATTACTACATATGGCAGTAAAACCAATTCAGCAGATAATTGCTGCTCCATTCACAAATGCGATGGATCAATTGAAAGGGCATATTGATTCCAGAGCAGAAATGTTTCAAGAATCTATAATGCATCAACATGCAGATAGAGTATTGCCAATAACTGCAAGGCAGAAAAAAGCTCTTGAACTCAGAGATGAAATAATAAAAATAGAAAACATAAAAGATCCAAGTTTTTTAAAAGCGGAAGTTACAAATTTTGTAGGTGAGACTCTCGAAAATTTACAGAAAGAACATGGAGCTAATTTACATGTAATGATAAAGAACGGTAATATCTATGCGGTACTGCCTACTTATAAGCAACTATGTGACAATATTCAGAGTGGCAATTTAAAGCTCGCTGGAGAACTACACATTAAAATGGCAGCTACTCAAGTCGGTAGGGAGATAGAAGTAGTAAGTGCAAATATTGATGACTCAAAAACATTAATACATCATGAAAAAGGACCTGGTATAGTTAAACCAATTGGTGCCTCTAAGTCTAAGAATGAAAGTTATAAAATTGCCTTTATCGAAGGAGAAAATGGTAACGCAGGGCATTATACTCCTGTCATTGAAGATCAAGATGGTAATTGGAAGGTTATTAGAGACATAGATCAAATCGCAAAAACAAAAGATGCTTGTTTTGGTCAAACTATGGCATTTTTAAAAGAATATGAAAAAACTGGCAGTTTAGAGTCAGCAAAAGCATGTGCTGAAAATCCAAGTAAAGTAGCTCAATATAATAAATCACTAGGCAAATTCGCAAAACATAATAAAGCAATTAAAGCCCATTATCTTCAAGGTACTACTGTAAAAAGTAATAGAATAGTTGGGGGTGCTGATGTAAGTGGTATAGAGAAGAAACTGGCTAATCATGTAATTAATGCTATAAACACTTTAAAAAATCTAAATACGATCACATCTGATAATGAGACTAAAAAGACATTAGAAATCCTCATAGCTAAAGAGCAATCTATACTAGATATACTAAATAAAATTAACCCCCCTGAGAAGAAGGATGCAAATCAAGTGAACCACCCTAAGAAGAAGGCTAAAAATGAACACCCTGATAAGAATGATAAAAATAAAATTAATCTCACACGTGCTAAAAAAAATCTATTACGTACCATCTTAGCTAGAGAGTTCGTAGCTATAGAGTCCTTAGCTAGAACAGAACTCTCAGATAGAGAGTACTTTTATCTAGAGTCCTTAGCTAGAACAGAATACTTAGATGAAGAGTTCGTAGCTATAGAGTCCTTAGCTAGAAAAAAGTTAAAGTTATTAGGAACACAATATGATGAGGCTACGCTCCTAAGACTAAAATATAATAATGCTATTTTCCTAAGACGACAATATAATGATAATATTCACCCTATTGCTTACTCAGTACAATTTTCTCAGAAGGGTGTAAATGCATTTTTTTCTGCAGATACTACGAGTACACGCTTTCCATTTGCAGCAAAATCAGTCCCCGAAGTTGGAAAGATGAAGCCATTTCCAACTGAGGAGTTTCGGATAAACGTCTTTCTCCATCCGTATTTATCTGGAGTCATAGTTGCTGATAATAATAGAGGTTTAACGGCACATGCTATGGCAAGGGTACCTTTAACAAGAATACAACTCACAGATGATCCAAGTAATTATACTGCATTACAAAAGACAATAGATAAAAATTTTAATGGTCGATCAATATGGTTCGATAAAAACCTTAATAAGCTGCCTTCTGAAGTTCGTCATGATCTAAAAATTGCTTATCCTTCAAACAAAATATCTTTGGAAGATAATCCAGCTGGAAGTATTCAAAGATTACCCACTGATCCTCCTCCACCATCACAACCACCTCCTCCCTCTTTAAGTGGCTCTAACTTAAAGCAATTTGCAGATATTACTTGGATAGATTCGTATTTCAGTAAATACACTCTTGACGCGATTGAGAGCATATTAGAATTAAGGATCAATAATCTAGGTTTAAAGGAAGTAAAAATAGCAAGAGGTTATATATTTCAAAAAAATTACAATAACTTACAAGAAATGATTTATCATTTAACTGATACTAAATCAGGAATAATACTAGCTCCTCTGAATTTATATAATAAGCATGCAGTTGGAATCATGGGTGTTAAAGAGCAGGATAATGGTTTGAGGCTATATTATATTGATCCGTCAAATGAAACTATACCGGATAGGTTTAAACAAATATTTATAGATAATGGCTTGCAAATCGAACAATTACCAACTGAACAACAAAAATATGCTAATTGCGGACCAGAGGTGATAGAAAATTTTATTTTATATTTAACTGGAGAACGCTTATCACAGGAAGAATCTATAGTTTGCCATTCTAAGTTAATAGAACAGAAATTAGTTAGTAAAGCTAACAATTTAGATGAGGCAATTGATAGTAGATATAGTCGTGATCTAGAAAAGTTGGATTCTTCATACGATAATGATGATTCAGAAAAAGTAGATCAAGAAGAAGTACCGTTAGGTAGCGTAGACATAGATATAAAATCTGCACCAAATATCCCTTGCCTAACAAAACATTCAGCTTCAACATTCCAAACAACTGACTTTGAAAATAAAAATTATGACACTAATAACAATGATACAAGCATCTCTAACAAAAATACCGCTATAGATGATAATGATACAATTAGAGAACAAAACGCCTTTGCTGCCTACGCTCAAGGAAACTTACTAAGCAATGAAGCTTGGGAAGATGAAAGTGATGAATACAATGATAGATCGGTAGAAGCAGAACAGAAATTTGCAAAATCACTAGAATTATACAAAGTAGCTGTCGAATTATCACCAACTAATATTGCTTATAAGCATGCCTTGGATATAACAAGCTTAAAGATAGAAGGTAATAATTCATTTAGCGAAGGTGTTGCATTAGTTAATATAGCTTACGATCTACAAGAGGAGGCTAATGAATTAGCTGATGATCAAGAAGTTTATCAGGAAGTATTAAACCACTATCAACAAGCTTTAGAATTTTATAAGGCAGCTCAAGCAAGTTTCCACGAAGGATGGTATTTAAGTAAAGATACTAGATTAAAGTCGTGTATTGAGATAGTGCAGGATTCTATAGGATTAATCCAAAAAGCTATTACAGAGATTCAAGCAGAAGTTGATAGTGAATCAATAGAAAAAAATGATGTTACAGATACAAACACCTATTTAACAAGAGATCCCATTGAGTTATTTAAGCAAGATGATCAAGACTATATATTAAATGATTATCTAATGGGAAATATTGCTCAAGAAACTTACTACATGTAAAATAGTATGAGCATATAAAATGATAGTTCATATATAGGTATTCTAGATGAAGAGATATGCAGCAAAGGCTTTAGAGAATAAGATTAAACCAAATAGTACCAGTAGTAAAAATACTTTACTCCAAAATATAACAGAAGTACAAACACCTTCTGTTGCTGCATCTTTACCTATAGAACCAACTCTTTCGGTCTCTAACAAAATTAATCACACATTTCAGGAAAAACTACAATATCTTTTGAGCTTTGATATCCAAGCTAATAATGAGGCAATTACCAAGTATATTAGAGAGTTGCAAGAAAAAATAGAACTAGACGAAAATCCACCATATTCAACGGATGCGATAACGACAAATATTACATATCCTATAGAGGATAACATTGATAGAGTCAATAAACTAAGTAATTTAGCACAAGATTTAGTAGTAAATTACTCCGGTCCTTTTAGGCAATTTAGTAAGTTTTGTAATAATTTTTATGATTTAGGATTAAGCAGAGAAAATGTACAACAAGCCCGAATATTAGCTGAGACAGCTCGTTCTTTAGAACTTGATCCCATTAAATTAGAATTATGGTTGACTGGAGTTTCTGCTCAAAAAAGGGAAGCTATAGATTACGCAAATATCAGCGATATAAGACAAAATAAGGATAGTTTTAATAAAGTTCCTATAATAGAAGACCAATGTCCTAAAAATATTGATGCAATAGTTTTTTCCAAAATCCTCCAGTATAAATCAGATCCACAAGCTAAACCGTTAGATAGATTATTATCAGAAATAATTTTTGCTAAAGATACTGAAAATATAGAAGATAGTAGTGAAAGTAACAATAATCAATTAAGGATATCTGAGTTACAAATAAAGTACCAAAAAATAGTCGAATATTATAAAGGGTGGGGAAGTAAGGAAGCTAAAGAGATTCATGATTGGGCTGAGGGTAAAAAAAATAATCTTAATGATGAAGATATTTGTGAAGCAATAGCTGTCATGGATAGAGCCAATGAGTTGGTAACTGGAGGATATCGTCTACGAGATACTCAAATATTAGCAGTTTTGTCTTTTTTAAGTACAGAAGAAAACAAAGGAAAGTTATGTCAAATTCAGACTGGCGAAGGTAAAACCACTATAGTCTCACTACTTGCTGTCATCAAACGATTACAGGGTGAGAAAATAGACATTGTAACTAGTAATAATGTCTTAGCTGCAGAAGGAGTGGCTACTCGAGAAGATTTTTATAGTTTATTTGATCTTAGTGCTGCAACTAACAATCCTGATAATAATCATAGTAATAGCGAGGATACTGATGATGGCAGTAGCAAAAAAGCTATAGAAGGACCAAGAGCATGCTATAGAGCAGATATTGTTTATGGTTCTATAAGTAATTTCCAATTTGATTACTTGAAAGATTCTTTTTTAGGTTATGGAACTCTTGCCGGTAGAGAATTTGGCACTGTCATACTTGATGAAGTTGATAGTATGCTGGTAGATAATGGCAGACATATTGCGAAACTAGCAAATCCTTTTCCCGGGATGGAGAGTCTCAGATATGTATATATCAAAATTTGGCAAGAATTACATAAAGCGGAACAAGAACTTGCAAGTGATCCTATCTCTAATAACATAGAAGTGATTAAAGCTAGAATAAAAGCAGCTAATCCAACAGATACAGATTTTATACCAAGATATCTCAAAGCCTATGCAGAAAAACAATTAGATAAATGGATTGATAATGCATTTTACGCAAAATATGCTTGCCACGAGAATCAACAATATATTATCAAGTCTAAAAACGGTGAGGGCATAATTACTCCTGTTGATTATATGAATACAGGAGTAAATCTCAATAATACTGTTTGGCCTTACGGTTTACATCAATTTCTACAGCTAAAGCATAATTTACATTTAACTACTGAAACCCTTACTAATTCCCATGTATCAAATATACATTATATTAAGAAATATGGTAGTAAAATATTTGGTATGACAGGTACTTTAGGTTCAAATGCTGAGAAATCTTTGTTATCTGAAATATATAATGTAGATCATACGGAAATTCCTACTTATAAAGAAAAAAGATTTGCAGAATTACCAGGAATAATAGTTAAAGATAGTAATTGGCTTGATAGTATTATACTTGGCATATTAGAACAAGTTAATCTAACTAGAGCGGTACTGGTGATTTGTGAAACTATTCAAGATGTTAAAATAATCAAACAAAGCTTAGAATTATTGAAAAGCTTAAGTAAAGATACCATTAATACAATTAAGACGTATGTTAATGAAGATGATGCAAAAATTACCAAGGATAAGGTAAATTGTAAAGATGTAATTATAGCCACCAATATAGCTGGTAGAGGAACAGATTTAGAAACAAGTGAGGAGATGAATCAGTATGGTGGGTTACATGTTTGCGTTAGTTTTCTACCATCTAACCAAAGAGTCGAAGATCAAGCATTTGGTCGTACAGCTCGGCAAGGCAATACTGGAACTGGGCAATTAATTATCAGAGAAAGTGAAATTAGAAGGTTAGGTATAAAAAAACATCTAGAAGATATTAATATATACGAAGTAAAAGAATTTAGAAATCAAGCAGAAATACTCAGAGTACAAAATATTTTGGATAAAGTAATAGAGCTTGATCTCCAAGATGAATTATTTTATTGCTTTTCTAACTTATATCAAGAATTACGAGAAAAGAATAAAAATATTGAAGGATTTCATTTTGTACTAGAAGATCTAAAAGAATATTGGGCGTTTTGGTTAGAACAACAAACGTTGCAAGCTGATCTTAAAGATGTAACACAGGAGCTATTTGATAAGTTCAGAGAAGAGGCAAAAATTCTGATAGAAGGGAAAGAAAAAGAACAGAATAATGGAATAGCAACTAAGGGTAATATAGCAAAAAGGATAATTCACAATCCTTATTATTGTATAAAACAAGCTCAGTATTTCCTACAAAATAATAATTTACGTAATAACAAATTATCTAAGGCTGAAGATGCATTAAAACATGCTGATTTGCTAAGTGAGAGCCAAATCTTACCAGCTAACTATATACTGCTTTCTGAACTAGAGATAACACGTCAGTGGCATTTAATAAGAGAGTTCACTTCAATATTTACTGCTATATCTCAAGGAAAGTTCGTTATTAAAGAACCAGAATCATCAATACCTAATGAAAATTACAAAGATATAGTTAGAGAAAACCTTGAAAAGGCGACAAAAACTTTAGAAGAAGAAATTAATTATTTAAAAGAATTTTTTAAAGTCAATAATGATTTTAAGCTCATATTATTACCTGAATCTTCTAAAGATAGTAATCAAGATATGTTAAAGCAAAGTACACTAAAAGCTTCAATAGTTTACAGAGCTACAGATGAAGACAATTTTTACCTTAAGTTAAAAGGATATAATCAAGAAGTTATTCATAATATCTATGGTATAATAGAATTAGCAGAATTCCTAAATGAATGTCAAAACGACGCAAACAATAAACCTATCTGTATTCATTATTTTAATAAGAACAATAATGATCAAGGTACATATGACATAGACAATGTTATAACCATTTATATATTAAAAGATAATGATCATATTAGCATATTATATGAAGACACTTTAGGCAATAATATGTCATATGATATAGTATGGTTGTTTACAAAATATTGTTATAACCAACAAAAACAACTAAATTACGAAATAACAAAAGAAAATACTACTAATAATAGTGGGAATAACAAATCTAGTCCAAAAGAATTACTGCAAAAGAACTTATTATTAAAACATTTATACTCTAAATTAGTATGTTTAAAAGTTCAACAAGACAGTATAGACGAGCTTATCAAGGAGCTTAAAAGTGTGACAGGGAATGTGATAATTAAGAGTAAATACTTCAAATCTCAATATCTTCAAAAGATTGATCTTAACAAAGAAGTAATTACTAGTAATGAAACAGCTGAATTAGAGCATATCGGTTTAGGGAAAATATATAAATTCAACAAGGTATTAGAAAAGAATCCCAGAACATTTTCAAATATAGAAAAACAAGTAAAGAGTGGCTTATCTTTAGTTCAAACTGTAGAAGATTTTCCTTTTTTATCTGTTCTAATTAAAAAAGTTGGTTATATCTTAATAACAGAAGGGATATCGAATCTAATAAATGAATTGATAAATCATGGAGAATCATCATTATCTTGTAATCAATTATTTCATTTAAATGCTAAAATAATCAGCGAAGCCATTAGTTTTATAAATGAAGAACCAGTAAACTTTATTGAGAAAATAATACAATATACAATTAACTCATACCAGCAACTTATTCCACAAGAAAACCTACCATCTGTCATAAGTTTATATGAAGAGCTATATAATCAACAAATTCCAATAATTCAAGAATTTTTATATTTGCATAAAGTACCACAACAAGAAAACCAGCAAGCACAAGATGTTGAGTTTATTGGCTGTGATGGGGTTGTATGAATTGTATTAGGTCTTCTAGCCACAAACCCTCCAAATTTCCGACAAAGTGTTTAGGCGTATAAGTCAGTGTTCAGTTAAGCAATATATCTTCTAGCATTATATAGGAGTTCTGACGTAGAACCCCAGATTTTTTTGATTTCAAGAAATTGAGATTTTTGCTTCTCGTTTTTCAATATATTCTTTAAGTGATAAATATTTGCCATATTCAAGATGGGTAGAAATAATTTTATGTAATGGCACGCCAAGTCTATACAAATGAAAGATTTTTTCTTGATCGTTATCGTACATTGATTTTTGTAATGTTCCTTTAGGTTTACCAAGTTTAATGCCTTTTGCTACCCTAGCACGCAGACCTTCTTTGGTCCGTTCTGAGATAAAATCACGTTCCAGTTCTGCTGTCATAGAGAATACGGTGATTAAAACTTTGTTGGTAACATTATTTTTGTCTTTGGGATTTAAGTCTAGGTTTTGCTTGATGAGAACAAGCCTCGACTGTTTCTCTTGTGTAATTGTTTCAACAATATTCAAGGTTTCTTTGATTGAACGTCCCAAACGTGATAATTCAGATGCGATTACAATATCTTTAGGTGACAATTTTTCCAATAATTCATCTATACGTCTTTTAGCAGTAGATTGACGTGATGACATCTCAAGCTCAATCCATTCATCAACAATAAGTTTATGATCCATACCATATCGGCTAATCATATTTTTCTGACTCTCTAAATTTTGTTCATGAGTGCTAACACGAACATATCCATAAATCATCCTAACATACCTTAATTTTGATTGATTTTGTCTTAACGTATTTTATAGTGCTTTCACTAAAATAATCGTTTATCATACAATGCACCTTTTTGATATAAAAAAGTTATTTATATAATGGACATTATAAGCATTATAAATACAATGTATAATTAATTATGACCCAAGATAAAAATTTAGCTATTTTTTCCGAAGTGGAGAAATTTGCTTTGTATGGAATACCGGATTTTAATAATAAACAACGAAGAGAATATTTTAGTTTTTCTGAAAGTGAGATTGTAAATATTACAAGCAGTCCACACACCCATATCAATGTTTTTTATGCATTACAACTTGGCTATTTTAAAGCAAAAAAGATATTTTTTCAACTCTCATGGGAAGATATTCCACAAGAGGACCTACAGTTTATTATATACCATTATTTTGATGACAAAAATTTATCTAAAATTTCTATCACTAATCATGAATATTACACTCAACGTAAAGAAATTATAGGTTTCTTTGGTTACCGACTCTGGACTAAAGACTTCCTGCAGGTACTCCTAAACCAAGCAACTCAAATAATAAAACGTGATATTTCACCTAATTTTATAGCACGTGAGCTAATTGCTTTTTTAAATAACATTAAAGTGGTACGCCCAGCTTATACTACTCTACAAGCTATAGTCAGTAAAAGTCTTACTGCGGAACGTAAACGTATCAGTGATATACTAGATAGAGAACTAAAGAGTGAACATAAAGAGGCTCTAGATCAATTGATGGTAAGTGAAAATACTATTTCAACACTAGCCGGATTTAAGCAAGATGCTAAAAATTTTGGCTTTAAAATGATGCTAAAGGAACGACAAAAATATAGTACCTTAGAACCTTTATATAGCACTGCTATAGACGTGATACCAAAATTAGATATTTCAAGGCAGAATATTGATACTTATGCTAATATTGCTCATTATTACAGTATTAGTAACTTACGTAAGTTGCGGTACAACCAAGATTATTTATATATTTTATGTTACGTGCTTAAACGCTATCAGCAATTAAATGATAATTTAGTAGAAGCCTTTATCTACCAAGTAAAGAGGTTTGAAAAAACTATTCGAGACAAAGTAAAAACTCATTTTGTCGATGAAGCAACAGAATCACAAGAAAAAATAGGAAACCTACTATTGCTTTATGTGGATGAGCAATTTAATGATACGACGTTATTTGTCAAAGTACGTGATCATGCTTTTAAAATTATGCCTCAAGAAGATATTCAGGTTCTTGCTCAAAAGATGCTTAATAAGCCGCACCGCAAGAAAGAATTTAAGTGGCAACAAATTGATAAAGCTCAGAAAAGTTACAAGAAGAACATACGACCTCTCTTCATGAAACTTGATTTTTCGAGTGAGCTTACAAATAATCCATGGCTCAAATCAGCCAATTGGTTACACAAAGTATTTATAGATAATCAAAAACTCTCTGACAGACCTTTTAGTGAATGTCCAGACGAGACTATTCCCAAACATTTACAACGTTATCTTCTAAAAAATAGCACTGAAGAAAATAGAACTATTAATGCTAATCGTTATGAATATTGGATTTACTGCCAAATTAATAAACAAATTAGTACGAGTGGGCTTTATATTGAAAATAGTCTTAATCATCGTTGTTTTAAGCATGAATTAGTAGTTATAAATCAAAAGGAGGAAATCTTAAAAAAACTAAATATCCCATGGTTACAACAACCTATTAATAAGCAATTAGATGATTTAACCAAAGAGTTACATGATCTTTGGTTACTTTTTAATAAAAATCTAAAGCAAGGTAAGCTTACGCATTTAATGTACAATGAAGAGAAAAAGAAACTTTGCTGGAATAAAATTAAAGCTAATAAGGATGAAAAACTACAAAACAAATTCTTCAAACAATTACCATTTTGTGAAATTAGCGAAGTATTGAACTTTGTTAATAACAATTGCAATTTTTTATCAGCTTTTACCACTTTGCAGCCTCGTTATGCTAAACAAGAACCAGACAATAAGGATAAACTAATCGCTACAATTCTTGCTCAAGCTTTTAACCACGGCAATTATAAAATGTCTCAAATTAGTGATATTTCATACCGCACACTTGAAACAACTTATCAGCAGTATTTACGGTTATCAACATTGAAAGAAGCAAACGACATAATAAGCAATGCTATCTCAAAGCTTAAGATTTTTCCGTATTATTCTTTAGATTTAGAATTACTTTATAGCAGCGTTGATGGTCAGAAATTTGAACTGGATACGCCCAATATCAAAGCACGTTATTCACGTAAGTATTTGCGAGAAGGTCAAGGTGTTAGTGCTTACACTATTCTTGCAAATCATATACCATTGCAATGTGAGCTTATTGGCACACATGAACATGAAAGTTACTTTGTGTTCGATATTTGGTATAACAATACCTCAGAAATTATTCCAGACATGATAACTGGTGATATGCATGTTATCAATAAAGCAAACTTTGCAATCATGAAGTGGTTTGGAGCAGGGTTAAATCCAAGATTCACCAACCTCAATGATCAACTAAAAAATCTGTATTGCGGTGATGATATTAAAGAATACGTGCATTGCTTAATTAAACCCATTGCTCAGATTGATATCCAAGTTATTATTGAACAAAAAAGTAGTATTGATCAACTTGTTGCCACCTTGGCACTAAAAGAAATGAATCAAGCTAATTTGATTAAAAAATTATGTCACTTATCGCCAGAAAATGCTTTGCGGAGAGCTATTTTTGAGTACGATAAATTAGTGAGAAGTATCTATACACTTAAGTATCTGATGGATAATCAATTACAGAAAACTGTACACAAATCACAAAATAGAATTGAATCATATCACCAATTACGAGCTGCTATTGCAAAAGTTGGTGGTAAAAAACAATTACATGGTAAAACAGATATTGATGTAGAAATTAGTAATCAATGCGGTAGACTGCTTGCTAATACGATTATTTACTATAACTCCGTTATTTTATCTGGAGTTCTAGATAAATATGAAAATCTTGCCAATAATAAAAAATTTTTGACAATACTAAAGAAAATATCGCCAGTTGCTTGGCATCATCATATTCATTTTCTTGGTCAATATACGTTTTACAATAAAGGTAATTCTATAAATATAGGTGAAATAATGAAAAATATCGAATTAACTTATTAACACATCTAGCAATCTACTTGCTTTGTAAATTAAATGCTAGTAAACAACCATTGATTGACTTGTGCTGCAGCGACCAACAGCAGATATAAAAAGTAAATATAAACTTGTTAAACAACTAAGTCTTCCATCATGGGAGAAGGCATACAAAGGTTAAGCTAAGATATTAACCTAGGATTATGAAGGCTATGTCTTATTCTCATGATTGTCAATCAGTAATTTCAATTCTGCTC
>CP084573.1 GCA_020410785.1 Rickettsia endosymbiont of Culicoides impunctatus | reverse complement strand
AAACCAATGATGATGGTATCTTTATTAGTTAAATTTAGCTCAGCTTGTTTCTTTTGGATTATGCTAGCAACTAAGCCACTATTTTTAGCTGCTAATTCCCTGACTATGTCAGGGGTACGATTATTTAGACTAAACCATTGTCTACCGTAAGGGGCATTATCAAATTTTTCAACGCCATGTGGTGCAATAAAGTGACAATCGGGTAATTCCTTAGATATAAAAGGAACTAATCCTATTAAATCATCGCCATCTGAACCAAGCCCATGTAACAATACCACAAGTTTTTTACATTCACTGCTCAAACTTTTTACTTCTGGGTAAGATAATATTTCATTTTTAGTCATTTTTTAAGTTCCTATAGTTAACTTAGCAATAGTTCTATTAGCTTCTTCTAGCTCTTGTTTAGTATTTACTCCGACCACTATGTCGTGGTTGGCGGATAGCAAATACGATACTTTTTCGCCATTATCCTTAACAATTTTTACCAGTTCCGTTAAATACAACTCTTTTGATTTATCAGGATTCTTTAAAAAAATAGTAGGTAAATATTTTTTTAATAAACCATTGGCAAAAGCCATAATACCAGAATTACAAATTGTTACAGCTAGTTCTTCACTCGTTGCTTGTTTAAATTCAACAATTTTCAAAAAATTTCCTAATTCATCAGTAACTATTCTCCCATATTGCCCAGGATTATCTCGCTCAAAACACAAGGTTGTTATGGCAGAATTTGTCGAAACTAGATGTTCTAGTAAATCATTAATAATCTCTGGCGTAATTAAAGGATTATCTCCATAAAGTACGGCTACAATTTTATTGTCATCAATTAAGTCCAAAGCACTATATACCGCATGAGCAGTACCAAGGGGTTCTGGCTGTAAAACAAATTTACAACTATCTTTATAACAAACAATATGTTTTTCTAATTGCCAGGAGTGGACTAAGATAACTTCATTGCTAACTTGTTGGGCATTGGTTATTACCCTATCAAGCATCGATTTACCACCAACTTTATGCATTACTTTTGGTAAGGTAGATTCCATTCTTCTACCATTACCTGCAGCTAGAACAATAACTTGGCAGTCCATATTAAACGTCCTTCATAGTTTCATAAATTGCGTCAGATAATTCATAATTACCAAAAACTTTTTGCACATCATCACTTTCTTCTAAAATATCCACTAATTTTAACAACTTCTCGGCTTTATCATTCTCTTCTATAATTATGGTATTTTTAGGCACCCAACCTATGTAAGATTCTTCAGGATGTCCATATTTACTGGTCAAAAATTCAAGAGCTTGCACAAAGTTCTCAATATCTGTATAGATTAAATATGTATCTTCTTCAGAAATCATATCTTTTGCTCCAGCCTCTAGGCTACTTTCAAACATAGCTTCTGTTGTGGCTAAATTTGCCGGATATTGTACTACTCCGAGATGATCAAACATATAGCTGACACTACCCATTTCACCTAAATTGCCACCAAATTTGCTAAAAGCCGCCCTAATTTCTGCAGCCGTACGATTTTTATTATCAGTTAAAGCCTCTATTATTATTGCAATTCCACCGGGAGCAAAGCCCTCATACCTAATCTCGGTATAATTTTCGTTGTTATTCGAATCACTTGCCGCACTTATTGCCTTATCTATTCGATCCTTTGGCAAATTTTGACTCCGAGCGGCAGCTATGCTACTCCGCAACCGTGGATTATTGCTTATATCAGACCCTAATTTAGCAGCAGTAATAATTTCTCTAACTAACTTAGTAAAAATTTTTGCCCTTTTTTTATCTTGTGCACCTTTTCGATGCTGAATATTTTTAAATTTTGAATGACCTGCCATATTGTAATCTTAAATCATTATTGAGTAAGCCGAATCGTATCAGAAGGCAATTTAAAGTCAATAGTAAATTCCTCAAGTTTTTTCACCATACTTTATTTTTTACTTTAATAAAACTGTATATCGTCTTATATTGTCTAACTATAACATATAGAATTGAGTCCACTAAGTACTATTTATGAAAAAATTTATAATAGACTTGCTGCATAAGTCAAAAATAGTTGAAGGATTTTTAGGAGAAACGAAGCCAAGTACCGCAGTGTACATAAACGTACATGAGCAGCGGAGGCGAGTTTCGACGACAAAATCATCAACTAGATTGACTTATGTAGCAAGTCTAATTTTATATCTCTTATTTGCTCACGACTGCCTAGCATCAGAACCTCAGGCATGGCAAATGCTGTTACAGACTCCAGCCAGTCATCTTATGGAAGAGCTTCAGGAGTTTCATAATTTCCTACTGCTCATATCAGGAGGAATAGTTGCTTTTATTATTGTTTTATTAATTTATGTTTGCATCAGATTTAATGCCAAAGCCAATCCTATTCCAGCAAAATTTTCTGATAATATATTGGTTGAAATTATTTGGACGATAATTCCTATAGTTATTTTAATTATTATTGCTGTACCATCATTTCGTGTTGCACGTATTGCAGAAGATATTCCTGAAATAGACATGACGGTTAAAGTTGTAGGATATCAGTGGTATTGGCACTATATCTACCCTGATTATGATAATATGGAATTTGATAGTTGTTTAATTACTGATGAAAACTTAAAACCTGGTCAAAAAAGATTATTAGAAGTTGATAATCGTATTATTATACCAGAAAATACTACCGTAAAATTTTTAATTACTGCAGGGGATGTTATACATAGTTTTGCAGTACCAGCATTAGGTATAAAGATCGATGCCGTGCCTGGCAGAGTTAACGAAACCTGGACTAAAATTAGTAAAAAAGGTGTGTATTATGGTCAATGTTCAGAGCTTTGTGGTGTTAATCACGGCTTTATGCCTATTGCCATTGAAGTAGTAAGCAAAGAAGAATTTCAAGATTGGTTGATTGCGGCAAAAACAAAATTCTCTATGAAAGTAAAGACAAACGTTATTGCGATGAAACCATGAGGATGCCGAAGCAATAAATTGTCATTTTCGCTTCGGTGCGGAATCTAGATACCTGCTTATGCAGGTATGACAACCTATCTTAGGTATGCATAAGCGTTAGTTTAAGAAAACAATAATTGAAAAACCGTCATTGCGAGGAGACCGTAAGGTCACGAAGCAATCCAGAAAAGTGATTAAAAATGGATTGCCACGCCACCTACGGTGGCTCGCAATGACGACTTTTCTACTTTACTTTCTTAAACTGATGCCTATGAGCAAGGATAACATTAACTAAATGAACGAGAGTCATATGGTAAGCCATAATAATCTTTATCCACATCATTTACCCAAAACAGGTTAAAGAAATTGTATTTTTAAAACATTTTATTCATAATCCTAACATAATGGTAGGTGATTATACTTATTATCATGATCACCGATATCCAGAACATTTTGAATGTAATAACGTTGTAGGATATTATCAGTGTAAATTAATTATTGGTAAGTTTTGTGCTATTGCTAAAGGAACTATTTTTATTGCAGATGATGTCAATCACCCAATGGATGGTTTTTCTACTTATCCATTTTTTATTTTCGAAGGTTGGAATAATTATACACCAACTCCTAATAAAGGAAGAAGTACAATAGTTGGTAATGATGTGTGGTTTGGTACTAATGCAGTGATTATGCCGGGAGTAACAATAGGAGATGGAGCAATTATCGGAGCATATGCAGTGGTGACCAAGGACGTACCCCCCTACTCTATCGTTGCAGGTAATCCTAGTAGAATTATTAAAAAAAGATTCTCCGATGATATAATCAATGAGTTAGTCCAAATAAAATGGTGGGATTGGGACTATGATAAAATTACTAGAAATATCAAAATCATAGTAGGAGCTGATATTGAAAAACTTAAAAGTTGTAAGTAGTAACACGTGGTTTCCTATCAGCAAGAAGTAGCGAAGCACGATAAAGAAATTCAGGAAAATACTTACGGTAATTGTGGTGATTATTTCATAAAGATAGTACTTTTTTGACTTTCCTGCTACAATAAGCTCATCATAGAAACAATAACTATATGAATAATAATAAACAGTTAGTTAGCTTTGATTATGCTATTAAATATCTTCTGAAAGATAAAGGGGATTATATTATAGTAGAAGGTTTTATCTCTGCTCTTCTTAAAACTAAGGGCTATAAAGATATTAAAATAATATCTCTTCTTGAAAGTGAAAGTAACAAAGAAGATAGTAAAAGCAAAAGAAGCCTAGCTGATTTAATTGTTGAAGATGAAGAACACCATAAATATATTATTGAAATTGAGCGTACTGTTAAGGATTCTTTCATCCATAAGGCTTGTTTTAATACTGCAAGGCTTATTGTTGATAATCTTGCTCAAAGAGAGGACTATACCCAAATTATCAAAATATTTCATATCTCTCTGCTTTATTTCCCTATAGGTAGCGGTAATGGTACTATTTATCATGGCAAGACTATCATACATGAAATAGAGAGTAATGAACGTTTAACTGTCCATATTAAAAATAAGGAAACTCACGAAATTTTTGATGCAACCAATATCTTACCAGAATATTTTTATATATCAGTGCCGTTGTTTAATGATCGTCTAGAAAAAGAGATCGATGATTGGTTGCATGTCCTGAAATATGATGAAGTACCACCAACTTACCATTCGCCTTATATGAGCCAAGTAGCGGAAAAGCTTAATATCCTAAAAATGACACCTGAAGAAAGGGCAAACTATTCCTATTACCGAAAGAAGCTTTATAATGATAGAGATGAACTACAAGGTGCTGAAGCTAGAGGTGAAGCAAAAGCAATAAAATCTATCGCTAAGAATTTGCTTAAAGCTGGAGTATCTATTGATGTTATTTGTACATCTACTGGACTTAGTAAATCTCAAATAGAAAGCTTAAAAGATGACTGACCTACTAGGGTATTATATCATAATTTAAAGATATTAAGAACTTAAAACAATTTCAGAATGACATGATAGAAAAGGATAATTTATGAACCAAACAACAGATCATTACCAAACCCCTAAAGGTATAAAAAGATGGATTTTCTCTACCAATCACAAAGATATTGGCATAATGTATATTATATTTGCCATATTTGCTGGGATCGTTGGAGGGTTATTTTCTGTTATTTTTAGGCTAGAATTAGCAATGCCCGGTGGGCATATATTAGGGGCAAATTACCAACTATATAATGTATTAATTACTGCTCATGCGATAATTATGGTATTTTTCATGATTATGCCAGCTTTATTTGGTGGGTTTGGTAATTACTTTGTACCAATTTTAATAGGCGCACCAGACATGGCTTTTCCAAGGCTAAATAATATAAGTTTTTGGCTGCTTGTTCCTGCTTTTATGTTATTAATGCTTTCGGCTTTTGTTGATGGTGGTGCAGGTACTGGCTGGACGCTTTACCCCCCTCTAAGTACTCTAGTCGGACATCCTGGGGCGGCAGTCGATATGGCTATTTTAAGTTTACATATTACAGGGCTTTCTTCTATTCTTGGTTCAATCAATATGATTGTTACTATCTTTAATATGAGAACCGATGGTATGGGGTTATTTGAAACGCCTCTATTTATTTGGTCAATTTTGATCACTGCCTTTTTACTGATACTAGCAATTCCAGTATTAGGTGGTGCAATAACCATGTTATTAACTGATCGAAACTTTGGTACTACTTTCTTTAAACCTGAAGGGGGCGGAGATCCAGTATTATTTCAGCATTTATTTTGGTTTTTTGGTCATCCAGAAGTATATATCGTAATATTGCCGGGGTTTGGGATAGTTAGTCAGGTTCTTTCTACTTTCTCTCGTAAGCCGGTATTTGGTTATTTAGGTATGGTGGTAGCTATGGTAACTATAGGATTTGTCGGTTTTATAGTTTGGGCTCATCATATGTTTACTGTTGGTCTTTCATACAATACATTAATCTATTTTACCGCTGGTACAATGATTATCGCGGTGCCTACTGGTATTAAAATATTTAGCTGGATTGCCACAATGTGGGGAGGGTCAATTACTTTTGAAACCCCTATGTTATTTTCTATAGGGTTTATCTTGTTATTTACTATTGGCGGAGTTACCGGCATAATATTATCAAATTCGGCAATCGATAGAATTTTACATGATACATACTATGTGGTAGCACATTTTCACTACACTATGTCGCTTGGGGCTTTATTTACTGCATTTGCTGGATTCTATTATTGGTTTGGTAAAATGTCAGGAAGACAATATCCTGAAATGATGGGCAAAATTCATTTTTGGATTACGTTTATCGGCGTTAATTTGACATTTTTCCCTCAGCATTTTCTTGGATTAGCTGGGATGCCAAGAAGAATACCGGATTATCCGGATGCTTTTGCCGGCTGGAATATGGTATCATCTATCGGAGCAGTTATTTCCTTTATTGCGGCTCTTTACTTTGTATTCATTGTTATTTACACTCTGAAATACGGCAAAAAATGCCCAAATAATCCTTGGGGTGATGGGGCTAATACTCTTGAGTGGACAGTCTCTTCTCCCCCACCATTCCATACTTTTGAAGTACCACCTAAAATTTAATAGAGGTAATAATTTGATAGGTGAATATATATATTGTGGCTTTTGGCGAAGAATAGCAGCTGGATTGTTTGATTACATTATTATGACATTAATATGTACAGTTATAGGTCTTGTATGTATAGTTGTGGGTGTTGTTTGGCTTTTTTTAACAAATATTTCTTTTTTTTTAGCGGAAATATTTATGGATTGGACTTTTCCAACCACATTACTACTATTCTTATATATTCCAATATTCGAGTCATCTTCAATGCAAGCAACTCCTGGCTGTTATATCTTGGACATGAAAATTATAAACAAAAATGGTACTCGAATAAGCTTTTTTAAATCTTTGTTTAGATTTATTACATTAGTATTGATAAATAGTACTGGGATATTGATAATCCCAAATATTGCTTGCATTATATGTACCAATGAAAAAGTGTTTCTACATGACATATTGTTTGGCACCAGAATGATAAGGCGATAAATTTAATATTATGCAGCTACCCTAGGCTCTTATATCACATTTTCAAGATATAAGAGCCTAGTATTTAGCCATAGTAAACTAACGTCTATTAGTGATGAAGCGTAATGTTAGTCGGGTTAGCAATTCCTCACTTCGCCAATTAAAACCCCCGTATCCTTGCTATTGATTTGTTAGATCGCTCTTTGATAAAATTCAAAAATTGGCTAACTGAATCAACTATGTCATCGTTTTTGCAATGTGGGAAATTTAACAATTCGTTGAGCAATATAGTATTAAAAGCCGACTGTTTTGGCAAAACTACGGCTGTAGATTGGAATAAAGCTAAAACTGAGGAGAATCTAGTAATTTTATCAAGTCGGGGCTTTATGGCAACTATATTAACAATCCCATCTAATCTTAGGTCTTGTATAACTTGCTGACCACTGGCTTTATCTTCAATTAATATATATCTAGGACAATATTTCTTGGCTAGTTTTTCTACTTGCCCCTTTAACTCTGGATAAGTAACTTTTTGCCTGAACATTGATACAAGATAATATTTCTTATCTAAAATACCCCAAGAGGTACAAACGCTATAATCAGCATTTTCTGAAATTTTAATGGCGGTATCCCAACTTTGCACAAAATAATCAAATTTTTTTGGTATGGTTTCATAAAAACTAATATCCTCAATATTTAACAATATACAATTATTAGATATTGGCTCTTGCAAATATTGAGCAGCATAATTATGCACACCAATTTCTTGTTCTAATTTTATCAGATAATCAGGATTATCGCGAAAACTATGTAAAATATCACCTGTAACATATTGATATTTATACTTATTGATTGAAAATATTTGTTCTCGTTTTGCCATAGCTGGAATTTTTAAATGATGCCAACAATTGGAATTTGCCAATAAATGTCCGCTTAAATCTTCTTCATGTAATCTTTGCATAACTAATACTATTGCTCCGGTATTTTTGTTGTTAAGTCTGGTGACAAAAGTTTGTTCAAACCATTCAATCACCCGTTTACGCATTTTGGGGGAATTGATTTGAATAGGGTTATGTGGGTCATCAATAATGAGTATATCACCCCCTCACCTGTTGCCGAACCACCAACTGACGTAGCAAACCTAAAACCATTATTATTTGTCAGAAATTTACTTTTTTGATTATGTTTTTTACTTAAAATAGTCTTCAGAAAAATTTGCTGATACCAATCGGAAGTAAGTATCAAACGACAATCTAAAGAATGTTTTACACTTAATACTTGAGAATAGCTGGCAGACATAATCCTTTTTGTTGGATCATGTCCTAATATCCAGGCTGGCCATGCTACTCCAATACATACAGATTTTAGAGACCTAGGCGGCATATTAATGATTAGCCTCTTAATATCTCCATTCTGTACTGCTTGCAAATATTCAGCAATTAGCTCAATATGCCAATTGGCTTGATATTCTACTCCAGGATTAATGGTATTAAATACTTTATTGATAAAACTATTAAAATCTTGCCTCAATATTGCATGTAATAACTTCTTCGGATAAGTCATTGATATTTACTCAAAAATTCAGCTATAATTTCTTTGTCCTCTTCTTTCATTATGGTGTTTTCATTTAAATACTCATCTTTGCTAAGTTTATTTAGCTGAATAATTAAATTGACTAATTTATTCAGCGTTTCAGTAATATTCTTTTTAACTACTATCTCCCCCTTGGATTTTTTTGATTCTAGTTCATCTATTTCATCTTCAAGCAGAGAAACTATCTTAGCAATAAAACCATATAATGTAGTAATTGTATCGTTTGTCATAATCTATCTCCACCATCTATTGGTTTAAGACCGACAAGAGATCTTTTCTCGTTCAAAGTCATAAAACTAGCATTGGAGATTTTAGCCCATAAATTCTCTCGTTTTTCGGTCAATGCTGAAATACTATCTCGATCAAAATCAATAATAATTTCCTCTTGATACCAGTGTGACAACCAGTTACCTAAGGCGTCTGATAATTTATCAAGCAACGGAATTAACGTCTCTTCCCACAGAGCTAATCTAGCTTCTTGCATATTACTGTAAGTATTATCGCCATTAATACCTAGCAATTGAGGGGGAATACCAAAAGCTAAAGCTATTTCCCTAGCTGCAGAGTTTTTTGCCTCGATAAAATCCATATCCTTGGGATTAATACTCATTTCCTGCCAATCAAGCCCACCTTCTAAAAGAAGAGGCTTACCAGAATTATTACTACTGGTAAATTTTTCGGTAAGTTGCTCGTGTAACCTATCAAACTGCTCATCACTAAGATAACCATTAGTTTCTTTGACTATCAATGCTCCACTTGGACGAGCTCCATTCCTCAGTAAAGAACTATTCCAGCTAGTAGCTTGCAAATGCAGATCGATCGACAAGGAAGCAGCATCGAGGCAAGATAATCCATAATAACAATTGGTAGGATGATAGTTTTTCAAATGTAACACCTTGCTCATTCGATCAATTGGTGAAATAGGATAAATTTTTTCTCCGCTGCTATTTATATATCTATATGCTACTGGGGAATTTTTCTCTAATACTAATTCAGTTGAATTGGCAGGTAATAAGTAAATTTCTCGGGGGCGATTATTTATTAATGTTGCTAAAATATAAGCATTACCATATAACAGCTTACTTGCTATCACTTCACCAAAAAAATCTGCTCCAGCTTTTTCTGGATTAGGTTTTTTCAATAAATTATAAACAGGATGATTTGGCATTTTTTCAAAAGCCCCTCGGTTGTTTTTACTAACTATCCAAGGGACATGACTTGCTGACTGGGCTATTAAATTCACACATCGATAAACTATAACATTTCTACGATATGCCTCTATCCCAACTTTTACATCCCTAAATTCTGAATTCCCTAAACTATTAAAATCAATAAATGTATGAGATTTACAATTTTTGGCTTTAAAGACCTTTTTAAGATATTCTGTTATCATACTTACCTAAAATAAATTTCTTGTAATTACTTATAACATTATTTTATTGCTGCACTAAGTGTTGACGCATAAATATTTGTCAAATATTTAAATTTTTTTTATTGCATTACATACCTCCCTTGATTACAAATAAATCAACTAAGCAATAAACAAGAAAAAATAATATGTCTAAGGATAATTAAGATGACGAAAAGACCAAAACATGACCAGTTATTTAAGAAAATAATGGTCAA
Source organism: Rickettsia endosymbiont of Culicoides impunctatus (assembly GCA_020410785.1). Classification (GTDB taxonomy): domain Bacteria; phylum Pseudomonadota; class Alphaproteobacteria; order Rickettsiales; family Rickettsiaceae; genus Tisiphia. The sequence continues at coordinate 1,459,415 of CP084573.1, read as the reverse complement.
TGAAATAGCAGCCCAGGAATTTTTAGAATATTATTTACCGAATAATTTTAAAGAAAAGATAGACTTATCAAAGATCAAAATAGAGCAAGAAAGTTATATTGAAGAGAGTTTGAGACGAAAATATAGTGACATATTTTATTCGGTAAAAACTAAAAATGACGAGACTGCATTCATCTATGTTTTGCTTGATCATCAATCGACATCTGATTATTGGATGGCACTAAGACTTTGGAGGTACACGTTATTATTATGTGAAAGGCATAAAAAGAATGAGGATAAACTACCATTAATTTGTCCGATTATCATGTATAATGGTGTAGAGAAATATCATGCTCCAAGGAATTTATGGAATTTATTTACAGATTCTGAGCAAGCTAAAAAACTGATGACGGAAGATTACCAATTGGTAGATTTACAGAGTATGTCTGATGATGAGATAGTGCAGAAAAAACATTTAGGGATGATGGAATATGTGATGAAGCATATACATCAGCGAGATATGATAAAATTATGGGAGCAGTTTTTAGAAAGGTTTAAGTTAGAAATATTAGTGGATAAAGAGAATGGTTATATTTACTTAAGATCGTTTTTATGGTATACTGATGCCAAGTTGCCTGAAGAAAGGCAATCGGAATTAGAACAGCTACTAGCTAAATATTTATCTGAAGAAGAAAAAGGGAATATTATGAGAACCATTGCACAAAAATATATCGATGAAGGAGAAGCTAGAGGAGAGATCAGAGGAGAAGAGAAAAAAGCTATGGCTGTAGCTAAAAATTTACTTAAAGTTGGTGTGTCAATTGATATCATCTCTACATCTACTGGGTTGTCTAAAAAAGTAATAGAAGAGTTGATGGTATAATTATTACAAAAAGCTCTGAAATATTATAGATTCCGCACCGAAGCTAGGATGGCAAGATACGCAGGAACGACAATTTAAGATTGCTTCGTCGGCTTACGTCGCTTCGCAATGACGAAGTAATGTTATAATCAATTGATAAGAAATTGATAAGAAATTGGTGACGTAGTCACTCGTTGTTCCTAACCCCAAATTCTTCTGAATTGACTATGGTCGAATTAGCTATAAAGAAAAATGTTCACAACAAACTTAATAAAATTGCTTGTCATTTTGTTTCCATTCTATTAAAGTATTAGTATGTACTAGCCTAATAAGTTATGGGGTGTTAATGATAACAATTTTATCAAGGCAATTATTATATGTTCAACACTCTTAAATATTTAAAATATTCGTTTACAGCTATTCTTTTGATAGCACCAATGCTTGCTTGTGCCAACATAGAACCCAAATATAAGGTCAGAAATTTTACGGTATAAAATAATGTTGCAGCTAATATGACGTCATTGCGAGGAGGCATAAAGCCGACGAAGCAATCCATTTGTGGTTACTTTTAGGGATTGTTTCGTCGCTATAGTCAATTCAGGAGAATTTGGGGCTAGGAGCGATGGAGCGACGCCTATAAGTAATAGGCGAGCGACGAGTGACGACGTCCCCAACTTCTCATCAATTGACTATACTATAAGTAGCTCTGAGCCATGACGTTGTGTTGCAAACATTAAAACATTAATGCAAGATGCATTAATGTAAAGAATTTAAACAATGAGTTATATTAAATGTCTGCTCAAATAATAGAGTTATTAATTTTTGCTGGGGTTGCTTTTTTTATTATAAATAGGCTAATTGCTACGCTTGGCTCTACGTCAGATGAGGATCCAACTAAACATAAATCTTCCTTTTTCGGTGAAACAGGAATCAGAGACGTTACTTGTACAGCAAAAGCTGCTACTAGTAGTATTTTTAAGAAAAAATTACCTCAAAATATGGTAAAACCAGCCCCTATCAATCCTATGGAGTTTGATGGGTTAATAGTTTACGAAAATTCTGTGGCTATAATAGCTGGGATTGCAGCTATATCTGCTAAACTTCCATCATTTCAAGCAAGGAAATTTTTATATAGTGCAAAAGCAGCCTTTGAGCTGATCATTGAAGCTTCTAATGATGACGATATTGAAGATTTACTGACATTGGTGGATAAAAGATATATACAGGAATTTCATATTTTTTCTGAAACCTATGGAGAATTTGTCCATGGTAGCGTACTAGATGCCCAAATTTCTGAAGCTTATACATTTGCTAATAATATTTTTATAAAAGTATTATTCACTGGCGAAAATATAACTAGTAAGATAAAAAACATACAAGAAGAATGGACTTTCTCTAGAAGCCTTATTTCTAAAAATACAGATTGGTTTTTAACTAATGTTGCTCGTCTAGAACTGGAAGAACAGCCAACTTCTTAGCTTCTGATGATTCACCAGTATAAATTATATTTTGGTAATTAAGTTTGATAACAGTAAACAAAGCTGGGTGATCGTTCTCTACATTAACAATAATTTTTACGATTTGGGGGAATTCTTTGGTTAATATCTTAAACATATAATCAAGCACTAGCATACCGTAATATCTCGTACTACCACTTTTATTAGTTAAAATAACAGGATCGTGAAATTCAGATAAAAACTCTCGTGCATCACCTAAGTTTTCTATTGTATAAGTTGTTGGGTTTGGCATTTTATAAACCTATCTAAATTTATGCTATATATTAAATTACCATAAAGAGTCAGTTTAGTATACTCAAATCATTTGAGTATATAACTCATCGGATTAGCTATACAAAGCTCAATCATTCTCAATATGTACTGTGACATGCTGACCTAATAACGGTGATTCAAATGGTACCTCATAATATATATGCTCGTCTATCCCTAATAATGGCTCTGCTGAATTCTCAGTACCAGATATATTAATAAGTGCTATTGTTGGCGAGAGTGTCGTCGTATTTAGATTAGGTGATGTAATATCTTTCTTTGTTATTACATGTATCGTTTTTGGCTGATCAGGTATTGCATAAAGAGGTTCAGCATTTTGATGTGAAAATATGTTACCAAGTGCTGTCTTAATAGGGGACTTCTCTTGATGACCAATTGAATCGTCACCACTCTTAATTTTTTTAGGGCATATATTATGGCTGCTATTAGTGTGGTTGCTGCTATTCCTGTTCCAACTATGGCTAGTGGTATAGAAGAGCTTGTTGATTCTTCGGTGTTATTATCTTCAGTGTGAGTAGTAGATGAAGTAGTGCTTGTTGTGCTTCTACAACCACCAGGAATATCTCTATTAGCAAACAAGCTCTTTATAGTAGAATCTTGAATTTGTTGCATTAACCAATCACCCCAACCGTTAATACACTCAAACTGTTGAATAGTGTTGTCATTTTTGACTATAGTAACTGCAATATTGTTATTACCATGATGATTATCAGTTGTAACTGGTATTTTTTGACAATGATTTCTAATATAAGAATCTACTATATTCAGACCATTAAGTGTATTGCAATGAAATACTGCACATGGTGAGTCAGAAGAATCACATTTTATTAGTAATATTTTATCTACATGATAAGGAGTTGTAGTAGGTTCTACACTTGTGGGCTGTACAGTTGTAGTAGGCTGTACACTATTAGTAGCAGGACAATTCTGCATACCCTCAATTATACTCTGACCTATCTCTTGTTGTATTAAGGCACAACTCTTATTATCACTTATATCATCTTCCATTCTATGTATTAGTTCTAAGAGCCAATCTCCCCAATGGGTACCACAATTATATGTTGTATCAGAACTCTGGTGGATTGTAGTAAGTGATGCCCCTGCTGTAGTATTATAGGATATTTTGTAGTTATCATAATAGACTATAATATCACTATCTGAAGGTATATGTTTTTGTTTATGAGGGAAACAACCTTGGACTCTCTGATACATTGCGGTATGGTTATTAAGTTTTTCCTCAGCCCATTTCACTGTACCTGAATCGCAAGACGATATTTCATATTTTGAACTGTTAGGGTTGCATATAATAACAAAGGGTGTATCCTTTGCTGCGACAGGATCTGAATTATTACTTAGCCATTTTTTGAACTTTGATACATCAAAGTATGGTTTTAAGTGTGTAGTTACACATTGTCGTTCTTCTTCATTTTTCCGACATTCTAAAAAGTTTCTTATTGTCCCTGGTGTATATTCTTGATAATACTTTATTATAACAGGTCCTATTGTATATCGTCCAATAGAGTTCTCTAGAACTTGATCGTCATTATAATTTTGCAATGCCTTGTTATCAAAAAGAGAGCGAGCTGAATTAATCAAATTTTTAGAATTGTCATTATTACGTTCAACAAATGCTGCAATTCCTTCAGATAATAATGTCCTTATCCCTCTACCATCAGTGTTATAATATTGAATGGCATGAGCTACTTCATGTACCACAACACTACCCTCATACTCTTCTGTTGTTCCTATTACAGCTGTCATTGCACATCGCATAATATTGGGATTTTCTGGATCGTTACCTCCAGGTATATAGTAAAGGCAGTTGAGTTATGTTAGTGATTGTGATAATATAAAATGAAAAATGTCAACTAGCCCATACAGTATAGATTTAAGAGAAAAAGTAATAAAATATCTAGAAGCAGGAAATAGTCAAAGGTCAGCATCTAGAGTTTTTCAATTGAGCCCTACAACAGTAAATACATGGCATGTAAGGTATAAGAAAGAAGGTCATTATCAAGCAAGGAAGTATAAAGGAGCAAAGCCTAGTATAGAAATGGATGATTTTATCAAGTATGTAGAAGAAAATCCTAATAGCAAAACGGAAGATATTGGTAAGAAATTTGGGATAAGCGCTAGTGGGGCAAGATATTGGCTAAGACAATTGGGATTTAGTTATAAAAAAAGCCTTTACCTATGTGGAAGCTAATGCTGAAAAGCGATGTAAGTATTTAGAAGATATCAAAGATCTAGCTACAGATGCGCTTGTGTATATAGATGAGAGCGGAATAGAGATGAACATTACCCAAGATAGAGGTTGGGGAAAGAAAGGTCAAACACTACAAGCAAAGAAGAGTGGGAAGTATTACCAAAGGACGAATATTATAGCAGGTTTGGTAGGTAATAAATCTATAGCCCCTTTTGTATTCAATGGCACCTGTAATACCGAACTATTTAATAATTGGGTAGAGCAATTTTTGATAAAAGAGCTTATAGCTGGTCAAGTTGTGATTTTAGACAATGCTGCTTTTCATAAGTCTAAGAAGACTAAAGATTTAATAGAATCAGTAGGATGTAGGGTAATATTTTTACCACCTTACTCTCCTGACCTAAATCCAATAGAGAAATTTTGGGCTAATATGAAAAGGTGGATTAAACAAAAAATCGGGCTTTCACAAGAATTGTATAACACCATTTGTGCATTCTTTGCTGTAACATAACTTAACTGCTTTTACTATATACTGTCCCGCTATGACTCCATGAGGGGTATCCCACTTGGTAAGGGTACATTTATGTTCCATTTTAGATGGTATTACTCCAATTGTGCTGTCAAATGTTTTAATTGATTCACGAATACTGGCTTTAACCTTTAATATCTGATCAGCAGTAAAGCCTTTGAGAGTTATATTCATTTTTAAAGGATGCTTTATCTGAAAATATGGAGTATTATCGTCAGATATTTTTGCATCTGTAGTTCTGAATAATGCTGGAACAAAATATTTCTCTATAGGTACTGTTCTAGATTCTAAATTTTTCATAAAATACGGATCAATTTTTTCTTGCTCAAGTAAATCAAAAGGTATTTTAGGGTTAAATGAGTCTAAAATATCATTATCACCGTAAGATACGGATGATGCGCCATTTGTATCTACTTCATTAGTATTTTTAGAGCTATAAGCACCGGTAATGTTATTCACCAAAGGAGAGAGCCAGATAAGAAGATTAGTTAAATTCATGTAAAACCTCAAGTTTAATGTGTTAATACATTTAGATTGTGTATTATTTTTACAATAAAGCCGTTTAATACGACCTTTGCTGCTGCAGCAACATATACTAAATTCTCGCTTTATGCAAGCAGTTATTTGAAAATTCTTGTAAAAACTTATGATGTACTGAGTTAGAGAATGAAAAAAATAAGCAATATTGCAAAAATAATGAAAACAGCTATTAGTGGAGCATAAAAATCTGTTATATTTATCTTGTTATATCTAATTCAGGTTAGAATAATAAATTATATTGTTATTTATTTAATCGATAAAAATTATGAATATTTTTGTTACTAATAACTGTCCTGTAATATCTGCACATGCCTTGGATAACAAACGTGTAGTTAAAATGGTTTTAGAAACAGCACAATTGTTAAGTACCGCAATATTCATTAATAGCGGCGTTATATATGATCATATCTACAAACCAACTCACATGAAGCACCCATGTACTATCTGGGCGGCATTGAATATTGGCAATTGGGACTGGTTATTTCAGCATTTTTTAGCATTATGCGAAGAATATAATTTTCGTTATAACAAAAAACATGCTTCCACAAGGTTATTACCATATTTGTTAGAACGTAGAACTGATATTCAAGATGGCATAATAACTCCATTTGCTAATTGTACTAAATCAGAGAGCATGCAGGTGGATTTTAAGCATATTAGCGATCCTTGTGAAGCTTATAGAAAATATCTCAATGCAAAATGGCACCATGATAAATTACCACCGAAATGGATTAACAGAGAACCACCTTTATGGTATAATAACTGATTTTATATTAAGTTTTATCCTTTCATGTGTTGAAATAAATATTATGATGTGGAAATAAAATTGACAACTATGGCATTACATGAACAAGATTTATAAAATTTCGATATTTACACTATATTTGATATTAATTTGTCTCTTAATATTACCTATTGTTACTGTTAAGGCAGAGTCTCCTATTAAAGCAGTGACATCTAGCACAGAGGAAAATAATAATGTGATTCATCATTCTGATAGTAATGCAATAACCCTTGAAGCAAAGCAAGCAATAGTCATAGATTACGCTACAGGTAAAGTGTTGTTGGCAAAGAATGCTTATGAGCGTATGACTCCTTCATCGATGACCAAAATAATGACATCTTATCTTATTGAAGAGAAAATTCAGAAGGGCGAGGTGTCGTTTGATTCGCATTTTATTGTAAGTGAGAAAGCTTGGCGTATGGGAGGGTCAAAATCTTTCATGCCTCTAGGTGAAATGGTACGTCTTGAAGATATTTTGAATGGTATTATTATTCAATCAGGAAATGATGCTTGTATTGTAGCGGCTGAAGGGTTGTACGGAACGGAAGAAAATTTTGTTGAGGCTATGAATTTACAAGCACAGAAAATAGGTATGAAGGATACTCATTTTGTTAATGCTAGTGGTTGGTCAGCAGAAAATCATTATAGTACCGCCTATGATCTTACACTACTTAGCAGAGCTCTTATTAAAAACCACCCAGAGTTTTATCGCATTTATAGTGAAAAATATTTTACTTTCGGTAAAGATCAAAAAGGTCGCCCTATTATTCAAGGAAATCGTAATCCCTTATTATATAAAGAAGTTGGATGTGATGGTATTAAAACAGGATATACTGATGATGGGGGTTATGGTATGGTAGCATCATGTATAGATGATGGGCGTCGCTATATTATGGTTATTAATGGTCTTAGTTCTATGAAAAAGCGAGCTGATGAATCTCTAATGCTATTAGATTGGATTAAGCAAAACTTTATTAACAAAAAGTTTTATGCCAAAGGTGATATAATATCAGAAACTGATGTATGGCTTGGTGTAAAGGATAAAGTGCAACTTGTAGCAGCAGAAAAGTTGTCAATGGTTGTGCCACGTTCTAACCAAGAAAAAATTGATATAAAAATATCGATACCGTCAACTGTTTCAGCTCCTTTAAAGGCTGGGGATATTGTTGGTAAAATAACTGTAACTGTTGACAATGATGTTCAAGAAATAGCTCTTCTTGCTAAAGAATCCATTGACAAAGTAGGATTTTTGAAGAGAATAGCTTGCTACTTTAATTATTTGTTTTTTAGCAAATAATTTGGTAATTGGCATTTTACTAAACTTATAATATTTATAATTATGACAGAGATAATCGATTCACAAGATTTAATTGACACTATCAGTAAACTTGAAAAATTAGAGGAAGAGAAAACCGAACTGACCGATCTAATAAAGGATGCTTATGAAGAAGCTAAACATAAAGGCTATGATATTAAGATAATTAAGCATGTTCTGAAACTTAAGAAAAAAGATAAAGATGATCTTGCTGAAGAAGATAGCCTAATAGAGATATATCGTGGAGCGTTGAATATTTAACAATTATTTGCAAAATATTGCTATAATTAAACGTCGACTCTTATTGAATTTAGTACTCACGATATTATATATATTAGGTTTTGTGAGCGTTCACGGGAAAAAAGTTAAAGTACAAGACGTCATTGCGAGAAGGCGTAAGCCGACGAAGCAATCCAGGAAAATGGTTAGAAATGGATTGCTTCGCTGCTACTAAAGTAGCTCCTCGCAATGACAGCTTAGGTAAGAGTATTCGACATTAAGTTAATGATTCCCTTTTAAAACTTTGATATAAAACTGGAATAACAAATATAGTAAACAGAGTTCCAATAGTCATACCCCCAACTATTACCAAACCAATAGACTTTTGAGCTTCGGCTCCTGCTCCTGAGGCGATAACTAATGATACTGCTCCAAAAATGGTTGCTAGAGTAGTCATTAGAATTGGTCTAAGCCTTAAGCTAGAAGCTTTAGTTACAGCTTCTCTAATATTTAATCCTTGGCTTCTTAAGTTATTAGTAAATTCTACGATCATAATAGAATTTTTTGTGATCAAACCAATTAAAGTGAGCAAGCCAATACTACTATACATATTAAACGTATTACCAAATATCCAGAGTGTTAATACGCCACCAGTAAATGAAAATGGTACAGCAATAAGGATTAATATCGGATCAGTAAAACTTTCAAATTGTGCTGAAAGCACTAAGTAAATAAACAATAAAGCAAATAAGAACGTAGTAGTCATAGTACCTTCTGATTCAGCCTTTTTCTTAATTTCGCCAATATATTCTAGAATAGTGGTATTATTATCCAATAATTCATTAGCTATGTTATTCACTTGCTTTATTGCATCGGTAATTTTTTGGTTTGGGGCTAAATATGCCGAGATGGTTACTGATCTAGCATTATTATAATGATTATAATATTTGATAGATACTTTCTCAACTATATTAGCCACGACATTTAATGGCAATAAATTATTAGTTGGTTTATTGGTTGGTATCAGTATCTTACTAAAGTGATCGATATTACTACGATGTTTTAAATTATACTGCATAGTTATATCATACAATTCATTGCCCATTCTAAAATCACCAAGCTGCTTTCCTGCTAGCAAATATTGCAATGTTAACCCTATATTTTCTAAACTCACACCATAAAGGTAAGCTTTATCTCGGTTAACAATTACGTCAATGGTCGGCATAGAGGAATCTACATTACTGTAAATATTCATAAAAGCTGGTTTTTTCTTCATAGTATCGACGAATTTCTCTGATATTTGAACTAATTGCTCATATTCAAGCGAGGATTGCAAAGTAAATTCCATAGGACTTCCAGCATTATCACTAACCATTGAGCGTGGTTCCACTGCAAAAATTGATATTCCAGCTATTTGTTGAAATTGCTGATTAAGTAAGTTTATTATAGTTGTTTGTGACATTGACCTTACTTTCCAATCTTTAAGAGGTATAAAACCATGACCATGCCCCCCTTTTATTACTATCAAATAACCTGCGATATCTTTGTAAGAACTAAGTATTTTTTCAACTTCTATTATTGATCTTTCTGATTGTTCACTATTAGAACCTTGAGGACCAACGAAGGAAAGATTCACAATGCCATCATCCTCCTGAGGAATAAACACCTTTGGAACAAAGATAAAACTAACGACTAGCACCACTAAAGATAGGGCAATAATAAGTGAGAATTGCTTTTTATGATCAAAAGCAAGATTTAAATAGACCAAATACTTGCTTTGGACTAATTTAATAAACTGGTCAAATTTAACTAAAAACCCTAAGGAAGGTTGGTCATTTTTGCCAATCATGCGACTTGCCATCATTGGCGTCAAAGTTAAAGCAACAAAACCAGAAACTAACACACATAATGCTAAGGTCCAAGCAAATTCAATGAATAACTTACCCATAGATCCGTCAATAAAACCTATTGGTAAGAATACTGAGGCAAGTGTTATAGTCATTGCTATAATAGCAAAACCAATTTCCTTAGATGCCAGGATGGCAGATTCCATAGCAGAATGTCCCATCTCATTGTATCTAAAAATATTTTCCAGCATTACTATTGCATCATCTACCACCAAACCAATAGCCAATATCATTGCTAAAAGGGTAAATATGTTAATAGAAAATCCTAAATAATACATGACAATAAATGTACCAATCAGCGATACCGGAATGGTTACAAGTGGTATCAGAGTGATTCTTACTGATGCCAGAAATAAATATACTACTATTATAACTAAAATTAATGCTTCAAAGATCGTGAAGAATACTGATTTGACTGAGGCATTAACTGGAATTGACTCATCATAGGCTATATCAATTGTTACCCCATTAGGTAAATTCTTTTTAATTTTATCTAGTGACGACCTAACCTCTTTAGATAACTCAAGTATGTTTGCCTTTGATTGTTTGACAAGACCAAGTATTAATGCACTTTTGTCGTTATATCTAACAATTGTATTATTTTCTGGAGGAGCTAAATACACTTTAGCAATATCTTGTAATCTTAATATACTGGCATCTGTTACTTTTAGTATAATTTGTTCAAACTGTTCCGGTTTACTTAAAGACCCATCTAATCTTACAGTAAAATCACGGATGGCGGTTTTAATAATTCCTGCCGGATAATAGATATTTTGTTTTTTTATAGCATTTTCAATTTCCAACACCGACATTTTATGCTGATATAATTTTACCGGATCTGGCTCTATCCGCATAGAATAATATTTACCACCATGCACTTCTACTCGACCTATTGTTTCAAGTTTTTCTAAAAGGTTGACTACATTCTCTTGAGCAATCTGAGTTAATTGCAAATTATTATATACGTCACTACTAATGCTTAAGAACAAACTAGGATAATTATTAGCATCGTGCTTACCAATATAAGGGGCTTGCATATCTTTGGGAAATATATAGCTTATCTCAGCAATTTTAGACCGAACCTCATTTAAGGATGCTTCGATATTAGCCGATGATAAAAATGTTAAAGAGATATGGCTACTACCTGTCGCACTTTGGGAAGTGATAGAATCAAGATTTTTTATAGTTTTTAGAGCCTTTTCAATACGAGTGGTAATTTCTTTTTCCATATAAAGAGCATCCGCCCCAGGATAATCTGCATATACTGTTATTACAGAAGAAGAGATATCGGGAATCCCCCTAATTTGTAGTTTAGTAAAAAATACAGCTCCTAAAATAACAATTACTAGACTCAGAACTGTTGCAAATACTGGACGCTTGATGCATATTTCACTTAAATACATATAAACAAATCCTACTCAATACCAATTGTTAATTTTTTCTCAAGAATTTTGGCTAAGTTACTAATAATTATTACCATAACATAATAACAAAGCCCTGCTATTAACAAAGGCGTAAAATAAGTATAATGTTCCAGTGATACTAGCTGAGCTCTCCGCATTAAATCCATTTCACCGATCATTGATATAATCGACGACTCTTTGATTAGGTTAATAAGCTCATTAACCAGTGAAGGTAAAATATTTCTTATAGCTTGCGGTAAGATGATATCTTTGATCATTAATCTTTCAGGTATGCCTAACGCCTTAGCCGCTTCAATCTGCCCCTTATCAACAGCATTCATTCCAGCTCTAATTATTTCCGAAACATATGCCCCTGAATTTAATGAGAAAGCTATGGTACCTGCAGCGAATACCCCAAGCTTAATACCAATTACCCCAGGCAAACCAAAATAAATTATGCTAAGTTGGATAAGTAGTGGTGTACCACGAAAAATTGATGTATAAAAATTAGCAAATAGCCTTAAGGCATGACTTTTGCTTACCTTACAAATTGCTAGTAAAGTACCGATAATCAATCCAAATAACACTGAAACTAAGCTATATTTTAGTGTTACTACCATCCCTTCTATAATAAAATATATAGAAGAAAAATCAAGTAATTGCTCAAACATCTAACACTCTTAAATTTCCTGAATTCGTTTCAATACAGGAGATAATTAAATCTATTTCTATACGTCATTGCGAGACCATATAGTAGTCGAAGCAATCTATTTCTAATCACTTTCTTGGATTGCCGCGTCGCCGCTTTGCGGCTCCTCGCAATGACGAGGTGTTACAAACCGACTCCTCGCTAATATACAGATACTATTAGCTATAACTTACTTTTGCCCATATTTTTTCCACTAAAAATACCTTATTATAAATATATATACAACAAATTAATGTTAGCTACTCAGTAATTATTGACGAATATGTCTTAAATTGCTAATTTTCGTAACATCTAGATTGCTACTAGACCTTATAGGGTTAATATCTATGCCGCCACGTCTTGTATATCTGGCATAAACAGTTAATTCATCGGGAATACAAAACTTACTAATATCACAAAAAATACGCTCAATACATTGTTCATGAAACTCATTATGATTACGAAACGACACCAAATATTTTAATAAAGAACTATGGTCAATTTTTCTGCCTCGATAACTAATCTGTACTGATGCCCAATCTGGCTGTTGAGTAACTAAACAATTTGATTTGAGCAAATTAGAATATAGCACCTCATCGACGATATTCGTATCATCTTCCAACAATTTTGGCAAGTTCTGGCTAATTTCAAAACTAGTAATTGTCACATCTAATTTATCGAGATTTACACCTGAAAAAGACTGCAGCCTAGTGCCATCATATGACTCTAAATCTTTTAACAACACTATTACATCTGACCCAAATATTAGACCTAAATCCCTGGTAATTAACTCTATTACTTGCTCTGAACTGCTAAGCTTAGTATTACTAAAAGAATTTAAGTAAAGCTTTAGTGACTTTGATTCTATAATATTAGGTGAATCACTACTCACCATAAATTCCAATATCCGTACCTCAGGTTTACCAGTTTGGCTTAGCCAAGAGACCTCATAACAATTCCAAATATCAAAGCCATAAAAAGGTAAATCACCTGTTATCTGTAATTGCTCTCTAGCAAATTTACGACTAATTGGTTGTAATAAACTATTATCGTACACATCTATATATGAAGTTTGTTTGCCAAGTATAGTTTCCAAATCCATTTTATTTTATCCAGTAAGTCATGTAGTTCGGATGCTCCACACCATTTAATAAATATTTAAAACCCATAGCAATCCTTAATATAAACCACACCAACAAACATACATACAATACAGGACCAATTAGTATTATAGTGGTTATTATAGATATCATCATACCAACGAATCCTATCCAAAAAGTCCGCCATATAAAAATATAATGGCTAGATAAATATTTATTTTTAATATCCTTATTAATATAGGAAAAAACTGCACCAATAATAGGTAATAACGGAGCAACTATTCCACATAAAAATAATATATAAGTTACGACAAGATTAGTTTTTCCTGCTGCTATATATTTTTTAATTTCCTTATCCATTTTCATCTCTTCAACTTTTTAACTACTAAAATTCTTAACCACTAAGTGCATTATACTACCATATTTTATATAATCTATCTCATTATCTGTAAAAGCTTGTAATATTACGCCGATAGTTTCAATTATATCACTTTTCCTCTTGATAACACAACTAAGTTGTTTATAAGGCCCTACTTTATTACTTAAGCCTGTAATTGTAATATATTCAGAACCATCAAGTTTTAAATCACTTACCGTAGTAGAAGTGAGTACAAGCGGTAATACGCCCATACCAACTAAATTTGACCGATGAATTCTTTCAAAACTTTCAGCAATTACCGCTTTTACTCCTAGTAAACTAGTACCTTTTGCTGCCCAATCTCTCGACGAACCAGAGCCATATTCTTTACCTGCAAAAATTACTAAAGGGATAGAATGAGCCTTATAATCCTGAGAGGCGTCATAAATACTCATTTGTTGACCATTCCGTTGATTGATCGTTATCCCCCCATCAATTCCAGGACACATAGCATTTTTAATCCTATTATTGGCAAAAGTCCCACGCATCATTACTTGATGATTGCCACGTCGTGATCCATAAGAGTTAAAATCTGCTGGTAAAATACCCTGCTCAGTTAAATATTTAGCAGCAGGGCTTGTTTTACTAATATTTCCGGCTGGCGATATATGATCAGTAGTAATAGAATTGCCAAAGATGGCTAATATCCTAGCAGATTCTATATCCCCCAATTCACTGGATATATGCTCGATACCTTCAAAATAAGGTGGATTATTGATATAAGTGCTATTTTTATTCCAATTATAAGTATCACTTTTAGTTACCTTAATATTTTGCCATTCCTTATCACCTAAGAATATATCACTATATTTCTCCTTAAACATTTTACAGTCAATAGATTCCTCAATTATTTTCTGTATCGAGTGTTGAGTAGGCCAAATATCCTTAAGATAAACATCCTTACCATCATGACTTTTTCCTATCACATCAGTCTCAAGATTAATGTTGATAGTACCGGTGATAGCATAAGCAATAACTAGCGGCGGAGAGGCAAGATAACTAGCTATGGTTAAAGGATGTACCCTACCCTCAAAATTTCTGTTACCAGATAATACCGAAGCAACAACCAGATTGTTTTTGGTAATAGTCTCTTCTATTTCCGGCAACAGTGACCCAGAATTGCCGATACAAGTAGTACACCCATAGCCAACAAGATTAAAACCTAAATCATTGAGATATTGCTCAAGCCCACTTTTTTTCAAATATTCCGTTACTATTTTTGAACCAGGAGCCAATGAGGTCTTAACCCATGGCTTTTTCACTAGTCCAAGTTCTACTGCTTTTTTAGCCAGCAAGCCAGCAGCAACCATTACATTAGGATTGGAAGTATTGGTACAGCTAGTAATTGCCGCTATTACGACATCACCATGACTGATTGCATATTCATCAGTCACAGGGTATTTTTTATCAATATTAACATCACCTTTGGTTAAAGAAGCTAGTTCACTGTTAAAATTACTGGCGGCATTTCTTAGGTTAACTCGATCTTGTGGACGTCTTGGCCCTGCTAAAGAAGCTTCGATAGTAGATAAATCCAGCTCTAATGTCTCAGTATATTCTGGAATAATTGTCGTTTCGTACCATAATGACTGTAGCTTAGCATATTGCTCTACTAATTTTATGCGATTTGGCTCTCTAGCCGTCAAGTTAAGATATTTGATAGTCTCATTGTCAATTGGAAAGAAGCCACAAGTAGCACCATATTCAGGAGCCATATTTGAAATAGTTGCCCTATCTGCCAATGTTAAAAAGTCCAATCCATCTCCATAAAATTCGACAAATTTGCCAACGACATTTTTCTTCCTTAACATTTGGGTAACGGTTAGCACCAAATCTGTAGCGGTAATCATCCCATTTAAAGAGCCAGTCAATTTAAAGCCAATTACCTCGGGTATAATCATTGATAAAGGCTGACCAAGCATTGCCGCCTCAGCTTCAATCCCCCCTACTCCCCAACCAAGAACTGCCAGACCATTAATCATCGTAGTATGACTATCTGTACCAACCAATGTATCCGGATAAGCGAAAGTTACCCCTTCTTGTTGTTTAGTCCACACAACATTAGCTAAATATTCCAAATTAACCTGATGACAAATACCTGTTCCCGGGGGTACTACTTTAAAATTATCAAATACTTCCTGCCCCCATTTTAAAAACTCATAACGCTCTATATTCCGAGCTACTTCCATTGTAACATTTTTATCAAAAGCTTCACTTGTTCCATAATAATCGACTTGTACCGAATGATCTATTACCAGATCAACAGGTATCAAAGGATTAATCTTTAATGGATTCTTCCCTAGTTTTTTCATAGCATCACGCATAGCAGCTAAATCAACAATAGCCGGAACGCCAGTAAAATCCTGCATCAGTACCCTAGCTGGCATAAATGGTATCTCAGCCTCGGATTTCCTTGCCTTAAGCCATTCTTTAAATAGCAACAACTTCTCTTGGCTACCAGTTAGACGCAGAACATTTTCAAATAATATCCTTAAACTATAAGGTAAACGCTTTAACTCAAGCCCAATATCACTTGCCGCCTTATTTATATCAAAAATTTTATAAACATCCTCTCCAACAGATATTTCTTTAAGATAATCATAATTCATATTAACCACTCCAAATTTGTTTTATAGCTAACTCGAATAAGTTCTCGATATCCCAGACGTCATTGCGAGAAGCACACAAACCCCAACCGTCATTGCGAGAAGCCACTTTAGTGGCATTGAAGCAACCCAAATGGATTGCCACGACCACTACCATTAACTTTCATTTTGAGTATACACTAAAAATACCTAACACTAAGCTTTTCATGCAATTTAATTTGAAAAATATTTATATTTTATATCATCCCTGCTTACCTTAGTGTCACCCCTGCGAAAGCAGGGGTCTAGATTCCCGCCTACGCGGGAATGACAATAGTGGGCGGGAATGACAAAAAAAACCAGATTTCACTATTTTATTTTTTATTAAACAATTTTAAAATTAAATCTTGACTTCTTTATGAAAAAGCTATTTTATCAATTCTGATAGTTTATGTTAACTATCTTGTTAAAGAAAACATTAACCAATATTATGAAATAGGAAATAAATTTTTATGACACCCAAACACAATATTAAAACATCTACACGTAGTAAGTATTTTAAAACTAAGAAAAAGGAAGCTAAGAACGTAGAACAAAGTCTTACTGAAACTCAGCTTAATAGTCTGGAAAATGCCTTTAACCACCCAGATAGTGAAGAGTTACTTAAAAAATTCTCTAATTCAAAAAAAACAGCCTTCCTAAAATATATTATAAAAAAATACGCCGCCCTTGACGAGCAAGGAAACATTGACAAAGATATGCTTAACAAGACAGAGCAAAGCGAAGCTATCAGTCTTAAACTCATTGAACCTGAGGCAAATCCTCAATCAAGCAGTTTGCTTGATATGGTTGCTAAGGTTATTTCATCTATTCCTAAAGGACTTGTCTTAGGGCTAATGGCCAGCGAAGCATTGAAAAGCGTTGGTGCATTTCCTACAGAATATAATCCTAATCATCAATCTGCAGAACCCATAGAGAGTTCTTATGTAGTTCATCATAGGAGCGCTCGGGCTGAATCACCACTACCCTTGCACTTAACAGAAAAAAAAACTTACTTTGGAAAATGGTAATTGCATTGCAGTTCAGGCATCAACTCATAAGGGGGAAATGATCCAAATATTATACTCTAAGATATATATGCAGTGTTATAATACTCCTTGTGGTGAGAAATATACTCAGAATAAAGAAACATACAATGAATGGTACTATAGAGCAAGTAATCTGAATATAGAAGCGGTCGATGACAAAACAGGAAAAGCAACTTTTTCATATTATGATGCCCTTGATGCGAAGACGCATCAGGGTGAGGTAATTCATTCATGCGATTTAAAAGCTTCCCGGAGTGATACGCTGTCACGTGATAATAATAAACAAATATCCAAAGCAATCTACCATACTTTGCCAAATGATAATTGCATGATAGCTGGAGAATCACCACAAACTCCTACTAAAGAATTCCCTACGGCATGGAGCCGATTATATGGTAAGTGTCTTCCTGAACCTTGCAACAATCAATCATTTTCTTCAGGGGAAAACGAAGCCAATCTTAGTTGGGGAGAGAATTTAGATGACATATCAATAAAAACTGGAAAAAATAATGATACAGCTGAGGTATCTTTTAGATATTATTCTCCCGATAGCAGATTATTCGAATCTCATTCAATTGATCATGTATGTGACTTACCAGTTTTAACCCCTTCAATTAAGGAATCTTCTAGCACAACAACTTCTACTACGCCGGAACAAATTACCGAAGCATTTCTTGCTTCTTTAATTACAGAAGCTTCTACTGTAGCAAAAAACACTACCCAGGCAGAATCTTCTACACCAACAACACCACAAGACCAAACTCCCCCTTCCGCTAAAGAATGGACAGTGAAAAATATAGTGGATACTGCAGTTTCCAGTGGGGTTGCAATACTTACAGTGTTGGCTGCTGGTGCTTTTCTTTACAAGAAAGGTAGCGATATTTACGAGGCTTGTCTGGAGTATTTGAGTAAATCAGACCCAAAACTTAAAGATTGTAATGGGCATGGTTTACTTGAGTCAGATCAATTCATCCCAAGTAATGATAACGGTGATGCAAAGGTGATACAAGATTTATCAGTTTCACTGACAGGAGCTGAAGACCTAGTAACATCAGAGGTATAAGTCGCTAAAAAAACACAAACCGATACTATAACTAATCTACTAAGGCTCTTTATAGCCCCTCGCAATGACCTGGGTAAAACTCGTCATTGCGAGAAGCCACTTTAATGGCAACGAAGCAATCATGTTTTGTGTCATTCCTGCTTAACTTAGTGTCACCCCTGCTTTGGTACGGGGTCTATATCCACACCGAAGCGGGAATAACAAGGAGAAGCAAGAATGGCAAAAAAACCAGATTTCACTATTTTATTTTTTATACACAACTTTGAATTACCTTGACTTATATACAAAAAACCTATTTTATCAATTTAGATAGTTGACGTTAACTATCTTGTTATAGTCAATTCAGGAGAAGTTGATGCTAGGAGCGATGGAGCGACGCCTATAAGTAATAGGCGAGCGACGAGTGACGACGTCACCAACTTCTCATCAATTGACTATACAACTAAATATCAATTAATATTCTTAAATAGGAAACAAATTTTATGAAAATTTTCTCTAGTTCTGCTGGATCAACATTTCTACTGGCTACTTCAGCCTTACATCATACCGTTAATTCCTTTCCTACAGAAAGCACCACTAGTATACTCCCTAGTGATGCTTATTCTACTAGCCCAGAGGATCATACACTTTCAAGTAAGCATGAAGGAAGTTACATTGTGAACAATTCTGTAGAAACATTGAACCATTTTTCAAAAAAATTGAATGACTCTTTAATTGTATCACAAAAACTATATGAAGAAGATTCATTTTCAAACACATTGGATGACGATTCTTTTGAACCATTCGACGATCTTCCTGAATGGAAGGAGTATAATACAAAATATCCCCCTTTAAACACATCTGTGGAAAGTACTATTACAGCCGAGACAAATTCTACTGCTACTCCACTTGAAGTAAACTCTACTACTTCTGTGGAAAGTACTACTACAGCTGAGACAAATTCTATTGCTACTCCACTTGAAGTAAACTCTACTACTCCTGCGGAAAGTACTACCACAGCTGAGACAAATTCTATTGCTACTCCACTTGAAGTAAACTCTACTACTCCTGCGGAAACTACTATTACAGATGAAACAAATTCTACTGTTTCATCTACAGCATCCTCTCAAGAGCAAACCTCAAGTCAAAAATTGTGGTCATATTGCTTATATTCTATAGCTTCTTTAGGGCTAACTATACTAGGTGCTGCTACTATGTTCATCAAAAATAAGTTTTGTAGTAATGAAACACAAGAAGAGTCAAATAAAGAGATGGATACGTTTGATCCATCAGATTTTTTAACTCCTGTAAACAATGTTGTCAATTCAGGAGGATTTGGTACTAGGAACGATGGAGCGACGAATGACGACGTCACCAACCTCTTACCAATTGACTATACATTAGAACTTGATGATGTAGCACTTATGGCGGAGCTTACAGAGGATACTCAAGCATAAATGCTGTCATTTGAGCAAGTCACTCTTATTATAGAGCAAAAAAGTATCTTCACTAATATTAGTATGACTTTTTTACCGTCATCTATAGTTTATTTTCAAGGAACCAATGGTTGTGGAAAGACTTCATTACTTAGAATTGTTGCTAATATACAAAATCCAACAAGTGGCAATATTTTGTATAGAACATTGAACTGCAAATATTTAAAGAAACCTTATTGTAATTATATTGGACATAATCTTGGATTAAAATCTCAAACAACTGTATTAGAATATCTAAGATTTTGGTCTACAATTTATGATTCCCTTGAAACATTAGAATCTTCGGTACATTATTTTAAGTTATATAACATTTTGCATGAGAAATGTTACAGGCTTTCTGCTGGCAACCAAAAGAAGGTTGCCTTAGCAAAGCTCATTGCTTGCCAATCAAATTTATGGTTATTAGATGAAGTAGAAGCAAATCTAGATCAAGAAAATAAAGAATTGCTATATAATTTGATGATTTCAAAAGCAAATAATGGGGGGGTGATTTTGGCTACCTCCCACTCCAATATAGATATTAAGTCAGCACAAATAATTAATCTTGAGGATTATCTGTTGTTGAACAAATAACTTTTGATATTTCAAGAAATGAGGGTTGACTTTAGTTGTTAAAATATATATATTTTGATATATACTTGATGAATTTCAATGTATATGTTAATAATGTCAAAATTATGAGATTTATAGAGCGTGACAAAAATTATTAGTTCTAAATATAAGGCAAGCAGAAGACTAGGTGTAAGCCTGTGGGGTGATAGCAAAGATGCCTTCAATACAAGAAATTACCGTCCTGGTCAACATGGTCAGAATAGTATGGTTAAAACTTCTGATTATGGTGTACACTTAAAAGCTAAACAAAAGCTTAAATGTCATTATGGTCGGATTAACGAAAAACAATTTAGAAACACCTTTGCTCTTGCACAAAAAATGAAAGGCAATACTGGTGAAAATTTTATAGGTCTATTAGAGAGAAGGCTTGACGCTGTTATCTACAGAATGAATATTGCCCCAACGATTTTTGCTGCAAGACAATTTGTCACCCATGGTCATATTAAGGTAAATGGCAAAAAGGTTGATATCCCAAGCATGCGATTAAAAGAAGGCGATGTCATCGAGCTAAAGGAATCAGCAAAACAAATTCCTGTAATACTCGAAACAGCTAGCAAACAAGAAAATACCGTACCAGGTTATTTAACTTTTGATGCCCATTCATTGTCTGGTAAGTTCGTCAGAATTCCAGTAATTTCTGATGTTCCATACCCTTTTGAGCCAGAAGTACATTTAGTAATTGAACTTTATTCAAGATAGTGGATCAACCATCTATTAGCGAGGAAGATAGTAGTTCAACTGTCGAAAGCTATAGTCAATTCAGGGGGGGGTACTAGGAACGATGGAGCGACGCCTATAACTGATAGGCGAGCGACGAGCGACAACGTCCCCAACTTCTCATCAATTGACTATAGAGCCTTATTTACTAAAAACATCTATTACTCCTGCTGAGGATTTAGCCTACCGTTATCCTGAAAATATAGAACAAAAAGGAGAATCTAGGCTCTGTGAACAAAATTTTAATTGTTTAGATTTTGAGTATTTTAAAGCGAAAATTAATAAGATTTTTGCCGGAATAGTTAGTTCTATTTCAAAAAAATCTTATAATTTGCAGCTAAAAAGAGTCGAAATCTAGTAATTTAAATTTTGTTCACAGAGCCTAGGTACTTTAGTATTGAACAACTTAATAATACTCCTTATTTACAAGCTCTAAATAAATATACTGCTACTTCTTGCAAGACTGTTAACTGTGGAGCTATTAAAAGGGGATTATGGGTTGTTATGTTCCGATAATTATTGGTTTTGCTTACGGGCTATTGTATTTTGAAAAGTTGGCAAAAGAGTGGGCGATTTACCTATTGCTCATAGAGACGGTGGCTATTTATTCCGAATAAAACTTTGAAAAATTGGAAAAAGAAACGGGAAATTATCCAAAAGACTGTGCAAATCCAATGTCGAACAGTGTGTGATTGATAAATGTTGAAAGCACATTTTTATAAAATTCCATTTTATTTCTGGTATCTCTAAATATATAGCGAGGATTACAAACCCTTGTAAAGTTTCCTCTATAATTTTCTTAATCTTCTCAGGAGACTTAGCAGCAATAGTCTGCATGTTATGAAGTCGATCAAAGAGTTTTATTATTAAAATATCATTTTTCTTTTGTTGAAATAATATATTCAGTGTCTCTGCCGCACTAATCTTCCCATAAAATTTCACCCTGGTCAAATCTGCCACTTGACTAGCAACTTGCTCACCAAAAACTCTACCAATCATATCTTCGGTAAGAGTTGTATCTTCAATAGTATCATGCAGTAAGCTGGTAATGATCATATCAGTTCTGTAATATTTTGGTATATTTAGTGCGGTATATTCAGCAACCATATATGCTACCTCTATCGGGTGGGAGTAATACGGATCGCCGGATTGTCGCATTTGGTTGCCATGATATTTTTTGGCGTAACATATACCTCTTCCAACCTCCTTCATATCTACTGGTTGCGTTACTTGCTGGTTCAGTTCAGATAATTTATTGAGTAGCCTTTCGGCATAATGACAATTTGTGTATCTTGCTTCCCAATCATACTGACAATTATTAATATCTTCCATTTTAATACATAATATTATTTTAATTATAAAGTATATTAAACTAAAAATTAAAATACTACTAAATAATTTATTATATATTTCTTAAAGTATTTTGTTATATTTACGTTACATTCTTTATTTTCTAATGCAAATTAGTATAAGGTTTTAAATTTTAATTTATTTTTAATTTTTTTAGCTTTTGGACAGGCAGAAAAATTACTCAATAACTTTATTCAATTGTACATCGTACAAATTATAACAAAGATTTTCAATTGCCTGCTCATAAGCAACGAGTTCTGCTATAGTCCAATTAAATTGCCTAAAAATATTATATGCGTTATTGATCTCAGTATTAATAGCAGTTGTATTAATCTTCTGTTTAGAAAGTAACTTTCTTAGCTTTACTTCCTGCTTTTTTTTATATTTATCATGGTTTGCTGTGCCAGATTCTGCGATATTATGCATCCTCCTGCTCCGTATTTGTATTTCTATATTACGTTCATAGATACCAACTACAACTATGACGTGTAAGGAACGGTAGCCATTATCCTTAGGATTAGCAATATAGTTTTTAGACTTCTTGATATTAATAGAGTAGAGACTGTAAATAATAGCCAATACTTTATAACAGTCTTCTTTTTTATCAACTATAACTCTAAAAGCAATTATATCCATTAATTCTTTCAAAGCGATAGTTTTTCTTAATATCTTCTTTAAAACAGAACAAGTATCTTTTAACCTATAATGTAAATGTATTTCAGCTACTATATCATTTTTGTCCAATTTACTACTAATAGAACTTATGATATTACATAAATCGTTAGTATTTGTATCTTGCATAATTAATATCTACTATAGTTGCAGTGAGCCTATTTAAAATATTTTCTATTTTACAATAATTTAAATTATAGTTTAACTTCCTAGGAGGCTGTCTAAAATAACTAAACTAACTCTAGCCTGGAAGATATTTATTAAAACCTTAAAAATTTAATTAATTAAAAAATATTAAGTATTATACGTAAGTAAAAAATACATAGACATAATTCAGAGAATTAAGCAGACTATGTCTTATATTTAAAATACAATGCCTCAAGAGTATGAATTTAGTAGTTTAAGTAATTATATATATTATGGAAAATAAAGAGAACTTGTGTCCACAAGAGATTTGTAAAAAATATTTGCTAACAATTAACAATATTAGATTTACATCAAGAGAAATAGATGTAATAGCATGCATTATGCATGGGAAAAACACAAAAGGAATAGCTAATTTTCTATCAAATGAGGATAAACAGCTTGAAATTAGAACTATTGAAAGTCATATTTCTAATATCAAACGAAAAATATCAACAAATGCCCGAGAGGGGATTATAAACTTTATAGAAAAATCTGATAAATACAAACTAATACAGAGTTATTATTTCAGTTTATTAATTCAACAAGAATTCAGAAAAGTCTTGAAGGAAATATTAATATTAACAAAATCTGATAACATATCATTTTTTATTGTTTTGCAAGACCTAAAAAATAATGGCTCAGGAAACAATGATTTAAACTTGTTGCTCAATAAGATACGTAGTGATTTACAACTTATAGGAATAACTGTTTTTGTAGAACTGCTAGAAGGCCTTCTAGCCACAAACCCTCCAAATTTCTGACAAAGTGTTTGTTAAGTGGTTTGTAATTTTTTTCTTTAAGTTTCTCTTGTTAATATAAGTATTAAGTGCAATGTGGTTGGTATATTCAAGCACACTAGAAATTTTACGGACTGAAAGACCATAGTCCAATAATTCTTTGATTTTTTCCGCATGTTTATCAAATTTACTTTTTTGAATTGTTCCTTTTGGTTTTCCTAAAATTTGTCCTTGTCTTTTCTTGGAAGCCAATGCTTCTTTTGTTCTCAAGCTGATTAAGTCTCGTTCTAACTCAGAAAACAATGAGAAAAGCGTCAATGTAACCTTTGAATTTATGTCTTGTTGGCTGATATCTAAGTTTTGTTTCAAAACGATAACGCGAATATTACGCTTCGCTAAAGAGTTTACTATGGTAATAACCTCTGTAGTGCTTCTTCCGAGTCGGCTGAGTTCGGTAACAAGCAATATATCACCGTCATTTAACATACTCAGCAGTTCATCAATACGCCTTTGTTTACTACTCTTTCTTGATGAAATGGTGATTTCGACAAATTCGTCGATAGACAGAGATTTCTTTCTGGCAAATTCAAGCAATTCTAGTTTTTGATGATTTAAATCTTGCTTGTCTGTAGATGCTCGCAAATAAGCAACAATTTTACCCATTAAAACGCCTTGTTAAGTTATAACCAAATTACAGTAAAAAATAATACATCTTGTATATAGTTTTTAATGTGTATTATATATTCATTTCGCACGTGTGACAACGCCCATTATGAATAATACAAAAAACAACACTCTTATGTCATCACCAGACAAAAGACTTTCCATTATGTCGGATCTGGAAGAATTTGCATTTTATGGATTTCCTGATTTTGACGACCAACAGCGTTTGAATTACTTTGTGTTTACTCCTGAAGAATGGGAAGTCATATTACAGGGCTCTTCAATGGAGGCTCAAGTTTACGCTGCTATACAAATGGGATACTTCAAAGCAAAACATATCTTTTTTCGTTTTTCGTTTCATAAGGTTCCACAAGATGATCTACGCTTCATTTTAACTCACTGTTTTACCAATCAAACACTTCAGGCTTTCAACATCACCAAATATGAGCACTACCGCGTCTGTGACTCAATTATCAAATTATTTAGCTACAAGCCTTGGTCAAAAGAGTTTTTGCCAAAGCTCTATGATCGAGCAAGGCTTAGCGTTAAACGGGAGATTGCGCATGAATTATTAGCATTTTTACAATCTGCAAAGATTGTTCGCCCAGGCTACTCAACTTTACAAAAAATTATCAGCCACATTCTTGTCGAAGAACGCAAGCGCCTAAAATATTGTTTATATTCAGTACTTACAGATGAATACAAACAAAGTCTCAAACAACTTATTAAAAATGAAAACACTCTTTCAGAGCTAGCGGCTCTCAAACAAGATCCTAAAAGTTTTGGTTCGACAATGATGAACATTGAATGCAGAAAGCATACCCTATTGAAACCACTGCATAATTTTGCCAAAACTATTTTACCAGTCCTAGAAATTTCTGCGCAAAATATTGCCACTTACGCAAGCCTTGCCAATTATTACACAATCTATGATTTAGAACGATTTGACGATGAACGAACCTATCTCTATCTGTTGTGCTACGCGTTTAAACGTTATCAACAAATCAGCGATAATTTGATTGATGCCTTTAGCTTTCAAGTTAATAAACTAGAAAAAGAAACCAAAGCAAAAGCAGATGCCTATAGCGATGAGGAGCCAGATGACAAGGAGAAACAGGTGGGACAACTCATCTTGTTATATGTAGATGATAAATTAAGCGATTCTATGGAGTTAGGAGACGCGCGTAAAAAAGCGTTCGAGATTTTACCGAAAGAATCCATTCGCACTATTGGCAAAAAAATGATCAAAAAACACAAACCAAAACGCAAACAGCTTATTATGTGGCAAGAAAGAGACAGGGCTGTAGCACGCTATAAGCATCACTTGCGTTCCCTTTTGCTCGCCACAGATTTTAAAAGCCAGCATGCCGATAACCCTTTATTAAAAGCTATTCAGTGGATGAAGGAAGTTTTTGCTAAACAGCAATCGCTTACTCAACAACACAGCAAACATTTCCCGCGGGACTTCATATCAAAACGATTGGAGCCTTATTTGTTAATAGATGATAAAAATGGTGAGTCGACTATTCGAGCAAATCGCTATGAAATAGCCGTGTATTGCCAAATTACCAAACAAATAGAAACAGGTGCACTCTATATTGACGACAGCGTGCGTCATCGTCCTTTTGCGCACGATCTTGTATCCCTTGAGGAGAAGAAGCATATCTTAGACGCGCTTGCAATTCCGTGGATCAAAACACCATGTGACTCACAACTTGATTTACTTTTTAAAGAACTTGATACCCTGTGGATCGAGGTTAATCATAGCTTAAAACAAGGCACATTGAAACATCTAAAATATAACCACACAAAACAGGAAGTGCTGTGGGTTAAGCCAAGGACTGTTAATGAAGAAGAAACCTTAGAAAAACAGACTTTTTATGGTAAACTACCAGTTTGTGACTTGAGCGATGTCTTGCAATTTGTTAATGATAAGTGCCACTTTCTATCAGTACTCACTCCTTTACAGCCCCTTTATATCAAACAGAAGGTAGATTTTAATAACTTAATTGCGGTCATGATTTCCCAAGCCACCAATATTGGTAATCATAAAATGGCACAAACCAGTGATTGTGTTTATCATATCCTTGAATCTACCTATAAACAGTATATGAGGCTTGTCACTCTTAAAAAAGCCAATGCAATTATTGCCAATCATATCACCAATTTAAGTATTTTTCCTCATTATACCTTTGATCTTAATGTACTTTATGGCGCTGTCGACGGACAAAAGTTTGAAGCCCTAACACCCACAACTAAAGCACGGTACTCGCGAAAATATTTTAAAAAAGGTCGTGGGGTAGTTGCATATACAATGCTATCCAATTACGTGCCAATTAACTCAGACGTGATTGGCGCTCACGAGCACGAAAGTAATTTTGTGTTTGATATTTGGTATAACAACACATCTCTGATTAACCCAACGGTTATTACTGGTGACATGCACAGCGTCAATAAAGCTAACTTTGCGCTTTTCCATATGTTTGGCAGTGAATTAAGACCAAGGTTTACAAATCTAAAAAGTGAACTAAACAATGTATATGGGACAAAGGATCCGGCTTCCTATGTAAATTTTCTAGTTCAGCCAATTGGTATAATTGATCGTCAGTTGATAATAGATGAAAAAGATAATATAGACCGTATTATTGCTACTCTAGCTTTAAAAGAAATGAGCCAAAGTACGCTGATTAAAAAGCTTTGCGCGCTTTCTACGAACAACAAGACAAGAAAAGCTCTTTTTGAGTTCAACAAATTAATCAGAAGTATTTATACATTGAAATGCATTTTAGATCCTAAAATCCTTGAGAATGCGCATAGATCACAAAATAGGCTTGAATCCTACCATACATTACGTGGAGCTATTGCCAAGGTTAGCGGTAGAAAAGCTTTGCTGGGACGCACTGATCTTGAAATGGAAATTAGCAACCAGTGTGGTCTATTAATTGCAAGCGCCATTATTTATTACAATGCTTCAATTCATTCCCACCTGCTCAACAAAAATCCAAATAACAAAAAGGTACTAAAATTTCTTAGAAAATTATCCCCCGCCGCTTAGCAGCATATCCACTTTACCGGTTACTTTAGTTTTTATGACAACAGAAGAAAAATAGACATCGATAAAATGCTAGAAGATATATTGCTTAACTGAACACTGACTTATACGCCTAAACACTTTGTCGGAAATTTGGACGGTTTGTGGCTAGAAGGCCTATATTGCTCCAAAAGATCATTATTTAACACTAATGATGGCTTGTTGTTAAAATGAAAACGACCATCAATCTTACGCCCGATGATAGTACCGCTAATAGACATGATTAATTCCTTAAAATCTAAATCACCACTACTACCTTTACTAAGTGCCTTCCATACCAAATTAAATTCATTACCAAGCAAGGATTTAAGTTCATCTTCCTCTCCACTATTACCAAAACGATCCGGATTACTTTTACATTTATCGCTTGCCTCATACATGTCTTTATTCGTTTTACCAATATTGCCTTGTATTAAACATCTTTGCTGACTACTACTATTAAGCATCGGGAATGCTCCCTTAGCTAGAGCTTGACCTGCTGCACATTGATCCATCATCATACCATTAATATCTCTTGCTACCGTTTCCATATACGACATGATATCTTCACATTGAGGACAGGCTGATTTAATCAGCATTTTAACAGCATAAGCACCTGATGCCGTACCCATATTCTTAAAGAACTGAGTAAACTCTCTGCTGGAAATATAACTAAGCCCGACAAAACGAAAATCAGCAGAGCCGGTACAAGCATCAAACTCTAGTTTAGGAGTTTGTATTGTTAGGGGTTGCAAAGTTTTTGGGCGTGGACCTCTCAAGATTACTGAACCACCAGTCATATAACCTCCTTGCTGATCGTTGATAATCGCTGCTTTGTTAACATTACTCATGCTCCCATTAGGACTTGCATATTTCATTAACTTGTCTATACCACTAGCAAAAATAGTGTGATTACCAAATATAGTAATGATTACTATGTATTTTAAAATATTTAAGGCTTTGTTGCTCATTCTGATAAATTACTTGATATTAAACTGTTAACAACAGCTTCTTTGTTCTTGATATTTGCAAGATGTTTAACAGCCAGCAAACTATATTCTTCCAATTCCGATTCGCTTACATATCCACGAATTAGTTCAAATGCTGTTTTAGCATCATGACTTACAGCGATAACTGTAGGAAATTCAGTTATGTTTAAACGTTCTATTAATCCATTAGCCTTGTATGTCTTAAAATATTCATGTTTACTACCAGTGCTACTTACCGCATCAATGTTAAAACCATATCGAGAACCAAAATTTTTTAGTACTGGTGCTAATAATTGGCAGTACTGACACTGCTCGCTAAAAAATAATACTAAATCAAACTCCTTAGCTAACTGTTGAATCTTGCGAGAATTCTCTGCTTCTTGTATTGCTCTTTTGGCTTTTACCCCATGAACATTTACCGGATTATTAATAAGATCACGTTGCTGCGGATAAAGAAGATTTGCCATATCCCAACTATCATGCAACTTTTCTGCTTGCTGCCACATTTGTTTTTCCTTATCTCGGTAAGCCTTAACATTTGCCGGGGTTGGACGAGCTAGCATCATAAACTTGAGTTCAGCAAGTTCCTTAGCAAATTGCTCTATTTCTTCTTTAGCCTGCTCTGGGGTAATGTCGTTACTCGGCTGTTCTGATGACATCATATCTTGCTCTATCATCTTCTCTTCAAACCATAACCAACCACGATAACGTTGCTCAAAGAAATTGGCATAACTCATACTAGGTAACAGAATGTATATCAAAACTAATATTGTTGTATAATTTACCATAACTATTACTTGTAATTCGCTAGTATCTCTAATTCTATTTATTGTTATTAATCAACTTTCAGATCAGTATTCCAGCCAGCCTTATTATTGTTTTTATTATCTGGATTACCGTCGTATTTTTGTACGCTTGGTAGCGATGAGTTCACTCGTGCTTTAATATCTCCTACCTTTGGTACCTTCATCCTCTTTAAAATATCGGCAAAGAACTCACTGAAATCCATCCTGTCAAAATCTAGCCTCATAATCTCTGCAAGTGTTAAGCCACGACAATTAGTGTATTTGCCACTACCAAAATTCATACCAAGTTGTTTACGTGACTCTATTTGTATCACTTTGTTAAGTAGTGAACCAAAGCAACAATAATGATGCTTCACTATTTTATTAATACGCATTTTTTGTTTATTTTCTTTCCCGACATAAACACATAAGTTTTTTTGTCGTTTATCTATTAAATCGATTTCATTTTTTGTGCATCTTGCCCCTAAATGCTTACCCCAACCTTTTAAGCTGGTAGAACAGCAATTAGTATAAGAGACAGCTTTTTTACTGCAACTTTGACTAAACCCTTCAAATAATTTGAAATTTGGATCAGTAGCCCCTTTCATCTGACCTACTGCATATAGTTTTGATACTGAGTCCATCATATCAGCGTCTGTTAAATAGCTCTTGTCAACACAGTTACCATCAATGCAAGGTACTCCTTTGCATACCAATCTATCTTTGCCCTCTTTCTCAACTAGTCCAGTTCTTACCATTTCTTTATCAATAGTTACAGGATTCCAACTTTTACAAGAAAATTCTTTGTGTAGATTTACACAATTACCATAATTATCCCGTAGTAAACACGGCAAGTCTGCTACTGCATAACAATGTGCAAAATTCTTACAGTCATTTTTACTAGGATAATCACATGTTTTACTATAGGCAAATTCCCAACAATCTCGGTGTACCTCAAATCCCTGTATAGTTCTTGTGCCAGAACTTACACAATGTTTACCCTTATCAACACAAGGATAATTTGAGGTAAAACGATTACCAGCCTCAGATGAGTGTACAAAACAAACCCAAAAAATCACTGTGGTCACTACTTGTAACATTAGAATATTAAATTTATATGTATAATCAGTGGTAAAATGGTTGATCATTTTAATCTGCATTTTTCCGCCCACTCTTCTGACCATTCTTCACATACTGGATAACTATCCCTATATTTATAATATATAGCATATCTTTGAAACACATGATGGACACCTTGAACATGAGTGATTTTACCTTCACCATCCCAGGGAGCTCTAACTCCCTCCACTTGCTCTAATTTCACCCCTAAACGACTCACTATCATGTTACGTCTTTCTTCATTAATACGCCTACCTTGACGCATATGCACGCTCCAATAACCTCTGCGGCATCTGATGGTATGTGTCCAACCATGATAATCAAACCAAAACTCAAAACCTCCAAGATACATTACTCTATCTTGCCATTCTTTATACCTTACCGAAGGCTTAGTACATTTTAATGTTAGACTATCACTACAACTATATTCATTACGTAGCTCCTCGCAGAATTTTTGATTGTATATTGTGTCATTCATATGTTCTTTTTCAATCTCGATGACGTATTCAGGCTCTAACTCTTTATCCCCCTTAACAGTTTTACAATCAATATCAAGGTCACGTAAACCTTCCATTAACCGTGACATCAACTTACTACTGCCATCTGAAATCTTATCAATATCTCTTTTATGGTTGACAATCTTAGGATCGCAATAATCAACTTCTAGGCCTTCTAGCCACAAACCGTCCAAATTTCCGACAAAGTGTTTAGGCGTATAAGTCAGTGTTCAGTTAAGCAATATATCTTCTAGCATTTTATCGATGTCTATTTTTCTTCTGTTGTCATAAAAACTAAAGTAACCGGTAAAGTGGATATGCTGCCAAGCGGCGGGGGATAATTTTCTAAGAAATTTTAGTACCTTTTTGTTATTTGGATTTTTGTTGAGCAGGTGGGAATGAATTGAAGCATTGTAATAAATAATGGCGCTTGCAATTAATAGACCACACTGGTTGCTAATTTCCATTTCAAGATCAGTGCGTCCCAGCAAAGCTTTTCTACCGCTAACCTTGGCAATAGCTCCACGTAATGTATGGTAGGATTCAAGCCTATTTTGTGATCTATGCGCATTCTCAAGGATTTTAGGATCTAAAATGCATTTCAATGTATAAATACTTCTGATTAATTTGTTGAACTCAAAAAGAGCTTTTCTTGTCTTGTTGTTCGTAGAAAGCGCGCAAAGCTTTTTAATCAGCGTACTTTGGCTCATTTCTTTTAAAGCTAGAGTAGCAATAATACGGTCTATATTATCTTTTTCATCTATTATCAACTGACGATCAATTATACCAATTGGCTGAACTAGAAAATTTACATAGGAAGCCGGATCCTTTGTCCCATATACATTGTTTAGTTCACTTTTTAGATTTGTAAACCTTGGTCTTAATTCACCGCCAAACATATGGAAAAGCGCAAAGTTAGCTTTATTGACGCTGTGCATGTCACCAGTAATAACCGTTGGGTTAATCAGAGATGTGTTGTTATACCAAATATCAAACACAAAATTACTTTCGTGCTCGTGAGCGCCAATCACGTCTGAGTTAATTGGCACGTAATTGGATAGCATTGTATATGCAACTACCCCACGACCTTTTTTAAAATATTTTCGCGAGTACCGTGCTTTAGTTGTGGGTGTTAGGGCTTCAAACTTTTGTCCGTCGACAGCGCCATAAAGTACATTAAGATCAAAGGTATAATGAGGAAAAATACTTAAATTGGTGATATGATTGGCAATAATTGCATTGGCTTTTTTAAGAGTGACAAGCCTCATATACTGTTTATAGGTAGATTCAAGGATATGATAAACACAATCACTGGTTTGTGCCATTTTATGATTACCAATATTGGTGGCTTGGGAAATCATGACCGCAATTAAGTTATTAAAATCTACCTTCTGTTTGATATAAAGGGGCTGTAAAGGAGTGAGTACTGATAGAAAGTGGCACTTATCATTAACAAATTGCAAGACATCGCTCAAGTCACAAACTGGTAGTTTACCATAAAAAGTCTGTTTTTCTAAGGTTTCTTCTTCATTAACAGTCCTTGGCTTAACCCACAGCACTTCCTGTTTTGTGTGGTTATATTTTAGATGTTTCAATGTGCCTTGTTTTAAGCTATGATTAACCTCGATCCACAGGGTATCAAGTTCTTTAAAAAGTAAATCAAGTTGTGAGTCACATGGTGTTTTGATCCACGGAATTGCAAGCGCGTCTAAGATATGCTTCTTCTCCTCAAGGGATACAAGATCGTGCGCAAAAGGACGATGACGCACGCTGTCGTCAATATAGAGTGCACCTGTTTCTATTTGTTTGGTAATTTGGCAATACACGGCTATTTCATAGCGATTTGCTCGAATAGTCGACTCACCATTTTTATCATCTATTAACAAATAAGGCTCCAATCGTTTTGATATGAAGTCCCGCGGGAAATGTTTGCTGTGTTGTTGAGTAAGCGATTGCTGTTTAGCAAAAACTTCCTTCATCCACTGAATAGCTTTTAATAAAGGGTTATCGGCATGCTGGCTTTTAAAATCTGTGGCGAGCAAAAGGGAACGCAAGTGATGCTTATAGCGTGCTACAGCCCTGTCTCTTTCTTGCCACATAATAAGCTGTTTGCGTTTTGGTTTGTGTTTTTTGATCATTTTTTCGCCAATAGTGCGAATGGATTCTTTCGGTAAAATCTCGAACGCTTTTTTACGCGCGTCTCCTAACTCCATAGAATCGCTTAATTTATCATCTACATATAACAAGATGAGTTGTCCCACCTGTTTCTCCTTGTCATCTGGCTCCTCATCGCTATAGGCATCTGCTTTTGCTTTGGTTTCTTTTTCTAGTTTATTAACTTGAAAGCTAAAGGCATCAATCAAATTATCGCTGATTTGTTGATAACGTTTAAACGCGTAGCACAACAGATAGAGATAGGTTCGTTCATCGTCAAATCGTTCTAAATCATAGATTGTGTAATAATTGGCAAGGCTTGCGTAAGTGGCAATATTTTGCGCAGAAATTTCTAGGACTGGTAAAATAGTTTTGGCAAAATTATGCAGTGGTTTCAATAGGTTATGCTTTCTGCATTCAATGTTCATCATTGTCGAACCAAAACTTTTAGGATCTTGTTTGAGAGCCGCTAGCTCTGAAAGAGTGTTTTCATTTTTAATAAGTTGTTTGAGACTTTGTTTGTATTCATCTGTAAGTACTGAATATAAACAATATTTTAGGCGCTTGCGTTCTTCGACAAGAATGTGGCTGATAATTTTTTGTAAAGTTGAGTAGCCTGGGCGAACAATCTTTGCAGATTGTAAAAATGCTAATAATTCATGCGCAATCTCCCGTTTAACGCTAAGCCTTGCTCGATCATAGAGCTTTGGCAAAAACTCTTTTGACCAAGGCTTGTAGCTAAATAATTTGATAATTGAGTCACAGACGCGGTAGTGCTCATATTTGGTGATGTTGAAAGCCTGAAGTGTTTGATTGGTAAAACAGTGAGTTAAAATGAAGCGTAGATCATCTTGTGGAACCTTATGAAACGAAAAACGAAAAAAGATATGTTTTGCTTTGAAGTATCCCATTTGTATAGCAGCGTAAACTTGAGCCTCCATTGAAGAGCCCTGTAATATGACTTCCCATTCTTCAGGAGTAAACACAAAGTAATT
Organism: Rickettsia endosymbiont of Culicoides impunctatus; assembly: GCA_020410785.1. Lineage (GTDB taxonomy): Bacteria > Pseudomonadota > Alphaproteobacteria > Rickettsiales > Rickettsiaceae > Tisiphia. The sequence continues at coordinate 1,424,921 of CP084573.1, read as the reverse complement.
CAAACGCTGTTGGTCGTCAAAATCAGGAAATCCATAAAATGCAAATTCTTCCAGATCCGACATAATGGAAAGTCTTTTGTCTGGTGATGACATAAGAGTGTTGTTTTTTGTATTATTCATAATGGGCGTTGTCACACGTGCGAAATGAATATATAATACACATTAAAAACTATATACAAGATGTATTATTTTTTACTGTAATTTGGTTATAACTTAACAAGGCGTTTTAATGGGTAAAATTGTTGCTTATTTGCGAGCATCTACAGACAAGCAAGATTTAAATCATCAAAAACTAGAATTGCTTGAATTTGCCAGAAAGAAATCTCTGTCTATCGACGAATTTGTCGAAATCACCATTTCATCAAGAAAGAGTAGTAAACAAAGGCGTATTGATGAACTGCTGAGTATGTTAAATGACGGTGATATATTGCTTGTTACCGAACTCAGCCGACTCGGAAGAAGCACTACAGAGGTTATTACCATAGTAAACTCTTTAGCGAAGCGTAATATTCGCGTTATCGTTTTGAAACAAAACTTAGATATCAGCCAACAAGACATAAATTCAAAGGTTACATTGACGCTTTTCTCATTGTTTTCTGAGTTAGAACGAGACTTAATCAGCTTGAGAACAAAAGAAGCATTGGCTTCCAAGAAAAGACAAGGACAAATTTTAGGAAAACCAAAAGGAACAATTCAAAAAAGTAAATTTGATAAACATGCGGAAAAAATCAAAGAATTATTGGACTATGGTCTTTCAGTCCGTAAAATTTCTAGTGTGCTTGAATATACCAACCACATTGCACTTAATACTTATATTAACAAGAGAAACTTAAAGAAAAAAATTACAAACCACTTAACAAACACTTTGTCGGAAATTTGGAGGGTTTGTGGCTAGAAGGCCAATTAGAACAATTTTTTATCTTTCAACGATCCCATAATGTTTGATTGGAGGTGGAGATGAGAAACAAACAGATATGACTAATATTTATTGGGATTTTGAGAAAATTACAGAAAAAATAGACTGTTTTTTTGAAAATATTACCAAATTATTATGGAAGATTACGGAGGTTAATTAATGACAATTTCTACACCATTATTCCTGATCACTTCACCAACTCTTCAGGTTAATTTTAATTGAGTATATATCTAAAAAAATTAGCTTTGTAGCATTTTAGCAATATATTTTTTTTACCATTATAATATCATAAATTGGCTAAATTATTGATATAGCAAGGTTTTATACTTAATTAGAAACCATATAATCTTTACAATAAATTCAATTTAAATTAATATATAATTTTTGTAGTTTAATTACTATGCTCTATGAAGGTTTCTAATTGAACTATTTATTAGTAGCAAAATAGCTAGAATTAGGTTACTTTAGAAGCTTTAACATAATCTAAACCATTGTAAATAATATTTAATAGAAGGTATAAAATGCTAGAAAATAATTCAGAACAAGAAGATGTATGGCGTAATGAATTGGGGGAAACATATGAAGAGCAAGAGGATCGTTTATATCGTGAAGAATATGTTAGAAAACGCAATGCCATTATATTTGTTTTTCTTCCTATGCTAATTGGATTTCTAATATTTACTTATTTTTTCCTTAATTCAATAGAAGAAAAGAATAAATTGATGAAGCAACAGCAATCAACAACTATCAATAATACTCAAGATACAAAGAAAGAAAATAATTGAATTGTATTGTAAAATCTGGGATAGTCAATTTGTATGATTGTATCTTGAAATAGGTTTCTAGAGATTTAGAGTAAAAGCAAGGGATGCTAGGCTCTGTGAACAAAATTTAAATTGTTTAGATTTTGAGTATTTTTAAGCGAAAATTAATAAGATTTTTGCCGGAATAGTTAGTTCTATTTCAAAAAAATCTTATAATTTGCAGCTAAAAAGAGTCGAAATCTAAACAATTAAAATTTTGTTCACAGAACCTAGGTAAGTCTATTAAAATTTATAACCATACCGCATACCTAAATTAGTTAAACCAGGGTTAAATTTCCCATGACCAGCATTAGATAAGTGGTCAATAATTACGGCGACACTGTGCTTCTCTTGAATCATTACACCTAAACTAAGACTTTCTCTAAATAAGAATCTTGTTCCCAAGGCTCGTCTTCTTTGCTGTAATTTTTCTACTTCACCATTATGAATTCCAAATCCAAAAGTTGCCTCTAAAAATACATATTTCATGATATCAAAATGCCAAGTAATCCCAGTATAGATATTGCTAGTATATTTCTAATTGTTAATATTTGTCCCTATATGAGGATAACCAAATAAAAATTTGTATTCGTCACTAAAAAGATATTCTAAATTAATGTCAGAACCCTTCTCATAACGTTGTCTTAATTTACCCTTTAGTCCAAATTTATACCCTAAATCATGTCTCAATACTCCAATTCTCATTTCGTCAGCCATAGTTCTTGAACCAATTAATAAAAGAATTAAAAAGATTAAGTGATGTATTTTTTTATATTTCATAGAATTCAATGCCCTTTTGCTTTATTAGTTAAAATTAGTCCCATAATCAAATCATAAGCTCTAGCAAATTGATAATCTTTTTTATAAAGATCAGATAGTTGGTCTAGAGTATTTTTCGATTCAGTCGTTTTTGTTTTATCTTTATCTTTTGTAGTATCATCTGCTTTCTTAATAGGCTCTTTATCTTTATTTGTAGAGTCTACTTTTTTATCATCATTTTTTTTGTTATCGTTTTTTAAGTAATTTTTTAAAGAAGCTTCAGAGAATCTTCCATCTATCATTTTTGTTTCGGGATATTCAACTTTTACCATCTCAACAAATATGTCAGGTTCGATACCCTCTGCCTGAATTGAACGATCATTAGGGGTATAATATTTAGCCGTAGTAAGCTTTACAGCCGCTCTAGGACTGATTACCGAAAAGCTTTGTACAGATCCTTTACCGAAAGATTTTGTGCCAAGTATTATCGCTCTTTTATGATCTTGCAAGCTACCAGCTACAATTTCTGCAGCTGAGGCAGAGCCAACATTAATAAGAACAATCATCGGAACTAATGGAGCTTTTTCTGCAGATTTATTGCTATTAAATACTGAGTTACTATTTTTGGTTCTTCCCTTGGTAGTAACAATTACTCCAGAATCAATAAAATATTCGCTAACAGCAACAGCCTGCTCTAACAAACCACCAGGATTATTACGTAAATCTAGAATAATACCCTCTATGTTATTTTTACTACCATCTTTTAAAGTTTTCATAGATTTTTTTAATTCTTCAATGGTATGTTCATTAAAAGTTCCTATTCTTATATAAGCTATATTATTTCTTTCTAAATGAGCTTTTACTGGGGTAATGGTAACTATTTCGCGGATAAGTTCAATTTCTTTTGGCTTAGATTCACCTTCTGTAATTACCAGTAATTTCACTTTTGTTCCTGGTTCTCCACGCATCTCTTTGACGGATTTATGAAAACCCAAAGTTGATACAGACTCATCATTAACTCCGACTATATAGTCTCCGGCTTTTATACCTGCCTTATAAGCTGCTAGATCATCAATAGGGGAAATGACTTTGATGGCACCATTATCATACTGCACTTGAACACCAATACCGCCAAACTCTCCTTTAGTCTCATTAAGAAAATCTTTTAGATACTCATCAGTAAAATAGCTAGAATGGGGATCTAGCGAAGTTAACATGCCTTCGATAGCCGCATCAGTCATTTTTTGTTTTTCCGGTTCTTGAACATAGTCTTTATTAATACGCTCAAAGACCTCTTGAAATTGTTTGAGATAAGCTGTATCTGATAATTCGTTCTTTTTCTTTGGTTCTTCAGCAAATGTGATATTGGCACAAAAGATAAAACTTGATAATAACATTATAAAGCGTATGAACATAGTACTCCTAAATATCTAAATTGTTTATAATTGTATCCATCTTAATTAAAGCCTGATTATAAATGAACTGAAAACGTTTTTCTGGTTTTTTGCCCATAAGATCGTCTACTATCTTAGCAATATTATCAAAATCATCTATAGTAACTTTTAAAATGGTTCTATTTTTTGGGTTCATTGTTGTTTCTTTTAACTGAGCTGGCATCATTTCACCTAACCCCTTAAATCGACCAATATCTATTTTAGCCTTACTATTTTTTAATAATTTAGCAGTTAAATCAGTTTTTTGTTGATCATTTACTGCATAATAAGTTTTATTAGATTGGGTTAATCTATAAAGAGGTGGTTTGGCAAGATATAAATGACCTGAAGATATTAACTTCGGCATACGAAGATAAAAGAACGTCATTAACAATGAGGCGATATGAGCTCCGTCAACATCCGCATCTGTCATAATTATTATTTTTTCATAACGTAAATTCTCCTCTCGATAATTTTTAAGACTACCACAGGCTAGTGCCACCTCTAAATCTTGAATTTCTTGGTTGTTAGTAATCTTCTCGAAAGTTGCATTAGCAACATTCAAAATTTTGCCTCTAAGAGGTAAAATAGCTTGTGTTTCTCGATCTCTTGCCTGTTTAGCTGATCCCCCGGCAGAATCTCCTTCAACCAAGAATAATTCTGTCCCATTAGGAGAGGTTCTTGTACAATCTGCTAATTTACCTGGTAGTCGCAATTTTTGTGTAGCAGTTTTACGTGAAATATTTTTTTCGTTACGCTTATTTATTCGGTATTCCGCAATATTAACTATATGTTCAAGTAGCTGGTTGGCTACGAGTTTATTACTACTCAACCAATGATCCAAATGGTCTTTAACAATGTTCTCTACTATTTTATTAATCCCAGGCGAAACCAATTTTTCTTTTGTTTGCCCTTGAAATATTGGCTCTTGGATAAATATAGAAAAAACAATAGAAGAAGTTTCTAGAATATCCTCAATAGTAAGTAAAGTGGTTTTTTTATTGCCGGTCATTTCACCATATACCTTTATACCACGCAGTAATGCACTACGCAAACCTTGCTCATGGGTTCCACCAAGAGGGGTAGGAATAGTGTTGCAATAGGATTGAATAAAAGGTTGGTCTTCATTTTTATGCCAAGCAATTGCCCATTCCACTTTTATGTGATCCTGATCCCACTCAATATTACCACAAAAAATCTCTCCACTAACTAAATCTTCCAAATTTATTTTAGAAATTAAATAATCTTTCAAACCATCTGGAAAATGGATGAGAGCTGTTGCTGGAACATCGCTTTTAGTTTCAATTTCACATTGCCACTCTATCGTTACCCCTCTATACAAATAGGCTTTTGATTTGGCTAATTCATATACTCTTTTTGGTGAAAAGGATGGTTTCTCTCCAAAAATTTCTGGGTCAGGATGAAAATTGATAGATGTTCCCCTTAATTTTTTGGCAATATCTTCGCTGGTTAAATCATTCAATTTTTGCCCTTTGGAATAAGATTGCTTGAATAATTTACCCTGCTTATATACTTTAATCTCTAAGTAGTCGGATAAAGCATTAACAACCGAAATGCCAACTCCATGTAAACCACCTGCTGTTTGATAGACATTATTCGAAAATTTACCACCAGAATGAAGGTGAGTTAAAATTACCTCAAGAGCAGATTTATCAGGAAATTTGGGATGATTATCGACAGGAATTCCTCTACCATTATCAGAGATAGTGATACTATTATTTACATGCATCTTTATGGTGATAACGCTAGCAAAACCAGCAACAGCTTCGTCCATAGCATTATCTAGCACTTCCGAAACAAGATGATGCATAGCATTCTCGTCCGTCCCGCCAATATACATACCAGGACGTTTACGTACAGGCTCAAGCCCTTCTAATACTTCAATATCTTTTGCTGTATACGAATTATTAGTTTGAGGCTTTTTTTTCTCATTAAAGCTAAATAGATCAAGCATATTATGATGTTAACTTACAAGTTTTTGATGGATATACTATTTTGAAAGATAGAGAAAAGCAAGAACACATACAGCAATTGCTTGAAATATAACCCGTAACGACATTAATTTGGAACTAAATTTTTTGTCAATTTTCCCGCCAATAGCCATAGAGACAACACCTAGCACTAAGACTAATGTAGTCAAGCTTAAAGCAATTAATATATATACCACAAAATTATCTCTAGAAAAACAATTTAGAAAATATTCGCCTATTTAAAAGTGAATAAAAAATCATTGAAAATATACTAGAATAATCCAACATTTGCAAATCCAATTCGTAGGATTCTGCAACAGAACAGTTTAAAAGTCGTAGGCAAAAACAATCAGTGTCATTGCGAGCTGATGTATCCCCAGGAAATTGTTGCAAAATAGCAAGAATTATTTGCTAATTAGCAATAGGGTAAAAGTAATTAACAATATAATTACTACTAATAGACTTGTTGATTGATTATGCAAAGATTTTATCTTACGTAAAGCATTTTTTTCTACTTTTTTCAAAATAGGGTATTCCGCCCCTAGTCTATCATTAAAATCGTGTCCCACTAAGTGATATTTGTAATAAATACGACGAAAATTATTTTCAACAAACTGAAATAAATCTAAATTTATGTTAGCAGTTGAACGTCTAGAAATTTTTTTACTAAAAACCACACTAAGCAATATACCTATTATTATTACTACTACTTGCTTTACTATATCCAACCAATTTGTATCAAGTGTTTCAACAGGATAAGATGACCATACTAATTTTAAGCCTTGCTCTAAAAAGAAATTAGTTGCCAATACAAACGATAGCATGACCAATAAGCTGACTCTGCTCAAAATATTCACTATAGGATAAAAGTCATTAATTAGATATTTGTATTTAACCGTAGAAAATAAAGCTGCACATGTTATAATTTTTAACAGGAAAATAGCATAATAATTAATATCCTGATCCAAAACATTGGTCACAATAATTTTGCTAACAAAACTAGCAAGAGGAGGTAAGGCTATAATGAATAATACACTAACTATTAAACTACCAAGCAATAAAGGGCTTCTCCATGAGTAAAGCCCTTTTATCTCAGAGCAATTTTCTACATTACCTTTATCTATTAATATAGCAACATATAGACCAAATAAAGCTTTATACAATATATGGACAAAAAGAAAAACTATGATTCCTAAATTTGCTTGTTGAGATTTTGTGCCAATGGCAATCACCATGAATCCAAGCTGAGAAACAGTAAGATAACAGACTGATCTTTTGATGTTATCTTCTATACAAGCATAAACCCCACCATATATAATCATTAATAATCCAAAGAATTTAAGTATTTCTAAACCACTAAATAATTTAAGAAGTATAATGATCGATATTTTACTAGTAAAGCTGGTTAAATATATCATCCCTGAAGTTGAGGCAAATGGATAACAATTAACAATCCATCCGGAAAAAGGTATGCTCGCTACATTAATTAAGCAACCACTAAGTATTATAACATAAAAGATAAAAGAAGCATCTCTGTTCTCTATCAATTGGCTAAGAGAAATAATTTGTATGTTAGAACTATTGGTGATTATATAACTAATCCCTATTAAGATAAGACTACCACTTATAAGATGCGTAAGGAAATACTGTCTTGCCGCCCTAATACTATTTTTACAATTACCGTAAAAAATTAACAAAGTGGCACATATCATCATCATTTCTAGAGCAACAAACATCAAGATAAAATCCCCAGCAAATAAACAGATCAAGGAAGCTGCTGAGTATAAACTACCTATCAATACCTCAAATTTCCTGTTTTGGCTAATGGCATATAGGTTAGTCACCAACGTTATCGCCATAAAAGCAAGTGCTATTAATTTATTTTCATTACTAAAATTAATAATAAAACTATTATTATACAGATTAATTACCGCCTCATTTTGGCTATTAATTAATAATATACCAGCAACTATTGGATAGATTATTGAGGTAATATAAAATGTCTTTCTAAATTTAAAATAGAGAAATAGAATAAATAAAGGAATAAGCAAGGCTGAGTAGTAAAACATACCTACCATATAAATATAAAAAACTTCTTAATAAAAATCTGGATAAAATAGAATAATATGACGCAACATGTACATATAATTAGGCTAACCATCATGGTAGTAGGCAGTTTATTTTCTAAAACCATTTTATAACTATTAGCTATAGTTGGTTTATAAAGAGATATCACAAGCTTTGCTAAATAAAGTGCAGAGAATAAAGTACTTAAAGCTAGCACTCCCATAACTAATATTTGATTTTGTTCAGCAGCGGCAAGCATAATATAAAACTTACTAATAAAACCACCAAAGGGGGGAATGCCGATTAACGATAAACTGGCAATACATACCATAAAGCTAGTTTTTGGCATTTCTTTGCCAGCATTGATTAGGTCAGATATCTGGTTAGTCTTCTTTAAGCTATAAATACTTCCCATTCCATAAAATAAACAGATTTTAGTAAATGAATGTGAAGATAAATGTAGGATAGCTGCTCCTATAGATTTTGAGGTAAACATGAAGCTACTAAGTAAAGCTATCCCTAATTGGTTAATCGTAGAGTAGGCTAGAATCTTCTTAATATTATCACTAGTTAATGCCTTAAAGGAACTATAAAATATGGTGATAATAGGTAAGAAAATGATCCAATTAAATTCGGCAAAAATAGAGTGTAAATATTTAAGACCAAAAATATATATCAGAATTTTATAAATACAAAAAAGTCCAGTTTTAACAACTACCACTGCATGTAGCAAAGCACTTACAGGGTAATGTGCTACCATTGCCGCTGGTAACCATTGGTGCAAAGGATATAAGGCTGCCTTTGATGTGCCAAAAATAAACATTAATAACAAAATTATGGTTTGATTTTTGGAAAAATAATGCTCGATAAAACCTTGGGATGTAAAGTCACCATGCCCTGCTTTAGCATAAATAATTATTATAGCTGGCAAGAATAGTAATATCCCTGAGATCATCAATATTTTTAAATATTTATAGACTCCTGCCATAACTTTATCTCCACCACTATGACCAATTAATGGAGCAGTTGATAATGTTAATATTTCATAAAAAATAAACATCGTAAAGAGATTTGAAGATAATGCTACCATCCCCCCAGATAATACGCTTAGATTAATGAAGAATAGAAAACGACTAGAATTATCAATATTATTAATTGCCAAATATTTAGTGGTGTAAATTAATGCACAAATCCATAAGAAGCTCAGTAAGGTTAAGAAAATGAGACTGAGAGCTTCTAAATGCAATCCAATAGCAAAATTACTAAAGATGGTTATTGATAGATTGGCTCTTACGCCCTTCAGAAATAACCAATCAATAATTAAAATATTGACAAAAAAGAAGCTACTAATGGTAATTAATAAAGAGTTACGCGTATTATTATCACTATTACTGATAAAAGGTGTAACTAAATTTAACATAGCTAAAAGTAAAGTTGATATAATCAAAAAACTAGGGGTGACAGAAGGGTACATTAACGCCCTCCTAATAGTTGTAATTGGTTTAAGAATATTGGTAGGAGAAGTTGTATTACACTAACAAAAATTAGCCCATAATATTTATACTTAGTGTTAGACTGTAATAGTGTATAATTAGAGTGATTAGCATTTAACCATAGTAAACTGGCGTCATTGCGAGAAGGCGTAAGCCGACGAAGCAATCCAATTTTATTGTTTTCCTGGATTGCTTCGTCGCTACTATAAGTAGCTCCTCGCAATGACAACTGAGAATTTGGCATGATATTAGTCGGGTTAGCTGTATAATTAGAGTGATGCCAACATAGTTTTTTGGCAATCTTATAATGATAAAGTAATGACATAGCAGAACTGATAACAACAATCACCAACTCGAGCCACAGATTTTCAACAATCAACAACTCAAAAATAGAAAGCTTAATGAAAAACATACTACTTATTGGCAAACCACAGCTACAAATTAGACTAAATACTACCAAGACACGCCATAACATACTGGTATAGTCAATTGATGAGAAGTTGGTGACGTCGTCACTCGTCGCTCGCCTATTACTTATAGGCGTCGCTCCATCGCTCCTAGCACCAAATCCTCCTGAATTGACTATACTGGGTACGCTATGAGTATCAAAATAAGCAATTATTAGAAATAGAGCAATCTTATTAAGGCTATCAGCTAACAAAAATGGAGTTAGGATTAATTCACCTCTAGGAACAACTAATAACAAAAATATATAACCAATTTGTACTGCCGAAGAATATATCACAATATTTCTGACTTTTTCTTTGCTTCGGCAAGCAAAATATGTACATAAAATAATAGTTACCAGAGCGATCGGTTTGATAAAAATTGCTAAATCATTAATGATTATACTATAGTCAATGGTAAAATGAATGAACCTCAATATTATATAAAGACCCATTATACTGGAGATACTGGCAAGATATGTCAAAATGACCGGAGCAACCGAAGAATAGCTTCGTATCATCCAAAAATGCATCGGGAAAAAAGCCGTTTTTAATATAGCACCAATTAGAAAAAAACTAATAGCTAGCTTGACTATTTTGCAGTCATAATTTGTCTGAAGTAACATTGAAATATCTGACATATTAAGGCTGCCAGTGCTACTCAATAAAAATCCAATGGCTATTAATATTAAAGTTGCCCCGACTGTACCGAGCATAAGATAATCGAAAGCACCGATAACAGCCTTGGGGTTATTACCCTGTGCCATTAGGGCATAAGCACTTAATGAAGATATTTCAATAAATACATAAAGGTTAAAAAGGTCATTAGTACTCAATATACCGAGATATCCGCTATGGGCAAATAATAAAAGTGCATAAAATAACGATTGCCTTTTTTTATCAATAAATTTAAGTACGGTAGTTGCCAGCAATTTGTTACAGAAAATTAGAAAAAATAATAATACACCATTAATGTAGGTAATTATAGGTTGATTCAGGTAGTCTAGCTTATATTCAATACCTATGGGAGCATGCCAATTACCAAAATCATATGACACGGAATCTTTATTAATTACCGATAAACCATAAATACTTAAAAATAAACTTAGTGCAATCGAAATAACTGCTATAATTCGAGTGACAAGCACATAACGAAAAGTTAGTATTGAAAATAACGCCCCAAAAAATGGTAGCAATACTTGTAAAGCTGGAAAATGTTTAATTAATATCATTTATTTCAATCATTCGGAGTCGCTTCGCTAAAATTAATTTCATGCTCCGATATAGTATTAAATTGCTTAGAAATATGATAAATCAAGCTAAGCCCTAATGACAATGTAGCAAAACCAACAACAATAGCCGTGAGCATTAGCACCTGAGGTAATGGGCTTACATAAAGCTGAGAATTCTGCAGTAAACTACGCTCAATTGGCACAATACCTCCATTTACCTTACCAAGCATCAGGTAAAAAATTAGCACAGAGCTTTGCATAACACTAAGTCCTATGATTTTACGAACATAATTATCACTGATTAACATTATAAACAAACCACTAGTTAATACGAGCAGTGTTAAAAAATATAAAATTTTTGAGATATATATAGCTTCTAAAAACATTGTTACTTAACTTAATTAATACGGCTTAAATGCTTCATTAAACACGCATACTATTTTTTTGCCATGACGTATTGACAGTTTGTGAAATACCTGTTCAATAATCACCATATTAGCATTATCTTGAGCAAGTCGATAATTTACCATCGATTCTCTAAGAGCTTCATCAACTGCAAAAATAGCTGGTAACTCAGCATTTTTATCTCTAAATTGTAAGTAAGTATACACTCCATCATCAAAAATTTTAATTGGGGCAATTGATTCATTACCACTTATTGAATAATTAAAATTATATTTCTCAGGATGAGATAAATCTAGGTTAGCTGAGGATGTAACATAAGTTTGCAAATAATCCCCTGAATTTTCATCATCAGGATAGATAAATCTTAAATTAAAAACCATTTCTGGATCTCTCATATCCGAAGCTTCTGAAGCATATAGTTCAAAAAAGTAAGTTCGCTTGTTAGTAATAATCGTCATATTAGTGGTAGCATCTTGTTCCATTGGCTTAATGAAAATTCGATGACCGGCTGGTACTATTTGCCAAGAAGTAGTATCCCCCATGGAAATACTAACTATTTCCTCCTCTTTTGCTAGCTCTATACTAGCTTGATAACCGTAGTATCCGGTGAACTTAAATACATCATCGGGACTATACACCATTACCCTAATTCTGCTATCGATCGGCAATGGTCTAGATTCTCTAACAGCTAAAGCAGTATTTACAGAAAATACTACCACAAACAATATTATTAATCGCTTCATCTTATTTCTTACTTTTATCTTCTATTAACTTAAGTCTGTAACCAGTAACCACAAAATTAAAATTTGAGTTAGGAGGTAAATGGATGTTAATGGCATCTATTTCAAAATTTATTGTCGCTTGCCATACCATATTTTCCAAAATATCATTAGCGGAGTTTTTTGCTATCGATGTAAATATGACCTCAGCCTTATTATTTTTATGATAAACCACTGATAATATATTAACAGAACGCCTTAAGGATCTTTGGTAACGCATAACTGGTGACAATGAGTTGTCAATATTCATAAAATTGGCAAATTGTCTAAATATTATACGTGTAGAACTATTCTGAATAAATATAAACTGGGGGCGAAGAAAATCATAGTCATAAGATTCTCTGTGTATCACGTAATTTCTAATCATAATGTCTGCAATAGAATTGATGGCATCACTTTTTATATGATTAGCATTAGTTATCGTCGCGCTTTTAAGAGATTCAGCACTAATTGCGTATCTTACCTGTCGAACTGCTGGTAATAAAGTCTGAAAATTAACCACCACAGCTAGAAATAATACAAAGAAAACTACGGTAAATATCAATAAAAATGATCTTTGTACAAGTGGATATAGATATTCAAAATTATACCATCTTCTAGCATCAACAAAATATTCACCAGACTTAATATATTCTTGAACAGAACTTAATACCTTATCCATTAGCCTAAAATAATTGATTACCTTACTTAGGCTCTGTGTACAGAACCTAATATCGGATTCTAGCACATATTAGCAAAGAAGTTATTATTTTTTTATAAAAATTATTCTTTTATGCTAACCCGACTAACATTATGCTAAATTCACAGATGTCTATTAGCGAGGAACTACTTTAATAGCAACGAAGCAATCCAGGAAAATGATTAGACTTTCCTTATCCTAAACTCGCATTTATATTGAAATAAGAAAGGAATTGTGGTATTTAATCTTCCAAGACTAAAAGGTGGTGATATAACTCCTGAATATGTTAACTAATCGCAAGCACTCTTATTTTATTTGTTTCTTCTTTCTAGGGATAGTGTCGGGAGGAAATTTTTCATTAGTCTCATTTACTATTAACTACCAATTATCACAAGCAGGATATTCAACTGATATTATTGGTGTAATGTTTCTAACATCCATTCCATATTGCTTAAAACCAATATTGGCACCATTTATTGATAAATATTCTATACCTATTATATGTAGGAAATTTGGTCAACGTCGTGGATGGACACTAGCTGTACAAGCGTGTTTATTAGTTGCTATTAGTGGATTTTTAATTATAGCCCCCCCTGTTAACATAGCTATTACTGCCATTTTAAATTTTACTATTTCCTGTTGTGCGGCAACTCAAGATATTATTTTAGATGCCTATCGTATAGAACGCTCTGCAACAAAGGAAGAACTCTCAATTGCTACAACTTTTAGTAGCACTGGCTTTCGCATAGGAATTCTTATTAATAGTACAGGGGCATTATATGTATCTTGCCTCTTTAATTGGTATTTGGTATATCTATGTACCTTTTTTATAACAATGGCTGCTCCGGTAATAATCTTATACATGCAAGAGCCTGCTATAAAAAAAACAGAGCATATTTTTACTAATTTAATTTCATTTACTCAATATTCTAAAGTTATTGGTGATAGCTTACTATTATTAAAACGAAACCATCCGAATTGGATGTTCGTTATGCTGTTTATCTTTCTATATAAAGCAAGCGATTCAATTCCTATGGCAATGAGTTCTCCATTATTTATTGACTTGTCCTTTACCTCTCAAGAAATCGCCTCTATTTCAAAAACCTATGGATTCGTGCTAATGACCTTAGGGGGGATTATTGGTGGTGTATTAACCGCAAAAGTAGGAATATCTCGAAGTCTCCTAATATGTGGTAGTCTACAATTACTATCTCCCTTGATGCTGATGTTTTTATCTATAGTAGGTCATGATATAGTTATATTTACTATAACAATTACTGTACAAAATTTCTGTTGCGGACTTGGTAATACTGCTCTTACTATTTATTTTTCTAGTTTATGCAATAGCGAATTGATTGCCACACAATACTCAATTATTGCCTCTTTTAGTTCTTTCGTACGCATTATTTTATCCTGTTTATCTGGTATTTGTGCAAACTATGTGGACTGGTCCAATCTTTTTTTATTCACTACCTTATTTAGCATGCTATTTGTATTAGCTTTTTTAAGGATAAATAAAATTTAAGCTCTCTCCATATATTTTTCAAATTTATTTTTCTCGTTCTGATATTTATCTGCATCCGGTAGGGCTGGTTTCTTAACCGTAATATTTGACCATTTACTGGAAAAAAACTTAGCTCTCTCTATCCAGTCAATCAGCTGTTCTGATTCTGGCTTAATAGCTTTAACCGGACACTCACTCTCACATACTCCACAATCAATACATTCGTCAGGATTAATTACCAACATTAACTCCCCTTCATAGAAGCAATCGACAGGGCATACTTCTACGCAATCAGTATATTTACATTTTACGCACTCATCGGTAACAACATAAGTCATAAATTGTCATACTCCTTGAATTTAGCAATTAACATGCAAGATCTCAAACCCAATACTAATAGAAAATATAGTATGCTACTTATAAACATTAGCACTAAGGGTAATAACATAGAATTATCAATAGTCGGACTACCTAGCCTTAAAACGCTTGCTGGCTGATGTAAACTATACCAAATATTTACCGAAAATTTTACTATGGGAACATTGATAAAGCCAATTAAAGCAATCACCGAGGCTGGTTTTTCAGTACGGCTTATCCTATCACCACTATTCACCACCACGATATAGCTTAAATATAGTAAGAATAATACGAACATTGAGGTAAGTCTAGCATCCCAAACCCACCAAGTTCCCCAAATAGGCTTTCCCCATAATGCCCCTGTTACTATACTAATCATACAAAAAACTGTCCCAATAGGAGCACTTGCTACTGCCACTAAGAAGGACATTTTAGTTTTCCACACTAGGTTAGACAAACTACAAATAGCTATAAATGTATAAATACCTAGTGCCATCCAAGAAGCTGGTACATGAACATACATAATCCTAACCATATCACCTTGTTGGTAATCTGGTGGCGATACTATCAAAGCTTGGTATAACCCCAACCCCATTACTACTAACATTGCAACTAGCAATAATGGTAACATGGTTCGTACTAGCTTACTAAAAAAATAAGGATTTAATAATTTAAGCATTTAGACACTTGATTAATCATTTTTAAATATTGATTATAAAATAAATCACTATTGATGTTAGTCGTTTGCCAATTCTCACTCTCAACCTCCACTATTTCTACTTTAAAATTTTTATAAAGAGCAACATCTTGCTCTGTACTTAGTAATAAACATTTACTATTGGACATGCTTAATAAATGCTCAAGATTACTGATATATCTCAGGCTTTTCTGATCAGAGCTATATAATCTTGCAACATTTTTTTGACTATTATTAAAAAAATATTCTAGACTATCACTAAGTAAGATAACATCTGTTAAAGACGTTAATCTTTGATGTTTGATTTTCGTAAGCTCCTCTATTTGTTTTTTTGCTTCTTCAAGATTTTGGTAAATAGCTGAACTAATCTCAGGAAATCGTTGAGATAACACCTGAAATAATTGTTCTAATAATAGTTTTACATTGTCTAAATCAAGCCAAATATGCCAATTATCATAAGAGTTATTGCTAATAATTCTTAGCCCATGAAAATTACTAATTTTAATGACATTTTTACTATGACCATTCATTAATTTGCCAGCAAAGCCATCAAATTGCTCATCTATATAAAATACAATATCTGCATTTTTAACTTTTTTAAGATCACTAGGTCTTAAATTATAATGATGTGGGCAATCATTGTTATTGGCAATAGCAACAATTTCTGCTTGGTCTTTCACTAACATCGCTATAATGCTTGCTAGTGGGGTTATACTAGTAACAATTTTCACCTTACTTCTACTGGCAAAAGCTCCATAATTAAATAATATGATAATTATAGCAATAAAAATGCTAGCACTAATATTAATTTTCATTTTTTTTTAATTTTTTTATGATCAATAAATAATCTGTTCACTAACAGACTTTAGTTTACTACTACAAACGTTGAGTTTTATCTGTAAAATGATCATGTGTAAATAACAACAGCATATTATTATCAATATGATCCTTAAGAGGAGAACAGGTGATCAAATCATAAACTTGTAAGTCTATTTTGATTGGTAAATTACTGTCATTAAGTAGCGTAAATATACGATCCATAGTCTTCTCATCAAGTGAGCCATAAATTACTAGGTCAATATCGGAGTTAGGACGGTAAAGACCAGTAGCACGTGAACCAAATAAACCAACACAATCGATTTTCTCTGAGAAGGGCAACAAAATGCTACGCAGTGTATTTAATTGTTTTGCACTTAATCCATGGTTAGACATGTTTACCTTCTATATTCTGCTGCAAGTTCCAACATTTTTAGATTCATGTTCTCTAATTCAGGATAATAATTTTCTTCAATATCTATAATAATCTTCTCAAATTTTTTGAAGTCATAAGTATGTGACATTTTATTACGAGAATCTAGAGCATCCATCCATATTTCACCATTCTTGATTAAGTTAGCAGCTATTGATGCTTTAATTACAGCAGCTGGGGTAATGGTTTCCAGTATAACACCTTTATATTCCAGATAATCTTTAAGTACTTTCCATGTCAATTCCCATGTATATTCGAAACGTTGAATAATTCCTTCTTGTTCTAACTGGCTTACCTTACGTTCTCGCATTATATATATAGCCTCACGTAATAAAGCAAAAGCACGTTTAAAATTATCAAAACGATATAACCAACGAGGTTTTTCTAAGTTACTAAGTATAGTCATATTAACTCTGCATCTAATATAGTCAATTGAGGAGAAGTTGGGGGCGTTGTCGCTCAATGCTCGCCTATTACTTATAGGCGTCGCTCCATCGCTTCTAGTCCCAAATTCTCCTGAATTGACTATAGCATTTCCCTAATTTAGTTCCTTAAGAATTTATTGTATGACAATTATTATAATTCTTCAAATCATTTGAGTATAATTCAAGTAATTGATGCTTACTAAGCGTAAAATCACTTGCAATCCAAGACTTTTTTAATTTACCTATCACTGTGCCAATGTCTTTACCATGAATATTTATTTTATGCAAGTCATGTCCGTTGATAGGAAATATTGGTCGTGATTTAGCATTGTATATATCTAGAAATTTATTTGCTGTAGCTCTGTTTAATTTGCCTAATGATAGCAAGATATTTATACATTGTAGATAATCTGCAGGATAATCTGCAGTTTCCCACCAAATTTCTCGTAATGTAAATTCGTTGATTTCTTGATTAATAAACCTATATATAGTAATGATTTTGCTTGCTTGTTGCCGAGAAAATTTTAAATTTAATAAATCACTTAGTGATAAGTTATTTATGTGGTAGAATAAAAGTGAATATCTAGCGTAAAGCTCTAAAGAGCCGCAATTAATTGCTTCCATCAAAGGTTTTTTATCAAACTTACTAACTGGTAATATTATTTGCAATATGCCATTATCAAACATTTGTTGCAAAATATTAGGACTATTATCTGAGGTAATCAATTTGTCCATTTCCCATTTTACCCGTTCTTTTGATAATAATTTGAGATTTTCTCGCAATTTAACGCAAGCATCTAACCCATTAAGGTCTAATTGTCTTGCATAATAGCAGGAAAAACGGAAAAAACGTAAGATACGTAAAAAATCTTCCTGAATTCGTGCAAATGCCTGTCCGATAAATATTACTTTTGATTGTTGTAAATCGTCTATTCCACCAAAATAATCATAAATTTTATGCTCAAATGGACAATAACTTAGTGCATTAATAGTAAAATCTCTTCTAGCAGCATCCTCCATAAAATCGTCAGTAAAAACAACTTCAGTGTGTCGACCATCACATTTCATGTCTTTTCTAAGTGTAGTAATCTCAAATGTTTCATTATTTAATAAAGCCGTAACTGTACCGTATTTTATGCCAGTTGGGATAACCTTAATGTTGGCTGCTGATAAAATATCTGTTACTTGCTGCGGTAATAAATTGGTCGCTATATCAATATCATAATTGACAACATTAAGGATAGCATCACGAACAGCTCCCCCGACAACCCTTGCCACTCCACCACCTAGTCTAATTATTGACAAAATTTCTTTGTAATAATTGGATTGAATAGATAATTCTCTTGTTATAATATTCATTATAGTTCCACTATTGTCATTCTTAGCAACGGCGGGAATCTAGACCCCTGCTTACGCAGGGGTGACACCTGACTTTTTGTTATGGATTGCTTCGGAGGCTTACGCCTCCTCGCAATGACGCTTGGCGAGCAGATTTTTTATTCATCATCAGAAAATACAAAAAAACTGAACACTCACAAAATTTTACTTTTATTTAATAACTGGGAGATGCTTTTTTAGTAGGTAATTAAATTCTGCACCATATATAAAAATCATGTTAATAATATAAAAGAATATTAGAGTTCCTATTATACCACCAAGTGAACCATATATTATGCTTAATTGGTTATAACTTCTTATCCAAGTAGATAATAAATATCCACTTATCACCCATAAAATTACTGTTAATAAAGCTCCAGGAACTACCTCTGTAAAATTTAATGTTATATTAGGGACGATATAATATAATGATGATGAGGTAATAAATAATGAACAAAAAATTATAACATATCGTAAAATAGTTAGAGCTAGCATATGTTCTTCCATTATTTGTAAAATCATCGGCAGTTTTGTCAATATTATTGGCACTATAATTAAAATGAACATAGCAAAAGTAACGAATATGCTGATTACTAAGAACTGTACTATGCTAAGTAATCTTCGTCTTATGTATGGAGGGGGTGATTTTATTTCATATACCCTATTTAAGATTGTTCTTAAACATTCAACAAAAGATGATGCGGTCCATATACTTCCTACTATCGCTACGGTCATTAGGCTTTGAGGTGGAGTTTTACTAAGTTCATTTATCCTAGTTTTTATTGAGTCAGTAGCCAATTCTGGCATACTCTCAAGAAAGATAGTTATAAAATTCTGCCCGAGTTCTGAGGCACCAATAAAACTTGTTAATGCTAATAAAAAAACTAAAAAAGGAAAAAATGCCATGAGTATCATAAATGACATATACCCTGAATGTTCAACCCCATCATGTTCAATTGTTTTTAAAATTGCCTGATATAAACATTTTATAATTCTTTTCATCAACTGACTTTATTTTGTTTTATATTAGTTAACTATTTAAGGCTCTAGATAGCCTCTCCGTCATTGCGAGACCATGTAATGGTCGAAGCAATCCATATTAGATTGCCACGCTCACATACGTTCGCTCGCAATGACGTTGGTATTGATATAATCATGGATTTTTATTAAATCATACCAGGTAGTTTTTTTCTGCATTGGCTGTCTAAGCAGGTAGGCAGGATGGAAGATAGAAGTGGTTTGAATCGGCTTGATAAGATACTGATTGGTATATAAATAATATTCTTGTCTGATTTTACTTATACCAGCATTTTTACCAAGCAAGCTAGTTGCTGCAACATTTCCCACTAAAACAATTAGTTTTGGGTTTATTAAAGCGATATGTTTTTCAACAAAAGGTCGGCAAATATCTATTTCTTCTTGTGTTGGTTGGCGATTGGCTGGTGGTCTCCAAAATACCGTATTAGTAATATAAGCATTATGTTTCCTTGAAATATTGATAGAGGCTAAGACATTATCGAGTAATTTACCGCTTTCACCGCAAAATGGTATACCCTCTGCATCTTCGCTACTACCTGGTGCTTCTCCAATAAACATTATAGAACTTTGTGGATTGCCATCAGCAAATACGGTTTTATTAGCTAATTTCTTTAAATCACAACCGTTAAAATCCATTAATAGTGTTTTTAATTCTTCTAAACTGCTAGCTGAGTCAGCCAAAGATCTAGCAAGCTGTATACTCGAATGGTTTGAAGAATTGTTGTCGCAAATAGTGCTAGGGATGCTCACCTGCTTCATTTTACTTAAGTTTACCACACTATTCTCTTGTTTGTTGTTGCCATTCTTCAAATCATTTGAATATATAGGAGCTGCCATTGGTTTTTTTTTCTTAATATTAGAATTTATCTGTATTTTTTGCTGATTAATAGTTGATTCTGATAAATAATAATCTATACCAATTGCTTGCAGCCATTTTAGTTGGTTGATTTTTTTTGTTAAATGAGTCATTTTATTATTTTAAAATATTTCAAGTAATGGAAGAATATAACATACCCAAAAATCTAGATGGATTTAGACTTGATAAGACTTTGGTAAGTCTTATCAGTAAAACATCTAGAAGCCAAGTTCAGAAGATGATATGTGACTCCCAAGTACAAGTTAACAGTCTGATTATTTCTGATTCTAACTTTAAGGTCAAGGAGAATGACATTATTTCAGTATTTTTTAAAGCCCCTGATCCATTAACAATGCAGGAAGCTGATATTAAACTTGATATTTTTTATGAAGATGAAGATTTAATAGTTATCAATAAAGCAGCTGGTATGACCGTTCACCCTGGCAGTGGAAACCACCAGGATACCTTGGTAAATGCCTTGTTACACCATGCAAAATCTTTATCTAGCATAGGGGGGCTGGAAAGACCTGGTATTGTTCATCGTTTGGATAAAGATACATCAGGGATTATGGTGGTAGCAAAGAATAATTTTGCCCATGTACATCTTGCAAGTCAGATAGAAAGTCGTAATCTTATACGCAAATATAAAGCGCTAGTTTGGGGTATTATCAATCCACAAGAAGGAGTTATAAGAAATAATATCGGCAGAGACCGTATCTTACGGCAAAAAATGACTATTTTAAAATTTGGTGGTAAAGAGGCGATTACTCATTATAAAACAGAGGAAATATTTTTTAATGGTATTATAAGTATGTTAGAATGTCGACTTACTACCGGGCGAACTCATCAAATTAGAGTGCAGTTGAGTCATTTAAAACATTCTGTAGTGGGAGACCAAACTTATGGCAAAAATAGTAGGAAAGTTAACTGCAATTTTAGCATAGTACCACAAAAATTAATGGATTTCAAGAGGCAAGCATTACATTCTTGGTATATAAGTTTTTCCCACCCGGTAAGTGGTAAATTATTAGAATTTGAATCACCCCTACCACCGGATATTACGGAGATAATCGCATGAATATAAAAGAATCCTTAATTTATGCTACTAGCAAATTGCAAGCAGTAGGCATTAAATCAGCTAACTTAGAATCACGCATATTGATGCAACATGCGACTAATAAGTCTATTGAATATTTATTAGCAAGGTCAGAAGAAGAATTGACCCAGCAACAACAAACTATTTTTGAGAATTTGGTTAATAGACGTAGATCACTAGAGCCAATAGCCTATATTGTAGGATATAAGGAATTTTATAGTTACCAATTTATTATAAATGATAAAGTACTTATTCCTCGGCAAGATACCGAGACTATTGTAGATGCGATTTTAAAGGATGTTAAAAAAAATTGTTCATTCAAAACAGAGTTAACAATATTAGAACTTGGCACTGGTAGCGGCTGTATTGCTATAAGCTTATTACTAGAAATGCTAAATGCTAATATCAATGTTAATGTAACTGCTACTGATATAAGTAATGAAGCTATTGCTATTGCCCGTCAAAATGCTATAAAATATAAGGTTTTTGATAGATTTAAAATAGTTAATAGTAACTGGTTTGAGAATTTAAAAAAGCAAAAATTTGATATTATTGTAAGTAATCCACCCTATATTTCCTTTGATGATACTGTTTATATGTCTCCTGAGACCCTAAAATATGAACCACACTTAGCCTTATTTGCTGAAAATAATGGTTTAGCGTCATATTACATAATTGCTAAAGAAGCTAAGGGTTTTTTAAAACAGAATGGTAAATTATTTTTAGAGATTGGCTTTAATCAAGTGGCATCTGTTACAGAAATTTTTGTAAGTCATGGCTATACGGTTCTGCAAGTGTATAAGGATCTAGAAGGTCTAGATAGAGGGCTATTGATAGTTGACAGCAACTATCAATATAATTGATAAATTACTTAAGATTTAGAAAAGAGAAAAATCATGCAACAATTTAGTTTTTATCACACTACTGAAGGATTAGTATATAAGACAAGCTGTCTTTTAGTAGAAAAATCTTACCATAGCAATTTGAGAATTGTGGTTTTAGTTCCAGATATTGAAGTACAAGAATCACTAAATAAGATGATATGGACTTATTCTAGAAAACAGTTTATTCCGCATGGTAGTAAACTTGATCCATTACCAGAGAAGCAACCAGTCTATATTACTCATCAGTTAGAGAATCCTAATCAGGCTACCATCCTAATAATTATTGCCCCATTTGATATACAAGAAATTCTTAATAACAAAAATTTTGCACATTTTCAGAGAGTAATTATAATATACGATGCTTTAGATAATTTAAGTTTAATAATTAAAACAATAAATGAACTAACTATTGCAACACCGATAATTGATTGTTATAAACAGAGTCCAATGGGAACGTGGAGTAAGATTTAATATAGCTAACCTGATTAGTATTAGTTCGTCATTGCTAGGAGCCGCTTTGCGGCGACGAAGCAATCCAGGAAAGTGACCCAAATAGATTGCCACGACCACTATGTGGTCTCGCAATGACTTATATGCACCACAAACGTCATTGCGATGAGCTACTTTAGTAGCGACGAAGCAATCCGTTTCTAATCACTTTTCTGGATTGCTTCGTAGCCGCAAAGCGGTTCCTAGCAATGACGAAATAATAGTAACCTGATTAGCTATATTATTTTTTTGAAAGAACAAACAAAATTACCAACATGCAAAAATTATCATTTCAACAAATTATCATGACCTTACAAAATTATTGGCAGGATTATGGCTGTGCAATTTTACAACCATATGATGCTCACGTTGGAGCTGGCACTTTTCACCCTGCCACTGTATTACGGACTCTTGGTAAAAAACCTTGGTTTGTAGCTTTTGTTCAACCTTCTCGGCGTCCTCATGATAGTAGATATGCCATGCATCCTAATAGAATGCAGCATTATTATCAATTTCAGGTTATACTAAAACCATCTCCTGACGATATACAACAACTATATTTAAAAAGCCTTGAATGTCTTGGTATAGATTTGCAAAAACATGATATTAGGTTTGTTGAAGATGATTGGGAGTCTCCTAGTCTTGGAGCTGCCGGACTTGGGTGGGAAGTATGGTGTGATGGTATGGAAGTATCGCAATTTACTTATATGCAACAAATTGGTGGTATTGATTGTCGCCCAGTGGCTGGTGAGATTACCTATGGTTTAGAGCGTCTGGCACTTTATATACAAGGTATCAATGAAGTTAAAAATATTGACTGGAATGGTCAGGTTGGAGAAAAAGCTTTAACCTATGGTGAAGTAGATTTTGCTGCTGAAAAGCAATTTTCTAAGTTTAATCTAGAATTAGCTGACACAGCAATATTATCTCAGCATTTTATTGATAGTGAAAAACAATGTAATGAATTAATTGCCGCAGATTTACCGTTACCAGCCTATGATTATTGTATTCAAGCTAGCCATCTTTTTAACCTGTTAAATGCTCGGGGAGTAATTAGCGTAACAGAGAGAGCATCTTACATACTCAGGATACGTAACTTGGCAAAAATATGCTGTCATAAATGGTTAGAATTAGAAGATAAAGAAGAATTATATGAGTGAGTTATTATTAGAGCTTTTTAGCGAAGAGATACCAGCTTTGATGCAAAAAAATGCGGCAGAAGCTTATAAAACCATATTTACGACAATTTTGCAGGAAGGTGAGATAGTTGCTGATGTTCAGGTATTTATTGGACCTAGGCGTATTGCTATATATATTACAAATTTACCGAAATTTATACCACCAAAAGAAATTATCATAAGAGGACCAAAAGTTTCGTCAGCACAACAAGCTATAGAAGGATTTTGTCGAGCAAATAATATTGAGCAAAATAAATTGTCTACGCTATTAGTGCAAGGGCAATTATATTATATAATAGTAAAGAGTACCGCAGAAACCGATATACGAATATTATTGCAAGAGATAATTCCTAAAGCAATTAGTAAGTATATTTGGTCAAAATCTATGCATTGGGGGAATTATGATATAAGTTGGATTAGACCGCTTAGGAATATTTTATGTATATTTGATGGTGAAATACTAGCAATTAAATATGGGCATTTGACGGCAAATAATATTACTTTTGGGCATAGATTTCTTAGTCCTGAACCGATTGCGAACTCAAATGATCTGGAGAATTGGAACGAAAAACAAGGGGTGAGCGAGCGGAGCGTAGTAAATCTACGTGAGCACGTGAATACCCCGAAGTTTTGCGGAGCCAATTCTTCAAAGCATTTGAGTATAGACAGTTTTTCTGAATACCAGAATAAGCTGCGGGAAAGTAATGTCATTATTGATCAACAAGAACGCAAGGAGATAATAAAAAATCAACTATCAGAAATAACCAAGTCACTTAATTTAGTAATAAAAGATGATGAGAAATTATTAGAAGAAGTAACAGGGCTAGTAGAATTGCCAGTGGTTATGGTCGGTAAAATACCTGAGATATTTTTGACGTTACCTAGTGAAGTGCTGATTAGCTCAATGCGTACTCATCAGAAATATTTTAGTACTTTTGATCAGGCTGGTAATTTCGCCCCTTATTTTCTTTTTGTTAGTAATATGCGACATGATCAAAATATTATAGTAAGTGGTAACGAGAAAGTATTGGCTGCTAGATTATCTGATGCTTTATACTTTTATCAGCAGGATTTGTCTAACAGCTTAGAATCTAGATTATTAAAACTTGAGCAGATAACTTTCCACGCAAAGATTGGTAGTATAAGACAAAAAACGGAGAGAATTGCTAATATTTGTAATTATATAATAGACTTCCTGGATAAGTCAGAGATAGTTGATGGATTTTTAGGAGAAACGAAGCCGAGTACCGCAGCGTACATAGACGTACGTGAGGAACGAAGGCGAGTTTCAACGACAAAATCACCAACTAGATTGACTTATCCAGGAAGTCTAATGTCAGGAAGTCAGGATTTGCAAGTAGCAGCTAGACTTTGTAAAAGCGACCTAACAACTGAAATGGTAGGAGAATTCCCCGAACTGCAAGGTATTATGGGATATTATTACGCCAAATCTGAAGGGTTAAATGATCAGATTGCCTTGGCAATAAGAGACCATTATAAACCACAAGGTCCATCGGATAGTTTACCAATGGGAGATACTGCAATATTGGCTATTGCCGATAAATTGGATAGTTTAGTAGGTTTGATATTAATAGGAGAAGAACCAAGTGGCTCAAGAGATCCTTACTCACTTAGACGACAAGCATTAGGTATTATTAGGACAATTTTAGCTAATAAACTAACTATTAATATTAAGCAATTAGTTGCGTATGTAATTCAGCTATACTCTGAAGAAAACATAACATATACTAAAAGTAGTCAGATAATTTTAGAGTTTTTAGAAAAGCGAGCCAAATATTATTTCAAGAATCATTATGATCTATCGTTAATTAATGCAGTGCTTGATTTTGATATTGAAGGAGATTTAATGATTAGCGAAATAAAGCTTAGTGCTTTACAAAAGTTTCTAGCTGGATCTGAGGGCGAGAATTTATTAACTATTTACAAAAGAGCAAATAATATATTAGAAGGTAATAATATAGCAGGAGATGTTAATCAGGAGGCTTTTATTTCACAATATGAGCAACAATTATTTTCATCGTTGGAAAACGTTTCTAAGCAAATAGACATATCCATTGCCGAAAAGGATTTTACTAAAGCATTGAGAGGACTACTGGAAATGTTGAAACCTATCAATGATTTTTTTGATAATTTGATGGTTAAAGATGAAGATCGTATAATTGCTAATAATCGTTTATTGTTATTAAAAATGGTTAGACAATTATTTAATAAATTAGCAAAATTTAGTGCTTTATGACGGATATATTAAGGCAGGCTGCCAAATTTATTAAATCTGGTAATATAGTAGCCTTTCCCACAGAAACAGTATACGGACTTGGAGCAGATGCTAGTAATGAGCAAGCTTGTCAGAAAATTTTTAAGGTAAAAAAGCGTCCAAGCATAAACCCTCTGATTGTTCACGTGGCAACCATGAGCCAAGCTAAAACTATCGGGGAATTTAATGCAGATGCTCTTAAATTAAGTGAAGTATTTTGGCCTGGACCTTTATCGATTGTTGTGCCATTAAAAAGTGAAGCCAATATCGCTAAATCATTATTAGCTGGACTAACAACGGTTGCACTCCGTATACCATCGCATAATATTGCTTTGGAGCTAATAAGAAAATCTGGCACATCGATAGCGGCACCTAGTGCTAACCCATCAGGTTACATTAGTGCTACTACTTTAGATCATGTAAAAGAGCATTTTTCAGGTGAGAAAGATGTTTTTATTTTAGAAGATAATTCGAGTGATTATGAGTGTCAATATGGTATAGAATCAACCATAGTAGATAGTACTACTAATAACTTAACTATTTTGCGAGACGGTTTTATTACGTTGGAAGCGTTAGAGAAGGTTCTTGGTAAGAAAATAGACAAAGCTCCTTCCTTGATACAAATTAAAGCCCCAGGGATGATCAATAAACATTACTCGCCAAAAGTTAAAATGAGACTGAATGCAGAGAGTTTGGAAGCTAATGAGGTAGGTCTTAATTTTGCTAATAGTAAGCTAAAGGGCAATTTTTCGCTTAATTTAAGTTTAACTGGAGACTTAATTATCGCTGCTAGCAACTTATTTGCCAGTCTTAGAATATTGGATAATTATGCAGAATTAAATGGATTAGCAATTGCCGTTGCCTCTATCCCAGAAATTGGTATCGGTGTTGCAATTAATGACAGACTTAAAAGAGCGGCAATAAAATGACCTCTATATTTACTAAATTAAAACAGGTATTAGTCAATAGTTCCAATAAAATATCTTCAGGCATTGACCAAATATTTTATAAAAAAAAACTAGATGAGCAAACTTTAAGTGAATTAGAGGAGTTGTTAATATCGGCAGATATAACTGCTTCTGTGGCAATAGAACTGGTCAATAAACTAAGAGCTATCAAATTTGATAAAGAAGTAAGTAGCTTGGTAATCAAAGAGCAGCTTGCCGACATTATCGGGCAATTATTGATCAAGGCTAGTAAAAATTTTGAATTACACGATAAAAAGCTTAATGTCATATTAGTCTGTGGCGTTAATGGTTCAGGAAAAACTACCACAATAGGTAAGCTGGCTAGTATTTATCGTAAACAAGGTAAGAAAGTAGCAATTGCCGCTTGTGATACATTTAGAGCCGCCGCTGTTAATCAATTATCTAGCTGGGCTGATAAAAGTGGTTCAATGTTTATCACCGGCGAAGAATCAGCTGAACCTGCTAGTGTTGCTTATCTTGCTATGCAGTCTTCCATAAAAAATGATGTGGATATATTATTTATTGATACAGCTGGTAGGTTACATAACAAGAAGAGTTTGATGGAAGAACTTGCCAAAATTGTTAGGGTTATTAAGAAAATTGATGATACAGCTCCCCACCATAGTATATTAGTAATTGATGCAACTACTGGACAAAATATCTATAACCAAGTCGAGCAATTTACCGCTATTGCTAATATAACAAGTCTGATAGTTACTAAATTAGATGGTACGGCAAAAGCTGGTGTAGTGGTTGGTGTAGTACAAAAATTCGCCTTACCAGTATGTTTTTTAGGGATAGGAGAGAAGGTAGATGACTTAAAGCCGTTTGACCCGGCTGCATTTGCTAGTAGTTTAGTAGGAAATTAAATTGGCATCATTGCGGGGAGCTACTTTAGAACAATGAAGCAATCCAAAAATGGATCCAAAATGGATCAACTATGTTAGCCAATATGGGTTTCTTACGGCTTATTTCATACAAGGCTTCATCGCCACCATTCTCATATAATTCCTTGAATCTATAATAACTATCTCTGCTATACCCCATTGTCTTACATGCACTAGATACATTTCCTAAGCTTTTTGCTAGTTCAAGTAATCCTATTTTTGGTCTTATTATTTTCTGATTTAAATTCATTTTTATCTCCATTTAATAATTTGTTTATTTTACTAAATGTAAGATTAAATCTCAACTACTTCAAACTGTAGACGAGAAACTATCAATGACAAGAGTTGACGAGAAGTTTTACTTAATTGTTTACCACAATTATTGGTAAGGTTTCGCCATTCAGGCGGGACGAAATTACCGACTATATTATAAAAGATAACATCAGAATTTTCAACTAAAGCGTTAGGAAGAATTAATGATTCTATCATATTTTTCCCCCTTGCAACAGGGTGAAAAATAGATTTTTTTGTAGGTTAATTTTGGGGAGTTTTAACAAAAAAACACTACAAAAACAATACAAAACTTTTTTAATGAAATTATAAAATAGTTGAAACAATAATATATATACTGGTTGGGAGGAGTTTTTTATACCACACCCCACATTCCTGCTGAGAATGTGGGGGAAGAAATAAAAGAAAAATTCTTTTACAACAAATTATTTCATTCAATGGAGGATGTGTTAAATAGAATGTCGGATGCTATATTAAAATATGAAGCAAGTCCTCAAATTGTTAAATCTATCACTAGTTGGAATTGGATTATTAATTCTGTATTCAAAGATAATTAGTATAAGATGCGTCGCCGCAAAGCAGCCCTGAGCCATGACGTCTTGTACTTTTTTCTGAACAGAGCCAATAATATACTCAAATCATTTGAGTATACAAACAAAAAGA
This sequence comes from Rickettsia endosymbiont of Culicoides impunctatus, assembly GCA_020410785.1. Classification (GTDB taxonomy): domain Bacteria; phylum Pseudomonadota; class Alphaproteobacteria; order Rickettsiales; family Rickettsiaceae; genus Tisiphia. The sequence continues at coordinate 1,395,684 of CP084573.1, read as the reverse complement.
GCTTCCTTTTGGAAAGGAAGCCCTTTTGTAGTAATAGATAAGTAAACTTAAATGATTAGTTTAGAAGTTTACACGAACTTTCAGAGTACCTTGGTGAGCAACATATTTATTAGCTAAATATGCATCATAACCAGCTCCATACTCCATAACTCCGGCTTTAGCACCAATAACTACACCAACATTATATGATGTTTTGCTACCTTTCTCAGTTCTAGTAACAAACGGATCAGTCATGCCATCTAATCTAGCATCAACTTTTCCTGATTTACCACTTAATTTGTGAGAAACAGAACCATGTAGTTCAGGAGTTATTGCAATACCATCAGTATCTATAGTAGTTGCAATTCTAGCCCCGATGACAGCTTCAACTATATTGGCTTCTTTCTTAGCAAAGATCTTATTTTGATGTGTTGTACCAGTTTCCTTATGCTCTGCATCATTAAATCTTGTATAACGAATTCCAGCAGTCGGGGTTAATGATACTGAGTCAGCTAGTTTAGCATTGTAACCAAATAATACTTCTCCGCCGAAAGACATAGAATCATAACTAGCTTTAGCAGTTTCCTTACCACTAGTATGAACCTTACTAGATACTTTTCTAACATCATTACTGTCAATTTTACTTGAACTAAAGGAAGCCACAGCTTGTACAAAGAAATCTTTATCAAGTTGTTGTGACCCATAAAGAGAGACCCCAAAAGTACCAATTTTGACTTTTTCGTCTTTATAACCTTTAAATTTCATATCAGTCTTAGCGACATTAACAGCAGCACCGATTGTTAGATTCTCATTAAATAAAGTATCGAAACCCAAGACTCCACCAAAAGATTTTGATGTATAGCCAATAGAATTATCTTTTTTATCCTGATCCTGAGTAGCTTGGCTATAATGTGGCATAATCCATGCACCCATTGATGCATTACCATCATCAGACCCAGCAGCAACAGCCATTCTAGTATTTCTGTTCTGGACTATATTATCAATACTATTAGCAACACGACGAGCAACGTCAGCACATGCTGTGGTTACATGAGCATTTTCACTATTGAAAAGTCTATCCATGACATCCTTACGTACTTTCTTATCTAGTATAAGACTTACATCATCCGCAAATTTTGCTCCATCAGTACCACGTTTTGCAGTAAGAAGTGCCTCAACATTTTCATCATTGATAGAATTATGACCAAACTGATTCAAGTCACTTTTCATACCTTCGCGTTCATTGACCTTACGTGTAATCACTTGTTTGCCATCTTTACTTTCAATAACCCACTCAGTATATGCACGATTTGTGGTTGGCATTCCAGTGAGTGTGATTTTACCATCCTTCATAACTAAGTATTTATCACCATCTATGAGGGTAAATGTAGCATCACGATAATCCTGTAAAGAAGCATCATCAATAATGTGAATACCTATAGTCTGAACCTTTACTGGTAAATCAGCAGCAACAGTAACAGTATTACCAAGTCTAATAGAACCAAGTTTACCATTTGCAGTTAATGTAGTTGTAATACTAACATCTTTTCCCCAAGTTCCGCCTTCTTTTAAGAATAGCTCATTAGAACCTAAATCAATATTTGCATCGATATGTGAAACAGCATCAAGTGTAACATCACTAGCAGCAACTTTAATCTTTTCTTTACCAAAGTTAGCTGTTTTCGCACTTATAGAATCACAGCCCAAGGTTGCAGTACTGTTTTTGTCTCCATTAAATTTAATTTCCTCAAATTTATTATCAGATTTACCAATATTACTAATAATTGTAGCATTACCTGTAAAGTTGATTTTGTTATTTGTTCCTACATTGATCAGAGTATCTTTTAAAATAACACCATCCTTAAAGATAGCAGTAGCACCACCATCAGTACTACCAATATTTAATACATCACCGGCTACTGTTCCACTAGCTGTATAAGTCATACCATCATAAATCGTAGCTTTTTGAACATGTGTACTACCACGGTTTTCAACATTTGATTTAAAATTAGCCTCTTTTAAGCGGCTATTCTCAGAACCTAAATAATCGACCACTAAATTAGTACCACCAGCAACCTCAAAGTTAACAACACCTGAATTATTAGTTTTAGTACTTACAGCAATAAAGGCATCTTGGCTTTTAACATTTAAAGCATTATCTTTAGTAAGTTGTATATCAACATAATGAGCTTTCTCTCCAATATGCTGACCTGCAGTAATTTCATCATCTTTTGCGTTTATCAACTGAATTGTAGGTATTTCGGTAGCACTACTCTTAACATTTATTCCCGCAAGTTGCATATCTTCACCTAACTCTAAGATAGCTTTATCTTTAGTGGTGAAATTAATATTCTTGAATGATATACCGCTATTAACTAATTGAACATTACCACCATTCAGTTCTAAGCTCTCGATCGCATTACCAGCATTAGTAGCACGAGCAGAAGATTGAATTTGAGATGTTACTAATTTTACCTTATCCTTATTAGTAAATCTTAGTGTTCCAACACCAGCAGCGTCAGTACTAACAACTCTTTTAACATAATAGTCACTATCTATATTTAATACAGATCTGTTTGCCAAGAGTACATCTTCTTTAAGGTAAGCTACACCAGATGTAGTTGCCTCAACACCTTCCAATACTTGGATTTCTTTAAATTTACGCTCCTCTTTTCCTATATTACCTTTCAGAGTAGAATTTCCAGCAAAAATTAAAGTACCTTGATCAGCATTTTTAGTTGTTATAGAGCCAGCAACAATATCATTACTATGTAGAGTTAAAATATTATCTCCTGTAAAATGAATTTCCTTTAATATACCTTTATCAGCAGTGCTTGTATTATATAGCGAGATATTTTCACTAATTACAACTTTAGCACTCTCTGCGTTTCCCAAGGTTCCCAAGGCATACTTAACATCAGCAATATCCAACTTAACTGTCGAAGATTTGTTGCTAAAATCAATTCCACCAACATTAACAAAACCTGCACCAGGGAGAACAACAAATTGAAGATTCTGTCCAGCCAATACTATTTTATCTAAAGCCTTAGAGTTTTTTTGAGAAGGATCAGTTCCTATATCACCCACAATTATTAAATCATTGTTAGAGGTCATTTCACTTGCATTAATAGTACCACCACCAACTTCACTTATTCGAGCTGTAATGGTTACATTTTTAGATTTATTATTTAAGGCTAATGTTCCTCCACCAGTCTCAGTAAAGATATTAGCAGCATTAATCGTATCAGTATCTAATGTTACTGTTTTATCCTTATCAGTGATATTAATATTACCAAGGATTCCACCCTGACAAATAGTACCCTTAATTTCAGCATCACCTAAGAAAGTTATATCTGTAGCAAAAGGATTAACAGTTTTATTAATATGACCAGTCAATTCATAACCATCAGCAAATCTAAAATGTACACCAGCTGCCTTTGCTTTTATTTCCTCTACATCATTTCCCTTAGTTCCTGAAAATGTCAAAGTACCAGCATCAGATTCAATAACAGACAACCTAACTGCCTTACCATCAAATTTACCATCACCAGCAGCAAAATTTATCGTTCCTGCTCTGTCATTCTTACCTACGCGACCATAAAATTCTCCTGCAAGTGTTTTGTTAGCAGCAACATTGATTGTACTGGCGGTGTTATTGAAGTCTACTTCACCAAGATGAGTATCATCTTGAATAATTACTGTTGAGTCAACAATCATTTTTGTTTTTCCATCATCACCTACATAAACTTCACCACCCCCGAAAGTGATGGTTCCACCGTTTAACTCAATTTCCTTACTATATACTTTCCCTGTAACGGATGCAGTATTAACAGCATTACCACCCATACCGGCTTGAACTATGAGTTTCTTAGCTCTATGCTCCTTATCTTGACCTATTACGGCTGTAGCAACCTTAGAAGAAAGCACACCAGCTGCAGCTGTAGTATCAAAACTAATTACACCATAATCGTCCGTAAGAGTACCAGCATTTTTACCACCAAGCGATCCATACTGAACTGTAAAATTCTGGGCACCAGGTGCTCCTTTAGAGGTAAGTAACAATGTACCTGTACCAGTAGTACCAAAGTTGATAGCACTATGCTCTCCTTGCTGAAGTTGTAATGTAGTAAGAGCAGTAGGATCAGTGGCAAATTGAAGAGTACTGCCATCGCTGATATTAATTGTGTTAGCTGAGGCAAAACTATTTGTGTTGAATTGTGTTATGAAAGCAAGGTTATTAATATTCAATGTTGCATTCTGACCATTAAGTATTGTAGCCTTAGCAAAAACGAGGTCATGAGCAACAGCAGGAGTAATATTTAAGATCGAACCAGCATTGAAATCAATTGGACCTAAGTTAGTATAAATGTTAGGAGCGATAGCACCAAGAGCAATCTGGGCAGCAGCATTTAAAGTTAAAGATTGACCTGCAACAATATTTACCTCAAGAAGATTATTACCAGCAGAACCGATAGAACCAATAGTTGTAGCAGCATTAACGGTTAGCATACCAGGAGGATTAGCAGCAGCAGTAGTGTTAATTGAGAGAATTCTCCCCCCAGCAACGTTAGCATTAATAGTCCAATTACCACCATCATCATAGGTGATCCAATCTCCTGCAACCCAGTTGCCTGCAGTAATAGCAGCAGTCATATCTAGATTAGCTGTTAAATTCCTCTGAGCAGCAGCAAACGCTGAACTACTTGCACCAACTATCACCGAGGCAACAGAAGCAGTAGTCAGCAAATTTTTCAAGAAATTGCTTTTTTTTCTTTTGTTATTCATAATTTTTCCTAATTTAAGTTAATTTATTTTCTAAATCAGTTTCTTGGAGTAATTAACTCTAAAACCTTAATGTCCTTTCCGTGTTCTAATTATGTCCCTCCTACACGAAGTTCTGGTTATTTTCCCCTCATCTTATGTTATTCTTAGCAACAGCGGGAATATCAGTTTTTTTAGATTCCCATCGTTGCTAAGAATAATATCATTTTTGAGGGGATGATACCTTTTTGCAGAGACGACAGCCTTTTTACATGGATGACACTATCTATTCTACATAAAACCTTTTAGAATATCCACGCAAGTACTATATATGTAAAATTAATTAATTACAAGCTACTTGGAGTATTTTTTTACAAATTCCTATTAGTTGTGTTTAGTTGTGTTATATTTGAAACAATATTGATTTGGAGGGTTAAAAATTAACGTCATTACGACCCACCGTAGATGGCGTGGCAATCCATAAAAGAGTATCCATAAAGAGTGGATTGCTTCGTCGGCTTACGCCTCCTCGCAATGACGGCAGCAGGTAGATTGCCACAACCTACTTGCGTGGTCTCCCAATGACGGTGTGTTGCGAACTAAGCTTCTCGCAATGACGAAGTAACAGGTTAGCTACAAACATTATTCAACATCAAAATCAAAATACTGATCTTTATAAGGCTCGTCTTGTAAAGTATAATGCCACCATTCAGGAGAATATTCCTCAAAATTATGCTTTTTCATTTTTGCCCGTAAATAATTACGATTTTGTAAGTAGCGTTGATTAATTAGGTCACTATCATGACAAGATACCGAATCCATAAGGTCTACAGAACTACACATGTCAACCGTATTATCGTCAAAATAGGGTATGGAGCGACCATCTTTTATGGTTCTTTTGATCATTTTAGGGCTGGTATTTAATTGTTTTCCAAGTTCAATAATAGTCAGATCAACCGTACTTCCACGACTATGAGGTGATTGCTTAGCAACATAACCTAACAAAAAAATTTCAGTCTTATTAATGTATGGATAGTAAGATTCTTTCATTCTTTGATCAGCAGTATCCTCTCCCCTGACAACAAAATGTTGTACAGCTTTTTGGGGTCTATAAGCATCATAAACTACTAAAGAATAGTTATCATTTTTTATATCTTGCTGAACATTTTTTAGGGCAATCGCGGCTTGTTTAGTTAGTATAGCTCTAGGAGCTTTATAGCCCCTGATCCGTTCTCCTATAAAATTCCTAGTACTATAATACATCATTTGTTGAATTATAGTTGGATCTATTTGATCCAGATACTCAAAGCCTTCAGGCAAATTAGTTGTTTTATTCAACATCTATCTCTCAATTAGACTAATATTCAATATTAGTGACAAAATTATTGTTAATAAAAAATAATAATTTATTATGCATTTTTCTACAAAACAATGCAATATCTTTTACGTCATTGCGGGAGTCGTGACGGGTTTTAAACTCAAGCGTCATTGCGAGGAGCCGCTTTAGCGGTGACGAAGCAATCTAAATCTAATGAATTTGGATTAGCTATATCGTATGTTATTTTAAAATTTTATAAAGAAAATTAGTAACTAATTATGAATGAAATCCTATCAGTACCGAATGGTGAAAATAAAGTTCTATTACATTCCTGTTGCGCTCCATGTTCAGGAGAACTTATGGAGAAAATGTTGATGTCTGGTATTGACTTAACTATTTTTTTCTACAATCCCAATATTCATCCTAAAAAAGAGTATGAAATTCGTAAGAATGAAAATATTCGTTTTGCTAAAAAAATGGGTATCAATTTTATTGATGCAGATTACGACGTACAAAATTGGTTTGCAAGAAGCAAAGGTATGGAATGGGAGCCAGAAAGAGGCAAACGTTGTTCTATGTGCTTTGATATGCGTTTTGAACGTACAGCCCTTTATGCCTATGAAAATAATTTTAAAGTTATCACCAGTTCTCTTGGTATTTCTCGCTGGAAAGACATGAACCAAATTAATGAATCAGGCATTAAAGCTGCCTCTCATTACGATGGAATAACTTACTGGACCTATAATTGGTGAAAATCAGGGGGGAGTAGTAGAATGTATGAAATAGCTAAACGTGAGAATTTTTATAAGCAAGAATATTGTGGCTGTATCTACTCACTAAGGGACAGCAATAATTGGCGTAAGTCAAACAACCGGGCTGAAATTGAAATTGGAGAAGAATATTATAAGGAATAGGAGTTTTTTATACGAACTACCTAAATTTAAGGTTTTACCAAGAAATTAATGTAAATTTGGTTTTCCGTTTTTATAATTTACTGATATACTTACTTAAGTGGCTATTAAAAAAGATACGATAATGAATTTTGTAAGAGAAGCTATATACATTAGAATAGAACGAAGAATCTGTTAACGTGTTAAAAGAATCAAGTAAAGGTCTAAATATAAATACATATTCATCTTATGAAGAAATGTATAAAAAACTGAACTTGATATGATTATATAGAGTGATATAGTCAATTAACCTGAATTAGTACCGAATAAGCACACATCGTGCTGTCATTGCGAGGAAGACCGTAGGTCAACGAAGCAATCCATAAAAGCAATAAAAAATGGATTGCCTCGACCACTACGCGGTCTCGCAATGACGTTGAGACATTGCTGTCATTGCTAATAGGGTAAAGAAGATTATTTTTTTAATTATTTATCTTAAAAAGTATTAGTGGTCAATTAGTTATAGTGTATATTATATTTATGAACAATTTTAGAGTTTTATTGGTAGTTTTTTGTCTGTTTTGTACTAATAATTGTGTCTTAGCTTCGCAAAAAACAATAAGAATTGGTTCTGGTTCGATTTTGAAAGGTTATTACTCTATCGGATTGGATTTGTGTAGAACCATTACTTTAGCTGATAAAACTGTAAATTGTGAAGTAGTACCTACCAATGGAGGTGTTGAAAATTTAACTTTGTTAAGAGAAGGTAAGATAGATTTAGCTTTGGTGCAATCCAATATAGCATTGGAAGCGTTTGAAGCTGTTGGGCATTATGCCAATACAGAGAAAATGCAAGAAATGCGTCAGGTGCTTAATTTATATGACGAGCTTTTTACTGTTTTGGTAAAAGGACAGGATAAGGATAAGATAAAAGGCTTTTCAGATATTGAAGGGAAGAGAATATCAAATGGTTTGTCATTGTCTAGTAATACCATTACTTACAATGCTATCAGGAAGTTATATAATTTTACCAAAGAGCCAATAGATTGCGATGAAATGAGTTACGAAGAGTCAATAAAACAATTTTGTAATGGTAAAATTGATGTGATGATTATGACGGTAGGTCATCCTAATGCTTTAGTAGGATTTACGGCTAATAGTTGCGGGATTGATTTTATACCTATGGAAAATGATAAAATTGAACAATTACTAGCCACTAATAAAGCTTTTCATAAGGGATTGCTGGATAAAAGATTATATCCTGGAATCACTGCAGATTTGAATACAGTGGCAGTAACGGCAATTTTAGTTACTAATAGCAGTATGGATGCTAAATTATTGGATAAATTTATTGGTATGTTTCATAAAAATGTAAAACATTTTAAACATTCTAATTATATGTTATATAATATCGATATTAATCATTTTGCTGATACTAATAACTTTATTTTGCCAAAACATTCAGCAGTAAGAAATAGATAAATCTAAAAGCGTAAAGTAAGTAAATAGATAAATATCGGAGTAGTTGTTAATTGTGTTTAAAAATATAATAATACCATTAGATTTGTCGGATAAACAATCGGTTAAGGCGATATTACCCAAAGCTTTAAGTTTTGCTACTATCTTTAATGCCAAATTACATTTTCTTTATATCATCTCGGATTTTGGTATGAAAATGGTCGAGGATTATTTGCCTAAAAGCTGGGCAAAAGATCAAAAAGAAAAATATCGGGTACAAGTAACAGAACTAATTAGACAATATGTGCCTGAGGAGATCGAAGTTGAATTACATATTGGTCGAGGGGCGGTCTATGATGAAATAATACAATACGCTAATGAAGTAAAAGCTGATTTAATTATTATTTCAGCAGTACGACCACAGCTTAGAGATTATATGTTAGGACCCAATGCGTCGAAAATTGTGCGGCATTCTGGGGTGTCTGTTTTGGTTGTCCGAGAATAGTTGGAATATGTATATACAACTTCTTGAAAAATTGATTAGTTTTCAATCAATAACCCCTAAGAGTAACGGTTGTATTGAATATATTGGTAATTTATTAGAAAAAAATGGTTTTAAGACTGAAACCAAAATATTTGGTGAAGATAATTATAAAGTAACCAACCTTTATGCTGTTTATGGTACTGCTCGTCCTAATATTTGTTTTGCTGGACATGTTGATGTTGTGCCAGCAGGTGATAGAGCATTATGGCTTAATGATCCTTTTATAGCAAGTAAGGTGGGTGAGAAGATTTATGGTAGGGGAACTGTTGATATGAAGGGAGCGATAGCATGTTTTTTGGCTGCTAGCTTGCAGTTCATTGAATGTGTTAAAGTTCCTAATGGTTCAATTAGTTTTCTAATTACTAGTGATGAGGAAGGAAGTGGCAAATATGGCACTGTAGAAATGCTAAAATATTTGCATCGAGATATAGTCAATTCAGGAGAATTTGGGGCTAGGAGCGATGGAGCGACGCCTATAAGTAATAGGCGAGCGACAAGTGACAACGTCCCCAACTTCTCATCAATTGACTATGATAATAATTTGATCGATCTTGCTATTGTAGGCGAACCAACAAATGAACATCAAGTAGGGGATACCGTAAAAATTGGTCGACGTGGAAGTATTAACTTTAACTTAGCTCTATATGGTACAGCTGGGCATGTGGCATATCCATTACAAGCCAATAATCCGATTCATCCTTTAGTTCAAATACTTAATGAGTTGGTTAATTATCGATTAGATGAAGGGAGTAAATTTTTTCAACAGTCAAATTTAGAAATTACTTCTATTGATGTAGGCAATGATATAAGTAATGTAATAGCAGGGAAAGTTACAACAAAGTTTAATGTTCGTTTTAATGATCTTCATTCGTCATCTAGCATAACAGATTTGATAGAGCAGATAGTTACCAAATATTGTGCTAAATACCAATTTAAATATGAATTAAGTAGTGTATCTTCAGCTAATTATTTTATCCAAGAACCAACAGGGTTAATTGCTGATTTTGTTCAAGTAGTATCTGATACAACTCAAATATCTACAAAATTATCTACTAGTGGTGGTACTTCTGATGCGAGGTTTATCCAAAATTATTGTCCTGTTGTGGAATTTGGCTTATTATCTGAGACAGCTCATAAAATTAATGAATATACAAAAGTTAGCGATTTACAAAACTTGTATCATGTGTATTATGACTGTCTGACAAAATTTTTAGCTGAGACTAGTTGATAAATAGTCAAGATACACTATGCGGGTGTGACGGAATTGGCAGACGTACTAGATTTAGGTTCTAGCGCCGCAAGGCGTGGGGGTTCAAGTCCCTCCATCCGCACCACTAAATTAATAACGCAAAAATTGGAGTGATTTTGCAGCCCTTCAAGTTTTTGCATGATATTTTAATATTGCTAATGAGTTTTTTAGTATGCAAGTCACAGAACTTAAAAATGAAGATCTAAATTTTGAAGTGAAAGTAGTCCTTCCTTCTTCTAAAATTGCCAATAAAGTGCAAAAAGAATTAGATAATCTATCAAAAAAAGTTAAACTCAATGGATTCCGTGCTGGGAAAGTACCAATCAACATTGTTAATCAAAAATATAAGCAATCTGTTATATCTGATGTGGTAAGCCATGAAATTAATCACGCAGTACAGCATATTATAAAAGATCATAAACTAAAAACAGTAGGTAATCCTCAATTAGAAGATTTATGTGATAAAGATAATGAAGATCTAGAATTTACTCTAAAATTTGAGCTACTACCTGATGTTGAATTACCAGATTTTAAAAAAATTAAAGTTATTTATCCAAAATTAGTAATTGAGGAAGAGGATATTAATAAGCAAATAGATAAACTTGCATCTATGTCAAAAAATTATACTAAAGAAAATAAAGGGAAAGTAGAAAAATGGCAGGAAGTTACTATTGATGCGATTGGTTATGTCAATAATGAGCCTTTTGAAGGTGGTAAAGTTACAGATTACAAATTAGTAATTGGTAGTGGAGCTTTTATTGATGGGTTTGAAGATCAGCTTATTGGTAGTAAAGCTGGAGATGAGGTAGAGGTTAATGTTACATTCCCAAAAGAATATCATATGGAACAAATCGCAGGTCAGCCTGCTAAATTTATTGTTCAGGTAAAGGCGGTACATTATGCCGATGAAATAGTCGTTGATGATGAGTTTGCTAAGAAATTTAATTGTAAGACAGTTGAAGAATTGCGTACTAATATTTCTAAAAGTATAGCAGATGAATATAGGGAGCATATACATACTTTAATGAAAATGAGATTATTTGATCAATTAGAAGAGATATTAACGTTTAATGTTCCCAAATCTTTAATAGCTCAGGAAGTAGATACTTTAAAATCTCAAACGGAGAAAAGTAACGACTCAGATTCAATATTTAAAGATAAATCAGAAGCAGAAATTAATGAGTACTATAATAAGCTAGCCTTACGTCGTGTTAGAGTAGGTCTGATGTTATCCGAATATATGCAAGTTAAGAATTTACGTATTGAACAGGATGATATTAAAAATGCTGTTATAGCTCAAGCAAGGAGATTTCCAGGTCAAGAAAAAGCAATATTAAAATTCTATCAAGAAAACCCTCGATCTATTGAGCACTTAAAAGGTCCATTATTAGAAGAAAAAACAGTGCAACATATTTTTGACAATGAAGTAATCTTAGAAGAAAAAGATTACACAAGAGAAAAGCTGGAGGAATTTTTAACACAAGAAGAAGATCGGGTGGTATAGCTCATAGCACCCTACAATTTTTATTGTATAAGTATTAAACAGCATAAAAACGTCATTGCGAGAAGGCGTGAGCCAAGAAGCAATCCATTCCTGGTTCATTTTTTGAATTGCTTCGTCGACCTTACGGTCTCCTCGCAATGACGCTTGGTGACCAGATTTTTTATTCATCATAAGAAAATAGTAAAAAATGTAGGGTACTATCCTCGAATCCTCACGTACATTAGATTACTCTGTGGTTCAAGGTGAAGCTTCTCCTTAAAATGGCTTGCAAAATCATCAATTATGTATAAAATCTCAGTGAGGTAAGACATGATACATTCTCCAATTTTACTGTTATCATTTAGAGAATATTATCGTCCCTCACAGTTTCTTTTCAAATACTTTCTTATCGTCCTTATGTCAAACTGCGGTTATATTATTTAGTATTTTTCCTTACTTTCCTTGTTTCTCGTATTTCTATTAATGATATGATTTTAATCTATAATTATGATTTTTACAACATACAACAACTTAATTTCCTAAGAATAAAACTATAATTGCACTTTTTGCTTTGCATTGCTGTGACAACTACGTTAATATTAATTAATTTTTAACAAATAGATTAATTGGTAGGTAATAGAATGGTTATATTTAGCATGTTACAAAATTATTTTGTTAATAAATATTTAGTAAAAAAGTATCTAGTTTTTGTTTTTTTATTTTTCTTATTGCAAAAATTTGACGTATCTGATGTCTTGGCGGTAGGATTTAATGAAGAAATAGGACAATTCTCTCACCCACTCCCAATTACTTATATACAACACCTCAAGAATGAAAAAAAAGCAATATGGAGTACTATTGGTAAAGTCAGTGATGAATTAACAAAATTAGAACAAAAATCTTCCCAAAAAATAAAATTATTGAATGATCGCGAAAATTTGAAAGAAGAAATTAATTCACTAGAAATAGAGTACTCAGCATTACTTGATCGGCAAGACAAATATAAATTAGAAAAACAGAAGAGCGAAGAAATGCTCTTAACTTTACCGCAACCAGAGATCAAATATCTTTCCCTATATAGTAAAGAAATAGCACCAAAGTCTATTGATGAATTTACCAAGAATATGGAACCAATATGGACTATTATTAATGATGCTCATGATAAATTGATAGCACTAGACACAACAAATCTAACAATAATAAAACCACTTGAGGATGGAAATAAGTTTACGGAAATGCTTGATTTTCTAGAAGACTCTTCTGTAGAGTTACTTACTCTTAAGCAAAGATGTACTAGTGAAGAAATAGCACAAGAACTCTCCGATACACTTAAAGAAAAAAAAGAGAATCTTTCTGTTCAACTTCAAGAAATGCAAGCGGATTTTTTTGATAAATTTGAAAAAGAAAGGGAAATTTTTTCTGTTAAACTTAAAGTAGCAAACGAACAGTTGAAAAATTTACAGGAAAATATAAGTGACATACAAGAACAAATACCATTGATTGAACAGAAAGTTGGTGAACACAATCAACTATTAATTTCTATTGATAAAAAAGAAAATAAAATTGCTGAATTAAAAGAAACAAGAAATGACCTTGAAGCTAAGTTACGTGTTCTAGATGATAAGATTAGCTCACTACTCTTAGCTCAATCAGAAAGGAGAAATATACCTAATGAATTTGAAGAGTTTGCATCGGTAGAGAATGATAAACAGGTGAAACCTAATAAAGCTGTGCAACAGTTGAAAGATGAAGGATATGCTTCTTTGGATAATTTAGCAATAAGAGATACTCCATCACCTACAATCACAGAATCTAATCAAACTGCTCCACAACAAATATCTAGAAAAAGAAAAAGGGTAGATTCTGAAGATGAGTCATTAGATGATATACCTCCTATAACAAGAAATTCGTTATCATTGAGAGATGAGTTAGAGGCCGCTGAAAAGGGCATTGCTGGACATGATAATGCAGCTATTGCTCTAATAACAGAAACATCTCCAGTAATGGAGAGAGCTACAGATATGCCCCCAGTAACAAAGATGGCTACAGTAACAGTAACCTCTCCAATAACACAAAAGGCTACAGTAATGGCAACTCCAGTAATACATATAGCTCCAATAATCGAGGAAGTTTCAGTAATGGAAATTGCTACAACAACAGATATGCCTCCAGCAGCAAAGATGGCTACAGTAACACTAACCTCTCCAGTAACACAAAAGGCTACAGTAATGGCAACTCCAGTAATACATATGGCTCCAATAACTGAGGAAGCTCCAGTAATGGAGATTGCTACAGTAACAGTAACCTCTCCAGTAACACAAAAGGCTACAGTAATGGCAGATCCAGTAATACATATGGCTCCAATAACTGAGGAAGCTCCAGTAATGGAGATTGCTACAATAACAGATACGCCTCCAGTAACAAAGACGGCTACAGTAGATGCCCATCCTACCCTAGTATCTGAACACACAAATACCGTAAATACACAATCTGCAGATACACAAACAGTAGCTACACAAACAGATATAGTAGATGAACAACAAACCTCAGTAGCTATACAAACAGATGTAGCAGCTGAGAAACCTGTGCATGCAGTAATTCAACAAGCTGCAGTATCTGTACACGATAATGCAGATGTTGATCCATATGAAATATTTGAAGACAGTCTGGGGTTAGAAACATTGTTTGCAGAAGAGGAGCCAATAGCAGCTGAACCTACGGCTCCAGTAGATGACCCTCCATCTTCAGTAGTTAAACAACCAGACCAAGCAGACGAACAACCAACTTTAGTAGCTAAACAAGCCAATTCAGAAACCGAGCAAATCAATTTAGAATCTGAACAACCAGATTCAAGCACTGAACAAACCAATTCAGAATCCGAACAACCAGATTCAAGCACTGAGCAAACCAATTTAAAATCTGAACAATCAGATTCAGTAGCAATTCCATCTTCTCAAACATTAGCTGAAGAAAATAGTTATATTTCACCTATTAACCCTGATGTTGAGCAAGATATATCGAAATATACTACATATATAGAATTTGACTATTTGGATACGATTTCTAATGCTTTAACTAACCATACATTAACAGATAATTCTACGGTAAATGTGGTAGCGTCAGGAGATAATGATTATATTAAAAAAGGAGGATGGATTCAATTTATCAGCTCTATTACCAAACAACAGCAACAAGGAAATATTTTAGACTTTAAAAATAATCAGCAAGGTTTTATTTTAGGTTTTGATGCACGCCCCCTGGATAGTTTTATTATAGGAATCGCATATGCTCTTGCAAATTCGTATACTAAATTGCAAACCATCTTTAATGATAAGCAAAATACTATTTTACATGTAGCAGCAATTTATACCCAACATACATTATCACCAAATATATATCTGAATTCTTATCTAAAATATGGTAAAGCCTTTATTAAAAACAAAGGAGAACGGAATAATATTGCAATTAATAGTGAGACTAACGGTTATGTAACACGTGCAAAACTTGAAACTTACTATAAAATGAATTTAGATAAATTTCTGTTCAAACCAATAGTAGGAATAATATTTGATCATTTTTTAATAAACAATTTTACAGAATATAGGAAAGAGTTTAACATTAATGTACCAACTAAGAAAGGCAAAAGAATATTACTTGAAACTGGAATAAGTTTAAGTAAAAATATTTTGGTAGAAAATATTTCAATTATTCCTGAAATTCACGTCAAATTAGACAATACTCTTTTACTAAATAATCCAACAGGCATAATTACTTTTACTAACACATCACATCAAGCCCCAATAGTAGTTCCCATCATAAAACCTGTAGGATCATCTGCAAAGAATGTGAAATATACTTTAGGAGGTTATGTAAACGTACAATCTGTCTTACCATTTAAACTAGGTGCTGGTTATGATTATAGTTTTAAAAAAGACCTTATTACCCACTCTTTCTATTTTAATGGACTAATTAAATTTTAATTAATATCTAGATATTAAATTGTAGGTTTGCAAAGAAAATTAAAGTCACTTTAATGTAAAAATTAGTAAAATATAGAACCATTAAAATAAAAAGTATAATTTTTACTATTTAATACTATTTTTGTATTAGTGTGAGTATATATTTAGGGTATTATACTATCGGAATCGGAAATAAATATAAGAAAAAGTTTTTATGACCAATGATACTAAAATAGAACATATAGATTTTGGTAATGCATTATCAGAGCGTTATCTCTCCTATGCTCTATCAACAATTATGTCAAGATCCTTGCCTGACGTTCGTGATGGGTTAAAACCAGTCCATCGTAGATTATTATATGCTATGCTGCAATTAAGGTTAGAACCAACCTCAGGCTATAAGAAATGTGCAAGAGTTGTCGGTGATGTAATCGGTAAATATCATCCGCATGGTGATGGTGCAGTCTATGATACATTGGTACGTCTTGCCCAAAGTTTTTCTCTCAGATATCCATTAATTGATGGGCAGGGAAATTTTGGTTCTATTGATGGCGATAATGCAGCAGCTATGCGTTATACGGAATCAAGAATGACAGAAATCTGTACTTTATTAATGTCAGATATAGATCAAGATACTGTTGATTTTCGTGCTACCTATGATGATTCAGATACTGAGCCAGTAATTATGCCTGCTATGTTTCCTAATTTATTGGCTAATGGCTCAGAAGGTATAGCAGTTGGTATGGCAACAAGTATCCCCCCACATAATTTACATGAATTATGTGATGCACTAATATATTTAATTGACCATCCTGAATCAAAGGTCAACGATATTTTGCAATTTGTCAAAGGTCCTGACTTTCCAACAGGTGGCATAATTGTGGATAGAATTGATTCAATCCACCAAGCCTATAGTATAGGACGTGGTAGTTTTAGAGTAAGGGCAAGATGGGTCAAAGAGGATTTAAGTTATGGTTTATATCAGATAGTAATTACTGAAATACCTTATCAAGTACAAAAATCTAAACTTATCGAACAAGTAGCTGGCTTGTTAAAAGACAAAAAAATTCCTTTGATCGGTAATATCAGGGACGAATCGACAGAAGATATAAGGTTAATTATTGAACCTAGAGATCGTAATTGTGACCCTAATGTAATTATGGAGTCATTATTCAAATTAACTGTTCTAGAAAATAGAATCCAGCTTAATATGAATGTTATAGGTTCAAATAATATTCCTAAAGTAGCTAATATACTGGAAATATTGCAGGAATTTTTATTACACCGACAAAATATTATTACTCGTAGATCCAAATTTCTTATTGGCAAAATTGAACATAGATTGGAAATTCTTAAAGGTTTAAGAATAGCTTACCTAAACTTGGATGAAATAATCAAAATTATTCGTGAAGAAGATGAGCCTAAACAAATAATGATCGCTAAATTTAGTTTAACTGATCTGCAAGTTGAAGCAATTCTCAATACAAGGTTGAGATCTTTAAGAAAATTGCAAGAACAAGAAATTATTAACGAACATACTTCGCTGGAAAAAGAACATGCAAATCTGCAGAAAATTTTACAGGATCCGAATGAATTAAAGAAAATAGTTAAGAAAGAAGTAAAAATGGTGCAAACAAAGTTTGGATTTACTACTAAATTAGGCATGCGTCGAACTAGTTTTGAAGAGGCTAATATTGTCGCTCAGATTGTTGATATTTCAGCTTTTATAACCAAAGAACCTATCACCATAATATGTTCCAAAATGGGATGGATTCGTTCTTTGAAAGGTCATAATAATGATTTATCAACTGTAAAATACAAAGAAGGCGATGCAGAAAACTTTATTCTTGAGGCTTATACTACTGACAAAATCCTTATATTTAGTGCATCGGGGCGTTTTTTCACTATTCTAGGTGATAATATATTTAGAGGGAAAGGCAATGGAGAATCGATAAAGCTGATTATAGATATTGGTAATGAAGAAATAGTGAGTATGTTTGTTTATCAGCCCACTCAAAAACTTTTACTAGCCAGTAGTATTGGCAAAGGATTTATTATTGATTCAGATGAAGTAGTAGCCCAAACTAAACTTGGTAGGCAAATTATGCAAGTTCCTGAAAATCATTATTGTATTACTTGCTTACCAGTAGATGGTGATTGTCTTGCTTGTATAGGTGAGAACCGGAAATTATTAGTATTTAATCTAAATGAAGTACCAATAATGAAACGAGGACAAGGCGTAATTCTGCAAAAATTTAAAGAAGCCAAACTGATGGATGTTAAGATATTTGACAGTAGTTTAGGATTAAGCTGGAAAATAGGAGAAAAGACTAGGGTAGAGAAATATCTTTTACCATTTCGTGGACGACGAGGCTCTGTTGGCAAAATCCCTCCTAGTGGATTTCCTAGAAATAATAAATTTTCTTGAGATAAAGATATATGAATAATTCCTCTAATTATATTAGACCTCTTACAAAACTAGAGATGAATACTAGTCAAAAAAGGTCTAATAGCTCGGTTATGGACTATATTATGCTGATGAAACCTAGAGTGATGGCACTTGTAGTATTTACCAGCTTTTCTGGTTTATGGCTTGCTTCAGGCGTAATTCATCCATTTATAGCGTGCATTGCTATGCTCTGTATTACGCTTGGAGCTGGTAGTAGTGCAGCTATTAATATGTGGTATGATAGAGATATTGATGCCATAATGAAACGTACTCAAAATAGACCTCTAGTTACCGGGGTTATAGAACCACGGGACGCTTTAGCTTTTGGTGTGGTTGTTGCCTTCTTCTCAGTTTTTCTGATGGGTCTTTGCGTTAATCTGCTATCGGCTTTATTGTTATTAATAACCATATTATATTATGTCTTCATTTATACTATGTGGCTAAAACGTTCAACCATGCAAAATATAGTTATTGGTGGGGTGGCAGGTGCATTACCGCCTATGATTGGTTGGGCAACGGTGACTAATGAGATTTCTCTTGGCTCTTTTTCTTTATTTATGATTATTTTAACCTGGACACCACCGCATTCTTGGGCATTGGCAATTTTTCGCTCAGAAGACTACAAAAATTGTGGTGTTCCGATGATGCCAGTAGTAAAGGGAGATTATTATACTAAGAAACAAATTCTTGCCTATAGTATAATTATGTTTATTACTACATTTATGCCATTTTGCTTAGGAATAAGTAATCATTTATATTTGCTTACGGCATTTATATTAGGTCTAATTTTTCTATATTATGCTGTTTCTTTGTTTCGTGATAAAGATAATAAACAGGCTAAGAAATTATTTGCCTATTCAATATTTTATCTTTTCAGTATTTTTTTAACATTGGATTTTTTTCGAAATTATAGCTAATCTGACGCTATTTGCGAGGAGGCTTAATCTAAGAAGTAATCTATTTCTAATGAATAATGGATTGCCACGCCACCTACGGTGGCTCGCAATGACGACTTTTCTAATTTATTTTCTTAAACTAACGCCTATGCACAATGACGAGATATATGACCTGTAAATGCCATGTGTAAGGTGAGTTATAGTTAATTCAGGAGAATTGGGTAGCAGGAACGACGAGTGATGACGTCACCAACTTCTCATCAATTGCCTCTAAACGTCTCATGGCTATTAGCTCATCAACAAGGGAAACATTTTGACTAGTGGCATTAATATGGTTTTTCACCTTTGCTTGTAGTTTGGATAAAGCTTGATTAGGAGTGGTAATATAAATTGTCTCATCCTTCATATGTAAGATAATGTCATCTCCTGCCATTAGACTAAGATTGTGACGAAAGATTGATGGAATAATGACTCTACCACCATCCCCTAATTTTGTACGTATAAATTCCATAATACCCATGCTAGCGATTTGTGCATAATATAACATTTTATGCCATAATCTGTTGATTGTATCCTGATCATTTATGAATGTCAAATATTACTATTCTTGCTGTGTCGATAACAAGGTATAAGTATCTCTTCATTATTTTCACAAAATTTATTATTTTTTACCTTCTAATACTTAGTGTTTTACAATTTATCTGCTATAGTATAGCTAATAAAAAAATTGATATAATTTGTTAAAAATGATCTAGGTGGGATTAGTGGTCAAGCATTTATTTGTTATACTGTTATTAGTTGTTAATTTTAATAGTTATGCAATAGAAACTATAGTTATAGAACGTGGACATGTTGATCCAATGCCGATAGCCATTAATAAATTTGATGCAGATAATAGTGGCAATAATGTAATTGGTGCTGATATAATTAGTATAATATCTAATGATCTAAAGAATTCTGGCATGTTTCGCCCGATTTCTACGGCTTCTTTTATAGAACAAATTGTAGGGGTAAAACATAAGCCTCTTTTTGCTGCTTGGCGACAAATTAATGCTAATCTGCTAATTAATGGTGAAGTTATCAAACTATCTTCTGGTAAGCTAAAGGTTAGTTTTATATTATGGGATGTAAGTTTAGAAAAAGATCTTATAGGTGAGGTTTTTGAAGTACCAGCAAATTTATGGCGTAGGGTGGCACATAAAATAGCTGATAAAATTTACGAAAAAATTACTGGAGATTCAGGTTACTTTGATACGAGAATAGTATATGTATCAGAGAGTGGACCTTATCTAAAGCGAGTAAAGAAAATAGCTATGATGGATCATGATGGTGCTAATCATCAATATTTGTCAGATGGTAAAAATCTAGTTCTTACTCCAAGATTTTCGCCGCAAGCAGATAAAATTATGTATTTATCGTATGTACGAAAGCAAAAACCACATGTTTACATTCGTGATCTTAAAACGGGTAAAGAAAAATTGGTTGGTAATTTCCCTGGTATGTCCTTTGCTCCAAGATTTTCACCCCAGGGGGATAAGGCTATAATGTCAATAGCACGAAATGGGGCTACCCATATTTTTGAAACTGATTTGAATAGTATGGTGACTAAACAATTGACCAATGGTATTGGTATTAATACTTCTCCTAGCTATTCACCGGATGGCAGTAAAATAGTTTTTAACTCTGATCGAAGTGGATCAAGGCAATTATATATTATGAATTTTGATGGTTCAAATGTTGAACGTATCAGTTTTGGTGGAGGAGTTTATGCGGCACCAAGTTGGTCGCCTAGAGGGGATTATATAGCTTTTACTAAAATTTCTAGAGAGGGTTTTACCATTGGGGTGATGAAATCTCTTGCTAATGGTGAAGAAAATAGTGAAAGAATTATAACTAGCGGGTATCTGGTTGAAAGTCCTTGCTGGTCAACCAATGGTAGGATAATTATGTTTGCTAAAGGTTGGCCTCCTAGAAACAAAAAAGCCGGGAGAAATCGTATATATTCCATTGATTTAACCGGTTATAATGAAAGAGAGATTCTTACTCCTCAAGATGCTTCTGATCCAGAATGGTCAAAAATGTTAAATTAACACCATTGCCGGTATAGCTCAGTTGGCAGAGCGACGCATTCGTAACGCGTAGGTCGGGGGTTCAATTCCCTCTATCGGCACCATAAATAATCTTATTTGTTTGTTGAGAACTTTTTATATGCCACAATTTCAGGATTTTATGTTTAACTATCCTAAATTGGGTATTTTTTACCTTGGTGGTAAGATTGAAGGATGCAATATAGAAATACATGATGTGGTTTTTGTAATTGGGAAATCAAATATAGATATGTCTCAACAGATTAAAGGCAAATGGATTGGTACACCTGAATTCTTGCATATTGATTCTTGGTTTATAGCGGATAGTATGGATGGTTTTAATATTCATATTCAGGAAACAAAACCTACAGCTAGTGAGAATCATTTGTTTTTTGTAAATCTTGGTTCATATAAAAATAATTCCTTTGGAGAGTACCATTTTATGACCTTGGTAGTTGCCCAATCAAGAAGTGAAGCAATTGAAAAAGCAAGAGAGAAGGCACCGAAGAACGAAGAAATGCAACACAGCGATAATATCCATGATATAGATGAATGTATAAGAATTTCTGAAGTTAGCAATTATTATATTGCTCTTGAATATACTGGTATAAAAAAAGAAAGTAGCATAGTTAATGGTTATCAGAAACTAAAAAACCATTAATCATATCTCCGTAGACCTCTTGCAAAACTCTACTTCTGCTGGTAATTTGGACAATGATGCGGTACTCGAATCCTCACGTACATTTAAGTACGCTGCGGTTCTGCGTTCCGCGTCTCCTTCAAATTCCTCAGCATAAGCGAGTTTTGCAAGAGGTCTAGTGAACGTTTACGGTTTTTTTATGATGATGAATGAAAATTGTAGGGTATGCCTTGTTATCGACAGCAATTTATAAGTTTATTGTGTAATTTATTTAAATGACATATTATATTAAATGTTAAACTATTTAAATAAACATTTAGGTATAGATTGTGGAAAAACTAATAACAAGTATGGATCAACATGGTAGAGTATTAATTCCGTCAGAAATAAGAGGAGTGCTTAATATACAACCTGGTGATAAAGTTAATCTAGGTTCTGTGAACAAAATTTAGATTACTAGATTTCGACTCTTTTTAGCTGCAAATTATAAGATTTTTTTGAAATAAAACTAACTATTCCGGCAAAAATCTTATTAATTTTCGCTTAAAAATACTCAAAATCTAAACAATTAAAATTTTGTTCACAGAGACTAGGAATTTATAAGGATGAAGTAAAAATAATTAGTGCTAATAAAATAATAGATGAGATGCATGCAATTTTTATAAAAAATCAAACTGATAAAAAAGATTCAATGGTGGATGATTTTATAAACAAAAAGCATGAAGAATACCAGATAGAAGAATTGAGAAATATAAAAAATGGCTAATAAGATAGTATTTGATTCTTCCGCAATAATTAAAAAAACAAAATAGTATGGTTTATCCTTAGGCGATAGGGGTTGTATTGCTTTAGCAATGTTTAAAAATTATTCTATACTTACTTGTGATGATATGGCAAAAAGTTGACCTTGATATTAGACCTCTTGCATAACCTAATCTAATTGGTAATTTTGTTGTCAAAACTCGTCTCCGTTCCTCACGTACATCTTAGTATGCTGCGGTACTCGACTTTGTTTTTCCTAAAAATTCCTCAATTATCTTTAGGTTATGCAAGAGGTCTATTGAATTCATAATGGCAAGATAATATACCTCTTTTGAAACTCTACTTTTGCAATGACTAAAAATAAGAGCAAATACCATGTTAACTAAAGAAACTAAATTAAAACTATACGCTTCTGCTTTGAAAAGTATCAAATTATGCAATAAATATATTGCTTCCATACTACTACTATTACCCTTAATAGCAAATGGCAAGATTGTTAAGACTAATAGTTTAGAGCAAATAAATAATGAATATCAAGAATTATGCAATAATTATCCCCCGGAGGATATCCTACTGGTTTTAGGAAGAGACAAAGTTATATTCAAATCATTTTTTCCACCAATTAACCAACTGAATAAAAATGAATTATCTAAACTATCTGAATTATTTAAATCAGTTAAAGCATCAAAGGTAGTTTATATTGATACAATATTGTTTACAGAGTATAAAAATGAGTTATTAGATAGCAATTTACCTAAATTTATAAAAGGTATAATGGATAAAGGAAGTCCAGTAATTGTTAGTGACCGTAGTTTAACTGGTAACTTTAACAATATAAAGAAATTAGAAATATGGAAGGCTGATTATTTAAAAAAATTCAATATTGATTTATCTAATAGTTTTCCTCAACATAACTATCTTATTTTTAATAATATGGAGCCTTTTGATAATACTTATCAGACATTTTATCAAGGTATATTGAGCAGCAATAATAGTCCTCTATTTCGGTTAATATTAAACTTTTTAATAGAAGTGAAGTTCATGCCAAAAGTTCTAATAATGGTTGATGAAAATTCTAGTGAGTTAAATTCAATGGAAAGTCAACTGAGAAATTATGACGATAAGGTAATGTTTATTGGTTATAATTATCGATTATCTGATACAAAAGAATCAATATTCAACTCTCATGATTTTGTAAAATTATTTAATGAGTTGATTAATAAGGTAAATGCAACAAAAAGAAGCAATGTTAAAATTAAGAATCAGAAAAACATAAATCCATATGACAATAAAAAATAACCTTTTATTAAAATTATTATTAATTCTTGTTATGCTACCATATACGAGTTATGCAATAATCATTCCCACTTATTCTATAGATTCTGTTACGGTAAAAAATTTATTTGAAAAAATTAATGGATCTAGCTTAGTGCTAATCAATATTGATGATACAATAATTACACCTAAGTCTAATATGTTTCGTTATGCCAATCCTTATGCAGGGTTTACCGAGGAGCTTGCTGCTTTAAAAAAGTATCGCTCCAATATAGATGAAGTAATTGCTAAGTTGCTACTACAAAGACAAGTTATGTTGGTAGAAGCTAATTGGTCGAAATTTATTGATAAGCTAAAGAGTTCTGGGGCTTTGGTTTTTGGTTTTACTAAAATTAACCCAGCATGTAGAAGGATTGAAAATTATGAGGAATGGCAGTATGAGCAACTAAGTAGACTTGGTATTAAATTTACTGATAAAGTTAATAATAAAGAAATATTAAAATTTGATGAGAATGATAAAAGGTCACCAATTTTTTATAAAGGCATAATATTTACTGATTTTTTAAATAAAACTCAGGCACTATATGAGTTTATGCGTATCACAAATATTTTACCTGATAACATTATAATTTTTGAGAATAAAAAAAATGAATTAAATGATATAGATAATTTTCTAAAGACAGTTGATCTCAATTATTATGGTATAGAATATTTAGCTGTTACAGAATTAAAGGGTACTCCACAGGATAATATAGTGAAGTTGCAACAAGAAGTATTATTAAAAACAGGAAAATGGTTAGAAGATGATGATGCTAAGCAATTTATAGAAAATAACAAATGATGGTTAATTTAATTAGGTCGTTAAAAAGTTTAATTACCGATGCTGGAAGAATTGCTCTAATGACAAGAGATTTAGGGCTAATAGTTTGTTATAAAGAGGATAATTCACCTGTAACAAATGCTGATAAGGAAATTAGTAATTTTATATATAATGGTTTAATGGAATTAACACCTAATATTCCTGTAATTTGTGAAGAAAGAGAGATAGTTACTTTAAATGAAGAGCAATTTTGGTTGATTGATCCTATTGATGGTACAAAAAGTTATATAAAAGGTGAGGATACATATACAGTAAATATTGCCTTGATAAAAAATGGTATGCCTGTTATTGGCTTTATCTATCAACCATCCATGCAAAAATTACATTATACAGATGCTAATAATGCTTTGAGGGTTGAACAAAATGACGTGGAAGTAAGTTTTGATGCCTTACCTAGAAATCACTACAGTGCTGTTGTTAGCTCACGTTGGTTCAATTTAGATACCAAGAGTTTTTTAGAAAAACATTTAATTACCGAAATAGTTAGCATACCAAGCTCTATTAAATTATGTTTAATAGCGGAAGGAAAAGCCGATATTTATCCCAAATTTGGAACAACTATGGAATGGGATATCGCAGCAGGTCATGCACTAATTAAAGCTAATGGTGGGAATATTATTGATCTAGATGGCAATGAATTAATTTATCAAAAGAAGAATTTCCAGAACCCTCATTTTTATGCTTATAGTCGATATTTTCCTATTTTTACTTCATTGTAATATTATGTTTCTTATATTAGCCTATATGTAGAGGTTAAGATTTGATCTGATAGACACTATAAATTTATCATCTGATTGTCAGTTAAGTTTTGACTATCAGATGAATATATAATATCTCATTTTTTTATACTTCTTGCTAATAATACTTTATTTATAGTAAAAGCAGTTAAGTTATGTTACAGCAAAGAATGCACAAATGGTGTTATATAATTCTTGTGAAAGCCCGATTTTTTGTTTAATCCACCTTTTCATATTAGCCCAAAATTTCTCTATTGGATTTAGGTCAGGAGAGTAAGGTGGTAAAAATATTACCCTACATCCTACTGATTCTATTAAATCTTTAGTCTTCTTAGACTTATGAAAAGCAGCATTGTCTAAAATCACAACTTGACCAGCTATAAGCTCTTTTATCAAAAATTGCTCTACCCAATTATTAAATAGTTCGGTATTACAGGTGCCATTGAATACAAAAGGGGCTATAGATTTATTACCTACCAAACCTGCTATAATATTCGTCCTTTGGTAATACTTCCCACTCTTCTTTGCTTGTAGTGTTTGACCTTTCTTTCCCCAACCTCTATCTTGGGTAATGTTCATCTCTATTCCGCTCTCATCTATATACACAAGCGCATCTGTAGCTAGATCTTTGATATCTTCTAAATACTTACATCGCTTTTCAGCATTAGCTTCCACATAGGTAAAGGCTTTTTTTATAACTAAATCCCAATTGTCTTAGCCAATATCTTGCCCCACTAGCGCTTATCCCAAATTTCTTACCAATATCTTCCGTTTTGCTATTAGGATTTTCTTCTACATACTTGATAAAATCATCCATTTCTATACTAGGCTTTGCTCCTTTATACTTCCTTGCTTGATAATGACCTTCTTTCTTATACCTTACATGCCATGTATTTACTGTTGTAGGGCTCAATTGAAAAACTCTAGATGCTGACCTTTGACTATTTCCTGCTTCTAGATATTTTATTACTTTTTCTCTTAAATCTATACTGTATGGGCTAGTTGACATTTTTCATTTTATATTATCACAATCACTAACATAACTCAACTGCCTTTACTATACTTCATCATATGTCAATAAGCGTTGAAAATTGACCCAGCAAGTGCGTCCAATTTTGACCCACTTAAATTACAAAATATTAGCTCTTTTTTTTCATACGGTAACTCTCATTTCCAGTTTCTATAATATCGCAATTGTGACAAATTCTATCAAGCAGTGCTGCTGTCATTTTGTTACATCCAAATACTTGAGGCCATTCGGAAAACATAAGGTTGGTGGTAATTATGATTGAAGTATTTGAGTGTAACTTAGATAGCAAATGAAAGATAAGCTGACCACCATTTTTAGAGAATGGTAAATAACCAAGTTCATCAAGTACTAAAACATCCATTTTTTCTATTGAACATGCAAGCCTTCCTGCATGACCAGCAACTTTTTCACATTCTAGTTGGTTTGCTAAATCTACAAGATTAAAGAACTTTGATTTATAACCATTTCTTACTGCCCTTGCACTAATGGCTATAGCAAGGTGCGTTTTGCCGGTACCAGTCCCTCCAATTAACACTATATTTCTAGAACTATTAACAAACTCACAACTATATAAATGCATAATTTGCTCTTGGCTTATTGACATTGATGGATTTCTTAGCAGATAGCACCTTAACTAGAGAAGAATTTTTGCATAAGAAAGCTCAATTAAAGGAAAGACAATATGAATTAACTGAATTAATTAAGAGTTATGACAAAGTAGATGATAAGCTTTCTAAAAAGCTTGCAGACCTTATATGTATCAGCAGAAACGCCTATGAAACTTTTAGAGGTTCGACAATTGCTGAAAAAAGGGAATTATTAAATTTTATATTTTCGAACCTAACACTCGAGGGCTGTAAGCTGCATTACGTTCTGGCTTTTCCATTCACAGAATTGCAAAAAGTAGCAAGTTGTACTGAATGGCTGGGGCGGATGGATTCGAACCACCGAATGACGATACCAAAAACCGTTGCCTTACCACTTGGCTACGCCCCATCACTC
The DNA here is from genome assembly GCA_020410785.1 of Rickettsia endosymbiont of Culicoides impunctatus. GTDB lineage: Bacteria > Pseudomonadota > Alphaproteobacteria > Rickettsiales > Rickettsiaceae > Tisiphia. The sequence goes on along the minus strand of CP084573.1, from coordinate 1,368,285 downwards.
TAAGAATCTTATAGCAACAAACAATTCTCTAGTCAAATAATTTATACAATTACCTTACACTTGATGCAATTCACAATGATATAGTATAACATAATTATAGCTAACCCTAATAATGCCAGTTTAGGATAAGTGATTAGAAAGTATGAAGTTGAAATTAGATTTTTTAATGGAATAGCTAGTCAAACAAGCTAGGCTCTGTGAACAAAATTTAAATTACTAGATTTCGACTCTTTTTAGCTGCAAATTATAAGATTTTTTTGAAATAGAACTAACTATTCCGGCAAAAATCTAAAAAAGATTATAGCAAGTTTACCGAGTGGATGTTTAATTTATCTGAACGAAATGGGCATAATAAAACAACTGTTGCAGTAGCTAATAAACTAGCAAGGGTGGTGTTTGCAGTACTCAGTTCAGGTAATGATTATATCGAGAGTAAAGTTTGTAGCTAAAGAATTGATACAAATAGTTGACGAGATGATATTATAGGTAAGTAGAAATTTAATAGATTCTAATCCGGAATATGCGAAAGAATGATAATATTGATGGTAGATAAGACGAACCTTAGCTTACGAAGAAACTGAACCAGACAATAGATCTTTAGAAGTCGACAAAATGATAAGTATAAGTTTGTAAGCCAGCGAATTCCATCAGGGCTATAGGGTAAAATTAAAGTAATTTATTAACTATAAGCCGGATACATGACTGCATTCGATTTTGTTGCTGTTATATATTATTTTTTTCTTGCATTATCGGATAGATCCATACATGACTATATCTGACAAACTGCCTGAAAGAAATCAGAGAAATTACAGCTTCTAGGCATCTGATTTTACTATACTTTTATCCTCTTGTTCCCATTTTCTTTGATTAAGTTATAGCCCTGGTTCACAAATTCAAATCAATTAACTGTGTAGTTATTAGCTAAAAGTTTTTTGCAGAAAAAGTATGACTAAAAACCATATAGTAATCAAACATATCCAAAGTCCACCTCTAATATCATATGTACGTCTGATTAGAATTTTTAGAGCAGCCTCCGTCTTTTTAGCTTCTTTTATACAATCTGACCTCATAGCAATTATGTAACCTGATATAGTCATAATCTTACTATATAGCTGTTTTAGATCTTTATCATTTATATTGAATTTTTTATCCTCAAGATCATTTTGCACAAAACCCCCTGATTATGATTATAGGAAAGGTATTCCTATTAATTATTGAGTAAAATAATAATTTAGGTTGCATTTTTAATAAAAAAGTTACTAAATAATCAAAAATATATTTGATTATCGGGTAAATATTGTATATATTCATAAAGTATTTCCTTTTATGGCTGGGTTTTTAGGGTTAATTAACATTTTTTGTTATATTCAACTTACATACGTTAACAGGGTTGAATTTATTAGTTATGATTCCTAAAGCTTATCTTAGCAAAAGAATTTCTTAGGTTCATTTGATAAGGTGAATAACTTTACTATGAGGTTTTTTTTCTGTCAAGAAAAAACCGTTTTTCACGGATAAATTTTATAAAAAATTATGTTCAATGGATTGGTTTGAAAATATAAAGGAATTCCTTACAACAAAAATGAAGGATGAAGGGCTAAAGGTAGGTAAACTATCTGATGCTTCAGAGGTTCCTGAAACTACTATGAGAAAGATGCTAGATGGTCGGCGTCCTGAGATAAAAAACATAATCAAATTAGCTAATTATTTTGATTGTTCTATTGACGAAATGTTAGGTAGAAAGGAATTCGTCTCTAGCGAAAAACAACAATATACTCCACTATCTAAAGAAGAATTAAGTTCTAATTTAAGGAGTTTTATCAATAAGGAGCTAGTCAAAAACGTTTTAACTCAGTCTGAGTTAGGGAAAAAGCTTGGTTTTAGTGAAGATGCATTCCGTCCTTTTCTAAAAGAAGATGAGAATACTCAAAAAATGCTAGTTACTGATACAGTGGTAGCTGTTGCTAATTATTTTAAAGTATCTATTGATGGAACGCTCGGTAGAGTTCCACAGCTTACAAAAGAACAACAGATAGCAAGATTACAGGATAATTTAAAAGGTCTAAGTCCTGAAGCTCTAAAAGCCGCTCAACTTATTGGCAAATCTATCAAAAATGATATATCTAAGGTTTCGGCTGATGAAAAAGCTGCACCCCGCCATGTTAGCTCTGTAACTAAGAAACCGCATAGTGAAAGAAGCAGATAATTCTTTTGGGTAAATAGTAGGTTGTTTAATGCAAGAATGTATCCGTAATATTAGAGGACTATTTGCTAAGTATAAAATAGATGGCTATATAGTACCATGTAACGATCAATATCTTAATGAGTATGTTCATGAAAGTGCTAAGCGACTGCAATATATAACTAACTTTAGCGGATCAAATGGTATTGCGGTGATTTGCAAAGGTAAGGCGGTATTTTTTACAGATGGTCGTTATCTAGAACAAAGTAAACATGAACTAGATCAAGAAATTTTTAAGATTTTTGATATTAAAGATTTAGCACATTTTCCTTGGGATAACTATTTAGGTAATGATGGTATATTGGGATATGATTCGAAACTCTTTACTAATGTTAAGTTACAAACATTTTCTAAAATAAAATCCCGTTTACATAAGATATCTGATAATTTAATAGACCAAATTTGGTATGATAAACCTGATCAGCCATCATCAAAAATATATATTCATGATGATAAATTTTCTGGTCAATCATATAGTAATAAAATTGTCATATGCCGCAATCTACTAACTAAATATTCTGCCGATACGATGATTGTTACTTCAACAGATTCAATATGTTGGTTATTAAATCTCAGAGCAAGTGACACTCCATATTCACCATTGATGCTCGCTATAGTTCTAATCACTCAAGACCAGCTATATTTATTTACTAACCCGAATAGAGATAATCAAGAAATTATGATTGCTCGCCCTGACATAACTATTTTATCGGAAGAAAAGTTTGCCGGTATATTGGGTCAGACTAATAAGGTTCTCGTTGATGAAAATTTTGTCTCAAGTTACATTATGGATTTGCTCAATAATAAACTAGTAGAAAAAATTAACGACCCTTGTCAACTATTTAAAGCAATTAAGAATGATATTGAGATTAAACACGCAGTTAATTTTCATATTAATGACGCGGTAGCACTATGTGAATTCTTGGCATATTTGTTTGAGCTACCAAATTTACAAGAGCAAACTGAGTATGATTTAGGAGAAATATTAACTGAATTTAGATCTAAGCAAGATCAATATGTTACGAATAGTTTCCCAACTATATGTGGTTTTAAGGAAAATGGTGCGATAATTCATTACCGAGCAACAAGCCATCAAGCAAAAAAAATCTTAGGTAAAGGTATATTATTAATTGATTCTGGTGGACAATATAAAGGCTGTACCACTGATGTAACCAGAACCTTTGCTATAGGTGACCCTACCGAGGAACAAAAATTACGTTATACTCAAGTTCTTAAGGGACATATTGCTCTATCGATGATTAAGTTTCCGGTTAATATTACTACAGGAAGCCATTTAGATGTATTAGCTCGACAATTTTTGTGGAGGGATGGGCAAGATTACCCGCATGGTACAGGTCATGGGGTCGGTAGCTTTTTAAATGTCCATGAAGGACCACAAAATATTAATTTACGCAGTAACGTGATTTTACAACCAGGTATGATTGTGTCCAATGAGCCGGGTTACTATAAAATCAACGAATTTGGTATTAGAATAGAAAATTTGATGTATATCAGAAATAGCTTACAGGATGTAAATTATTTAGAGTTTGATACTCTTACTATGGTTCCTTATGCAAAGGAATTAATAGATTATAAAATGCTAAACGAAGATGAAATACGTTATATAAAACAATATTATCAAAAAATTAAACAACAAGTTTATCCCCTACTGTCAATTAGGGGACAGAAATGGTTAAGTAATCAATTATTCTTCCCATATAGTTCCAACTAACATTACGTCAAATTCACAAACGTCATTGCAAGAAGGCGTAGCCGACGAAGCAATGATATTTTGTACTTTAACTTTTTTCCATGAACACTCACACCTCAATTGGTCCAGTAGTTAAACCATTAACAAATTGTTGCAAATAGGGATTATCACTATTTTTTATCTCATCTTTTGTTCCAAACCATAAAATCTTCCCTTGATAAATCATAGCAACCTCTTTAGCTATCATATAAGCACTATTCATATCATGGGTTATAGTAATGGTAGTAGCTTTTAGCTCTTCTTGAACTTTAATTATTAATTCATTAATAACATTAGCCATGATAGGATCAAGACCGGTAGTTGGTTCATCAAGAAAAAGAATCAAAGGATTACCACAAATAGCCCTAGCTAAAGATACTCTTTTCTGCATCCCCCCAGAAAGTTCAGATGGATAAAGATTGAGTATCTTACTAGATAAACCTACCGAATTAAGTTTAGATGCCGCTAACTCTTGTTTATTTTTGGTAGATAATTTATACAATTTTTCAGCAAAAAACGTAATATTATCTTGAACAGTTAGAGAATCAAATAAAGCTCCCCCCTGGAATAGAAAGCCTATAGTTTCCATCATTTTAAATCTATCTTTATTTGAGATATTGACAGTCTCTACCCCATCAACAACTATACTACCTTTATCAGGCTGCATTAACCCAACTATCGTCTTAATTAGTACTGATTTACCAGTTCCTGAACCGCCAAGGATTACTATCGAACTATCCTGCTTTATATCCAAGTCTATACCATCAAGTACCTTTCGGTTACCGAAAGATTTATATAATGAGCGTATTTTTATTTTTGATTGGTTATTCATAACTTTAAAAAAAACATGCTGTTATTAAGTAATTACTGATTAAAATCAGCACCGAGGAACTTACTACCGCCGAAGTTGTAGCAGTTCCAACTCCTTTTGCTCCTGTTCCAGAGCAATATCCACTATAGCAACTTATTATTGAAATAATAAAACCAAAAGCTGCTGCTTTTACCAACCCAGAAATAACATCTATTGATTGTAAAAACTTAAAGCTATTTACTATATAACTAGAGCTGTTAAAATTAAGCTTATAAACACTTACCAAATAGCCACCCATTACTCCTAATACATCACCTATTAATACTAAACATGGTAAGGTAATAACTGCAGCTAGCACCCTTGGCAAAACTAAATATTTTATTGGATCAGTTGACAAAGTATAAAGAGCATCTATTTGTTCCGTCACTCTCATTGTAGCTATTTCAGCGGCAATTGATGCACCAACCCTACCAGCCACCATGAGACCTGCAAGAACTGGTCCAAGTTCTCTAGTTATTGACAGAATTACCACCGTAGCTATTGAACTTTCAGCCGAGAAACGAGAAAAACCTGTATAACTTTGTAATGCCAGTACAGCCCCAGAAAAAAAGGTAGTCATCGCAACAACTGGTAGGGAATAAAAGCCTATAGATAACAACTGCTTGAATAGTAAGTTGCCATATAAGGGACGCCTAAAAATACTAGTAACTACCGCTATAGTAAATAGAGAAAAAGCTCCTATAGTTTTTGCGAAAGCAATAGTATGTTTACCGAATAAATTAACTATATTAATAATCATTTGTATATACTCTCTTATATCTGTCACCGAGCATGGTAAGAATTTCATAACCAATGGTATTTATTATATTAGCTATTTTATCTGGGGTACAATAATCCCCTATAATCTCCACTTGTTGCCCTAAAAATATTTCATTTGGTGGTAGTTCAGTAACATCAATGGTAATTAAGTCCATCGACACTCTACCAACTACAGGAGCTAAGTAGGAACCAATACAAACTTCTCCACAATTGCTAAAAGCCCTAGAATAACCATCAGCATAACCAAGAGGCAAGGTAGCAATCAATCTATTACGCTTTGTTTTAAAAGTCATATTATAACCAATATAACTTTCTGGCGGTAATTCTTGTAATTGTATTATCGGAGCAGTCAGCCTAATTGGGTTATGCATCGGATTTTTCGAGGAAATTCCCAAAGGATTAAGCCCATATAATGCCGCACCAGGACGTATTAAGTCAAAATGATATTCTTGTCCTAGAAATATACTACTAGAATTAGCTAAGCTAGCTTTAGCTGTTGGTAAATAGTTTAGATAATATCTAAATTTTGTTAATTGTTGTAAATTATAAGGATTATCCGCTATTTCAGAGGCAGATAAATGACTTATAACATATTGTAATTCAAGACCAGATAATAGGTTAGGGTTATCTATGATACGTTGCATCTCTATGTCAGCCATTCCCAAACGATGCATACCAGTATCAACATGGATTGTACAGCGTAATACTTGTTGTTTTTCAGCAGCAAACTTTTGCCATATGGCAATTTGTTGTAAACTATTAAGTACCGGAATTAAGTTGCTATTGCCAAATTCCTCAACATCATTGTAAAATACACCATGAAACACAAAAATATTAGATTTTGCTCCTAACACTTTACGTAATTCTACCCCCTCATTAACTGAGTTTACAAAAAAATTCTGACAATTCTCCATCTGTAATGCTGGTGCGATAATATCGGCTCCAAGTCCATAGCTGTTAGCCTTTACCACAGCAGCAATTTTTGAATTTTTGCAAATTTCAGAAATAATACGATAATTAGTACGAATTTTTGCTAAATCTATTTCAAGAGTACAACGAGCATTGTGCATAATAAAATCCTAAATCCTCATAATTTTGTTATAATCTTGCATAGGTTGTAATGCTGCTACAATAATTGGAGTAACGGATATTATATGAAATTTAGAAGGTAAATCAGTAGTTTCTATAGTATCAGTTATATAGATGTTCATTATATCAGAATTCTCAATATTTTTCTTAGACGCCCCAGAAAGCACAGGGTGAGTTACAAAAGCATCAACAGATAATGCCCCTACTGCCATTAATAGCTTAGCCCCCTTACAAAGGGTTTCACCACTATCAACAATATCATCAATTAATAGACAATGCTTGCCTGAAACGTTACCTATTATTTCTGACATTTGGCATTGATCCTTGCTATCCCTGCTTTTATTAATAACCGCCATATTCATGTTAAAAAGCTTATTAACTGCACCTATACGTACAAAACCACCAATATCTGGAGACACAATAATAGCATTATTATAGTTCTTAATAATCGGAGCAAATAAACTGATTGGCTCAAGATTTTGTATAGCAATTTTAAAAAATCCTTCTAATTGCTGTGAATGCAAATCAACAGTTATTATGCGATCAACCCCAGCAATTTCCAACATATTTGCTACCAAACGAGCAGGGACTGGAGAAAAATTATCATATCTACGATCTTGGCGACTATAGCCCAAATAGGGTATAACCGCAGTCACTTTTGAGGCTCCTGCCCTTTTCACCGTATCCACTAATAATAAAAGCTCCATCAAGTGGTTATTAGTTGGTCTAGAAATAGATTGCACTATAACAACATCACACCCTTGTACGTCCTCAAGGATTTGTACTTTTGTCTCACTATCGTCAAAAGTTGTAATGTAAGTTTCCACATATTGACAATTTAGCTCCTTAGCTAAATGTCTAGCTAATTTTTTGTGACTAAGACCTGCAAGAATTTTCATGCTAATTAATATAATTCATCAAACTCATCATAGTATATACTAATTATGATGTGCACTAAGCATTTTATGAAATAATATTTTTATTATTTTTATACTAACCTAAATATCATTATTTTATACGTCGTTACTAGGCTCTGTGAACAAAATTTAAATTACTAGATTTCGACTCTTTTTAGCTGCAAATTATAAGATTTTTTTGAAATAGAGCTAACTATTCCGGCAAAAATCTTATTAATTTTCGCTTAAAAATACTCAAAATCTAAACAATTAAAATTTTGTTCACAGAGCCTAGGAGTGCGGAAATCCCACGACAAAGCAATCCACATAATAAGCTTCATGTTCACTGGCAATGACGAAAAAGCTTATGACTTCTTTACCAATTCATCTATCAATGTATCAAAACCACTATTACTGAGAATATTCATGAACTCTGACTGTTGGGAACTGATCATACTAACACCTTCCGTAATAACATCTGAAACTTTAAAACTAGAATTATCGCTTACATCTTTTTGACGTACCAAGTAGTTTACTTTAGCTGTTCCTATCAACATTTCTACCATAAACTCACCTTTATCAAGAATACGCACTTGTTCAACTTTAGGCTGTTGACCATGATAATTTTTCACCAAATCAGCATAGACTGTACTGACATAATTACCATAAACTTCTGTAAATTGTTTAATTTGTTCAGGGGTTAAAGTTCTTCTGTAGACACCAAGGGTAAATTTAGCCATCCAATCTAAATCCAGGTTAGCTAAAATTAGCATCTTACTCTTAGCAATTTTGCCATCTTGAGTTAAATTTTGATCATTAAATACCTCTAGCCCATCTTTTATTAGCTGATTAACATAGTTATCAACTCCCGCATTATTATCATTAACGGCTGAATAAGCTGACAAAGACAGGAAATTTAAAATTAAGCAAACAATAAATTTTTTCATAATTTTCTATAATTTAGTTAGGTTTAGGGCATTTAAATTGCTTAGGGTAGGCAATTACAGATTCCCGATTTTGATGCGTAGCTGACCTTACAGCTATGTAAGGATCGGTAGAACTACGTGTTATATAATCAGTAAATGGTAATAATCCTAACCTAGTATCTATAATTTGTACACTAGATACTACCATTTCAAAATCCCTATGTACCCTATACATTATAGGATTTAAATAACTATTTGTAAATACTGGATCTGTGAAATCTCTTGCATTAGTACCTCCAATAAATGGTAGGACTAAGTATGGTCCAGGTCCTACTCCATAATAAGCTAAAGTACTCCCCAAAGTTTGTTTGGTAACTTTTAAACCAATTTTACTTGCTACGTCAAATAATCCGCCTATACCAAATGTACTATTGATAAGAAATCTCCATATGCTCTTCATAGTTTGATCATAATTCATCTGTAAGCCATAATTGACAGCAGTCAAAGGCATAGCAATGTTATCTAGAAGACTACTCACTCTAGCTTTGGTATAATCATTAGTAACTTGTGAATAGCCCATAGTAATAGGTCGCAAAAACAGATAATCTAAAATGGAGTTAAAGACAAAAATTTTACGATTCAGTTTCTCATAAGGATCATAGACTTGCATACAACCATTCTTGGCACTATAAACATACTGAAAATCATCGTTATCTTGAGTATTTTGAACGTCCGCTATTACGGTTAGGTTAAAAAAGTTAAGTATAACTAATGCTAGTAATATAAATCTCTTCATTATAGGTTTCATCAATGATTTTTCTTACAAACCACCATATAGTATTTATCATTTTTTTCTATAACTAATTCCTCACTACTTAATACAGTGAATTTAGTTTGACTTAAAGCTTCCTTGATATCTGTTATAGCAAAAATAAATTCTTTTCTTTTTAATGAAAGATTTGTAACGTTATTTATTGGCAAACAAAATGCAAAATATCCTAATTTATCGACTATTGAATAAATATCATTAAAGTAAGTTGACAGATTCTTAGTAAAAGAAAGAGCGTTAAAACTTAATATCACATCATATTTATTAGAATGTTGCTTAATAAAGTCTGGTATAGAAACTTCTAGTATATTATCATAGATATTCATATTTAGGGCAAAAACATTCATGGCTTCTGAACTTTCTACACCAGTAAAAGTAAAGCTATCAGGAAAACGCTTTTTAACCTCAGCCCCCACTAAACCTGTATTACTACCTAGCTCCAAAATACGGTAATTATCAGGCAAATCTGTTATGCCACTCATAATCCTACTGACAAAATTATGAGGTAGGTATAGTTGCTTATTACTACAAAATTTATTGTTATAATATTCAGCCGTAAGATTTCTATATTGATGCCAAATTTGCTGAGAGATATCTGACAAATTATTATGATTTTGTAAGAAAGTCCCTAACTTTACTTGATCAAATTCAGAAGCTTTTTGTAGATGATACAAAGCCTTTTGATAATTATTTTTTAAGAAATATGTCCAACCAAGCCAGTAATTAACTTGGCAAGAATTAGCTTGGTCTGAATTAGAAAAAAATTTATCAACCAATTTAAACCTTAATATAGCGTCATTTAAGTTATTCTTATATAAATGTTCTATACCAAGCTTTAAATTAGTTTCTTTTAAGTGTGTTACCTTGTATTTTACATCGGTAAAATAATTGATGAACGTAAAAATTTTCTCCATATACCAAGATGGAAAATTTTTGCAAAAACGATAGCATGATTTCATCTTATCCTTTATTAAACCGTAACTGTTATAAATAATTTTGCTGCCAAACATAAAGTCTATGAAATTTGATTTTGTGAACTACTTACCTTACGCATAAATCCCGTGACAATTTAAAAATTGCAGAAAAGTATAAGATGCTATTAGCGAGACCACTACGTGGTCGTGGCAATCCACATTCATTAGATTGCTTCGTCGCCACCAAAATGGCTCCTCGCAATGACACCAGGATATTTTTCCTATGACTTTTAAATGCCATGCGTAAGGTGAGTTAACTATATAATAGCATACATATTAACTAGCACTAATGACTTTGTCTATAATTATAGTCAATTGATGAGAAATTGGGGACGTCGTTACTCGTCGCTCCTAGCCCCAAATTCTCCTGAATTAACTATACATAAAATAAATCTAATATTTCTCTTTGCTCCACCATTTCTTCTCTTCTTGTGGTAATTCTGAATTTAAGGTTTCTGTTATTTCCACCATTTCTTCAATATATTTCTTAGATTTTTTCATAGCAGTAAAACTTTTTACGATAGCAACTTGTTCAGCTGGTATAGTCAATTCAGGAGAATTTGGGGCTAGGAACGATGGAGCGACGCCTATAAGTAATAGGCGAGCGACGAGTGACAACGTCCCCAACTTCTCATCAATTGACTATAACTGAAAACTACTCAACTCATGTATAATAGCTTGACGAATAAATTCGGTTCTAGATATCCCTAGTTTTTTAGCAGCTTCATTACTAGCTTTTGCTATAGTATCTGGTAAAGTAATAGATAAACTTGTCATATTGTTATTTCATATCAATTTATATATAAAATAATAATATAATAATTTAACTCGTTCAATAATTGTTTTTTGAAAACAAATATAGTATATACTCTAATGATTTGAGTATACTTGATAAAATTATATAGGTTCTACTATGTCACTTATTGCTAAACGATTAGATTTAATAAAGCCATCCTCTACTTTGGCATTAGTCAAAAAAACATTTGAACTAAAAAAACTAGGCAAAGACATAATTTCTCTTGGGGCTGGTGAGCCTGACTTTGATACGCCAAATAATATCAAGGAAGCTGCAATTAAGGCTGTGCGAGATGGTTTAACAAAATATACTAATGTTGATGGTGTATTGGAGCTTAAACAAGCGGTACAGAAGAAATTCAAGTATGAAAATAATTTAGATTATGATTTAGACGAGATAATCGTATCCAGTGGAGGAAAACAAGTAATCTATAATTTGTTTATGGCATCCCTTAACCCTGGTGATGAAGTAATTATTCCTAGTCCATACTGGGTTTCATACCCAGATATGGTAATATTAGCTGACGGCATTCCGGTGTTTGTTAATTGTAACATGGAAAATAATTTTAAACTTACTGTTAATGTTCTAGAGCGAGTAATTAGCAAAAAAACTAAATGGTTAATTATTAATTCGCCGAGTAATCCAACAGGGGGGGCATATTCTTATCAAGAATTAGCTGATATTGCTGAATTATTACGCAAATATCCCAACGTAAATATTATGTCTGATGATATTTATGAGCATATTATTTTTGATGATTTTAAGTTTTATACTTTTGCTCAAGTGGCACCGGATTTAAAAGATCGAATATTTACGGTTAATGGTGTATCAAAAGCTTATTCTATGACAGGATGGCGTATAGGATACGGAGCTGGTACTAAATCGTTAATTAAGGCAATGGCTATTATTCAGTCACAAAGCACTTCTAATCCTTGCTCTATAAGCCAAATGGCAGCCATTGAAGCTTTAACTGGTCCTCAAGATTTTATTAAGTCTAATGCAAAAAACTTTCAAGAAAAACGTGACTTAACATTATCAATCCTAAATGATATCAAGGGTATTAGTTGTTATAAGCCGGCAGGAGCATTCTATTTATTCCCTAAATGTAATGAATTATTTGGGCTTAAAACCCCCTCTAATAAAATTATCAAAGATAGTAACGATTTTGGAGAATATTTGCTTGAAGAATGTAGTGTGGCAGTTGTTCCTGGTATTGCATTCGGTTTAGAAAATTATTTCAGAATTTCTTACGCAACTTCGATAAAAAATTTGGAGCAAGCGTGCTTGCGTATAAAAAATGCTTGTCGTCAATTAAAATGATCAAGAAACTTCTTAAAAAGAATAATTTTGCACTTAGTGTAGTCACTAAATTATTGTATAGTTATTTGAGAGTGGTTTATTTTACCTGTCGTTGGCAGTTTGTTTTTCCAGATGGTTACAATGAACAGCAATTTTTAGCACAAAAAGGGGCAATTTTTGCTTTTTGGCATAACAGGCTCGCTTTGGGTCCGGGAATATTTACCGGTCATAAAGACATTCATGCCCTTATTTCTCCTCATTCTGATGGTAAAATAATTAGTGATATTGTCAATAAATTCGGCTTTGGGGTAATAAATGGCTCTACTAATAAAAATTCTGTGGTAGCTTTAAAAGCCATTATCAAAAAATTACATAATGGTAGTAATATAGTAATTACCCCAGATGGTCCGCGTGGACCTATTTACAAAATAAATAGTAATATTAACAAAGTGGCTCAAAAATATAATATAAAATTAATACCGGTTTCTTGTAAGGCTTCTAGATATTTTTTACTTAAAAGTTGGGATAAACTGATTATGCCGCTACCTTTTGGTAAAATAACGGCTTTTATAGGTTTGCCACTAATTTTTATAGGCAGTGAAAATCAAGATGATATTAATTTAGCCCAAGCATTAAACATCAGTGAAATAAACTCATGATCTATTTATATCATATCTTAAGTTTCCTATTTCTTCCACTATATGTTCTTTTACTGGTATTGAGAGTTATTGTTGGCAAAGAAGATATAAAGCGTATAGGAGAACGTTTTGCCATTGGGTATGCACATACTAAACGAAATGAAACTTTAGTTTGGATACATGCCGCCAGTGTAGGGGAATCTATGATAGCTCTTACCTTAGTTGAAAATATCAATGATCTTTGGCTAAAAAGAACGATGCCCAAAACCGCCTTAAAGTTTTTGGTTACTTCAGGAACCAAATCTTCTGCAAAAATATTACAACAAAAGTTACCTGTAAATGCTGTTCATCAACTAATTCCTATAGACAATATTATTTTTGTTAAGAAATTTTTTAGAAATTGGCAACCAACTCTAGGAATCTTTATTGAATCAGAATTATGGCCATGTCTAATTAGCGAAGGGAAGAAACATTGTAAATTATTATTACTGAATGCTCGTATTTCTGATAAATCATTTGCATCATGGAAAAAAATAAGCTCATTTTTTAGGGCAATCACCTCTAATTTTAGTGAAATTATTGTTCAAAGTAACATCGATTATGAAAAATTTATGCAACTTGGTATGACCAATATAAATAATTTAGGCAATATCAAATTTGCCAACAAAAAATTACCTGTAAATGAACAAGAATTAACAATTTTAGCACAATATATGAGTGCTAAAAGAATCATCGTATTTGCCAGCACTCATCTGGAAGATGAAACAGTATTACTGAATATTATAAAACCAATAAAACAACGATATCCAAATTGCTATTTTATTCTAATTCCACGTCATCCTGAACGTAAAAATGATATAGGGAAAGCGTGTACCCAACTAAATTTAACCTATAGTATCAAGTCTGAACAAAATATACCTATTCTGACTGATGATCTTTACATCGTTGATAAATTTGGAGAACTAGGATTATTTTTTAGCATATCTTATATTTCATTTGTTGGCGGTTCATTTAAACAAGGTGGACATAACGTACTTGAACCAGCATATTTTGCTAATTATATTATATTTGGACCAGATATGAGTAATTTTGCTAATATTGCTAATGAAATGCTTGCAAATAAAGCTGCTACGCAAATTCAAAACGAAAGTGATTTATTGAATAAAATGGAATATTTGCTATCTGAAACTGGTATCGAGGAAGCTAAAATTTATCAGACTAATGCCTTAGAATTTGTTAATAAAAACCAACAGATTTTAGGTAATTATTTAGCTATTATAGAAAAATATTTGTTATAGTCAATTCAGGAGAATTTGGGGCTAGGAGCTATGGAGCGACGCCTATAAGTAATAGGCGAGCGACGAGTGACGACGTCCCCAACTTCTCATCAATTGACTATAGTAGGAGTAAATCATTAATGTCATACTCAAATGAGCGGAAGAATGGGAATAACAAACAAAGGGTAAACGAACAGAGTATATACTCGAATGATCTGGAGAATTGGAATGTAAAACAAGGGGTGAGCGAGCGGAGTGTACATTTAGTACATGAGCACGCGAATGCCCCGAAGTTTTGCAGAACCAATTCTTCAAAGCATTCGAGTATACATGTTGTATTAGTTGATGAACAAGATAAGATTCTTGGAACAGAGGATAAATTGACGGCTCATAATTCTAATACACCATTGCATAGAGGAGTTTCTGTGTTTCTTTTCAATAGTCAAAAGGACATCTTGATACAAAGAAGAAGCTTACTCAAAAAAACCTGGGGTGGCTTTTGGTCTAATAGTTTTTGTGGACATCCACAAATTAACGAAACTTACGAGCAGGCTGTTTATAGGCATGCAAAATTTGAATTAGGCTTGGTCAGCTTGCAGAAAGTATATTTTATTGCTAATTATCGTTATAAATTTGCTATAAATAATATTGTGGAAAATGAGATATGTCCGATATATTTAGCTTTATCAGATGATGTTATCAGAATAAATGAACAAGAAATAGCAGAAGTAAAATTACTTAAATGGCAAGATTTTAAGTTATACACAGAGGAATACTCAGCCAACTTTTCTCCTTGGTGTAAAGAAGAGCTTAAAATATTAGAAAATAGCGAAATATTCAAAAAATTTATGGATTCAGCTTTATAATTATAGTATAAAACTGGACTAATAAGTATATTCTGCAAATAATGTGAGTATATATGTCAATTCAGGAGAATCGGGTAGCATGCTGTTACCAACTTCTCATCAATGACTATATAGGATATTTTAGGGGTCATAGCTCAGTTGGTAGAGCGTTTGAATGGCATTCAAAAGGTCGGGGGTTCAATCCCCCCTGACTCCACCAGTTATATATTACGCCTTCTGCATATCATCTATCTTGTTATACAATTTATAGTCTCCTTATACACTCCTTTGAATCCAAGCTTTAAGAGTCATAACTGCTCTAAAATTCCTTCTAAAATTGATATTTAAGAGGAATTTTATGCATCTTATACACTCCTTTTCCTCTACTCCTACATATCCTAGCACTGATAATTTTAGTAATAATACTGAAACTATCTTCTACCATTTCGTCGGTAATTTTGTGCCACCTGAATGGCGTAACCTTTCTTCCGCTAATGGTAAAGTTTTAAGTAAAACTGCCAGGCAACTCTTATCACTGATTGTATTTCGCTTGCAAATCTACCATAATAATAGCTTAGATGAACTCCAGGAAACTTATAACTTCTTTGAACAATCTCTAGGGGTTTGCCAAGAGCGTGTTAGACAATGTTTACTTGAATTAAAAAAAGCCAGCTTCATTCACTTTCATAAAGCAACCATAGTCAAATATGGCATTAAGTATCGTAATGTCCCTTGTATTAAACTAGCAAGAATTTTCCAACCTCATTCTCAAAAAATTTCTACTGAAGATGAAAAAATTTTACACTCAACTCAAAAAAACTTTGGGGCTAACCCCAAAGAATTTTTGCCTCAACCCCAAAAAAGTTTGGATCACTCTATATATATAGATAATAATAAAGATATATCTAATAAATCTAGATCTACCAAATCTGAAATTTTTCAAAATGAACAAAATCAAGTTGATGCTAATGAAATTGATAATAACCATCAATTACCACAGCAAAAGATCGAACAAAATTCACAATTTGAACAAAAATTATCAGATGAAGCACAATCAAATGAGGTGCAAATAGTTGATAATACTAGAGCGTCTACTGAAAATTCTATGACAAATGCTTTGCCACTCAGTACAACACTACAAAAAGTTGTTCAACAAGTTTCACAGCAACGTCAGCCAGTAGTAGAATCAAATTGCTCCAATATTTCAAGCATTCCAGTTGTAAACCATAAAAATAGCTAGTTCAAAAGAAAAAGATTAGCTGATTTTTATCCTTTAACTCAAGAAGATGCTGATTTATTGCAGATTAAATCAAATCGAGAATTTAATTTAAACTTTATCAATAAGTTGCTATTAAAGCTAGCTGGGGAATATTCAAATCATCATTTTGGTCATAAGAAAGTGTTGTTGAACTACATGGCTAAAGCTTTAAGCAATGAACTACGAGAAACTACTCAAGCTAATTCTAGCAATTTCCAATTTAAATCTACTGATGACAATAAAACTAAAGAACAGTACCTACAGAAGATAGAATCTAGTATTGATACTAGCAGGCAAGCTCAATTAAAACGTAAAATTTCTAGTTCTTTTGATACTGATACAGCTTATCAGTTGTTAACTTCTTGTACATTTGGTAAAGTTCTGGAAGAGCAATTCCAGCTTAAATTATTAAAAGATATTTCCTTATCAGAACATGTTAAAGCTAAAATATTACAGCAAGTACAAATGGTATATGGTAATAAAATAACAAAATTACAAATTATACCATGCAAGCAATCCATACCAACAACACCAGGAAATAATACTAAAGATGAAAATTATGCCTATTTACTTGAGCTAAGTAAGCAACTAAATCCTGATTCATTATGGTATAAAGCTAGAAAATTTTTAATTGAACGATACAATAAATATGTTGATATCGCTACCTTCAGTAAATTAATAGTGGTGCAAGAAGATAATATCAATAAAAAAGTAACTCTTAAACCCATTTCAGCTTTTTATGATTATTACATTAGAAATCGTCACATGCAAGATTTAGAAGCCGCCTTGCAAGCTCAAAATTGTAGCTTAGAATTAATTAGCTGGAATGATAATTACAATATTGTTAATTAGAAACTAATAATTTGTAATTATTACCTCATAAGAATTTTTTCTTTGTTGTGGCATAGAATAGGTGACCTGGATAGTATTAATGTTAAAATCTTGGTACAAATTTCTAATAAAAGCCGTATCACTATTAGAGATCATAAATTTAACACCTTGATTATCTAGTTCCTTAGCAAAATCTCTTAGTCTCATTTGTTCTTGTTCATCAAATGGTAATCTAGTATAAAATTTCTCACCAGATTGGTGATAAGGTGGATCGAAATAAACAAAATCATTTTTCTGTGGTTCAATAAAAGAAAAATCTATAGCACAAATAGATGTTTTAGATAACAAACTGCTACATTGTTGTAATCTAGTAGTAATGTCAGATTTATGATAGTTTCTACCAGAAAAGCTTTGAGATGGCTCACCATTGATATTGATACGATATATTCCTTTAAAGGAATATCTATTAAGATAGATAAATCTTGCAGTAATTTCATTAGGATTGTTACTATTATTATCATTTCTGACTTGATTACTTGTGGGTTCTTTTTAACCGCATTGTAAGATGTTACTAAGTCAAGATTAATATCAGATAGATAGCATTTATTAAACATGTGTTGTACTTGGAAAAAAAAGCACCGCCGCCAAGAAATGGTTCATAATAATTACTTCCTCCTGAAGGAATATGTTTAATTAATTGATCAACAATTTTTCTTTTACCACCAACCCATTGAATGAATGGTTGAGTTTTTTCTATAGTTACTGACATAAAGTTATTTATTAAATATTCTATTATAGATTATATCTAAAAATAGGCTAAGTGCCAGATAATACTGTAGTTTCAGGTCTTTTTTAGTATTATTATTAGTATAATAAACACTATTATTCTGTTTATTTTTATAATTAAGAATTGCTTTTATTAATTAGCACAATCTAAGTGTCTCATTTGTGCAGCTCTTTATCAGGTTGGACTAAAATCTGTCAAAAAGCTTGGCAAATCCTCTGTACTTCTAGGAAGTGTGGTGATATCTGTGTGAATGATGCTGCTAATTAAGGCACGCATTAAGCTCAGAGGTTAAATTAAAACTCAGAAATTTTAACCCTTTAACCTCTGGCTTTCTATTTCCATCACTGAAAACAGCAGAGGTATGCTATGACAATTAATAATGAAAATCAACAACAAGATAATAATAAAATAGAAAATTCTACAGAAAAAAACTGGATTTTACATCTAGCTCCCACAACTGTTACATTAATACCATCAGATCAATCTTGCCAAATGATAATTCCACAAGGAAATTATGCGGACATTATTAGATATAAAGAATTACAACTAGAATTGCAAGAAGCACAAAATAAACTAAAAATAGATGAATTAATGAGGATAGATTTAATTCGTAATATTGGTTATAGTATAGAAGTGCCTTGCAGTGGCATTTTTGCCCTAATAACTGTTCTTTATGAAGTAGAGCAAGATACAGAGAGAAAGCATTACCTAAAAACTACAGTAGATTGTGCTGAAATATTACTTGATTATTCACGTCATATTCTAGCCTTTTTAAGGCAGAATGCTGTAGCACCTATGATAACTCTAGAAAAATTTAACATAAAAGAATTAGTCAATAAAACAATTACTAAAGCTAAGCCAGCATTGGTAAGTAAAGGCTTAAATCTTTCTTGTAATTTTCAATATGATATAGCAGAGTATATCATTGGTGATCATTCTAGATTGCAGGCAGTATTGGATCAGTTAGTGGGTAATGCTATTAAATTTACTAAAGAAGGTAATGTTATTGTAACAGTTGGTTTATTTCCACCTTTAAATGGCACAAATAATGCACGAGATAAGATGTTACAAATTATTGTGCATGATACAGGGGTTGGTATCGTTGAGGTAAAACAGCAAGATATACGAAAAGAATTAGATGATGCAAATATAACTGCTAAATATAATAAGGGATTGGGCTTAGGACTAACATTTGTCAAACAACTTATCAATGAGATGGATGGTGAGATTACAATAACCAGTAAAGAGGGTAAAAGTACAACTATTACCTGTCAAGTACCAGTGAAATTGTTAGCTAATTAATCATCATCACTACGTTTATCTGTATATTCATTTCATTAAGTACTTTTTGCATAAGTTGTACATGTGTTGAAGCATTTCTTGTTAATCTATCTCTTTGTCTGGTGAAAACTCTTAGTTCACATATTTGCTCCTCAGGACGAAATGAAGCATTTAACAATCCAAAACTATGTAGTCGTTGTAACCACTGACAATCCTTAACATCTGTCTTACGACCTGGTACATTTTTTACATGCCTTGCATTCACTAACACAACTTTAAAACCCCTGGTCTCTAAAATCTGGAATAGAGGAATCCAATATACTCCTGTTGATTCCATAGCAATTGTTTTAACGCCACACTGCTTTAACCAAGTTGCAATTTCTTTTAGATCACTTGTAAAAGCTGCAAATTTTCTAACATTTTTTTCATCCCTGTCAGCAGGTACGCAAACGTAATGATCTCTGGAACCAATATTGATACCGGCTGCATCAGGGTTAATTACAGCCAATTTTTGCTCATTATTATTTGTCATAAAATTACTACTCCATTAAATTAGACCGAGCTAATTTAAAGTTGGAGTGTTTAGTGAAATTAATCTCTTAAACGAGGTCACTTATGTATTATAAAACACATAATGCCATCAATGATTTTACCAATAGCTCCAAAACCATGCTTGTGTACGGGCTGCTTACGTTGCACCATTAAAATTGCCGATTATAGCTCTTTAACCAACTCGGCTAACTTAAACTTTAACACAAGACAATCTCAAATACTACACCTTGTGATTGATAGTTCACTGGTAATAGTTTGTTTATGTTATTACACAATGCGAAGCATTTTGTTGGTGCTTGTGTAGAACATCAGCTTCCACTACCAATAAAATTTCAGGGCTATCACGTTCACCATTTGGTTTCGGCTCAAATGTTTCGCTGTCTACGCTTCACCGTTGTCGTTACCTTCAGCAGTGCAAGACTCTCTATATGGTGGAGCTAGCTAATCCTTCCATAACAGGACTTTCACCTGTAAGACTAATGCACCTTTCTTGGCACACACAAAATAAATGATTGACTCTTTATAATTGATCTCATATGCTAACTACTATAATTAATTTTTACATGGGGAAATTATGGCAAAAAATAACAGTCCATCAAAATCACCTAATGTTATAGAAGCAAGAACAGATACTTCTGATTCTACAGCACAAATCCTAAGCACAATACCTAAACACCATAAATCTCATCTGTATACTTTTATTGAAAACCTCTTTAAGATGGATATGAGTAAAGATGTATTGGTAGATATTGTAATTAATGATGACCTTACTAATCCATGTGATAATCGAACTACAATAGTAGGACGTCCAAAAGTATTAGGAAGTGCAACAAAACAAATGCGTCATGTGACTCCATATTCTTTTATAGAAGCAGCTATAAAAGCAAAAATTGAAATAACAGAAAAGCCTCATGGGTATTACTCTTACATAGATAGTATAGTAGAAAATATTAAGCCATTAATAAAAAGTAAGAAAGGTATCTGTTTAACAGCAGATCAATATTCTAAACTAGTTTAGAATATTACACTACAAGGTAAGAAATCTGAAATATTTAAATTATCTACTACCAGCAATGAGTACTACCTAATATCTCATAATAAACTTATAGAACAGTTCAAGAATTGTAATGATTTCCCACAAGATGAAAAAGATAAAGCTGAAACAGATTTTAGTACTAAATTTGAAAAATATATTACCTATGGTATAGAATATCTCACTGAAAAAATATTGGATTCAGAAGATATTAACACCATAACAATAGTTTGTGAGGGAATTGCAAGAATAATATTAACTTTATTTAATCAAGATAAGTATGCAGCTTTTCCAGAAGAAGGGAATTCTATGTTGGGAGAAATTCGCATATATGACACTAAAGATGCTGCAAAGACACCATTAAAACAAGAATATAAAGTATTCTCTCATCAAGAAATAACGAAAGAAATAAGTACACTGCCTATTAAAAAGGCTATAGGTACATATGATTCACACATTAGAATTGTAGATAATGAGGGACCCACAGTAAAAAGAGTGGCAAAGGTATTAAAGATTATAAACTCATTAGTATCTAGTAAAATTTTTGATAAAGAAAATGTAGAGGATATAAAATATCAAAAAGAGTATAATGAGAAATATAATTTTACTGTAAATGATCCAAATCTTAAATGCAGGGACAAATACAATAAAGCTATTGATATTAAAAACAATTTAATAGATATTTTTCAATACCATGTAGCAAAACATTTATACTCTGTATTTGATTTTAAACCATTAGAGGAAAAGGTATTAGGCCCTAAACAAAAAGGAGATGAGAAGACAATTAAAATATATCCTTCTGCTACCGGTATAAAAACAGCAGAATATTTAGTGCAAAGCGGACAAGAATATAGAGACTTGCGGTATAATTCTAGGAAAGGTTATAATGATGATGCGATATTTCGTTGCAAGATGACTGATGAAGAAACTATAAATGTGTTAAAGGATAAGGTTGTCAATCATGTCATTATTTCTCTTTTACCTTTTAAGGCATTAGAAGTTGGATGTATATTCGATAAAACACAATGTAAAAGTACTACAATACTTGAAGCCTTTTGTGAATTAGTAAAAGCAAAGTATGAAGCAGCAGGAGAGATACGGTTGGATAATTCATGGATGGACGACGTACAATGTGAATGTTCTATGTATTTTGCAGATGTATTAGGTGAATCAAGAGTTATGGAAGATAATTATAATATTTAACTAGTATAAATATGCTGTAATTTTTAGAATAAGATTCTAGTTATAACAATTTAATTAAAGGTAATTTTATGTATAAAAACGTTTCACAAAATGCATTAAAAGAAGCTAGTACTCAGTTTTTGGTTAGTGCAATTAGAAATAATTGTATGGAGTCGATAACATCATGGGTAGAAGAAAATTTAGTAAATGAAAGTTCTAATACTACTGCTGATAAAAAAATTGCCTTTTATGAAGCAGAAAAATCACTGATTATTGAATATATTATGGAAAATGATTTTTCTGGGTTACAAAATCTTATGGATGCAATTGATAATAAAAAATTTGTAAATAATCAAAAATTAAAGGTAAATGAATGTAGAGTTTTAGCAAATGCTATAATAGAGAAAAAAAGATATTGTGAAGAAAAAAAGAGCGTGCGTAAAGATCTTCACGATAATCTTTATAAATTACTAGATACTAAGTATAATGAGTTAATAGATGAAAATTACAGAAGTGAAATATCAGAAAAAATAACAGAAGCTTTATCAATTGTTACTATTATGGGAGATGAGGGTTCAAGTGGTAGTACAGATAATTTATAGTTTTTAGTTCCTCCGTCATGTGCCAAGCAAAGTGCGTAAGGAACAGCTGGTATAAAATCCAGTCTACGTAAAGAATAGCCAATAATGCGGGATTCTATATTTTATAAGGTGTATCCCTTTGTCTAGACAAGAACTTAGATGTGTGGTTTATACACCTTATTACAACAATAATGTAAGAGGAAGTATTATCTAGTTGCTATGATAGGGTCTATCAGAAAGAGTGTGTAAGTATGATATCAGAATTAGTCCATTTTTGGTCATCAGTACCACAAAGTATGGCGGTGCGAGAAAGAACAACCACAACCTATTGATGGCATCAGCAATTTACGTAGTCAAGGAAGCACTATCATCGGCATTCATGAGGTATATGGGAAAATTTATGACCAATTTGGTTTTAATAAAATTTTACCTAATCCTGCTAGAGAAGTGTCGAGTACAAACATAATACGCAATGTTGTTTTAGCTCGTATTGCTAACCCAACTAGTAAGCGTGAAACAGTCAATTTATTGGTCAATAATTATGAAGTAGCTTTAAAGCTTGACTCGGTATACAAAACTATGGATAAAATAGATGATAAGGTGGTTGAGAAAATCGAGCAGTGTGCTTTACTTAGCACTCAAAAGTTGTTTAAAGAAAAAATTGATGTACTATTTTATGATGCAACTACTCTTTATTTTGAATCATTTACTGAGGATGAGTTGAAGAGTAAAGGGTTTAGTAAAGATCATAAATTCAATGAAGTACAGGTAATGCTGAGCATTTTTGTTACTAATAATGGTATTCCAATCGGTTATGAGATATTTCTTGGGGCGACCTATGAAGGTCATACTTTATTGAAAGCTTTAGATAGCTTGAAAGACAGGTTTGCTATTGATAAAGTAGTCTTTGTAGCAGACAGCGGTATGTTGAATAACGAGAATTTAGCTCTATTAGAACAGGTTGGCTATCAATATATAGTAGGTGCTAAAATTAAGAATATGACTAAGGATATTACAGCTAAAATCTTAAATAGTGCTGATTATCAGCCATTAACCATTGATGCAGAAGAATATAAGGGAAAAATAATTGAACTATACTCAATTAACCTGAAGAGTTGCAGAAATGGTTAATGGTAATAGTTTGGAAATTATCATTTATTAAAATTTTAAGATAGTAGAAGCTTATCTTTTAATTCTTGATCAAAAATATCTTTACCAATTTTAGTCCATTGGATTTTGATATGTGGGGACTCTGTTAATGCATTTTTTAAAGAAACTAATGCTCCAAATAAACTATTAGTAGGTAAGTCATCAAGCTTTGCTTTAGCAATCAATCCCCCCAGTTCAATTAAGCGACGAGTACGCAGTTTTCTTTCTATAATTTTAAGTTTAGCTTCTTCAGTAATAATTTTAGCTTTCTTTTGCTGTAATTTTAATCTTTGTTTTATGACATTATCCATATGAGTATAATATTTAGATATTATTGTTTACATGTTATGAATGCACAATAAATTTAAGAAGTCCAACATATTATTTAAATGCTAATAAAAAATCCTTCATATTTTTTTCTGAACCAGATGATTGATACAATAACAAGACTACAAGTGATAATAAGATATTAAATGGATAAGAAAATTTTACAATCCCCGTTGCCCACCAAACCATAAAATTAATATAAACTAAAGATAATTACTATTATTTGAAGTAATAGCTGAAAAGCTACAGAAGAAGAGAGGTTATTAACCTAACTTAAGATTAGGTTAATACGCAATATATAAACTAAACGTTTATTGCTTTTTTTGCTGGTTCACTCGATCTAGATTCTGCTCGATGATTTAAAATTTGCATGGTAATGTAATGCAAGATTGAGATAATGAACAGTAAAGAATTATGGCAATACAATTTGCAAGGATCGAGATAGTAAGTAGAAGCTCAGGAGGAAATAGCTGTTGTAAAGCTGCTTATAATGCGAGGATGATTATTAAAGATCAGCAGACTAATGTTACTTATAATTTTGCTAGAAAAGGAGATAACGTTTATCATACAGTTTTACTACCTAGCTATGTAGATGGAAGATTTAAAGACCCTGAAATATTGATGAATGAGGTAGAATATGCAGAAAAAAGAAAAAATAGCCAGTTATTAAAGGATATTGTTATAGCCTTGCCTGACGATAAGGAGCTAGATTTACAAGATAGAATAGCCATTACCCATGAAATAATAGAAGAGATGGCATGGGTAAAAAATGGTTTAGGAGTGCAAGTAGATATACATAAACCCCATAATGGAGAACGAAATTGGCATGCTCATCTGCTCGTTACTACTAGGAGATTTACAGAAGACGGTAAGAGTTTAGGAGCAAAAGCAGTAGATTTAAATCCTGAATTTAAAAAAGTTAACGGTAAAGCATTTATTATTCCAGAATCACAGATGATTCATCAGAGAGCCAAAGAAGTAATGAACAGATATTTTGCTAAATTAGGTTTAGAAAATAGAGTGGATTCAATAAGCATGATGCCACAACAACATCTTGGTCCTGTGAGAATGAGAGGCATCATTAATGAAATAGCAGAGCAAAATGAGCTACGCAAGCTAGCTCATCTAAAAATTATTAAAGATAGTGATGGAATATTAAATCGTATTATAAGACATCAAGCTATTTTTAGTAAACAAGATGTAGTAAGAGCGGTTAAAGAAATTCAAGGGAAAGAGGAAAGGCAAAAGTTAATTCAAAGCGTATTAAATTCAGACAGGTTAGTAAAACTATATAATGAAGATGGTAAAGATACTAAATATTATACTACTTGCGACGTTCGAGAAGAAGAAATGCGTTTACTTAGAATAGCTAATAAAATTCATGATAATATCAATTATCATATAGTCGGTAATATAGCAAGCTTAAAAGAAGATATAGCAAAACTTTCTAACATTAGCAAGCCTCAGAGAGAAGCACTACAACATATTTTACTTACAATTAATGGGATAACAATGCTGCGTGGTAGAGCTGGTACTGGTAAATCACAAATACTTGCTACTGCCTATAAACTTGTTACTCACCATGGACAAAATATTATAGGGCTTAGCCCTACTCATAAAGCTGTATCAGAGCTAAAAAGTAAGGGTTATCAACAATGTTATACGGTAAAGGGATTTTTATTTAAATTGTATAATGGTAAAATTACTCTGCCAAATAATAGTTTGCTAGTAGTAGATGAAGCAGGAATGGTAAGTAATAGTGATTATTTAGAATTATTTAAGATAGCAAGAAGCTCTAATTGTAATGTAATATTAGCAGGAGATGAGAAGCAACTAACCTCAATCGAGCGAGGTGGAATGTTTGAAATATTTGCCAGTACATTTGGTTCATATGTACTCAGTGATATTAGAAGACAAAGCCAGCAATGGGCAAGAGAAATGGCTTTATGTTTTGCTAAATCAGATATTGCAGCTGGGCTGCTGTTATTAGAGAGGCATAATGGGTTAAAGATTGATCATACTTTGGAAGAATCAATGGCAAGATTAATTAATGATTGGAATAGTAGTGGATTTAATCTGCAAGAACGTTTAATAATTACTGTGGGTAACAAAGAAGTAGATAGTATTAATCAAGGAATAAGAGAATTACTAAAAGTAAGTGGCATACTGACTGGTAAAGAATATCGTCGCTTTATTCTAGACTCAAAATCAGATAAGCAATATGAAGATTATATGGTAGGAGATCGTATTTTATTTAAAGTGACTCACAAAGAGCTACAAATAGAAAATGGTGAATTTGCTACCATAGTTTCAGTAAGTAGCAATAAGTTTGTCGCTAGAACAGATCAAGGCAAAGAAATAGCATTTAATCCAGAAAAGATCAGTTTTAAACACGGCTACGCTTCTACAGTCTTTAAAGCTCAAGCAGCATCTATCAAAGATGTATATGTCTTACATAATCTAGCTGGTAATGTTCGGAACTCTTATGTTGAGATGACTAGGCATATAGAACAAGTAAGGCTGTACTGTAATAGACAAGCTACAAGAAATATGGCAAGTTTAATATCACAACTTGCTAGAATAGATAATAGGTTATCCAGTATGCATTTTAAAACTTTAGAAGATTTAAACAAAATACATGAAGATAAGAATCCTACTATCATCAATAAACTAGGTAATTGGTTTAAATATGTAGCCAATGACATAGAGGATAGGTTACACAATAATAAGCAATATTATCAACCTAAAGTGACAGTAGAGTCACTTGTTAAAGTAGTAGAAGTTTTGCAGCAGACTAGCATGAATCTTGCTCAAAATAGTCAATGGCAAGAAGGATTAAATAACTCCTGCCAAATGTTAACTAATAGTAACAAACAAGAACCAAAAATAAATGCTAAGTTACAAGAAGATATTATGACAAATTATACTTCTACTCAGGATAATATAAAAAATAAAAATATGACAAATAACATAATTAATTATGATTTTATTAACAAGCAAGAGAGTATAAAGTTAAAGCAATTACTATCTTTGAAAGTTGAAGACATAGCACATAGTCTTCTTGGTAGACCCAATGAGCTTTTATCCAATAATTATATATTACGCTGGGAGAAAGATGGTAAAATAGCAATGAAGATTAAAGGAAGCAAGGCTGGGATATGGTATGATTTTAGTAAAGATGAGGGTGGGGATTTATTTACCTTAGCACAAAGAGAAAGAAAATGTAACTTTGTTCAAGCCAAGAAATATTTACAAGAAATGGTTGGTATGCCAACTGTCCATAAACAAGACCTGCTAGCAGATTTGGTAGCAGATAAGTCTTACAGGCAAAGTAAAACCCAAAATCAACAAGAACAAGACAAAGAAGCAACTAAGATAAAACAAGCGGAAGGATTATATGAAAAATCAAGTTCAGTACTATATGCTACCAACAATAATGTAGCTAGACAATATTTAGGTAAGCACCGTGGAATTAAAGCAGTATTAGAAAAATTGCAGTTAAGCGGGAATCTTAAAACTAACATGATGTGGGATAATGGAAGCAAACAATATTATCCAGCCTTAATTGCCTTTGCACGAGATCAACAAGGTAGAATAACTGGTGGACAATCAATATATTTAAACCAAGAAACAGGTGCTAAAGCTGATATTACTGTTAATAAACGTTCATTTGGTAAAATTAGTGGTTCTTTTGTGGAAATTCAACAAGATAATCAACAGGAGAATAAGTCAAGGAATAATATAACAATTATAGCAGAAGGAGTAGAAACAGCTTTAAGCTTGCAGGAAGCATGTATTAAAGGTAAAATCATCTGTAGCTTAGGGATAAATAATATCAAAAATTATCAGCCTACGACAGGCGAGAAGATAATTATTGCCGCTGATAATGATGGACAAAGTAGCATATCAGTTAATACTGTCACTAAAGCTAAAGAACAATTAGCAAATAAAGGGGCAGTAGTATCGGTAATAATGCCTCAAGATATGGGGGATTTTAACGATATGCTCAAAACTAAAGGGGCAAAATCCATAAAAAATCTTATAGAACCTGAAATAGCAAAATTAACAACAAATGAAACACTAAACGAAAAAACAACTAAACTTACTGAGTCATTGACAGCAATTAATAACAGTGAGCTTTACAATGTTGACAACAATCAGTCACAAATCACATCTATAGAGTTAGAGCTTAGAAAATCAGCAAGTAATAATATGTTACGGGAGTTTCAACAGCAGATAAAATCATTGGAAAGATTTACTACCAAAGAGAATATAGGTACAGCCTTACAGATATATAAGGAAAAAGGCATAGAATCTTTTATTAGCTATAGTAATGATAGTTGTTCTAAAGCTATTGAGCAGAAAATAACAAAAGATTTGCAAATAATGAAAAATAAGTTTGATCCTAATTATAATATTAGTGCTGTTAAATTTTGTGATATAGTAATAGATGATTTTAAAGGTAAAAGCTATCCAGTACCAGAAGATTACTTAGCTGCCATAGGTAAAGATAAACAAGTGATGCAATATATTAATCCACAATCAGTAATAGGTAAGGAAATAAGTAATGAGTTAAAGCAAGTATCAGAAATAAAACAAAATCGTGGAATAAAAGTTATTAAATAAGAACAAAAAAATATGTCAAATCAACTAAAACATGATGCATTGTTTAAAAAGATAATGGTCAATCAAATAGCAGCTCAAGAATTTTTGGAGCATTATTTACCAGAAGAGGTTAAGGAAATAGTTGATTTAACCAAAATAACAATAGAGAAAGAATCATTTGTTGAGGATGACCTAAAAAGAGCTCTTAGTGATTTACTCTATTCTGTTAAGACTAAAGATAATGAGCAAGCCTTTGTTTATGTTTTGATTGAGGCGGAGATAAGACCAAAATATTGGATGGCACTCAAATTATGGAAATATATGTTGCTATTAGCTGAAAGACATAAAAAAGGTAGAAATAAATTACCGTTGATAGTACCAATGGTGTTTTATCATGGTACTAGAAGATTTAATGTGCCAAAGAACTTGTTTGAATTATTTAGCAATCCCAAACTTGCAAAGCAACTAATGTGTGAGGATTATAAGCTAATAGATTTACAAGCAATGTCTGATGATGAGATAAAGCAGAAGCAACATTTCGGTATGTTAGAATATATGATGAAAAATATAGAGAAGCGAGATATATTGAAGTTGTGGGATGAGCTTTTAACAAATTTTAAACCATATATTAGTATAGATAAGGCAACAGGCTATATTTACATAAAATCGTTTTTATGGTATAGTGACGCTAAGATAGAAGAAGGTAAGCAACAAGAGCTAGAGAAGTTAATAGCTAGTCATTTAACTGCAACAGAAGAGGAGAATATTATGAGAACTATTGCTGAGAAATATATTGATGAGGGTGTAGAAAAAGGTATAGTTCAAGGTATCCAGATTGGTGAAGCTAAAGGCATCCAGCTAGGTAAAGCTGAAGGAGAATATAATAAGGCTGTAGAAATAGCAAAAAAAATGTTAGTTCAAGGCTCTGATTTTGCTTTTATTTCTGCTGTAACTGGTCTTGACAAATCTTTTATTCACTCTCTTGCTCAGAAAAAATAATTTATTTTTAGTAATATTTTGAGATAAGCTGAGCAAAATTTTTATGATACTAATAGATTAAAAAAATAAATCCAAATTAGCCATTTATAGAGGGTTTATAGTACAATTTTCCCTTTTTATGCATTTTCTACATAAAGCTACTTAACCCCTCTAAAAACGCCTTAAAATAGTTTTTTAACATTTTAATGAGTTTGCAAGTTCATTGTGAGTTTAGTAATAGGAATATCACCAGCAAGCCTAACATAACAGGTAAGGTCTGGTAGGTTCATAATTTCAGATGGCATGACTAATAATTTCTTTCTCTCTATATTATTCATGTTCACCCCATCCCGCATAGTGTTAGAGCCATAAGAAAGATTTTCTTGTGTTTCAATGATTTCCTGCTCACCAAGCATTAAAGCAGTTCTATGGGCTGTTTGTTGGTCACTAACTCGAAAAATAAACTTACTGCTAAATAAATCAAGCATCGAGCTACTGCCAGCAAAACCATATATTTCCTCTAGCTGATAAATATTCTGCATACCAGCAATAAAACATCCGCCATATTTACGGGCTTCAGCTAAAGCAACTGGCAAGGCAGATATTTTTTGTAAGGATGGTAGTTCATCTACAATAAACCACATATTGTTATTACCGCTGGTATTCCTATCCATTAGAGCTTTGATAGCAATACTTATCCAAGCAGTAATTAATGAACGTAATGTTACTCTTTGATTAGGTGTGCTAGTTATAAATAACCAACCTGTTTCAAGTGGATTACTAAACCATCTTCTAATACTAAAATTACCATTAGGCTTTAAATGTTGTAGAGCAGCAATGTTTTTGCCAATAGTTGCTTGAATACCGGAAGATGTCTCAGGTGCATTATTACTTACTATACCTGCTACTGCAGTATTTTTAAAAATTCTAGCAAATTGTCTATTATCGGAATAGATAATGCTATCAATTAACTTGCTTATATCTTTACTATCTTGATATAGTTTTAATCCTTCAGCTAATACTAGTTCGGCATTTTTAGCAAAAAAATCATCTAACCTAGGATTATAGCCGCTAAAACTACTTGCTATATTATCAAAATCAGCAATCTCATAACAATCATTCCAAGGAAGCCAATGCTCTGTGCAATCTGCAAAGGGGTTAAGTAATTTATCACAACTAGAGTCAAAAAATCTATCAATAAAACTACCGGTCAGATCAACAATAATCGCTCTATCTTGTTGTCTTCTAATTTGTGGTAGCAATTCATTTAGCAGATTAGTTTTACCGCTGCCGGTAGTTCCAGTAATTAGAATATGTTGCCTCTCACTATTTTTAACTAACGGCAAACCAGCAAATTTAATTTTTGAGGCTTTATTATTTTGATGCAGCATTTTAGCCAATATTTTAGCTTCTACAAAATCTGCTCCTCTAATTTTATCTTTACTAATTGTTTTTTTGCCTTGGTAGATAAAGAAGATTATGGAAGTTATTATCCCAATAGTAAAGATAATTATTCCTTCTAACCAAGCTGAGTGTAATAAAAATTGTCCAATTTTCTCAATCTTTGCTCCGTGCGGTGTAACATACCAAAATTTATGGATAAATTTCTCAGCATTACGATAGACCCAAGCTTTTTGTTCTAAATAATAGAATTTGATACCTATTTGATCAACAGGATAAAAATATTGTCCTACTGCAAGTTTTAACTGAACATAACGTTCTATTATAAAATAATACAAACTAATTAAGGATAATTTCTGATATATACGCCACATTAGCCAAGTGACAGTTAGTACTAACCCAACAATAACAGCATTTATACTTCCTTGTCCAAACATTCGGAGTTGATGAGCAAAGATTTGTGAGCCTCGAGTAAAGTTATTTTGATTGTGATTTTGATAGCTCATTAGGTTTGTTAAGAGTTTACAAATTATCTTTTAATATCTTTAATTTCTGTTCAAATTCATCTGCCATACGATTATTACCTAATTTCTTTAGACCTATAATTGTTTTTTCATATTCTTCTACAAGATTAGGTTTATATTTAACAGCTAAGTTAAAATTTTTCTTAGCTTCCTGGTATTTTCTTAAATTGATCAAAGATATGCCTTTCTCTAAATAGCTTTCAACAAAATCAGCTTTATAGTTAATAGCTAAATTATAATTTTTAATGGCTTCTTGGTGTTTACCTAACTTTTCAAGTGCTATGCCTTTTTCTAAATAAGCTGCTATATAATTAGAATCATATTTGCTTGCTAAATCACAATTTTCTATAGCTTCCTGATATTCCCCTAACATATTCAATGCATATGCTTTATTATAATATGCTTTTACATAATTAGGTTTATATTTAATCGCTAAATTACAAGCTCTTATACACCCTTGAAACTGTCCTAAATGTATTAAAGATAGACCTTTATTGTTATAGGCTTCCACGTAATCAGGTTTATATTTAATGGCAAGATCAATATCTTTTACTGCCTCTTGGTACAATCCTAAATTCATTAAAGATATCGCTCTGTTATAATAGGCTTCTGGGTAATGTGGGTTATATTCAAGAGCAATATCAAAATTTTTGATAGCTTCTTGATATTTCCCCAATATATTCAAAGAGTTCCCTTTATTATTATAGGCTTGTACAAAATTAGGTTTATATTTAATTGCTAAATTATACAGTAATATAGATTCTGTGTATTGACCTAATTCATTAAAAGATACTCCTTTATTATTGTATGCCTCTGCAAAATTAGGCTCATATTTAATAGCAATATCAAAATTCTTAATTGCTTCTTGATATTTTCCTAAATTATTTAAAGCCATACCTTTATTATTATAGCTTTGAGCATAATCTGGTTTATATTTAATAGCTATATCGTAATTTTTGATAGCTTCTTGATATTTTCCTAGTTTAAAAAAAGACCTGCCTATGTTAAAATATTCCTCTGCTAAAATATTTGGATCTTTAACTTTACTTTGTTGATCTAGGTTATTTTGCTGCTCTTTTGTATTAACATCTTGATCTAATAACCTATTTGTTTCTGCAACAGTAGCGTTGGAGAATATTAATGATAAAATAGCTATGACTATCAACTTTTTGATATTTAACATAAATTTATCTCCATAATATTTATTAATTTTCGTTATCCTTGTTATATCCTGTTAGTTTTATATTTCTTTTCTTAATAGCTTCTTGACTGACTCCAAGATTATCTGCTACTTGCTCGGCAGCTCTTATAATAGTAGAGTCTGGAATCTTATTAAATTCATCTTGAATCTGCCGAGTTTTATCTGTTATTTTATTAGGTAACTGATTAAGAGTTTTTACTTTTTCTCCTTCATATTCAGTTGTATTATTTATCAGCACTTGTTCTACACTCTTATCATAAATGTCATTTTTTCTATTATCAATAATAGCTTGCTCATTTAATTGTTTGGTATTTTTATCAAAAGTTGATCGTATTTCCTGTTTAGATGGAATATTACTACTACTGTTATAACTAAGAGCTTTAGGTATAATATTGTTAATTTTAGCTATATCTAAAGCTATTTGCTCTGCTTCTTTTTGATGAGTATTTGCCCATTTAGCTGCTTGCTCTTTACTGGTAACTCCAGGAATATTTTTTGCTACTATGCTATCCAATACTGGTTCATTCAAATTACGGTCAATTGAAGCAGAGTTTTGTGATAGATAATTGATATTATAGCTAAGTTGCTCCATATTTTGTTTAGTTCTAGCTATTTCTTGTCCAACAGATTGTTGCTCAGAGAAATTACTATTAAGATTATTACTTAATGATTGCACGTTACTATTAGATTGATTGAGTCTGCCTTCTTTACTAGCACTCTTAATCTTAGATAATGCTTCATTATATGATTGTTGCTGATTTACTGATTTTCCTTGATCTTGTTCTTTTTGGTTATTGGATCCAATTCCAAATGCCAATTCTGCTACAGGTGTTTTAAGTCCCATATTTACGTGAGTTCCATCTACTTTTCTATAACTACTAGAAGTATGCTCAGTAGCAGATTCACTATCTGAATTAGTTTGCTGCAGGGCTAAATACTGACTATCAGTAATGCCTATAGATTTAGCTTCCTCATAACTTAATCTCTTACCTATCTCAGTTGCTAAAGATTCTCCTGTTGTTGTCAGATCACTGTACCTATCAGTTAATCCATCAAGATAGCTTTGTGAGTTGGTAAACTGGCTTTGATAGCTATCTTGTAATAATTTAGAGGAGCGATAATTATTTACCAGTGAGTCAACCGCCTCAGTAAGTATCTGTCTGTCACTATCGGTGCTGGTAACTCTCATGCCTCCATCATCTATAATACCTCCTGCCATTTGTAGAGTTGGGGTTAAACTCTGCTGGGCAATTGTTCTATTGCCGATATTATAGTTATCCATGGCAATATTATTATCAGCAATGTTTGCTCCTATGCCACTTGCCACTGATATTGAGGAAAATTGGTTAGCAAGCGTGGTGGTAGCGTGAACACATCCCTTTAATACTGCCCAAGATAACATGGGGACGCAAGCAGCTAACATATAGAAGGTAGCGTAACTATGCAGGATCATTTCAGAAAAACTTCCTTGGGATAAGATATTTAAACCAGTTAATCCACTAGAGCCAGATTTACCAGCTAAACTAATCATCCCCAAACAATGAATGATGGTAAAAAATACTGACCAGCTTGTTACCCATATTATTAAAATTATCCAAGTTTTTAATATGCTATAACCACCCGGCAGCATTGACATTGGAAATACTATAAAGATCATGCAGGTTACAAGTGCAAAAAATACTGACTGCAATATTGGCATAATAGTTGCTGCCATTTCTCCTGCTACTAAATAGGAAAATGATTGTTGGAACAATCCACGAGTAGCATTCATACTAACTAGTTGCGGATATATTCTAGCTAGCGAGAACTTTTCCCGCCAATCATCATAGGATTCACGATTAGCGTTTAGTAGCATTGCTTGCTTCATCCACTGATGAATATCTGTTTGTTCCTTTTTGAGATATTTCAGAGTATCGCCGGTCATAGCTTTTAGTCTCTGGGTTAACTGTTCTGGTCTGTCAGATTGTACCCCTATACTAGAGGCAAATTTAGTTAGTAACCCATCATGTAATTCTTTGTTAATAGCTGCCTTGATTAATGGCGTTACTTGCCTACAAGTTTTAAAACTAATAGCAGAATTACTTGGATCTTTATAATAAATACCAAAATTATTTGGCATGTTTTGTTCTATAAAACCAATTATATCATTTGTTTTTTGTGCTGCTCCTTTTTTGCCTAAAATATTGCCGATAACATAAGGTTTCATAAAACATTGTCGCAAAAACTCTTTACTATTGGTTAAAGTTATTGGATCCTCTATTTGAATATCTTTGATTTTACCTATAGCTTTAGCACCAAACATAATACCATTTTTTCTACTAGATAATCCCTCATCTGCAGGCAAAAGATGTTTTTCTAACATCTCTGATAAAGAATAACTGATTCTTGATGCACTAGAGGCAAAAAAAGCAATACCAATTGGAATATTATCAATTTTAACAGGAGCACTCATCGATAATTCATCTTTAAGCCAAACAGTAGCTTTTGGTGTAAATAGCAACACAAAAATAAAAAAAGATGGGAAAAACCACTCCATGGCAAAAATACCAATATTGCCTTTAAAAATAGCTCTAGTTGCAGCCCAAATACCTCCCAAGGTTAAAGCAAACTTACCTACTGGCGTAAAATATTCACTATCTGAAGCAAACACTCTACCTATGCCGTTAAATACATGCCATAATATATCTTCACCACCAAATGTATGTATTACGTAATCCATAATTTTATCCAAATTAGTGTCATTGCGAGGAGCTACTTTAGTAGCGACAAAGCAATCCAAAAAAGTAAAAAAAATGGATTGCTTCGTCGCCTCACGCCTTCCTCGTTAATAGACGGTTGAATGTACATCTCTAAAAACATACTAACTCCTTTCCTTAACCATTAGATGTTGTTCTATTAACCTGGCTCTTCTATCTATCTGATTGCTACTTGTCAGCATGTTACTCCATTTCTCTTGAGCAAAAATTTGTACTCTGTCTAAAGATTTTAAATATTCTACTAAATGTTGATCTGCAACTTGCTTAGTTTGCAGCAGAGTTACTGCTTTACATACTTCAGATATTATTTCTTTCAAATGCTGCAATAAACTATAACTGGCAATTAATTCTGATGAACTATCTAAAATAGTTATTCCTGAAATTGACTCTAAAGTAATATAATCATAAATAGGAAATGCTTCACCTATTGAGGACAAGAACATTATATCTATGTTGTTAAACTCACTATTACTGGCTAATTTGCTTTTTAGACCATCAAGCTTGGTTTTTGCTTTACCTTGATAAGATTGCTCTGGTAGAATACTAATATTTCTCTGTAATGTTGGATTCAAACAACTACTATTATCACAAGCATAAATTGACGCAGATTCTCCACCTTTAAGATGGGTAATCCAACTTTTCTCATCTTTTGCCAATGAATCAAAGAAATAGACATTTTTATTTTTAACGACAATAGTACCAGTCATCGACATAATTGAACTACGCATATCTACTGGAATACCAGCTTTTTCTGCCGCTTTGATAAAAATATTATAATCTTCTAACATTAACTCAGGGTCTTTATTTTGTGCCTGTTGTAAGGCTTGTTTCTGCTCTAAGTCATTACGACATCTCTTACCAGCAGCAAAATAATCCATACCAGATTGTGCTTGCATATCTTTACAAACTGATTCACGCATGGCCGAATCTTTTGGCAGAATAGAAGCAAAAATCGCTTTAGTCATCTCGCAATCACCCTTAGCGAATTGGTTCATTTCCATCGCTAAATTCCGTAAATCTTTTAAGGAATTCTCGATTTGTGGGGCAAATGTTTTCATACCTAATGAAAATGCATAGGGTTTAGATTGTGAACCAATATTTTTCATTAACTGCACTAATTCATCACCGGAAATAATAGAAAAGCTACCAAGGTAGGAATCTATGCCATTACAGCTCATAGTCAAAGATGGCGGGGTCATACTAATTGGGTTAAACGATGTTTTACTGGTTCGCATCGATAACCCTCCTGCCGCATAATAACCAGCTGCTTGGTCTTGGTAATAACCTGGCTTAGTAACATTAGTACTCATACCTTGAAACACATCCCCGATATTCCACGCCAAAGCAGTTGGTAGATGAATCAACAATATTATGACTATTATACAAAAATATAAGCTGCTACTCATAGTTAAAGTGATATTTTTTATCATTATTTTTACTTTTTGCTAAATTTTGATAATGTAGATCAATAGTCACGATATTCTCAATAATCTTATCTTCCGAAATTATTCCTCTAGCTACCGGATATATTCTTTTACCGCTACTATCAACCAAATATAATATTGGCACAATATTCTCAGGGTTTAAAGCTTGTAATAATCCACTATCTTTGCTAGTTTTAACGTTCTGAAAATCCGTACCATTATTAGAAACCAACAATAACTGAAAACCATACTTGCTGGCAAATTGCTTAGCAATAGGAGCAAAAGCCTTACAATAAGGACAGTTGCTACTCACCTGTAAAATCAAACCCCAATCTTTAGCTAAATTGACTAATTTGTTATTATTTACCTGTTCAGTTGCCTCCTGATATAATCTTTTATGTAAACTATTACTTGGTTCATTGTTATTGAGTAAACTATGATCAATTAAAGTTGCTAATTGCCACATAGCAGCAAATTTTTGTGACTTCTCCATTATTATTTTTTGCCATTTTTGAGCCTTGATAACATTCTCTAAAGTTGGATTATCAAGTGCCTTACGCTCAGCATCGCTAAACTTTTGCTTTAACTCCTCTATTCTTTGGTTATAAGCTTGTTGTTTTTCTCCTGTTTCAGATGATAACTTTGACCTAGAATATGGTAGTGATTTTCTCATTGGCTGTTCATTATACCACAAAAACCCATGTGGTTCTTGCCATGGATTATTAGTAAAATTTCCTGTCTCTATTCTGCTCATATCGCTAACTCTTTCCTTGGTAGTAACAGCAAATGATTCTGTTTGCCAATAATTGATTAACATTAAAGTTGTTACTATGGTTATTACTCGACTTATTGTTACACACATTATTACTCATTACTTTAGTTCCTCACTTTAGTCCCTCAATATGATAAATTATGGTTATTATTCCTGCTATTAACCGGTATTTGCTTCTGGATTACTGGCATTTGATTATTTAGTTGTTTTGGAAAACTCTTACCCATCTTATTTTTAGCCTCGAGCAGCAAATCAGCAAATAATTCTTCTAAATCAAATTTTGAAAAATCAACTCGACGTAATTCATCTACGGTAAATCCACGACAATTTGGATATTCACTTGAGCCCAAACTAATTCCTAATTGATTTCTTCCTTGCTCTTGAAAAATCCGTGCCAGCTTGGAATTAAAACAACAATAGGTGGATTTTTTAGTTAAGCATTTCTTAAATATTGGATCTCGCTGACTACAATAAGTGCCAACAAAATGGCATTGTCCTTTCCCTCGCTTTAAGGCAAGAGCTTTCTCTCCTGCTTTGCATCTAGCTAGTCCCAAATCCTTTCCCCAACCTTTCATCGATGAACAACAATTAAGGAAATTAACAATATTTTCCGACAACTATTTGATTCTCCTTGAAAGACATAAATCGGATTAGTTTGCATATCTTTCTTCATCTCATTTAACATGGCTAAATAACCGACATTTGATATATCATTATTTTGCTCAATTGTTGGCGTATGACAATCTCCACCAAGACAAAACATTGTAGCACCTGACAAAGAAGAGCTTAAACTCTTCTTCTCTCCAAAACATGTGTAATTTTTTTGCCATAATAAACAGATATTGCCAGTTCTTTTTAAACAATTACTATTTTCTAATTGGCATCCTTGGGATTTTAAATGTTTACAACCATCTTGTGGTTCAGAGTAACATTGATAACTAATTTGTTCCTTCCAACATGGGCGGCTTATAATATATTTATCAAAAAATGTCTTATTGCCACTTTCCAGGCAAACTCGATTTATTTCATGACATTCATTCTCTTCTGCTAATTTTTCTGCTTCTTCAGTTATCACTTGCCAATATTCACCTTTTTCTTTAAATTCTTTTATTTTTTCTCGATACTTATAATTAAGTGCCGTAGCAATAGGCGTGGTTATACGATGAAACAACAGACTTCTCTCCTTATCACTATAGCCAACTTTTATCTCACCAATATTTTCGAGTAAAGTATGTTGTCGAGTTGCAATCATCGCTCTTAATTGTTGTTGTACAGTATCATCTTCTTCCTTTATTCTATGATATTGTGCTCTCCACCAATTATCTTTATCGTAATAATATTCCTTAGTTTTTAGTTCAGTCCAAGTATTATCAATATTATCCTCGCTTATCAGCATACTTCGATCTTGCCACTCTCCCCACCTTTCCAATAATCCACATTCTACGACTAATTGTTTGATGATATCTATCTCAAACTCAACACCTTCCTTGCAACTCTTATTGATTTTAGTCTTAGTCACAGATTCACTAGAACTAAAATGATTTCCTTCAGTATGTCTTAATGGATTTTCTTCAATCATTTTGGCATTAACTAGCAAAGGATTTTGATTATTTAAATCATATTGTTGCATAGCATCAATTTTCTTCATGTCCATTTGTTGTAAAAATTTACCTTCGTCACTATTATTTAAAATATTTCCACCTTTATTAGTTAAATCATGATCTTGCATGTTAGTTAAGTTTGATACATTAGCATCTTTATTAAATATTACCTTATTACCGATTTGATCAGGATTACCAATCCTTAAGCTGTTTCTATATTGCTCTGCCTGATTGTAACTATTTTGCATGCCATATGCTAAAGTATAGTTTAAATCATTAGCTACTAACCACAAAATCATAATCACAATTAACCTTTTATGATGAATTTTCTCCAATATTTTCCTCCATGATCTCCATAGCTTTTAGTAAAGCTATATGACCAGTTAGCTTTTTAACTTGTCCTTGACCATTATCTACTATTATTACTGGTACAGAAGTAATTTGATATTGCTCAAACAAATTTGGATCAATATTAAAATTAATAGCTAGTTTTTCAGCCTTTGCTTTAGTCTTAACAAATGAATTATCAACTAAACCTCGTATGACTAATGCAGCTCCTATTTTTTGTGCTTCTAAATAATAACTTTTTAATGTTGCATCTGGCATTGAAAACGATATAAAAATATAAGTCTGTACTTTTGCTACAGCATTAGTGCTGATTAACATTAATGATATTATTAATAATTGTTTTTTTATTGTAAACATATTAACTAATTCAATTAATAACTAAAAGAGACAGCACGATCTTTTCCTCCAAATCAAATAGCCAAAATCCTCACCTTTTATGGGAAACTCTTTGCCAGCTTGCCAGGTAATTTCTGTTTCACCAATTTTCTTACAAGACACTACTTCTGGTATTGGATAAGTCATTTGCAACCTATATTGGCTTTTTTGCATTATTGGCATTGGATATTTACCGCACAATCCTGCATGACCCATATAACCCCAGAGCATTAATTGTCTATGTAACTTAGCCATAAATTTAGCAACTATTAAGGCAGAAGTTCCAACTCCACCATTATGTGCAGCAGTAGTACCAGTAAATGGATAAATCGATCCTTGGCAACCTGCACACCAAAATAGTGCATCACTTGCAAGATTGCTGCTACTACAACTTATACAGTCAGCTATACAAGCTGATTGAGCAATAATATTACCAAATAATAAACTTTCAGGATTTAATATGGCAGATTTAGCATCATCCCCCCACAATGGGTCAAATTCAGTGAGGTATGCTACATCAACTGAATTCATCTCTAAACAAGCAAAATCCAGTAATATCTCAAGCCAATATATTACTGGATATATGTACCAATGAACGTGATAAAATGCCGCTCCTTCTACATCATCTTTTACCCCTCTTTGACTACTAGTTCCTAATTGAATGCCACCAAGACTTACCATACACATTGGTGATTTGGTAACATCTACTAATCTTACTGGCTCCCAAAAGCCAATTGGTATACCAGGAATCGGTACAGGGATACCTGGTCTTGGACAAAAACATATGGGAGTTCGTGGATTGCTTGTATCGTTCATCGGACTACTTGCTATTTTTACCCCTGCTATGCTAATAGGAAATAAACATTTCCAACAAACATCAGTGATAGGATTAACAAATCTCCCTACACAACCAAGCGATGCATATGTAGAATTAGCTGCTATAATGATTATTATACACATAGTTATCCACAATATTTCTTTTCTTAGTATCATTAACTTGTACTTTACTGAAATTTATGATATTCATCTTTACTATCTTCATGTTTAGATCATTATCTAAATTTGATATAATGGTAACAACTCTTCAGAAGGAATTTGAGGTTTACCCTCTATTTTATCATATTTTTGCCCTGGTACTAAATATACTACCTCACCACTCACTTTGACTATTGCTTGTACTTCACCTTGCAGCACATCGTCGACTATTTCTGCCAAGTATTTTTTTGCTTCTTGTAATTGCCACTTTTTCATATAATTACCTCCAATTCTCTTTATAGCTTAATCTTTATCCGCATATGCAATTATATCAATTAATCTTTATCTCACTAATTTTAAGTAAACTATCTTGTTGCTTTACCATAGCTGGTATAGCTTTTATTTTAAAACGTTCAATTAACATTCCACCCTGATCAAAGTAAATATCCTGACCTAGCTTTTTACCTAATTCCATAGGACTACCATTAGTTAACACTATTATTCCTTGTTGTGATTTAGCCCAAACAACTTGCTCTTTATCATCACCATCAATGAAGATTAGTGGCTTACCCCAAGTTAAACTATCTAATGAATTAACGCGAGTAGCAGCTGGCACTATTATTCTACCATTTTGGTCTTTTATATCAGTCTTTTGTGTAAAAGTTGGATCATAAGTCCAACTTCTGTCCTTAGTCGCTTTATGTAACCCTAATACAGCCCCAGGTCTTGCTATTTTCTCCTTTACTTTTTCTTTAAATTCATCTTGCATTTTTTCTAGTGAGCCACTTTGCTGGGCAATTTTAAGCCTTGTCATAATTATCTCTAATAATGATTGTTCAATGATGGGAAAAGTATGACCTCTAATCCCATAATCTTTTATACTCTTCTGCTTTGAAGAATTGGCTCCGCAAAACTGCGGGGTATTCGCGTACTCACGTAGGTTTACTACGCTCCGTTCGTTCACCCCTTGTTTTACGTTCCAATTCTCCAAATCATTTGAGTATATTATTGTTCTATTATCCTCTGCTAAACTATTAGAAGCAACTATAGTACTAAAGCAAAAACTTAAGATCAGTCTCACTAGACTAAAACTCACAAAGCTATGCCTCTCTCGGTTAAAATATTATCAATTGCTTTTGCAACACTCATTCCTTTACTGATTTTATCTTCTATTGCCTGATAATCTCGTGCATTAGTTGAAGTTAACAGTAAGGTAAATGGATCAATCATTAATCTGCCAATAACTCCTGTAATATTAGGGCTATAAATGGCTGCTTCACTATAATGCGGCGGATTGGAATGAATAGATTGCAGCAAATTTATCTTCCAATCCTCATCAACAAAACCCGCAAGTTTAGGGTTAGCACGCATTGCCTTAAAGACTTCCGGATTTTGTTTTAAAATTACCTTATGTGATGAATTCTCAAATGCCTTCTCAGCAGCAGAACCTTCTGTGCGAAAATAATCTGTTAGTTGTTGGGTAGCTAAAGTAATTGAACCATTATATTTCCTGGCTATTCTTCCTACTTCTTCAATAAATTCTCCTGAACGTTTGCCAGCTAGCAACTTCCATGCTTCATCAATCATAATCAAAAATGGTCTATCTCTACTGCCTTTCACCATTGTTTGGTTAATATGGACAATCATTATCTGAACTATTACTACCAGTAATTCTGGACTACTGCGTAAATGATCAGTTTCAATTACTACTATATCAGAATTGAGTGATAATTTAGCCTTGCCACTGAAAAACTTACCATATTGACCATCTTTAGTGAATGGAAACAACATATTACCCAGTTCTTGAGCATATGATTCTTCTCGTAGCAACAACCAATCAGCAATATCGGTGATTTCAGCTTTAGCCCCCTTGGCTTGCCAAACGGCAATTAAGGCTTTTTGCAGCATTGGCTGTTGTAAATCACTAGTGCCATATTGTGGTGCTGCCATAGTTGCTAATATTGATGGAAAACTTGCTAGAAAATCAGCTCGTGCTTCAAGTGCTTTACTACTATCATCCTCTGCTATTTCGGAAAATGGATTGATAGAAATGGGGTTTTTTGTATCAAATTCTATGTAATTACCTGCTAGAATTAAGCATGTTCTTTTAAATGATCTACCGTAATCAAGGACAAATACTTTACCCCCAACTCCTAAAATTGACAGCATTAACTCTTGCATAAATACTGACTTACCTGAACCTGGCACTCCTGCTATACATAAGTTAAAATTTTCATTTGGGGCACTGTTATTTAATCCTGTTGATGCTACTAGAGCTGAACCAAAAGGCGACCAATACATAATCTGACCCCGACGACCAGTTAGTAACATACCAGGAGAACTTAAATCACCTTTCCATTCACCAACTATCGGTAGTAACACTTTACTTTCTGATGAAATAGTTTTTTTACCTCGACCAAGATAGCTTAAGGCTACCCCTAATCCTCCTATTCTTGAGCCAAATATCTTATTAAATTTATTAGTTATAGAATATGGCATTTCCTCCACTAATTGCATTGGCATTGATGCTAGAACTACTGCTAAATGATCATATTTACAAGGAACAAAATACCAACCTCTACGGCGTAACATTGAACAAAACTGAGATGCTGATTGTTTAGCTTTTTCCTTTTTATCCCACATTATGATATTTAGATGAATATTTACTATTCTATCACCAGTTTGTAAGTAGGAGACTGCACTGCCTAAATCCTCTGCTTCATGTTGAAGATCAGGGAAAAACTTTGCCATACCAGCTGCAATATTTCTCTCTAATGCTTCTCTTTTAGTAATAGCAGCTGTTCTAGCTATCATTTGCTTAGGTAAGATTTGCAAACCAAAATGAATTAAAAAATTTGATTTTATATATTCATCCCGTCTCATTTCATTACCTAAAAATAAGTCCATAGATGATAATCTCCACTCTGGTGGTCTTTTACTGGCTTCTAAGCTAATGAATATTTGATTATCATTAAGACTTACAT
Organism: Rickettsia endosymbiont of Culicoides impunctatus; assembly: GCA_020410785.1. Classification (GTDB taxonomy): domain Bacteria; phylum Pseudomonadota; class Alphaproteobacteria; order Rickettsiales; family Rickettsiaceae; genus Tisiphia. The sequence goes on along the minus strand of CP084573.1, from coordinate 1,324,169 downwards.
AATCTTGTTTTTCCAACAAAGAAAAATTGCTTGGCAAAATCTGCTCAGAGAGTATCTCATAAGGATTTAATTCTGGTTGTTCGTTTGCAGATAAGCCAAATATTATCCGAATAAACTTTAACAATATTTTTGCATCAACATTTTCAGTTATTAAACCAATTGACTTAAAAGTATCTTTTAAACCTTCTCTTCTTCTTACCATCTCATTGATATCAATGTTTTGCTTTAAGGTAGGAATAGTAACTGAGATTAACAACACTATGTCTTTTACAGTTCCTCCTTCTCTAGCTTTTTTCTGTAAAAACTCTGTTCTCTTTTTAGCTAGTTCAATAAAAATTTCACCTTTCCTATGTAATTGCCAATTAGTTAAAAAATGCTCAATATCATCAGAACCAATCATTAATACTTGCAAACTACTGCCGGCTGGTAAATTTTCATCATTCTTCAAAAATTCAGCAATTTCTCCTTGAGCTTGTACACTAGTACCAACTAATGGCCAGCCCAGTAAGACAAACCCTACTGAACCATGATTGAAAAATAATTGACTATCCTCATCATACGATTCATAGACAAAATGCTTCGCTAATCTTTCTCTACTAAAATCTTGGTGTATTATTTTAGTTTTCATTGGTTATTTTCCTACTATTACCATGCTTACTACAACATCTATTTGGTTGATCCTTTTTGTTAGATTTCTCATTATCGCTATTATTAGGATCAAACATTCCCTGATCGGTCATTTTATTTATTTCATATAAAGATTTACATTTTTGTCCCTCAGGAATTGGACAATCAAAATCACTTTTATAGGGCATTAATGTACAACTACAAATATTAATGCCTACAACGAACAGTAACAAAAAATTAACTAGCTGATTGTTAATACTACCCATCAAAAATTGCCTTGCTGCTGTGATGATTGCTCCTGCCAATTAACATTATGCAAATTATTCAGGTTATTATTTTTATATTCCTCATCTTCATTCTGCTCATTTTCCTTGATAAAATGCTCTTGTAGTTTAGAAGGGGCTTTAGAAAAATTTTTCACCTTATTAAAATTATTATAATGCTGATAATTTGTACCATTTTGAGAATAATCAGTAGTAGTTGGTGGTAATAATCTTATATTTTCCTCTGTTTCATCTTGTTTTAAATCAAAACCTTTTCTAAACACCACATCGACCACTCTACCAGAAGCCACGACAATTACTGGACTCATTGATTCAGCCCTTTTAATAGCAAAATCAGCTAATTTCTCTAAAGCATTACCAGCTCCTGCATAGATACCACCTTTTAGTGCATCTTTGGCTTTTAAAGCATTCTGCTGACCAGTAATTGGTGATATTGGAAATACTCCATTTGTTGCCTGGTTCTGGAAAAACTGAGATATACCACCAAGTACACCATTAAGTACTGCCATTCTTGCTACGTCAGATGATCTATCTACTACTACCCCTTTAATGCCAGGTCTACCATCTTCTCCTATTATCCAGCCTTCTACTGACTTTTCAATAATATCAACGTTACGGTTTAGCAGTGAGACAGTTTCTAGCCTACATTTAGCCCTTTCTGATGAAATATCTCCACTACAAGAACCGATGAGAATAGCCTCCTTTATTTGTTCTGTCTTATTGCCTTTCGAAAAAATAGCTGTATCGACTAACCTAAGCATTATTGGTTCAGGGGCTGCAGCATTATTAGTACCAGTACCTACTACTGCTCCAGTTAGTAAGACTCCCCTAGCAAAACTGCCAGTGGTGATATAATCCTTAACATCTTTTTTTACTTGATACCCAGCTCTTTTAACATATCCAAATTGCCTTTTTGCTGGTAAATCTGCTACTATTTGTTCATGTTGCTCATTTGTTAAATCTTGTACTTGCTGATTATTATTAAAACTATTACCATCATATAATATAGTCTCCTCATGAGCCTTACTTTCTAATAATTCCAATTTTTGCTGAACATCATCAATTGTATTTTTAGTTTCTAAATATTTATTTTCTATTAAACTCTCTAAATGATTTTTCATATCTTTTACTTCATTTAACACTTCTTCTGTCCATCTAGCTCTTGGATCTACTGCCTTCTCTATTCCAGACATCTCAGCTCGTGACTTACGATCTTGTTCAAGGCTTGCTAGATTCTCTACTTTACTTTCAGAAACACAATAAAATATTAAGATGGCTATTATTCCTATACAGGACAAGGACATTATAGGTTGTTTGCTAATGATATCTATAAATTCTGATAATCTTTTATTATACTCAGATGGTAGCTTACTATCAGCTAATTTTCCCTCTGTCTTTTCCTGTTTGTCATTTAGCTGTTGATTTTCTTTCATCATTACTTATGCTACTTCAAGACTTTACTAACTTTTTATACCTTTTATGCAGTTATTTATCTATTTATTTCCTATTACTTGATTTATGCTTAATTAATCTTCATACCACTAGAGACCCAGTCTAAGTAAAAACCTAGAATAATACCAATAGCGACAATAGCTCCTGCTAGCCTAATATTACCTCTTACTACTGCCCAAATCGATGATAAGATAGTTGCTCCAGATATTCCTATAGTCTTAAGCTTACCAGTAGAAATTCCTCCTATCCTATCTAATTGCCCTTCCAAACTAGCTGCCAATACCATTTCCGGCAAAAAAATATAAGCACAAACTATCATCAATATTACAAAGCTAATAAATTCATTAAATTTTTCAGTAATTGATTTTTTGTACTGGTTGTTATTAATTATTTTTGTATTACTTAGTCTTAGATGCTTGTTTATGTACATCTTTATCCTCTTTTATGTTAGTTAAATCTTGATTTAAGTCATATTTGATAAGCTTTACAGGACTTGGACTCTTGCTAACAAAACGTAATATTACATCTTGCGTCGTACCATTTTCACCTATCAAAGTTAAATACACCTTATTATTACCAACTTGTGGTAAAATAAATAAACAACCAGAATCATGTACTACTATTTCTGCTGCTTCTTTAGGGTGAATGAAAATATCATTAATCTTCTCTCCTTCAATATTAATTCTAGTTGGAGCATCTTTAGCGATCTGTAATTCTAACAAGGAATCATTATGTAACATGTAACCTATCGCATAAACATTATTAAACCAAAAATTTGATAATAATAACATTATAGAAAATACCAGATGTTGCTTAATCCTTGACTTAACCACTATATTATAAATAGTTTGCTTGTTAATAATCATATTTCTCTCTGATTAGTTTCTTCCTTAATGCCAGTAAGCAATAATAGGTGATTAGCTCCTCGCTTATAAGTTAACAGATAAGTCTTATCAGCTGCAATATGCTTATTCTCACCAAACCAATAACGAAACGTCCCTTGAATTAATACTCCATCATCAGTTACTTTTGCCTTTTTGGAGAAAAATACAGAAGATACATTAGAACCCTTAACAAATTGTAAATGTTCTTGAAAAAATTTATCTAACTGTTCTGTACTGCTAGAGACTACTTTCATATCAGCTATCTGTCTTTCTACCTCTTCTGGTGAAGTGGTAAATAAACCTTTCATTACAAATATTGCCCATTCCTGCAAGTAAGTTTCATGATAATTTTTTGATGATACTATCATACGACGATCTGGCTCTATTGCTGGAATTAATAACCATTTCTCTTCTTTACTTATTAGCTTAATTGTTGTAAGTAAACTAGTAACTGCCAGCAATACAGTTACTAATAATAAATGTTTGTTATATCTAACTAGTTGCTGAATTGATGCTTGTTTAAACAACTGATCCATTATTTTCCTACTATTTTCCCAAGTAATAGAGGGTAACAGCTAGGAGCAGGCAACCACTTCTTTGCTACTAAAAAACTTTTTAGTAAAAAATATTCTGAAACACGCTTAAACTTCTTAAATGCATAACATAAAGCAATACCAGCTATCATGCATGCTAATCCTAGTTTAGCATTACCACTATTAAGTAATATTATACCAGGTACTACACCTACTAAAGTGACCCCCCACTCATCTAAACTTAAACCCATATATTTTAATGGCTTTGATAATGACCAATATAATCTTTGATTTTGATTCAAATTTTGCATAAGTTTATTCAAACTACTAATAATCTTCATAGTCTCTAATAACTGAGACATTAATAGTTTTATTGTTATTTTGCCAATGAATCATTTAGACTAATGGAAGAAATACTGCAGCTAATATAAAACTGCGATAATCGGGAGACATACTGTGTTTATTAAGAGATTAATTATTGATTAATCTCTTTAGGTTTGCTAATATTGATGAAAATCTAATAATTATTAGTAATCTTATGTTTACAAGTGATATAGAATTAAAAATAGAATGTTTGAAACTGGCAATTCAATCTCATTGCAGCTGTGATGCTGTAGATGTGGCGACGAATTATTATAATTTCCTCATAGGACAAAATGATAATATACCATTTGCCCTGACTTTAACTAAAAAAATGAATTTTAATTGAATTGATGGTGCTATTAATTTTTTATAGCTACAATAGAATTTACTGCTTTATTCATGTATTCTCGTACTGTGTCTAATCCGAGTCGAGCATAAACTGCTGTTGATCTTGGGTCTTCATGATTTAAAACTTTACCAATGACATATTGGTTTGCTCCAGTCATTGCCATCCAACTTGGTATTGTCCTTCTTAAATCATGTATCCTTAAATCTTGTATTCCTGCTTTTTGACAAATTCTCTTCCATGCTTTCTTTGGTTCTTGTAAGTGACCACTACTACTTGTCTCACTTGGAAATACCCACTCACTAGTAGATTGCTGTTTCCTTGCTGCCAATATTTCTACTGCCTGATCTAGTAAAGGTAGAGATTGAGGAATTCCATTCTTAGTATTTGGAATATACCATATTTTATCAACAAATCTAATATTTTCCCAACGCATAGTAAGCACATTACCCTTACGGGCTGAGGTATATAAAGAAATTAAAATAAAATCTTTTATTAATTGGTTTTTTTCTTCTGAGAGTACCACAAAAAACTTCGGTAATTCTTCTCGAGTTAAATATCTATCTCTAGAGTGTTCCTTATGCTTCTTTATTCCAACAACTGGATTAATTTTTAGCAATTCCCATTCAATAGCTTTGTTAAATATTGACCTTAATATATCAATAAATCTATTAGCAGCATATATACCAGCTTTTTTACTCAACTCATTGAATTTATCATGGATATCTGATTTTGAAATATTAGAGAGCTTTATAGAATATAAATCTTTTGCATGTCTTTCTATTGTATCTTTATAATCTTGCCATCTTTTATTATTATATTTAGCATGATCATTAATATATTTATCTAATAATTCCTCAAATGTTAATTTGACAGATGATTTATTAGACAATTGAGCTTTTCTTTCTTTCATGGGGTTAATACCCTTAGCAATTTGACTCTTTAGCTTTACCACCTTTATTCTTGCTTCAATGAGCGATAAATCAGGGAAACGTCCTATTTTAATCCTATGGTAGATATTGTCAAATTTCTTACCAAAATAAAATGTTTTACTACCCCCATAAGATGCTACTAGAATTAGCCCTTTTTCTTTAATATCCTTATATATATCTTTTTTTTCTTGTGGAGTTTTAATTTTATATAATACATCTTGAGTGAAAAGTAATGATCTTACTCCATTTTGATACTTTCCCATTATAGCAAACCATTAAATAATTAATCAAAACTTACGCTATGTTATCTCAAATATTAAAAACCTTGACCCGAAACCATACTATCACAGTAAAGAATTTTGATAATATCCCAGCATTAAACTACTTGTCATAAAATATAGAGTAAGTTTTGTAGCAAAACTTACTCTATGTAAGGTTCTAAATAGCGTAAAGAGGGTGAACGTAACTGCTGTTGCATATAATGATCTAAAAGCCCTAACTTTATTTGATAAACCGTCTTACCTATTTTGTGTGCAGTTCTTTTTAGAAAAGCCCACACTAAAAATGCACAACTAATGTGATTACGCTGGATGCGTTGTTTTCTGCATTGGCATCGTTCTATACCGGTAAGTTGCTTGATTTCTCTATGCATGCTCTCAATTACCCAACGAAAGCCACACTCATCTTGTACGGCTTTAGAAGATTTTTGAGTTTTGTTATTGGTAACAATATAATCAACTCTGTTGGTAGAAACAGTAAGTTTAAACAAATTAACATGCTTATCTTTTGCAAAGCCCTTTATATGAATCTCCACTCTGCTCTTAATTTCCTCATCTGAAAACGTTAACTTGCTAACAGCTTTATAAGGCTTAGAAGAGGAAGTTTTAGTAACGTTTCTATTTGCTTTAATAGGAGCATAATAATATTTACCCAAGGAATCAACATGTTGCATAATTTTATGCGTAGCATACCATGTGTCAAAAAGCACAGTCTGAAAAGGAATCTTTTTGCTATACACAGCATTATTTAACATATTTAATAGGTGTTCTACTTTTGTCGCTCCATCATGTTCGGGTGAAAAAATTCGGTAATCTATTACCCAAAACTTATTAATATCCGGATTATAATATACCAAACTTACTACTCCTATACCAGTAGTAATACCACCTGTAGCCCCACTGTACTGTGATCTAGCAATTTCTATTTTCTTGGTATTTCTTTTATTTAACACCGTATCATCAAATATTGTATATCCGTTAGGCGATAAAATAACATCATCCTTAATATGTTCCCATAACAAAGAAGGTGTATATTTTTCATTTTTTAAAAATCTATTAATAACATCATGGCTACATTTTTTGGCATGTTCAGCATAGTAGGTCAAACTATAATTCTTTTGACTCACTATTAGAAATTGACAGTAATCTGTCCTATTAACTGGTATTGCTTGCAATTTTATCCTCTTGGCATTTCTAAATTATACTCAACATAATTTACCATTTTTTTTCTCATAGCGTAAGTTTTGGTAGTAAAAGTAACTGTAATATGGTTCTAATGTAATAGCAAATCATTCTTTAGACCATCTAATAATTTATCCTAAAACAGATTGTAGAAGATATCAATATTGTAAAATATATACTCCATATATACTACTTTTACCTCAAAGTATTAAGCATATATAAATGAATATTGACAGATAATACGAATACAGCTACAGTTAATTCTAAACCTCAAATAATATTTGAATAATAGAAGAAATACTATGAACACTAGGAATATAACAATTATAAAACAAAATAATTATAACAAATCTAACTTTGATAAAAATATTAGTATTTGGTTTAAAAAAAAGGAGAATTTGGATGGCATTCAAAAGGTGGGGGGTTCGATTCCCCCTGGCTCCACCATATATAAAGGCTTTTCAGCAATTTTACGACTCTCTAAAAAAATTCCTATGGCTATTTCATGGCTGTTTTTTTCTAAAACTCCTCAAAATTGACCTACAAAAAGGTCTATTTTTAACCGTTTTTCACGGGGAGGAAGTATGGTGTCAATAAGCGTTGAAAATTGACCCAGCAAGTGCGTCCAATTTTGACCCACTTAAATTACAAAATATTAGCTCTTTTTTTTCATACGGTAACTCTCATTTCCAGTTTCTATAATATCGCAATTGTGACAAATTCTATCAAGCAGTGCTGCTGTCATTTTGTTACATCCAAATACTTGAGGCCATTCGGAAAACATAAGGTTGGTGGTAATTATGATTGAAGTATTTGAGTGTAACTTAGATAGCAAATGAAAGATAAGCTGACCACCATTTTTAGAGAATGGTAAATAACCAAGTTCATCAAGTACTAAAACATCCATTTTTTCTATTGAACATGCAAGCCTTCCTGCATGACCAGCAACTTTTTCACATTCTAGGTTCTGTTGACAAAATTTTATGTTAAGTTATCAGAGGAGAATAAAGAAGTTGCAATAGTAAGAAGAAATGGTAGTTTCTAGTTATCGAAACCAAGAAACTACCGATATGAAGTATTACATAGAAGACCAAGCATGGGAAGCAATTTTATCATTTTTTAAGAAAAAAAAAGCTATACACAACAAGAATGAGGAAAAAATAAGACAGTTTATTGAAGCAATATGGTTTATTGCTAGAACAGGTTGTCAATGGCGTCTTCTGCCTGATTATTATGGTTGTTGGTACAGTGTTTATCGCAGATTTAAGAGATGGGTTGACAAAGGTATATGGGAAGCTTTAATGGATCATGTTAAAGTAGATGTAGATATGGAATCAATGATGATTGATGCAACTATTGTAAGAGCACATGCTTGCTCATCTGGATATATTAAAGGTAATCAAGAGGAAGCAGCTTTAGGTAGAAGCAAAGGTGGTTTTAGTACTAAAATTCATGCCCTCGTTGATGCATTGGGTAACCCACTGAAGTTTATACTAACTGCTGGGCAAAGAAATGATATCACTCAAGCTGAAAATCTTACTAAAGATGTTCAGAATACGACGGTGATAGGCGATAAAGGATATGATAGTAGTGCGTTTGTAGAAAGCTTAGAAAATAAGGGGTGTGAGGTTGTTATACCACCAAAATCTAATCGTAAAGTACAACGTGAATATGATAAACATATTTATAAAGAACGCCATTTAATTGAATGTTTCTTTAGTAAAATCAAATATTTTAGGCGTATATTTTCTAGGTTTGATAAAGCCCCAACCACCTTTTTAGCCTTTCTAAATTTTGTTGGAGCTTTAATATGGTTACGTTAAAAATTTTGTCAACAGAACCTAGTTGGTTTGCTAAATCTACAAGATTAAAGAACTTTGATTTATAACCCTTTCTTACTGCCCTTGCACTAATGGCTATAGCAAGGTGCGTTTTGCCGGTACCAGTCCCTCCAATTAACACTATATTTCTAGAACTATTAACAAACTCACAACTATATAAATGCATAATTTGCTCTTGGATTATTGGGGTAGCAGTAAAAATAAAATTATCTATATCTTTCTTCTCTGGAAACTTTGCAGCTCGAATTCTACTTTGAATAGCTCTGAGTGTTCTAGTCTTAAGCTCAGATTTTAATAGCTGATGTAGTCCATAATTCAATGTTGCATTACGCCTTATGGTTTCAGCTATAACCTCATCATAAGATTCCAGTATTTTACTTTCATTAGCCTCATCCATATAACAATGATTCCTACCTCCTCTTTTAGTTTCTTTTAATACTGATTCTCCTTGCTGATAATAAGCAGTATGAAAAGTATTTGGATGTAACAAAATGACAGCAGCACTGCTTGATATAGTCAATTGATGGGAAGTTGGTGACGTCGTCACTCGTCGCTCGCCTATTACTTATAGGAATCGCTCCATCGTTCCTAGCACCAAATTCCCCTGAATTGACTATAGAATTTGTTACAATTGCGATATTATAGAAACTGGAAATGAGAGTTACCGTATGAAAAAAAAGAGCTAATATTTGTAATTTAAGTGGGTCAAAATTGGACGCACTTGCTGGGTCAATTTTCAACACTTATTGACAGACGCGAATACCCCGAAGTTTTACTGAGGCAATTCTTCAAAGCAGAAGAGTATATAAAGCAGAAGAGTATATAAGTTCAGCAAAGTTCTCAACATAATAATAAAAATATATTTACAATCCTTAATCAAAATGGTAAATAAGTAGATGAAAAGTCTACTAAATGGTTTGTTGAGAAATTACAAACTGATGATCAATAAAAATAAGTTGATTGCTTTTACTAAAGGAATGTTTATTACTAAACAAACCTACGATAAGAACACTATGTAACGATTATTCTTACTTCAATTTGGGTTTGAAAATCATCCACTAAGAGGCGGCCTTCGGTAACTAATTAATTATATTTTGAGCTATTTTTCGGCGAGAATAAATATGATTTTTGAAGGAATAGTATACCTATTTCAAAAAAATTATGTTTATTCTCAATAATATATTATTAGTGTATAGTTTACAAAAACTTGAGTAATTGGTTTATCAATTTTCAAGTTTTTATTTTTTTATGTACAGTTTGTAATTACTACTGCCTGAAATAAGTTCAGGGTTTATCATACAATTCAGGATTATATGTCACAAAAGCTTGGTTTTTGGTCAGTTTTTGCTTTAGTTATTGGTAGTCAAATTGGCACCAGTGTCTTAATATTACCAGCAAGTTTAGCACCATACGGTATTTTTAGTTTAGTTGGAGGAGTAGTATCCTCCTGCGGTGCTATAATTTTAGCACTGTTATTTGCTATACTTTGCTGCCGATTCCCACAAACAGGTGGACCCCATGTTTATTTAAAAAAGGCATTTGGTAATGATGTAGCATTTTTTACCGGCTGGACTTATTGGGTTATTTCATGGGTTAGTACGGCTGTAGTTGTTATTTCAGCTATTACATATTTAACACCTTTAATTGGGGTGAGTAATAGTTTTGTGATCTTAATTTTGCAGATATTATTGTTATTTGCTATTATGTTGCTAAACCTTAAAGGTGTGGAAGTAGCAGGGCGAGCTGAATTTATACTAGCAATTCTAAAATTCATTCCATTAATAGTAGTGCCAATTGCGGCATTATATCAGTTTGATAGTAATAATTTTGTTATGGATAAGCAAATAACTAATTTAACTTTTTCTCAAATTCTTGGTAAGGTAACATTATTAACATTCTGGGGATTCATTGGTTTAGAATCAGCAACTGCTCAAGCTGGTTCGGTAATGAATCCATCAAAAACAATACCAAGAGCTGTAGTAATAGGTACGCTTTGTGTTGCTATTTTATATCTCATTAATAGCGTTGGAATAATTGGTTTAATCCCACCAGAAGACTTAATACATTCTAAAGCTCCTTATGTAGATGCCACCCAAATAATTTTTGGTGGTCAGTGGCATCTACTTATTTCTTTGATTGCTTCAATTATTTGTATTGGAACGTTAAATGCTTGGGTACTAATCAGTGGACAAATTGCTTTGGGACTTGCCCAAGACGGCTTAATGCCATCTTTTTTTGCTAAACAAAATAAAAATGGTGCTCCAATTTGGAGTTTAGTCATAAGTTGTATTGGAATACAATTATTATTGATTAGCACAACCAATGAAGATTTATCAGAACAAATTACCGAAATAATTGATTTTTCCGTTATCTCTTTTTTATTTGTATATCTAGCCTGTAGCGTAGCTTTTTTAAAGTTACTATTAACAAAATCAGAAAAATCTTCAACATATCAATGGTTAATTGCCCTAGGATCAATTGCCTTTTGCCTATGGATTATTTATGAAACACCATTAAATGTTACAATAAAAGCTATCTCATTTGTATTAAGCGGAATACCTGTTTATCTTTGGTATAAAAAGCAATCGCTTCTTAGGTTATGTAAACAAATTTTATAAGGAGCTAAATGCTTAAGTCCTTTATATTATTATTAACTATATTATTCCTACAAGGATGTAGCACCTCACCTGTTAATAAGACATTTTTAAACGTCACGGCACAGCAATTACAAAAAGATTACAAACTAAATCACGGCACTTTAATTATACAATATAATTTAGCAGCACTAAGTAAAAATGACTGTATTTATGCAAAAAACTTTGGTCTCATTATTAATAATGAAAAATATAACAAGGCTTTTTTGCAAAAATTTAAAACTATCGGCTCTAAGAATATTAATAGCCAAGTAATTAATAGCCAGGCAATGATTAAATCAACCAAGATTAAAGATTTGTTGCTAAAGTTAAATTATAAGTATAAATTCTTATCTCAAACAGAATTACAACTTGTTCAAAAAGCTAGTAATAAAAATAGTTCTGATAATATTAAGGAGCTAGGACAATTAGATAAACTAACTGCTACTATTCCTATAATGTTACCACAATATAATGTAAAGGTTACTAGTCATTATGGCATGCGTAAACATCCTAGGAAAAAACAAAAAAAATTCCATTGCGGAACAGACTTAAAAGGACACAAAAACTCTTCCATTTATGCCTCTGCTGATGGAATAATTACCACCGTAAGGCGAAAAAGTGCTTATGGAAATTTGATAGAAATAAAACATTCAGATAAATTCATTACTAAATATGCTCACTTAAAAAAAATACACGTAAAAGAAGGAGATATGGTTATCAAAGGTCAGAGTATTGGAGTGCAAGGTAATAGTGGTAACAGTACAGGAGAGCATTTGCATTTTGAAATTTGCCTCAATAACAAGCATGTTAACCCATTTGACTTCATATCACATGCTTGCAACTGTAATAGTTATGACTTAATGAAAGAAGTCTATTGCAAGGAGCTACTTTAGGCTCTGTGAACAAAATTTTAATTGTTTAGATTTCGACTCTTTTTAGCTGCAAATTATAAGATTTTTTTGAAATAGAACTAACTATTCCGGCAAAAATCTTATTAATTTTCGCTTAAAAATACTCAAAATCTAAACAATTAAAATTTTGTTCACAGAGCCTAGTAGCGACGAAGCAATTTCTAACTATTTTCTTGGATTGCTTCGTCGGCTTATGCCTTTTCGCAATGACATATATGCACCCCAATCGTCATTGCGAGACCATGTAATGGTCGAAGCGATCCATTTTTGATCACTTTCTGGATTAGCTATATTAAGCAAGTAATGCTACAGACTCTTCACCGCCCATATAGTAGCTAAAGTAATCATTGCAATATAAACTCCTATAGATATAGAAGAACTAGTAAAGTGCCAAAGAGCTATGCACACTGCAGGAGCAGAGCGTCCAAATATTGGGGTGCCTATAGCGTCACCAATACTAACCAGCATATATTTATCTGAACCATGGAATAGGCTATTAAGCCAATAATTTAGTGGGCATGCGAATAATACCCCTAAGGTAATAATCCATAAGCGGACAAAATTAACATACCATACAGAAGCATCTGTCATATATAACCATAATGGTATTATACTAATAAACAGAATGCTAGTGCTTACAAGCATTATATCCACAGGGCGATATTTCTTAATAAAATACCATATTAGTGGAATCATTGCTACATCCATGATTAATAAGAGAGTATTAACACTCATCATCGTTTCCAAAGATATAGATGTGATAAGAGGAACAAAACTATTCATCACTATAAAAGGTATGACATATGTCATGTAGGAAAAGCCACTAACTATAGACACCCGTAAAATATTGCATTTATTATTAAATATAATATTCAATATCATATTTAATGTATAAGATTTTTGTTCTATTGCTTTTTGAGATGTATTGGCATAACGTCTAAGATAGCCTCCTACAATCCCTGTACTTCCTCCTAATATAAAACATAAACGCCAATATTCATGATGATTGGAACTAATTAGAATTGCACTGACCAAAGAAGCAATAATAATCCCAAGCATTGTTGATAATTGATATAGAGATGATGCTTTTAGCCCTTGAGTCTGTACCTTATTTTCTAGAATATATAATTTGGCAATAGAGCTTTCTCCTTCACCAAAAATTCCTAACATCGTTCGAATAATGAGCAACATCAATGGTGAGAACCAGCCAATCATTTGATAAGTTGGTATAAATCCTATTAACATAGTGGTAATAGCAACACCTATCAATGAATAGGATAGAGCCATAGTTGCCCCTCGTTTTTGGGCAATCATACTAAAAATTATTGCCCCAACGGGTCTAGTAATTATTGAAGTTGCTAGCACGCTATAGGTTAAGATCAAAGCAACTATAGGATCATCTTTGGGAAAAAAGATGATTGATAAAATTGGAGCAAGGAAACTATAAATAGCCGTATCAAAATGATCCAGACTATTACCTATTAAAATTGATAAATCTTTCTTTTTCATGAGAGACCGTAAAATTTTTGTCAAAAATTATCTATAGCTAACCCGATTAGTATGTTATCCATAGTAACTGGTGCTATTAGCTAGGAGGCACTTTGTGCAACACACCGTCATTGCGAGGAGACCATAAGGTCGGTGAAGCAATCCATTTTTGGTTGTTTTTATGGATTGCCGCGTCGCCGCAAAGCGGCTCCTCGCAATGACACCTATGCACAATGATGGGAGTACTGGGTGGTCTCGCTAATAAGTGTCTGTGAATTTGGTTTAGTGTTATCATACTAACTCTTTACATAGGTTACCATACGTGATAAACACACTTATATACTATTTAATAATTAATTAGGCTATATTTAAATTGCAAAAAATATTCGATAATAAAATTATCTGTCAGATGAACTCTTGCAGTTTGTGCTGTGACTCTAGACTAGCTAAAGCTGGTGATATATTCTTTGCGATTAAAGGAGTGGATTCTGATGGTAATAAATTTATTGATGATGCAATAAATAAAGGGGTGAGATTTATTGTTACAGATGATGCTGAGAGTTTAAACAATCCCAATATTACCGCCAATGATGTACATATAAATCTTGTGAGTGATGCACGGTTGGCACTGAGTCAAGCTGCTAATATTCTCTACCCATTATTACCACCATATATGGTAGCTGCTACTGGTACTAACGGTAAAACCTCGGTAGTATCATATTGTAGGCAACTATATACATTATTAGGAGTACCAAGCTGTTCTATCGGGACTATTGGCGTAGAATGTGCCAGTGGTTTGGATTTAAGCGTCCAAGACATTTTAGACAAATCCCCGGCTCTTACTACTCTTGATCCTATAACTTTTAAACATATTTTACATAAGCTAACTGAGAATAACACAAAATATGTAGCTTTTGAGGCTTCTAGCCATGGTTTAGATCAACAAAGATTATGTGGTGTAAAAGTAAATGCTGCTTGCTTTACTAGTTTTAGTCAAGATCACCTTGACTATCACCAAAATATGGATAAGTATCTTTTAGCCAAACTAAAATTATTTACAGATAATTTATTGCCAACAGGAACGGCTGTGTTAAACTCAGAAATAGCACAATTAGATTATATTAAACATTATTTACAACAACGTAATATAAAGTTTTTAACAGTGGGTATGAATGGTGATCTGAAAATTATCGACAGCACAATTCCTGGACATAAGGTTTGTGACTATAAAGGGCAAAAATATAATTTTACTACTGATATAGTTGGTAGTTTTCAAGCTAGCAACTTACTGATTGCTGTTATGATGGTGCATTTGACTGGCTTTCCTTTGGAACAAGTTATATCGAAGTTATCGCAAGTTAAAGCAGTTAAAGGGCGTTTAGAGAGAGTAGGTAATAGTAATGTGTTTATCGACTATGCTCATACCCCAGATGCTTTGGAAAAAAGCTTACTGGAGTTAAGAAAAATAAAATCAGATAAGGGGTTATTAAAAGTAATTTTTGGTTGTGGTGGTGATAGAGATAGCAGTAAAAGACCATTAATGGGGCAAGTTGCGGCGAAAATTGCCGATGAGATTATTATTACTGATGACAATCCAAGAAACGAAGATCCAAAATCGATACGGCAGCAAATTATACCAGCTATTATAGCGATCACTAATAGTTTTATAGAAATAAAAAATAGAAAAATAGCAATTACTGAGACGATACATAATTTACAAAAAGATGATATTTTGCTAATTGCCGGCAAAGGTCACGAAAATTATCAGATAATCGGTAATAAAAAACTACCCTTTAACGACTTCGATATAGCCAATAAAGCTCTACAAAATAAAAATAAACTTATTGACAATTAAAGCAAATTTGGGGTAAGAATTGTCTTGAATTTGCGTAGTGTATAATATTAAAATAATATAATGATTTGGTCAGCAAGAGACTTGAGTAATGCATTGAATATAGAGGTACATCCTGATATTCATGGCGGACAAGTTCAATTCAATTCTAATTCCGTTACAGATGGTGATTTGTTCATTGCTCTTAAAGGAGCTAATGATGGACATAATTATGCGTTACATGCTCTAGAACGTGGGGCAAATGCGCTAATTATTAGTCAGGAAATAACAGGGCTGCCTGATGAAAAAGTAATTATGGTTCCTGATACCTTAACTGCTTTGCATCAGATGGCAGAGTATAAACGGCAAAAATCCCAGGCGAAGTTTATTGGGGTTACTGGCAGTAGTGGTAAAACTGGAACTAAGGAAGCAATCAAAACTGTACTAAATCACTTTGGCTCTACTTTTGCTAGTCGAGGAAATTTCAATAACCATCTTGGTGTGCCTATAAATCTTGCTTCTCTACCGGATGATATAGAATATGCTGTTTTTGAAATGGGTATGAATCATCCAGGAGAAATAAGAACTCTAACAAAAATGGTTAGACCTGATATATCAGTCATTACTACAATATCAGAAGCTCATCTTGAATTTTTTCAGTCTCAGCTGCATTTGGTTGATGCTAAATGTGAAATTTTTGAAGGAATGTCAAAAGATGGTATAGCTGTTATAGATTTAGATAGCCCATATTATAACCGAGTTTTACAAAATCTTAAGCAATTATCGATTAATAATATATATAGTTTTGGCACATCACCATATGCAGATTGTAGCTTAATATCATATGAATATCAACAAATTACCCAACAAGTTCGTTTACGTTATTCGATTCATAATACTAAAATAGATATCAAGATTCCCCTTGTACCAGAACATTATGCTAGAAATTATACTATCGCTCTTCAGATGTCAGCCATATTGAACTTAGATATTAATGTAGCAGCAAGACAATTAAGCAAAATATTATTAATGGATGGTAGGGGTAAGCTAATCAATGCCAAATATCATGGTCAGGACTACCAAATTATCTGCGATTATTATAATGCTAATCCAGAATCAGTAAAAGCTGCTTTATTATATCTAAAACAGCTTAGTGGCAAGAAAAAAATTGCTATAATAGGTGATATGTTAGAATTGGGGGACAATTCGATAAAATTCCACAAAGATTTAATACCAGCAATTCTCGATTCTGGTGCTAACAGAGTTTTTTTAGTAGGCAATAATACCCAATATATCTATCAATCTTTGCCAGACGAAATAGAAAAAATACATTTTGATAATGTTGATCTGTTAATAGAAAACTTAAGTAAATTACTTAAGGGCAATGAATTAATCTTAATAAAAGGGTCAAATAGTACCCAACTTAGTAAAATCATCCAATCTTTTGAGTTACACTAGTGATATACAACCTTCTTGCCCCCTATATACATAAGTTGCATGTCGCAAATTTATTCCACTATATTACTTTCCGTATCGGACTTGCCATATTATTTAGTTTGACTATTTCTTTTTTGATAGGACCTAGGATAATTAGAGCTTTACGAAATTTACAAAAATATGGGCAACCAATTCGTAATGACGGACCAGAAACCCACAAAGCCAAAGTAGGGACACCAACTATGGGCGGGATAATGATTATCCTCAGCGTTTGTCTTTCTACTCTCTTATTTTCTGACCTTACTAATAAATATATATGGATAGTGTTATTTGTCTTTATTAGCTTTGGTATACTTGGTTTTATGGATGATTATGCTAAAGTAACAAAAAACCACCATAAAGGAGTTAGTGGTAAGAAGAAATTATTATTTCAGTTTACTATTTGTCTAATTGCTTGTTTACTGTTAAGGGATGCCAATAATCAAGGAAATAATCTGCTGACTATTCCATTTTTTAAGAATTTGTTGATTGATTTGGGATTGTTTTACATTCCCTTTAGTATGTTTGTTATAGTTGGAGCATCAAATGCGGTGAATCTAACTGATGGTCTTGATGGTCTTGCCATCGTGCCGATTGCTATTACTGCAGGTTCTTTTACCTTAATTATTTACTTGGTGGGTAATAGTTTCTATGCAAATTATCTGCAAATTATTTATGTACCAAATATTTCTGAATTAACTATCTTCTGTGCTTCAATTGTTGGTGCTAGCCTAGGATTTTTATGGTTTAATGCCCAGCCAGCAGAAATCTTTATGGGAGATACTGGTAGCCTAAGCCTCGGTGGTGCTCTTGGTATTGTTAGCGTTATTGCCAAACACGAATTTGTTCTAGCAATTATTGGGGGGCTATTTGTTGTTGAAACCTTATCAGTAATTATTCAAGTATATTATTTTAAAGCTACCCGTGGTAAAAGACTTTTCAAAATGGCTCCGTTGCATCACCATTTTGAAAAACATGGCTGGTCAGAGTCAAAAGTTGTGATACGTTTCTGGATTATAGCTATAATATTTGCTCTAATTGGTTTGTCTTCGCTAAAATTGAGATAGGAATGCGTTTAAAAATCGTCATTGCGAGCTGATGTCAATAAGCGTTGAAAATTGACCCAGTAAGTGCGTCCAATTTTGACCCACTTAAATTACAAAATATTAGCTCTTTTTTTTCATACGGTAACTCTCATTTCCAGTTTATATAATATCGCAATTGTGACAAATTCTATCAAGCAGTGCTGCTGTCATTTTGTTACATCCAAATACTTGAGGCCATTCGGAAAACATAAGGTTGGTGGTAATTATGATTGAAGTATTTGAGTGTAGCTTAGATAGCAAATGAAAGATAAGCTGACCACCATTTTTAGAGAGGTTTCATAAAACCATGAAAAATGAGTTTTATGACACTGCAATGCGTAAAAAAATTTACAATTTACTTTTTGAATTGCAAAAAGATCTTGATACCTGGTTACGTTATTATAATAACGAACGTCCTCATTCTGGTAAGTATTGTTATGGTAAAACGCCTATGCAAACCTTTAAAGATAGTAAAAAATTAGCGTTTGAAAAAAATAATGATATCTTGTATCTTGAACACTTATCTGACAGTCAAAATTTATCTGACAATCTAATAAGTTAATTTATGGGGTCTGTAAGATCAAATCTTGACTTCTACACTTAATTTCGTGGGGATACATCAGATTGCGAGGAGACCATGAGGTCGACGAAGCAATTTACTCTTTTATGGATTGCCACGCCACCTACGGTGGCTCGCAATGACGTTTTTTGTACTTTAACTTTTTTCCGTGAACGCTCACATGACACTTTAAATTGTTTTTCCACGACTTTTAAACTATCCTAAACATAATTCAATATAATATTTTATATGAAATCATATACTTTTAAAGAACATTTTTTAGAGTTAAAAGCTAGATTATTACGAATATTTGCTGCATTCATTATTGGTTTTATTATTTGTTATTATTTTAGTAGCAATATATATAATATTTTATTAGAACCACTTGCAGAATTAAGTCATGCGAATATAAAAAGAGTGATCTATACTGGTCTTACTGAAGCATTCTTTACTTACATAAAACTTGCGGCTTTTGTTTCTTTTGTCATGATTATACCAATTATCGCCATAGAATGCTTTCTATTTATAAAACCTGGATTATATTCACACGAGAAAAAATATGCGGCTTTTATTCTTTTTATGTCTCCTATTTTATTTTGGTGTGGGGGTGTCTTTGTTTTTTACTTTGTTATGCCGCGTGCATGGCAATTTTTTTTGAGCTTTGAAGATCATAATGTCATTATTCCACTAGTTCTAGAAGCTAGAATTAGCGAATATTTAAACTTAGTAATTCAGTTAATTATTGCATTTGGTGTAGCCTTTCAATTGCCTATTATTATGCTAATATTAAATTTATTAAAAATATTAACAGCAAAAGACTTAGTGAACAAGCGAAGATGGTCTATAATAATTATTTTCATTATTGCTGGTATTTTAACTCCACCGGATGTGCTTAGCCAATTTGCTCTTGCAATACCAATGCTTTTATTATATGAAACTTCAGTTATTATGTGTAAATTTGTAGAAAACCGAGGAAATTAGATGTTAGATATAAAATGGATTAGAGAAAATAAACAGGAATTTGATGATTTACTTATCAAAAGGGGAATTCCTCCAATGTCCGATAAAATTACTAAACTAGATGAAAGCAAACGTCAACTAACTAATCTTATTCAACAATTCCAGCATGCAAGAAAGAAAAAATCTAGATATTTAGGTAACATGCCTAACAAGAGTAGTAAGGAATTTGAAGAACTAAAGCGTGATGTGGATCATATAAATGAAAAATTAGAAGAACTGACTCTAAAATTAAATAGTAATCATCAGCTTAACGATATGCTGGGAGTACTTTCAAATCTTCCTGATGATGACGTGCCATACGGTACTGATGGAAGTATGAATAAGCTGATTAGAACAGTCGGAGACATTACAACAAAACCATCACCATTGTTAGCTAAGCAGCATTTTGAGCTTGGTGAGAGTTTAGGTATGATGGATTTTGTACGTACTGCTAAAATGTCTGGGAGTAGATTTGTAACTCTCAAAGGAGATTTAGCAAAGCTAGAGCGGGCATTGATTAACTTTATGATTGATATTCATACTGAGGAATTTGGTTTTATTGAGTTATCTCCTCCATCTTTAGTACGACCAGTTGCTATGTATAATAGTGGTCAATTGCCAAAATTTGCAGAAGATTCGTTTGAAACGACGAGTAATTACAGGCTAATTCCAACAGGCGAAGTACCTCTTGTTAATATGGTATCTGATACTATAATAGCTAGAGAAGAATTACCTATACGTTATGTTGCTTATACCCCTTGTTACAGATCAGAATCTGGGAGTAGTGGTAAGGATACTAGAGGTATGATACGTATGCATCAATTTGGTAAAGTTGAATTGGTTACAATAACTACTGCAGAAGAATCTAAATGTGAACATGAATATATAACTAATGCAGCTGAAACCATTCTAAAAAAACTTGATCTACCATATAGAGTTATGTTGCTTTGTACTGGGGATATGGGATTTACTGCAAAAAAAACCTATGATCTGGAAGTATGGTTACCAGGTCAAAATACATATCGTGAGATTTCAAGCTGTTCTAATTGTGGAGATTTTCAGGCGAGAAGGATGAAAGCTAGATATAAAGAATTTGGTAGTAACGAAACTACTTTTGCCCATACGTTGAATGGTTCTGGTTTACCAATTGGTAGAACGATAATCGCAATTCTAGAAAATTATCAAAATACTGATGGTTCAATAACGGTTCCAGATGTTTTGGTGAGTTATATGGGTGGGTTAGAACGAATTCAGTCCACTAAAAATTAAGATAGTTATGCTAAAAACAAAAGAATATATGTAGGTATCACTGGTGTTTAAAATAGTTGGTAACTCAAGAAAAATTGATAAGGATTTGTATAATAATTCTGCAGAGAATTTCATTCCAATTGCTTGTCATTATAATGAAAATACTCTGTTAACTAAGAATGGGGAATTGCTTCAAACTATCCAAATAAACGGTATTAATGCAGAAAATATTAGTGATAAGCTATTCAATCTACGAGAAGTAGTGCGTAATGCTATCAAGAAAAATGTTCGTAATAAAAATTTTGCATTCTGGATACATACGGTACGACGTAAGACAAACTTAGATGACACAACTCCTTACAATAAATTATTACCAGCTAATATTCACAATCTATGGCAACAAAAAAATTACTGGGATGATAAATTTGTTAACACCTTATATATCTCAATAATTTATGATTCTAATAACATTAAAGTTAAAGATATCAACTCTTTGATAACTTCTTTGTCTTTCGACAAACTTGTTAATTACCAAAATAACTACTTAGATAGTGTTTTTAAAATGCTAAATAGTACTGTTGATACCATACTTCTCGATTTACAAGATTTCGGTGCCGTAAAGTTAGGAATAAGATTTGAAGGAGAGGAATCTTACTCTGATTTGATGTTTTTATATCGTAGAATAGTCCATCTCAACGAGGAATATTGCCTAGTGCCGATTGCCAATTTATCTAATGCTTTAGCGTCTAATCAATATGCAGTTGGTAACGATAAGATTGAAGTAATAAGTCAACATGGTAAAAAGTTTGCATCCATTATCTCAATAAAGGAATATCAAGAAGTATCATCGGCTGCCCTTGATGGATTTCTACAATTGCCTGTAGAATTAATAGCAACAGAAATATTTTATTTCGTTGATAAAAAAGATGTATCTAAGGCATTTGAAGAACAGGCTTATATTTTACAAGTTAGTAAGGATGCTAAGCTTGCTGAAATTACAGGAATAGATAAGATAATGAATCTTGATGCTTCAATCCCAAACCAATTTTGTAAACAACAAATTTCCATTGCTATTATAGGATCAGATTTAAAAAAATTGGATCAATCAATTGCCCAGGCATCTAAAGAACTTGCTAAAATTGGGATTATCCATGTGCGAGAAGATATAAACTTAGAATCGACATTTTGGGCACAACTCCCAGGCAACTTTTCTTACATTAGAAGGTTGGCTCCAACAATTATAGAAAATACAGCTGCCTTAGCTTCATTACATAATTTTCCAACTGGAAACCAAAATAATATATGGGGTAAAGCGGTAACTCTGCTTAGAACGGAGAAAGGAACACCTTACTTTATGAATTTTCACGCTAGCAGTAACAATAGAGGAAACACTTGTATTTTTGGCACAGCTAATACTGGTAAGACTGTACTAACAAATTTTTTAATTTCTGAAGCAACTAAGTATAAGCCAACAATATTGTATTTTTCCAACAATAATGATTCAAAGATTTTTGTTGAATCAATTGAAGGGCAGTGGATTGAAAAGGAAAAAAATCTAATAAATCCATTTATACTAGATGATACTCTAGAATCAAGACATTTTATTGTTGAATTTCTTAAAATAATTTGTAATCATTCTTTTTATCCTCTAACCGAAATTGAATTAGCTTTTCTAGAAATTTTTGCCGATAAAATTCATAGTTTAGATAATAAGGATCGTAATTTTTCATCCATTTTAAAAATAATCGATTTTTCAATAGAAGGTGGAGAGTTAATTAAACTAAAATTAACAGATTATGCAGAAGGCGGATTATATGATAGTATATTTGATAGTGATAAATTTCCTTTATCTGAAGGCAATATAATAGGATTTAATCTGCATCTCTTCTCTGAAAAGTCTTTTACTGAACGTTTTTATCCAACGGATAGAAAACTTCTAGAAGCATTCTCAATGAATTTAACTAAGCATAATAGTTTATGTGTAGGGTTAATATATGCTTTCAATTATCATCTAACTGTCACAGGGAAGAATGCAAAAATATTAGTAATAGATAATCTTGATTCCTTGTATAGACCCGAAAATTTTGATAACATATCAGAGATGATTTCTGATAGATTGGTAAAAAATAACGGAATTATGGTGAGTAATTTTAATTTTAGTTATTTGCAGTCGATAAAAACTAGAGTGTTACAAAATTGGTTGGACTTAACAGACACTAAAATTATTTTACCATCAGAAATAAAATCGCAGTATTTAGAGCAAATTTTAGGGTTAAATGAATCGGAAATAAAGAAATTATCGAAATTCACAATTACTTCTAGAATGTTCTTAATAAATCAAGACAGTCAATCTATTGCTGTGGAATTAAGCATAGGAAGCTTAATTGGCATTGTTAAGATTTTATCCTGTGGAACTGAGGAGCTGAAAATATATAAAGAAATATTACAACAATATCCAGGACATCCTGATAGTTGGATTAATCATTTGTATATAGCATTAAATCATATTTAGCTGGAGGGGAGTTTTGGTGCTAAAAAAGTATTATCTAGTGTTTTTCTTGTTGATTTACTCGGGCAATAGCTATGCAGCATCATTTTGGAATGAAGTTGCAAAATGCATAACTAACCCTTGCAATTGTGGTTACGGTAAGATAGATGAAACATGGAACAAAGTTATCAAAAGAACAATATATCCAGACCCCTTGTGTCCACCATGGAACAAGCGGGATGGACGCGATACAGATAATTGCTTAGTTCAATTTGATCCTCCTAAAAGTGGAATCGGATTTTATCTTCAGCATTGTGCAGAACGTACAACAGAAAGCTCTTATTTTGCCCCAAAGATTCGTATAAGAACTCAAAGTTGTAATGCATTTGCCTGCTGGAATCAATCAACTACTTTAAATTGGGATGGTGAATGTGTAATATGGCCTGGAGCTTATGCCTTACCCTTACTCAGAATTTGTGCTAGAGTTGCTATTCCGGCAGTTGAACCAACTCATATTAATAAGACAGGAACGCCAGCAGATCCTGGTTATACTCCTGGAAAACACTTAAATGATGTTGGTTTTACAGAAGATGATAAATTGATCATTGGAGATGATGGAACACCTATTAAATTTGGTAGACCAAAGTTGTGTGCATATAGTGATCCTGGTTTGGTAAATCTTGTTTCAGCTACCGGAGTTCACTTAGATCCGCTGGACTGGAATCCAGTGAGACAACCTCTTCATAAAACAGATGCGTTACACCCTCTTACAAAAGTCCTAATATTTTTAATAGAAATTAAGGAGGGGTTGAGTATATCGGGATTATTAGGTAAGTTGTTAGATATGATGGGTTCTGACAATACACAAGGTCTTGATACTATAAAAGAAATAGTTAAATGGATAGGAAGAATTTTTGAGCAGCAATGGATGTATGATATAGCAAAAGAGATCCTAAAAACAATTGGTACACTAAATCGTACTGTTGATGATTATCAATTTGGTTGTGTTGAATTACCATTTGGTCCTTTTCCACCACCATATTGTCCTAAATTAGGTAAATTCATTATTACTCCTACTACCAAATCTGTATGCAGCAAAAAGAAAGAAAACGATTTGTTTGTTCAATCTTCAGATGCACCATGTGTAGTATCTAAATTAAGGAATAATCTTATTCATAATGTCGTGCGTATTAGTTTAGACAATATGGTACCTCTTTGTAAAAATGAAGAAGACCCTCAAAAAACCGATAAATGTGTATTAATAAACAATCTTGGTTCATTTTCTTCAGCCAAAGGGATGCATATTGCTACCGCTCAACGTGATGCAATAAAAAAATGTGTTCCTAATGATACAAAACCTTGCGTTAATACAAAAATTGACTTTAAATGTAGTGTTACTGAAAATGGTTGCGAAGATGGCTTCAGGATAGTATACGCCCAAAGAATAGGCAATCACTCTACGCCAAGTAGTTACTATGTTGATGATTTACCTGATTGTAGTACTACAAATAATAAAACTACCTGTCAAGAAATATGGGGGATTAATATTGGTGAGTTTATCGATGCTAATATTGAATTTCCCAAGTTGCAAAATCAGGATGGTAACAATTTATTAAAACTACAAAAAATCTTTGAACTCAACGATAATAATGACAAGAAGCGGTCTTTTGCTGTATCAATTGTTAGAAATACTTTTTTAGATACTGATTTAGAACCTAGTTTTCGTTATGAGCCAAAATCTATTTGTGTAATAGAAGGAGATCAGCTAATTGGCTGTGAAAAAAGAGTGACAGATGGCTACCAAATCTTAACCCAAAAATGTGGGGTAATTCCCGAGGTGATTTGCCCTAATAATAGCTATTATACCCCTCAATTTGTTGCGTCAATCCAAGTATTAGACAAAGAAGGGAAAGTGGTTGATTTAACTAGCACTGTTGTTACTCCATTGTCGATATATTCAACTGAGACACAAAAGACAGAAGAAATAATAAATTTAGCAGGATATAATTTTACTTCCTTCATGGCATATATTTCTAATACCCCACCAGTTACATATATTACCATGCCCTTCTCTGGAGAAAAATCTATGAATCCTTCAACGATATATGGTAACTACAAAGACAACAAGGTTCCCTATGATACTAAAGGTACAGCTATTGCAGATGCAGTATACTTGAATGGTCTTGAATATATAAACGGTAAATATATTCAAGGAGCAACGCATGGCTGTTTACAATTCAAAGATACAGAAAAATGTATTCCTGGAGTAAATGATACTAATTGCGTGTTAGCAAAACTACTGGAATCAAATATAGTTGATTGCTTAAAATTTAAGGAAAAAAGTGCACAATATCAAAACCACCTTCCTCTATGTAAAAATATTACTAATTGTAACTCTATAGAAAATATTGAAGGTATCACAATTTATAAATGCAATACCATGTATTGTTATACAAATAATCGTAAACAAGGTGTTGAAGTATGTAAAGTTTCTCTAGATACCAATAATAGAATTGATCCGGCTCCATCACAAGGAGACAAGATAAATACTGGACAGCATTACACTAATGCCTTTGATAAGGAAAAAGGGACTCCTAACTATAATCAGAAGATTGCTGCAATCCGAGATAAAACCCCCCAGGAATTAGGTTTTTGTACTCCAATTGATATCCCTAAGTGTAAAGCAATTTCTACCCCGACTGATATTAGTGGTAATGCAACATGGAAGTCTAATAAGATAAGTGATCCAGATACAGAAATAGGTCACTTGGCACAAGGTACTTGCAAGGATGGTTGGGTATTAATTGATTCGAATAAACCACTACAGCGTTATTGCCTATTAAATATAGCTACTAAAAGCGTTGATTTCGAAGCCTTACCGGAGGGAGTTGGTTGTAAAGAGAATAATGGTCTTAGTTTCAAATATACAAACGACTTTAAAAGTAATTTTCCTGTAAAAAATAGCTATGATACTTCAACTAAAGTTGGTACCTTGGTACTTGGTGGTTCATACGATTCTACAGCCTACCTAATAGATACATTACATTGGGCAAATTATGAGATTGATGTACCCAATACTAATATGCTAACCTCTTTCACAATAGGTGAGGCTAATTCGTATTATGATGATTACTTAATGATTAAAGTCAATGATAAAATTATTTATACTGGTCCCCCTAATCATGAGTTTAAGGATATAGAATGTAGAGATTATCAAGCTGACAAATGTGTTGTTTACATTTCTAAAACTGGTAAAAAAGAAGATTTTGTGCAAGCTCCTGATATATATGACAAAACTAAGTTACCACAACTTGATCTGATTCCACATTTACGAAATGGTAAGAATAATATTAAGATTTATGTTGGAGTTATTGGTGGTGGGGTGTTGAATCTCACTATTAAATACCGATTAAAATAGCATAAATCTTAATATAACTAACCAAGGCTAACATTATACTCCATTTACAAACGTCTATTAGCGAGGAGCTACTTGGGTTAGTTATAGATTCTGTTAATAAAATTTAAATATAACTTGTTATATCAAATTCAGCTATGTAAAATATGGAAATTTATAGGAGTTTTCGCCTACTAGGATTTCAGTATGCTAGATGATTGTTAAGGATTCGAGGATAAAATTACCTATTTTAAAGAAGAATGTTTACAACAACCTAATATATTTGAAACTTATTTTATAAAATTACTTGCTCTTATAAAGATAAAATGAGAACATAGCGTGTAACAAAAAGAATAATTTACTAAAAAAATTTGTTAAGGAGAAAGATGCAATGAGGGTATTGTTAGTAGAAGATAATAGTGATATAGCTAGTTCTATTGAATTAACCTTAGCTTCAGAAGGAATTATTTGTGAAGTGGTGGAGTTTGGTACAGAAGGAATAGAAATAGCAAAAGTTTACAATTATGATTTAATTATCTTAGATCTTATGCTGCCGGATATTAGTGGATTTGAAGTTCTGCTGAGATTACGTTCTGCTAAAGTAAAAACACCCATATTGATTTTATCGGGTATTACTACAGTTGATCAAAAAATTAAAGGTCTTACGTGTGGAGCAGATGATTATATTACCAAGCCATTTAATCGCGAAGAGTTAATTGCTCGTATTTATGCAATTGTTCGTCGTTCTAAAGGACATTCTGAGTCAGTGGTTAGGTTTGACAAGGTAAGTATTCATCTTGATACCAGAATTGTAGAAGTTGATGGCAAAAAGGTTCATTTAACAAATAAGGAATATGCTATTTTAGAATTATTAGTCTTACGTAGGGGAACAGTATTGAATAAGGAGATGTTCTTAGATCATCTGTATAGTAGTGTTGATGAACCAGAGATTAAGATTATAGATGTATTTGTTTGCAAATTACGTAGGAAATTAGCTGATGCTGCTGGTGGTACAAACTACATTGATACAGTATGGGGGCGTGGTTATATGTTAAAAGAATATGATGAACAAGATCCAATATTACATCATTTTTAAGGAGAAGTTATTAGACCTCTTGCATAACCTAATCTAATTGGTAATTTTGTTGTCAAAACTCGTCTCCGTTCCTCACGTACATCTTAGTACGCTGCGGTACTCGACTTCGTTTTTCCTAAAAATTCCTCAATTATCTTTAGGTTATGCAAGAGGTCTATTGAGCCATCTCAGAAACCAAGATAGAAGATTATGATACCTAGCACGATAGAACTAACCGGTAAGGTCTATATTAAATATGTTGATCATATAGTAAATTCATATGTTGGGGATGTTAAGCTTTTGTTAAATGACGATGCATTAAGCCTTAATAAAGGGGATTATGAGAATTTAAAGTCAAGCGGTTATATTAAAGCAAAAATTTTTGATGGACTTGTTTGGCAGAATATTAGTATAAGTGAGTTATGTTCAGAAAAAGAATACAAATTTACTAAAAGACAAAAAGCTATTGACTCAGCCTTATTATGCAAAACTATAATTGAAGAGCGTCGAGGGATTATGTTATATAGAACTTATAGAGGACACTTTACTACTCAAGAATGATTAGCTAGCAGGCAGGAGGCTGCCTGCAATAACTAAAGTAATTCTAATCCTTTTCCTGGATTTGCTTAGTTTGAGTAATTGGTAAATAGGAGGCTAACAAATGGAAACAGATAACAAAAAACCGCAAGATTCTAGAAAATTAGCAGACCAAATTAAGGATGCATTGGCAGGTATCACTAATGATGATGAACTTGGATCCGATGAGGCAATGGAAATTTTCAATGAGTTAAGTGCAAACGACGCTTTCGAGCAAGAGATAGAACAAATATTAGCTTGTCTTAACGAACAAACAATGGATCTAACAAAATTACAGACGCAGATTATCATATTAATACAAAAATATTTAGGTAAACTTAATAACAAGAAATTAAATCTTAAAGTTGATGAACAACTTATCAGTAAGAATGTTACGGAAGTAAGTAGTTATTTGATGCAACAACATTCACAATTGGTAAAAGAAGCTAACCGCGGCTTGATAAAATCAAAAGACAATCTACATGGTATAAGTCGTCAATCTAGATTGGAAGCAAGGCGTTTAGTTAAAAATTTTGCTTTATACCAAGTTTATAAATTTATGAATCCTAAAAGAATAGCTGGAGAAACAAAGAAAGAAAATTTTGCTTATAATATGATTAAAGGCGGGATGGATTTAGCTACACAATATGAAGGTGGAGCAAAAAGTGATATTAAATCATATTCTCCAGAATTTCTTAAAAAATTAAACAAGGCTCATCAAAATTTTAAAAGTGGTGGGAAGACAATTTATTGATTAATAATATTTACTTACAAAAATTAAAGCTACTGAATTACCGTAATTTTCAGGATTTAGAGATTAATACTGGTAATAACCCTGTTATATTAATAGGAGAAAATGGTAGTGGTAAAACTAACATCCTAGAATCAATATCACTATTTTCTCCTGGTAAAGGTTTGAGATCAGCAAAATTAGATGATGTTTGTCAAAGAGGGGCAGATCATTGTTCGGCTTATGGGCTACTACACAGTAAACTTGGACTAGTTGAAATTTCAACAAATTTAAAACGTCAATCTAATAGGCGACTTACAGAATTTAACGGTGCTAAAATACAAAATAATGAATTGAGCAAGTTCTCTGCTATGATTTGGCTTACTCCCCAAATGGATGGTATTTTCTCTTCTGGTGTTAGTGATAGACGTAAATTCTTTGACAGGATTGTGTATAATTTTAATCCATCTCATGCAGGGATAGTGACTAAATATGAATATTATATGCATGAACGCAGTAAAATCCTATTACAAGATCAAGTTGATACAAATTGGCTTGGAGTAATTGAAGAGAAAATGGCAGAATTATCAATTCAAATTGCTGTTAATAGGTTAAAAATTTTAGAGCATATTCAAAAAACCATTGATGATTTGGATAATGAGTTCCCTAAAGCTGTTTTATCAATTAATGGGGTTATAGAAGAAAAAATATCAAAAAATTATGATATAGATGTAGATTTTATAAAAAATGAATTAGTGGGCTGTCGTATTCGTGATAGAATGTCTAATCGTACTAATTTTGGAGTTCATAAAAGTGATTTTATAGTTATTCATAAAGAAAAAAATGCCCCAGCTAAACACTGCTCTACCGGTGAACAGAAGGCTATGCTCATTGCAATAATACTTGCCCAAGTTAATTATTCTATTAAAGAAAATATCGCTATGCCTATTTTACTGTTAGATGAGGTTTTTGTCCATCTTGACAAGAAAAGGCGAGAATATTTAATTGATCTTTTCCTAGAATTAGGATTACAACTATGGGTAACTGCTACTGACTTAAATGGCATAGAATCCTTAACCAAAAAAGCAGAATTAGTGAAATTATATAGCTAGCCTTCCTAAGCTCTGTTGACAAAATTTTTTGTTAAGTTATCAGAGGAGAATAAAGAAATTGCAATAGTAAGAAGAAATGGTAGTTTTAGTGATCGAAATCAAGGAACTACCAATATGAAGTATTACATAGAAGAGCAAGCGTGGAAAGCAATTTTATCATTTTTTAAGAAAAAAAAGCTATACACAACAAGAATTTAGGTAGAAGCAAAGGTGGTTTTAATACTAAAATTCATGCCCTCGTTGATGCCACTGAAGTTTATAATAACTGCTGGGCAAAGAAATGATATCACTCAGGCTGAAAATCTTACTAAAGATGTTCAGAATACGACGGTGATAGCCGATAAAGGATATGATAGTAGTAAGTTTGTAGAAAGCTTAGCAAATAAGGGATGTGAGGTTGTTATACACCAAAATCTAATAGTAAAGTACAACGTGAATATGATAAACATATTTATAAAGAACGCCATTTAATTGAATGTTTCTTTGGTAAAATCAAACATTTTAGGCGTATATTTTCTAGGCTCTGTGAACAAAATTTTAATTGTTTAGATTTTGAGTATTTTAACTTGTTCCTTTGATAGGTTTATACCTTCAGTATACCATATTAGAATATGAGTATCTAAAGTCAGTCTTTCCAAATTAATCATTGGATCATTGGTCATTGATAACTTTCCAATCATGTTCTAAGTTACAGTTTATAATATCATCTTTTATTTTTACTGTTCCTTTCATGCAACCAAAGTAATTTTTATTAGTATCAACTTTATTTGAATCTAAAGGAACAATTTTAGCTATAGGCAATTTTCTTTTGGTTATAACAAAAGAACTATGGTTATTTTTAACATCATCTACTATATATTATGGTCATATAAAAGTATAATATTATGTTCTTCCAATCACAAATGCTTTCTTATAAAAACATTTGCTGTGCCTTGTATCGGCTCGACATACAAATCACCAACAGTAGTAGAGTCTCTATAGGCGAATCTCGATTAATGGAATATTCCCCCAGCTAGCCACAGCAAAACTATCCATCGATAAATTGTAACAGTAAGCATTTAAAAAGACGCAAAATGCCATAACCTTTATAATTAGCTTTGGATTCAATAGTTTTTAATTCTTTAAATTTACGATATTGATGATTTGCGTTAACTAACTGATTTAGACATACCATCGTCATTTGATTCGAAGACATTCTACAACTCTCTTTTTTTCTTTTTAACCATTATACCATACCTATCTCTTCTTTCAACAGTCCCATATCTACGCTGCGGGGTATAGAGGTAATTTTATTATAGAATGGGAATTGATGGATGGCGATATATCCAGTACACTAAGAATTTCAACAAGAGCTTTGGTAAGATCCTGAATCATTTGATCGGTATGGTTGGGTGTTGGAATGATTCTTAAGCGTTCTGTGCCACGTGGTACTGTTGGAAAGTTGATATGCTGAACATAAATATTATAGTCATTCAACAACATATTAGAGGCTTGTTTGGCTTTAATTGGGTCGCCAATAATTATTGGTATAATATGGCTATCATTTTTAAAATAATTCACTTTAGCTTGATCAAAAGATTTTTTTACCTTGGCTATTACCTTTTGGTAAGTTTCCCTTTCTATATTAGAATTTTTTAAATGATGAATACTTTTAGTTGCTGCCGAAGCGATAATTGGCGGTAAAGAGGTGGTGAATATAAAACCTGGAGCCGTAAGTCTTATAGAATCTATAATCTGACGATCCGCTGCAATATAACCACCAATAACACCATAAGCCTTGCCAAGGGTTCCCTGGATAATATTAATTTTATCAGCACAACCTTGAAGATCGGCAATACCAGCACCATGCTTGCCATATAGACCCACTGTATGTACTTCGTCAATAAAAGTTAAAGCATTATATTTTTTAGCTAAATTCACTATTTTTTCTATTGGAGAAAATAATCCGTCCATAGAATAAGCGGATTCAAAAACAATAATCTTTGGTCTATTAATATCTACCTTTTTAAGTAGTTCTTCAAGATGTTGAACATCAATATGTCGATAAATATGTTTTTCAGCTTTTGAGTTACATATACCAGAAATAATAGAAGCGTGATTTAACTCATCTGAGAAAAAAACTATATTAGGCATTATTTTTGCTAGTGTTGCAAGGGTGGTATCATTGGCAACATAACCGGAAGTGAAGACTAAAGCTGATTCTTTATTATGTAGGGTTGCTAATTCTTGCTCTAATTCTATTATGCAGCTATTATTGCCACCTATATTTCTTGTACCGCCAGAACCAATGCCATATTTTGCTGTAGCCTCTAGAGCAGCTTTGGTGACATCTGGGTGCTTACTCATTCCAAGATAATCATTGATACACCACATGACAATTTCTTTATCAACATACCAAGCGGACGGGAAATTATCTGCCTGCCTTTGAACAGGAACAAATTCACGGTATCTGCCTTCTTGTTTAATTCTAGTTATGTGATTATCAAATATATTATTATAGTTAAACATTATATTAACCTCAATTGCCAATTGCTAGACAATTAGCAATTGGCTGTAAATATTATCGATCCTAAGCTTTGAAGCGATTCGATGCTTGATTTAAAAACAGAAAATTATAGAAAACTACGATTTCCATTAAAAACATGATAAACTATTTTCTTTACAATTGACTATATCAATTATGTACGTCCAAATAATCGCTCAATATCTTTGAGTTTGAGTTCAATGTAAGTTGGTCTACCATGATTACATTGACCTGAAAAAGGAGTTTTCTCCATTTGCCTTAACAATTCATTCATTTCTTCAGAAGATAATTTACGACCTGCTCTGATAGAATAATGACATGCATATGTTTCTGTAACATGTTCAATCAATTGAATCAAGGAAATACTTTCGCCAAGATCAGATAAATTATCTGCTAAGTCTTGAATAAGTTGGCTTATATTGATATCTCCTAATAGGCTTGGAGCCTCTGATACAATGATGGATCGCTCGCCAAATTTTTCTATGCTTAAACCTAATTTAGAAAGATCTACCTTCTTATTATATAATAAATCGGCTCTTTTGACATCTGGTAATTCTACTATCTCAGGTATCAGTAATCTCTGCTTAATTAATCCATTATTACTTATCGTCTGTTTAATTTTTTCGTATCCCAAACGTTCATGGGCTGCATGTTGATCTACGATAACAATACTATCTGCTGTTTGTGATATTATATAAGTACCGTGCAATTGTGCTCTTGCCGCTCCGAGTGACACATTTTTGTGATCAGTATGAGTACAATCAGTTAGTGAGAAGTTGGTGACGTCGTCGCTCAATGCTCGCCTATTACTTATAGGCGTTGCTCCATCGCTCCTGTTATCCAACTCTCCTGAATTGACTATAGAGTCCTCTACTACCTCTACTTTAGCATGAGGTTCAGTCTTTATTAATGGCTGTTGAATATTAGAACTATTTTGGTTGGATTTAGGGAGAGTTAAATTCTGGACTCGATAAATACTGCTATTATCAGATACGTTTAAATTATGTGGGCTTAAATTATCCTGATATATTTTTTTTGAAGAGCTAGGACTTTTTTGCCATGGTATATTTGTTTTAACAGCACTATTAGTAGTTGCCGTATTTCGAAAAAGACCTAAGGCAGTTGTGGCAATATTCGTTGAAACCATATGACTTTTAGTGGTAAGGGCATCCTTGATAGAGCTTATCAGCAATCCTCGTATGGTATTTGGATCGTGAAACCTTACTTCTGTTTTGGCAGGATGAACATTAACGTCAACCATTTGGGGATCTATCTGTAGAAACAGAACTGAAACTGGGTGTCTATCCCGAGCTAAGTAATCCTGATATGCTACTCTTAAAGCGATTTGTAGTAATTTATCCTTGACTGGTCTGTTATTAACAAATAAAAACTGATCCTCAGCAGAAGCTCTATTAAAGGTAGGAATACTAGTAAAGCCATATACTGAAATTTCTGGTCTTTGTAGATTAATATGAACCGAATTTTCAATAAAATCATAACCTACTATATCAATTATTCTTTGCTTTAGAATTTCGTCAAAATTACCATCTTGCCCTTTTACTTTTAGGATATTTTTACCATCATGAGATAAATTAATACTGATTTTAGGATGAGCTAATGCAATTTTCTTTATTACATCTACTGAAGCTGCAAATTCGGTTTTATCAGATCTTAAGAACTTTAATCTTGCAGGAGTAGCAAAGAATAAATCTCGTATTTCAATCTTAGTACCTTCGTTATGAATGGTAGGCTTGCTTCCTTTATTATTCCCACCACTAATTTGCATCTGATATGCTCTATCAGCTCCACGTGCCTTTGAAGTAATCAGCATCTTACTTACAGATCCTATAGAAGGTAATGCCTCTCCGCGAAAGCCAAAAGTGTGAATATTTAACAAATCTAGCTCATCAAGTTTAGAAGTAGTATGACGCTCTACGGCAATATTTAGGTCATCCTCAGACATACCTACTCCATTATCAGAAATAACAATAAGATTTTTCCCTGCTTGTTCAAGCATTATATCTATCTTAGTGCTAGCTGCATCAATAGCATTCTCAACTAGTTCTTTTACCACCGAAGCTGGTCGTTCAATTACCTCTCCAGCAGCGATACGATTTATAGTACTATCTGATAGGAGTTTTATCTTCATTACTTAATTAACACAAATTTTTTACTACAATAAGGACACATAATAGAACCCTTGGCTGAATCAATTTCCAAATAAATTCTTGGATGATCATAAGGCGACTCTCTGCCAGAACATGATATTGATGTAGAGATAGTCTCAATAATTTCTACATTTTGCATAAAATTAAAGCTATATGAGAGTTTTTAGGATAATATCATTATAAAACAAAGTTGCATTTATTCAAAATAAAAATTAGGTAGATCAATGAAAGATTAAATTAATTAGTTATTGCAGGCAACCTCCTAGCCATTTTATTAAGTTATTGGCAAAAATTCTAAAAACTATTCTGCCAAGTATGATAATTATTATGGTGATAAGGAAACTATAAATAATATCAGCTGGGTAGTGCATAGCAAGAGTAATACGTGATATCGCCACTAAAATAACAATCAAAATGGTTATAATTTTTTGTCTCATTGTTATATATGACCAAATACAGTAGGCAACCAATAATGCTAACCCAGAATGACTGCTTGGAAAACTAGACAAACATCTTTCAAGTTCAATATTAGCAATTGTTACAAAACTGTTAATAGGCAATGAGCAAAATGGTCTAGGTAGATTAACCGAAAACTTAAGTAGAGCATAAATACAACCGAATATCGTATAAATTATACCAATCATTACCATTTTATTATATATAGCCCAAAATTTGCTCTGACGATGATTAAAATCTTGAATCTTTTTTATCTGAATGTAAAAATATACGCAATATATCAAATAAACGATAGTAAAGTTGATAATATTAAAACAATAAGAGATGATTTGTAGAATATAAGCTATTATGCTAAAGTGGTTAGTTATTCTATTGATCCACAAGAATATCTCTTGATTAAGACCTTGGAAATTATATAAAAGTTCAAACATTTTCAATTTCAATTTTATTTGATTTAAGTAAATAATATTATGCTAGAAATAACAGTACTCGGATGTGGTTCATCACTTGGTCTACCGATAATTAATTGTGATTGTAGTACATGCACCTCGACTTCAAGTCACAATAAAAGAACTAGATCATCAATATATATGGATGATGGTAATAGTCAAATTCTTGTTGATTTTGGTTTCGACATTAAGGAGCAGTTACTACGAGAAAAGATTAAAAAAGTGGGCAGTGCCATATTAACCCATTATCATGCAGATCATGTTAACGGTATTGATGATCTACGTGTATTTCCATTCTTTCAGAAAAGACCTTTAGAAATTTTTACTGATAATGCTACAGCATTGAGAACTGAGAATCGTCACCAACACTTGTTTGCTCCGGATAGACTGATTGCAAGACCGGTAGATTTTTTCGCAAAATTTAAAATTAACACCATAGAGGTACAATTTTTTAGACAGCATCATGGTCCTATAGATAGTTTAGGTATTAGAGTAGATGATTTTGTATATTCTAGTGATGTGGCAGATTTTCCGGCAGAGTCCAAATCATTCTTAAGAAATATCAAAGTGTGGATATTAGATTGTATGGCATACGAATCTAATGATTGCCATGCAGGATTAGATAAAATCCTCCAGTGGGAATATGAATACAAACCGCAACAAATATTATTAACTAATATGAATCATTTTATTGATTATCACGAGATATCAAAAATATTGCCAAGCAATATAAAACCTCTATATGATGGTTACAAATTTATAGTTTAGTATGATAGTAGTTGATAAGGTTTCAAAAAAATATAGTAAAATTTATGCTGTTAAAGATGTTAGTCTTGAGTTCAAAAAAAAGGAAACTATAGCGATTATAGGTTCTTCTGGTAGTGGTAAATCCACTTTATTACGAATTATTAATGCGTTAGAAATACCTACTACTGGACAAGTGTTTGTTGATAACAAAAAGTTAACTCAAAAGAATAAAAGGAAGCTTTGCCTTAAAATTGGTATGGTTTTCCAATCTTTTAATCTTTTCCCACACTTAAATGTTCAGGATAATTTAATATATGCTCCTGTTAATATTTTGAAAATGCAGCAGATGACTGCCATTTCTAAGGCGAAAAAATTATTAGAGCAATTTGGTTTAAAACAAAAAGTTACTGCTTTTCCTATCAATCTATCTGGAGGACAAAAACAGCGAGTAGCCATTTGTCGAGCCTTAATGATGGATCCAGAGGTAATGTTATTTGACGAGCCTACTTCAGCTTTAGACCCTGAAAATATTAAAGATATTATTGAAATTATCTCTTCATTAAAAAGTCAAATGACGATGATTGTTGTTACTCACCATATCAAATTTGCCAAAGCGATAGCGGATAGGATAATTTTTATGAATCACGGGCAAGTTCTAGCCGATCAGCCAGCCGCAGAATTTTTTGAAAAGCCAAAATCTCATAGAGCAAGATTATTTTTAGAGAATATAGGTGACTTAATGTGAGCAATAAGAGTCTTATAAAGTTAACAATGCTTTTATGTATTAGTACGGTCATTACCTTCTTGATACGTAAATTGGTAGATGCACAATTTCCTGGATTCTCTTGGAGTAGCCAGAAGAGTATATCTTGCTTTGTAATGATTTTGATTATTATCAGTATCGTTTATAATTCCTTCAATCAAAAGGGGGTAAAGATCGTCTCTATTCAGCTATTAATCTGGGGGCTAATTTTCTTGATCATAATTATTGGTTACGCTTTCAGATTTGAATTAAATTATACCACACAACGAGTCATATCCGTACTAATACCATCATATAATTGGGTCAATAAACAAGGAGAATTAGTGATTAGCCGTAGTAGCGACGGACATTTTTACATTGACGTACTGGTAAATGGAGTAAAAATTAAATTTATGATTGATACCGGAGCAAGTGATGTTGCCCTTACTACTAATGATGCTAAAATGCTAGGATTTGACTTATCAAAACTACATTACACTAGAATTTACTCGACGGCTAATGGTACTAGTACGGCTGCCCCGTGAAATTAGATAGTGTAGTGATTGATAACAGAGCTTTCTTTAGAAATATTGAAGCTCATATAGGCACTGGTGGTCTCGATATATCACTACTAGGTATGTCAGTATTAGAGCGTTTTAAAGGGTTCAGAATAGATCGAGATATGTTGACTTTAAGTTGGTGAAGATTTCGCCACTTTATAGTCAATTCAGGAGAATTTGGAGCTAGGAGCGATGGAGCGATACCTATAACTAATAGGCAAGCAACCAGTGACAACGTCACCAACTTCTCATCAATTGACTATACCATTTTGTAGTTGTGTTGAAGCAATAGCACGATAATTGGATACTGGACTGAAAAGTCAAGGCAAAAAAATAATAATTTTGTTTCCTATTTTTGTATTTATTAGAATAATGTTAAATGTTTTCTGAGGTAATACCCCAATTCGGGATAGCAATAATTATTTTAAACCATCCTGATAAAAACCCCTAAATTTATTCTTCACAATTATTTACCTTCATCTATACTCTCATTTGTAGATATTCTAAGAGTAAATTATGTTACAAACTAGCAATAAAATTTTTTCTAATCTTAGTGGGCAGAAAAAATATGATATAATAAGTAGCAAGCAACGTGGAGATTGGGATAATACGAAAGATTTTATTATTAGAGGTAGAGAATGGATAATTGATGAAATAAAAAAATCAGGTTTGCGAGGACGGAGCGGTGCTGGATTTCCAACTGGTATTAAATGGTCGTTTATGCCTAAAGAACACCCGAAACCTAGCTATTTAGTGGTTAATGCTGATGAATCAGAGCCTGGTACATGCAAGGATCGTGATATTCTAAGACATGAGCCGCACAAATTGCTTGAAGGCTGTTTGCTTGCCAGTTTTGCTATTAACGCACATACTTGCTATATATATATTCGTGGTGAATTTTATAACGAAGCATCCAATGTGCAACGGGCTATACTGTATTTCTGGTCACGTAAATAGACCATGTAATGTTGAAGAAGCTATGGGCATACCTTTAAAGGAGCTGATTGAAAAATATGCTGGAGGTGTACGTGGTGGTTGGGATAATCTGAAAGCTATTATTCCGGGTGGTTCGTCAGTACCATTGTTACCAAAGTCACTATGTGAAGATTTGGCAATGGATTTTGATAGTGTGAAATTAGCTGGCTCGGCTCTTGGGACTGGTGGAATTATTGTTATGGATAATTCTACGGATATTATTTACGCTATTGCCAGGCTTAGTAAATTCTACATGCATGAATCTTGTGGTCAGTGTAGCCCATGCAGAGAAGGCACAGGGTGGATGTGGCGAATTATGATGAGATTAGTACGAGGTCAGGCAAAAATAGAAGAAATAGATCAATTGTTAGACGTGACTAAAATGATCGAGGGGCATACTATTTGCGGTCTTGGAGATGCCTCTGCTTGGCCTATTCAAGGTTTAATTCGTCATTTTCGTCACGAGATTGAAGAGAGGATATATTCAAAAAAAATGTGAAAACTTTTAGGCTCTGTGAACAAAATTCTAATTGTTTAGATTTTGAGTATTTTTAAGCGAAAATTAATAAGATTTTTGCCGGAATAGTTAGTTCTATTTCAAAAAAATCTTATAATTTGCAGCTAAAAAGAGTCAAAATCTAGTAATTTAAATTTTGTTCACAGAGCCTAGATATAGTTGATTCATGACTACATCTGCTTTCTTTTCTATCAAATATTATTCTTTTTTTGCATTGTTGGATATATCCATAAACGCTTTACTATGAAGAGCTATATCTTCTTCAAAAAGAATAAACTTTTTATCAAGCAAATTAAGTTGTTTTTTCTTTTCCTCTTCAGTTAAGAAAGAATATTTAATACTATTATAGACGACTTGTTTTAATTGATCATAAGATGGCTTATAACGACTAATAAATAATAAATATTCTTGAGTTAAATTATTGCGTAATACTCCTGCATCATCAGTGCAGATTGCGATTGGCACCCCATAACGCATATATAGCTTGATAGGATGATTATCACCTACGACTTCTAAAATAAATTCATTATTACTTAAATTAATTTCAACAGGTATATTCTTTTCCACTAATGTGCTTATTAGTTGGTAAGGATTAGATTCATGCATAATATCTACTCCGTGACCAATACGATTTGCCCCGGCTATAAATATGGCATCCCGAATATGATGACGTAGCCCTTCTGGAGGAACTAGCCCTAATGCTAATTCACCAGCATGCAAAGATAATTTAACATTAGGAAATTTTTGTTTAAGAAAATGAAACATTTTCATATGTAGTATATAATCTTTGATCGCAACAACTGAGTTTTCTGTACCGACTATATTCACCCCAACTATTTTAGGATTATTTTGTGCTAAAGAAAAGGCTGAATACAAACCAGAAAATACTCATAGATGGCTTACTTTCACGGAATACATATGGTTGAAACCGCAGAGTAAAGTGATCATTGTCAATATCTTTCGAGGCATCTGTTACTATTGTTGAACAATGAGTAATAGCTTGGTTTATAACTTTATCCTGCTCTAATAATAACGTAGCTTTTGCTAAAACCTGATTAATAGCAAGATCATCTGTATTACTGGTTAACTTATTAATCTCATCTAAAGCAACGTTTGTACTAATAGGGGCAAAAGGAAATATAGTTTCTACATATTGTACATTTTCTGCTTCTGCCCTATTCTTCAAATCTATCAAACCATCTTTAATAATATAGTTTTCTAACCAAGCAAAATAGTTAAAACAATCAAAAAATCTGGCATCTGGTGATAATTGTTTGTGATAATGATTGTTAAAATTTTCTATTGACCAAAGTGACACGAGCTGATTATATTTGTGTACATCAGCACGTATCTCATCTACAGTCATACATTTTTTCGTAGGTTTTTTAAGAATTTCATAACTGTTAGGATCAATATAAAAGCCTTCCTTCTTAACATAATCTAATAAAGTTTCGGCATAAATAGCACCGATAAAATGATGATGAATATCACCACCCTTGGGCAATATATTTACCAACATACCAAGCTCTGCTATAGGGAGAGAATTAGAGGTGATTAAACTATTGTAATAATCACGTGTAATGAGATAATGATTATTTTCATTTGTTTTTACAGTGTCTGCGTGAGCTTGCATATTAAATATACTAGTAATTAATAATAGTGGAGTAATGAGTCTTAGTGAAATTATGGATTTTATGAAATTTAACATTATTTATCATATATTGTTTATCCTACATGCATGCATCGAATAACCAAAAACTATATTCGAATTTTTTTAATTAATGCAGAAATAGGCGGGGTTATAAAATGTTTCTTTTTAAAACACACGCTTTATAACATAATTAGTTTTCAATGCAAACTATATTTTATGAGTTTGCTTAAAAGTGTAATAATTTCACAGCCTACGTCTTTCAAGGATTGTTTTTTTGAAAATATCATGAATTAATGTGCTTTGGGGCATTCGTGTGCGAACAATGTTCATTACGTTGTACTCGTTTATAAAAACAGAGTACAGATACGCTTTTTGTTACTAATAAATATATCAATTGATGAGAAGCTGATTATATTATATGTTTATCTTTTAATAATGTAACAAGATCACCATTTTCATACATTTCACGTACTATATCACAGCCACCTATAAATTCTCCTTTTATATAAAGCTGTGGTATGGTAGGCCAATCAGTGAAGGATTTGATATCCTCGCGTAAGCTAAGACTGGTCAAAATATTAATATCACGAAATTCTATGCCAAGTTTTTTTAAGATAGAAACAACGGTAGCAGAAAAATTACATTGAGGAAAATTACTAGTGCCTTTCATAAACAACACAACATCGTTATTAGCAATTTCATTTGTTATAAAATCAAAATTTTTATTCTCTAACATCCTCAAACCTGATAAAAATTATAACTTCTTTTTACTCTTAAATGTTATATTATGCAAGCTCAAATAGTTGATAAAATCTTTGAAATTTTAAGCCAGAATAATTCTAATCCCCGAACAGAACTAGAATATGTTAATAATTTCACTCTATTAATAGCTGTCGTATTATCCGCACAAGCAACTGATATTTCGGTTAATAAAGCAACAAGATTTTTGTTTAAAGAATATAATACACCGGAAAAAATATTAGAACTTGGGGAAGAAGGATTAAAAAATTATATAAGATCAATAGGTTTATTTATAACCAAAGCAAAAAATATTGTTGCACTTTCTCGTATTTTGATAGATAAGTATGATACCAAAGTGCCAAACAATTTTGACGAATTAATTAAATTACCAGGAGTTGGCA
This sequence comes from Rickettsia endosymbiont of Culicoides impunctatus, assembly GCA_020410785.1. Lineage (GTDB taxonomy): Bacteria > Pseudomonadota > Alphaproteobacteria > Rickettsiales > Rickettsiaceae > Tisiphia. Next base: position 1,281,908 of record CP084573.1, on the reverse strand, counting down.
GAAAAACTGCTAATGTAGTATTGAATTGCTTATTTGGTAAGCCAACTATGGCAGTTGATACGCATGTATTCAGAGTCTCTAAAAGATTGGGGCTGGCAAGTAGTAATACTCCCAAAAAAGTGGAATTTGAATTAGTTGAAATTATTGATGCAAAATGGTTACAACACGCTCATCATTGGTTGATATTACTTGGTAGGTATATCTGCAAAGCACGAGTACCAAATTGTCCTGCTTGCCCAGTTAAAGAATATTGTGAATATTATGCTAACAATTCTTTGAAGTAGCAAATTCTTAGTTTTATAGCTGTGGCTGAATTTGTATAGAGTTATGGAGAGGTGGCCGAGTGGTTTAAGGCGCTCGCCTGGAAAGCGTGTTCACGGTAACGTGTCAGGGGTTCGAATCCCCTTCTCTCCGCCAATTCGGCACAACTTGCTACTTTTTGCATTTCTGCGAATGGAAAAGCCAGAACGTAATGCATCTTACAGCCCTCGAGTGTTAGGTTCGAAAATATAAAATTTAATAATTCCCTTTTTTCAGCAATTGTCGAACCTCTAAAAGTTTCATAGGCGTTTCTGCTGATACATATAAGGTCTGCAAGCTTTTTAGAAAGCTTATCATCTACTTTGTCATAACTCTTAATTAATTCAGTTAATTCATATTGTCTTTCCTTTAATTGAGCTTTCTTATGCAAAAATTCTTCTCTAGTTAAGGTGCCATCTGTTAAGAAATCCATCAATCTATTGAGTTTATTTTGAATAACGGTATGCTCTTGTTTTAATTCGCCAACTTCAAGGTTAAATTCATAAGCCTTGCCTTGATTGACATTTATTAAATAATCCATTATTTGTTTTAATATCTCAGGATTTTTTATTTGTAAGGTTTTTAATACTTCCTCAATTTGTCTTAATATTTCATCTTCCCTAACCCAAATAGCCTTTTTAGGATCTTCTGGGCTCCAAGCTCTTAAGTAAGTCCATTCTGATATTTTGCCATTTTCATATTTTTTACTCTTAGTATCAGAAGTAATTAAATTACCGGTAACGGCACATTTAAGGATGCCTCTAAATAAAAATTCTTTACCTCGATATTGAAAAGGTTTTTTATGCCAACCCATACGTACTGCCTCACAAGCTTTAAAAATTTCTCTATTAGTAAGTGTTTGATAATGATGTAACCATAACTCTCCTTTTACTCTCATTTCTCCATAATAAAAAGGATTTTGTAGTATGCGATATATAACTGACTTAACAATATGATAGCCCTTCTTACTACGCAATCCCCAATCCTTAGCTTTGGTTACCATTTCTGATAAGGTATAGGCTCCTGTAGCATAGGTGTCAAATATCTTGCTAATAATACTACCATTAACTGGATCAATTACTATTATCCCTCTACCCCTTTCATCCCGTTTATTTAAATATCCAATAGGAGCAGAACCATACCACTCCCCATGAACTTCTATTTTTTGCTTAAAACTTTTTATAACATTTTCACTTAATAAATCAGTATGACTTTTAGCGACTACCACGCTTATGCCCCACATCATTAATTCATGACCACTTGACTGCTGGTGAATAACATAACCTTCACTGTTAAAATGCAATTCCAATTTACCTTGTTTAACTAGCTCATCTAGTATAGGAAATTCTTTTTGGCTTCTTTGAACACGATCAACTTTATCAACAACAAAAGCGATAGGTTCTCGCTCTTTCTTAATGAATTTGATAATTTCCATAAAATGTTTATGATTACCTTTGGTAGAAGATTCAATAAGTTTAAAGGTTTGTATAATATGCAAACCTTTACGTTCGCAATATTTTTCTAACCGATCTTTTCGTACTTCAAGTGAGTAACCTTCCTCCTGATCTTTAGAAGAAACACGCGATAAAATAATTGCCTTTACCGCTTTGTTAGTCATTATTAAACTCCTTTATTTCTGATAATTTTTTTATTGTAAAAGATACTATAATGTTCTGCATAATGGGTAGTTTTTGATGAAAGACCATATGGCGAACTACTAATATCTTTAAATACTAATTTGCTAGAGATTTTGACATCCCAAAATAACGTTTGTCATTCCAACTGTTATTCTAACCAGTTTCCCAATAAAGTCAATCTTTAGTTGCCGATTCTTTTTCTTTGTCTATTCTAAGTCGAATCTCGATAAATCTTTGGCAAAACCTTATAAAATTTCTTGCTAGCCTTCTTGATTCTTCTTCACTTATCTCTTGATCATGTGAATTACGAATGGTTAATGCTAAATTATTAAATATTTCTTCTGGTGTTCTTTTATCTTTATTCATATTTTTTCTCATTTTTTTATCACTTTATATTTTAATTGTTCTAGTAATTTTTTTCCAAGAGTTCTGTACTAATTCCATAAAAATCATTAGGAGTAACAACTCCATGAGTTGCTAAAAAAATTCTTTCCATCACTTTGGGTCTTGGGATGGTTTTTTCGTAGAGATATTTGTAAATGTGAGCTGGTGAGACTTTAAATAATTTAGTGACCTTACCGGTTGTTAAATTATTTACTTCTATCCAAATTGATAGTTTCATAATAACCTTTAAATAAAAATTAATTGTAATGTGAATATATCTAGAGGAACGGTTTTTAGCATGATATCTAGTATTTAATGTTATTTATAAAATAAAATTATTAACTTGTGGGGAAGGGTAACTTTAAGTAATTAGTTGTATTAATAAGTATGAGTTTTCTAGAGCTTTCATTAACTGGACTAATAACCCTTATGGCTATCCTGCCAAAGATCGGTCAGGAAAACTCGCCATGATTGAGCCAGCCCATTTAGGCAATCTTATGAACAAGATTACTTCAGGGATAGCACCAAAATCAACAATAGAACCAAATATGATAATTAATTAAAGAAAAATTAACTAAGGAGAAATTATATGAATTATTACGATTTTAACAATGCTGAACCAATTAATTTTAATTTAATCCCGCAAGGAACTATTGCTAAGGTTAGTCTGATGATTAGGGATGGTGGTTATAATGACCATGAACAAGGTTGGTTTGGCGGTTATGCAACTAAGAATGAGCTAAGCGAAGCTGTCTATTTAAATTGCGAGTTTACCATTTTACAAGGTGAATATGTAAAACGCAAAATATGGGGGTTGATTGGTTTATATAGTCAGAAGAAGAATAACCACTGGGGTGATATAGGACGCTCCTTTATTCGCTCTATGTTAAATTCAGCTAAAGGTTTTAGCGACAAAGATAATTCAGATGCTGCCCAGCTAGCAAGAAGGATTAATAGTTTTGCTGATTTAAATGGTTTAGAGTTTATAGCTAAAATTGACATTGAAACTGATAAATTAGGAAATCAAAAAAATGTTATTAAATCAGCTATAGATACCAGCCATAAGGATTATACTAAATTTATGGATAGTAGAACTGATTTAGCTAGCTGGATGTAGATATGCTAGATTTTAATCATCAACTGAAAACATATCATCAAATATCCGATCGGCTAAATAAGTTAATAGATCAAGCATTAGAGCTTGAAAGGCAAGCTGGGCAACCTCGTAAATATCTTGGTGCATCTCGTTTGGGAACACCTTGCTCTAGAGCATTGCAGTATGAGTATATCAGCAGCAAGCAAGGAATCAATCCTAACTTTAGAGGTCAAATATTAAGGATCTTTGACATTGGACATTTATTTGAAACATTAGCTATTAGGTGGTTAAAAGCCGCTGGTCTTGAGCTAGTTACCAAAGATCAGCATGGTAAGCAATTTGGTTTTGAGGTAGCGGATAAGAGAATTGCCGGTCATATTGATGGTATTATTTATAAAGCACCTAAGCAACTTGGCATAAACTGCCCTGCTTTATGGGACGCTAAAACAATGAATAATAAAGCATGGAAAGAACTTGCTCGCAAAGGTTTGGTATTATCTAAACCTTTATATGCTGCTCAAATTGCTCTATATCAAGCTTATATGGAGGAAAGCATAGCTGGTATTTCTATAAATCCATGCTTATTTACTGCTATTAATAAAGATAATTGCGATATATATCATGATCTTATCCCATTTGATGGAGAGCTAGCCCAAAGAATGAGTGATAAGGCGGTTAATATTATCCGTGCTACTGAAGTTGGCGAGTTATTGCCACGAACCTTTAACAGCAGAGAATTTTATGACTGCAAAATATGTTCATATCAAAATAAATGTTGGGACTGCAAGACTGAAGGTAAGTTATGAACATTCTGCCGATTAAGGATGATATTCAAACGTATTTTTGGGTGGTTTTTGGTTATCTTGACGGATTAATACCCTTACGTTCCTTTGCTGAAAAAGGTAGTAGTAGTAATAAACTACCGACTAATATATGGATTAAGGCTGATGATTCTATGACTAGTAAAGCTTTAAACTTTGCTAACATAGCTAATCAGAGACGAGCAGCTTTTTGTGTCATTCCAGCAATTGTTGAACAGTACGGTCAAGCTTCTAGTAACAGCATCAAGCAAATGCAGGTACTACTGATTGATATTGATGATGGTGATGTAGAAGGTAAGTTATTCTTACTGGAGCAAACTCTAGGTCAAGCTACTATGATTATTGAATCAGGTGGCGTTACCTGTGAGGGTTTAGCCAAAATCCATGTTTACTGGCAATTAACTAAAGCGATAGAAGGTAATCAGTTAAAACAATTACTAGAACTTAGATATCAAATAGCTCATATTTTCGGTGGCGATACTCATTTTAAATCGGCTCATCAACCAATTAGGGTAGCAGGTTCGGTCTATCATAAAGGTGGGATAGCTAAGTTAGTTAAAATTAGAACTTACACGCCAGTAGAATATGAACTTGAGCCATTAATTCAGTTGGTTAAGGAACTACCACTCAATAATCTAGCTAATAATAATTTTATAACCACTTCCGCTTTACCAAGCAATAAGATACTTACTGAAAAGGTTTATGAAGGAGGCATAGGAGAACAAACTAGGTTTAATCATTTAACTAGAGTAATTGGTTATTGGCTGCGTCGCTGCCATGATGGGTTGATTAGCGAAGATAAAGCAATAGAAGAAATCTATAGTTATAATCTAGCTAATGTATTACCTGCATGGTCAATTGATAAAATAAAGCAGATGGTTAATGGCTTATGGAAAGTACATATAGAAAAATATGGTACTCCTAAACAGCAACCACAACAGATTACCAATACAGTTATCAGCTTCTCTTTAGACGATTTTCTAGCTGATCATAGTCAACTGCCACAGGATATAATTGCTCCACGAATCTTAACACCTAGCGGTATATTAAGTCTTTGGCGGAGCCCCTAAAGTTGGTAAAAGTGATTTTTTATTATCACTATTTGTTCATATGTCAGCAGGTAAAGAATTTGTTGGGTTTAAACCAGCAAGACCATTAAGGATATTTTATTTGCAAACAGAAATTGGTTACCATTATATGCGAGAGAGGTTACAAAATATCCAGCTGCCAAAAGAGTTGCTTGATAAGGCAGAAACTAATTTGCATATTACAGCTAATAATAGATTACTGCTCGATGAACAAGGAGTCAATATTGCTGCTAAACATATTAGACAGATTTTCCCTGAACATCCACCGGATATTATTGCCATTGACCCTATTCGCAATAGTTTTGATGGTGGTAGACATGGCTCTACCGAGAACGAAAATGATGCCATGATGTTTTTTCTGAAAAATAGAATTGAGTTACTGAGAGATAAAATAAATCCTCATACTGGCATTATTCTTGTTCATCATACTAAAAAAATTAGTCGTATACAATTTGAAGATGATCCATTTCAAGCATTTAGTGGAGCAAGTAGCTTGAGAGGTTATTATACTAGCGGGATATTATTATATAAACCTGAGATAGATAGTAATAATCGTCATTTAATTTTTGAATTGCGTAATGGCAAGGAGATTGGCAACAAGATTATTCATAAGGTTGCTGGTATATGGGAAGAGTTAAATCCTATGGAGAAACGTATTGCATATAAAGTAAAGGGTAAGCTTTACGATCGCGAACGTGAACGCCGTATTAAGGTTATTATTAAACTACTTGAGGCAGATGCTTTAAGAGGTAAGTTTTATCTAATGAAACAGTTTGCTCAAAAATATCAGAATTATATAGATTTAGGTGGTAGAAGAGCGATTTATGATGACTGCTCAGTTGCTGCTACTCAAGGAGTAATTAAGTTTTTTGATAATCCTGAGGAGTATGGAATAAAGCTCGCAAGTGTTGTTAACGCAAGCTTTGGTTATATATGTACTGAAAATATGATGATGGAAAAAGAGGAAGTAATCAATATTGAAACTGGAGAAACAATAAAAAATTATATTCAAATACCACCCACGCATTACAAATGTGATGGTGATGGAAGGAAGAAAAAGATACTAAATAATAATAACTGGCAAACAGATTTAGAAAAAATTGGTGAAAATACTGTAAATAAAACAAATTTAAAATGCAGCTCATAATGCATAGTGCATAATGCATTTCATAGTGCAGTGCATTATGAAGTCAGCCGCAATGCCTTATAAATACTGCAATTGTAGAGAATTCCATAATGCATCTGCACTACAAAAAGAAATGCATTAAGGGGTTGCTCTCTAGCCCTTATTTATCAAGGGATTGCAGCCAGCTTCATAATGCAGCATTTTCCCCCTTTATAAATAAAGGGCTTTTTAATAAGCCCAATTTATTTTACGGGGTAATTCACCTGAGTCAAAAATTAGCTGGATTAAACTTTGAAAAATCATTGAGGAAAAAATGAAAGAAGAAAAAATAGTAGATAACGCCTAACCAATTGTCTATTTTTCACATTATATTACTTAGTGCTTTATAGTTTTTGTGCTATACTGCTTCTTAGGTACTAATAACTACTAATAGCAGCATATATGGATAAAATAACTCCTCGCGTGGATTTAGCTTTCAAAAAGATCTTTGGTGTAGAAGAGAATAAGGATTTGCTGATATCCTTGATTAATTCTATCGTTGGACAAGAGGATCAAGTGGCAGAGGTAACTTTGCTTAATCCATATAACCCTAAAAACTTTAAGAATGATAAACTCTCAATATTAGACGTTAAAGCCAAATCTGTTGATGGCAAAAGGTTCAATATTGAGATTCAAATTAGCGACGAAGCTGATTATGATAAGCGAGCTTTATATTACTGGGCTAAATTATATACTGAGCAATTAAAGGTAGCTCAGGACTATTCGACCTTAAGCAAAGCCATTGGTATTCATATACTTAATTTTACTTCTATTCCTAAAGTAGATAAATATCACAATGTTTTCCATATAGTCGAAAAAGATAGTGGCTTGTTGTATTTCAAGGATCTCGAATTACATACTATTGAGCTTAATAAGTTTACTGATAATTCTCATGAGGAATTAGCTGATATACTGAAAAAAGTAAAAGACTCTCTAGATATGTGGTTAGCTTTTTTAACAAGACATGACCTACTTAACAAAGATAATTTGCCTAAAGAACTGGACAATATTGCCTTAAAAAAAGCTCTAACAGTGCTAAATGTTATGAACTTTACTGACGAAGAAAGAGAGGCCTATGAAGGTCATCTCAAATGGCTGCGTATAGAAGCTAATACTATCAAGAAATTTGAGGATAAAGGTAGAGCGGAAGGTAAAGCGGAAGGTAAAGAGGAAGGTAGAGCGGAAGGTAGAGTGGAAGAAAAAATATCTATGGCAAAAGAAATGCTATTAAACAATGAGTCGATGGAAAAAATTATTAAATACACTAAGTTAAGTAAATCTCAAATAGAAAATCTAAAATGACTTACGATCCTCAAACTGTTACTGCTCTAAAATCGACAATTGGTTAGGCGTTATCATCTTCTTAATCTTCTTGTCGTATAATATTGAGGACAATTTGTCAATTCCCTTCTAATTGCATAATGTACCAATATGAATATTAATAACTACAAAACATCAGACATTGCTCATAACTTAAATATAAGCACTCGTAGAGTTCAACAATTAGTAAAAATTGGTATATTACCTGCTCCAATTGAAGGTCAATATAATCTAGCTTGTTGTATACAAAACTACGAACAATATTTGCAAAAAAAGTTAGTGCAAAAAAATCAAGGTCAAAGTACGTCAAGTTATGGTAACGTAGTTACTCAAAAACTACGCTTACTAAAAGCCCAGGCTGATAAAGTCGAATTTGAGGTAGAAATATTGGAGGGTAAATATATTTTAGCGACTGAAGTAGAATTATTATGGTCAGGATTAATAATAGCCTTTCGCTCAAGAATGTTAAACATACCAACTAATTTGGCTAGGCAATTAATGACAGTTAGTAATGACTTTACAGCAATAGTTAATATTCTTTCGCAAGAAATAGAACAAGCTTTGTTAGAGCTAAGCAACTATCAGCATGACCCAGCAGATGAATCATTATCAACTGAACCGACAAACGATGATCAGTCGGATAGCGAAGATAGTAGCTCCGCCACTTAAGCTTTTAGTAAGCACATGGGCTGATTGTTACCGAAAATTATCTAGTGAATCTTCAGCTGAATCAGGAAGTTCGAGAGCTAATAAGGCTCCCTATCAACGGGAGATTATGGATGCTGTATGCAATCCGAATATTGAAATGATCATAGTAAATAAATCTTCTCCTAAATATATTTTATCTATACTTACTTCAGAACAAATTGAGCGGAATTATTATAATAATGATTACACCGTATTATTAGTTAAGGAAAGTTCAGGAGAATTTGGGGCTAGGAGCGATGGAGCGACGCCTATAAGTAATAGGCGAGCATTGAGCGACAACGTCACCAACTTCTCATCAATTGACTATAAAGCTATTAGAAGATGTTTTAACTATGCAGCACGGTACTAAGTAATTATTCCAGAAGGTAATAAAAGAGACATTGCTAAAATATCACATGAAATTAAGGGGGCATTAACCATCAAAACCATATCCCATGCTAATGAGTTATTGAATGTTGTTTTTATTAACAAAAAATAAACATATTTTAACATAAAATTAGTTGACTATTTAATGCAGGTTATATTTAATTAAAAATGTAACTATTGCTAACAAGGTTTAAACACGGTGAAAATACGATATATGGCTGATAATTTTGAGGACGATAAAGACGATAAAAATAATAAAGGGCAGAAAGATATAGCGTATTTAGCTCAGTTTGATAATGTTGTTAATGATATCAAGTTACAGATTCATACTACTAATCCAGCTGAATTGGCAAGGCTTAATGCTTCCATAACCAGCTTGTTGAATAGCAATCTTCCACCTGAGACATTAGCCAAACTACAAAATTTACAAGCATTCGTTAGAGAAAGAGAAGAGCAAGCTGAACAAGTTGTACTTTCACAACAATTAGAAGAAGAAAGAAAGGCTGAAGCCGATAGGCTGGCATCTTTATTAGAGAGGGAAGTAAAAGAAGCTGCAAAACTTGAACAAATTCACCAGGAAACTGCGAGATTGGAAGAACAACATAAAGAATTTACAAAAGATGCAGATGAGTATTTATCTGCAATGAAAGACGAGAATGCTAAATTAGATGATGTAATTAAAGATATTGAAAAAGATGGGGATGTAAATCAAAATAAACTACTACCACTCATAAAAACAGAAGAACAGATAAAAAAACAAAACGAAGAATATAAAAAATTATATAAACATCGTGACGAAATACACAAACATTATAATGAAGTAAGTACTCATCATCAGGGATTGCTAACAGAAAGAAAAAGGTTAGGCAATGAGCTTACTGCCAAGGAAAAGACAGAAAAACCTCAATCACCAACTATAATTAATACAAAAGAACTAATAAAGCATCAGGATAAGAAAATCAAGGCATTTGAGCCTGTTTTGGCAAAAGTTATGGAACAGAAAAAAGAGGTAGATGCTAGAATTCAAGAATTGGAGGAAGCTAAAGTAGAAGCTCAAAAGCAATACACAAAAATCGATAAAATAGCCGAAGAATGTAAAGGCACAGATCCTGGGAAACACAAAATATTAAAGCAATTTACTACTTTGCTCAAAAACCAAGATAATGCTGTTACTAATGATGGAAAGATTGAAGATACACTTCTCCGCAGTGAGGTAATAGATAGGTCAAAAAGGGAAAAGAAATCAGAGTATGAAGTCGATGGGTTAGGAAATGACGACACTTCACAACAACATATTAAAGCTACTAAAGTGGAAAAAGGAGAAATAGCTAAAATCCCCATAAATGTTAAACACATGATAAGTAAAGCTACTGTTTCAGCAGAAGATAAAATTTTGCCTTTAACTACCCCAAACAATGTAAAAAAAAATACTAAAGGACAAACTAAATAAGGTGGATAGCTATGACAAAATTAAAGCAAAATAATTATTTAGATCAAGCTAAAACCTTAATTAGAACTGCTAATAATTTATATGACCATGCTCTAGATGGTCTAAGTAAAGTAAATATCATAATAGAGGAACATGGATTAACACCAGAAGTAATTAGTGGTTCTAAAGCAATGCATTTTGAATTAAAAGAAGCTTTACTATTTGGTAAAGGAGAGGCGGCTGCCGGGCTTGCCTATCTTTATCGTGAAGGCTTGGGAGTAGAGAAGAGCGAATATAAAGATAAACTCTATGTATCTATTGGAGCTAAATTAGGTGATTCATCTTGTCAGGAATTGCTACCTCAACGGAATCATAAAGATGTGGAGTTAGAAGCCGAAAAATGGCTTAAGGCTATCAAGGTAATTACTAAAAAATATCCCAACAAGGATGCAGAGATAACTTCAGCAGATACAGTTTGGGTTCAAGGACAATTGGAACATTATTGTGGAAAACAGCATTCATCGTATCCAGCAGCTATGTATGTTCCATCATCTACTCCAAGCAATATCAAGAGGAATACTAAAGGTCAAACTAAATATAGGTAGGTAAACGATATGACAAAATTAAAGCAGAGTAATTATCTAGATCAAGCCAAAACTTTAATTAGGACGGCTAATAATTTATATGACCATGCTCTAGATGGTCTAAGTAAAGTAAATATCATAATAGAGGAACATGGATTAACACCAGAAGTAATTAGTGGTTCTAAAGCGATGCATTTTGAATTAAAAGAAGCTTTACTATTTGGTAAAGGAGAGGCGGCTGCCGGGCTTGCCTATCTTTATCGTGAAGGCTTGGGAGTAGAGAAGAGCAAATATAAAGATAAACTCTATGTATCTATTGGAGCTAAATTAGGTGATTCATCTTGTCAGGAATTGCTACCTCAACGGAATCATAAAGATGTGGAGTTAGAAGCCGAAAAATGGCTTAAGGCTATCAAGGTAATTACTAAAAAATATCCCAACAAGGATGCAGAGATAACTTCAGCAGATACAGTTTGGGCTCAAGGGCAATTAGAGTATCATTGTAAAGAACCGCAACCGTTATATCCAATACTTCCCCATAATGAAGGTGGGGCATCTACTGGTTCTATGCATCCGCTTGGACAAGTAGATGAAACGGCAATGACTGGTAGAGATTCTGAGGATTCTAGCTGTTGTGTAGTTATGTAGGGTTTAGAAAATGTTATTGTGAGGAGGCGTAAGCCGACGAAGCAATCCTGACAAGTTTTATGGATTGCCACGCTCACGTACGTTCGCTTGCAATGACGGAGTAATGTTAGCCAGGTTAGGTGTAAGTTTAGAAAACGTCATTGCGAGGGGAGCTGTAGTAGTGATGAAGCAATCCAATTAAAGTTAGGGAATAAAAAAAATAAATAATACTGCAAAAATAATGAAAACAGCTATTAGTGGATCAAAAAAATCTGTTATATTTATAGATATAAGCGAATTTGGTATAGCTTGTTGTTCTGGATTGCTTCGTTGACCTGCGGTCTTCCTCGCAATGACAATGACATCGCGTCATTGCGAGGAGGCGTAAGCCGACGAAGCAATCCAATAAAGTGTGGATTGCCACGACTTACTTGCGTGGTCTCGCAATGACACATATAGAAATTATGTTTAATAAAATAACCACTGGGGAAATATGAACTATATGAAGTCAACAGCAACATTGAGTGAATTATGAGTAAAGCTGTTCCAGAAAATACCAGGATTATACCTAATCAGCAGACCAGCCTTACAAAAGAACAAAAAGAAGCTGTTGGTTTACTATCAATTGGTACATTCCTAGAATATTTTGATCTGATGCTATATGTTCATATGGCGGCGTTTCTTAATGAGTTGTTTTTTGAGCCAACTGATGCTAAGACAAGCTCTTTAATGATATCATTTGCTTTTTGTACTACCTTTATTTTCCGACCTGTTGGGGCAGTAATATTTGGGTGGTTGGGCGACAATATCGGACGTAAATCTACCGTGATCATCACAACTTTTATGATGGCTATGACATGTCTGGTGATGGCTAATCTACCTACTTATGCTCAGATAGGGATTACCGCTACCTGGGTAGTAACAATCTGCCGGGCTTTGCAAGGTATATCTTCTATGGGAGAGATGACAGGGGCACAACTTTATTTAACGGAAACCATTAAGCCACCAGTGCAATATGCAAGTGTCGGGTTAATGGGGGTTTGTTGTGACTTAGGGGGGTTAATGGCTTTAGGAGTTGCCTCACTTGTCACTATGCATGGTTTTAACTGGCGTTTGGCATTTTGGATTGGTGCAGCAGTGGCATTAGTTGGCTCTGTTGCCAGAACAACCTTGCGAGAAACCCCAGAATTTGCTGATGCCAAACGTCAAATCAAAAAAGTTTTTGAAAAAGCCAATATATTGATACAGCTAGCTTAACAAACCACCCAATATTGCAAGAAAAAGTTAATAAAAAAACCGTCATAGCTTTCTTTTTATTAAAATGTGCTTCACCGGTATGTTTTTATTTTCTTTATATATATTGCGGTAATATTTTAAAAACTAATTTTGGTTATACCATGGCTGAAATTATTCAACATAATTTTATTGTCTGTCTAATGGCGTTCTTAACCATATCAATATTATCTTATTTAAGTTTAAAAATATATCCATTACTAATCATAAAAATTATACTGATCATATGCTCTATTTTTATCATATTTTGTCCATATTTATTGAATCATATTAATGCTCCTTATCAATTATTTTTGATACAATTGGTTATGGTTTTATTATATGAATGCTTAGGTCCTGCTGGTCCCATTCTTTATAAATGCTTTCCGGTATTTAAACGTTTTACCTATATTAGCATTATATTCGCTATATCTCGAGCTTTGATGTATATCATTACCTCTTTTGGTTTTATTTACATTACTGACTATTTTGGTCATTGGGGATTATGGGTCGTTATGGTTCCGATGATTATTGGTTTTGCTTACGGACTATTGTATTTTGAAAAATTGGCAAAAGAGTGTGGCGATTTACCTATTGCTTTTAGAGACACGGCTATTTATTCCGAAAAAAACAATTATTCGAGTCAACTATGAGTGAATTAGTTCAAGAAAACACCAGGATTGTACCTACTCAGACTAGTTTATCGAAAGAACAAAAAGAAGCTGTTGGGTTACTCTCAGTAGGGACTTTCTTGGAATATTTTGACTTGATGTTATATGTCCATATGGCAGTATTGTTGAATGAGTTATTTTTTCCACAGAGTGATCCGCACACTACTACTCTTCTGTCAGCTTTCTCCTTCTGTGCTACTTTTGTTTTTCGACCAATTGGTGCTTTGCTATTTGGTTGGATAGGCGATAAAGTAGGTCGCAAAGTTACGCTGTTTGTCACAACTTTCATGATGGCATGTTCTTGTTTGGTGATGTTTAGTTTACCGACTTATGCACAAATTGGCATTACCGCTTCGGTATTAATCACTATTTGTCGGATAGTGCAAGGTATGTCATCCTTAGGAGAAGCAGTAGGTGCTGGATTATATTTAACGGAAATGACTAAGCCACCAATGCAATATCCTGTTGTTGGTTGTATTTCAATATTTGCTGATTTAGGTGGAGTATGTGCTTTAGGTATTGCAACGTTGGTTACTTCACATGGCTTTAATTGGCGATATGCTTTTTTATTTGGTACAGTGATTGCCTTAGTGGGAGCTATGGCAAGAACAAGACTTAGAGAAGCACCAGAATTTGCTGATGCAACCAGAAGGCTGCTAAATAAACTTAAAACTTTCGGTTTAGAGAAAAAGGATATTACTAATCAAGAAATGCTAAATGAAAAAGTTAATATAAAAACTATATTAGCTTATTTATCAATTGAATCTACAGGACCAATTATTTTCTATTTTGTATATATACATTGTGCTACTATGCTGAAAAGCACCTTCAATTATAGTGCTGAACAAATTATTAGTCATAACTTGTTTGTTATAATGGCAGAGCTAATTACCATTATTCTAATTACTTATTTGTGTTATAAGATATATCCAATAAAAATTTTAAAAATAAAATTAGTAATTTGTGCTAGTATTATTATATTTATGCCCTATATATTAACTATTATCTCATCACCTTTCTATTTGTTATTATTGCAGTTTTCTATATTGCTATTCCAAACAGGATCATTTCCAGCACAATCAATATTTTATAAGCAGTTTCCTGTTTTTAAACGTTTTAGATGTGTCAGTATATCTTGTGCTATGATACGGGCAATAATGTATGTTGTTGTCTCTTTTGGGTTAGTTTATTTAATAGAGCATTTTGGTAATTGGGGTATAGTAATGTTATTCGTACCCTTCCTTGTGGCATATGGATTTGGTTTGCGTCATTTTGCAATGTTGGAGAGATTACGCAATGTTTAATAATTTAATAAGTAATTTCTAGCTTATTTGTGTTATATTCTATACATATAGAATTATAGCATAATTCATACAAATGGTTCTCCAATTTTATATAGCCAAAATAAGTGCATACTGCTAGAAAACTCTGTACTGTTTCACCAACTATCTTCTTAATTTTCTCAGGGGATTTAGCACCAATAGTTTGCATATTATGAAGTCGATCAAAGAGTTTTATTATTAATAATATCTTTTTTATTTTGATAATATAATATATTTAATGTCTCTGCCGCACTGATTTTCCCATAGGATTTCACCCTAGTCAAATCTACAACTTGACTGGCAATTAGCTTGTCAAAGAGACGAGTAATCATCTCTTCAGTAAGAACTGTATCTTCAATAGTATCGTGCAGTAAGCTAGTAATAATCATGTCAGTTCTGAAATATTTTGGCATATTTAGTGCGGTATATTCAGCAACCATATACGCCACATCTATTGGATGGGAGTAATATGGATCGCCAGATTGCCGCATTTGACTGCCATGATATTTTTTGGCGTAATATATACCTTTTCTAATCTCATAAATATTGACTGGTATAGTTACTTGTTGGTTCAGCTCGGATAATTTATTGACTAACCTCTCAGCATATTTACAAGATTCATATTTTTCTTCCTAATTATCAATATCTTCCATTTTAATACCTATATTATTTTAATTATAAAGTATACTAAACTAAAAATTAAAATACTAGCAAATAATTTATTATATGCTTCTTAAAATAATAAGTATTCTGTTATATTTAAGTTACATCCCGTTTTGTATTTTCTTAAGTTGCTATGGAACTTATCATGCTTATATTGAGACCGTGATATTGTTACAACTAGACATTTGTTATTTCAGCTTTTCTATATTATTTTTCCTTGCTATCATTAGTCAAATCATCAACTATTATATAATAAGTATATTAAACAACAAATAAAAGTAACATGGGAAATATGAACTATAGGAAGTCAACAGCAACATTGAGCAAATTATGAGTAAACCTGTTCCAGAAAACACCAGAATTATCCCTGATCGGCAGACCAGCCTTACAAAAGAACAAAAAGAAGCTGTATGGTTACTATCCATAGGCACCTTTTTGGAGTATTTTGATCTGATGCTATATATCCATATGGCATCATTTCTTAATGAGTTATTTTTTAAACCAACTGATGCTAAGACAAGCTCTTTAATGATGGCATTTGCTTTTTGTTCTACTTATGTTTTTCGACCTGTTGGGGCTGTAATATTTGGATGGTTGGGAGATACTATAGGACGTAAATCTACCGTGATCATCACAACTTTTATGATGGCTGCCTCATGTCTTGTGATGGCTAATCTACCTACTTATGCTCAGATAGGAGCTATGGCAACTTGGATAGTGACCATCTGCCGGGCTATGCAAGGTATATCTTCTATGGGAGAAATGGCAGGGGCACAACTTTATTTAACGGAAACACTTAAGCCACCAGTGCAATATGCAAGTGTCGGATTAATGTGGGCTTTTGGTTCCCTAGGAAAGTTAGGAGCTTTAGGCATTGCTTCACTTGTTACTTTGCATGGTTTTAATTGGCGTTTGGCATTTTGGTTTGGGGCAGCGGTGGCATTGGTTGGTTCTGTTGCTAGAACTGCTTTGCGGGAGACCCCAGAGTTTGCTGATGCCAAACGTCAAATCAAAAAAGTTTTTGAAAAAGCCAATATCGATGCAGCTAGCTTAACAAATCACCCAATATTGCAAGAAAAAGTTAGTAAAAAAACAGTAATAGCTTTGTTTTTATTCCAATGTGCTGGACCAGTAAGTTTTTATTTTATTTATATATATTGTGGTAATGTTTTAAAAACTAACTTTGGTTATACTATGGCTGAAGTTATTCAACATAATTTCATTGCCTGTATAATAGAGTTTCTAACCATATCAATATTATGTTATTTAAGTTTAAAAATATATCCATTACTAATACTAAGAGTTATATTGATTATATGTTCTATTTTTATCATATTTTGTCCATACTTATTGAATAATATTAGTTCTCCTTGTCAATTATTTTTGATGCAATTTGTTATGATTTTATTGTATGAATGCTTAGCTCCTGCTCTTCCCATTTGTTATAAAAACTTTCCGGTATTTAAACGCTTTACCTATGTTAGCGTTATATTCGCTATATCTCGAACTTCGATGTATGTAATCACTGCTTTTGCTTTTACCTATCTTTATGATCATTTTGGTCATTGGGGATTATGGATTATTATGGTTCCAACAATTATCAGTTTTGCTTACGGACTATTGCATTTTGAAAAGTTGGCAAAAGAGTATGGCGATTTACCTATTGCTTTTAGAGACACGGCTACTTATTCCGAAAAAAACAATTATTCGAGTCAATTATGAGTGAATTAGTTCAAGAAAATACCAGGATTATCCCTGATCGGCAGACCAGCCTTACAAAAGAACAAAAAGAAGCTGTTGGTTTACTATCAATTGGCACATTCCTCGAATATTTTGATCTGATGCTATATATCCATATGGCAGTATTGCTCAATAGCCTATTTTTTCCCAAAGATGATCCAAACTCTGCATCTCTTTTTATTGCGATTGCATATAGTATCACTTTTGTTTTTAGACCATTTGGAGCATTACTGTTTGGTTGGATAGGAGATAATATTGGTAGAAAAATAACCATTATTATTACAACCTTTATGATGGCAACCTCGTGTTTTATCATGGCTACATTACCAACTTATGAACAAATTGGCATTACGGCTTCATGGATTATTAGTATATGTCGTGCAATACAAGGTATATCTTCCTTAGGTGAAAGAGTGGGAGCAGAACTATATTTAATGGAAATAACAAAACCACCAATGCAATATCCTGTCGTAACAATAATTACGGTTTGTGCTTCCTTAGGATCAATGTTTGCATTAGGGTTAGGCTTCTTAATTACTAACTATGGGTTTAATTGGCGTTATCTTTTTTACTTTGGAATGATAATTGCCATTATAGGTACAGTTGCTAGAACTAAGTTAAGAGAAACACCAGAATTTGCTAATGCAAAATTGCGATTAAGAACATTTTTTGATACGCACTATATTGAAAAAAAAATATTAAAAGGTGACATCATTTTAGAAGAGAAAGTACAGAAAAAGACAGTATTATTCTATTTTTTAATTCAATGTGCTGGTCCAGTGCCAACATATTTTGTGTATTTTTATTGTGGTAATATACTCAGGAATTCTTTTGTTTATAGTGTTGGAGATATTCTTTATCATAACTTTCTTATTTCAATAATACAACTACTTACTACGTTGGTATTATTGTATCTAAGTTATATAATATATCCTTTAAAGATTCTTAAAGTTAGGTGGATGATTTTTTTTGCTTTTATAATATTTTGCCCTTATTTCCTTGATAAGGTCAGTACCCCGATACATTTATTTATAATACAAGTGTTGATTATATTATTTGCACCTGACTCCTCTCCAGC
Organism: Rickettsia endosymbiont of Culicoides impunctatus; assembly: GCA_020410785.1. Taxonomy (GTDB): domain Bacteria; phylum Pseudomonadota; class Alphaproteobacteria; order Rickettsiales; family Rickettsiaceae; genus Tisiphia. The sequence goes on along the minus strand of CP084573.1, from coordinate 1,263,637 downwards.
TAGTGCCATTTTCTACAAATATTTTCCTATTTTTAAACGCTTTACGTATAGTAGTTTTGTATATGCTTTAGCACATGCCATAATTTCCATTGTTACATCTTTTGGTTTCATATATTGTACAAAATATATGGGGCAACTAGGGATATTATGTATTATGTTACCTATAGTAATGAGCTATGGATTTGGAATATTTTATTTTGCAAAATTGGAGAAGGTAACTAGTAACTACGAATCATATTAGTCTCTTCGTCAAAAAATTGCTGGAGTAAGAGATCATTTTAAAATAAGACGCTTTTTGACTGTAAAGACTAGTTATTGGTTTTGTAATAAGTATGTATTACTTTAGAACATAATTCTGCAAAATTTTGTTCAATTGTTGGTGTATTGTAATACATGCTAAGACTCATAAACCTACTAAGAGTTTCTACTATAGTTTTCCTAGCTTTTTCTGAAGATTTAGCCCCAATAGTTTGCAAATTATGCAGTCGATCAAATAGCTTGATCAATAAGACATCATATTTTTTCTGTTGAAATAATATATTCAATGTTTCCGCCGAGCTAATCTTGCCGTGAGGCTTGTTTCTGCTTAAATCTTCTACTTGACTAGCAATATGCTCTCCAAAAACACTTGCAATCATACTTCTAGTAAGCTTTGTATCCTCTATAGTATCATGTAGGATGCTGGTAACAATAATGTCAGTGCGGTAAAGATGATCAGAAACCATATATGCTACCTCTATCGGATGAGAGTAATAGGGATCGCCAGATTGTCGCATTTGGCTACCATGATATTTTTTGGCATAATATATAGTAAAAGCAGTTAAGTTATGTTACAGCAAAGAATGCACAAATGGTGTTATACAATTCTTGTGAAAGCCCGATTTTTTGTTTAATCCACCTTTTCATATTAGCCCAAAATTTCTCTATTGGATTTAGGTCAGGAGAGTAAGGTGGTAAAAATATTACCCTACATCCTACTGATTCTATTAAATCTTTAGTCTTCTTAGACTTATGAAAAGCAGCATTGTCTAAAATCACAACTTGACCAGCTATAAGCTCTTTTATCAAAAATTGCTCTACCCAATTATTAAATAGTTCGGTATTACAGGTGCCATTGAATACAAAAGGGGCTATAGATTTATTACCTACCAAACCTGCTATAATATTCGTCCTTTGGTAATACTTCCCACTCTTCTTTGCTTGTAGTGTTTGACCTTTCTTTCCCCAACCTCTATCTTGGGTAATGTTCATCTCTATTCCGCTCTCATCTATATACACAAGCGCATCTGTAGCTAGATCTTTGATATCTTCTAAATACTTACATCGCTTTTCAGCATTAGCTTCCACATAGGTAAAGGCTTTTTTTATAACTAAATCCCAATTGTCTTAGCCAATATCTTGCCCCACTAGCGCTTATCCCAAATTTCTTACCAATATCTTCCGTTTTGCTATTAGGATTTTCTTCTACATACTTGATAAAATCATCCATTTCTATACTAGGCTTTGCTCCTTTATACTTCCTTGCTTGATAATGACCTTCTTTCTTATACCTTACATGCCATGTATTTACTGTTGTAGGGCTCAATTGAAAAACTCTAGATGCTGACCTTTGACTATTTCCTGCTTCTAGATATTTTATTACTTTTTCTCTTAAATCTATACTGTATGGGCTAGTTGACATTTTTCATTTTATATTATCACAATCACTAACATAACTCAACTGCCTTTACTATATACCTTTTTTAACCTCATTCATATTTACTGGTATAGTTACTTGCTGATTCAGCTCAACTAGTTTATTAACTAACCTATCAGCATATTTACAGTTTACATACTTTGCTTCCCAATTATTACTATCTTCCATTTTAATACCCACCATATTACTTTAATTATAGAGTATATTAAACTAAAAATTAAAATACTACTAAATGATTTATTATATGCTTCTTAAAATAATAAGTATTCTATTATATTTAAGTTACATTCAGATATAAATCAATTGAGTCTTATATATTTCCAACTATAATGTTCTAACTTTAATATAAAAATATTATCTGTTTTAATTCAGTATAATCAATACGTCGGTCTAAATGAACAAAATTTTTATGGATACCGATAGTCCAATCTAGTTGCCAAGCAGTGGCAATTAAATCGCCTTTAATGGTTTTATCTAGGGTTAGAACGTCAAAGGCACAGCAGCCTCCTCCACTATGGTGCGGGTAGTCGTAAATATGAAAGGAGTTTTTAGCTCCGTTGATTTTCTTGTTATACTCTCGGCAACGGCAACCTGAACTAACAGACATTGGTTTATTAAAAATCTTGCGTAAATTTACTAATTTCTCTGCAAATCCAGTAGCTAGTACTATTTTCCCTGTTTGTTTGCAAGCTAATTCTTGATAGGTAAAATATGGGATATAATATGTATTGTTCATATTTATTTTATAATTTTAACTTTTATTTGGTTGGTTTCTTCATTTTTTCTAATAGGCGTTTTGGTTATAAATCTTAAAATAATATTAATAATGGCAATAATAGTAACGCTCATTGCGGTTTGGTGTTCTTCTGATAGTTCAATATTAAAATCAGCTAGCCAAGCAGTTAATATAGTGACTAGGTTAAATATAATGGTTCTAAACTCTTGTAATTTTTGCATAAATATACCTTTTAGTTGTTTTAAAAATTTGTTATTTGAAGATTAATCTTATAATGGCTATGTTAGGATCGTAGGATTATGGGGTGGTAAATAAGCTTTATATAGAAGTAATGGGAATTATGACTTTTGCCATTTTTCACCATCAAATCGATAATGACTACCATCATCGTCTAATACTACTTCTAGCCATTTATACGGTATAATAAACCGCCAGCCATGTTCTAATTTTTGAGCGATGTTATTCTCGTGACCAATAAATTCTTGTTCGGCGTTTGCACCAATTATATATAGTTGACCAAGTTTTTGGTTATCTATCTCTACTTCAGGAGAGGTGATACCAATAGCTTGCACTACTGGATTTATCAGTATATCAAGTAAACTAAGAGCTTCATTATGGGTAATTTCTTTCTGCACCTGCCCACTATGAATCAAAGGTAGTTTTAATCTAGCTGTGTGTGACATGTGAGTTAGTTAATATTATCTAGAGATATAGTGGTTTCGTAACCTCGACCTACCAAGCTAGAGAGTTGGTAAATAGTGGCAGTTAGGTTTCGAGCAATCAAGCTTTGGTTTGTTACAGTTGAATCAGCTAATTGTTGCTCTTTGCTGTATATTACGCTTTGACAAGATGATTCCAATATTCTGACTAGTTGTTGATCGCGTTTAATATCAATTTCATATTTCTCAAATTCTTTATTAATTGGCGTGTCAACATAATCATGCCACTCATTATCAACTCTAGCTCTTCTAATCCAGCTGATTATAATATTATAGTTTTCATCGTGTTTAGCTGTAACATGAACTGGAGCAAATGGTTTCAGACATTTACCAGTATAGGTAAAAGTAACAGGGGTTGTTTCAGCAAGAGTTTTGCCTATTGATACAGCTTTGTAATGGATTGGACGACCAATTAAATTATTATTAATTGGTATTAGAGTTGTTGCATCTGTTAGCATAATAAATCTATCGCCTATTTGGTGGTTATTAATTGCCCATTCAGTGCCTTGCCTGCCTCTTAGAAGTTTGCTTAATTTGTATTTATTAGAACCAATTAGCTCAGCTTCTTGGAATTGAATCAGTTCATTGCCTATTAGTGCTTTATTAGCACCATTTAATAAAGTTAGCTCATTTACAGTTTGTAGCCTACCATGTAATAACTGAATGACAATGATATTTTGATTATCAATAATTAAACTAGATGCTGGTAAAAAATTATTTAATAAAAAACCTGATATAGCTTGATTAGTTGTAGTGAATAGTGGTTTATAATTCTTACCATCTTGGCTTTGATAAATTATTGCTCCATTCCAGTTGCTATCATCAGCATTTACTATTAGCTGCAACGTACCTTGTTTACTACCGTATCCTCCATATCCTATATAATTGTCTGATGAAAAAATAGGAGCTTCTATTAGCTGTAAAATAGATGTAGCTATTGGTTTTGGTATGTCACATTTCTTTGGAAGATAGTTGGTATTACTAGGCTCTGTTGACAAAATTTTATGTTAAGTTATCAGAGGAGAATAAAGAAGTTGCAATAGTAAGAAGAAATGGTAGTTTCTAGTTATCGAAACCAAGAAACTACCGATATGAAGTATTACATAGAAGACCAAGCATGGGAAGCAATTTTATCATTTTTTAAGAAAAAAAAAGCTATACACAACAAGAATGAGGAAAAAATAAGACAGTTTATTGAAGCAATATGGTTTATTGCTAGAACAGGTTGTCAATGGCGTCTTCTGCCTAATTATTATGGTTGTTGGTACAGTGTTTATCGCAGATTTAAGAGATGGGTTGACAAAGGTATATGGGAAGCTTTAATGGATCATGTTAAAGTAGATGTAGATATGGAATGTAAAAGTCAAGATTTGATCTTACAGACCCCATAAATTAACTTATTAGATTGTCAGATAAATTTTGACTGTCAGATAAGTGTTCAAGATACAAGATCTCATTATTTTTTTCAAACGCTAATTTTTTACTATCTTTAAAGGTTTGCATTGGAGTTTTACCATAGCAATACTTGCCGGAATGAGGACGTTCGTTATTATAATAATGTAACCAGGTATCAAGATCTTTTTGCAATTCAAAAAGTGAATTGTAAATCTTTTTACGCATTGCAGTATCATAAAACTCATTTTTCATGGTTTTATGAAACCTCTCACATATCCCGTTAGTTTGAGGGGAATATGCTTTTGTAACGGTGGGTTCTATTCCTTCAATACTTAAAAACAATTCAAAGGTATGATGTTCTATATTTCCTTTATATTCAGTACCACGATCAGTTAATATACGTAGTATAGGAATACCTTGTTCTTCGTACCAAGGTAGAACTCTATCATTTAACATATCAGCAGAGGTTATAGCTGTTTTGTCTGTGTATAATTTGGCATCCGTCACCCTGGAATAGCTATCGATAAAAGTTTGACCATAAACCTTACCTATTCCTTTAAAGTTGCCAACATAGTAAACATCTTGACAACCAAGATAGCCTGGATGTTCTGTCTCTATTTCCCCATGTGCCTCTTTAAGATTCTTACGATTCTCCAAGACACGTAATTGAGCTTCCGTAAGTATAATGCCATCCTGAGCCATTTTAGTTTCTAAAGCTACTAGCCGTTTCTTAAGATTATTGAGATCGTTCCTAAGCCAGATAGATCTAATGCCGCCGGGAGATACTAAAATCCCATCTTTTTTTAATTCGTTCGATACACGAAGTTGACCATAAGCGGGGTACTCTATTACCATGTCTAATACCGCTTTCTCTACAATAGGATCAACTCATATTAGCCAATATGGGTTTCTTACGGCTTATTTCATACAAGGCTTCATCGCCACCATTCTCATATAATTCCTTGAATCTATAATAACTATCTCTGCTATACCCCATTGTCTTACATGCACTAGATACATTTCCTAAGCTTTTTGCTAGTTCAAGTAATCCTATTTTTGGTCTTATTATTTTCTGATTTAAATTCATTTTTATCTCCATTTAATAATTTGTTTATTTTACTAAATGTAAGATTAAATCTCAACTACTTCAGCAGTAATAGTTTGAGGATCGTAAGTCATTTTAGATTTTCTATTTGAGATTTACTTAACTTAGTGTATTTAATAATTTTTTCCATCGACTCATTGTTTAATAGCATTTCTTTTGCCATAGATATTTTTTCTTCCGCTCTACCTTCCTCTTTACCTTCCGCTTTACCTTCCGCTCTACCTTTATCCTCAAATTTCTTGATAGTATTAGCTTCTATACGCAGCCATTTGAGATGACCTTCATAGGCCTCTCTTTCTTCGTCAGTAAAGTTCATAACATTTAGCACTGTTAGAGCTTTTTTTAAGGCAATATTGTCCAGTTCTTTAGGCAAATTATCTTTGTTAAGTAGGTCATGTCTTGTTAAAAAAGCTAACCACATATCTAGAGAGTCTTTTACTTTTTTCAGTATATCAGCTAATTCCTCATGAGAATTATCAGTAAACTTATTAAGCTCAATAGTATGTAATTCGAGATCCTTGAAATACAACAAGCCACTATCTTTTTCGACTATATGGAAAACATTGTGATATTTATCTACTTTAGGAATAGAAGTAAAATTAAGTATATGAATACCAATGGCTTTGCTTAAGGTCGAATAGTCCTGAGCTACCTTTAATTGCTCAGTATATAATTTAGCCCAGTAATATAAAGCTCGCTTATCATAATCAGCTTCGTCGCTAATTTGAATCTCAATATTGAACCTTTTGCCATCAACAGATTTGGCTTTAACGTCTAATATTGAGAGTTTATCATTCTTAAAGTTTTTAGGGTTATATGGATTAAGCAAAGTTACCTCTGCCACTTGATCCTCTTGTCCAACGATAGAATTAATCAAGGATATCAGCAAATCCTTATTCTCTTCTACACCAAAGATCTTTTTGAAAGCTAAATCCACGCGAGGAGTTATTTTATCCATATATGCTGCTATTAGTAGTTATTAGTACCTAAGAAGCAGTATAGCACAAAAACTATAAAGCACTAAGTAATATAATGTGAAAAATAGACAATTGGTTAGGCGTTATCTACTATTTTTTCTTCTTTCATTTTTTCCTCAATGATTTTTCAAAGTTTAATCCAGCTAATTTTTGACTCAGGTGAATTACCCCGTAAAATAAATTGGGCTTATTAAAAAGCCCTTTATTTATAAAGGGGGAAAATGCTGCATTATGAAGCTGGCTGCAATCCCTTGATAAATAAGGGCTAGAGAGCAACCCCTTAATGCATTTCTTTTTGTAGTGCAGATGCATTATGGAATTCTCTACAATTGCAGTATTTATAAGGCATTGCGGCTGACTTCATAATGCACTGCACTATGAAATGCATTATGCACTATGCATTATGAGCTGCATTTTAAATTTGTTTTATTTACAGTATTTTCACCAATTTTTTCTAAATCTGTTTGCCAGTTATTATTATTTAGTATCTTTTTCTTCCTTCCATCACCATCACATTTGTAATGCGTGGGTGGTATTTGAATATAATTTTTTATTGTTTCTCCAGTTTCAATATTGATTACTTCCTCTTTTTCCATCATCATATTTTCAGTACATATATAACCAAAGCTTGCGTTAACAACACTTGCGAGCTTTATTCCATACTCCTCAGGATTATCAAAAAACTTAATTACTCCTTGAGTAGCAGCAACTGAGCAGTCATCATAAATCGCTCTTCTACCACCTAAATCTATATAATTCTGATATTTTTGAGCAAACTGTTTCATTAGATAAAACTTACCTCTTAAAGCATCTGCCTCAAGTAGTTTAATAATAACCTTAATACGGCGTTCACGTTCGCGATCGTAAAGCTTACCCTTTACTTTATATGCAATACGTTTCTCCATAGGATTTAACTCTTCCCATATACCAGCAACCTTATGAATAATCTTGTTGCCAATCTCCTTGCCATTACGCAATTCAAAAATTAAATGACGATTATTACTATCTATCTCAGGTTTATATAATAATATCCCGCTAGTATAATAACCTCTCAAGCTACTTGCTCCACTAAATGCTTGAAATGGATCATCTTCAAATTGTATACGACTAATTTTTTTAGTATGATGAACAAGAATAATGCCAGTATGAGGATTTATTTTATCTCTCAGTAACTCAATTCTATTTTTCAGAAAAAACATCATGGCATCATTTTCGTTCTCGGTAGAGCCATGTCTACCACCATCAAAACTATTGCGAATAGGGTCAATGGCAATAATATCCGGTGGATGTTCAGGGAAAATCTGTCTAATATGTTTAGCAGCAATATTGACTCCTTGTTCATCGAGCAGTAATCTATTATTAGCTGTAATATGCAAATTAGTTTCTGCCTTATCAAGCAACTCTTTTGGCAGCTGGATATTTTGTAACCTCTCTCGCATATAATGGTAACCAATTTCTGTTTGCAAATAAAATATCCTTAATGGTCTTGCTGGTTTAAACCCAACAAATTCTTTACCTGCTGACATATGAACAAATAGTGATAATAAAAAATCACTTTTACCAACTTTAGGGGCTCCGCCAAAGACTTAATATACCGCTAGGTGTTAAGATTCGTGGAGCAATTATATCCTGTGGCAGTTGACTATGATCAGCTAGAAAATCGTCTAAAGAGAAGCTGATAACTGTATTGGTAATCTGTTGTGGTTGCTGTTTAGGAGTACCATATTTTTCTATATGTACTTTCCATAAGCCATTAACCATCTGCTTTATTTTATCAATTGACCATGCAGGTAATACATTAGCTAGATTATAACTATAGATTTCTTCTATTGCTTTATCTTCGCTAATCAACCCATCATGGCAGCGACGCAGCCAATAACCAATTACTCTAGTTAAATGATTAAACCTAGTTTGTTCTCCTATGCCTCCTTCATAAACCTTTTCAGTAAGTATCTTATTGCTTGGTAAAGCGGAAGTGGTTATAAAATTATTATTAGCTAGATTATTGAGTGGTAGTTCCTTAACCAACTGAATTAATGGCTCAAGTTCATATTCTACTGGCGTGTAAGTTCTAATTTTAACTAACTTAGCTATCCCACCTTTATGATAGACCGAACCTGCTACCCTAATTGGTTGATGAGCCGATTTAAAATGAGTATCGCCACCGAAAATATGAGCTATTTGATATCTAAGTTCTAGTAATTGTTTTAACTGATTACCTTCTATCGCTTTAGTTAATTGCCAGTAAACATGGATTTTGGCTAAACCCTCACAGGTAACGCCACCTGATTCAATAATCATAGTAGCTTGACCTAGAGTTTGCTCCAGTAAGAATAACTTACCTTCTACATCACCATCATCAATATCAATCAGTAGTACCTGCATTTGCTTGATGCTGTTACTAGAAGCTTGACCGTACTGTTCAACAATTGCTGGAATGACACAAAAAGCTGCTCGTCTCTGATTAGCTATGTTAGCAAAGTTTAAAGCTTTACTAGTCATAGAATCATCAGCCTTAATCCATATATTAGTCGGTAGTTTATTACTACTACTACCTTTTTCAGCAAAGGAACGTAAGGGTATTAATCCGTCAAGATAACCAAAAACCACCCAAAAATACGTTTGAATATCATCCTTAATCGGCAGAATGTTCATAACTTACCTTCAGTCTTGCAGTCCCAACATTTATTTTGATATGAACATATTTTGCAGTCATAAAATTCTCTGCTGTTAAAGGTTCGTGGCAATAACTCGCCAACTTCAGTAGCACGGATAATATTAACCGCCTTATCACTCATTCTTTGGGCTAGCTCTCCATCAAATGGGATAAGATCATGATATATATCGCAATTATCTTTATTAATAGCAGTAAATAAGCATGGATTTATAGAAATACCAGCTATGCTTTCCTCCATATAAGCTTGATATAGAGCAATTTGAGCAGCATATAAAGGTTTAGATAATACCAAACCTTTGCGAGCAAGTTCTTTCCATGCTTTATTATTCATTGTTTTAGCGTCCCATAAAGCAGGGCAGTTTATGCCAAGTTGCTTAGGTGCTTTATAAATAATACCATCAATATGACCGGCAATTCTCTTATCCGCTACCTCAAAACCAAATTGCTTACCATGCTGATCTTTGGTAACTAGCTCAAGACCAGCGGCTTTTAACCACCTAATAGCTAATGTTTCAAATAAATGTCCAATGTCAAAGATCCTTAATATTTGACCTCTAAAGTTAGGATTGATTCCTTGCTTGCTGCTGATATACTCATACTGCAATGCTCTAGAGCAAGGTGTTCCCAAACGAGATGCACCAAGATATTTACGAGGTTGCCCAGCTTGCCTTTCAAGCTCTAATGCTTGATCTATTAACTTATTTAGCCGATCGGATATTTGATGATATGTTTTCAGTTGATGATTAAAATCTAGCATATCTACATCCAGCTAGCTAAATCAGTTCTACTATCCATAAATTTAGTATAATCCTTATGGCTGGTATCTATAGCTGATTTAATAACATTTTTTTGATTTCCTAATTTATCAGTTTCAATGTCAATTTTAGCTATAAACTCTAAACCATTTAAATCAGCAAAACTATTAATCCTTCTTGCTAGCTGGGCAGCATCTGAATTATCTTTGTCGCTAAAACCTTTAGCTGAATTTAACATAGAGCGAATAAAGGAGCGTCCTATATCACCCCAGTGGTTATTCTTCTTCTGACTATATAAACCAATCAACCCCCATATTTTGCGTTTTACATATTCACCTTGTAAAATGGTAAACTCGCAATTTAAATAGACAGCTTCGCTTAGCTCATTCTTAGTTGCATAACCGCCAAACCAACCTTGTTCATGGTCATTATAACCACCATCCCTAATCATCAGACTAACCTTAGCAATAGTTCCTTGCGGGATTAAATTAAAATTAATTGGTTCAGCATTGTTAAAATCGTAATAATTCATATAATTTCTCCTTAGTTAATTTTTCTTTAATTAATTATCATATTTGGTTCTATTGTTGATTTTGGTGCTATCCCTGAAGTAATCTTGTTCATAAGATTGCCTAAATGGGCTGGCTCAATCATGGCGAGTTTTCCTGACCGATCTTTGGCAGGATAGCCATAAGGGTTATTAGTCCAGTTAATGAAAGCTCTAGAAAACTCATACTTATTAATACAACTAATTACTTAAAGTTACCCTTCCCCACAAGTTAATAATTTTATTTTATAAATAACATTAAATACTAGATATCATGCTAAAAACCGTTCCTCTAGATATATTCACATTACAATTAATTTTTATTTAAAGGTTATTATGAAACTATCAATTTGGATAGAAGTAAATAATTTAACAACCGGTAAGGTCACTAAATTATTTAAAGTCTCACCAGCTCACATTTACAAATATCTCTACAGAAAAAACCATCCCAAGACCCAAAGTGATGGAAAGAATTTTTTAGCAACTCATGGAGTTGTTACTCCTAATGATTTTTATGGAATTAGTACAGAACTCTTGGAAAAAAATTACTAGAACAATTAAAATATAAAGTGATAAAAAAATGAGAAAAAATATGAATAAAGATAAAAGAACACCAGAAGAAATATTTAATAATTTAGCATTAACCATTCGTAATTCACATGATCAAGAGATAAGTGAAGAAGAATCAAGAAGGCTAGCAAGAAATTTTATAAGGTTTTGCCAAAGATTTATCGAGATTCGACTTAGAATAGACAAAGAAAAAGAATCGGCAACTAAAGATTGACTTTATTGGGAAACTGGTTAGAATAACAGTTGGAATGACAAACGTTATTTTGGGATGTCAAAATCTCTAGCAAATTAGTATTTAAAGATATTAGTAGTTCGCCATATGGTCTTTCATCAAAAACTACCCATTATGCAGAACATTATAGTATCTTTTACAATAAAAAAATTATCAGAAATAAAGGAGTTTAATAATGACTAACAAAGCGGTAAAGGCAATTATTTTATCGCGTGTTTCTTCTAAAGATCAGGAGGAAGGTTACTCACTTGAAGTACGAAAAGATCGGTTAGAAAAATATTGCGAACGTAAAGGTTTGCATATTATACAAACCTTTAAACTTATTGAATCTTCTACCAAGGTAATCATAAACATTTTATGGAAATTATCAAATTCATTAAGAAAGAGCGAGAACCTATCGCTTTTGTTGTTGATAAAGTTGATCGTGTTCAAAGAAGCCAAAAAGAATTTCCTATACTAGATGAGCTAGTTAAACAAGGTAAATTGGAATTGCATTTTAACAGTGAAGGTTATGTTATTCACCAGCAGTCAAGTGGTCATGAATTAATGATGTGGGGCATAAGCGTGGTAGTCGCTAAAAGTCATACTGATTTATTAAGTGAAAATGTTATAAAAAGTTTTAAGCAAAAAATAGAAGTTCATGGGGAGTGGTATGGTTCTGCTCCTATTGGATATTTAAATAAACGGGATGAAAGGGGTAGAGGGATAATAGTAATTGATCCAGTTAATGGTAGTATTATTAGCAAGATATTTGACACCTATGCTACAGGAGCCTATACCTTATCAGAAATGGTAACCAAAGCTAAGGATTGGGGATTGCGTAGTAAGAAGGGCTATCATATTGTTAAGTCAGTTATATATCGCATACTACAAAATCCTTTTTATTATGGAGAAATGAGAGTAAAAGGAGAGTTATGGTTACATCATTATCAAACACTTACTAATAGAGAAATTTTTAAAGCTTGTGAGGCAGTACGTATGGGTTGGCATAAAAAACCTTTTCAATATCGAGGTAAAGAATTTTTATTTAGAGGCATCCTTAAATGTGCCGTTACCGGTAATTTAATTACTTCTGATACTAAGAGTAAAAAATATGAAAATGGCAAAATATCAGAATGGACTTACTTAAGAGCTTGGAGCCCAGAAGATCCTAAAAAGGCTATTTGGGTTAGGGAAGATGAAATATTAAGACAAATTGAGGAAGTATTAAAAACCTTACAAATAAAAAATCCTGAGATATTAAAACAAATAATGGATTATTTAATAAATGTCAATCAAGGCAAGGCTTATGAATTTAACCTTGAAGTTGGCGAATTAAAACAAGAGCATACCGTTATTCAAAATAAACTCAATAGATTGATGGATTTCTTAACAGATGGCACCTTAACTAGAGAAGAATTTTTGCATAAGAAAGCTCAATTAAAGGAAAGACAATATGAATTAACTGAATTAATTAAGAGTTATGACAAAGTAGATGATAAGCTTTCTAAAAAGCTTGCAGACCTTATATGTATCAGCAGAAACGCCTATGAAACTTTTAGAGGTTCGACAATTGCTGAAAAAAGGGAATTATTAAATTTTATATTTTCGAACCTAACACTCGAGGGCTGTAAGATGCATTACGTTCTGGCTTTTCCATTCGCAGAAATGCAAAAAGTAGCAAGTTGTGCCGAATTGGCGGGAGTGACGGGACTCGAACCCGCGACCTTCTGCGTGACAGGCAGACGCTCTAACCAACTGAGCTACACCCCCTTTATTAATATCTATGGCATATAGACAAGTTGCAATATATATAAAGTCAACTCTTCTGTCAAGAACTCATCAGCAACTTGTCAGGCATTGCCTAAAAACAGTTGACAAGATATCTGAAGGTTTTAAAAAATAATAATTAGTTGAAGTAGTTGAGATTTAATCTTACATTTAGTAAAATAAACAAATTATTAAATGGAGATTAAAATGAATTTAAATCAGAAAATAATAAGACCAAAAATAGGATTACTTGAACTAGCAAAAAGCTTAGGAAATGTATCTAGTGCATGTAAGACAATGGGGTATAGCAGAGATAGTTATTATAGATTCAAGGAATTATATGAGAATGGTGGCGATGAAGCCTTGTATGAAATAAGCCGTAAGAAACCCATATTGGCTAATAGAGTTGATCCTATTGTAGAGAAAGCGGTATTAGACATGGCAATAGAGTACCCCGCTTATGGTCAACTTCGTGTATCGAACGAATTAAAAAAAGATGGGATTTTAGTATCTCCCGGCGGCATTAGATCTATCTGGCTTAGGAACGATCTCAATAATCTTAAGAAACGGCTAGTAGCTTTAGAAACTAAAATGGCTCAGGATGGCATTATACTTACGGAAGCTCAATTACGTGTCTTGGAGAATCGTAAGAATCTTAAAGAGGCACATGGGGAAATAGAGACAGAACATCCAGGCTATCTTGGTTGTCAAGATGTTTACTATGTTGGCAACTTTAAAGGAATAGGTAAGGTTTATGGTCAAACTTTTATCGATAGCTATTCCAGGGTGACGGATGCCAAATTATACACAGACAAAACAGCTATAACCTCTGCTGATATGTTAAATGATAGAGTTCTACCTTGGTACGAAGAACAAGGTATTCCTATACTACGTATATTAACTGATCGTGGTACTGAATATAAAGGAAATATAGAACATCATGCCTTTGAATTGTTTTTAAGTATTGAAGGAATAGAACCCACCGTTACAAAAGCATATTCCCCTCAAACTAACGGGATATGTGAGAGGTTTCATAAAACCATGAAAAATGAGTTTTATGATACTGCAATGCGTAAAAAGATTTACAATTCACTTTTTGAATTGCAAAAAGATCTTGATACCTGGTTACATTATTATAATAACGAACGTCCTCATTCAGGCAAGTATTGCTATGGTAAAACTCCAATGCAAACCTTTAAAGATAGTAAAAAATTAGCGTTTGAAAAAAATAATGAGATCTTGTATCTTGAACACTTATCTGACAGTCAAAATTTATCTGACAATCTAATAAGTTAATTTATGGGGTCTGTAAGATCAAATCTTGACTTCTACACTTTAACTATTTGCTATTTCGGAAAAATGATATTTTTTATCATTTCTATCCATCAATTCATACATCTCTTTGGCTCCAATATAAACTTTAGACCATTCTGGGTGATTTAAATAATCTGAATTTGTTTCATTAGTATGTAGTGATATTGAATCTATTAAATCTCCAAACCATTTACAAAATTTATAGATTTGCTGTGCTTCATCCTCGTCATATAATATTTCACCAATGTTGCTTTCTTTATATTTATCCAAATCACAACTATCGTATAATGTGTTTATTACATAATATGTCAAACTATCACTATAAGGATGAGGATATTGCTCGTCCACCCATTCTTTCATTTGCCTATCATAATCGGCTAAATCTTCAAATGAACCTTTAACTTCCATGCGAAGTTGAGGATATAATAGAAATTTTGTTGTCATTAATATTACCTCTTAATCTGGTTTATGAAAACTTTTCCATTTAGCCCATTGATCTGCTGGAATATGGGCATCTGGGTGTTTTGTTGGCTCTTTTATTTGCATATTTAAATCAAAACCGTGTTCTGCATTTCTTTTCCCAGCATCAAACATAGCCCGATCCATCTTATACACGCCACCAGTTACCTCATCTTTAAAGATATAATTGTTACCAGTATGATCAACAACTTTACCATTATAACTTATTGCTACATGGTCAACTTGCTGGGTTACGTACTTAGCAGCTGGATTTCCCTTATCTATTCTAATACTATCCCCACCTTTTTTCCATTTTAATCCATCCATCTTATTATTATAAACTGCTACGCCCAATTCTCCTGGCACTTTTTTAGCTAAATCTGAAAGTTGAGACCAATTTTCATATTGTTTAAGATATGTAGTATATTGTTCTAGTTTAAGGTCTATAGGTTTTGTAATACCGGTAACTGTCTCAATACGTTTTTGTAATGGTAGATCACTAGCTACATTTGATGCCCCTAATTTCACTTCTCCAACTTCAGAAGTTGGTAATTCTTGCTCAACTTTATTAGCAAGCATCGAAGTTTTTTCTACAATTTTAGTTTTAGCAGTAATATCACTGTGGGTTGGAAGGTGTGGTTCTTTTGGTAGTCCAGATGTTTCTGGGGTTTCTAAATTAATTGCTTTTCCTTCTATAATTTTATGCTTTGGTGCCGGATCTTTTAATATCTTGTTGCCACCACTAACAGTAGGTAAAGCAACTCTTGTCGGTACAAGATCTGTAGGGTCAGTCTCACCTAGCAATTTAGTACCAGTAGCTTCTTTCACTGCTAGGTTAATTAGTGGATTAAAGAGTAATCTCACTCCTAATACTTCTATATTTTTTTGTCCTTCTGCCTCAGGGAATCGTTTTTTATGTTCTTCTATTATTTTTGCACCATATTCATCTGGTCCAAAGAAAATATATTTTGTACCACTTGTTACTTACCTAAATGCGGTTCTTAGCTCATCATCGCTTAAGTTTTTAATATTGCTTTCCTCTACTGATATGTCAGAAATAGCTACCGTTCTTGAAGTAGTCGGCAGTGATTGCTCTCTAACCATTATGTCTAATGGTGGTATTGGTGGTGTTATCTTGTTTGCAGGATTAGTGGCAAGTAACTTTGTTATCCCCTCTTCAGTCCATTTAAACTCGGCTGATTCAGCAACTGGCTTGTTGCTAGCTGGTATGTTTGGGGCAAATGGTTGATTATCCTTAGCCTGTCCCCCACCTATTATAGCATATTTTTGTTCAACCACTAATTGGGTTTTTAGTGAAATTTTAACTATATTATCGTGGACTTTGCCAGCAAAGATTGAATCGTTGTAGATATGTTGGTTTAGATGCTGAGCAAATTCCCCAAAATCTTTTATTGGTCTGCCTTCTTTGATGGCATCACTTTGTTCTTTTTTGTAAAGTACTTGCGAAATATGTAACATCGCTTGCAGATCAGCTTTACTATCACCATTTGCCTCAGCCTGGGTTATTTCGTCTTCTAAATTTTGGAAGAGGTTTGTCTAAAATTGCTTTTTACTGCACTATAATCCTCGCTTCTTCCACCATTCATCGGTCCAAAATTCGGCTGGTACCTTTTCTCTATCATTTTCAGTGGGGTCTTCTATTCCATATTCACTACTTAAAATATCATACCATTCATCCCACAACTCCCTTGGTAGCTTAGTTCCACACCAAGGACAATATTGTATACTATAACCAGTTGCCTCTCCATGAATTGTTAAATAATCTCTTTCTCTTGGATAATAATTAATAATTGAATCTTCGGTACGTTCGCAATAAAAAGTTATTGCTCGACCATTTTGTTTGCTTGGAAAGTCTTTGCAGCAAAATTTCATATTAAATGCTCCAGTTTAGGATGTATTCTCATATCCCCTTGTCTATATATTTTTCCAGTTACAGTATCTTTTGAACCAATATACCGAGCTTTATGATCATATATTTCAATATCTTTATGTTTCATATCCCAACGATAATATTCTTTATTTTTGCCAGTGCCACCATTAGTTCTAAATTCATCTTTAAAGTTTTGAGAGCTTTTCCATTCAGGACTCTCTTGTTTTTCACATTCATAGCGATTTGACCCATCTTTCTTTTTAAAATGGGAGAATTCATCATCAGGATCATTATCATTTGGATCTGATGGCATAAAGGAAGTAGCAGACACCTTCTGCTGTTGTTTGCTTGTAGATGGTTTATTACTATTATCATCATGTTTTCTTTTTTCAAAGTCATTTTGTTGTTGTGGGTTCATTATATTCATTACACTTTCTGGCTTTACAGCAAGTGTAAGTGCAATTTTAAGAATTTGACCGGAAGATCCATCACCTATATTTTTAAACAACCATGCTACCAATGCATTTTTAGGAATATCCGTAATTGCATTAACTGCCGCAATTCCGCCAAAAGCAGTTCCAGTTGCTACAGCACCCTCCCCACCAGTCGCTATCCCAGCTGCTATCATAGGAGCAGGACAAGCCTGTGCCTCTGATATACCAAATAATTCTTTCGCTATTTCTACCAATCGTTGTTTTAAATTATCATATCCTCCATGCTCCTCTATTTTCTGGTTGATTTCTGGGTTATCTTGAATAATCTTCTGTAACTTAACATCTAGCTCATCCTTAGTTTGATTAGGTTCTTCACTATGTTCAGGATGAGCTGGAAATTCAGTGTGGTCTCTAGTTTTAGCAACTTGTTGTTCCTTAGCTGCTACCCCCTTAGCCTGTTCAATTTTGTCTCCCCCGCTTATTATAGCATATTTTTGTTCGACCACTAATTGGGTTTTTAGTAAAATTTTAACTATATTATCGTGGACTTTGCCAGCAAAGATTGAATCGTTGTAGATATGTTGGTTTAGATGCTGAGCAAATTCCCCAAAATCTTTTATTGGTCTGCCTTCTTTGATGGCATCACTTTGCTCCTTTTTGTAAAATACTTGCGAAATATGTAACATTGCTTGCAGATCAGCTTTACTACTACCACTTGCTTCCGCCTGGGTTATTTCGTCTTCTAAATTTTGGAAGAGGTTTGTTGCAAATTGCTTCTTACCGCATTATAGTCCTCGTTTTTTCCACCATTCGTCGGTCCAAAATTCAGCTGGTACTCTTTCTTTTTCTGAATTTCTAGGATCTGTAATATTATATTCTTTTTCTAGAATATTCCACCATTTGTCATATGATACTTTCTCAGGTAATTTAGTACCACACCAAGGGCAAAAATCTATTTCTTGTCCTATATGCTTATCAACCTTTATTAGATGTGAACGGTTCATTGGATCATAAATAATAATCCTTTCTTTTTCCTTCATATGAAAACTGAATTGAGCACAACAATAATATTGTGCTTTTATTTTACCATATTCCAAGTTTCCTCCCTTTAACTGCTTCTTTATATAATTCTCCAGTTTTTGGATTTATTGAGCCTTGATGACAACCATTACTATCATATATTTCTATATCATTATGAGTATGATCCCATTCGTAAAATCTCTGTTTATTTCCACTCAGTCCGTTAGTTTTAGTTTTTCCTTTGTAAGGTTTTAACTCCTTCCATATTGGACTTTCAGATTTTTCACAATTTTGTTTTCTTGATGTCTTATCCTCCTCATCATCAGGTTCAAAATCATCCGGATCAAGATTAGGCATGAAGCTGCTAGAGGTGGCAGTTTTCTGCTGCTGACTAGTAGTATCAGATGATTTACCTCTATCATCATGTTTTCTTTTTTCAAAGTCGCTTTGCCAATTGTTTCCATCACTTTCACTAGCTAATTTAGATGCTGTGAGAGATAAAATTAAGGCTGCACCACCATATTTAATTATTTCAGCCACCGGTATTATTAATGGAAGAGCAGCTTCTGCTTCATTTACTCCAAATAATTCTTTAATACCACTAGTGATGTTTCCCCACCAATCTTGTTCCTGCAGTTGGTCATGACTGGATGTGGTATATTCTACTAATTGTTCTTTAAGTTCCTTATAACCTATTTTGTTAATTTTCTCAGCATATTCTGGTTTATCTTTAACAAATTCTTGAATAATCTTCTGTAACTTAACATCTAGCTCATCCTTAGTTTGACCAGGTTCTTCACTATGTTCAGGATGAGCTGGCAGTTCAGTGTGGTCTCTAGTTTTAGCAACTTGTTGTTCCTTAGCTGCTACCCCCTTAGCCTGTTCAATTTTGTCTCCCCCACTTATTATAGCATATTTTTGTTCGACCACTAATATTGATAGTTATATTTATCACTACTAGTTTCAAAGGTAAAATTAGCGGCAGTAAAATCGACATCTTTCGCTGTCATCTTCACGCCTTGAAAACGAATATCATCTTTAACATGGGCAATGATCGTTTCACCATTAATAATATTATCTACGGCTACGGTAGAACAGGTCATTTCTTCACTCTGACTGGCAGATAAATAGGCATACAAACCAACATTTACTGCATTAGTTGGTAACATGGCTAATGATTTATATGCATCGTAGGCTTTAAAAACTCGATCAAGATTATCAACAACATGGCTATCTTTCTTGGTAACCAACATTTTAACTTTATCTATAACGTTAGTGACATTTTGCTTAACAGCAAGCTTTATCCCTAATTCAGCATGCTGCTCAATATGTTTGGCGATAGTCTCAGTATCATAGGTTTTTGCTTGCCAGTTACGTGCTTCTACTTGAATAATTTTAGCAGATATATCCGAAGAGATTTGCTCAAATGTTCCGTCTTTTGCCATAATAGTTAGGGCATTAGAGGCTACTAATTCAGAAGAATTTAAATGCTGGTCCCATAATTTCTGCTGATCACTATCTACAGTTGCTGCTGCTCTAAACCCACCTTCACTCTTACCTTTGTGGTAAAAACCAACCTTAAAACCAGATTCACTACAGAAAATTAGTGATTTATCAGTATATTTTGAGGCTTCTAGCTTTAAACCATTGGGTACTACTAGATGAATATCCTGCCCAATAATCTTGCTGCCTAGAATATGCATTTGCCCACCAACTATTCCATAGAAAGTACCACCAGCACAGATAATAGTTGGTACGCTATCATGCCCTTCATTAAACTCTCTGACATTTTTGGTGCTATTAAATGTCATCGAATTACCATCAGATGACCATAGACTATAGGATTTCTTGTGATAGTCATGGATATGCAGATTATAGCCATCTTTGACAGTTAGGTTACCGCCAACTTGCATTAATATATCCTGTTCAGCAAAAATCTGGGCAGTTTCTATAGTAGCATCCTGATCAATAACAATCCTCTGATTACTAGCATTGATCACCGTTGGCAAAACTGTTTCAGTGTGATCATGACTAGTCCAGCTATTTCTACCTCCAAACAACTTCTTCTTGCCTTTAAATTCCACCTGCTTATCAAATATATCTTTCACATGACCAATTTTTAAGTCTTCGGCATGCAGATTCATCTCTTCTGCTTCAATTAAGGTGCTAATAAATTCCACAGCTCTACCTGCGTCTATATTTAATATGCCGGCATTAATTTCCGATACTACATGCTTTATAGCGGTCTCACTGGTAGTAGTTTTGCCAGCATGATGACAATAGCTGGTCATTAAGGCAATAGGTAGTACCTTGATATTATTCTGACTGACTATTTGCAAATGATCTTTTATAGTGATTAAGCTACCGATAACTTCAATATTATTTGCCATCATATAAGCATTTTCTGCTCTCAGAACTGATTGTTTGATGACTGGTTCTTTAAAGTTAAAGGTTAAATCTTTCCCAAAAAAGGATTTCCATTTGATAGTTTTATTGACCTCTATCTCGTCAGCTGATAGCTTAATATCACCATCACTGCTTTTTAGTCCTAACTCACCACTTGCCTGAATTGTGCCATGTACTTCAATGTCACCTGATGCCCCGAAAAATAAATTTTGTCCAGTAACATGTACATGATCGGTAACGTGGCGTTCATACATTTTAGTCTTACTGCCAAACCAACTAAATTTTCTAATAAAATACTGCTCTACCTTAGGAATACCAAAGAATATCTTCCCTGAATCCACATGCACTGCCATTACTTCATAAGGAAAATCTACGTCACGTTCTATGGTTACATCACCTTCTCTCTGCCTTAAATCTACTCGCTTGCTGCTATAAGGATAGAATAAATCAATCTTACCCTTACCAAGATCAATTTTAGTGATTTCTGAAAATTCTAACCTAGTAGGAACTATTTGGTCATTTACAATCATATCATATAATTCTGGTGCCTTAAGCCATGGTTTTAATGCTTGTAAACTAGCATGCCGGGCAGCCGATTCCTTAATAAACGATTGATCCATTATGTAATCTGCTTTTAAGCTACCTGAATTAGCTCTTAATAATGCCCCTACGCTTTTGAGATAACTTCCAGCATCAATATCTATTGCTCCAGCTTCAATCTTGCTAATGACGGATTTGATACCAAGATCATTAAATCCACCACTAAACATCGTAGCATTGTATAATGATAATGGCAGTAATTCTAAACCATCTTTCGTCTTAATAATTACCTGATGATCTTTAGCACTTAACCTGCTACCAATTATTGCTCCAGTATGTGCATCAATAATAATGCTTTGAGGGTTTTGCTCAGCTATTGCCTGAAAAATGCTAAGATCAATTTTACTACTATTAATTAAATGGTACTGAAACTCATTAGAAGAAGGGCTACTGTAACCTCTAGCATCTACTAAACCAAGTGCTTCTATTTCTTTAAATGGGAAGCCACATCTTACTAGCAAGTTGCCATTACTATCTCTAGCACTAGAATTATATAAGAATAAATTAGTCGGAAACTGGCTTAATGATATATCACTATTAATTGCTAGATAATTAGCTATGCTTCTAAAAAATAAATTATTATCAGATAAAATTTTACTACCATCAATAGTAATATTTTTCTGAGCATCGGTAAACATTTGAGAGGCAAAGACTTGAGAGTTGCTGAACGTTACGCTCCCTTCAGCATAATTGACTAATAATCTACTAATAATGGATGAATCACTAACTGAAATATCTCTACCCACCATATTTTCCATTTGATGGTTGGCAATATTAGAGTTTACTATTCTTAAATCTTGACCAGCTTGATTAGTAACTTGCTGACCAATAATATTAGATTTATCTACTCCAATATCCCTACCCGCCACATTTTCCATTTGACGACTGGCAATATTAGACTCCACTATTCTTAAATCTTGACCAGCTTGATTAGTAACTTGCTGTTCAATAATATTAGATCTAACAATACCAATATCTTTCTGAGATTGGAAACTACTAGTCTGTCCAGAAATATTACTATCAGTTACATAAACATTATTACCTCTATAACTTTGATCAGTTGCCTGGATATTAGAACTATCTACTCCAATATCTCTACCCGCCACATTTTCCATTTGACGACTGGTAATATTAGAGTCCACTATTCTTAAATCTTGACCAGCTTGATTAGTAACTCGCTGTTCAATAACATTATATCTAAGAATATCAATATCTTGCTGAGCTTGTAAACTACTAGTCTGTCCAGAAATATTACTATCGGTTAGATAAACATTATCACCTCTATAACTTTGGTCAGTTGCCTGGATATTAGATGTATCGACTCTAGTATCTCTATCACTGACAACCTTTAACAGACGGCTACTTACCTGTGAATTACTAACCGCAATATCTCTACCCGCCACATTTGCCATTTGATGGCTGGTAACATTAGACGCCACTACCATTAAGTCTTGACCAGTTTGATTAGTAACTTGTTGAACCATAATATTAGTTCTAATAATACCAATATCTTTCTGAGATTGGATACTACTAGTCTGCCCAGAAATATTACTATCCATTATATAAGTATTATCACTTCTATACCTTTGATCAGTTGCTTGGATATTAGATTTATCTACTCCAATATCCTTACCACTGGTCATTTCTAATAGAGCCGATTGCATCGATGAAGCTCTCAGCATAATATCACCATTCTCACTGACAATCACAGTCTTACTGGTGGTAACATTACTACCAGTTTGGATATAATGTCCTATTGTGTGAGCTAAAAATTGAATAGCATTGATGATAGTATCTCGTATGTAAGAGTCTGTCTTAGAATAGGTAACTAAACTATTGGTATTAAGATGAGCACTAATGTCAAGACTTCCCCCAATAGCTAAAAGTTTGATTTGTTCAGATGTGAGTGAGCCTCTTGCTGATAATACGCCAAAGAGGCTATATAACTCAATATTACCATCGATAACTTTAATATTGCCATGAAAGCTTAAACCTTGACCAGCCCTGATAGTTAAAAAATCTTGCATTGCACAATTAATACCAGCAATAATTTGGCTAGTAGATAAAGCTCTATCCATTGATTGAACTAAGCTAATTTTTCCAGTAGCTTTTTCAATAACTATATTATGATCAAATCCAGCAAAAAAACCATCAATGCTAATGTGAGATAGATACTGAACATTAATTTGAATTAAATTATATTTACTATCAATAGGCTGGCAAATAATCTGCCCAAGTTTCACACTACCACTAATATTAAAACTATTTAGCTTGGTTAAAATTGCATCTATTTCAACTTTCTTATTACCAGCATTCTGAATGTGCAAACCAAAATAACCATCTCTATCAGAACTAATATTATCTCGTCTGGCATCAAGATTAAGATTTAGTTTGATAAATTTTCCTTTATAATCGCTGAGGATAACTATATGACTCCTTCCTTCACTATCTAGATCAAATAGTTCGGTAGGTCCTTGAAAATTAGCTGTGATATTACCTATTAACCACAAACTATCAATTGTCGTGGTTTTAGCAGAATGTTTACCAAAAAATACTTTTCCTTGAGCCGCTTGATATTTTAAATGTCCTATTCTTGATTCGTTGAGATTTAATTGTAGGCAATTAATGATTTCCACCTGCTCAGCTATTAAAATGCCTGGAATATCGATGACACTGGCTCCTTTAATATTGATCTTGTCAAATTTAACGATACCATATGGCATCTCGATCTTTTTCTCAATTGCTCGACTCACATCAATATTTAGGTCTAGCCCTTGAAACCTACCATCACCATCATCCTTAAATTCAATGAATGAATAAACATCAATATAGACCTTGCCTATCGGTGAGATAAATGATCCAATATTAGCTATTTCTGACTTAACAATAAACTCAGTACTAAGATTCTGAAAATTAGATAATTCTTCTATTTCTTCAGCTATTAATTTGCAAACTCCACTACCAGACTTAACATTCTTAAGCGATAGGGTTTTTACATTTTCGCAAGAAAAATTAGTTATAATAGCAACATTTTCTAAACAAACTCTTAGTGGCTTAATATTTTCTGGTATAATTAGAGTGCCGATGACCGCTCTTGCCTCATCATTACCTTTTATTGTTAGCTCACTATTTAAACCATGTAATTCAACAGATAAATTATTTTTTACCCTACCACCTATCCAGGTAAGTTTATTACAGAAAAAATCAGCATTCAAAGCCTGACAATTTCTAAAAGTAACAGAATTGTTATTATGTTCGTCTTGTTGAATTACCAAAAACCTATCACCATCCCGATAAAACTTATTATCACTAACTGTAATACTACGAAACTGCCTGAAATCTGCATCTTCAACAGACAAACTACTACGGTTGAGGTTTTGGGTAAGAATTACTAAATCGGCAGGAGGACCTGTAAGTGTAGTAGTACTATGCCAATATAATGGCTTATTATCTCGTGAGAAAGGTAAGATACAATAAATAGTATCAGTAGGGTCTATTAAATTATTATAAATCCTTATATAATCAATATCTTCATTATGTAACTCTAAAACTGCTTTGTCGCTACTTACATAGAAATCAAACATCTCGCTACTACCCCACTATCTCAAAAGTTATTAAAACTACTTTTGAGATAGTGAATAAATTTAATTAAGCTCTGTATGAGTACTATCCCCCATCAAATCTTGCTGATAGAACATAGCTAGTATCCCTGCATAATGTTCTACAGCTAAATCGATTGGTGTATGACCGCTAGTATCTGATACATGAATATCAGGATGGTGTTTTAAAAGAACCTCCGCTAACTGGGATTTTTCTGCAAAATCTGCTGAATTCTCTAACAATATATGAAAAACTGTTTTACCTTCACTATTCTGTTTATTAACATCAATATGATTTTTTTCTAAAATCTCTGTGGCTAATTGATGGTTATTATTTTTACAAGCAAGATGCAGTAAATTATTACCATTATTGTCTGCTAAAGATTCTACAAGCGATATAAACCCAGAATCCTCAAGTAACTTCTCGATTACCTTACTATTCTCTATTTGAGATAAATTGGCTAATAAACTAGGTTGCAACTTAATTAATTTTACGGCAATATTAGCTTGTGCTTTATCTGCTGACAATTTAACCACTGACATTAAATCACTGGTTTTTAATAACAATTTAGCAATCTCTGTTTTATCTTGTTCTAATGCAAGATACAAAGCAGGTTTATTGTCACTTATTACTAGTTCTGCACTATCAGCATTTAAAGCAACTAAATCCTTAACCATCTGTAAATTATTTTCTGCCAAAGCCTTTTGCATAACTATTTTACTATCAGCTCCCTTATTCAACAAAGCGTCTGCTATTGCCAGCTTATTTTGTAACAAAGCATGGTATAAAGGACTATTACCTTGGGCTTCTAATTTATTTAGTAGTTCCGGATTAGTTTCTAATATCTTAGTAACGTTCTTTCCATAATTTTTGCTAATAGCATTTTTTAACTCAAGCTCAAAATTTGCTCCAAACTTTTTCAGCAACTCTATCCCTGGCTTATCATCCGTTAGCACAGCTAGTTGTAACGCAGACAATCCCTTGGTTGTTAGTTGATTGATCGCCTGAGGATTAGATCGTAATATTTGTTCTGCCGCTTTATAGCAACCATGCTTTAATGCCAATTGTAATAGGCTGTAACCTGAATAGCTAACCTGGCTTAATTCTGCTTTATGACTAAATATTTTGTCAAGCATCACCGCGTCATCTTTTAGTACCACATCTAATAGCGATTTAGTAAAATCTTGCCCCGTGGCAAACATTTTATTAATGAAATTGTTATTACCTGAATTCAACACTAACTTGAAGATAGTTAGGTTGGCATTGCTAATATTGAAATCAATTTTATTAGCTATTAACAAATCAAATAAAGCAACATCATTTCTGCTTAAAGCTAACTGGGTCAAAGATTGACCATTTTTATGTACATAATGCGGATCAAAACCATATTGTTTGATAGCATTAATTACTGAAACAGAATCTGCATCACTACTATCCCAAAGTTTCTGTAGAATATGAGCTTTTTGTTTAGCATTTAATGCCTTAATATTATTACTAATTTGGAAACTATTTATCTGGCTTTGCAAACTATTCTCCTGTGACTGCAACCCTGCTATCTTTTGCTGTACTTCGGTAATTTCCCGATTTTTCTGAGCGATTTCTTGAGTCTTTTGAGAAACTTCCTGATTCTTCCAAGAAATCTCTTGGCTTTTTTGAGAAACTTCCTGTTTCTTTCGAGCAACCTCCTGACTCTTTTGGGAATTTTGTGTTATATAACTACTATTACTATTTTGGTATGAAGTAATCTCCGGAATTATGTCAAGTATTGGAGCAATTACGTTTAAGGCATTATTAAGAGGAGTAAATATTTTACTCTCACTATTACCAGCATCAGAAAAGTGATTGCTAATTATTAGAGCTCCATCACAGCAAACAGTTTTAGTTTCTTCGTGGAAAAGTCTTTCCTGACCATTATGTAAAATAAACTTTTGTATCCTCTTTAAAGTTGTAACTTGTGATAAACAACCATTGTCTTTTAATGTTACATTTGCAGATAAAAGTTCTGTTTCCACTCGAAATTCCTTATATTCAACAAGTTCCTCAGCGTATGCAATATTGTCTTTTATAAAATCTCGTATTCTCATAAATTTACTCCAAATTTAATTGTGCTAGTTCACCAATCAGCTTGGCAGCTAGCTGATCATTTTCTACCATTCCTGTGATAGATACAGGATTATCCTGAAAATCGCTTAAATATTCGTGTATTTTACTTACTAAAGCCTGTTGTCCGTTAAGCTTAGTTTGTAATGTTGCAAGATTATTTTGCTTACTAGTGAGATTACATTGAATATTACTAAGACTATATTGAGTACTATTAAGAGTACTTTGCTTACTAGCAAGATCGTTTTGAGCATTACGAAGAGTATTTTGCTTATTAGCAAGATCGTTTTGAGCTTGTGATAATTGTGACGATAAACTACTATTTTGCGATATATAGCTATTATTATTGGATTTTTCACTACTCAGCTTACTCTGCAAACTACTCAAATTCCCATCAATATCCATCAGTGGATTATTGCTTAAACTATTAAATTTATTTCTTAGTGTTTGTAATCTTTCTTTTGACATAAAACCTCTTTAGTTTTTTACTTCAATAATCTCCAAAATTCCTCATATAGCTACTCGTTAAAGTTCTAGATAGCTTTTCCGTCATTGCGAGCAGTAGCGAAGCAATCCATTTTTAATCATTTTCTGGATTGCCACGACCACTACATGGTCTCGCAATGACGTATATGTATCCCAATAGTCATTGCGAGTAGTAGCAAAGCACAATGAAGCAATCCAAATTTAACCATTTTCCTGGATTGCTTCATCGGCTCATGCCTCTTCGCAATGACGTTTAGGAACTTGTAACAATATCAAGAACCTAATTTGTATTGACTATAAATTCCTTTATTTCTAAAAACCTATATATTTTATAAGGTATATAAAGTGTATTTTATAAAAAACTAGTGAAATATTTAGTTTAGTGGCAATTATACAATGATTATATAATTTTAGTTGTAGGTAGAATTTAATTTATACATATTATTTTCTTACGACTCCTTAGATAAAAAATCTCTAAAATACTTTATTACGCAAATTTGGGATAAGGAGTAAAAAATTTTATAATTTTTTACTGATAAATAGTTAGTGCAAGTTATTATTATGTTATAATAAAGCATATAAGCAAGTTATGAGTAAATACCATGTTCATGAGTTGTTATAAATTATTAGACATAAGAGTGAATTTTAGTTGATTGAGTAAAATATGAAAGAAAAAAACCACAATAATTATCAGCCAAGAATGTTTGTTGGTACCGATGACTTTTACGATTTGTTGATTAATAGCGACATATTTGTTGACAAAAGTCTAATGATCAAAGAGTTGCTAGAAGATAGTGGTAAAGTCACCTTAATCACCCGTCCAAGGCGGTGGGGTAAAAGTCTGAATATGGATATGGTGCGGAGATTCTTTGAGATAGAGGTGGATGAGTATGGGATACCCTTGCCGCAAGAACAAAGAGTTAATTATAAGTTGTTTAGTGGAGGAGAGGTGGATTTGGGTTTTGATGAAACTAAAGAACTAAAGCCATTAAAAATTGCTAATGTAGCAAACTCTATGAAACGCCAAAGTCAATTTCCAGTTATTCTTATAAGTTTTAAGGGTGTTAGGGGAAGTAGTTATGAGGAAATTGAGGTGGGAATTAAAAGTCAAATAATTAATTTATTTGCCAAGCATCGTTATTTAGAGTGTTATATAAAACAAGATGAAAAATTATTGATTGATGCACAAAAAGAAATATTACAAAGATATTTTACAGGCAAGTTAATAGAAGATGACATTAAAAATAGTTTGAAATTTTTAAGCGATTTACTTTATAAACATTTTAATCAAAAAGTCTATATATTAATCGACGAATATGATACGCCAATTAATAGTGCATATATGAAGTTTGGCAGTAAGGCAGAAGAGTTTGAGGAAGTATTAGCTCTATTTCGGGCAATATTTGGTAATAGTCTTAAAACCAATGATTCATTACAAAAAGGTGTTATTACTGGTATATTGCGTGTTGCTAAGGCTAATTTGTTTTCAGATTTGAATAATTTAACTGAATGTAGTTTACTAGATGAAAGATTTTCTAGCAGTTACGGTTTTACTCAAACTGAAGTTGATGAATTATTAAGCAAAGTGCCAACCACTACGAATTCAGAAGAAATTAAAAATTGGTATAATGGCTATAATTTTGGTGGAGAAGTCATTTATAATCCATGGTCGATTATGCAATGTTTGGCAAGTAAAGGCAAGCTTGATCATTATTGGATTGATAGTGGTGGGACTGATTGGATTGATCATATACTGCTCTCAGATGAGATGCAACAAGAGTTAGATCAATTGTTAGCAGGAAAATCTATAGTGAAAAGATTATATAAACAAATTTCCTTTGCCGATCTAGCAGACAACAGCAATGTATTTTTTAGTTTACTATTATTTACTGGTTATCTTAGTCCAATGCTAGCAAATGATAATGAAGAGTATCCAAGATATAGTTTGAGCATACCAAATAAAGAAGTGCGTAATATTTATGTTGAGCGAGTGATACAGTGGGTTACTAAAAAGTTAAACATTAATATCAGTGATTATGATAATTTTATCGAGTTATTAACCAATCAACAAATTGATCAATTTGCTGAAAGATTACAAAAATATTTACTAAGATCAACTAGATATCACGATTTAACTGAGGAAAAAGATTACCATAATCTAGTTGGGGGCTTGCTTGCCCCTCTGACGGTTAGGTATAATATAGAGTCAAATAGAGAGGTTGGGCATGGTCGGTGTGATCATATCTTAACTTCTATAGTTGGTAGGGGAGAGAATGCGATTATCGTTGAGTACAAGGTAGCTAAATCCTCAGAAAGTCTAGCTGATATAGCCAAAACTGGCTTGCAACAAATTATTGATAAAAAATATGATAGTAAAATAAAAGAGTACTCACATGTAAAACAAATATTAAAAATTTCCTTAGCATTTTGTGGAAAAAATATGGAGTTAGAATATGAAATAACGAAGCTCTAATAATAGAGCTTAATTACTTGTATAATAAGCAATTTGGTATCTGACTGGGTTCGGAAATTGTTCACTACGCCCCGCCACTTCCGTACGAGTGGTCGTTTTTTCAAAAATATCGAACAGGAAACGTAGAGAGGTCTCAAGTTTTTTGCCATTCAGTTCAAGGTTCTGAAATACGAATTTTATCATTTTGCGTTTTTGAGGCATTTCAGAACCCTGAAAAGTTTTATACGTTTCAGAGGCTAGAGTTATCAAGGTTGAGGCAGTATCAGTAAATTAATCTTTAAGATTTGTGCTAGCTCCTTATCTTCGAGATAAAAAGTGCTTGAAACGTCTAAGTAATGGGGTTTGCAGAGATTTTTTATGAGATTTGTAGTCATGTAAATATCACTTTTTACTTGACATGATTTAAATTAATCGATATAATATTTTTAAACATCAATTTCCACTGTTAAAGCACATTCTCATCAGCATTTCTTCAATTTATCTGGCATAATGATGCACCAAATGACAACATGTAGTCAGTAAAGAAAATTTAATTTTTTAGACATTGTGCCGCATACTAATCCCGTCTTATAGCATAATTTTTGCTCCTCTCCATCTGGAAGATAAGTAGCGAGAAGGCGTAAGTCAAGAAGCAATCCATTCCTGGTCATTTCTAGGCTCTGTGAACAAAATTTTAATTGTTTAGATTTTGAGTATTTTTACGCGAAAATTAATAAGATTTTTGCCGGAATAGTTAGTTCTATTTCAAAAAAATCTTATAATTTGCAGCTAAAAAGAGTCGAAATCTAGTAATTTAAATTTTGTTCACAGAGCCTAGGATTGCTGCGTTGCCGTAAAGCACTTTTTCACAATGACGCATGAGACATCTAAAACTTATTAAGGTTTATAATGCAAAGAACTCCTACTAATTAACTCCTACCCAATTTTGTTTTTTTTGTTTGAGGTATAAGATCTTTTGTTTGGATTACTTCTTTACTTACTCTAGGTTTTAGCAATGTTTCTTTAAATTTGATGCTCTCAGTTAAAACATTTTCTATCTTCTGGATATTAGATAAATTTTCAGGAGTAATCTTATTCATAAGATGGTTAGATAAACTAGAAAGCCCTATTTTTTTACAAAAATTTGCTACCTTATAACACATCTTATCCATATTAGTTAAATTAGGTGTTGTCATTTCTATTAATTTAGTTGTATTTTGAATATTCAGATTATACTCTGGGTCTGCCTTTATTTTCTCAACATCCTTATCAGTGAGACATTGTTTTTTGTTAAGATGGGTTAATAATTTGTCATAAAATTGTTCTACTTTTTCTTTAGTGATTTTTTTGCTTTTTATTGTCTTTTGTGCGAAGTCATCAACTTTATCTTCAAAAGATTTTAGAAGCTTTTCTATATCTGTAACATATTGTGCTGGATCCAAACTTGTTACACTTTTTTGAGTTTTAGGTACTGAGACTTTTTGTTCTTCCCATGCTCCATCCTTACTTCTTTTCCATTGTGTTTCCTGAACGATTTCTGTAACAGGATGAACAGGAACTTTAATTTGATAATCATTTTCACTAGCCCATTCTAGAGCAGTTTTCCCTTCAATTTGAATATTATGGTGAGCTGCGTATGCTACTGGATATTTAATAGGTGAGTGAGCAAAAGTTTCTAACCACTGACCTTTTTTAAATTCAAGAGAGACGTCACTAAATTTGCTCACTATATCTGCTGATTTTGCAATCTCTTTCATGTTATTAAGATTTTCCTTTATATTTTCTTTATAAAATATTCTTAATTCATCAAAGTTATTATCCTGGAGTCTTGCACTAACAGTGAGACCTTTTGGATCAAATCCAACTTTTTTCAATTCATCAACTTTTTGATCAACCATAGCCTCTATTTGCTGCTCATCTAACTGATGTATCATTTGCTCTAATGATTTACTATATTTTTCAATGCTAAATGATAAGTTACCTTGCCTAATAGCTTCAGTATATCCAACTCCATCATGGGAAAACATTTTATATGTTTCTTCGATCATAGAACCAAAATCTTGATGAAAAGTCATAAAAGATTTACCGTGATCTATTTTCATTACAGTTTTACCGTCTTGTACCATCAAATTACCGGCATGGTAATCCCCTTCTCCTAACATATGACAAGCAGCAATGACTTTTTCAAACCCTTCTAGTTTTTGTAAGTTTAAATTATTACCTCTAACTCTGGTCTGACCTAATAAACCAGAAAATTCTGAAAGTTGCACCACATTGTCAAAGAATTTGGAGCGGACGTAAAGTGAGTTGTTGTTGGCTTTATTAGGTACTACTAATTCCTCTTTAGGGGCACGATCATACAATAAAAATGATACATAGAAGAACCTATTAACTCCTGTACACCGTCAGTTCTGTCTGACAAAGCTTGTTTATCCCACTTTTGTTTATCTGCGGTTAAACAATCCTTATAGCTTTTATAGAAATGTTTTAAAATAAAAGTATTACCTGTCTTATTTTCTTGAGCAATATATCCGGCAGATACACCAGCTTGCTTATTGCCCTTTAGTGAAAAACCACTCTGCTTCAAAATTGCTCTATCACGTAACATAGATTCGAGTTTGTTTGTTCTAGGTGCTGGTATCGGTTTATTTCCTTCTGTTCTGGGTGCTGCTGCTAATTTACTTTCTTTAAATGCGTCCATAAGAGGGATATCTATTATCTCCCTTATGTCTTGATTTTGCTCTCCAGGAAACATCTCTTTTATTATCTTTAATGTTTTACCTAAAATGTGTCCAGAATATGGAAAATTCTTCAATTCCTTTTTATACAAATTAATATTAGATTCTGATGGGTCTTGAGAAAGTGCTATTACACTATCGGCAATTCTTCCACATTTTTTAAGTAGTCTTTTATCTGGGTTTTTACCATCTACAATTATAATTTCTTTTAAAGCTTCAAATAGCTTATTGCGTAGTAATAATTTAGTTTCTTCCTGATTTGCCATAGAGACCTATTTTTTTTATTTATAACCAATGGTTCATTGTTAATCTAAGAAAACTTTTTTAAGAGATTTTTTTGCCAAATTTCCTTCAGTAAGAAAGTCCTTATTTAAATGAGTAATCTCATTATTCAATAACCTTAATTGTAAGTAATCACTAATTGCCTGGGTAAATTCACCAATTTTATTCCGAAAGAAATGATCGGCTCCTTGGATGAGCTTATAGTCAACAGTTATATGTTTTTGCTTAGACAATTTACCTACCAGTTCAAGCACTGATTCTTCTGACACAATACTATCTTTGTCACCTTGTATTACAAAGCCAGAAATAGGACATTGAGACAAGAAAGAAAAATCATATTTATTTACTGGTGGAGATACCATAATAAAATTATTAATCTCTGGTCTTCTCATGATAAGTTGCATGGCTACCCATGCTCCAAAAGAAAAGCCTGCTATCAAATTTATACTACCAGTAGGATTGTTAAGCTGTAACCAATCAAGTGCTGTTGCAGCATCGGTCATTTCGCCAACACCATTATCAAACTCTCCTTGGGAACGTCCAACTCCCCGGAAATTAATTCTGAGTACTGTAAATCCATTAGACACTAATGTTTTATACACATAATAAACCACTTTGTTATTCATAGTGCCACCGTAAAGTGGATGTGGATGTAATACTAAAGCAAGTGGAGCTTTAGAATCACTAGATTTAGTATATAGTCCTTCAATCCGACCGGCAGGACCATTAAAAAAAACTTCAGCCATAATTATACACTATCATATATTACTTTATATCGATCACTAAGACAAATTAGTAAAAATTATAGCATGCTACTTGATATATTTCAAGCTAACTAAATACATTAATATATTAATCGGGTTGGTTATATTTAATTTTACTAAATTTATAATAGGTTGTATTTTAGTAAATTTAAACTATTAGTTGCTGTTTAAGTGAAAATAACAATCATTTTTATATTATAATTTATAATTTCTATAGCAAATAAGGTTTATGGATCAGCTTGGTTAATCGACTCAGGTAGGTATAGATATATGGCTACTACTGCTACTATCGATAAAAATTCTGAAAATATTAAGCAAATAAGAGCCGATCTCTTTTTACAAATTCAGCGTAAACTAGCCCATTTAAGAGAACGTATCAAGTTGGTTAACAATTCATCAGCTCTGTATAATAAGTTATTTTGCCAAATTCAATCTTTAGAACGTAGCTCAAGAGAAATATCTTCATACCAAGATCAATTAATGAGAATTTTTGCTATCGAATATGGCATTAATAATAACCAAAATTTAGCTATTCAATTGCTTTATAAAGAAAATAAATTTCAGGGAAGTAATGATATGAACTACCTATCTAACAATAAAGAAATTGGTATATTTTATAAAATTAAGCTTTTTCATAATATTCATCGGGTAGTCTCAGTTCAGCCAAGAATATACATAACTCAAGATGGGTGTGAGCAGCAATTTTCTTATGAATTATTATTGTTATCAGCAATATCCAAAAAAATACGGACAATTTTAGGTGAAACTTCAGTATTTGCTCAAGGTATTTTGAGTTTTGGGCAGAACCTAAATAATCCATATGGCAAAAGAAGTCATTATAGTTTTTCAATATCTGAGGGCGTTGAATTTAAAAATGGCATTATGTTATTAAGCTTTGCCAAATATTATATTAGAAAAAATTACGGTAATATTTATAATAAAACTTTATATAAGCAATTTTCAATTGCAAAAAAGATTAAGTTTGGCAATCTAAAGAAAAATAGTATAACAACACAAATAGGGTATTTTTCGGATAAAAGCCTGATTAAGCAACGTTATAAAATATCGGGAGTAATATTTTCAATATGGATGGATATATAAGGATCCTGAATATAGAATTTTTAGATATTCTAGCAAAAGAACGGCTAGTTACTGATTTACAAATATCTCATATTAAGCTCAAATTAGCTGAGAATGATTTTTTTAACACGATAATCGAAGAAGGGATTATTAATAATGAGATGGTTATAGAAATTTTATATAAGTATAAATTATTGCCACTATTAAGTGTACAAGAAACACAGGTTAAGATTTATGATTATTCAAAAATTGATCAATATGTCAGAAATGGTTATTTCATTTATGAAAACGGTAAAAGTAATGAGGTGCTTGCTATAAATGACCTAGCCTATTTAGGAAAGTTATCAGCCATACATTATAACGTGCAAATTAAGTTGGTTAGAAAGAATGATTTTTATCAATTACTTGAACGAAATTTTAGTCACTTGAATATCATCAAATCCAAATATTTTCTTGAATTTCTCTCATTATACATGATAGCAAAAAACATCAATTACACTAAGTCAATTATCATATTTTTTTTGATATATTTTGCTATATTACTTAATTTTAAACATCTTTTTCATATAATTAATATTATCTGTTATTTTTCACAAAATATTTTAAAAATTATACTATTTAACCAAGCGGCAATTACGCCAGATACCATATTTAAAATTAGTGATATATATTCCAATGATTCCCTACCTATTTATACTATCTTACTCCCACTATATAAAGAATCAGGCAAATTAAAGTCAATAATTAGTTGTATTGCTAATATTAATTATCCTAAACATAAATTAGATGTCAAAATCATTGTTGAAGCAGATGATTATTTGATGATCAAGGAAAGCATTCTATATGAATTACCTTGTTATATACATTTGATTAAAGTGCCATTTACTCTACCTAGAACTAAACCAAAAGCTCTTAACTATGCCATGCAATATTGTAAAGGAAAATATGTAGTAATATATGATGCGGAAGATATCCCTTATACTGATCAACTTCTTAAAGCCGTAATAGCCTTTGATAGTTTACCAAAAGAATATGTCTGTTTGCAAGCTAAACTTAATTTTTATAATGAGAATGAAAATTTACTCACTAAGCTTTTTAGTATAGAATATTGTTTATGGTTTAAATATCTTCTAAAAGGTTTAAGTATAATGAACTTACCGGTGACTCTTGGGGGAACTAGCAATCATTTTAAGGTTGATGCTTTACAAAAAATAGGCTTCTGGGATGCTTATAATGTTACTGAGGATGCTGATTTAGGAATTAGGCTATATTCATTTGGTTATAAAGTTCATATGATCGATTCTTATACTTTAGAGGAATCGCCTATAGATATTATCAATTGGATAAATCAAAGGTCTCGTTGGATAAAAGGATTTATCCAAACATTTTTGGTATTCCTTGCCCAAAAAGACAAATATAAAAGGTTTAAATTCTATCAAATAATTACTATTTTCATTTTTATTGGTTTTTCTTCTTATGGTTTTTGTTGTGTACCATTTCTAATAATAACTATTAAAATTAATAAATTGGCTGTAGTTAATTATTTGTGGATAGTTAATAGTTTTTTTGCTTTTTCGTACCTTTATGGCAGTGCTTTTTTTATTTTACTGAGCAAAAAAGGCAAAATAACTAATTTTCGAGTATTAGATGTTGCTGCCTTGTTAGTATGACCTTTGTATTTTTTACTGCACACGGTAGCAAGCTATAAGGCTATTTGGCAGATTGTTTTTATGCCCTTCAAATGGGATAAAACCCAGCATGGGATTAGCACCCTAGACCTTGAATAGAGCTATATAGCTAACCCGAATAGATTTTTGATATTATTAAGTCCCTAAATGTCATTGCGAGAAGGCGTAGCCGACGAAGCAATCCATTCCCGATCATTTTCAAGATGACCCCAAAAAGTTAGCCCTCGCGTCTTTCCGATCTCTTCCGGTCGTTAGGATTCAACATTGCCTTACGAAGTCTAATTGATTTAGGAGTAACTTCTACCCTTTCATCATTTTCGATATAGCTGATAGATTGTTCTAATTTCATAATGATTGGTGGAATGAGCCGCATAGCTTCATCCTTACCCGAAGCCCTGACATTTGACAATTGCTTGGCTTTTAGAGGGTTGACCTCTAGATCATTATCCCGATTATGTTCTCCTATAATCATTCCCTGATATACTAGTTCATTAGGGTTTATAAACATTTTTCCACGATCTTCAAGATTCCATAGAGCATAGGCAACAGCTTCACCATCTCCATTAGAAATTAACACTCCATTACGCCTTCCTTCAATAGCTCCTTTATAGGGAGCATAGCTATGGAAAACACGGTTCATAACACCGGTACCCCGAGTTTCAGTTAAGAATTGACCGTGATAGCCAATAAGACCACGTGATGGTCCTAAAAATGTTACTCTAGTTTTACCGCCACCAGATGGACGCATATCAGTCATTTCTGCTTTACGTATGGCAAGTGACTTAACCACAACCCCAACAAAATCATCATCAACATCAACTTGGATTTCTTCAATTGGTTCTAATCTCTTCCCCTGTTCATCTTCTTTGAATAATACGCATGGTCTGCTGATTGATAGCTCAAAACCTTCACGTCTCATAGTCTCGATTAATATTCCTAATTGTAGCTCGCCACGACCTGCAACTTGAAAAGCATCTTTTTCTTCAGTTTGGCTGACCTGTATTGCTACGTTACTTTCTATCTCTCGCATCAATCTATCGCCTAAAACTCTAGCAGTAAGTTTTGAACCTTCTCGTCCAGCAAGAGGAGAGTCATTTACTCCAAAGGTCATAGATAATGTTGGTGGGTCTATAGGTAAGGATGGCAGTGCTACCATTATCTCAGGAGCGCATATCGTATCAGCTACAGTAGCATCCTGAATTCCAGCAATGGCAATAATATCTCCAGCATATGCAACATCGACAGCTACACGTTCTAGTCCCCGAAATGAGAGTATTTTACTTATTCGAGCATTTTCAATTGCCATATTATCACGATTAAGCACTTTAACATTTTGGTTAGTCTTAATTGTCCCACTATGGATACGACCGGTAAGCACACGACCAAAATATGGGTTATATTCTCTAGTGGTAACAAGCATAGAAAAGGGAGCATCGCTATCAGCAATAGGAGTAGGCACATGAGATACTATCAAATCAAAAAGTGGAGCAAGGTCTTTTTGTTCATCTTCTAAATGACGCGATGCCCAACCACTACGCCCTGAAGCATAGATAATAGGAAAATCTAATTGTTCATCATTTGCCTCTAATGCCATAAATAATTCGAATACTTCATCGACTACTTCACTTACCCTTCTATCAGGGCGGTCAATTTTATTGATAACAACAATTGGTTTTAAACCAAGTTTCAGAGCTTTTGACAACACAAATTTTGTCTGAGGCATTGTGCCTTCAGAAGAATCAACTAGTAGTATAACCCCATCTACCATAGTAAGAATGCGTTCTACCTCGCCACCAAAATCAGCGTGACCAGGAGTATCAACTATATTGATACGGATATCTTTCCACATCAGGGAGGTGCATTTAGCTAAAATGGTTATACCACGTTCACGTTCCAGGTCATTTGAATCCATAGCACGCTCTGCTACTTCCTGGTTTGCTCGGAAAGTTCCACTTTGCTTAAGCATATTATCAACTAGAGTGGTTTTACCATGATCAACGTGGGCGATAATAGCAATATTGCGAATAGCAGACATCAAAAACCTTTAATATATTTTTTGATTTTCATTATAGAGCATAATAGATCAAAAGGGAATAGAGTTCTTATACTGTTTGTATAGTATTTTTATTATATATAGTCAATTCCGGAGAATTTGGGGTTAGGAGGCTGTCGGAAACAACTAGAACACTTTTAAGTTAAATAATTTGTACTTGTAGAATTTGGAATTTTAGTTTATTAGATTACGAGTTTTTAGGTTTCCCGATAAGCTACCTATTGCAAAAATAATAAACTAAACATAAGAGAACAGATGTCAAAAAGATTATCATTATTACCAAAATCCCTCCATTTGGATTTTAGCAAACCAGAAGTTAAGCAAGAAAATGAGTC
This sequence comes from Rickettsia endosymbiont of Culicoides impunctatus, assembly GCA_020410785.1. Lineage (GTDB taxonomy): Bacteria > Pseudomonadota > Alphaproteobacteria > Rickettsiales > Rickettsiaceae > Tisiphia. The sequence continues at coordinate 1,224,777 of CP084573.1, read as the reverse complement.
TTGGGAAAAAAAAACTAAACTAGAGCTGGGAACTAAATCTGATAATACATTACTCTGTGTTGATTTTGATGGAACAATGGTAAAACACTCTCTAGAGCGGTTTCTTAGTGATGCCTTTGTACCTAATGCGAAGTATTTAGAGGAGTTTCTAGCAAATGAAACAGAAAATGAACAAAACAAAGAACTATTAAGAAAAATATCAGATTTTAGACCTCATGTAGATCGATTCCTAGCAGATGAAACAAAAGGTTGGAAAAACAAGGATCAATTAGTAAAACTATTGAAAGAAGCATTAAAAGTAGAATGTCATATAGCCATTGTATCTTTTTGCTCATATCCTGATGCCATCAAATATGCTCTTGATCAGCTCTTAGGAAAAGAGGCAATTGAAAAAATTCTGGTAGTGTCGTATCCCCTTGGAGAGGGAATGTCTCACATGGGTAAACAGAACCATATAGAAAAAGCTAAGGGCTATTTTGGTGTTGATAATAATCAAAATGTTGTTTTAATAGACGATGATCCCAATAATGGATATATAGCATCTAACAATGGAATGCATGCAATACATGTTGGCAAAAATGATACCAAATATTTAGATCAGGCTTTTAAGATACTTAACGAAGAAGTACCAACGCAAAAAGCAACTAATCAACCATCTGAATATACAGTTAGTCAAGATAGTTTAGCTCAATCAACTTCACCAATAGATAGTGGATTAGGACTGTCAGGAGAACTCTCCTCTGATTCGGATATAACTTTGTAGCTAACTCGATTAGCTATACTTCCGTCATTAGACCCCTTGCAAAACTCGCTTCTTATCTTCCAGATGAGAAGGAGCAAAAATTATGCCATAAAAAGGGATTAGTATGCGGTATATGGGATAGGAAATTAAATTTTCTTTACTGACTACATGTTGTCATTTGGTGCATCATTATGCCAGATAAATTGAAGAAATGCTGATGAGAATGTGCTTTAACAGTAAAAAGTAATATTTACATGACTACAAATCTCATAAAAAATCTCTGCGAACCCCATTACTTAGACGTTTCAAGCACTTTTTTATCTGGAAGATAAGACGCGAAGGTAGCAGGCTTCGTTTCTCCTAAAAATCCCGATGGCTTCTTTGACTTATGCAGGAAGTCTACTAAAGTAATTATATTTTGAGCTATAAGTAGAGTTTAAAAAATAAAAATTGTAAAATTGCTAGATGTATAGCGTAGATATATAAAGCATTATGACTGATAATCCGTAAATTTACAGCAAGTTTCTGCTCAAAATTTCTTGCGACCATAAATATATATCCTAAAACCCCGAATATAATGACTATAAATACGTAAATATACGAAAACTGAAAAATAGCTATGGTATGCATTATGGACAAAATTATAGATATTGCAATGGTAAGCCTAAGATTACCTAGATCATGCTTAGCAATATAGCCAAGTAGCATGATAGCCATAGATAAGGTTCCGTAATCAATAAGGAACCAACTACAGAACCAAAGAGAGCCAAGGAAAACAACATGACAATAGCCTTTATAGAAAAAATTATTTAAGCTATTACGAAAATAATAAAGATAGCATTGTCCTAAAAAAATAGGGATAAGTATATTAGTTACAGTAAATTCCCTAAATAATATGGTAGTAAAAATATATAGCAGAACTCCAACTACCAAAATTCTAATTTTTGGTTTTGTATGAAAATTATAGCCAGCAAAAAAGCAAAAAATCGGCATAGTAGTACGACCAATAACTCGCATTATTTCGTACTCAGGAAAAAAATATAACCCCAAATGATCTATTACCATAGTTATCATGGCTATAGTCTTCAAAAAATCTTGATAATTAGACTCAGTTTTCATCATTAATACATTTCTTTGGATAAAGCTTAAAACAAAAAACCATTAGAAAAAACGTTGCTACTCCAACTATAATTGTTGCTGCTAGCATAAAAGCTTTTACTAATAAGAATTCGGTATAATAATATTGGGCATAATAATGTTTAATTACCCAAATTACTAGTGTCATTATTATGCAGCTTAATAAAATCTTGCCACAAAATAAGTATAATTTTGCATCAATAAAAGAAAGACCATATTTCTTTGTGTGTACGTATAACAACCAAACATTATACCAAGCGGTAATAGAACAGGCAAGAGCTATACCAAGGTGACCAAACTGCCTCATCATAATAATATTTAATATAGTATTCACCGTAAGGGAATATAAGGTTATTTTTAAAGGAGTTTTTGTATCATGATTAGCATAAAAAATTGGGGTCAAAATTTTGCCAAGTATAAAAGCTGGCAAACCAAGGGAAAAAGCAGAAATAGCCTCAGCGGTTTTAATGGTATCAGCATAGGTAAAAGCCCCCCGCTGATATATTATATGAATGATTGGTTCTGATAGCACAATAATACCAAAAGCCGCTGGTAAAGATAATAACAGCCCAACTTTAATAGCATTATTTTGGATATTTGCCGCTTTCTTTAAATCATTCATTTGATAGGTTTTCGATAATTCTGGTAATAATATAGTACCAAAAGTTACCCCTATTATTGATAAAGGAAATTGGTATATTCTATCTGCATAAGATAATATTGAAATCACCCCTTCGATGAAGCTAGCTATTGATTGCGAGATAAATAAGCTAAGCTGCTGAAATCCTGAGCTAACAACCGCTGGCCCCATATTGGACAAAAACTTTTTTACATCTCTATTATATGGATCAAAAACTAGCGGAAACGATAAACCAACTCTAATGACACAATAAAACATAAAAATGATTTGTAATAAGCCAGCAATCACCAGAGATAAACTAATCGATATAGGGGCAGATATACATTCTTGTAATGCTACCGTTGTAATAATCACAAGAATATTTAAAATAATCGGAGAAAAAGCAAAAGCTGCGAACCTCTTTACTGAATTTAGAATACCCCCAAGCATCGCCGCTATCGAAATAAAAACCAAATATGGCATAGTGATACGGCACAGAGCAATTGTTAAATTAAATTTCTCTGGATCTTCATGAAAACCAGGAGCAATAATAAACATTAAGGAAGGCATCATAAGTTGCATTAGCACTACTACCATTACTAAAGTAATTAGTAAAATAGTAAATATAATACCGGTGAAATGGCGTGCTGCCTCACGAGATTCTATGATTTTTGTATTAAAAATAGGTACAAAAACGACTGATAGAGCCCCTTCGCCAAAAATACGCCTAAATAGGTTGGGTAATTTAAAAGCAACATTAACGCTATCAGCAACACTACCAGCTCCAAATAATGAAGCGACAAATAATTCTCTAGCAAGACCAGATATACGAGAAATTAAGGTAAATAAAGCTATTATAATTCCAGAACGAAATAATGTATATCCCTCGCCTTTCATTTGTTATTCCAATTTTGAGTATATGCCACTATATCAAAGCTAACTCTTTGCCCTTGATATACCTGTATCAATTAACTCTTTGGCTTTTTTAGCATTTTCCCAGCCAATTATCTTTACCCATTTACCTTTTTCTAGATTTTTATAATGTTCAAAGAAATGTACTATTCGTTGCCTTAGAATCGGGCAAAGACTATCTAAATCTTCTATTGAATCAAAAGTAATATCTAGCTTAGAGCTAGGCACAGCAATAATTTTTTCATCCAATCCAGATTCATCTTCCATCATTAAAACCCCAATGGGGCGCGATCTAATTACGCAACCAGGTACAACAGGATAATGTGCTATGACCAATACATCTACTGGGTCACCATCTTCTGACAGAGTATGTGGGATAAATCCATAATTACCAGGGTAAAACATGGCAGTTTGCATGAATCTATCAACAAATATCGCTCCTGACTCCTTATCCATCTCATATTTTACTGGATTACTTGCCATTGGAATCTCGATAATTACATTTATTTCTTCATATTCAGCTTTGCTCTTAATTTTCTCAACTAACATCACTTTATCCAATTAATAAATAATTCATTTTGAATTTTTGTAAGCAAACACCTACACAATGTATAATATATGGCTTTAAAAGTTTTTCATCACTTACTATACCATCTTTATTAGACGCCACTAATAGTCCAGAAGCAAATTTTTCAAACATTTTTTCTTCAATCTGCTGGATAGAATTTGTACCATCTAATAGTTCAATAATATATTTTTCATGCAATTGCAATGGAACCAAAGCATTAATTCGATTTGTCACAACCAAATTAGTTTGTCCTAACTTTTGAGCCTGATATCTTACTAACTCACTTACTTTTGGTTTTGATGAGACATCATATATTGAGCTAGGTTTTGTTGCGAATATTTGCACATACCCTTGTAACACCAGTTTTATAATTACAGAATCTAATTCTTCCTTAAAATCTTTAAGTTGGAATTTCTCTAACTTTTTCATAGCCAGTTTAGAGACTTGATCTAAAGTCAAAGGATTACCAATATTATCGGCATAAACATAGAAGACGGTCTTCATTATAGAAGAAGACGTTGAAATACCAGGGGATTCTGAATTATTATAATAAAATTCCAAATTTTCTACTGCATTGTTTAAATCCACCTCACTTTCAAGCCTGACTGGTCTGATATTAAAAGTAGTATAGAAGTCAGATAATTTACTTGGTTCAATTGTCCTATTGATCATGACATTATTGTGACATAACAAAGTAGTTCTAAATTTACGATTAGTAATAAAGTCCATATATTGTTCAGTTCTTACAATATCATTTATCGATTGTAATTTTTCTGCCGTCTTTTCCGGCAAATTACCGACAAACATAGCAGAAAGTGAGGAATCTCCAAGATAATTCAGATTATGTTTTCTAGCGTTACTTACAAATTCCTGGAAGTAAAAAGCTGTATTCTCTTCTCCGAGATATTCGTGTAACAAATATGAATTGCCTAACTTCTTAAGAAAGTTAGTTTCGTGCTGTAAGAACTTAGAATAAGGACTCTCTGATTTTTCTAGAGAATCACTAACAAAATCTAATAATAATTTAGCTTGTTGTAGTTTATCATGGTTATCAGTAAAGATAGCACTATGAAACATCATCATATCTCTAATAGTTTTCTGCATATTCCAACCTGGCAGAGTATTATAGCTGATAAAGGCAATACCATTAGGACTTAATAATTTACTAGATATTTCAAAAATCTTGTTACGAACCACATCCGGCACCCAAGAAATTACCCCATGACAAATTATATAATCAAATTTACCAAATGATTCATCAATATCCAATATCGATAAACATTTTAGCTCAATATTCTTTAGACCTAAACTCTTTACTACTTCCAATCCGTTATTAATTTGTACTTTTGACAAGTCAATCCCTAAAGAATAAGATTCTGGATAACTTTCGGCAAAATCAATCATATTACCGCCTTCACCGCAACCAATATCAAGTATCCTAGCATTTTCTACCATAGGAGGTTGCATGCCAAATACTAGACCTATAGTTCTTAAATGCTCTGGTCTTGTATAAGCAAAAGGAAAACTTTCATAAGGAAAATCATCATAGTTAATATCATTGGTTTGATTCTTTGACAAACCATCATTAGGATTGTTTTTTTGACCCATAATTTGTTCCAAATTAATTAATATTAAAGTAATGATTTTTAGTTGATTTAGTGTTTTTAAGCAAGATATTTTTATATTATTTTAAGATAAATATCTATGGTTTTAATGTCATCCCTGCTTCGGTGCAGGATCATGAATAACATTTAAATTTCTTTTGATGTTATTTCTTCTTGATCTTTTTATAGTATATCCTATATTTATGATTTGTTTCGTACAAGTGAGTCTTTTTACCTCCATTTGGAATAAGAATAATTATTTTTCCATTTGCAGTGTTTTAAAAGCGGGTGTAGCTCAGGGGTAGAGCGCTACCTTGCCAAGGTCGAAGTCGAGGGTTCGAATCCCTTCACCCGCTCCAGTACAAAACTATCTTATGGTAATACATATTCTCTCTACGGAGACGACACTAAACATATGTCTGGAATAGAGTTAAATAAAATTGCTGCTTCTATTTTATTAGCCAGTTTAATTGCAATGATGGTAGGGTTTATAACAGATATTCTGTATAAGCCAGTTTTACATCCTGAATCTCGAGGCTACAAAGTAGAAGTAACAGAAGATTCGCCTAATGGATCTGATGCGAACGCGATTGCGGAAGTACCAGTGAATATAGAGGAATTGATGAAAACTGCTAATGCTGAGGCGGGAAGGGAAATAGCAAAAAAATGCTTAATGTGCCATTCCTTTGACAATAGTAAAGCTAATAAGGTTGGACCACATCTATGGAATATCGTTGGGACGGAAAAAGCTAAAGCAGAGAATTATAAATATTCAACTGCTCTATCTAGCAAAGGGGGAATATGGGATGAAGAAAGTTTATTTCATTTTTTGCATAAACCTAGCCAATATATACCTGGAACAAAGATGTCTTTTGCTGGTTTAAATAAGCCTCAAGATATAGCTAATGTTATAATGTTTTTAAAGACATTTGTTCATGACTAAATGATAATTGCTTGAACCAACTAAAATTATTTCAAAGTAAACTTAGCTTATTATCATTCCATTCGTTATTATTCTAGGCTCTGTGAACAAAATTTAAATTGCTAGATTTCGACTCTTTTTAGCTGCAAATTATAAGATTTTTTTGAAATAGAACTAACTATTCCGGCAAAAATCTTATTAATTTTCGCTTAAAAATACTCAAAATCTAAACAATTAAAATTTTGTTCACAGAGCCTAGTCATTTTGTGTATTTCTTTATTTTTTTAATAATTATAATATTCCTGTTTTTAATGAGATAGGATATGGTTGTTTACAATTGTTTAACCAGGAGTTATAGTAGGAATTGTCTTAATTAATAACCTCAGAATCGAAGATTAATTAAAGGTATCATATGAGCATCTTTGAAATTTCAATAGTAGAATGGTGGCTGATCGCTGGCATTATTTGTATAATTATAGAATTTGCTAATATTCCAAATGTTGGTTTTTTATTTTTGGGTTTAGGCGGAATATCCAATACAATAATATTGAGTAATTATCCGAATCTTTTAAAATACCAGTATATAGTTTTTGGTTTTGCTTCTTTTATATGGTTGATTATTTTATGGTATCCACTAAAATTCTATGTTAGCAAAAAACATGGTAAATACGAGTATTCTGATATGTTCGGTCAAGAAGTACAAGTATATAGTAATGAACTCCTAGTAGGAGAAAAAGGACAGGTATTGTGGTCAGGAACGATTATGAATGCCAAACTCAGCAGAGACTCTGTAAAATCAGCGTATAAAGGAGACACGCTTCGCATAATACAAATTGATGGTAATGTTCTTATATGTACTGCAGAAAATTTGAATAAGTGAGATCAACAAAGTGGCTACTATTATTATCTACCTAATAGGAAAACCAGGAACCGGAAAGTATACTATAGCAAAAGAAATAGCAAGGGCTGGTTATAGTATATGTGATAACCAACATATCAATAATCCTATTTTTTCACTACTAAATTATGATGGATTAACTCCTATTCCAGAATTTGCTTGGGATGCAATTAGACTTATACGAGATGGTATTTTTAATTTTTTAAGCCAAGAAATTAGTAATAGTTATGTTCTTACCAATTGTCTGTATGAAGTTGATGGTGATCGTAAGCTTTTTAACCAAGTACAACAGCTAGCAATAAATCGCAGATCAGTGTTTATTCCAGTAAAATTACTGATTTCAGAAGAAGAAAATATTAAACGAATTCAACATCTAGATAGGCTGCTTCGTTATAAATCAATCGATGTACAAGATGTTTATCCAGAATATCCATTAATTCAAATTTCTCATCCTAATTTATTTGAGCTTGATGTTACAAATCTCTCTGCTAGTGAGGCTGCAAGGAATATATTACAGCATGTTAAGTTCTATAGCTAAACAAGGAGTACTCAAAGTTTACAAACGTCTATAGGCTCTGTGAAGAACCACTTTAGTGGCAACGAAGCAATCTACTCACCAAGCGTCACTGCGAGACCATGTAATGGTCGAAGCAATCCATTTCTAATTGAATTTATTTCAGGATGACTCGAATTTTGTAAGAATAGCATGTTCTTTAGTAATTACTGGAAAAAACTGTTTGTTAAAAGGAAATAACTCTACTGTTTTATTGTTGACAAACTCAATTTCAATAATATCACCTGCATTAAAATTAAAAATATTTATAATTTTTCCGATAACGACTAAATTGGCATCTAGTACTAATAAACCTTTTAAGTCTTCAATGTAAAATTCCTCTTCACTTAAGGAAGGGAAATCTGACCTATGACAAAAAAGCTTACATCCTTTTAATCCTTCAGCGGAGGTTCTATTATTCACTTGGTTAAATCTACATATTATATCACCTTTAGAATTTTGACTAAGTAGTTTAAGAATAATTTTTTCTCCTAATTCATCAACTAAATTCATTTTAATGATATTAGTATTTGGAATAGTAAAAGATTTTACTATAACATTGCCCTTTATTCCTTGTGCTGATAGTACTACACCAACAAAAATTAAACCTTCTTTAGACATCATTTAACCATATAATACTACCTAATTCATTAAGAGAAACCATTTTTTCTTTAAAACATAACGGACCAAGCACAATTCATTAAAAACAAAGATAAGGCTGTGATTTTACAAAACACGAAACTTTTGTCACTTTAATGATGTTTTATCAAGCTTAGACAGATCACGTACTAGTTCTACAGTACACAAGATGATAACTCCTATGAAGATAGGTATCATCTTCAAGCTAGTTTTTGAATATTGATGCCAATTTAAAGGTTTTTGCTCATAAATATCTACAATAATAAATATTATAACAACGCCCAACCAAATACAAATGAATGTTACAATTTTTACAAAAAAATTTAAAATAGGTTGAACTCTTTTCTTCTTGTCCTTAATATAATAAAAATATACCCACCTATCCATTATGACTATACAGATTGTTAACAAGATATGTAGAAACTGAAAAAGAGTAGGGAGTTCATAACATTGGAGGAGAACAACCTCAAATATACAAACCCCCAATAATAAAAATAGATGTTTTTTTATCATTACATATATATTCTAACGTAATAAAATATATTCCGTAGATCAAGTTAATTATTTGATAACTTATAATACAATATTATAACAAATAAAAAATAACAACAAGTATAATTTTGTTTTTATCAATTTTATGGATATACACTATAAATAATGTGTTAAACACAAAAAATTTTATTTCTTCAAACCTAATAACACAATTTTTCATTCATACTTCTTTAATAGACATCATTTAACCATATAATACTACCTAATTCATTAAGAGAAACCATTTTTTCTTTTTAGGATAATTTCCAGTCGTTTTCTCTAATTTTTCAAAATGCAATATGCCAAAACTATATCCAATCATGATTGAAATTGTAATAATCAGCAATCCATAATTACCTAAATATTCTGTTAAATAAATAAGCCCAAAAGATGTGATAACATACATCACCATACGTGATACAGCATATATAAAACCACAATAAGTAAAACGTTTAAAAATAGGAAAATATTTGTAAAAAATTGATGTAGCTGGAGTGAAACGAGGTACAAAAAACATCATAAATGACTGGAGTAAAAGAATATCAAATGGCGTTCTAACATTATTTAATAAGTATGGATAAATCAAAATAAAACCCCAGAAAATTACTAGTCTGATTTTTAAAATCACTATAGTGATATATATAATAACTTAAATATACCAATGGCAAAATTCCTAACATTTCTGCCACTGAAACGAAGACATTTTGGCGAATGACTTGTTCAGCCGTATAACCAAAATTATTTCTAAGAATTTCTCCACAATAAACAAATGCTAAATAAAAACATACCGGCCAAGTACAACCCATTAAAAAACAAGATAAGGTTGTGATTTTATTAACTTTTTTTGTCCAAATAGGGTTATTTTTTAGTATATCTTGTTCTTCATTAATGTCTGCAAAAATTCTTTTTATTCGCCGTTTTGTGTCGACAAATTCTGGGGCTTCTCGTAAAGTCGTCCTAGCTACTGAACCAATTAACGCAACTGATGCACCAAACCAAAAAGCATAACGCCAATTGAAATTGCAAGAGGTAGCAATAGATGCAATGCCCAAAGCAAATGTTCCCCCTAATATAGATAAGAAAACCAATAATGATACAGCTGAATATTGTTGTGGTGGTTTTATAGTTTCAGTCAAATATAGCTCTGCCCCTATTATTTCTCCCATGGAACTAATACCTTGCACAATACGACATATTGATAAAATCACAGTAGCAGTGATACCTATTTCAGCATAAGTTGGTAAATTAGCAATGATAAGACAAGAAATTGCCATCATGAAAGTGGTGATAATAACGGTTGATTTACGACCTACATTATCACCAATCCATCCAAAAATTAACGCCCCTATAGGTCTCAATAAATATGTAGCACAAAAAGTAAAGGATAAAAGTAATTGTGCTGCATACGGGTCATATTTTGGGAAAAAAAGTTCATTAAGAACTACCATCATATGTATATAGAGCATCAGATCAAAATATTCTAAGAATGTACCGACTGAGAGTAACAAAACGACCTTTTTTTGTTTTTTAGTTAGATTGCTTTGAATATGTCCCCCCTCTTTTTGTACCAATCTGCTCATTTTTGCTTTTATATTCTCCCTATTCAATTGACTATACTATTAACCATATCTTTAAAAGGCTTATTCTTATACCAAATTGAGATTACTTACCCCTCCCTAACTTTGAACCAGCTTTTTTTTGTTTTTTACTTTAAGATTTGTTGCAACTTTAGTTGACTTTATTTTTCTGCTATATGTTTTTGATGGTACCGTTATCTTTGCTATCAATTTATTAGCCATTGTCTTATTACTGCTCGGTTTATCAAAATGCGTATCTAATAGTTTTACCATTTGCAAATTTCTAGACTCAGCAGATCTGCCACCAGTGACAATAGCAACCAATGATTTGTTTTTTCTAGTTGCAGCAGTAATCAAGTTATAGCCAGCTGGAGTGGTATAGCCAGTTTTTAACCCTTCAACTCCTTCATAAGTTTCATTCACTTTATTATGCCCTCGTATAGTTTTACCTCTAAAAACAAAGTTATTTTTAGAAAAATAACTATAATATTTGGGAAAATCTCGCTTAATAGCTATAGATAGTTTAGCAAGATCCCGAGCGGTAGTTTTTTGACAAGGATGATGCCATCCAGAAGCATTTTTAAAATAAGTATCTCTCATACCAAGCTGATGAGCCCGAATAGTCATCAACTGAGCAAATTTTTCCTCACTACCTTTGATATTTTCAGCTACAACCATAGCCGCGTCATTTGCAGATTTAACAATTAGGGCTAAAATAGCCTCTCTTACAGTAATAGATTCTTTCGCTCTAAGCCCTAGCTTACATGGCAACATTCTTTCTGCATTTTTTGAAACATATAATTTTTGGTTCATTGATAATCTGCCAGATTCTACTGCTTCAAATAATAAATACAAGGTCATTAGTTTTGTCAATGAAGCTGGATATATTTTAGTAGTAGAATTTCTATCATGCAATATTCTACCGGTTTTGCAATCTACAACAAGACTTGTCTGAGTTGGCAAAGATACCGGCTTTTTTGCAGCATAAGCAGGACATGAACTTATACTGAACGTTATTATACAGGAAAAAAATAGCAATAGTTGTAATCGCATTAACATAATTATATATTTTTATATATCTTGTTAAGATATAACAATATTACAAGTCATAGCAAGATTAAAATATCGTTAAGATAAAAAATTATCCTAAACTGTAATCCTTAAAAATTTTTAATAATAACCTTTATTATTTTGTAATTGTAGATTTTTTTTTGTTCTCTAAAGCCTTTGTTAATTCAGTTTCATCTAACGTTTTTATAGGGTCTAACATAGTACCTGATGTTTTTATTTTAAGATTTACAGGAGTATTTTGATTACTAGAATCGTTTAAATTAAGTTTTAAGTCTGCTATATAGAAAGATAATATTGAAGATAATGTCATGTCCCAATTATATACATTTACAGCTAATGATGCAGACCCACTAGTATATTTCGTATTAAATACTACATCTTTTATTGTAACTATACCATTTTTTAACTGAATGTTGCCACGCAAACTATCCAACTCAGTTTGCCCTTGATACACAGCGTGGGCTAAATCTTCTTTTAAATATTTAAGATTATAATCTTTATTATTAACTTTTTCTATAAATGAATCAATGGAAAAGTTACTGATTTTAGCATTTTTTATGACAAACTCTGATTGAGTGCTAAGCTCATATAACAATTTTTTTAAACTATCACCATTAGTGGCGAGTGTTCCATTGATACTCATCCCCCCATAATTGTTTAGTAACCCTTTCGGAAAGATATTAGATAATTGAGCTAAATCAATAGAATTTAGGGCATAAACAAAGTTAAGAGTATATGGATCTAATAAAATATTACCTTCTGCTGCTAATTTACCAGAAAGTAGATTTGCTTCAAGGTTACTGATTTTAAATAAGGTATTGTTATTTGCTAAAGCAAATTTAATATCTTGTAATACTAGAGCATCCTGCATTATTTTTGATAACATGCCATCTAATTTTAACTCTATTTTTTCTAAATCAAATTCATTTAGTAATTTATTTCGTAGATTAAGTAAAGATTCAGCCGTTAAATAGTTAACATTAAGAGAACCATCATTTATTGTAACTTCTAATTGTGGTTTAATATTATTTGCTAACAAATTGGCACTAAGATTGATGTAATCACTATTGGTTCTTATATCAAGATTACTAATTTCAATATTACCTGGCGAAATATTTGCTAATATATATGCTTTACCAAATGAATTATTTTCCATAAGTATATCATTGATCGTGATATCAAAATTACCTAAATAATCAACTGTCCTAATGGGAATATATTTAGCTAGATATGATTCATCTTTCATATTTTCTGACAAACTTTTGGCAAATTTCACCATTGGTGAAATTATCGGATAATCCTCTCTATTTAAATCTATCGAGGAGAAGTCAAGAATAGCTATAAAATGCGGCATAGAACCAATAAATCTAGCCGTAATATTACCGGTAACTTTAGTGTTTTCAGTTTTCAGCATAAGGTTTTGTAAATATACATCTATTAAAGTTAGTTTTAAATCTGAGGATAAAATAAAAGCTGTAGGCTTTTTACTAACTGCCTGTTGATAACCTAAAGTATTCAATACAGAATTAAGGTCATTATGTTGCAAGTAAATTGTGCCATCAAATATACTTCTTACTGAGTTTTGAGTTACATTACCTACAAATTGAAAATTTCCTCCAGATTTTATTGTACCAGAAAAATCATTAACCACTAATACCCCTTTGTCTAAATTAAGCAAAATTTTAGTATTATTTAATACCTCATCATTATTTAATATTATTTGATCAACTAAAATATTGGTGATAATTGATTTGTTATCAAAGAGAAACCTTAACCCAAAGACTGAATTGCTAAATTGTTTAATATTATTTGATGAGGTAATTAGTGATTTTGTATCTATCTTAGGAAAATGTAATTTTATTATACTAGTGACCTCGTCACTTTTGTTCAAATATATTGAACCGTTACCTGCTAGTGAATTAGAATCTATAATTATATTTTCTAGTTTGAGTAATTGAGGAGTAGACAAAATGTCAAACTTAATATTTATCTTTTCATTCGGGTTAATTTTTCTAAATAAAGAATCTAAATCTGGTATAAGAATATGTAATATATCAGCTAAATGTTGTATTAGATATTCTGCTTTGCCATTTATTAGTTTAGAATCTATATAGGTTTCTAACAGGTGAAAATTATAATCACTATTAGCGATAGTAAGGTCAAGATTTATTTGATTAGCATTTCTTTCAAAGAATCCGGATAATTTTCCCACATACCCCCCATTTCCCTTGAATGAAATTTTACTAGAAATAGGATTGTTTTTAAATAGAGAGCAGTTATTTAAAGTAAGAATAGGTTGGTTATCTTTATTTAGAATAGTCAGATTTTTAACATCAAAATTTATATCTATTATACCATTTGTTATCAATGAACTAACTATCCTATCATGGTTTATAATGTCAAAATCCTGCTCATCTGAATATATTGTGGCATTATTTATGGTTACAGCACTAATTTTTGGTCTAAGAATTAATAATGACCATGGAGCAAAGTAAATTTTTATATTTTCTAATTCTAGCCTTCCATCTTCTTTTATACGATCAATAGTCAAATAAGGTATAGGAAATTTAGTTATTTTTATGTTTTTTAGATTTTGAGGAGAAATTTTTAATTCATTGACAAAACTGTTACTGACAGAATTATAGTCAACAAAGTTTACAGCAACTAATATAGAGCATATTAACAATGAAATTGCAATGATAGTAAATATAATTATTCTTCTTATCATAAAAGATTACCCAATATCCAATATTACTAGGAGGTTGTCGAGAATAGTTCAAAATATAATTAACCTGAATTAGATATAACAAGTTATTGCAAATTCGGCTATATCTATAAATATAACAGATTTTTATGTTCCACTAATAGCTGTTTTCATTATTTTTGCGGTATTGCTCATTTTTTGTGAGTGTTCACAGAAAATAAGTTAAAGTACAAAACATCATTGCGAGAAGGCTTAAGCCAAGAAGTAATCCATTTCTAATCACTTTCCTGGATTGCTTCGTCGACCTTACGGTCTCCTCGCAATGACGCTTGGCGAGGCAGATTTTTTATTCATCATAAGAAAATAACAAAAAAATTCGTGAACGATCACTAAATATGTTCCCAAAACTTTGGTTTGCTTTCTGATCATGATTTTTGTCTCCTGGCTATATATATTCCATTTGAGATTATTATTATTGCTCCAACAATTGAGAAAATATCTGGTATTTCTTGCCAAATAACTACTGTTAAAATTAAAGAGAACAAAACACTGCTATAAGCTAAAATACTTATTTCAGTAACTAAACCAATTTTTAATCCTTTATTTAATAATATTTGGTGTAAAAGCATCAACAGAGCATTGATTAATAGCATAATCCAATCCTTTGAAGATACTTGTGTTATAGCAAAATTCATTAAAAAAGGTAACATACTAAGAGAAGCTATCCCAAAATAATATACTAGTACTCTATCTGAATTCTCTATTTTCAACAAACTTTTTGTTGATATGAGAGTTAGTGCCATAAATATTCCACTAAATAATCCAAAAATTGCTCCCAAATTTATAATTTCTCTTGATGGTTTTAATACTAATAAGCACCCAATAAAGCCAATTATCGCTAAAAATAATAGTTCTTTGTTAATAGATTTATCAATAAAAATGCCAGTTATTAGTAACACCCAAAGTGGAGAAAGATTTGTAAGTACACTGACATTGAAAAGAGACAAGTAATTTGCTGATAAAAACACACAATACCAATATGCTGTACCTAATAATCCCCTGCTAATTAATACCCAATAATGTTGCGACACTATTAATCTACCACCAGATTTTATAACTTTTGGTAAAAAATAGACAATACAAAGAAAAAATTGGGAAAATACCACTAAAGAAACAGGAATACTGCTATCAAGAGATTTTACTATACTAGCTTTTATTGCCCCAAGTCCAAGTGCACTTAAAATATATAATGTTGCTTTCATGGGACTATCCAAAAAACTGTGTAAATTTCCAAAATTAGGTCATTAAATTATTCCAGTTATTATACCAAGATTTGGCAATTTGTGGATATTGTTTATTCCATTTTTCTTCAAACGATACTAACGCCAAATGGGCTTGTTCTTCCGCTACTGCAGTATATATCGGCTTTAAATCAACAGCTAATTGCTTCCTATCTTTATACGATACATAATTGATGTTCAGTTTTTGGATAAACTGCTTCTATCACCTCAGACATACCAGCAAGATTATCACTACAGGCAATCAGTATATCTTTTAGTCCTCTATTCTTCATCTCATTAAAATTACCAAGCCAAAATTTTGCTCCCTCATTTTCACTAAGCCATAATCCCAATATATCTTTTCTACCAGATATAGTCAATTGATGAGAAGTTGGTGATGTCGTCGCTCAATGCTCGCCTATTACTTATAGGCGACTTATCTTCGAGATAGAAAAGTGCTAAGAATGTGAAGGTAGCAGGCTTCGTTTCTCCTAAAAATCCCGAGGGCTTTTTTGACTTATGCAGGAAGTCTAATAATCGAGTTAGCTATATTTATCAAGCACCATAGTCATAATTTTGTTGGCTATAGGAGCCGCTGCCCTACCTCCACCTCCGCCATGATCGACAAAGACCAGAATAGAGTAACGAGGTTGTTGGTAGGGAGCGAATCCGGCAAATATAGCATGGTTACGCCTTTGCCAAACAACTGATTTACTACTTAAATCATCATCTATATTAGCTTTTGCTTGTACTTGTGCCGTACCTGTTTTACCAGCTAATTGATGTCCTTCTGCCAAAATTCTACTATAATAAGCCGTCCCTCCTTCAGTATTAACTGCTTTATACATGCCTTCTTTTAAAATATCTAAGTATTTTTGATTGATGTTAACCTGATCAAATACCGATATATCTTTAGCAATTCTAGGATTATACAATTTCCCATTATTAGCAATTGCCGTTACAAACCTAGCTAACTGGATTGGAGTAGCTGATAAAAATCCCTGCCCTATCGATAAGTTAAGAGTATCACCAATCGTCCATTTAGAGTTAAATTTTTTCATTTTCCATTCTTCTGAAGGAAGGAAACCTGAGGCTTCTCCAGTCAAATCAATACCAGTTTTTGTACCGAAACCAAAATTTCTTGCCATATCTAATATTTTTTTATGACCTGTTAAGCGAGCTATTTCATACATATAAGAGTTACAAGAATGCTTAATGGAATTATACATATCCACTGTGCCATGACCATGACGACTCCAGCACCGGAAGCTATTAGTACCTAATACCGAATCCCCAGTACAATTAACCGTTTTATCTGGTTTAATTCCACTCTCTAAACCAGCTAAAATTGTAATAATTTTGAATATAGACCCAGGTGGATAAGTACTTTGTATGGTTTTATTAATTAACGGCTTATAAGGATCATTAATTAAACTTTGCCAATAATCTTGAGACAATTTTACAAAATTATTAGCTTCAAATACCGGCGACATAGCCAGCACTAAAACATTACCATTATTTGTATCAATAACTATAGCCGAACAGCCTTGTTTAGTTAAATAAGGCTGCACTCTTTGTTGTAACTCTGCATCAATATTTAGATGTAAGTCCTCTCCTTGTTGACTTGGAAGATTGGTAATTTCTCTGACTTGTTTGCCTAAAGCATTTACTTCTATCTGCTTATAACCAAATTTCCCACGTAACTTTTCTTCATAATATTTTTCTACACCAGATTTACCAATATTAAAATCCCCTAAATTATTGATTTCTAGCTCTTGTTTCTCTTGCTCATTAATCTGTCCAGTGTAACCTATTACATGACAAGCCGCTTCTGAAAAATGGTAAAATCTTACATAACCAACATCTACAAAAACAGAAGTTAAATTTAACTTTTGTTCTTCAATGAGTGACATTTGTTGCCAACTAAGATTATCTAATATCAGTAAAGGAACACGTTTATTGGCTTTTTTTATTTTTTGATTAATGTAATTTTGTTTTTCTTCAGTTAGTTGCAAGATATTTGCTACTAGAATTAATTCCTGTTTGTAATTATTAGCCTCATGCATATCCAGTAATAACCTAAAACAAGTTTGGTTGGTAGCTAAAACATTACCGTTAACATCATAAATTTGTCCCCTGAATGGCGGAACTAGAATAAAACTTATACGATTTTTATCAGATAAAGTACAATATTTATCACTTTCAAATAACTGCATATAAAACATTTTTCCAGCCAATAATGAAAATAATGTCAGTTTTCCTGAACCTATCAGAAAAGACCGTCTTGATATTAACTGGTTATGTAATATTTTATTATTTAGCATATTTTTTTGATAGCGATTCCTATTATGTTTTTGTAGTACTAGATATAGTCAATTCAGGAGAATTTGGGGCTAGGAGCGATGGAGCGACGCCTATAAGTAATAGGCGAGCGACGAGTGACAACGTCCCCAACTTCTCATCAATTGACTATACCAAACGTCATTGCGAGACCATGTAATAGTCGAAGCAATCCATTTCTAATACTTTTCTGGATTGCTTTGTCTCTACTAAAGTAGCTCTGAGCCATGACGTTTGAGGGTTAAACTTCCTCTCCTTGACGTTTGGGGAACAATGCCTTATCAAGAGGAATTCGTAGCAAATTATAGGAAAATATCGTAGTAAGATAGTGCATTAACATCGTAAGATACCCTTGGGAAGATAGACCTTTAGTTAAAATTAGCAAATATCTAAAATGTAATATAAAAAAATAATATAACCCAAAAATCAAGAAATTTGTCAAATAACTTCTAACTATAAAGAATTTTCCAGCAAATTGTAAAATTATGTGAGCAGTTACAAGAACCAAGGAATTTGTACCAATTGGCATAGAATATAATTGGTCAAAAATTATTCCTACTAAAAATATTAGCCAAAAACCAATATGATAAAATGTAGCAAAATAGTAAAGTAAACTAACTTCAAAAGCTGGAAAAATAACAGTTTCTGTGTTAATTCTAAAATTTTCTAGCGGAAAAATTACTAATAACAAACAACATTCTAATAATATTATTTTACTAACTATTTGTGATAATGTTTGCGGTAATTTGCTAAAGAATTTCATATTATCTTCAGTTCTTTAATTACTGATTCAATAATAGGCAGTACTAGGTTATACTTTCTTATGAGATCCAGTACCAGTCTAGCAGATTCTATCCCTTCCACTAAGTATAAATTTTGATTTAAAAAATTTTCAACATCTAAATGCTTACCAAGCTCATAACCAAATCTAGTATTTCGTGATTCCTTAGAATAACAAGTTAGCACCAAATCCCCTAATATACCCGGAGCACACAAAATAGAAGCATCTCCAAGCTCTCCATCAATAGCCTCAGATAAAATTCTTATTTCTTGAATCGCTTGAGTTATAAGTCCGGCTTTTGCATTTTGTCCGTAACCTTTTGCATCATACCAACCACTCTTTATTGCTATAATATTCTTAACAGCCGACGCCACTTGCATCACTACCATATAGTCAGTTATGGTCACCTTAAACTGTTGAGATGCCAAACTAATTGCTAGTCGTCTGGCAAGATTAACATCTAAAGAAGCAATGGTTACTGAAGTTAATAAATCTTGAGCAACCTCTTTAGCGAGGTTAGGTCCAGCTATAAAGGCTAAAGGATTAGCTGGTAATATGGCTTTTACTTTATCAGATAATAACTCCGTAGGGTCTCTGCCAAATCCTTTAGTTGCAACTAATAACGCTACGCTTTCAGATATCCCAGCATCTTTTAATATCTTCAAAGTTTCTTGGAAAACAAAAGATGGTACCGCAATAATTATTACTTCTTTGTCTAGTAAAGCTGATAAATTATCACAAGGAACTAGATTAGTTGGTAATGTAATATCAGAACCAAGATATTTGCTATTAGTTCGATTATTTAATATTTCCTGGATAATACTATTCTCACGTACCAATATCGACACATCATCATAGCACCTTGCCACTTGACAGGCTAGTACAGTTCCCCAGCTACCGCCACCATAGACAGCAATGCTTTTAAATTTTTTCATAGCAATTATTTATATAGTGAATTAACTTAAATTGGCAACGTTATAAATCCGATTAGTATTTAGCCTTAGCGTCATTGCACATAGGTGTCAACCTAAGGAAATAGTAGTTGAAAAGACGTCTATTAGCGAGTCCTAGTTAGGTGGCGTGGCAATTGTAAGAATACTTATATTTATTCTAATTCTTCAATTTGCTCTTTAGTTAACCCAGTAGATTGAGATATTATCTCAATCGATATTCCAGCTTTCTGAAGATTTCTTGCCACTTCGAAATTTCTTCTAGCTTTGCCTCTAGCTTCGCCTCTAGCTTCGCCTAGCTGGATACCTCTAGCTTCGCCTAGCTGGATACCTCTAGCTTCACCTTCCTCAATATATTTTTGTGCAACAGTTCTCATAATGTTCCCTTTTTCTTCTTCTGACAAATACTTAGCTAGTAGCTCTTCTAATTCTGATTGTCTTGCCTCAGGTAATTTTATGTCAGTGTACCATAAAAACGATCTTAAGTAAATATAACCATTCTCTTTATCAATTAATATCTCTAATTTAAACCTTTGTAGAAATTCTTCCCAAAGCTTTATCATATCCTGCTCATGTATATGCTTGAGCATATATTCTAACATCCCAACATGCTTCTTCTTCATTATTTCATCATCAGACATGCTTTGTAAATCGACCAATTGATAATCTTCTGTCATCACTTTCTTGGCTATAACTGCATCGGTAAACAAGCTCCATAAATTCCTAGGAGCAGTATACACTTCCCTCCCATTATAAATTACTAAATTATATACTAATGGTAATTTCTTTCTTCCTTTTTTATGCCTTTCACATAATAACAATGTGTATTTCCATAATCGCAGAGCTGTCCAATAATCAACGCCCGACTGAGCCTCAATCAACACATAAACAAAAGCCTTACCCTGATTCTTGGTAGCAACTCCATACACTATATCACTATATTTCTTGTTTAAAGATTCTTCTATGTAACTTTCTTTTTCTACTGTTATTTTTGATAAATCTACTAAACTCTTAAAATCATTAGGCAAATAATATTCCAGAAATTCTTGTGCTGCCACAGGATCAGCCATTATTGTTTTAACTAATGAATCATGCTTTAACTTTTTTGTCATAAAAGAATATTAAATTGATAAAACTACATATATCTCTATCAGATTTTGACTTATGCTAGGCTCTGTGAACAAAATTTTAATTGTTTAGATTTTGAGTATTTTTAAGCGAAAATTAATAAGATTTTTGCCGGAATAGTTAGTTCTATTTCAAAAAAATCTTATAATTTGCAGCTAAAAAGAGTCGAAATCTAAACAATTAAAATTTTGTTCACAGAGCCTAGGTAAGTCTACTATACCAAAATTTCTGAAATCATATAATTATCCTCTATAGCAACTAACCGAGCTTTAATAATTTGCCCAACGTCAAAATTACCTTGCAACTTTACCGGAATAAAATTTTCTGTATGAGCTATGTTATTTTGCTCTACAAGTAATTCCACTTCATGCCCTATATTCCTTTGGAAAAATTGTTGTAATTGTTGCTCCCCTGTTACCCTTAAAATTTCTGCTCTAGCTTTTCTAACAGATTTTGCTACTTGCGGCATTCTGGCAGCTGGAGTTTCATCACGCTCAGAATACGGGAAAACATGTAAATATTGCAAATCCGCCTCAGAGATAAGTTTTCTTGTATTCTCAAACATTACCTCATTTTCCGTCGGGAAACCAGCTATAATGTCTGCCCCGAATGATACATTTGTTCTTAAGTTACGCAATTTATGACAAAAATCAATAACATTTTGACGATTATGGCGACGTTTCATACGCTTAAGTATCATGTCATCACCAGCTTGTAAACTAATATGAAAATGCGGCATAATTTGTGGAGCATAAGCCATCAAATCAAACAAATCATCATCGATTTCAGCTACATCAATAGAAGATAATCTAAGTCTTTTTAGTTCCGGAACCAACCCTATAATCCTTCTAATCATCTGGGCAAAAGTTGGAGTTCCTGGTAAATCTGATCCATATGCCGTAACGTCAACTCCGGTAAATACTACTTCATTATACCCATTAGCTACTAATGTCCTTAACTGCTGTACTATCACTCCCATTGGGACTGAGCGACTATTGCCTCTAGCATAAGGTATAATGCAGAAGGTACAACGATGATTACAACCATTCTGCACTTGAATAAAAGCCCGAGATTTGCCATCAAAGCTAGCCACCAGATGATTAGCAGTTTCCGTAACAGACATTATATCATTTACTGCTACTTTTTCTTCAGTAAATTGATAATTGCTAGCAATCAATTTTTCCTCATTACCAAGTACTTTGTCGACCTCAACCATATTAGCAAAAATATCTGGGTTATTCTGAGCAGCACAGCCAGTAACAATAATTCTTGCATTAGGGTTATTTTTCTTAGCTTTACGAATTGCTTGACGTGATTGTTTTTCAGCTTCCTTAGTGACAGCACAAGTATTAAATACCATGACATTTTCTAAACCAGAAAGAGCTAAGTTAGTTCTAATCACTTCACTTTCATAAATATTTAATCGGCAGCCAAAAGTTACAACCTCTTGAGTTACGACTTCTTGTGGTTTAGCCATAAAAAAACTCTCCACGTACCACTAAAGCAGCAGACCCAAGCATCATGATATTCTCCCCTTGTTTTGACATTTGTAGACTACCTAATTGAAAGACTACTTCACAAGGAGAGCTAACAAAGCCAAGCTTTACTGCTGAAGCAAAGCTAGCACATGCCCCACTACCACAAGCAAGAGTTAAGCCAACTCCTCTTTCCCAAACCGATAAATAAATTTTATTATCCTTGATTGAAGCAAAATTAACGTTAACCCCATCAGTAAACAACTCTTTTGCTTGTAATTTCTCTCCAATTATTTCTTTATCTTTAGTAGCTAAATCACTAAAAATAATAAAATGTGGATTGCCAATATCAGCACAAATAACTTCCTTGATATCAATCATATAACGCTCCATAATTGGCCAAATCTTTTCGGCTGAAGGCATCCAATCTTCCTCAAAACTAACTACCCCAGTATTCACCTCGATCTCGTTGTCACTTAATATCTTACAAGACAATTCTTTTCCGTATATTTTTAAAGTAACTTCTGTTATACCGAAATCAAGATGTAACAACTTGGTGAGACATCTTGAAGCATTCCCACATAATTTGGCACTTGAGCCATTTTGGTTATATACAGCCATTTCATAGTAATTAGTTTTTTGATCGTAAATAATAAACTGATCACAACCAATACCAGTACGACGATTGGAGATATTTAGCGATAATTGCTGTAAATCACAATTTATAGGTAAATCACGCTGATTGATAATCACAAAATCATTACCTAATCCATACATTTTAGCGAAATTGATTTTTTTAAACACGAGAATATCTTTAGATTATACAAAAGTCTATTATACTAAATATATATAAAAATATGTAGTAAATAAATAGACCTCTTGCATAAGTATTGGTAAATGGTTATATTTTTTGTCTGTACTTGATTAGTATTACTGTCATTGCAAGGAGACATAGGTCGACGAAGCAATCCACCTTCTGGCGTCATTGCGAGCGAACGTACGTGAGCGTGGCAATCCATGAAGTGATTAGATTAGAAATGATTGCTTCGTCGCCACCAAAGTGGCTCCTCGCAATGACGGTTGGGGTGCATATGTGTCATTGCGAGACCATGTAATGGTCGAAGCAATCCATTTTACAACACCTTTCTGGATTGCTTCGTTGGCTCATGCATCCTCGCAATGACAACGTAATACTAAGCTATACTCTTTAAACTAATAAATAAGTGATAAAATGACCTTTAACTCAAGCAAACTTAACAATGGACTAACTGTTGTTACTTACCATATGCCTAATATAAAATCCGTAGCTATTAATCTCATTGTTAATGTAGGTAGCCGCTATGAACAATATTCAGAAATAGGAATATCTCATTTTCTTGAACATATGGCATTTAAAGGAACAACAACTAGAACCGCTAAGCAAATTGCCGAAGAATTTGACTCTATAGGAGGGCAGTTTAATGCTTATACCGGTCATGAACAGACTGTTTATTACTCAAAAATATTGAGTGAGAATTGTTATACTGCTCTAGAAATATTGGCAGATATCTTGCAAAATTCAGTTTTTTCAGAAGAAGAAATAGCCAAAGAATATCAGGTGATTTTACAAGAAATTGCTTGTGTACAGGATAATCCCGATGAGCTTATTCACGAAAAATTTTACAGTAGTGCTTATGAAAATCAAGCACTTGGTCGGTCAATTTTGGGAACTTATGACAGTTTAGCAAAATTTGATAAGGAACATTTTAGCAATTATATTGATAAACATTATAATGCCGGAAATATTTACTTATCAGTGGCAGGAAATGTTGAGCATCAACAAATTGTAGAATTTGCTGAAAAATTATTTTGTTCATTAAAAGATAAACCAAATAATCATTTTGAGAAAGCTAGATACACTGGGGGGCATAGTGTTATTACCAAAGAACTTGAGCAAACTACCTTAGTTCTGGGGTTCGAAAGTGTACCCTATTTTAACATACAGCAATTATATCATACTCAAGCTCTGTCACTAATACTTGGTAACGGTATGTCATCAAGATTATTTCAACAAATCAGAGAAAAGCTTGGACTTGCCTACTCAATTGGTAGCTATAATAGCTCACACTATGATAGTGGGATTTTTGGCATATACGTTTCCACTAGTCATGATAAACTACCATTTCTTGCAGAACAATTAGTCAATGAAATTAACAATATTTCTGTAGAGATCAAAGATTCAGAAATTGATCGGGCTAAAATACAATTAAAAACTAGTATCCATATATCCCAAGAAGATTCATCTTATAAGTCAGAAGAAATTGGTAAGAATTTTGCTGTTTTTGGCAAATATTTACCTATTGAGGACACTATTGAATATATTATGAATATAACAAACCGAGATATCATAAATATTGCTAACAAAATATTTGCTAGCAAACCTACTTTATCTATTATTGGGCCTAATCCACTTGCCATAGATTATCAAAAATTATCCAATGATCTGGCTCTATGAAATCGGTGCTATTAACTAGAAGCTTAGAAGATAATTACGACATTATTCAAGAGTTGCAGCGTAATCATCAATGTAGCTTTAACTATATATGTTGTCCTTTAGTGGAATATCAAACTTTGCCATTAGATGGTACCCTTTTATATGATTATCCTAATGTCATTATCACTAGTAAATTTGCTGCTAAAATCCTAGCCAGACATCAAAATATCGAAAAGAAGAATATGTGGATAGTCGGTAATTCATCAAAATTAATTCTAGAACAAAATAATTTTATAGTGCAATATGTTGCTAGCAATGTACAAGAGCTGATAGAAAACATTCCACCAGAAATATATCACCAAACCGTATATTTGTCGTCAAATGAAATCACCCAAGATTTACCTCAAGCGATTAAAAGACACATTATTTATCAGGTAAAATATGCAACTAAGCTGCAGCACATAGCAGAAATTGAAAAGGGCATCAATTTTATTCTACTATATTCACAGAACTGCACTAAGACTTTTATTGAATTATTAATAAAAAATAATTTGCTAGAATCCTTAGCCAATAGTTTAGTTATTACTATAAGTAAAAAAGTAGCAAATATTATTAGCTCTTTTACTAAAAATGTGGTTTATTGTGATAATGGACAACCTCAGCAAATGTTAGAATTATTAATTTATAATGCCCAAAATAATGCAAAAATCAGAAACTAATATAATAAAAGTCCGTAGAAACAACCCTATTATTTTTACAATTATTTTGGTTGTATTATTTGCCATATCGATAACTTATATGACTTTTTTAAATAATAAAAAGACGGATTCTAAGTTATCTAATAACGTAACAATACAAGAAACAACCATACAAGAAATCCCCCCATCTTCAGATACTACCAATTTAGAGGAGAATGCACCTCAGGAAGATAATGATAATTCTTCTGTGAGTACCCCCCACCAACCAGAACAATCTAAAGCCCCTTCCAATGTTTACAGTAATTATTTACTTAGCATCAATCTTCTGGTAAAGAATTTTCTGCAAGATAAAGATTATACAGAGCAACTTTATCAAATTGAAACTATGGAGTTACCTGCAAAAATAAAAAATATTTTGATAGATATGCACTATTATAATAAAAATTATTTACTTGATAATAATTTAGGTTTAGTAAGGATCTTTCCAAAAACCGATTGCTGGATCAAGCAATTTATCAAAATTGAAAAAAAATCTAGTAGCCTCAAAGATAAAGAAAAGCTGAAATTAAAAATAATAGGAAACCTAGATTATTTTATTAATTTCTTTTATTCAGAAGAACTACAACAAGAAAATTACAACAAGAATTCGTAGAGTAAACTAATGATAAGATTATTGATAATTTGTATTACATTTTTGTTGTTATATTTTAGTTTTTCTATGTTAAATCAACTTGACTCAAGATTAACTTTAAACTTATATGACTATTATCTAGAAACAACATTTTTTACTTTCGTTATTTTATATATATTACTTACACTTTTTACTGCTATTTCTGTTAAAATATTATGTTTAATTATTAATCTACCTACTAATTTAAAAGCTCTTTTCTTTACTAAAAGAGCCAATAACGATAATTACTTACTAATGAAAGCTATGGCAGAATACGTTTCTGGTGAAAAATTAAAATCAGCAGTAACGAGCCAAAAAATATCTTACCGTTTAAGCCAGGAAAATAAGGTGTTTCATATTTTACTTTTAGCAGAATCAGAACTAGATATTTCAGTAAAAATAAAATATTTTCAGGAATTAGAACAATCTAAACATTATATTCCTTTTGTTACCAAAAGACTCGCACAAATACATTATCAGAATAATATGTATGACATAGCTGAGAATTATGCTGTTAGATCGTTTAACTTAAATGAATCTGATAGTGAAACTTTAGAAATTTTACTTAATTGTTATGCCAAACTTGCTCTATGGACAAAATTTGTTTTTGTGGTATCTAAACTTAGCAGAGTTGACGGACAGAAACTAGAGTCTCTTAAAAACAAAATAGCTGATTATTATGTTATAGCTGCTAAAAATATGTTAGAGACTAACCAAACAAAAGAGGCGATATATTATTTAGAATCAGCTATTAAACTTATAGCTTCCCATATTGAAGCACTAAATCTTTATCTATCTTTAAACTCCTCTAAATGGAGTAATAAGAATATTGAGTTATTACAAACTGCCTTTACAGCAAGCCCATCTTTTGAAATTGTAGAATTATATAATAAATTTTCTACCAATGACTCCTCGGAAATTTATGACGATCTAGCAAATTTAGTCGATCCTAAAAAATATTTAGGATTATTTTTGGCGATAGCTGCTTATTTAGATTTACCAGAAAAGATTCAAAATCTTAAACAGGAAATCGACATTTTTATCGCAGATGATTGACAAATACATTAAATTTAGATATATTTCAGTTTTTAAGTTCGAATAAGCACGATTTTTATATGGATCAACTATTTGAACTTATCTTTGCCTACCAGATAATATTAAATAATTAATAAATTAGTAAAATTTATGACAAAATGTGTTAAAAAATCATTATTTGTTACAGCCGGTCTTGCTGTAATAGGTTTAGGGTTATTTTTTGGTAATCCTATCAGAGTTGATGCTGCGGTTAAAGAAGGGCAAGCCTTTTCAGATTGGGTAGTTAAATGCACCACAAGTGCTGATAAAAAACGGATTTGTTTTTTAAATCAGGCTCTTAATTCTACTAAAGATGATAAACAACAGGTGTTGGCTATATATCAAATAGGCTATTTTGGTAGCGGTAAGGAAAGAAATTTAAAAATGATACAAATAATTCCTACTGACGTTTCTGTTGCTCCAGGTACGTCTATTATCAGTTCCAAAAAATTAGTTGCTCCAGGTAAGTACGTTAATTGCACAAAAGATTCTTGCCAGGCTATTGCTGATATATCAGACACTGATCTTAAAACCATTTTATCAAGCTATGATAATCCTATTGTTGGTTTTATGAATTCAGCCGGTCAACAGGTAAATTTGCCATTTTCCACGAAAGGTCTTGAAGAAGGTTTAAAAGCTTTAAAATAGTAATTTGGTAGTAAGCATTCACGGAAAAAAAGTTAAAGTACAAGACGTCTATTAGCGAGAAGGCGTGAGCGGACGAAGCAATCCAAGAAAGTAATTGAAAATGGATTGTCCGTCACCACCAAGCGGTTCTTCACTAATAGACGCTTGGGTTGGATATACTCCGTCATTGCGAGCGAACGTATGTGAGCATGGCAATCCATGAAGCTTGTCATATGGATCAACTCTATTAGCCAATATGGGTTTCTTACGGCTTATTTCATACAAGGCTTCATCGCCACCATTCTCATATAATTCCTTGAATCTATAATAACTACCTCTGCTATACCCCATTGTCTTACATGCACTAGATACATTTCCTAAGCTTTTTGCTAGTTCAAGTAATCCTATTTTGGTCTTATTATTTTCTGATTTAAATTCATTTTAATCTCCATTTAATAATTTGTTTATTTTACTAAATGTAAGATTAAATCTCAACTACTTCAACTGATATGTCAAAAGTTTTCTGACAAAATAAATGATTGACTTGTCTCTCCTAATAATTCACTCTTTTCATCCACTAACCTTTTTTGATAATCGTGATTCGTTGAATGGTAAAATTTATCCTCTACTTGAGATACAGGGGAGCTGTTATCTTTTATTCTGTCTTGCAACGGATATGTAATATTTTGTAGTTTAGGAAAATTTCCAGGATAAAAATCTCCAGGATAAATAGTCTTTTGATCATCAAAATCAATTTGACAATCTATTGGCTTTTGATCAGTCACTATATCTTTATCTTCTATATAGTTATGCTTAAGATCAAGCTTTTCAAGCTTAGTATTATTTAATGTATCAATAAGTATTTTTGCTCCTTTAGTTGTTATTTCATTATCATTAAGATTTAAGTGTGTAATATTAGTTTTTGGTAATATAGCAACAAGTGCCTCAATATCTAAATCATTTATGAGATTGTTTTGAAGATCAAGGTGTTTAATCTTAGTATCCTTCAATATATTAGCAAGTTTCTTCATATTATCATTATCATCTCCTATACGATTGCATGCTAGATTAAGATGTTCAACTTTAATATGCTTTAATATAAAAGTAAGAGCTGTAATATCAAAAATATCTCTTGCATTATCTTCTAGATCAAGATACATAATTCTAGTTTTTAATGTAGGCTCACATTCTTCAACAGAATGAAGATTCTGTTCGACGAATGTATTGATGTAGTTGTGTTTCATATCTATGTGGGTACTAATACTATCTTTTAGTAGAGGAACAAGTGCCTCTATATCTGAACCTTTTATTTCCATATTTTGAAGATTATAATCCTCTATATCCTCTTCACACGTACTATATCCACTATCATATGTCTCTTTCTGCTGTTCTTTAAAAGTAATGATAATTTTAGTATTTTTTTGTATAGAAATAAGTTCCTTAATTCCTTTATTCTCTATAAGGTTACCATCAAGAATAAGCTTTGTAATTTTAGTATCTTTTAATACAGAAGCAAGTTCTATCGCTCCTAAATTTCCTATCTTATTGTATTCAAGATTAAGATATGTAATTTGAGTGTTTTGTAGTATAGAGGCGAGTGTCTTAATTTCTGCATCACCCATACTGTTATATCCAAGGTCAAGATATGTAATTTTAGTATCTTGTGGTAAAGTAAGTGTATCATTTTCAACACTTGATATACTAGTATCTCCTATATTATTACCTGATAGATTAAGATATATAATTTGAGTGTCTTTTAATATGGAAACAAGTGTTTTAGCACAATCTTCTGCTATTTGGTTGCCTTGTAGATTAAGGTGCGTAATTTTAGTATCTCTGAGTGTAGAAGCAAATATCTCAATCCCTGTTATGTAGTTATGTTCAAGATTAAGGTGTGTAATATTAGTATCTTTAAGTATAGAAGCAAGCATCTCAAATTCTTCGTCATATATGTCGTTATATCCAAGATTAAGGTGTATAATATTAGTATCTTTTAGTAGAGAAATAAATGCCTTAAATATCTTATAAGATTTATCATTAGTATTAAGAGTCAAGTGTGTAATATTATACTCTTTTAGTATAGAAACAAGTGCTTCAATGTCTGAATCTTTTATTTTCTCGTCTCGAAGATCAATAGTAATGGGATCTTTTTGTAGTATAGAGGCAATTGTTTTAATTGGAATTCTCCATGAGTCTTTATTAAGATCATGAATATTTTTGTCACCAAACAATACAGCTGTGTTGATGTAGTTCGACGTGTTATCTGATTTAATATAATCCCTGCAAGACTCTAGTTCTGCTGGTAATTTGGACAATAATGGGGTACTAGAATCCTCACATATACTATAGTACACTGCGGTTTGAGGTGAAGAGTCTCTTTCAAATCCTTTCACATAAGCAACTTTTGCAGGAAGTCTAATAGATATCTTTGGTAAATCTATTGCTGCTGACAATTTTGTCTTTGAGTCGGGGCATAAATTCTCAGCTACATCTATGTATGTTGTAATTTTACGTTCCGTATCTCCTGCCAACTCCCTAGCAGAAGTAATTTGCAAAAACTCTTCAGTGCTTATTGGCACACTGCAATCATTCTGTGCATTTGTGCTTGTCTTAGATTTTAATGATATTAACTCTGAATACCAGTCAATATCTTGATAGTGGGTGGTTACTGTCTCTTGAGATGGCTCTGGGGGCGATAGCTTTTCTAATAGTTCTATTGATGGGTCTGGTATTATTGTTGCATTATTCTTTATTACTTCTAAGGTATTTGATTTCTTATTGTTTTGGATACTATGATTGTCCCTGTAATCATTATCCATATTATCAAGTGGTAGATCAGTCTTGATGTATGGTGGTTTATTGAGTAATGCTTCAGCATATTGTTGGTTATGATCAACTTGCTTATTAACGCCTGATATTAGATTATCATGCTCTTGATAGCTAGTTCGTATATTTGCTAAATATTGTTCTTGAATTTGTGACGTCCTAACAGCATCTATATCTATCCTGTCATCAATATTAACTAACTGTCGAGATAATTGATTTACTTCAATGATATTAACTGCTATAATTTCAGCAACATAATATGCAGCATGTTCTTGGTAGGAAAATCGGTAATGCAACTGTGATATCTCAATATCTTGTGTTATTAACCATGTCACCTCTGATCTTAGAGCAACTGACTCATTAGCTATTCTAACATCATTCAGTCTGATGTTGATAGTAAACGGGTTTAATATATCTAATATATATTTATTTAATAGATTATAAACACTATGTAGAGTAGTGTTAGTTCTTATTGATGGCATTTTATATTGCAAATGTGATGCACTACCAAATAGTGCAATGTGATGCATCCTTTTAGTACGTATTTGTACTTCTATCTTCTGGGAATCTTTAACTATTACCGTATGTAATGATTGATAACCACTTTTCTTAGGAAACTTAATAAAATCCTTACATCGTTTTGGAATATGTTTATAATTATTATAAATAGTATCCAATATTTTATAACATTGACCTTCTTCCTCTACTATTACTCTAATGCCAATAATATCAAATAATTCTGTTACTTTACTAGACTTCTGTACTATCTTCTTAGCAATAGAATAATAAGATTTAACTCTCCCAGATATGGTATATGCTATGTCTACAACAGATAAAATATCATGCAATGTATTAATGGTGCTAATAACTAACTGTTGTTGATTGGGATATTGTTCTGTTAAACTAGTGACTATCAATTCTTGTAACTGTGGATGTAATATTGTTAAACAAGCATCTTGTAATGCAGTTTTAATGTTCTCTATTGTTACTTCTTGAAATAATGGTACATATATCTTACTTATTTCATTACTAATTAAATAATATTCAATATCTGATACTTTTGAGTCAAATATTATTTGATTCAGTAAATATGCAAATCTAATTAATAAGATTCTTATTCCTATATCAGGTTCTAATGATAATAATAACTTGATAGTCTCCTGTATTGTATCATGGCGATATGTGTTGTAAATTTGAAAAAGCTTAGTTAATGCATTAAATATCTTAGATATTTCAGTATTAAAATGTTGAATTTTAGATGCCTTTAAGTTAGCTTTTGCAAAACTAAAGAACAGTAATGCTGCAATAGTAGAACTGGTATCAGGGTATACTGAGGTGATGGTTTTTGCTATTTCTATGAATTGGTGATTATTATCTCTGTAATGCTTTATGGCAAAATTAAGTGCCTCCTTAACTTTGACTTCATCAAAATTAGGGTCATTTCTTAATGCTGCAATAATATCTTGATAGTTCATAATTTAAGTTTAAGTAACTATGAGCCTAAGAATCTGTCTGAAAATAGAAAATATCTTAAAAAATAAGAAAATTTACCGTACCACCTACGGCTTGTTTTATAAATTGAGCATTAATTAGAGTAAATTCGTTATTCTCCGACAGGCTCCTAGTGCAAAAAAGGCATAAAATTGTAGAAATATATTTAGAGAAAACCAATATAACATAAGTCATTTGTTTCATTTCTAAAATCCACTTCATAAAGGTGCAAATTTTTTAGTTGGTTAAAATAATTTAATTGTTTCATAATGATCGAAAAACAAGTAATACCAAACCACTATCTAATTAGTAACATAACTGCTCTAGATAATTTTAAGCTCTGCTAGTTGTAAATATTATTGGTTTGATGCTGAATTGGTACAAACATTTGATTCAGTATTTTTAGATACTTTAATTAGACTTTTATGATTCTATCATAAATCCAGTGGTTCTATACCAAAAAGTGTGTAAATTTCAAAATAGATTATATATAAAAATACGTAATAAACATACATAAGTACCTCACACTTTTGTTATAAGATATAGTAAAAGCAGTTAAGTTATATTACAGCAAAGAATGCACAAATGGTGTTATACAATTCTTGTGAAAGCCCGATTTTTTGTTTAATCCACCTTTTCATATTAGCCCAAAATTTCTCTATTGGATTTAGGTCAGGAGAGTAAGGTGGTAAAAATATTACCCTACATCCTACTGATTCTATTAAATCTTTAGTCTTCTTAGACTTATGAAAAGCAGCATTGTCTAAAATCACAACTTGACCAGCTATAAGCTCTTTTATCAAAAATTGCTCTACCCAATTATTAAATAGTTCGGTATTACAGGTGCCATTGAATACAAAAGGGGCTATAGATTTATTACCTACCAAACCTGCTATAATATTCGTCCTTTGGTAATACTTCCCACTCTTCTTTGCTTGTAGTGTTTGACCTTTCTTTCCCCAACCTCTATCTTGGGTAATGTTCATCTCTATTCCGCTCTCATCTATATACACAAGCGCATCTGTAGCTAGATCTTTGATATCTTCTAAATACTTACATCGCTTTTCAGCATTAGCTTCCACATAGGTAAAGGCTTTTTTTATAACTAAATCCCAATTGTCTTAGCCAATATCTTGCCCCACTAGCGCTTATCCCAAATTTCTTACCAATATCTTCCGTTTTGCTATTAGGATTTTCTTCTACATACTTGATAAAATCATCCATTTCTATACTAGGCTTTGCTCCTTTATACTTCCTTGCTTGATAATTACCTTCTTTCTTATACCTTACATGCCATGTATTTACTGTTGTAGGGCTCAATTGAAAAACTCTAGATGCTGACCTTTGACTATTTCCTGCTTCTAGATATTTTATTACTTTTTCTCTTAAATCTATACTGTATGGGCTAGTTGACATTTTTCATTTTATATTATCACAATCACTAACATAACTCAAGTGCCTTTACTATATATGGCACTGTTAACAAAATAATTTAAATAATTTAGCAAGAGCCAATGCGATAAAGCTGAGGAAGGTGGAATCAAGCTTATCAAAACGCATGGCAATTCTTTTATTTTCCTTAAGTCTGCCAAAAAGCCTTTCAATAATATGCCGTTGCGGTAAATTTTGGTATCATAAAAATCCTCTGGCGTTAAATTGGAGTCATTAGGCAAATAAACTCCTTTATATGGAATAACGGGAATAGCATTTTTTGATTTGATAAAATTTCTAATATTGCCGTTATCGTATCCCTTGTCCGCAACAACAAAGTCAATTTCTTCCCAAGGCCATAATTGCTCAACTGTTTTGCAATCCTGCCTTTGAGCGGGAAATAATTGGCAGTTAATACAACCATTACTGGTAATTGCTAAATAGATTGTAGTACCTAATCCCTTCCTACCCCTACCTGTTGATTGTGAACCTTTATTTTTTTAAAGCACCTCCTCCATGTCGATGTAATGGTACAATTGAGCTATCAACAAATACTATGTCCATTAACAACTGTTTAACGCTTTGAAGGTGATACAACAAGTGCCAAAAGAATCCATTCTCACTCCATCTTTTGTATCTTGTATAGATTGTGTGCCAATTTCCATATTCTGATGAAAGGTCACGCCAGGGCACTCCTGTCCTCAGTACATACAGAACGCCACAAAAAAATTTATAATGACTCACTTTCATTGGCGTCCTGGTTTCCTGAGTTCTCTTTTTATTATTGGCTCTATTAATTCTTTAAATTTGCTTTCACTAATTGGGTATTTCCTTATTTCTTCCATATTTGAACCTAATTAAACTTTCTTTATTGCTCAATTATTCTTACCATACCTTTATCTTTATATTAGGTTCTAATATGATAGTGCAAATTTCTTCAGGCGGAAAATTAATTAAAAATGTTTACGATCCCACCTGTTTCATTTTGTTTTTCTTGATAGCATAGCTAATCATCTCATCAATAACATTATTTTGTATGGCACTTGCAATATCCTTCTCATTTTTTTTCTGAATTTCCTGGTTTTTTTTCTTATCAATTTTCTTTGATTTTATATAAGCAAAATACGCCTTATCTTTTGACTGAAAAACTGGAGTATTGGAGCCAATATTAGTCCGGAAAATTGCTGATAATAATTCTGCTGGTAGCTGATGATTATTATGAATTTCAGACCTAGAAAAAGCTGTAGATTGGCTAGTAATAACTTTCAAAAATTCTTTATTCTTAGTTGGGGTGTACTCTTTAGCAATAGTTTCTATGGTTTTTAAATTTAGACCTTTTAAATATTGTTCATTCCATAGTTTTTGCACTTGCTCTTTAACTACCGAGAATTCTTGCACTTTGCTTGGTTGAATAGACTTAATCTCAACCAATATAAAAGCTCCTTTTTCAGTTAATTCTATTGGATATGATAATTCCCCTTCTGCAAGATCAAAAATACTGTCCGCATTTTGGGCAATATCAATTTTATTAACTGCTAAATCCTGATAACTTATAGACTCTAAATTTTGTATGGGTAATTCATATTTCCCAGCAATTTCTGTTAAACTTGAGCCAGATGCAACGTCATCTTCTAGATTTTTAATCATTAATAGTTTCAATTCTTCTGCTTTTTGTTGTTGCAGTAATTCGTTAACTTGTTTTTTGACCTCGCTAAACTTTTTATTAGCAAATTCTTCTTTGTTGTCCTGATAAAAATTTAATAACTCCTCATCATTATTATGAACTTTTTGGCATAACATTTCACTTGATATTTTTACATAAGACAAATTACGTTTTTCCGGTACTTCAAACAATGTTAGGTTATTTTGGTATAAATCTTCTAACTGCGATATGGTTGGAGGAGTTATTACTAAGTCTTTAGATTGACGTCGTAGATCAATTTGTACAAGTTCTACATCTCTTGTTTCAGCTATGTAATCTACAATATTTTTGACCATTATCTTTGGCGCAGGAAATGATTCTATAAAAATGCTAATTAGAAGATTCTTTAAAGTATGTTCTTTAATGTCAGACAAATAATCTTCTTCATTAATGTAAGAATTTTTTAAAAAACCTTTAAATCTCTCTATGTCAAATAGACCATGTTCATTCTTAAAATTAGGATTTTCCTTAATTAACTCGATCACAGTATCATCAGTTAAATCTAAATTATAATAGCCAACTAAATAGTTGATAATACGGTTAT
This sequence comes from Rickettsia endosymbiont of Culicoides impunctatus, assembly GCA_020410785.1. Taxonomy (GTDB): domain Bacteria; phylum Pseudomonadota; class Alphaproteobacteria; order Rickettsiales; family Rickettsiaceae; genus Tisiphia. Next base: position 1,188,810 of record CP084573.1, on the reverse strand, counting down.
TGATAAGTTTTTTAATAATAAAATTATCAATATTTAACTGCTTTATATCTTCTTCACTAAGATTTGCACCACTTTGTCTTTGAATAGCCCGAATTTGTTCGGCTTTTTCTTTTAGAAAATCTTCTTGGCTAATATTATTTGCATCAGAAAAGGTAATCAAATCAAAATTATTGCTAGTATGCAATACATCTTTAATTCCCCATCCAACAAAGGCGAAGGCAATTACGCCAAGTAGAATACGCATTACAAAACTATCAGCAGCGTTTCTAATATTATTTAACATAAATATAAAATTTTTCTTCTTTAAGTGTTTACAATACACTAAAATAGTTCGTCCACTAATATCTGCAAGTGATTTTTATGAAAAAACTTATTATTGTTAATTGGAAAATGCATATGAGCTTAGATGAGGCATTTAAATTTTGTACTAAGCTTACAGAACAACAGTATAATAATCAGCTTATTATAGCTCCTCCTGTTCCTTATCTTGCTTATCTATCTGACAAATTCAAATTTTTAGAGTTTTGTGGACAGAATGTTAGTCAATTTGCTGGGCAGGGGAGTTACACTGGAGAATATTCTAGCTTACTATTAAAACTGAGTAAAATTAATTACTCTATTGTTGGTCATAGTGAACGAAGAAATTTCTTGCAAGAATCTAATGCATTAATAAGACAAAAAGCAGAAAATTGTTTGGAGTCTCAAGTCACCCCTATTATTTGTATTGGAGAGGATTTAGCTATACGACAAAACAATAATTATAAAGATTTTTTATTAAAGCAGTTAGAGGAATCTTTGCCAAATATAGTAGGTGAACAAAATTTAATAGTAGCATATGAACCAATTTGGGCTATAGGAACAGGGATTACTCCTGGACAAGAAGAATTAACAGAAATATTTGATGCCCTTAATTATTATCTCAAGCAAAGGCAAGTTGCAAATAATATCAGCTTAGTATATGGTGGATCTGTAAATTTAGATAATATAGAAAAGATATTAAGTATACAGAATATTGATGGGGTTATGGTTGGCAAATCCTCACTTGATTATCAAATGCTAGTTCAAATGTTAAATATAGCTAACTCGAACTGGCATCATTAGACCTCTTGCATAACCTAAAGATAATTGAGGAATTTTTAGGAAAAACGAAGTCGAGTACCGCAGCGTACTAAGATGTACGTGAGGAACGGAGACGAGTTTTGACAACAAAATTACCAATTAGATTAGGTTATGCAAGAGGTCTATTGCTAGGAGGCTGTCTACGATAATTAATTAATTATTTTTAGGGTTAAATTATTAGGGTTTTTAAAAAATGATAAATATATTACTTTTTGTTCATATTGTGATAGCAATATTGCTAATTATTGTAATTTTGATGCAAAAGACTGGTAGTGATGGATTAAGTGGTATTGGTGGTGGTAATGGGACTATGGGTGTTGTTGCAGGTCGGACGGTGGTTAATTTCTTAACTAGAACTACGGTAGTACTTGCCACGTTATTTATGATTAACGCTGTTATTCTGGCTAATCTGTCTTCTAAGAAGAATTCGGGAATAATTAAGAAAATAGAGCAAGTTGATGATAAGCAACAAGAATCTAGCTTGCCTATTGCGAAATAGAATTTAAGGAGCAACTGTACTTATGCAAAAAATAATTGACTTACATAATATCAAAATTGGCAATGCTCTACCATTTATTTTGATTGCTGGACCATGCCAAATAGAAACTCTAGATCATGCACTATTTATGGCAGACAAGCTTGTGACTCTTACGGCTAAACTTAACATACCATTTATTTATAAATCATCATTTGACAAAGCAAATAGAACTTCAATTAATGGTCTTCGTGGTAGTGGGCTTGACAAAGGGCTAGAAATTTTGTATAAGGTAAAATCAACCTTTAATTGTCACATTATTACCGATGTTCATACAGAGAGTCAATGTGCCAGGGTTGTTGAAATTGTTGATATAATCCAAATTCCCGCTTTTTTATGTAGACAAACAGATTTATTGCGGGCTGCAGCACTGACCAATAAGGTGGTTAATGTGAAAAAAGGACAGTTTCTTGCTCCTTGGGATATGAAGAATGTCCATGCTAAGCTGGAAAGCTTTGGGGCTAAGAATATCATGCTTACCGAGCGGGGAATATGTTTTGGTTACAATACATTAGTATCAGATATGCGTAGTTTACCAATTATGGCAGAAACTGGGGCTCCAGTAATTTTCGATGCAACCCATTCGGTTCAGCAGCCAGGTGGTATAGGCAATAGTAGTGGTGGCGAGAGGAAATATGTTGAAATACTGGCAAGGGCAGCTGTTAGCGTTGGAGTCGCTGGTATTTTTATGGAAGTTCATCAAGAGCCAGATGATGCTCCAAGTGACGGACCTTGTATGATTAAGCTATCTGATTTAGAACCTATATTATCTAGATTGAAGAGATATGATGATATAACTAAAACGTCTACATAATAGTAACTATAGAATCGTGAGCGTTCACGGAAAAAAAGTTAAAGTACAAGACGTCATTGCAAGAAGGCGTAGACGACGAAGCAATCTATTCCTGGTCACTTTTTGGATTGCCGCGTCGTCGCAAAGCGGCTCCTCGTAATGACGCTTGGTGAGCATATTTTTTATTCATCATAAGAAAATAGCAAAAAAACCGTAAACGCTTACAATCCGGTTAACTATACTATCTGATTATGCCAAAAGCCCTAAATATAAATATTATCTCATCGGCTGCTTCTTTTAGATAATCGAAACGACCAGAAGAACCTTTATGCCCTGAATCCATATTAGTTTTTAGCAATAATATGTTATTATCTGTTTTTGTTGCTCGAATCTTTGCTGCCCACTTAGCTGCTTCCCAATACCCAACTCTAGGGTCAGAAATTCCAGCCGTGATAAATAGACTCGGGTAGTTTTGAGCTTTTATATTATCATACGGAGAATAAGACTTAATATAGTTAAAATAATCTAGCTCTTTAGGATTGCCCCACTCCTTAAATTCACTAGGGGTTAATGGCAGTTCTTCATCGAGCATAGTATTTAATACATCAACAAAAGGTACATGGGCAAGGGCTGCTTTAAATAATTCTGGTTGTTCATTAATGACCGCTCCAATTAACATCCCTCCTGCACTTCCTCCACAAATTACTATATTACCCTGGCTAGTATATTTTTCTTTAATTAACTGTTTAGCAGAAACAATAAAGTCATCAAAAGTTCTTTTTTTATTGAGGAATTTAGCAGCTTGATACCAATCATGCCCAAGATCGTCTCCACCTCTAATATGAGCAAGAGCATAAACAAACCCTCGATCTACAAGAGAAATAGCTGTATTCCTAAAGGATACTGGTATGCTGATACCATATGAACCATAACCATATAAATATAAAGGATTCTTCCCATCCTTGTTAAACAACGATTTTTTATATAATAAGGTAATTGGTACTTTAACCCCATCATTATCAGCAAATATTCTTTCTACCATATATTCTTCAGGATTAAAGCCACTTGGTATTTCCTGTACTTTCAATATTGATAGTTGCTCACTGTTAAAATCATAACTATAAGTGGTGTTCGGTCTAGCAAGCGAAGAATAATTTACTCGAATATCATCTTCATCAAAATTAGTAGATAAGGCTGAAGCAGTAAAAGCAGCCTCCGGGAAATGAATAATTTTTTCATTCTGCTCTTTAAGATGCTTTATTTTAATAACTGGTAATCCTTGATCACGATAATTAACTATTAAATAATTGTTAGTAATATTAAAACTAGCTAAATATCTAGTTGGGTCTTCTGGTATATAATTATTTTCCCATAAATCATTTTGAAAATTATGCACATTTACTAATACTATGCGAAAGTTTTTTGCCCCTTCATTGGTATTAATATAAAAATTATCACCATTATGCTCAACATCATAAAAAACTCCTCCCTTTAGAGGTCTAATAAGCTTAGGCTGAAAGCTATGATCAGACATTTCTACAGCATATGTTTCATTTTCATTATGACCAGATACATCAACGAAAATATATTGTCGACTGGATGACTTACTAACGTTCAGCTGATATAATGAATCTGTTATCTGATATACTAACTTGTCATTGGAAGTGATATCTCCTAAAGAGTGAAACATTAATTTATCATGACGAAAATTTTCATTAATCGGCATATAAAAGAACCCTTTCAGATATTCATGCCAAATTATATTGCGACTCACATTATGTATTTCATCTGGTAAATATTCTTTGGTCTTTAAATTATAGACTTTAATTGTATATTTTTCATCACCGGTGAAATCAACACTATAAGCTAGTAGCGTATGATCGGGGGAGATTGATGCTAGACCTAGATCAGTAAATTTATTATCTTTGGCAATAACATTGATATCTAATATAATTTCTTCCGGAGCATCCATTGACCCCATTTTTCGACAATATATAGGATATTCAGTATTTTCTTCAGTTCTGGTATAATAATAGTAATTATCTTTTTTTACATAAGTTGACTGATCAGCAAGTTTAATTCTGCCCTTTAACTCCTCAAAGATTTTATCTTTTTCTTTTTGTAATGGCTCAAAAAATTGCTCGGAGTATTTATTTTCTGCCTGTAAATATTCTATGATTTTTTTATCGCTAACATTAGGCCATTCGCTATCTCTAAGCCAGTTATATTCATCTGTAATTTTCTGACCGTGCAATAAAAAACTGTAATCGATCTTATCGGCTATAGGTAGCTTCATTTTGTCCTCCTTTAATTCACAACTTATATATATAGCAGATTTTTATGTTCCACTAATAGCTGTTTTCATTATTTTTTTAGTATAGCTATGAGACTAGTTAAATCGGTGCTTAAACGACGTTATTGCGAGGAGCTACTTTAGTGGCGACGAAGCAATCCAGAAAACGATTAAACTTACAATTGCTTCGTCGTGTTTACACACTCCTCGCAATAACATCTTGTACTTTAACTTTTTTCCGTGAACGCTCGCTACAGCACTCTAGCGTAAATATAATAGTCCCTATTTATTCCTTGCACAATCTCATATTTTTTGAGCAATCCCTCTTTAACAAAATTACATCGTTCCAAAACATTAATTGAGCGAGTATTGTCAGTTATAACAGTTGCTTGGGTGCGAACAATTCCAGCATATTCGATAAATCTTAAAATAGTTTTGATAGATTTTAGCATAATTCCTTTACCCCAAAATTCCGGATCAAGATCGTAACTTATTTCTGCTTTGAGGTGCATTGCAGAAACACTATTAAACCCAGCAGTCCCTATAAGTTTATTAGTATCTTTGAGGGAAATAGCCCAGTAAAATCCCCGATGATTATGAAATAAGCTGGACCAATATCTTATCTCATCAGTAGCTTGAGCTGTGTCCGATGGACAATTTTGTTCGGTCAGGAATGGTAGCATTTCTGACTTATTCATATAGGTAAAATAGTTTTCGGAATCATCACTAGTTAATTCCCTAAGAACTATATCACCTAGGTCTAATATAGGAAATTGATGGTATATAGATGGGTTAAGCATATGTTAGAAGATAATTTATTTTTTATAATTAGTGGGGTCAGTTACATTATTTTCTTCAAAGGCTTTAAGTCTAGTTAAGCATGAATGACATGTGCCACAAGACAACCCCTCATCTGATGGATCATAACAAGAAATCGTTTTAGAATAATCTACCCCTAATTCTAGACCAGCCTTGATAATTTCTCCCTTTGACATATTTATTAAGGGAGCATGAATGGTAATTTGTTTACCTGATACTCCTACAGCAGTTGCAAGATTTGCCAGATTATTAAAAGCTACTAAATATTCCGGGCGGCAATCTGGATAATTAGCGGAATCAGTTGCGTGTATCCCTATAAAAATATCAAAAGCTCCTATTATTTCACTAAATCCTAAAGCATAACTTAAAAATATTGTATTACGTGCTGGTACATAAGTAACTGGTATATTGTCCGGTAATTCACTATGATCTTTATATTTTGGTACGTCTATGGCATTGTCAGTGAGAGCTGATCCGCCAAAGTTACGTAAATCAATATTTATAATTTTATGTTGTTTGACGTTATAGTTCTGAACTAATTGCTTAACCTTCTCCAGTTCAACATTATTGCGTTGAGAATAGTTGAAACTTATGGCATAAATTTCGTAATTCATTTTTTTTATCATTGCTAGTACGGTAGCTGAATCTACACCGCCACTTACTAAAGCCACTGCCTTTTTCATAATAACCATCGATCCATTATATCATATAGTATATAGCAAAATTTTTGTCCACTAAGCTAATTATAGGTAATTTTTTAAATATTTTCCAGTATGGCTCTCTTTACAACAAGCAATATCCTTCGGAGTCCCGGTAGCTACTATTTCTCCACCTTTATCCCCTCCCTCAGGACCAACATCTATAACGTAATCCGCTGTTTTTACAACATCTAGGTTATGCTCAATAACTACCACGCTATTACCCATGTCAACTAATTTATGTAGTACTTTAAGCAATTTATTAATATCATCTATGTGTAAACCTGTTGTTGGTTCATCAAGTATGTATAAAGTTTTACCAGTTGAGCGTTTTGATAATTCTTTAGCTAATTTTATCCTTTGTGCTTCACCCCCAGACAAAGTAGTAGCCGATTGACCAATTTTTATATAACCAAGTCCTACCTCATTTAAAGTAACCAGTTTTTCGTAAATTAATGGTACTTTCTCAAAAAAGCTCATAGCATCTTCAACTGTCATCCTAAGAACGTCAGATATAGACTTATCCTTATATTTAATTTCAAGAGTTTCTCTGTTATATCTATCGCCATTACACACATCACATTTTACATAAATATCAGGCAAAAAATGCATTTCTATTTTAATCAGACCATCGCCTTGACATGATTCACACCTCCCACCTTTAACATTGAATGAAAACCTACCAACTTTATAACCCCGAGTTTTTGCAGTTGGTAGTTCAGCAAACCAGTCTCTAATATGGGTAAATGCCCCTGTGTAAGTTGCTGGGTTTGATCTTGGTGTGCGACCTATTGGCGACTGATTGATATCAATAACCTTATCAATATATTCAAGACCGGTAATTGATTTATATTCTCCCGGAAAGACTTTTGAAGATGGTTCTAAAAACTTTAAAGCGGCTTTATATAAAGTATGAATTATTAAGCTTGATTTCCCTCCGCCGGATACACCGGTTATTGCTGTAAAACTACCCAAAGGGATTGTAATATTAACATTTTGTAAATTATTAGACACAGCTCCAGTTAAGGCTATTACCTTACCGGAAGAGGATATTCGAGTATTTGCTGGTACTTCAATAAATTGTTTACCACTTAAATAACTGCCAGTTATGCTATTTGCACATTGTTTAATTTCCTCAATTGTTCCTTGGGCTACTATATGTCCACCATGAATACCAGCACCTGGTCCAACATCAATAATGTGATCCGATTCATACATTGTTTCTTCATCATGCTCAACAACCAGAACTGTATTACCAAGGTCTCGAAGATTTTTGAGAGTTTCTATTAAGCGAGCATTATCACGCTGATGTAAACCAATTGACGGCTCGTCAAGTACATATAACACCCCACTAAGTCCTGAACCAATTTGTGACGCTAAACGAATACGCTGGCTTTCTCCACCAGATAAAGTACCTGACCCTCTAGACAAAGCAAGATATTCAAGACCAACATTCATAAGAAATTGTAACCTTTCCTTGATTTCCTTTAAAATACGCTCGGCAATAGCTACTTGTCTTTTATTAAGCTGTTGGTCTAATTGATTAAACCATTTTTGTAGTTGTAAAATACTCAAGGCAGATACTTTTCCTATATGCATATCAGCAATTTTAATACAAAGAGACTCTGTCTTTAATCTATAACCTTCACAAGCTGTACATTTGTGTTCTGCTTTGTATTTTAATAATTCTTCTTTTACTACAGAAGAATTATCCTTATGTTCTTTTTCTTGTAAGCTAGGTATTATTCCAGCAAAAGGCTGCTGTATAACCCGAGATTTAGAACCATCATGATATTGAAACTTTATAGTATCTTCACCCGAGCCATGGAGCAATACTTGCTGTGTAGTATGTGGTAGTTCTATAAAGGGAGTGTCTAATGAAAACTCATAATGACTTGCCAAGGCTCTTAATGTTTCTAAAAAGAACTTTGAGGATATTTTACCCCAAGGTGCTATAGCTCCATCTTTAATACTAATTTTGCCATCTGGAATAATCAATTCTTTATCAAGAACTAATTCTTTGCCAAGACCTTCACATTTAGGACAAGCACCAAATGGGCTATTAAAGGAAAAGATTCTTGGTTCTATCTCAGTAATCTGGAAACCAGAAACTGGACAAGAATATTTTTCTGAAAAAATGATTCTCGAACCTTTAGTAAGGTGGGTTTCTACTCCGTTTGGTAAATCAATAATCTCGACATATACTATACCATCTGCCAATTTAAGAGCTATTTCCAAACTATCTGCAAGTCTATTGCCTAAATCACCTTCTAGAGAAATCCTATCAACAATTACTTCAATATTATGTTTTTTATTCTTATCAAATTTTGGTAGATCATCAATCTCATAAATTTCATTGTTAATTACCAGTCTGCCAAAACCTTGTTTTCTAAGATCAAGAATTTCACGTCTGAATTCACCTTTTTGCCCTCTGATAATGGGTGCTAAAATGTATAATTTACTTCCCTTAGGAAAATCACGAATAGCATCTATCATCTCTGATATGGTTTGATTCTTTATAGGTAGACCTGTTGCTGGAGAATAAGGTACTCCTACCCTTGCATATAGTAATCTCAAATAATCATAAATCTCAGTTATAGTACCTACTGTAGAACGTGGATTTTTAGATGTAGTTTTTTGATCAATAGCTATTGCCGGTGACAAACCAGAGACTGATTCAACATCAGGTTTATCCTGAAGATGTAGAAATTGCCTAGCATAGGAAGATAGACTTTCCACATATCTACGTTGCCCTTCTGCGTAAATAGTATCAAAAGCTAGTGAAGATTTACCAGAACCACTAAGACCGGTAATTACCACAAACTTATTTCTTGGAATATCAACATTTACATTCTTTAAATTATGCTCCTTAGCACCGCGAACTTTAATATATTCTTGCATCATAATTTATCATAAATTTTTAAGGAACTTTCAAAAAACTTGTAGCATTATAGGTTGTTTTGAATTATTATTGCAATAATAAAATATTATTTTAAATGGTGAAGATTTGTGGCAGGTAGTTTAAATAAAGCAATATTAATAGGTAACTTAGGGCGTGACCCAGAAATTAGGCATACGGCAGACGGTAAAGAGATAGCAAGTTTTAGTGTTGCTACTTCTGAGACATGGAAAGATCGTACTACTGGAGAAAAGAAAGAAAAAACCGAATGGCATAGAGTGGTAGTATTTAATGAAGGGTTGGTATCTGTTGTAAAGAATTATGCCAAAAAAGGAACTAGAGTTTACTTAGAAGGTATTTTACAAACTAGAAAATGGGTAGATAACCTTGGGCATGAAAAATATACGACAGAAATAGTGCTGCAGAATTTTAACTCGCAATTTATATTGTTAGATTCTAGAGGCATTGGTATTCAAACATCAGATACTGTTGTACCCAAAAATACGGTTACTAACTTTGACCATAGCGATTTAGATGATGAAATACCTTTCTAGAGTTGCAGTAGTTTCTGTATCTCTGGCTCTTTCTTCTTGTGTTTCGTCTATAGAAACAAGGGTTGAGGAAGCAGAAAAACTAGCATCAATAAACAGGTTTGAGAAGAAACTTGTTAAGGCTGGGGATTTTGTCATTACAACCTACCAACATATCTCGGATAAAGATAGCCCTTATGTATTTTATATTGAGGGTGATGGAAGTATTGGACGTTATGCTGTCGCTAGCAATCCAACTCCTTCCAAGATTATGTTGTTTAAGCTTGCTACTCTTGATACTAGACCTAATGTAGTTTATATAGCTCGTCCATGCCAATATACACCAGTAGAGCTTAATCCTAATTGTAATCAAGTCTATTGGACAGACAAAAGAATGGCTGAAGAGGTTATAGAATCAACAAATATAGTAATAAATAGTATAAATAATGATAAGCCAGCTAGTTTAGTTGGTTTCTCTGGTGGGGGAGGTGTTGCTATCTTGGTGGCAGCAAGAAATAAACATATTAAGGATATAATAACTGTAGCAGGTAATCTTGATATTAAAAATTTTAGTGAACACCATAAAGTATATGGATTAAAGAAGTCATTAAATCCCATAGATTATGCCATAAAAATCAATAATATCCCGCAATTACATATTTCAGGAAGCAAGGATAAAATAGTACCTAGCAGTATTATGCATGGCTATATAAAAGCTAGTTCTTCAAATTGTATACAACAAAAGATATTCCCTAATATTACTCATACCAAAGGCTGGGAAAAGGTATGGCAGGATGTGCTACAAATCAATCTTACATGCAGATATTAATCAGAATAGGTTCTTTTGATGTGAGCATATCACAGAAAAAAGTAAAAAAGATAATTGCTATCCCACATAGTTCTCGTGGCAATCCATTATTCTTGGATTGCATCAATGTCACTAAAGTGGCTCCTCGCTAATAGACGCTTGGTGATTGTATAATACTATCACCAAAACTTATAATTCCGAATTGTATAATTTATAATTGCTATTTATCTAAATTATTTCTTCTTTTTTTTAAAACTTGTGTTATCATTATTTTACTTACTAGCTTTTTTATAAGTGACTTAATAATTAAGTTTTGCTTAGTTATTTCCGACAACCTCTTAGGTTCGTAACAACTTTTTTACTATCAATGTAACAGTACCCAACAGGGTAGCTATAATTATTAAAGAGTATTTTATGATAAAAAAATTTTTATGTTCTTTTCTGATTCTTATAATCGCTTCTACTCTTTCTAGTTGCGGTCGAAATCTTGCAGCGAATACATATACTAGTGACTCAACGTTAAATATTGTGTTGGAAGGAAAGCTTCTTGCCAAAAGAGATATAAAAATTACGGAGAATGAAAAACTCGGCGATAATACAACTGGTGCTCTGGCTGGCTCTGTTGCTGGTGGGGCGGTTGCTGCTAGTGGAAGTAACAACTTAGCTCTAATTGTTGGTGGTGCTATTGTTGGAGGTGTTACTGGTGCAGCAATGCAAGCTGCTTTGGGAACATCAAACGGTATAGAATATATCGTACAAGTTGATAGATCGAATTTGAAAGATGATTATTACGAAGGTAGCAGACTTTTAAGAAATGCTATAGCAGCTGTGCGTGCAACAGGTGTTATCACCATTGTACAGGCTAAAGAAGATAAAGACAATCCTGTAATAAATGAAGGACAAAATGTTTTAGTTATTCTTTCTGAGAAGAGAACTAGACTCATTCCAGCTAAATATTAAGATTAATAATAATAGATTATTACCATGGTCAGAATTTTCTTTATAATTTTATTACTTATTTCTACATCAGCTTGTACTAAAACTACTTTTATTAGATCCGCACCTGATTATTCACAATCGCTAGTTAAATCCAAAATCGCATTGCTTTTACCATCAAAAGTTGAAATAAATCAAGTTGATGCTTTTAACAAAAAAACCAGAGTTTATGAGTACGAAGATAGACTTGAAGAGAATATTATCGATGTATTCATAACCAAAATGCAGGATAAAGGGTATAATATTAAACTTTTCTCTAGAACAGAAATTGGCACTAACAAATTATCCAAGGACGTTGTTGATGTTAAAGATAATTTTGATGAAATTCTGGGGATACTCTATGCTGGTGGAGCTTGGAAAGAAGATGTGGCATACTCTATCGATCAAAAAATTCCTTCTGCAATTGAACTTGGTAAAAGGACAGGTGCTGATTTGTTAGTTGTAATGAATTTCTATGGTGAAAGCAAAACATCTGGTGCTGTGACTAAGGATTTTTGTACAGAGATTTTGAAGGGAGTTCTCACTGGTAGAATCGATTCAAGTGATCCATCAGAATTTTCAATAGTTAGATTAGCGATTCTTGATTCATTAACTGGTAGAGTACTATGGACACATTCAGTATCTCTTTCTAAAGATATGATTGACACCACTATTGAAAATTTCTCTGATAATAACAAAGTGGATAGGAAAAATCTTTCTATATTGTTTAATTCAGCACTTGCAGATCTTCCAGATGCAACATAGAGCAATTAATGCTATCTCCAACAGCTTCATAGCTTTGCAGAACATGACGTAAATTGATTGAGAAATTCAAAATCTTCAGTTTCTAGAGACAAAATCTCTGGTAAACATATTTTAGCTGTAAAGTTATTATCTATACTAACCTTAAGCAATAAAATTATTCTGATATTATTACGTTCAGGGTTAATACGTTTTTTCAGCAAATCGACTATTTGACATAATTCAGAATGATTTTGTGGGTACAGTTTTATCTCTAATCGTTCTTCATTTATTATATCATCAATAGTTGCGAAACTTTTAGCAATTAGTCTTATTCCTCCAGCGTCTTTAAACAAATCACAACTCACTACCACTAAACTTTGAACATCGAGTAAATGAACGAAATTCTTTAATATTTCTTCACTATAAATAGTCAGTTCAAAAATGCCAAATTGATCAGATAGTTGTAAAGTGATAAACCTGCCGCGAGATGACGTACGTGAATCTTTTTTTTGTATTACACCAGCTATCCTTATCTGACTTGAACCATCTAGAAAGTCATTTTGTAGGTTAATTGAAGTCGAAATATTAAGCCGGGATAGCAAATCTTGATGTTTTGATAATGGATGTAATGTAATAAACAGCCCTAATACCTCAAATTCATAACAAGATGCAGTATTATTATCCAGTGGTTCTGCGTCAATTAAAACTTGCTGATTTATGGAACTTACCTTAATCAGACTAAATTGATCAGAAATTTTTTCGGCATGATAGGAAAAAGCATAAGCTAGAAGTTTAGAGATACTTAATAATAACTGATTACGATTAGAATGTAGCGTATCAAAACATCCAGCTTTAATAAGATTTTCTAATAATTTTCGATTAATTGATTTAAGCGGTAGCCTTTCAATAACATCTATAATATTTTTAAATTTACCATTTTTAACTCGTTCTTCTACTAATATTCTACCAAAATCAACCGTAACACTTTTAATAGCAGCTAGGGCATAAATTATCGATTTAGGCTTTTTGACATACTCTTCAGCTTCTTGTGATGTAGCTATAGTACTAAAATAACCAGAGGAAAGATTGATATTAGGAGGGATAATAGCAATGTTATTATTTTTGGCTTCTTGAATGAATAGATTGATTTTATCATGGTTATTTAGTTCAAGATTTAAGCACACTACCAAGAATTCAGCTGGGAAATTAGCTTTCAGATAGGCTGTTTGATAAGATATTACTCCATAAGCTGATGCGTGGGCTTTATTAAAACCATAGCTAGCAAATTTAGCTACCGTTGCAAAAATGGATTGGGCTTGCTGACGTGAGATGCCTTTGGCTATTGCCCCTTTTACAAAACTTTCTTCTTGTTCTGCCATTTCGGATTTTATTTTTTTTCCCATGGCTTTACGAAGTATATCTGCTCCACCTAAACTATAGCCTGCAATTTCTTTGGCAATTTCTAAGACCTGTTCCTGATAGATAATAACTCCATAAGTTTCTTCTAGAATTGGTTTAAGCATCTCATGCAAGTAATCCGGTTGTTGCAAACCATGTTTACAAGCAATATAAGTTGGGATGTTCTCCATCGGACCAGGACGGTATAATGCTCCTAACGCTATTATATCTTGAATGGAGTCAGGTTTAAGACGCCTTAAACTATCCTGCATTCCGTTGCTTTCAAATTGGAACACCCCAATAGCTCGACCACTACATAGCATTTCATAAGTTTTCTGATCATCAAATAGCATATTAGTAAAATCAATATTTATGCCCTGATCTTTTAGCAGTTCTAAACATTTAGTAATGACAGTTAGAGTTTGCAGTCCTAAAAAATCAAATTTAATTAAACCAGCAATCTCAGCATATTTCATCGAATATTGTACTACCAACATGTCCGAGTTTAGGTCTTTATAAACCGGTAATATTTCTACTAAATCTTTGCCAGCTATCACAATTCCTGCTGCATGAGTAGAAGCATGTCTATTAAGCCCCTCAAGTACTAAAGATGTGTCCAGAACTTGTTTGATCAGCTCCTCTTGACCATCTAAATTATACAAACCTTCACCACGTGCTGCTATGTTTAACTCCTTTATTTCCTTAATAGCCTGATTTAGTGTAACAGGAGAAACAGCATTAAATGGTACAAGCTCAGTTAAATATTCAGCATATTTATAAGGTAAACCAAGAACTCGTGAGACATCTTTGATCACAGCTTTTGCTTGCATCTTACCAAAAGTGATGATTTGTCCAACTTTGTTATCCCCATATTTAGAACATACGTAATTTATAACTTCCCCTCGTCGCTCTTGACAAAAGTCAATATCAAAATCTGGCATTGATATACGTTCTGGGTTAAGAAAACGCTCAAATAATAGACCAAATTTAAGAGGATCAAGATCAGTGATTAAAAGACTCCACGCAACTACTGATCCTACCCCAGAACCTCTACCAGGACCTACCATAATACCTTGTTGCTTGCTCCATTTTATAAAATCAGAAACTATTAGGAAATAGCCAGAAAAATCCATTCGACAAATAATATCTAGTTCATAATTAAGACGAGTTAAATATTGCTGTTTAACATCTTCCTGCTCATCTATGGCAATATTTTCTCGTTTAAATTTTGTATCAAGTCTTAATAGTAATCCGGCTGTCGATTCTTTTTTAATTATGTCTACTTCATTAATATTTAGACTAGAGAAATTTGGTAACATTGGTGGATTAGCATGTGCCATAAAATAGCATCTTTGGGCTAAATGTACCGTATTTTGTACAGCATTAGGTAAATCACTAAAAAGTTCTAGCATTTCTTTTGGTGATTTAAAATAACATTCGTTACTTACCTTTTTACGATCCTCTACTTCTTTACTAACCCCAGTAGATATACATAATAATACGTCATGGGCATCATGCATATTAACATCACTAAACAATACTTTATTGGTAGCAACTAGTGGAATACCAAGATTACTGGCTATTTTTATATAACTTTCTTCTATAGATTGTTCTACTGCTAGATTATGCCGCATAATCTCAAAATAAAAACGATCAGCAAAAATGCTTTGTAGCTTAGTTGCCCAAAAAATGGCTAATTCTTCATCCTTAGCAATAAGACTTTTACCAATTATACCATCAGTATAACCGGATAAAATAATCAGCCCTTCCTGGTACTTAACTAAATCATCAAAAGTAATATGATTACAAATTTTACGATCATTTTTAGTAAAACTATCACTAACCGCCTTTAGTAGATTCTTGTAACCAATTTCATCCTTGGCAATAAGCACAATTTCACAAAAACTATTCTCGGTAAAAGCAATATTTACAATTGCCGCATTTATAGGTTGTATTCCTGCTTTACAGCTAGCTAGAGCAAATTCTAACGAGCCAAATAAATTCCCCCTATCGGCTAAACAAATTGCTGGTATTTTATGCAATCTAGCTAATTCCATTATACGATCAATTGTTAAAGCACTCTCAAGAAATGAATATGAGCTTTGTACTCTTAAGTGAATGAAATCAAACTGCATCTTTTATACCAATAAGATAATATTTAAATCCAAGAGCCTTTAGCATATCCCCATCAAGAATATGCCTGAGATCAAGAATTATAGGAGATTTAACTAGATGGCGAATAAGCGACCAATCTAAATCTTTAAACTCCGACCATTCGGTAGCCACTATAATTATATCACTATTTTTGCATGCACTAAGTGCTGAATCAGCAAAAAATACATTTTTTACTTCTTTTTTAGCATTATTCATACCTACCGGATCGAAGACTCTAATATTTGCTCCTTTATCAACTAGTATTTCGATGATTTTAATAGCTGGACTATTTCTAACATCATCCGTACCAGCCTTAAAAGTCAGACCCAATACACTAATAACTTTATTATGTAAATCGTTGCCTATGATATCATGAATTTTATCCACCATATCATATGGTCTCTGATAATTACTATTTATAACAGAATTAACTATTTGAAAATTACATTGATAATGTTTAGCTATTTGTCCAAGTGCTAACATATCCTTAGGAAAACATGAGCCACCAAATCCAGGACCGACATTTAAAAATTCTTTACCTATTCTCTTATCTAATCCAACCCCACAAGACAGATCCTTAGTATTTGCCCCCATTTTCTCGCATAAATTTGCCATCTCATTAATAAAAGCAATTTTGGTCGCTAAGAAAGCGTTTGAGACATATTTAGTAAGTTCTGCAGTAACCAAATCAGTACTTATCATAGGTATATTCTTGGTAATCAAAGGTCGATATATCTCTTTTAGTAAATCTTCTGCCTGTTTATTATTGGTGCCAATTAATATTCTATCAGGGTTTAAAAAATCCTCTATAGCAGTACCTTCTCTAAGAAATTCAGGATTTGAAGCAACGGAAAATTTAAAATTCTTGTTATTTAAATAATCAATAATTTGGTTACATGTTGTTGGAGGTACAGTCGATTTTATAATAATCAAACAATCGTCTTTAATCCATGGGCATAAATTATCGATAGCAGTAAATATATATTGTAAATCCGCCTCTCCTGAAGGTAGAGACGGTGTTCCTACCGTAATAAATACCGCTTGTGAATTTTGTAATTCAGCCGAATAGCTAGCTGTAAATTGTAACTTACCAGATTTTACTAATGGCGGTAAATATTCAGCTAATTTTGGTTCATAAATTGGTAAAATATTTTTTTTTAATTGGTCGATCTTAGAAATATCACTATCTAAACAAGTAACGTCGTGTCCTAGGTAACTCATCATTACGCCAGATACTAGCCCAACGTAACCAGTACCTATAACATGAAGTTTAATATTCATTAATTATCCTTATATACTTAGTGCAACAACTTTGTTATGCTATGCTGCTGTAAAGTATATATTAATTGACCAAATACTAAATAATAAAATGATGCTCATTAAAAGATTTTTCATCAGCCTAAGCGTAATAGTTTGTATAGTTGTAGTAACTTTAAGTTTATTAATATTAAGCGGGAGTAAAGGGTATTTAGATAAGCCTATTAAGAGGGCAATAGAATTTTACCTCGATAAAAAAAATACGAAAATACGAATTGGTAATTTACAAATAAGAAATAACATTTTGTCAATCGATAAAATCTTTATGGATTTAGCACATAACACCAAAAGTGAGATTAGCGATTTCAAAATCAGTTTTTTTATTGATGATATAAGAAGCAAACCATTGCTTCTTAGTATTGTTGATATAGATAGCTTTTCCTTAATTTCTAAAGATAATCAACCTATAATAGATACTAAAATATCTGCTAAGTATATTGTAGATTTTTTTGAAAATAAGATTGAAACACAGTTAAACCTAAGTCCTATAAAAAATATTACTCTACTCGATAGTTATGGTAAGAAATTACCTAAGGGGGAAGGGCTTTGTTCTTATGAAAGTAAAATTTCTACAACTTCGAAGAAGTTAATCAATTGCAAGTTAACATTTGGTGATCAAGCATATCTATCATTCAATAGTATCTTGGATGGTAGCATAATTCAAGCTAATGGTAATGTTGAAAATATTCCTATAATGATTTATCAAATTATTGAGAAAATTATCCCTGATAATCAAGTAATTTTATTTTTACAGGAATATATTAAAGATGGTTATATCAGAAATGGAGAATTTGATGTTAATTTTGATAAAAATTCTTTAGAAAACAATATTGCTCTAGTAAAAGCCAAGCTGCATGTCGTAGACCTTGAATATAAATACGATGTAGATTTTCCATCTTTAAGAAAAATTGATATAGATATTACTATATCTGGAGCCTCGGTTAAGTTTATACTGAATCGTGCATATAGCGGTAACAGCCTTATTTCCAATGGAGTAATAACCTTTGATTGGCAAGGGATGGATAAGTCTAATTTTATCGTTAGTGCCATAGCTAAGGGACCGAGTATCGATCTAATTAATTTTATCTCAAATGAGGATTATAACCAAGTAAAAAAACAAGGAATTGACCTTAGAAAAATTACTGGAACCGCTAATTCAAAAATTGGCATAATAATACCGATTAGTCCAGTTATAAAAAATACCTATGACATCTCTACGATAATAACTGGAGTAAATGCTAAAGCATTTAGTGACAATATCATACTAAAGAATGCAAAAATAACCGGAACATTTAATGGTGATAAGCTAAACTTAATAGGTACAGGTAAAATTAATGACTATGACAGTAATTTTACCTATCAATATAATATTGATAATAATAACCATGATGATTATCAGCATCTATTAAAAGTAAAAACTACTATTGTCGGTAATAACCAGAAACTTGGTATATTCAAGTTAATTTCAGGTAGTAGTATCCTAGATTTTGAATATAAAGAGCAACAAAATAACAGAGGTCAATCTAATACCGGCTTCATTAAAGCCAATGCTAATCTCAAAAATTTGGAATTTTATATTGATAAAATATCTATACATAAAAAGCTTTCTAATGAAGCTAAACTGGTGTTAACTGGTAAGTTATATGATGACCAAAAAGGTGATATTAATTTTGCCCTTTCGGGAGAAAATAACTTAAAAATAGTTGGCAAGGTTACAACACAAGATGATAAATATGATGTTACTTTACCGATTATTGCTTATGGTACGACTGATCTGATAGGAAAGTTACTTTTAGGTAAAGATAGCTTGAGTGCTGAAATTCAGGGCAAACAACTAGATTTGTCTAAGTCTAATATGATGCAATTCTTAGAAAAAGAAGGAGATCCACAAAACATTCATTTAAAAGTTGATGTAGATAAAGTAAGGTTAAAAAATAATATAATGCTTGATAAGCTTAATTTACAAATTGATTGTAATAAAATAAAATGCTTTTCTGGTTCTTTAGATTCAAAAATTGGCACTAGATCTTTTAAAATGCTACTTACAGAAAAAAAAGATATGGAACAATGGATAGTTACCTGTGATAATGCTGGAGCTTTATTTAGAGGTATTGGCATGTATAGTAACATGAAGTCTGGTATTATAAATCTAACACTTGATACAAAAAGACATGAGGTTAAGAAGGGTGAAATAATACCAATCTTAGATGGTACATTTGACATAAAACGTTTTGTTACTACCGATATGTCTTTTTTAACTAGGATGGTATCATTTGTTTCGTTTCCAGGTTTTATGAGTTTTATATTAAATAATAAGGATATCTTGTTTAATAATATGACAGGTAGCTTTAGTTATATAGGTAATACCGTAAGTATTGCTAATACATCAGCTACTGGACCATTCTTTGATTTTACCATGAAAGGTACAATTGATACTAATAAACACCAAATAAAGCTTAAAGGTAATGTGATACCTTCTTTCTTTTTTGCTAGTACCATTATCACTAAAATACCAATAATTGGTAAAATATTTTCAAAGGTTGCCCCTTATTCTGTAGAGTTAAAATATAAGGAGTAAAACTATAAACGTCATCGTCTTATCTTAGAGATAGAAAAGTGCTAAGAATGTGAAGGTAAAGAGGTTTGTAGGGATTTTGTTATAGGATTTGTAGTCATGTAAATGATATTTTTTGTTTGATATTATCAGATTCCAGAGATATAATCTCTTTCATGTATATTACAATATAAAAGGTTGCGTCGTTGCAAGATTACCAAAATTAACACAGTCTCAGCAAGATTTGTTCAATTTATTTGATCTCAAAATGCCCCAAATGACAAAATCTGCAAATGATAACATATAGTCAGTAAAGAAAATTTAATTTTTTAGACATTGTGCCGCATACTAATCCCGTCTCGTAGCATAATTTTTGCTCCTCTCCATCTGGAAGATAAGTCGTGTCCACTTCAAATTCCTCAGCATAAATTAATTTACAACTGTAGTATTGATAGATTGCTTCGTCGACCTATGGTCTTCCTCACTAATAGACGAAGTGCTGCTAATCGGTTTGAAACTATAGAGGCTAATTCATGTTTTTAATTTTTTGAGATAATTTACTGATTTTACGTGAGGCGGTATTTAACTTGATAATATTCTTTGTTACGCCTTTCATTATTTCAGATTGCGCAACAATCAACGCTAATCTGGCCGATTCTTTTGAACCGCTAGCAACTTCTTGCAAAACTTTTTTTAAATATGTTTTAATTCTACTCGATCTATTCTTATTTATTAAAGTTTTTTTGATTGTTTGTCTTATTGCCTTTTTTGCTGATGAATGATTAGCCATATTTATTATTTTCCTACAGATTCATTAATTTTGTTCTTCATGATTATGACTTTCTGCTTGTGGAGTCATACAGCCTTTACTATTTACATCTCTATCAACGAACTCAATATAAGCCAGTGGTGCCATATCGCCATAGCGAGAACCAGCCTTTATTATCCTAGTATATCCACCTGGACGTTCACTATATCTTTTACCTAAAACGCTAATAAGTTTTTCAGTTGCCACTTTATCTTTGATTTTAGCAAGTACCATTCTTCTAGTTGCTAAATCAGATTTCTTAGCTTTAGTTACTAGCACCTCAATATATGGTCTAAGCTCTTTAGCTTTAGGTAAAGTTGTCTTTATTTGCTCATTCATCACAAGTGCCACAGCCATATTAGCAAACATCGCCTGCCTATGACTACTTGTTCTGTTGAGTTTTCTACCCTTAATTTTATGTCGCATATTGTTACCTTAAATTAATATGGATCTTCGTAACGCTTAGATAGATCCTGAATATTTTCTGGAGGCCAGCCTGCTACGTCCATACCAAATTTCAAGCCAAAAGTGGCTAATATATCCTTGATCTCATTAAGAGATTTTCTACCAAAATTTTGAGTTCTCAGCATTTCTCCTTCTGTCTTGATAACAAGATCTCCTATATAAATTATATTATCATTTTTCAAACAATTTTGAGATCTGACAGATAATTCTAATTCCTCAACTTTTTTCAACAAGGCTGGATTAAATGATAATTCTTCCAATTTATCTTGTTTATCTTCTACTTGCTCTTCAAATGTAATAAATAATTGTAACTGATCTTGCAAAATCCTAGCAGCAAGGGCTATAGCCATCTCAGGAGAGATACTACCATTAGTTTCAACGGTCATAATTAGCTTGTCATAATCTGTAACTTGACCAACACGTGTATTATCAACTTTATAGGTAACCTTCCTTACAGGACTAAATAATGCATCTATTGGGATTACCCCAATAGCTGATTCTGAATCAACATTACTCACAGCAGGAACATAACCTTTTCCCGTCTCACACACTAGTTCCATTTCAAGTTGAACTCCTTTTGCCAAGGTACAAATCATATGATTAGGAGTTAATATCTCTACATCATGACCTGCTCCAATCATACCGGCAGTTACCACGCAAGGACCAGTAGCACTTAATCTTACAATCTTTTTTTCGGAAGAATGCATCTTAATGGCTAAGGACTTAAGATTTAAAACTACATCAACTAAATCTTCTTTAACACCAGGTATAGCAGAAAATTCATGCACCACCCCTGGTATCTTTATCGAAGTTATTGCAGCACCCTGAAGAGAAGAAAGCAAAATCCTCCTCATAGCATTACCTACTGTTAAACCAAACCCTCTCTCTAAAGGCTCAACTACAATCTTTACTATATTAGCATTCTTATCAGGACTGTCATACACGATCTTCGAAGGCTTGATCAGTGAGTTCCAGTTTTTATTTAATGATAACATTATTTACTACCTATCTCTCTATACTCTTCTTCTCTTTGGCGATCTAACACCGTTATGAGCAACGGCTGAAACATCCAAAATTGAGGTAACTATAAAATTTTGACTAAACACTGCCCGCATAGCCGATTCTCTTTGTGCCCCTGCCCCTTGCACTCTAATTGAAACAGTTTTAAGACCATGCTCTTTTGCTGCTTCTGAGGCTTTATCAACAGTTATTTGAGCGGCATAAGGAGTAGCTTTTCTAGCCCCTTTAAAACCATGTGTACCGGCTGTTGAGAACGCTATAGCATTGCCTTGCACATCTGTAAAAGTCACAATAGTATTATTAAAAGTTGTTTTTATATGAACAACACCAAGAGTGATATTTTTTCTTTTTTTCTTGATCTTAGTATTAGCCTGACTCATTATTATACCATATTACTTTGTAACTTTTTTCTTACCGGCAATTGCAACAGCTTTGCCTTTTCTTGTTCTAGCATTAGAATGAGTATTTTGTCCTCGCACAGGCAACTTTCTTATATGCCTGAGACCTTGGTAACTTCTAATATCTTTTTTCTTCTTGATGTTAAGAGTTACTTCTCTTCTTAAATCACCTTCTACTCTATATTCTTTTTCAATAATATTACGTAAAATAATTAATTCTTGATCAGTTAACTCTTTAACCCTTTTACTTTCAGATATTCCAGTTTTTTGACAAATCTTTTCTGCAGCAGAAAAACCAAGCCCATAAATATATGTTAAACTCACTACTAATCTTTTGTTTGCTGGAATGTTAACACCCGCTATTCTTGCCACAAATAATCTCCAAAATTTTGATAACAACCAAAAAGGAATAATATAAAAATATCCCTTAAAGTCAAATAATTTCTAACATTTTATCTAAAACGCATTCTACTTCTTGCTTATCCTTACTCGCATCAACAACATAGAAATCACTATTATCTCTATAATAGCTAAGTAATGGATAAGTTTCTATCTTATATTCTTCTATTCTATGTTTAATAGTCTGTTCATCATCATCTTGCCGGTGAATAAATTTATCTGATCCACAAACATCACAAACATCATCAACCTTAGGCTTAATAAAATAACTATTATAAATTTGTTTACAATTTGCACAACTAAATCTACCTAGAATCCTTTTAATAATCACCTGATCGTCTATCTCAAAAAATACCACTTTAATCTTTTGATTAGCAAATTCTCTAAGAAAGCTAGCTTGCTCCAAATTACGAGGATAACCATCTAGAACATAACCATTTTTATATATCTCTTGAGTTAAAAACTTTTTAACTACATTATTTACCAATTTATGAGGGACAAGTTTTCCTTGTGCCATATATTCTTGAATTAACAGCCCCTCTTCGTTATTTACCTCTGTCATTTGTCTAAATATATCACCAGTAGACACATGAGGTAAGTTTAACTTTTCTGCTAATAACTTTCCTTGAGTTCCCTTCCCTGAACCAGGAGGTCCTATAAGCACTATAATCACTTTAAACCCATATTAACATAATATATACTTACCACTAAGCTATAAAAACACATTATTTTAAAAATTAGCTACAAAAATTCTAGAATATTCACCTAAGTATAGCTAATAACTACAACCTAGTTTTTTAATTTCATTTTTTTTATTAACCCCTCATATCTACTGCTAAATAAATGAGTTTGAATTTGGGCAAATGTATCTAGAACAACATTAACAACAATTAAAAAACTTGTTCCCCCTAAAGAAAAAGATACAGAATATTTATTCATTAACATTTCAGGAACTATACATATAAAACTTAGATATATACCACCTATGACAGTTAATCTAGTTAGCAAATAATCAAAATATTCCGAAGTATTTTTACCAGGTCTTTTTCCAGGAATATATGCCCCATATTTCCTCAAATTATTTGCTGTTTCTTCTGAATTAAAAACTATTGCTGTATAAAAAAAGCTAAAAAACATTATCAATGCAACATACAGCAAAATATATAGAGGTTTTCCATGCCCTAAATGGAAAGTTACTAAATTCATAATTTCCGAATTATTGCTAGAAAAATTAGCTATTGTTACCGGAAACAATAAAATTGTACTAGCAAATATTGGCGGTATTACCCCAGCAGTATTAAGCTTAAGGGGCATATGAGTTGAATCACCACCATAAATCTTATTACCAACCTGTCTTTTTGGATATTGTACCAAAACTTTCCTTTGAGCCTTCTCAAAGAAAACTATCATGGCTATAATTAAAATAACTCCTAAACAAATAGCCATCACCACGATAGGAGACAATCCTCCACTTCTTGACAACTCAAACATACTTATAATAGCACTTGGTACTCCAGATACTATACCTATAAATATAATCAATGAGGAGCCATTACCAATACCTCTACCAGTAATCTGTTCACCAAGCCACATTAAGAACATAGTACCTACAACTAAGGTGATAACAGTAGTAACCTTGAAAAAAAGCCCAGGTATAATCACTACAGGTCCAACATTAGTTACAACATGTTCCAAACTTATTGCCACACCATACGCCTGAAAAGAAGCTAATAAAACAGTTAAATATCTAGATAACTGATTGATTTTTCTTTTACCAGCCTCACCTTCTTTTTTTAAATTCTCTAACGGCTTATAAATTATTGACATCAATTGAATAACAATTGATGCAGTTATATATGGCATAATGGCTAAAGCAAAAATAGACATCCTACTTAAAGAACCACCAGATAGCATGTTAAACATACCAAGTAAACCAGATTGATTTTGTTCAGCCACACTGCTCAACGCAACCGAATCAATACCCGCTATAGGAATAAATGAACCAAATCTACATATTATAAGAGCTAGAATAGTAAAAATAACTCTATTAGCTAAGTCTTTATTAGATTTTTGTGTGGATTTTAAGCTCATAAATTACAATATTTGACCACCAACTTGCTCAATTATCTTTTTAGCAGATGCCGAATAAGCATCTAATTGAAACGATAAGGGACTATTAAATTCACTGCTGCTAACAGATAATAATTTAACCAACAACTTACTATTCTTAATTAACCCTACTTCAACTAACTTATCTTTTGTGATAACTTCCGTTGAATTCAAACGACTTTCTGATATTAAAAATTCTATATCGGCAATATTCACTACATTATATTTCTTAGAACTAGGACAATTAAACCCTCTCTTTGGCAATCTTTTAATCATTGGCATCTGCCCGCCTTCAAAACCCTTGATAGCTACACCAGATCTAGATTTTTGACCCTTAACACCTCTACCGCATGTTTTGCCTTTACCGCACCCAATACCGCGTCCTACCCTTTTTTTATCTCTCTTGGCACCAAAATTGTTAGATAACTCATTTAACTTCATTTTATAAACTCTAATTTATATTTTCTACTTTTAATAAATGTTGTACCTTTCTGATCATCCCTCTAATAGAGCTTGTATCTTTTAAAATAACAGATTTATGCATTTTATTTAAACCCAAGCCTATCAAGGTTTCTTCTTGATCATATTTACGACCTATAATACTACCAATTTGGGTAACTTTAACTTTTGCATCATTCATTTTTTCTTTATCACTATTCATAGATTTCTACAACCCAATTATTACTTATAACATTACTTTAACAAGAAACTATAGCTATAGTCAATTGATGGAAAATTGGTGACGTCATCACTCACCGCTCACCTATTACTTTAGGCATAGAGTTTCGCAGGAGGTCTAATGCTTCCTGCCACTAAAATAACTCACTCTAAGTGACTCCTCACTAATAGCCCAGTTTGATTCGCCTCATCCCAGATTTCACTGGTCTTTCACAATGGCGATATCTTTTTATCAGCCCCCTAAAGAATATAGCTCAAATTATTCTGATATTACTTCTTGTTGCCCTTTTATAGACTGAGTCGATATCTCATTTAAGTTCTTCCCTCTCCTTTCAGCAATATTCTTGGGAGAAGAAAGTTGAGATAACGCATCAAAAGTCGCAGCAATCATTGCATATACATTACTAGACCCTAAAGATTTAGCAACAATATCATGAACTCCTAAAGAATCAAAAATAGCCCTCATAGCACCACCAGCAATAACGCCAGTACCCGCCTTGGCTCTTCTTAAAATGACTTTTGCTGCTCCACTTTTACCAATAACATCATGGTGAATGGTTCTACTCTGATAAAGAGGAACCCTAATCATATCTTTCCTTGCTTCTTGGGTAGCCTTAGCTCTAGCCTCTGTTACCTCTTTCGCCTTACCATGACCATAACCGACCTTACCGGATTTGTCACCAGCTACAATACAAGCAGAAAAAGAGAATTTTCTTCCACCTTTTACTACTTTAGTAACTCTGTTTACATCCACCAAAGTTTCGGTTAATGCTTCACCCATATTTTTTTTAGCTTTAGCCATTTCTTAAACCTAAAATTAGAAATTCATTTTTTTTCTTGCTGCATCAGCCAATGCCTTAACAACACCATGATATTTATAACCACCCTTATCAAATACAACTTCTTGTACTCCTTTAAGCGAGGCTCTTTCCCCTATCAACTCACCTACTTTTGTGGCTATACCAACATTACAGTTGGATTTTTTTAACTGTCTAATTTCTTTATCCAAGGTTGAAGCAGAAGCAATAGTTATTGACTGTTTATCATCTATAACTTGTGCATATATATGCTTTCCAGATTTAAAAATAGACAACCTGATTCTGTTTGATACCTTTGATATTTTAGACCTTACTCTAGCCTTTCTTATATCAAACTTTAATTTTGAACTACGCATATTAACTCTTAAATTTTAGTTTTTCTTCCCTTCTTTCCTTTGAACATATTGACCTTTACGCTTAATACCTTTGCCCTTATATGGCTCAGGCGGTCTCTGTTTTATAATAATTGAGATAAACTGCCCCAATTTTTCTTTATCAACACTTTCTAATATAATCTGATTTTGTTTAGGAGCGGTAACTTTTATATTTTGAGGTATTTCTATTTTAGTATTATGACTTTTAGCAAGCATCAAGTTTAAATATTTATCCTTTACCAAAGCCTTATAACCAACACCATTTACTTCCAACTCTTCTGTAAAACCTTCACTAACACCTTTCATCATACCATTTATTATACTTCGTGCCGTACCCCACATAGACCTAGCACTTTTAGTCTCTGCTAATGGTTTAACAACAAGCTGATTATCTTGCAATGAAATTGCTATACTCCCTGCAAAAGTCTTTGATAATTCTCCCTTAGGACCGACAACATTGACTTTCAACCCATCAAGCTCAACTTTTACCCCTTCAGGTATAGGGACTGGCAATTTTCCAACACGTGACATTTTTATACCTTAAAACACTTTACAAATTACTTCACCGCCAATCTTTTGGCTATGTGC
Organism: Rickettsia endosymbiont of Culicoides impunctatus; assembly: GCA_020410785.1. GTDB lineage: Bacteria > Pseudomonadota > Alphaproteobacteria > Rickettsiales > Rickettsiaceae > Tisiphia. The sequence goes on along the minus strand of CP084573.1, from coordinate 1,161,517 downwards.
TTCTCTATCAGATAACACGCCTCTAGAAGTAGAAAGAATATAAATACCCATATTGTTATAATATCCTTTTAATTTATCAATGGAAGAATAAATCCTCTTACCTGGTTTTGAAACTCTATTTATTTCACATATAGCAGGTTTTCCATTAACAGAATATTTTAAATCCACCTCAATGTGACTTATATTATCATTCTTAACAACTACATATTCTTTGATATAACCTTCTTTTTTTAAAACATCCAAAATGGCACATTTTATTTTTGAAGAAGGTAGAGATATACTCATCAATTTACTTTTTTGACCATTTCTAATTCTAGTCAACATATCTGCTATATTATCTGTCATTGACATACGATAAACCTATTATTTTACCAACTTGCTTTAATTAAACCAGGAACCAATCCTTTACTACCAAGCTCTCTCAGCTTATTTCGTGATAAACCAAATTTACTATACACTCCTCTTGGACGCCCAGTCAGTTCACACCTATTTCGAACTCTACTCATAGCTGAATTCCTAGGTAACTTAGCCAGAATCATCACTAGCGAAAATCTCTCTTCTAAAGATAAAGTTTTGTCGTAAATCTTGTCTTTTAACTTAGCACGCTTATTATACAAACTTTGTGCCATCTTTCTTCTTCTATTATTCTTTTTTATAGAACTTACTTTAGCCATCTTCTTTCTTCAAAAATTAATTATAAAAAGGCAAATTAAAGCCTGAAAGTAATAATTTACCTTCTTCATTATTCGTAGCACTTGTAACAATCGTGATATCCATACCACGAATTACATCTATCTTATCGTAATTAATCTCTGGAAAAACAATCTGTTCTTTTATACCAAAAGTAAAATTACCTCTACCATCAAAACTTTTACTTGAAAAGCCTCTAAACTCTTTTATACGTGGTAGAGCAACAAGTACTAGCCTTTCGAGAAAATCATACATTCTATCTTTACGCAAAGTAACTTTGCAACCAACTTTCATACCTTCACGAAGTTTAAAAGTAGCAATAGACTTCTTTGCCTCAGTTACCAAAGGCTTTTGCCCTGAAATTAAAGTTAGATCATTAACAGCATGATTAATTATCTTAGAATCAGCAACCGTTTCACCAACTCCCATATTAACAACAATTTTTATAACCTTAGGTATCTGATGTTTATTATCATAGGCAAACTTTTTTTGTAAGCTTGGGATAATCTCTTTACCGTATAAATCTTTAAACCTGAACAACATTACTTACCTTCCTTACTGATAATTTCACCAGACTTCTTAGCTACTCTTACTTTAGAACCATCATCTAGAAATTTAAAAGCAATTTTTGTACCAGTACCTGTCTTAGGGTCTACATGAGCAACATTGGATATATGTATTGATAATTCCTTTGACACTATGCCACCTTCACTTGTTTTACTTGGCTTAACATGCTTGCGAGCAATATTTACCCCTGAAACAATGGCTCTATTCTGTTCTGGGAAAACTTTTAACACTTTACCCTTTTTTCCCTTATTTTTTCCGGTGATAACAATAACTTCATCACCTTTCTTGATTTTTAACTTAACCATTACAACACCTCCTCTGCCAGCGACATAATCTTAACGAATTTTTTTGCCCTTAATTCTCTAGTTACAGGACCAAAAACCCTCGTACCTATTGGATCTCCCTGCTTATTTAAAAGCACTGCTGCATTGGAATCAAACTTAATTGTACTACCATCTGCCCTTCTAACACCCTTTTTTGTTCTAACAATTAGAGCTCTATGTACGTCACCTTTTTTTACTTTTCCGCTTGGCAACGCCTCTTTTATAGATACTACAATAACATCCCCAAGGGCTGCTATCATGTGATGTGAACCACCAAGCACTTTGATACACATAATTTTTTTAGCACCAGAGTTATCCGCAACATCTAAGATGCTCTGCATCTGAATCATAACTTACTTCCACTTGAGAATTTAATAACGCAACAAAATAAACAACCTAAATAACAAAGTCAAAGAATAAAACTCATCATTCTCCAACTTGTACCAGAATATACTTAAATGATCTGGAAAATTGGATTTGAAAATGAGAAGTGAACACACACAACGTACATGAGATACGTGAATATGCGAGTCCTTGATATTTCCAAAAAGCAATTCTTCAAATCATTTTAGTATAGTTTCTAATAAGTAGGTTTACAACATTTCTACTAAGAAAAAACCGCAACAGACAAAAAACTGCACGGTAAAATCTATCATTAAAGTGATACATTAACATCCCCTAACACCACCCAAGACTTAGTCTTAGATATAGGGCGACTTTCAACTATACTAACTTTATCACCATCCTTATACATATTTTCTGGATCATGAGCAGCGTATTTCTTAGAAACTTTTACAATTTTTTTATACATAGGATGCTTAAACCTACGTTCCACTTTAACTGTAATAGTTTTATCGGTTTTTGAACTAACAACAACGCCCTGCAACACTCTTCTCGGCATTTTTCTATTCTCCAGTTTTTGATCTTATAGTTAGCTCTGTATTAATACGAGCTATTGTTTTTTTTACAAAAGAAAACCTACTCGTATTTTCTAGTTCACCTAACGTCCTTTGAAACCTTAGATTAAAAAGCTCTTTTTTAAACAAAATTCTCTTTTTGTGAAGTTCTTCCATAGTTTGCCCAACTAACTCCTTTGCTGATAGCCCCAAATTACTCATAACGCCTCACTATCCTTGTTCTTACAGGCAATTTGGCACTGGCAAGCTCAAGTGCCCTAGTAGCTACATCATCTGTAACCCCTTCAACTTCAAACATAATTCTGCCAGGCGATACCCTTACTGCAAAAAATTCAGTAGAGCCTTTCCCTTTACCCATTCTAACTTCTGCAGGCTTTTTTGATACAGGTAAATCAGGAAAAATTTTAATCCATAACCTCCCCTGTCTTTTCATACAACGAACAGCTGCCTTTCTTGCTGCCTCTATTTGCCTTGCAGTAACCCTTAAACCATCTAACGATTTCAAGCCAAAAGAACCAAAAGCTAGCATGGTACCAGATTTTGCCTTTGAGGAGACCCTCCCCTTATGGGCTTTTCTAAATTTTTGTTTTTTTGGAGCTAACATTATCTTACTTCAAAATTAATTATGTTTCTTTCTATTTTCCACATGATCACCCCTATAGACCCAAACCTTTATACCTATAACTCCATAAGTTGTCATAGCTTCAGCAGTTGCATAGTCAATATCAGCTCTCAAAGTATGCAAAGGCACTCTACCTTCTCTATACCACTCTGTTCTTGCTATTTCAGCTCCAGCCAAACGACCAGAACAAGCCACTTTTATACCTAACCCCCCTTGCTTAAAGCAAGCTTGGATAGCGGTTTTCATAGCTTTTCTAAAAGACACTCTTTTTTCAAGCTGCACAGCAATCGTTTGAGCAATAATACCAGCGTCTATATTAGGTTTCTTTACTTCATGTATGTTAATATATATTTCTTCTAAACCAGTAATTTTCTGGACATGTTTTTTTAATTTATCAATGTCGTTACCACTTTTACCTATAATAACACCAGGCTTTTTAGCAAAAATATTAATTATAACACTTTTATTAGAAGGTCTTTCTATTAATACTCTACTAACTTGTGCTTGCATATAGTTTTTATTAATCAGATTTCTAACCTCTAAATCTTGAATAAAAAGAACTTTATACTGCTTTTCAGCATATAACACCGAGTCCCAACCTTTAATTAATGTTGGACCAACTCTAAAGCCATGCGGATTAACTTTTTGCCCCATATTTTACTTCCCCTCAACTTCAGTAACTGTAATATATAAATTACTAAAAAATTTATTAATCCTTGCTGCTCTTCCTTTAGCTCTTGGCATAATTCTTTTCATTACCAATGCCTTACCTACCGTTGCAGAAGTAACAAATAACGCATCAATATCTAGACCAAAGTTATTCTCAGCATTAGCAACAGCAGACTGTAAACATTTTTTTACATCTTGAGCAATTCTTTTCGGGGAAAAGGTAAGCTGAACCATAGCTTCCGATACTTTCATATTCCTAATAGAAGTTGCAACCAAATTCAATTTTCTTGGACTCACTCTAAGAGACTTAGCAATTGCTGTAGTCGAACCTTTATTCACCTTTACCATATTTATTTTCTCTTAACTTTTTTATCTGCACCATGACCATGGAAAGTTCTAGTTGGAGAAAATGCACCTAATTTTTTGCCAACCATTTCTTCGTTTACAGTAACAGGTATAAATTTATTTCCATTATGCACAGCAAATGTTATTCCAACAAAAAATGGTAGAATTGTTGACCTCCTAGACCAAGTCTGAATCATTTCTGATTTACCCGAGTCAATCAACTTTTGTACTTTTTTTATCAGATAACCATCTACAAAAGGTCCTTTCCAAACTGAACGCGCCATAATTACTACCTAATTATTTTCTTCTCTTAATAATAAACTTTGATGTAGACTTATTCTTACGGGTTTTCTTACCCTTAGTTGGGAAGCCCCATGGAGTCACCGGATGACGACCACCAGAAGTTTTTCCCTCTCCACCACCATGTGGGTGATCAACTGGGTTCATTGCAACACCACGAACATGTGGTCTCCAACCTAACCATCTATTTCTTCCAGCCTTACCCAAATTTGTATTTTTTTGATCAGGATTTGAGACAACACCTACCGTAGCTTTACAATCTAACGGCACCAACCTAAATTCTCCAGACCGAAGCTTGATCTGAGCATAACCCGAATCCTTACCTACTAAATTAACCGAAGTCCCCGCAGATCTTGCAATCTGACCACCTTTGCCAATTTTCATTTCCACATTATGCAAAGTAGTCCCAATAGGGATAGATTTCAAAGATAAACAATTTCCAACTTTTATGTCAGCATTATCACTTGACACTATTCTGTCTCCTACAACAAGCTTTTGTGGTGCTATAATGTAAGAATACTCACCATCATCAAATTTAATCAAAGCAATGAAGGAAGTTCTATTAGGATCATACTCTATTCTTTCAACAGTAGCGAATACATCTTGTTTATTTCTTTTAAAATCAATTATACGATAAAGTCTTTTATGCCCCCCTCCTCTATGCCAAGAAGTGGTTCTACCAAGATTATTTCTACCACCAGTCTTACATAGACCTTTAGTTAAAGGTTTATGAGGCTTGCCCTTCCAAAGTTCAGATTTGTCAACCTGTATCAATTCTCTAAGAGATGGAGTAACTGGATTAAACTTTTTTAAAGCCATCTTATTTTATACCCCCAGTAAAATCAATAGTATAATCTTTTTCTAGCGTTACAATGGCTTTCTTTTTATCTGACTGTCTACCATTGACACCCTTGAATCTTTTCTTCTTACCTTTGACATTCATGATGTTAACCTTTTTAACCTTAACTTCAAAAATTTTCTCAATAGCCATCTTGATAGAAGCCTTCTCAGCACTATCAGCAACGTGAAAAGTAAACTTATTTTGTTCAGATAAAATATTGCTCTTCTCAGTGACCACAGGATTCCTAATAAGATCATAATGTTTATAAGATTTCACTTCAACCTCTTTTCTAAAGCATCTACAGCTTCTCTTGATAACAAAACATAATCATGGCGTATTATATCATAAACATTTGTACCAATCTGTGGTACCGAAATAGTATTTGGAATATTTTGTACCGCCAAAGAAAAATTGCTATCAACCTCATTACCACTAACAATAAAATAACTCTTACCATGAAAATTATTTAATAATTTTGCAAGATTAGAAGTTTTTGATTCATCTAATTTTAAAGAATCTAATATTAACAATTTCCCTTCTGTCAATTTTTCTGACAATGCATGTTTTAAACCAAGTTTTCTAACTTTCTTTGGTAATTTTGTAGCATGACTCCTTACTACTGGACCGTGAGAAACTCCACCGCCCCTCATTTGTACAGACCTTAAAGACCCCTGCCTTGCATTACCGGTACCTTTTTGTTTAAAAGGTTTTTTTGTAGTACCAGATACTTGCGATACTGTCTTCGTTTGATGTGTACCAGCCATAGCTTTCGCTCTTTGCCAATCAACAACAAGCTTGATAATATCTTGTCTAACAAAGTCTATGGCAAATACTTCATGATCTAAATCAACCTCACCAACAACTTCATTTTCAAGATTTAATAATTTAGCTTTCATATAGTTTATCCTGCAGCTGTAATGGTTTTCTTAATAGCATCCTTAATGTAGACATAAGATCCTTTCGAGCCTGGGACATTACCACTAACTATGATTATACCTTTTTCTATATTAGTATCAACTATCTTCAAGTTCTGAATAGTAACTCTTGTACTCCCCATGTGTCCAGCCATTTTCTTATTCTTAAATACTTTACCAGGGTCTTGTCTACCACCAGTAGAACCATGTGAACGATGAGACACAGATACACCATGTGAAGCTTCAAGCCCTCTAAAATTGTGCCTTTTCATACTACCAGCAAAACCTTTACCAATAGTAGTACCTACAACATCTACAAACTGCCCAACAACAAAATGATCAACACGCAATGTAGAACCTATATCAATGAAAAAAGAAGCAGAAATTCTGAATTCCTTCAATTTTTGTTTTGGTGCAACGTTAGCATTAGCAAATACTTGCCTCATTGGCTTTGTTACTTTAGATAATTTCTTATCCTTTACCCCAACAACCAAGGCGTTATAACCATCCCTTTCTTGGGTCTTTTGTCCCACTACTTGACAATCTTCAACTTGCAGAAAAGTAACTGTAGTTCTCTCTCCCTTTTCATTAAAAATTGAACTCATGCCAATTTTTTTAGCGATTAAACCGGTTCTCATCACTCAATACTCTCTAACTTAATCTCAACATCAACACCAGCAGGCAAATCAACTTTCTTTAAAGCATCAACAGTCTGAGGGGTTGGATAACTTATTATTAAAAGCCTTTTCTGAATTCTAATCTCAAATTGCTCCCTTGATTTTTTATTGACATGTGGAGACCTATTAACGGTAAATCTTTCAATTGTCCTTGGAAGCGGAATTGGACCAATTATATCTGCACCAGTTCTTTTAACAGCCCCTACTATCTCTCTAGTACCTTGCTCAAGCGAACGGTGATCAAATGACTTTAGACGAATTTTAATTTTTTGATTATTTTTCATTAACTAAACCTTTTTATAAACAGCCCGACCATCCAAAATACGCTTTTTTAACAGACTTGCTCAAATTTTTTGTAAACATAACTTGAGGCAAGTTCAATTAAAAGCATTTTGCCTAGCCATTAAAAAATAATCATCCTAAATTATTTCAGAATGATTATTTCTATGTTATTTTATAATTTTTGATACTACCCCAGCTCCTACTGTCTTACCACCTTCACGGATAGCAAAACGTACGCCTTCTTCCATAGCTATCGGAGAAATCAATGTAATATGCAAATTCGCATTATCACCAGGCATAACCATCGTTTTACCATCTTTTAAAGCAATCTCCCCAGTCACGTCAGTAGTTCTAAAATAAAACTGTGGACGATATTTATCGGTAAACGCTGTATGACGACCACCTTCTTTAGTGGTAAGCACGTAAACCTCAGCTTCAAATTCAGTATGCGGAGTTATGGTTCCAGGTTTAGATAATACCTGTCCTCTACACACCTCTTCTCTTTTGGTTCCACGTAGCAATATACCAACATTGTCACCAGCTTCACCTTGATCCAACATTTTCTTAAACATTTCCACACCAGTACAAGTAGTTTTTTGAGTATCCCTTATACCGACAATCTCCACTTCTTCACCAACTTTTATTACACCTTTTTCAATTCTACCAGTAACAACAGTCCCTCTTCCAGCAATAGAAAATACATCTTCTATTGGCATTAATAATGGTTTATCTGTATCTCTCTTAGGTTGAGGTATATATTCATCAATAGCATTCATCAATTCTCTGATCGCAGCTTCACCTTCAGGTTTCCCTTCTAAAGCCTGCAAAGCTGACCCCCTGATAACTGGTATCTCATCTCCAGGAAAACCATACATTGAAAGAAGCTCTCTGACTTCCATTTCTACTAAGTCAACTAACTCCGGATCGTCAACCATATCAACTTTATTCAAGAAAACAACCATTGTAGGCACACCTACTTGCTTAGCAAGCACTATGTGCTCCCTTGTTTGAGGCATTGGACCATCACAAGCAGATACCACTAATATAGCACCATCCGTCTGAGAGGCACCGGTTATCATATTTTTCACATAATCTGCGTGACCAGGACAGTCAACGTGAGCATAATGCCTTTTTTTAGTTTTATATTCAACATGGGCAGTAGCAATAGTTATACCCCTTGTCTTCTCTTCAGGAGCAGCATCAATTTCATCATAGTTAGTAGCCTTCGCACCACCTTCTTTTGACAATACTAAAGTTATTGCAGCTGTTAAAGAAGTTTTTCCATGATCTACGTGTCCTATAGTACCTACATTACAATGGGGCAGATCCCTCTCAAATTTTACCTTTGCCATAATTCATTCTCCACAATTTAAGATTTAATACAAATTTAACAATAAAAATAACAAATTTATCCAATTTCCAATTATCACCAATAGTTTTGGAGCGGGTGATGGGAATCGAACCCACGTGACCAGCTTGGAAGGCTGGAGCTCTACCATTGAGCTACACCCGCGTATTTCACCTAACCAATCTGTGGTGGAGGAAGAAGGATTCGAACCTTCGTACGCTCACGCGGGCGGATTTACAGTCCGCTGCCATTGACCACTCGACCACTCCTCCAAAGAATTCACGCAAGCATTAAATAGCCTAATTAAAAGTAAAGCACAATATAAATTAGTGTAAATGCCAATAAATCTTCTTCACCCTTTTCTTGAGTCTTCTAATAAGCTAATATTAAACTTATATATACTCGATGAAAATCAACAAATAATAAAACTATAGCTAAAATCTATACTAATAATTTCTATTAAAATTTTATTCACAACAACTTAGAACGTTTATCTAGTTGTAACTTTCTATAATAAATAGTAGTTTGTGTCAAGAATAAATTACTGCAGGTTCTAATAAGATGAGAAATAAATCTAAGATTTCTAAAGATTTCTACTACATATATGGCAAACATCCAGTATTTGCAGCACTAAGTAATCCAAAACGTCATATTCAAAGAGTTTTATGTACAGAAGATATTTTTAATTTGAACAAAAATTTAATATCTAATCATCAATATGAAATTACCAACACAGATTCCTTAACACGTCTTCTTGGTCCAAATCATAATCATCAGGGAATAGCCGCTAACGTTAAAAGCATTTTCTCTAATCATATTGAAGATATTGACATAACTACTGCTAATTGTAAAGTAGCTATTTTAGATCAAGTAACCGATCCACAAAATATTGGTGCTATTATTCGTAGTGCGGCTTCTTTTGGCATCACAGCCATAATATTACCCGCCGATAATGCCCCAGATGAAAATGCTACTATAGCAAAAACAGCTTCTGGAGCTTTGGAACTAGTACAAATGGTTAAGGTAACTAATTTAAGGCGGTCAATAGAATATCTAAAGAAACATGGATTTTGGATTATTGGTCTGGATGGTAAAGCAACACAATCCTTAGATAGCAAAATATTTTCAGATAAAATGGCAATAATACTTGGGTCTGAAGATAAAGGAATAAGACGGCTAGTTAAAGAACAATGCGATTATCTGGTTAAAATCCCAATTTCCAGTAAGGTAGAAAGCCTGAATGTTTCAAATGCTGCGGCAATATTGTTTTATTTAACCTCATTAATAAGATAGTACCCTACATTTTTTTTACTATTTTCTTATGATGAATAAAAAATCTGGTCACCAAACGTCATTGCAAGGAGATCGTAAGGTCGACGAAGCAATCCAAAAAATAACCAGGAATGGATTGCTTCTTGGCTCACGCCTTCTCGCAATGACGCTAGGAAACTGCCTGCGATATAGTTAATTCAGGAGAATTTGGTGCTAGGAACGATGGAGCGACGCCTATAAGTAATAGGCGAGCATTGAGCGACGACGTCACCAACTTCTCATCAATTGACTATAACTGATTAATTACTTATCTCTATACTGCGTAACTAATATCTTAATCTTCTACAGCTTCAACAGATTCTACCTCAGGAACGAAGTGTTTAAGCATTGATTCAATACCATTTTTTAAAGTAATAGTTGAGCTAGGACAACCATGGCAAGCTCCACGAAGCTCTAATTTTACCACTCCATTTTCAAACCCTCGATATATTATATCTCCTCCATCCATGGCAACCGAAGGACGTACACGTGTTTCAATAATTTCTACAATCTGTTGTTCTATCTCAGACATCTCGTCAAAATTATTTATGGTAGATTTATCAGTAGATATATTATTTTGCACATCAAAAACAGCAAAGCCAGAAGTAAAATGATCCATAATAGTCATCAAAATCTCAGGTTTTAAAACCAGCCAATCACTTTCTTCCTCCTTAGTAATAGTAATAAAGTCACTACCAAGAAATACAGATTTTATGTTATTTACACTGAATAATTGAACTACTAGACTGCTTTTACCTTTTGCCTCATCAAGATTACTAAAATGCATTGGTTGATTAGGGCTAACAGGTATATTAGGGAAAAATTTTATCGCATTAGGATTAGGAGTAATTTCAGTTTGAATAAACATATACATCTTCCTTGATAAAAAATAAATGGTACCCGCGGCCAGACTTGAACTGGCAAGGGCTTGCACCCCACGGATTTTAAGTCCGTTATGTCTACCATTCCATCACGCGGGCAGTAAGTTAGTTCAATCCTGACTACTTACACAGCTAACCACATTAGACCTCCTGCATAAGCCAATCCAGTTGGTGATTTTGTCGTCGAAACTTGCCTCCACTCCGTAACAATCGTCTATGTACGCTGCGGTACTCGGCTTCGTTTCTCCTAAAAATCCCGAGGGCTTTTTTGACTTATGCAGGAAGTCTATTTGAAATAATCTGCTATTCCAAATTCACGTAGATTCTGTGAAGATTGCACAGACTAATAAAAAAAACATCAAAAAGCAAGTATTTTTATAAATTACCCATAATTATAAATTCAAAATGTAAATTGCAGTAATATTTTTGTACAAAGCCACTCCTACAAACCATTATTCCCGTTACACCCCCTGACACTAAACGCTTCTACTAGTATATTGGCTATGTTTTTTATGCAAAACTTTCCTATCTATAGGACTATTGGTGGTATGGGTAGCATTAGCATGTAATACTTGAGATGCTATCTTAAAACTAGCATCATCTTTTAACCTCTCAGATCGTCCCTCTTGAGAAGTACCTGAATTTATACTAATAATATCACCAGAAGCATTTTTAACTATTCCTACATATTCTCCTTTGTTTTTAAGAACTTCTTTCTCAAGCTGCTCAAGGGCATATTTATTTACTGGTAAAGTATATATCTTACCATCACGTTTTAAATATAAAGGTGAATTCTTATCATCAGAACAAGCAAATATTTCTGTAGGCTTGGTTAGATGCACTAATTTACCATTATTATAGTGAGCAGTTAAATATACAGCATTTTCTTTACTAATATTACGTCCATTTGTATCTTGTACGGCAAAAGACATATGGCACGATCCCTTAATATCTATAGATAACGGTACATCTACCGTACGAGCATTTTTAATTGATTCTCCATCACTAGTTTTATATTCAACATCGTTATCATAACTCAATTTTCTCTCACTTATTATAGCAACATCGTTACCATTTTGTTGTAAACTAAAGCTTTTCTCTGCATCTTTACCTTGCCATATAATATCTTTATACTCAGATGCAAATTCTTTATGAATATCCGCATAACTTTTTTGTTCAATATTTTCTATATCTCGCAATATTTGTGTATCCTGAAATACCTCAGATAATTTTTTGAAATCTTCTTTGGCAAATTTAGCAAAATTGCTGCCAGATTCCAACCCACATTTATCAATAATCGGCTGGACTTGCTCTCTTGACAATTTTTTAAAAGCCCACAATATTTTATCATCATCATTATCGTGAACTAACACTCTATCTATAGTTTGTCTTTCAATTAAAGGAGGTACTGTTTGTTGCTGAATAATTACCTCTGTCGTATTAGTCATAGCTTCCTTAGTTGAAACACCACTACCCATAACCGGCTCTGTTCCCGTACCTACTAACTTCATAGTATTGCTAAGAACCTCATCCGTTTGTATTCCAACTGCACTTGTCTCCACCTTAACATTTAAACTTGCTAACTGAGCTAAAAGTGCAGCATTTTGGGATTCAAGCCCTGTTATCCTACTTGCATTCTTTCGGTTCTCTTGAGCCTGTTCAGCAGCAACCTCAGGTTGTTTATCAAGCTCATTTTCAAGACTGTCTTTTTTTGCCTTTAACTCATTATACACTAAATCTTTCTCTGCACTAAGTGTCTCTAGCTGATTTTTTGCTTCTTCTAATTTAGTCGCGAACTGTTTCTGAGCATTAATTAACTCTCCCACTTGAGTTTGTAAATTTTCAGCCTGATTACTTTTTTCTACAAACTTTTGTTGCTCTACTGATAAGCTTTCTTGAAGTCTTTCTACTATTTTTTGCTTTCCCTCTAGCTCTTTCTGTTTTTCTTGCTGTTGTGATTTTAGTTGAGTTTCCAGATTTAATAATTTATTATTTACTTCTTGTATCTTTGCTTCGGCTTGCTGTAATTGTTTACTAAGTTTCTTTTTATACCCTTCTTCTGCTGCATTTAACTCCTCACCTTTTTCTGCAAACTTTTGTTGCTCTGTCGATAAGCTTTTTTTAAGTTCTTCTACTATTTTTTGCTGTTTCTCTAGCTCCTCCTTCCTTCCTTGTTGCTCTAATCTTAGTTGAGTTTGCAGATTCGATAATTCCTCTTTTGCCGCTTGCAGCTCTGCTAATTGCCTATTAAGTTCCTCTTTATGCTTTTCTTTTTCTACCTTTATCTCATTTTGCAAGTCACCATAAACCTTGGTTAACTCGCCCATTTGAGTTTGTAAATTTTCAGCCTGATTACTTTTTTCTTCATATAATTTTTTGGTTTTATTTAGTTCTTCTATAGCACCTAGTAATTCTTCTTGGGATTTGTTTAACTCTTGTTGCTTTCCCTCTAGCTCTTCCTGTCTTTTTTGCTGCTCTGATGTTAGTTGGGTTTCCAACTGCAATAATTTCTCACTTGCCTCTTGTAGCTCTACTACGCCTGCTGTGATTTGCTCTGATTGTTCACTAAGTTCCTTTTTATACCCTTCTTCTGCTACCTTTAACTTCTCATCTTTTTCTGCACTAAGTGTTTCTAATGCTTCTAAATTAGCTTTTAAATCATCATTTTTTTTGGTTAACTCACCTATCTGATCTTCTAGTTGTACAAACTCACTTGGCTCACCTCCCTCTTTTAGTTCATCTGCCCAGCTAGAACCTTGAGGTATTATAAATTGTCGCTCTTTTTTCTCCAATCTCTTTATATTTTCCTGGAGTTCTTTTATTACTATTAGATTACCTTCTATTTCCTTATTTGTAGATAATGTTAATTTCTCTAATTGCTGAGCTAAACTATCTGCTCTATCTTTTTCAATATTAATCTTGTCTCCTTGCTGTTTTATCAGATCATTCAATTTATTAAGCTCAATTTGACGTTCAATCGATGCGGCAATATCATTAGCCCTTTCTTGTAATATAGGATATTGATTGACTATTTCTTCTCTCTCTTGTTTTGAACTAAACTGGGGAATTGAAGACTCTTGTTGCAATTGCTCTAATTTGGCAAACAACTCTTCTTCTTTCTGCTTGGTTTGTTTAATAATTTGATTCTTTTCTTCTATTTGATTCTGGATTAATTTTATTTCTTCTTCCTGGAGTTTGACATTTTCATATTGCTTCTTTAGCTCACTATCATCTTGCTGCGATACAATATTATCTATTTTTTTTGTTATATCTGTTTGTCGTTCCTCGAATAATTTTTGTAATCCGGTATCATATGCTAAATTATCAGCTAAAGAGTAGTCCTTTAACTTCTGTTCTTGCTTTGTTAAACTTTCATGTTCCTTCTCTAGGTCTGTTATCATAGCATTTAAATCTGCAATATCTTGAGAATTTTCTTTGAGTAATTCTTGTTTATCACCTTCTCCAACCAGTTGAGAAAATGCAGCTATTGTACCTTGATCCATCGAACCAATGTTCCCATGTAAAAACAAATTGAACTTTTCTCTTGCACCAATCTCTGTTCTAATACCTTTACATTTTGATTCAATTTCATTCAATTGTGTCTTTAGCGTGGTAGTCTGCTCTTCGATGGCTTTTTTTATTCCATTTTCTGACCAATCAGACAACTGTCTTTTAATTCCTTCCTGCTGCTGCCAAAGTTTTGTCAACGATTTTAATTCATCATTATCTTGTTCTTGCCAATGCTCTTTTAAACTTTCTAATTCTATTTGCTTTTTTTCTATATCTTCTTGCAGTAATTTACGGACTCTATTAGCTTCATCAAATATATTTTGTTCATTTGTTATTTCTGCTTGAAATTGGTCTATTTTGGATAAAATTTCTGTAGGTTCTGTTAATGACATTTTATTTACCTATGATTTAATTTATACAAGTATATTATAGTGTAAAATAGTTGTCTATAATATAGCAAAAAGTCAGCAATTCTTGATGAAATTATAGAAACAGGAGCATCAATTTAAATAATATACCACAAAATAAAGCATGGTTGATATTGGTCTACAGGTGTGATAGGTAAGATAAATCACCATAGTGCGTTCATTATACGAACTAGTTTTTCTTATAAAGCTTGTTTTCTAAGACTTTATGTCTTTTTCTATTTTTCCAATATTTGACCCTTTTTCTTTGTTCAAAATTACATTATATGAACAGTCCTCACTGATTATAACAACTCATTTAAGATTTGAAGAATGGGGAGATATAATGGTCAAAGCAATCCTTTCTAATTACTTTCCTGGATTGCATCAATGCTACTAAAGTAGCTCCGCTCCTCGCTAATACGGTTGTGAGGTTAGATTGCTTCTAGGCTTACGCCTTCTCGCTAATATACGTCGTGTACTTTAACTTTTTTTTCGTGAACGCTCACAAACTATAGGTACCTCGAGGTCTAACAGTAATATTCTTCTTGGATACTTCATTAATTTTATCTAGTAGGAATGTTTGTAACTGTATATTACCTTTAACATTAGCATATTCTGCTTTCCATTGTGTATGTCCTATTTTTGGGGCTCCTTCTCCATCTACTATCCTACCTTCTATTTCTCTCTTGTTTTCATCAACTTTCTCAAGCTCTTCCCATCTTTTCTCCGCTACAGACTTTGATAACCCCTGCAACAACTTTATTTTTTCTTGAGGGGTTGATAAATTTTTCAACTCTTTATCAATATCTTTCTTTTGATCTCCAAGTTCTTTACCTTCCAAACTTTTAGACAGCTTTCCTACCAATTTTGTAATATCCTCCTCACTTTTCCGAGCTGGAGGACGTATATGTTGTGATTTTAATAAACTCGCTCTGATATTTTCAGCCTTATCTCTATCATCACTATTTATTGACAAAGTTTGAGAGATTTTAGGGGGATATAGCTGCTGTTCTACTGTTTTTTCTTCTATCTCTAATACCACTTCCTCCCTTTTAACTATATCAGTAGGCACCATATTTTCTTGCACTTTATACAGTTGTGCTTCTTCAATATCTTGTCTAGATATTACCATGAGATCCGGTGCATCGATAGATTGTGAAATATCCACCTTCTGTTCTAGATTTTCTTGCATCGTTGCTTTATGTTCTTCTTGCGTTACTGGCATTTGTTCACCAGACTTTATATGACCAACTATATCAGGGCTATCTTTTCTAGAGGTTATCATAATATCCACAGATAATGGTTCGATAGATTGTGAAATATCCACACCATGCCCTAGGTTTTTGGCAACTTCTTGCATCATTTCTTTATATTTCTGTTGCGTTACTGGCAAGGTATATATCTGTCCGCCATGCTCTATATAGCCAACTGCGTCAGGGCTATCTCCACTGAACTTCACTGGATGTGGTGAGCTGACCTCGACAAGCTTACCATCATCATCATAGTGAGCAGTAAAATATACAGCCTTACTTGCCGCAATATTTTTGCCATTCTGATCCTTGACAGCTAACGATAAATGCATCGGACCATTATTATCAAGTGTTATCGGAAAATCTATCGTCCTATAATTGTTAATTGTAACATTAGTACCATCACTCTTTTGTACTGTATGAGGAGGATTTATTTTATGGGTTGCTTCTGCTAATGTTGCAATTTCGATACCGTTTGCATCTCGTACTACCTGTTTCCTAGTAGTAATACCACTATCATTTTCTACAGCTCCATCCTTCCATTCCATAGTAGTGAATATACCAGCAAACTCCGTATGGACTTTTTGATAGCCGATAATTTCGACTTGCTCTAAAGCATGCTTTAAATTTTGATCTTCTTTTAGAAGTCCACTAATTGTTTCTTTATTTTGTTCATTTTCAAAGTATGCACGAAACTTATTTATATCGTCAATTTTTTCTTTTTCTACTGTACCACTATTTACCAAAGCTGTAACTATTAGCTCCCTCTGCTTGGTTAATATCTGGCTTCTAATTGCTTGGGTTATAGGATCAATAGCTCGATCAGCAGCAGAAAAGGCAGGAGTGTCAACATCAAGAGAAGATTCATCTAATTCTATAGACGACTTTTCCACTTCTGATTCTGACAAGAAAATGACGTCCTGAGCAAGTTCTTGGGGTTTGGTAGCAGCCACGATTATCTGCAATTGTTCCACATATTCTTGAAAAATTTTAGTAGGTGTTTTATCATCCTGTATGTATCCTGCCAATTTTTCAGCAAATTTATCGAACACTATGGATGGTGTTTCTATTTTGTCAGATTCTGGCAACTCGTGTAGTTCTTCTATATTATTTCTAATTGTTTCAGCAAATCCATTTAATATAGATTTTTTTTCTACAGAACTAGCTGCACTGGTTTCTAAGGTTCTCTTTACAATTTCAAACAAAGATTGAGCTATAGGATCAGCTTCTTCAACATTTGTTTCTTCTCTACTTCTATTTACTTCTGTAAGAAAATCTCCATAATATTCAAAATATTCTCTAGGATTTTCTTGTTTACTCATTTCTTTACCCATTGTCCCCACCCCATTCTTAAATTCTAATTAATTATTTGATGCTAAATAATATTCTTCTTTAAAGCAACTAATTTGTTTTATTTTTAAGGCAACCTCATTAAATAAGTAAGCTCATTACTTTTCTAGGTTGAAAATAACTATTATATCATATAATTAGTTAGCACTAATAGCACAAGAGCATATTATGAGAAAAATAATCATTTTTATTGTATAGTGATATTGTTTTCAGATTTAGTATTATTAGGATAAAACCAAGTAAGGAGTACGCCAAATAATAAAGAGAGATTTAGTAACAAATTCCATTCTGTCATGGATATGCCAAATAATTTAACTGTTGATTTGGTACAACTCGTGATCGGTTGGCTATAAAATATCTCTTTAATATCTTGGATGGATAAGTGTTTGGGAATATGGATTAAAGTTGTACAAAGAGTACTTGGCTCAACTATTCCTCTTTCCACCATACTATGATAACCTGCCAATATGCAAGCACCTAATAAGTTTAGCACGATAAAAAATAAAGTATATTTGCTTATTTTTTTAATAATTAGTGCTACAACTGAAATCTTGATGATAAATAAATACGGGAATCTTTGATAAATACATAAAGGACAAGGGGCAAAATGTAGTATATATTCAACAAAATAAGCTAAAGATAAGGCAAAGATGCATATGCAAATTAGGGTTATATGTAAAATTCTAAAGCTATCTTTACGAAAAAAATGTATAATAGAAGGAATGGTCATAAGTGAATAATAATTTTTAATCGGCTATTGTCTAAGAATATTGTAAAAAACTCAAGAGATATGTTTATAAATTTACAGAAAAAACATGTATACTTATAATCTCAATAATATGGATATTATAGATGTCAGAATTAGAAATTTTAGAAGATGCTGTTAAATCAAATGCTTGGACTTTTTTAGAAGCAAAAAGAATATTAGATCAATTGGGCGGCAAAACCCCAGCTAAAGGCTATGTATTATTTGAAACGGGCTATGGACCGTCAGGGTTACCGCATATTGGTACATTTGCAGAGGTTGCTAGATCTATAATGGTGCAAGAAGCGTTTAAACAGCTATCGAATATTCCAACTAAGATGTTCTGTTTTTCTGATGATATGGATGGTCTGCGTAAAGTTCCAAATAATATCCCCAATCCTGATATGGTGGCATTGCATATTGGCAGACCTCTAACATCTGTGCCAGATCCTTTTGGTGAGTGTGAAAGTTATGGGCATTACATGAACGCCAAACTTTGCTCATTCTTAGATAAATTTGGCTTTAAATATCAATTTGTTAGTAGTACAGAATGTTATAAATCCGGTTTATTTGATCAGATGATGCTAAAAGTCATAGACAAATATGATGAGATAATGGCTCTAATGTTACCAACCTTTCGAGCCGAAAGAAAAGCAACCTATTCGCCTTTCATGCCAATTTGTCCAAAAACCGGTATTGTCCTGCAAGTACCTATTAGCAAGGTTGATCGTTTAAACGGCACTATTAGCTATCAAGACGAAGAAGGAAAATTGGTTGAAGTTCCTGTGACCAAGGGGCATTGCAAACTACAATGGAAACCTGATTTTGGTATGCGTTGGGCTTCGCTACAAGTTGACTATGAAATGTATGGCAAAGAGCATATGAATAATGCTAAATTATATTCAGAGATTTGTCGAATTTTGGGTGGCATTGAACCAGTACAATTTTTTTATGAATTATTTCTTAATGAAGATGGAGAGAAAATCTCTAAATCTACAGGCAACGGTATTACAGTTGATCAATGGCTACAATATGCCCCTATGGAAAGTATGGCACTATTTATGTATCAGAATCCAACAAGAGCCAAACGTTTACATTTTGATGTAATACCTAAAAATGTTGATGAATATATTACGTTTAATAAAAAATATCATTTAGAAACTGATCAAGTAAAGCGTTTTGCTAATCCAGTACACCATATTCATCATGGGAATGTGCCTATTATCGAAACTTTTGGCATTAGTTTTAGCTTATTGCTCAATCTAGCATCAGTTTGTAATCCGGAAGATAAATCGGTACTTTGGGGATTCATCAGTCAGTACGCTCCAGATGCGACGTCGCAAAATGCTCCGTACCTTGATCATTTAACAGATTTTGCCATTGGTTATTATAATGACTTTATTAAAGCGAATAAGTGCTATTTAACGCCTAATGTTCAGCAAAAAGTTATCTTACAAGAAATTAGCACTATGTTATCTACTTTACCAGTAGATAGTACTTCCGAACAGATTCAGGAGAAAATTTATGATATAGGTAATAATCATGGTTATCATAATTTGCGAGATTATTTTAAAGAATTATATCAAATATTACTTGGTCAAACTGAAGGACCAAGGCTTGGATCTTTTTTTAAACTTTTTGGTATTCAAGATACTATAAATTTGATTGATGAAAAAAATAAGGCTTGACCAGCATTTAGTAGAATGCCAATTAGTTGATGATATTAACATCGCACGAAGCTTAATAATCCAAGGCAAAGTATATGTTAATCAGCAGCAAAATACTAAACCAGGTACGGGAATATCAATTGATACTCGTGATATTATTATAAAACGCCCGATACATGATTATGTATCACGAGGGGCGTTAAAATTAATTGCCGCTCTAGACCATTTCAATATTGATCCACAAGGGCTGATTTGTCTAGATATAGGCTCTAGTACTGGTGGTTTTACTGAGGTTTTGCTTCGTAGAAAGGCTGAAAAGATTTTTGCAGTAGATGTCGGATATGGCGAACTACATCATAAACTGCGTAATAACCCTACAATTTCAGTAATTGAAAGAACTAATGCCCGATATTTAACAATTGAGCAAATTAGTGCACCACCAGATATTATCGTTTGTGACGCCAGCTTCATTAGCCTTACTACCATATTACCCACTGCATTTGGTTTAGCAAAAGATAATTGCCGTCTAGTTGCCTTAATTAAGCCGCAATTTGAAGTGTCCAAGAATGAGGTCGGGGATGGTGGTATTGTTAGAAGCCAACTCTTACATCAAAGAGTATGTGATAAAATTCAACAATGGCTAGAATCAAATTATAATTTTAACATATTTGGGGTAATACCCAGCCCTATTCTAGGAGCAAAAGGCAACCAGGAATTTTTAATTTATGGACAACGTAGAAAAAAACTATAAATCATCCCAAAGCCAAAGAAGAAGAGAAATTAATTTTTTCATAATAAAATTAGTGAGTATAGAAAAGATGGGAAACCTATTGTATATTTAGATGAAAGTGGTTTTGCTCATGATATGCCTCGTACTCATGGTTATGCTGTAAAAGGATAAAGATGTTTTGGTTAGCAAGATTGGGGGGCTAAAGGACGAACTAATGTTATAGGTGCATTACTAGGAAATACACTATTAACAGTTAGTCTTTTTGTCTTATTGCTCATTAAATTGCTCTTTAATAATTCGATTTTCAAGGCTATTTCTTTTATCAAATAGTAATTTGATCATCTTGTTTTTTGCTGATTTAATTAATACTGACTTAATATCATCAAATTCTTGAAAATCGGCAGCTGCATTTACTGGTCTTTTATTACTTTCTAAAATTTCAAATTTTATAGTAGTGGAAAATGGTAGTAATGCACCATGCCAACGTCTTGGACGAAAAGGACAAATTGGTGTTAGACATAATACGTTTGACTCAAGTGGCAAAATAGGCCCTCCGGCAGATAAGTTGTAAGCACTGCTACCAGCTGGAGTCGCAACCATTGCCCCATCAGCTACTAATTCACTCATACGTTCAACTTGATCAATTTCAATCTTAAATTTAGCTGCTTGGTTGGTTTTACGAAATATCGAGACTTCATTAATAGCTAGGGCGGTATAGGTTTTACTATCTACAGTTTCTACTTGCGTCTCTAAAGGGTATAAATGAGAAACTATTGATTCTTGTAAATTATCTATTAATTTTTCTATAATAATTGAATTCATTAAAAACCCAATATTGCCAGAATTAATTCCATAAAAAGGAACGTTCAGGTGCATATAACGATGTATCGCATGTAATAATTCGCCATCTCCGCCAACTACAATAATTACTTCTGCTTTTTCTACTTTACAGAATTGATAAAATAGTTCAAGCTGGTTAACTAGTTCTAACGACTTCGTGGAATTGTTATAAATAATCGCAATTTTATTTACATTAATTTTAGTTTTTGCCAACATAAATACAATATATGGTTAATTATTAATACAAAAAAACATGAGGCTAGTACATCACTTAAAAAATGCCCCCCCATTAATATGCGACTTAACCCAATTAATGAGCCAAAAATTAAGGTGATACTGTAGATTCTTGAGAAATATATAACAGGAGCAATATACGCAAGGCTAGTTAAACTATATCCCATAGCTGCATGTCCTGATGAAAATGAGCAGTTATGTACACATTCATTAGAAATTGAAAAAGCTCGAGTAAAATTTTTGGAACCATTAAAATTTTTAATTTGCACAGGACGAGCCCTACCAAAATGTTCTTTAAATAGATGATTCACCAATAATCCAGGACCTATTGCTGTAGATAAAATTATATAAAAGCTCCCAGAAATAATAAGTCTATTAAAAGTTTTATGCTTAACAATTAAGTAAATTAAGTATAATAATGTTACTGTAAGTAGTAGTTTAGTTAATATTGGAATAATTTCAAACAATAATTGGACAATGCTATTGTTACGGTAGATAAATCCATCTTTACTGTCGTAGAATAATTTTGAGAAATCTATATCAAAATTAGGAAATAGTACGATCAATAATAAGACTATACCAAAGGCAAATATGTTCGCATAAACTAAATTAGTATTAATCATAGACTAAAAGCCGAAAATAAAGTATAAAAATATACTCAAACCATACATAATATAGAAGTTAACATGCCATTCAACATTAAAAACCATAAAAATGCTTTACTATTCTTACCACTTGGCGGGTCAAATGAAATCGGCATAAACGTCAATCTATATCATTATAAGGGAAAGTGGTTGATGGTTGATTGCGGTAGCGGCTTTGCTGATAACTATTTACCAGGTGTTGATATGATAATTGCTGATATTAGCTTTATCGAACAATATAAAAAAGATTTGTTAGCTTTAGTCCTAACTCACGCACATGAAGATCATTTGGGAGCAATCCAATATTTGTGGAGCAGTCTAAAATGCCCAATATATGCCACTACCTTTACTGCAAATTTTCTGAAACTTAGATTAGCTGAATATGATTTTGCTAAAACTATAAAAATTCATGAAGTAAAACCTTCGGCAAAAATAAATCTTGATCCATTCCAATTAGAAATGGTACCGCTTACCCATTCAGCTCCAGAAATGCAAGCAATTATGATACGCACAGAAGCTGGCAATGTTTTTCATACTGGAGATTGGAAGTTTGACCATGATCCTTTACTCGGTGAAAAAGCTAACAAAGATTTACTAAAATCCTATGGCGATGAAGGGGTTTTAGCTCTAGTTTGTGATTCAACTAATGTATTTAATGCGGGAACTTCTGGCTCGGAAGGAGAAGTGCGTAAAAGTTTAATAGATATTATAGCAGGTTGCCCCCAAATGATTGTGGTAACAACCTTTGCTTCAAATTTGGCACGGCTTGAAACTATAATTCATGCAGGTCAGATGGCAGGAAGAAAAGTAGTGCTATCAGGAAGAAGTTTGCATAGAATTTTGCTCGCAGCTCAGGAAAGTGGTTATATGAAAGATATTGCCCCTTTAATTGATGAGCGGGATGTTGCAAGATTTAAAAGGCAAGATCTTCTAATTATTGCTACTGGCTGTCAAGGTGAACCACTAGCAGCTACTGCTAAAATGGCAAATAATAGTCACCCTAGTATCAAGTTAGCTCCTAAAGATACAGTTATATTCTCTTCAAAAATTATTCCTGGCAATGAAAAGAAAATTTTCCGTATGTTTAATATTTTTGTAAGAGCAGGAATTGAAGTGGTAACTGAACGAGATCATTTTGTTCATGTTTCTGGACATCCATCAATTGACGAACTTAAGCAAATGTACGCCTTAATTAGACCTCAGATTTGCGTGCCAGTACATGGTGAGCCGGTACACATACATGAACAAGCAAAATTAGCTCGTAAAAATGGTATAAAGCATGCTGTTGAAGTAGAAAATGGTAGCCTAGTATTACTTGATCCTCATAATCCACGTATTTTAACTAAAGTAACAACGGGTTATTTTGCTGTTGATGGCAATTATCTTTTACCAGCGGAATCACCAATTTTTAGAACTCGTAGACGTATGCGTGATGATGGTATAGTAGTTGCTTCTCTGATAATAAATAAGAAGGGCGAACTTACTTGTAGACCTATTTTATCTATGCCAGGACTTCTTGACTCTAATGATGATGCCCAGCTAATTAATCTAATCAAAGATAATATTACTGAAACAGTAGAAATTCAGAGAAAATCAAAAGGTAATCTCCTCGATGAGCAGGTCGAAAATGCTGTAAGGTCAGCTATTCGCAAAATATTAAAACATGAAATGAATAAATCGCCTCTTATAATAGTTAATGTGGAGAAAGCTATTTGAATTAGGTTTTATTACTGAGACCCATTGTTGAATAAATATAAACACAAATTATTTCTGTTAATCCAAGAGTATTTTTATGATAAAAAATAGAATCTTCACCTCTGAATCGGTTTCTGAAGGGCACCCAGATAAAATTGCCGACCAAATTTCTGATGCAATTTTAGATGCAATTATCACTCAAGATCCTAAATGCCGTGTTGCATGTGAGACTTTAGTGAAAACTGGTATGATTTTAGTAAGTGGAGAGATTACTACAAATTCTTGGGTTGATATAGAGCAAATAGCACGTGATACAGTAAGAGAAATTGGTTATAATAACCCTAGTCTTGGATTTGATGCAGATTCTTGTGCTGTTATATCCGGTATTACCAAACAATCAGTAGATATAGCTATTGGTGTGGATAACCAAGATGAGGATATGATTGGTGCTGGTGATCAAGGAATGGTATTTGGTTACGCCTGTAATGAAACAGAAGTTCTGATGCCAGCTCCAATATATTATGCTCATAAATTAGTTAAGAGGCAAGCTAAATTACGTAAGCAAGGAATTTTGCCATGGCTTGGTCCAGATGCAAAATCACAAATTACTTTACGATATCAAGGCAATAAGCCGATTGGTGTTGATACGGTTGTATTATCAACTCAGCATTATAGCCATGTAACTCATAGCCAACTAGTAGAAGCGGTAATGGATGAAATTATTAAACCAGAGCTACCAGCAGAATGGATTAGTAAAGATACAAAATATTTAATTAACCCCACTGGTAGATTTGTTATTGGTGGACCTGTAGGAGATTGTGGGCTTACTGGTAGAAAAATTATAGTAGATACTTATGGGGGAATGGCTAGGCATGGTGGTGGTTGTTTTTCTGGTAAAGATCCAACAAAAATAGATCGTTCTGCCGCTTACATGGCTCGCTATATTGCTAAGAATATTGTAGGAGCTGAGATAGCGGATCGTTGTGAAATACAAATATCCTATGCAATTGGAGTGGCAGCTCCTGTATCTATTTTAGTTGACACTTTTGGTACTGGTAAACTAACTGATAATGAAATAGTGGAATTAGTAAATGAGCATTTTGATCTAAGACCAGGTAGAATTATAAAACAACTCAAATTGCAAACTGCTTGTTATCAAAAAACAGCGGTATATGGGCATTTCGGTAGAGAAGATCAAGGATTTACTTGGGAACAATTAGATAAAGTGGCGTTATTACGTGCTGCCTCACTAAAAAAATGACCATGCTTCATTTGGCTGATCCGCTGTTACTGCATCTCTGAATTTAGAGTCAGTCTTATATTCCTCGCTTTCCTCCACCTTTCTAGTTTTTTCATACACTCCCTGTAAGCTTAGCTCTTGCTCTCGCATTGCATTGGCTAGGTGTGCTTCTTTTTCCCCTTCTAATTTAGTTTATAGAATTGTGATATTGTTACAACCAAAATTTATTATTTCAATTTTCGATACTATTTTTCTCTTGCTATTAATTAATCAAATCATCACTATATTATTAGTGTTAATTAAATATTAAGGTGAATTAATGATAGGATATCAGCAAGAACAAAGAAGCCTAACTAAAGAGCAAAAACAAGCAGTAGGGTTACTGTCCGTTGGAACATTCTTAGAGTATTTTGACCTGATGCTTTATGTACATATGGCTGTATTTCTTAATGAATTGTTTTTCCCAAAAGCTGATCCTCATACTACCGCTATTTATTCAGCTACAGCTTTTTGCTCTACCTTTGTTTTTAGACCTATTGGGGCAGTAATATTTGGATGGTTAGGTGATAATATGGGGCGTAAGACTACCGTTGTCATAACGACTTTTATCATGGCTTTATCATGTCTTACTATGGCTAATCTGCCTACCTATGCTCAAATAGGCATTACAGCTTCCTGGTTGGTTACAATATGCCGTATAATGCAAGGAATATCCTCTATGGGAGAGGCAGTAGGAGCAAAACTTTATTTAACTGAACTTATAAATCCACCAATCCAATATCCAGCTGTTTCATCAGTTGCGATTTTTGGTACTTTAGGAGGAGTTGTCGCTTTAGGAATAGCATCGTTAGTGACCTCTTATGGATTTAATTGGCGTCTAGCATTTTGGATAGGAACAGGCGTAGCACTGGTTGGTACAGTAGCCAGAAGGAGTCTTAGGGAAACGCCAGAATTTGCTGATGCCAAACGTCAGCTAAAAAAAACTTTTCAGCAGACTTCAAATGTTGCCAGCATATATCTAAAAAAGCTAGAAAATAATCCAATATGGAAGGAAAAAGTTAATAAAATAACAGTAATAGCCTTGTTTCTAATAGAATGCATGTGTCCTGTACTCTTTTATTTTGCTTATATTTATTGCGGAAATCTTTTAAAAACTTCTTTTGACTACAGTGCTGCACAGGTTATTCATCAAAATTTTATTATCTCAATATGTGCCTTCTTAAGCAGTTTAGTATTAACATATTTGAGTTACAGAATATATCCGTTAAAGATTATAAAAACCTTATTATTGATATTTTGTGTATTTGTTTTAGCTTGTCCTTATTTATTAAATAATATTAATAGCTCACTTGATGTTTTTTAATTCAATTATTCGTTGTATTATTTGGACCTACCGGTCCTGGTCTAGGAGAGCCAATCTTTTATAGATATTTTCCTGTCTTTAAAAGGTTTAGCTGTGCTAGTCTTACATTTGCTATATCTCGTGCCTTGATGTATTTAGTTACTTCTTTTGCAATTGTTTACTTAACTGAATATTGGCATCATTGGGGGATAATGATGATATTGTTCCCAGTTTGCATAGGTTTTGCATTCGGACTATTTCATTTTGAAAAATTGGAGAAAGAGGCTGGGAATTATCCACAAAAGTCCTATGTAGATCATGGTGAACAGAATGTGGTATAGCTAAATGCCGACAACATAATTCAATAATTTGTTTTGTTACTGTTGGTATTTTTAAATGCATAGATAAAGTTACAAAATGTATTACCGTCTCCTCTATAATCTTCTTAATTTTTTCAGGGGATTTTACACCAACAGTTTCTAGATTATGAATTCTATCAAAAATTTTAATCAATGCCACATCATATTTTTTTGCTGAAATAATATATTTAGTGTTTCTGCAGAGCTAATCTTGCCATGAGGCTTGACCCTAGTTAAGTCTTCTACTTGACTAGCAACCTTGCTGCCAAAGATGTAAGCAATCATCTTTTCGGTAAGTTCTGTATCTTCAATGGTATCGTGTAGTAATGCAGTAACAATCATGTCGGTTCTAAACAATTTTGGAACTGTTAGAGCGGTATATTCAGCAACCATATAAGCCACTTCAATCGGATGTGAGTAATACGGTCCGCCTGACTGCCTCATTTGACTTCCATGACATTCTTTAGCGTAATAAATGCCTTTTTTGACTTCATCAATATCCACCGGCGTAACTACTTGTTTATTTAGCTGTTCAAGTTTAGTAAGTAACCGTTCAGCGTAAGTACAAGACCTGTATTTTGAATTATCCCAACAGTTAATATCTTTCATGCAATAACCTTAATTATTTTTACCTTTTTGCAATCACTTTAATTATCATTAGAATCGATTTTAAATTAGAAGTCAACTTATTTAATGGGAAAAATTAGTTATTTTTCTATTAGAACAATATCTAATATTTTACTCGCATAGGATATGGTTTTGATGGTTAATACCCACTTAATGTCATGTGATATTTTAGCAAGATATCTTTTATTACCTTCTGGGATGATTACTTTAGAATCATTTTCACCTAATTGTATTGCTTTGTCATAATTTCTAACTGCTTCTTGGTAATTTCCCATCTCAAAATAGACCGAACCCTTTCTAGTCATAGCACCCACGTAGGTGGGAGCCATAGCTAAAACATCTTCTAATAGATAAATATAGTTAATTCAGGAGAATTTGGTGCTTAGGAGCGATGGAGCAAAGCCTATATGGAAAGGCGAACGACGAGTAACTCGCATCAATTGACTATATCAGATAGCTGAGCTTGATACTCCTTATTAAGTGCTTTTATCGTATATAGCCACAATATTACGATAACAAAAAATATAGCAGCAAAATAAGGTGTAGCTTCAACGAAGGTAAAAGTAGGAAGCAAGATAAAGAATGTTGACTGGATAATACCACCACCAGATTTACCGAACCTACCACCTATCACTTCTACTGCCGCTTGTCCTTTTGTTCTAAGATCCTTATCAATAGGAATATATGCCATATTTTTAGTAGCGTCAAATAATGAGTATTTTGTTGCTTTACTTAAAATATTTTGAATCATTCCTATCATCACTGCTACTGCTAAAGGTCCAGAAGCGAATAGACCAGTAACATACATCGCAATAGTACTATCAAAGAAAATGAAGGCAAAAAAAGCAATTCCAGTAATTAACATCATCATAGGAGTAATCATCGCGGCGGTAAACCAAGAAACCCTTCTTAAGATATTAGAGCCAACAACCATGAATAATATAGCTGTCACACCTTGCCAAGCCTGAAATTGTCCCATATACATGGTATAGTCTTCTTTGTTTGGATATAGTTGCTGAATCTTTGACTTCCATACACCTTCTACAAGATTTACTGACACACCATAACATATAATTAGTAAAGCAATAAGCCCTAAATATTTTGAACTAAAAATCATTTTAAAGCTTTCTATAAGAGATAGCTTAACCTTGCCTTTCTTGCTTACTTTACTCGTTGCGTCATATAAAGTAGGATCGGTTAAAACATGCTGATTCATCCATCTATACAATAACATGATAACTACAGCACTACCCATCATAATAACAAATAGTGGAGTATATTTCAGATGTTCTGCAACTATTTGAGTTTCTGTGCTTAAAAAATAGCAAAGTATTATGGCAGTAACTGGTAAAGATAAATTTGCTAGCATACCAAACATAGAATAAAAGCGTTTTGCCTCTTCAGTCTTAGTAATTTGGTTAGCAAATTGCCAAAATAATAAGCTAAGCATCATACTTCCCCAAAGTTCTGATATAGCATAGAAGACTGCAAAACTCCACTTACCAACTACCCTAATAAACCACTTAAAATTGGGATACGCATTACTTAATGTCTCAATTGTTTCAGGATTAGGATGCACCAACTCTGGATATGGGTATAATACGAAAGTAAATAATATAAAATATGCCAGAAAGAAACTGGTTACAGCGTAAAAAACATTTTCTTGTTTTAAAAAGTCACAAAGCTTTACATAAGCAACCATAAATAGTATTGCCATTGGTAAAACGACATAGGTTTTTACAAAACTTATTGATTCAGGACCAATAGCTGTTACGACAAATCCATCTTTTATCGACCTAAGGGTGGAATAGTTGAGCAAAATGCAAAACATCATAGCTGCCATAGGCAGAAACTTCTTATTTTCATGCCCTTCAATTGGCCAAACCACTCTTCTTATTTCTGAGAAATAACTATTATTTTTTACCTTATCCATACTGCTTTATTATCATTATATAATCAGTGCACTTATATAGGTTTATGTACAAAAAGTCAAATAAAATAGATTAATTCTTTTTGTATATCATATAATTTATGATTAGTGTTAAGAAAGATAATAATGTATATTTATTTTGCTAGTTTTCACATTTAGCAATTAAATTTTAAAAGTTATATAAAAATATTTTAGGAGTGTATAAATGATAAAAAAAAAGAGATTAATTACTACTATAATAGGGCTGCTGTTATTAAGTTCAAATAGTATAGCAAATACCACACCACCTGTAACGTCAAATTCCAGTAAAACTACGGTTAATAGCGATAATGAATTACAAAAAATTATTGATGAGTTCGGTTCTTATGCTGCAGGAATTTCAGCAGAATTGAGGGAAGAAATAAAACAATATCGAATAGAAGTTGCTAAAATTAACAGTCATAAACGCGAATTATATAAAAAAATCTCACAAGAAGCTCAAAAATATCTTGCTAAAGAACGAGAATATAAAAAAAGAATTTCAGATTTGAAAAAAGATCAAGAAAATCCTAGCTCTACTGAAAAAAAATAATGCTTTATCAACAATTTCAGCAGAATATTGAACAGCTAATTGGCAATAGACCTCATCAGAGGTCTGTTGCCTTAGCTGTTTCTGGGGGGGCTGATTCCATAGCCCTTTTAATGTTAACACATAAATGGGTCAGCACTAATAGTATTAATGAAAATATTAGTATGGTTGTGATGTTAGTTGACCATCATTTGCGGGAACAATCTAAGCTAGAGCATGAGTATGTTCGGGATTTAAGCCGTAAATTGGGGTATGACTACCATCTACTTCACTTCGATCACCAAAATAATTTTTCTAATTTACAAGCAAGGGCAAGAGAAGGGCGTTATCAATTAATGACCGATTTATGTAAAAAATTAGATATATTGACAATTTTGACAGCCCATCATTTGGATGATTATATAGAAAATTATTGTCTGAGATTAGAAAAAAAAAGTAGCATATTTGGACTTAGTGGTAGCCCTATTAATTGGTATAATAATGTTAAAATAGTGAGACCATTGTTTAACATACCAAAACAACGGTTAGTAACGTATTTAATTGCCAATAATATAAAATGGTTTGAAGATGAATCGAATAAATCCGACAAATACCAACGAAATATTATTAGAAAAAAACTAGCTCAAGAAGGAGAATATGTAAAAAATCAAATAATTTCCCAGCAATCTACAATTAACCAATTAGTAGAAGAAAAATTGCAACCTGAATTAATCGCTTGCATTGCCGAATCAGTAAAAATTTATCAATTCGGTTTTGCTACTATAAATTTATTACAGATTACAGGATTTGCTAGCGAAATAATACTACAGTTAATTAGTTTTGTCCTTATCATTATTAGTGGTAAAAATCGTAGTAGTAGATCAGAGTCAATAAGGATAATAGTGATATTATTACAACAACAAATGAATTTTACTAAAACATTACATGGTTGTGTGATAAAAAAAATTAATAATAATTTAATAATTTGCCGGGAATTTGGCAGAAGTTTGCCGATGGACATTAAACTTAACAATATAGATATTTGGGATGGTAGATTCCGTTTTACAGGAAGCTTTGCAAATAATTCAGGCTACTTAGTAAGTAATTTAACGATCAAAGATTATAGTAAAATAAGAAAAGATTTAGATTTAACAATACTAAAAGAGACAAGTTTCAATAACCATGTTGCTATTTTATTCACTCTACCAGTAGTCAAGATACTTGAAAAAGTTATAGCCATACCCCATATATCCTACTATAATGATGAGGGGTTGAGTAAGGGGCTTGATGTTTCTTTTTCTCCAAATTTTGTATCGCGTTTTACGCATTTCTGTTAGGTGAGTTGTAGATGAATAATCAAGGTAAGAATGTTCTAATTTGGGTATCGATTTTTGTTTTAATGGTACTTGTTTTTCATGCATTTCAAAATGATGGTTTTATTGGAGGAAAGAGTAATATTTCTTTCTCAGATTTTTTAACCAAAATTGATGAAAAAGCAGTTAGTTCTGTTAAAATTCAGGGTAGAATAATCGATGGAAATCTAAGTGATGGAACAGCTTTTTCAACTTATGCTCCTGACTATCCAGATTTAATAAATCGCCTAAGTAGTAACGGTGTATATATTGAAGTAATACCTCCTGATACCAAAATGAACCTGTTGTTTAGCATATTCATTTCGTGGTTTCCAATGATTTTGTTGATAGGTGGCTGGATATTTTTCATGCGTCAAATGCAAGGCGGTGGAAAAGCTATGGGCTTTGGCAAATCTAAAGCCAAGCTAGTTTCAGATAAGGGGCCAAAAGTTACTTTTAAAGATGTTGCTGGTATTGATGAAGCTAAAGAAGAATTAACTGAAATTGTTGATTTTCTTAGAGATCCAAGCAAATTCCAGAAACTTGGTGGTAAAATCCCCAAAGGCTGTTTGTTAATAGGATCACCTGGAACAGGTAAAACTCTGTTAGCAAGAGCTATAGCAGGTGAGGCAAATGTTCCGTTCTTTAGTATTTCTGGTTCTGATTTTGTTGAAATGTTTGTTGGTGTGGGGGCAAGCCGTGTACGTGATATGTTCGAACAAGGAAAGCATAATGCCCCTTGCATAATCTTTATTGACGAAATAGATGCTGTAGGTCGTCACAGAGGTATTGGCATGGGCGGTGGTAACGATGAGCGTGAACAAACATTGAATCAGATGTTAGTTGAAATGGATGGGTTTGAAGATAATGAAGGAGTAGTGATTATTGCGGCAACTAACAGACCTGATGTACTTGACACTGCCTTACTAAGACCCGGAAGGTTTGATCGTCAAATTACTGTACCTAATCCAGATATTGATGGTAGAGAACAAATTTTACAAGTACATTTGAAGAAGATAAAATGTGCTAAGAATATAATACCTAGAACCATAGCTAGAGGAACTCCTGGATTCTCAGGGGCAGAGCTTGCTAATCTTGTCAACGAATCGGCATTAATTGCTGCTCGTAAAGGCAAGAAAGAAGTTAATATGCTGGAGTTAGAGGAAGCAAAAGATAAGGTGTTAATGGGCGTGGAAAGACGTTCTATGATTATGTCAGATGAGCAGAAAAAACTAACTGCCTATCATGAAGGTGGGCATGCATTAGTTGGGCTTTACTGCCCAGCTTCTGATCCAATTCATAAAGCAACTATTATTCCAAGAGGTAAAGCACTTGGTATGGTAATGAGATTACCTGAAAATGATCGGTTTTCTATACAGCGTGATAAAATGGAAGCTGACATAGCGGTAGCAATGGCAGGCAGAGTAGCTGAAGAGCTTATTTTTGGTAAAGACAAAGTTACTTCTGGTGCTTCTTCTGATATTAAAATGGCAACCAGAATGGCTAGAGCTATGGTAACCGATTGGGGGCTAAGTGATGCAATAGGACCTGTATATCATGGCTCGAGCAATGAAGATATGTATGCTAGTGGTAGGGGGGAAGGTCATACTTCTGTACATACCGCAGAATTAATTGATAGGGAAGTGAAAAATTTTGTTGAGAAAGGTTACGATTTAGCAAAAAATATACTAACTGAGCATATTAGTGAACTCCATCTATTAGCCAAAATATTAATTGAGCATGAAACATTGTCAGGGCAACAGATTAAAAACTTGCTTAGTGGCAGAGCTATGAATTCAGAAGAGGCAAATTTATTTCCAATGAGCAATGATGATAATGGTACTATAAAAATTAAAAAACCAAGCCGGAAAAAAGACTTGTAGAGTGGGGAATAGATATGGCAGAACTTAGATTACCACCTAATTCTAAAGTCGGTAAAGGTATAGTACATAAATATTCTGGGAAATCGGCTAAGTTACGTAATGTTAGGATTTATAGATATGATCCAGATTCTGAGGAAAACCCTAGAATTGATATTTACGAGTTAGATCTAGACAAAACAGGCCCCATGGTTCTAGATGCCTTAATTAAAATAAAAAATGAAATAGATTCTACTTTGACTTTCAGACGCTCTTGTCGTGAGGGGATTTGTGGTAGTTGTGCAATGAATATAGATGGAACTAATACACTTGCCTGCATTAAACCTATTGAAGAAATTTGTGGTGATATTAAGATATATCCCTTACCACATATGAAAGTAGTAAAAGATTTAGTACCTGATATGTCGCATTTTTATGCTCAATATGAATCGATAGAACCTTGGTTAAAAACTGATACTCTTCCTCCTTCCAATAGTGAAAGATTACAGTCGCTTAAGGATAGAGAAAAATTAGATGGGCTATATGAATGTATATTATGTGCATGTTGTTCCACCTCCTGCCCAAGCTATTGGTGGAATGGTGATAAATATTTAGGTCCTGCGATTTTACTACAAGCTTATCGGTGGATTGCTGATTCTAGGGATGAGTATACTGGAGAGCGTTTAGATGCTTTAGAAGATCCGTTTAAGCTATATCGTTGTCATACAATTATGAACTGTACCAAAACTTGTCCAAAAGGTTTAAATCCAGCTAAAGCTATTGCAGAAATAAAAAGCCAAATAATACAACGTCATGGAGTGTAAACGGTATACTCTTCTGCTATGAACTATACATAACTGCAACTATAGTGTTTGGAAATATGCTGCTTATTGCTTCTGGAAAGCCCTTTAACCCATCAACACAAGCAACATATATTTGTTCTACTCCTCGATTTTTTAACTCAGTAACTACTTGCACCCAGAATTTAGCACCTTCATTTTTTCTTACCCTGCTCCTGGTGTTTTCTTGAACTAATTTATTCATAGTTGACTTAATCGTACTAAACTTACTTACATTTTACATTAATATGCTTAGTATATAATATTTTATGGTTTCACTTAAGTGATCTAAAAAAATAATTATAGATTAAGCTGAAATAACAAATGTCTAGTTGTAACAATATCACGGTCTCAATATAGAAGGATGTAACTTAAATATAACAGAATACTTATTATTTTAAGAAGCATATAATATATTATTTGCTAGTATTTTAATTTTTAGTTTAGTATACTTTATAATTAAAATAACATAGGTATTAAAATGGAAGATATTAATAATTGGGAAACAAAGTATGTAAATTGTAAATATTCTGAGAGGTTAGTAAATAAATTATCCGAACTGAACCAACAAGTAACTATACCAGTAAATATGGATGAGGTTAAAAAAGGTATCTATTATGCCAAAGAATATCATGGCAGCCAAATGCGACAATCCGGCGATCCATATTACTCCCATCAAATAGAGGTAGCGTACATGGTTGCCGAATATAGCGCACTAAATATGCCAAAATATTACAGAACTGACATGATTATTACTAGTTTACTGCACGATACTATTGAAGACACAACTCTTACTGAAGATATGATTGCTAGGGATTTTGGTGAGCAAATTACTAATCAAGTGGTAGATTTGACTCAGGTAAAATCTTATGGGAAGATTAGTGCGGCAGAGACAATGAGTATATTATATTCTCAAAATAAGAAAGATATCTTAATAATAAAACTATTTGATCGAATTCATAATATGCAAACTATTGGTGCAAAATCTCCTGAGAAGATTAAGAAGATAGTTGGTGAAACAGTACAGAGTTTTCTAGCAGTATGCACTTATTTTGGCTATATAAAATTGGAGAACCATTTGTATGAATTATGCTATAATTCTATATGTAGAGAATATAACAAATAAGCTAGAAATTACTTATTAAATTATTAAACATTGCGTAACTTCTCCAATATTTCAAAATGACGCAAGGCAAATCCATATGCCACAAGGAAGGGTACAAATAATATTACTATGCCCCCATTACCAAAAGAATCTATCAAATAGATTAGCCCAAAAGACGTAACAATATACATTGTTGCCCGTATCACAGCAAATGAGATACTAACACATCTAAAACGTTTAAATACAGGAAACTGTTTATAAATTATTGGAGCAGCTGGAAATATTCCAGTTTTAAATAGCAATATAAAAAACTGCAATAATAATAAATAAAAAGGCGATGGGATGCTAGTTAATATATATGGCACAAATATAATAATACTAGCACAAATTACTAATTTCATTTTTAAAATTTTTAGTGGACATATTTTATAACTCAAATAAGCATATAGAATAGCAGTAATGAATCTCGCTACTACAACAATGAAATTGTGGCTAATAATTTGTTCAGCACTATAATTGAAGGTGATTTTCAGTATAGTAGCACAATGCATATATACGAAATAAAACCAAATTGGTCCAGTCGATTCAATTGACAAATAAGCTAATATAGTTTTTATGCTAACTTTCTCATTTAACATTTCTTGATTAGTAATATCTTTTTTTTCTAGACCAAAAGTTTTAAGTTTATTTACTAGCCTTCTGGTTGCATCAGCAAATTCTGGTGTTTCTCTCAGTCGTGTTCTTGCTATACCTCCCACCAAGGCAATCACTACACCAAATAAAAAAGCATATCGCCAATTAAAGCTATATGCAGTAATCAGTGCTGCGATACCTATAGCAAATACTCCACCTAGATCAGCAAATATTGAAATGACACCAACAACAGGGTATTTGTAAAGGTGGTTTAGTCATTTCCGTTAAATATAATTCTGCCCCTATTACTTCTCCCAAGGATGATATACCTTGAAATATCCGACAAATGGTGATTAATACCGAAGCGGTAATGCCAATTTGGGCATAAGTCGGCAAAATAAACATCATCAAACAAGAACATGCCATCATGAAAGTTGTGACAACTAGTGTAGCTTTACGACCTACTTTATCACCCATCCAACCAAATAGCAAAGCACCAATTGGTCGAAAAACAAAAGTAGCACAGAAAGCAAAAGCCGACAACAGAGTAGCAGTGTGCGGATCAGTTTTTGGAAAAAATAACTCATTCAACAATACTGCCATATGAATGTAGAGCATCAAGTCAAAATATTCAAGTAACGTTCCTATTGACAGCAGCCCAACTGCTTCTTTTTGTTCTTTTGTAAGGTTGATTTGCCGGTTAGGAATAATCCTGGTATTTTCTTGAACTAATGTACTCATAATTGACTCAATGTTGCTGTTGACTTCCTATAGTTAATATTTCCCCAGTGGTTATTTTGTTAAACATAATCTCTATATGTGTCATTGCGAGACCACGCAAGTAGGTCGTGGCAACCCACATTTATTGGATTGCTCCGTCTGCTCACGCCTCCTCGCAATGACGGTTGAGGGTTAATGTATGGTGCTATGAGATATCGTACTTTACTACAACCCACTTACAGCTCAATTAATACACCATATCAACATAATGTGCTACCTCTGACCCCCTTCCATCACAAGCTACTTCATTATGGTATTCTTGAGTACAGCTGAGAATAGTATCATTAATAATATTATCTTCATGCTCAAACATTGAGCTAAAAAATTTAAGAAATTTATTCTGAAAAGTGGTAAACTCAGATATATTGGTATTTGCAAAATTACCATCAGCAATGAAAGGAAGATGCTTGGACAAAGATACAAGCTGTACATCATTTAATCCTTTTAAGAATACTTGCAGAACATCATATTCTTTGGGTGATAATTTCATCAAGCCTTCTTTTAAAGAATCAACTTGCTTCTCAGTTAAGTTTATCGCTAATTTTGCTTCAAATTCTTCTGATATTACGTGAGTATTAACAGTATCCTTATCTTGTCCTTTTTTGTCAATATTATCGCTCTTTTTATCCTCGCTAAGAACACTAGACTCCTCAACACTTTGTGCATCATGAAGTTTTAAGTTTTCCTCTCTAGCTTGAACATTCTTAACCAATGTTGTGCATAGTTTTTCAATCAATTCTTTATTATCTTCTACATATTTCTCAGCAGCCTTTTTTAATTTAGCCATATTCTCTGGTTTAGAATTATCTAATTTCGTAGACCCTTTTGGTACAGGAAGTAAAAATTCTGTAAATTGCCCATCTTCTGCTAAGTCTCGTTTAACTTCTGCTGTAGCAGCGTCTTGAGCAGCTTTCATTATGTCACCCACTAGCCCATTAGCCATCTGAGGTAATAGACCATCAAGGTGAGGTGGTAGAGGATCTTTTTTTTCATTGGGTGATTTAAAGTTAAGGGCAACAAGCGTCATGTCATCTAACATCTCTCCTTGTTGATCACGATTTAACCCAGTTTTAAGATATTTTATAGCTTCTGCCGCTGGACGATTATAACCTACCCCCCCATCAACAAGAACACGACTTACACCGTTCTCATCATCAAACTTCACACTTTTAAAATAGCTAGGAGCTGCTGTAGTAGCGAGGATTACATCTTTTGCTTTAACACCAGGAGCATTATGACTATCAAAAATCTTAATAGATTCTTTTGCATTTAAGTCAAAAGTCGTTATAAGAACACGACCTAGAAGATCCTCAAGCTTCATATCACCTAAATATTTGTCCAATAGTGCCTTAAGAGGTTTTTGGCTATATTTATGACTAAATATTTGCCCCATTTTTCCTACATGATACCAGTGTTGAGGGAAAATATCAGTGGTAGTATTTTCAAATAGTTCTAAAGCTTCTGCCGCTGAAAAACGCGGTTCTGTTGATCCAGGTTCTTTAGGGATTGCTAATAAGACTGCAATTAATCCACCAACACTAGTACCAGTAGAAGTTTGAAACATTTTAGATACAGGCATACCCGTTTGGCTTTCCATTTCTGCAAGCATCTCCAACTGCATAACTCCCTTGACCCCACCACCTGAGAGAGCAAGCATCGTGCCTACAGAATTCGTAGAAGAAGGCAAATGACTCTCTGCCTCTTTGGTTATAGAACTTTTTTTAACCATAAAATAACTCCATATGTTATATAGATTACATAGAATACTAGATTTTACTTAGATTTATAGTAATGATTTTACAAAAAAAGATCAAGCAATAGATAAAATAAGTTGCTAATTATTAGATAAAAATTAATTATATAGTAACAATTACGTTACTATGAAACTAAAGGTTGACAAAACTGCAATAATATGGTAAATAAGGTTATGATATAATTGGTTGTGTAGATTTTTTTAAAGATACTTACCACAAGAAAATAAAATTATTTTACGCTTTATAAGTTTGTTAAGTTGTCTATAATCCGATTTAATTAAATTTATTGATAAGATATAGATGAGCAAACCTAAGTCCGTTTTTTTATCAGCAATTTCAGGAAATATACTAGAATATTACGATTTTACAGTATACTCAGTATTCTTACTAACGATTGGTCGTACGTTTTTTCCTGGAAATTCAGAATTTATACAAATAATGTTAAGTCTCTGTGTATTCGCAGTAGGATTTGTTACTAGACCAATAGGTGGCATATTTTTTGGTTATGTTGCAGATAAATATGGTCGTCGTATCTCCTTGATTATTTCTATGCTTGGTATGACTATACCAACATTCACTATGGGGTTAATCCCTTCTTATTCTAGTATAGGAATTTGTGCACCTATAATATTGATTATAATGCGTCTCTTACAAGGTTTATGTATTAGTGGCGAAGGTGCTGGAACGGCTATTTTTATTCTAGAGCATCATCAAAATTTACGCCCAGGTTTTACGGCTGGTTTAGTAAATGGTTCAAACATTGCTGGTACATTAATTGCTACTCTTGTAGGAATTATTATTGAGCAATATTTTCATCATCTTGACTTTGCCTGGCGTTTCGCGTTTTTATTAGGTGGAGTTCTGGGGTTAGTTGGCTTTTATTTACGCCTTCGTGTATCAGAGACTCCCATTTTTAAAATGTTAGCTGAACAGAAAAAAACTTTAAAAGCTCCTTTTATCAACGTAGTAAGGACAGCTTGGAAGGCAATGTTTTTAACATTTTGTATTGGGGCAGTTGCTAGTAGTATCACATATTTAATAAAAACTTATACCAATGTGTATTACCGCGATGTTATGCATTTTGATAATACAACTGCCCTTATTTATTTATTATATGCCAACTTTATAGCAATGATATCTATGCCATTATTTGGTGGATTAACTGATATTATGGGAAAAATTAAGGTGCTAGTTTTAGTAAGTATAGCGGGCTTAATACTAATTTTACCTACTCTATTATCTATGTCATTACCGTCCATATGGCAACAAATTTTTGCTCTAACTATCTGGGGTATTCTTGGTGGGTCAATAGCTGGAACAGCCTATAGTGTCATTATAGTGTTATTTTCTCCTGAACAAAAATTTTCTGGGGTAGCTTTTAGTTACAATTTGGGTATTGCCATGTTTGGTGGCACTTCTAGTGTTATTTCGCGTTGGCTTGTTGAAGAAACAGGCTTGTTTTATGCTCCTGCCTTTTATATTATAACTATTTATAGTATATTTTTAGTTATCATTTATTTTATGAGGAATGAAATAAGACGATTAATTAAGGCTAATAGCTACAAGAGAGATATTTAAAAATTGCATAAAAGTATAAGGCGTCTATTAGAGAGGAGTGTGAAAACCGCACGACGAAATAATCTATAGGATAAGTTTCATGGATTGCCGCACTCACGTACGTTCGCTCGCAATGACGTATACATCTATAACTCGTCATTGCGAGGAGACCGTAAGGTCGACGAAGCAATCTAGTTCTAGTTACTTTCGTGGATGCTTCGTTGCTACTAAGCTAGCTCCTCGCAATGACAGCTGTTGCCAAGTGACTCCTCGCAATGATGCCTGGAATATCTAAAACATTAATAGGTTAGCTATATAAAGAAATTATTTTTTAAAAAAGTCTTAGTGGAAGAAATTTTTGGAGTATACTCTAACATGGTTTGAAAAATTATGACAACTAATAAAAAAAAGGCGGCAATATGGTTCACAAATTTACGTGATCAAGTATGTAGCGAATTAGAGAAAATTGAGCTTGAGTATAGCAAAGCAAGAGGTTTAGCACCCGCAAAATTCATACAATCCCCCTGGGATAGAAAAAGCGGTGGTGGTGGAGTAATGTCTATAATGCGTAGCAACTTATTTGAGAAAGTTGGGGTAAATATTTCTACAGTTTTTGGAGAATTATCTTCAGAATTTAGTAAAAATATACCGGGTACGGAAAATAGTAGGAAATTTTTTGCTACTGGTATTTCTATCGTCGCTCACCTTACTTCTCCATTAGTGCCAGCAGTACATTTCAACACCCGCTATATTGAAACTGCTAATCATTGGTTTGGCGGTGGTGGAGACCTAACGCCATTTTATCCTGATAAAAATGAGACGGCAAGATTTCACACTGCTTTTAAACAAGCTTGTAATAAATATGATCCAAGTTATTATCCTAAATTTACAAAACAATGCGATGAATATTTTTACTTAAAACATCGGAATGAACCAAGGGGAGTAGGAGGTATATTTTATGATTATTTAAATACCGGAGATTTTAACAATGATTTTTCTTTTACTAAAGATGTAGGACAAGCATTTTTAACAGTATATCCTGAAATTGTTAGAACAAAAATGCTTCTACCCTGGAGCAAGGAACAAAGAGATTATCAATTAGTACGTCGAGGTAGATATGTTGAGTTTAACTTACTATATGATCGTGGTACATTATTTGGTTTAATGACAGACGGTAATGTTGAAGCAATATTAATGTCTCTGCCTCCAGAGGTACGCTGGTAGCCTATAATTTTTCAGAAGAAAGCATTGTTAAAAAAGATAAGATATACGTGAGCATTCACAGTTTTTTTGCTGTTTTTTTATGATGAATAAAAAATCTATTTGCCAAGTGTCATTGCGAGGAGTCGCTTTGTGACGACGCGGCAATCCAAAAAATGATCAGGAATGGATTACTTCGACTACTACGTAGTCTCGCAATGACGTCTTGTACTTTTTTCCGTGAATGCTCACAGATATACTTAATATGTGACAATGCAGGACATCACATAATTTGAAAAATACAGATTTTTCAGTATATATATTAGGTTCTGTTGACAAAATATTTTTCCAAGGATCATTTACTCATGACTAAACTTACCACTGAAGAAATTAGAAGTAAATTTATAAGTTATTTTGTTGAAAATAATCATGTACACGTTCCAGCTAGTTCTCTTATTCCTCATAATGATCCTAGTTTAATGTTTGTTAATTCTGGGATGGTACAATTTAAAAACGTTTTTACCGGTCAAGAAAATAGAAATTATCAAAGAGCGGTTACTAGTCAGAAATCACTACGGGCTGGTGGCAAGCATAATGATCTTGAGAATGTTGGTTATACTGCAAGACATCATACATTATTTGAAATGTTGGGCAATTTTTCTTTTGGTGATTATTTTAAGGAAGAAGCAATATATCATGCTTGGAATCTTTTAACCAAGGAATTTGCTATAGCTAAAGAAAAACTATATGTAACGGTTTATCATACTGATGAAGAAGCAGCTACATATTGGAAAAAAATTGCTAATTTAAGCGATGAGCGAATTATAAAAATAAAAACCACTGATAATTTTTGGTCAATGGGAGATACTGGACCTTGTGGACCATGTTCAGAAATTTTTTATGATCATGGAGAGCAGATACAAGGCGGGTTGCCAGGAACGCAAGAGCAAGATGGTGATCGCTTCATTGAGATTTGGAATATGGTCTTTATGCAATTTGAACAAGTCGATAGTGATACTAGGATTGAATTGCCTAAAAAATCCATTGATACCGGTATGGGGTTAGAGCGTATTAGTGCTGTGATGCAAAATGTCTATAATAATTATGACACAGATTTATTTAAGGAAATAATCGCCTATACCGAGAATATAGTAAAAGTTAAGGTAGAAGGAGAGGCTAAGTTTTCTTACCGGGTTATTGCAGATCATTTACGAGCTTGTGCTTTTTTAATTAGTGATGGCATCATGCCCTCAAATGAAGGTAGAGGATATGTACTTAGGCGTATTATGCGTCGGAGTATGAGGCATGCCCATATACTTGGTAGTAGCGAACCTTTAATGTATAGACTGCTTCCTAAATTAGTAGAGATTATGGGAACAACTTATCCCGAACTGAGAAGGGCTGAGGATTTTGCCAGTAATATCCTGGAACAGGAGGAAATAAGATTTAAAGCAACTCTTGAAAGAGGTCTTAAATTACTTGATGATGAAACAAACCATCTTAGTAAAAATTCAGAGCTTTCAGGAGAAATAGTTTTTAAATTATATGATACATACGGCTTTCCTGTCGATTTAACTGAAGATATATTAAAATCTAAACAAATCTCCATTGATCTTGATGGCTTTAATAATAAGATGCAAGAGCAAAAAGACAGGGCAAGAAAATCTTGGTTAGGTTCGAATGAATCTAAAACAGATAAGATGTGGTTTGATATTAAAGCAGAATTTGGTAGCACCGAATTTTTGGGTTATTATTTGAATGAGGCGGAAGGTAAGATATTAGCTCTCATTAAAGATAATAAATTAGTTGATACTATAGAAACTAATGAGGAAAGATTTATTTTAATTAGTAATCAAACTCCTTTTTATGGGGAATCTGGTGGACAGATGGGGGATATAGGTTATATCAAATCTAGCAACAGTAAAATTAGAGTAGTAGATACTGTAAAATATCTTGGTTCAATAATTGCTCATATATGTATTTGGCAGGAAGGAACCAACATTAAGGTTGGAGATAGTGCCGATTTTGCTATTGATGTCAAATATCGTAATAATTTAAGAATTCATCATTCGGCAACTCATATATTACATGCAGTATTACATCAAGTACTTGGTAAACATGTAACGCAGAAAGGATCGTTGGTAGCATATGATCGTTTACGTTTTGATATTAGTCATATGGCGGCATTAACCCAAAAAGAAATTATCTTGATAGAAGATAAAGTAAATCAGATTATTACTGATAATTCAAAAGTTACTACAACATTAATGTCAACAGACGACGCTATTAAAGCAGGGGCTATGGCTTTATTTGGTGAAAAATATGATTCTGAAGTACGGGTGGTAGGGATGAATTCGCTTGAACTAAATTCACTTGAGTTATGTGGTGGTACACATGTTACTAGAACTGGTGATATTGGGATGTTTAAAATTACCAGTGAAAGTGCTATTGCAGCTGGCGTTAGAAGGATAGAAGCGGTTTGTGGTGAATTTGTCTTAAAGCTAATTAGGCAGAATGATGCAATGATTGAAAATATATCTACCGCCTTAAAAATAGGTAAGAATGAACTTATTGATAAAGTTAATAGTCTAATTGCTAGTAAGAAACAATTAGAAGATCAGTTAGTATCTCTGCAGGTCTCGATGCTTGATTTGAATATTGAACAGATTGCCAAAGAATCAGTCAATGTATACTCGAATGATTCTGCGAATTGGAACATAAAACAAGGGGTGAGCGAGCGGAGCGTAGTAAACCTACGTGAGCACGCGAATACCCCGCAGTTTTGCGGAGCCAATTCGCAGGAGCAGAAGAGTATAAAGTTTGTCTACAAGCTAGTACATAATATAGATAGTAAAATATTACGCTTATCTGCTGAACGAATAGTTGATAAGTCTGATAATCTTGTAGTTATATATATAGCTATGCCGGAAAAATCTAAAGAGGTTAGTGGTAGCACAGGGCATAATGCTTGCAAATTATCGATTATAGTTG
This sequence comes from Rickettsia endosymbiont of Culicoides impunctatus, assembly GCA_020410785.1. GTDB lineage: Bacteria > Pseudomonadota > Alphaproteobacteria > Rickettsiales > Rickettsiaceae > Tisiphia. Next base: position 1,117,643 of record CP084573.1, on the reverse strand, counting down.
CTGTTAGTAAAAAAATCAGTGATAAGGTTCATGCTGGTAATTTGGCTAAAGAAATATCTATATTCCTTGGCGGTAGTGGCGGTGGTGGTCAAGCGAATATAGCTCAGGCAGGTGGTGCAGATGTAAGTAAACTAGGAAAGTTACCAGACATGATAAAGGGGGTGTTATCAGAACTTTAACGGATTAGATATATGGTATTTCTGACACAGATACTAAAGAGTTTAAAATGTAATATTAGAATAATTTTATGCTTTTAAGTAGTGATATGATAGTATATAATGCAGGCAATGGGTGTTTGACAATTTTTTGTTAGGCAAATGTAAATCAGTAGCTTATTTAATAATTTAAGGAGTTTGTTATGATACTAAAAAAAACCACAATAGCTTTTTTGGCACTATTTATGCTTTCTGGGTGTGGTGCAAAGAAAAAACCGATAGATACGGGTATAACTAATGAAGTTGAGGAAAGTTCTCTAGCTTCTGATTTTGAAAGACGTGCTGGTGACAGGGTATTTTTTGCTCTTAATAAATCAGATATTTCACCTCAAACAAAAGAGCAGCTAAATAAACAAGCTGTTTGGTTAAAAAGTCATCCTAAAGTAACAGCCATTATTGAAGGGCATTGTGATGAGAGAGGCACAAGAGAATATAACTTGGCGCTTGGTGAGAGAAGAGCAGAGGCTGTTCGAAAATACTTAACTACTCTAGGAGTTGAGAAAAGCAGGCTTGATACTATCTCTTACGGTAAAGAGAGACCAGCTGTTGATGGTGATAACGAAGCAGCTTGGGCACAGAACCGTAGAGCTGTAACTTCTGTAAAATAAGGTATGTTAAATGATTTAAAGAATTGGAACTAAACAAGAACCAGTTCTTTAGAACAGAAAAATATAGAAAAGGGTCAGCATCTTTTTGTTGACCCTTTTCTATTATCTTTCAATAAACCTCTTTTATGTGATTAATAAGGGGTGACAGATTTTTAGAACGTACAAAGTTCCCTTTGCTGCTATCAAATTACACCTTTGTTAACAGTAATTATCTTTTATCTAAGATTTAAAAAAAATAAAAAATATTATCTTTATGAACATTAAAGTTAAAAGATTAGAACATTCTGTAGACATTTTGCCTGGTTATGCTACCCAGCAAAGTAGCGGTATGGATCTAATAGCAGCAAATATTGAGCCAATAACTATAAAATCACAAGAAGTAAAGTTAGTACCCACAGGAATTTGCATAGCTTTACCTACTCATTTAGAAGCTCAAATCAGACCAAGGTCAGGTTTAGCACTAAAACATGGCATTACTGTACTAAATTCACCTGGTACAATTGATGCCGACTATCGTGGTGAGATAAAAGTAATTTTAATTAATCATGCTAAGGAGGATTTTATAATTGAACGTGGCATGAAAATTGCTCAGATGGTTATTGCTAGATATGAACAGATATTATGGGATGAGGTGGATTTGTTAGATGAAACATCTAGAGGTTCTGGTGGATTTGGTTCGACTGGAAAATTTTAAGTTATACTAGGCTCTGTGAACAAAATGCTTGATATTGTTTATGATTATATAATTTATGGTCGCGGTCGCGACCGATAAACTATATATTTTGAATAAGCTCTTTTATACTCGAATGCTCTGAAGAATGAAAACGATAAACAAGGGAGGCGAACACAGCATAGTAAATGTTGTCTCTCTCATGCAAATGTCCAGCCGTTTTGCGGAGCCAATTCTTTAAAGCATTTGAGTATATTGAGGTTACTGATTGACATTAACCATGATTTATATAATATAGTAACCTATACATATGAAAGGGTTACTATATGTCTAATGAACATCAACTCCATAATACTAATTCTCTAATTACTATTGCAGGGGCTAGTGCTTTGTTAGGAGTATCGTTGGATACTATCAGAAAGTGGGAAAAAAAAGGGCTTGAAATAAAAATAAACATCGTTTTTTTCAATCTGAAGAATTACAGAGACTAAAATCAAAATTATCCGGGAATAATAATATAGGATTCAAAATATTACAATCAGAAAGAAAAACCAATTTTCAAGTTTTAGAACTATTTGCTGGTGCCGGTGGTTTAGCTTTAGGATTGCATAATTCCGGTCTTAAAGGTTCTCTTTTTGTAGAAATAGATAAAAATGCAGCTGATACATTAAAAACTAATATGCCAAGCTGGCATGTTATTAATGATGATGTAAGTAAAATATGTTACAAGAATATTTATGTAGATATTTTAGCTGGTGGATTTCCCTGTCAAGCTTTTAGTTATGCCGGTAAAAGGCTTGGTTTTGAAGATATACGCGGTTCTCTGTTCTTTGAATATGCAAGAGCAATAGAACAAATAAAACCTAAAATTATACTAGCTGAAAATGCTAAAGGACTGGAAAAGCATGACGAAGGTAGAACATTATCAACTATGATTCATATTCTAAGTCAATTAGGGTATCGTATCGCTTATAAAGTTCTAAGAGCACAATATTTAGATGTAGCTCAAAAAAGAGAACGATTAGTAATTATAGGAGTAAGGAACGACTTATCATGTTCTATTATATTTCCTAAAGAACAAGATTATACTATTAGTATAGCTGAAGTGCTAAAGGATGTTCCAATATCTGATGGTCAAACTTATACTGCTCAGAAAAAGAAAATAATGGAATTAATACCAGAAGGTGGATACTGGCGAAATTTGCCTGATGTTCTACAAAGAGATTATATGGGTGCTAGCTATCATCTAAGTGGTGGTAAGACTGGAATGGCAAGAAGACTTTCTTGGAATGAGCCGTCCCTAACTTTGACTTGTAACCCTGCACAAAAACAAACAGAACGATGCCATCCGTCGCAGACGCGTCCTTTAACAATACGCGAATACGCTAGAATACAGAGTTTTCCAGATTCTTGGAAATTTGTTGGTTCAATATCCATCGCAATACAAGCAGATTGGTAATGCTGTGCCTGTTAATCTTGCATATCATATTGGCAGATGCCTTGTGGCAATGCTAGAAAATTATTTTGATCCTCTTAGCATGACTATTTTGCCTGAAACGCAGATTTGAAGAATTTTTTTATAAACTCATCGTTTTGCCCTGTATTAATTTTGAATTCTGGCTGTAAGTTTGATATGATGGTTGGGATTATCTCAAATAAATGCTATTCGGGTTAGCATATGTGAGCCTATAAAACCATAATTAGAATTACGGTATGACACTTGTCCTTGGTTTAAATTCCGGTTTAGACTTTGTTGATTTAAACAATTTACAAGGTCTAAGAAAATTAGATGAAATTTTTTTAAATTTCTTGCAGAATCATAGTTATTCTCTCTATCAAACTATTTTATCATTAAGAACTAATCCTGAGCAAGTTGATCAGCAATATTACTCAGATTTTTTATTAGAAATTTCACCTATTTTTGATGATTTTCTAGCTGAATTATTTGCTATCGAGCAAGAAATAGCAAATATAAGACTTAGCCATCAAGAGTTTGATATAATTTACGAATGTAAGAGAAAGTTTGTTCAGCGTGTTGCAGTAAAAAAATATCCTTATGAGAAATTGCAAGAGATTGATTTTGCTAGTGTATCAAATTCTCTAGAAAAACTTCTGAAAGTTGGATGTCACCCTTGCGAGAATGACAAAAGTAATTTTACGAATAAGTTTGCTCGTCAAGTAATGGAATGGCAATTAGATGCTGAAAAATATGCTTTTGAGTTAGATATAGCAGCAAAATATGCGGCTTTTATGGTTTATAATAACGTTGAAAATCAACTATTTTCCCTACCCCAAAAAATAGATAAAGATAATCTAATAGACCATGACAAGGTAGCTAAGTATAGAAACAATGCAAGAATAGGATTTGATTATTTAGATTCTACATCCAATCTAGATGTGGTTTTAAATAATACTCATTATTGCATCTATTGTCATAAACAGGAAAAAGACTCCTGTTCTAAAGGGTTATTATCAGCAATATGCTCAAATCAGAAGAGTATGCTGTCAAAGTCGGGATGTCCGCTGAAGCAAAAAATCTCTGAGATGAATTATGTAAAATCAAAGGGATTTAATCTAGCTGCCCTTGCTATTATTATCATTGATAATCCAATGGTAGCTGCTACTGGTCACAGAATTTGTAATGATTGTTCCAATGCTTGCATCTATCAAAAGCAACAAGCTGTGGATATTCCTCTTGTTGAATCTAATATCTTAGAGACTACTCTGCTTCTGCCTTATGGGGTAGAAATATATTTATTACTTACCAATTGGAATCCGCTTAACATTTTTGCTCCTTTACCAAATCTTCCAACTAATTATAAGGTTTTAGTAGTTGGTCAAGGACCAGCTGGCTTTAGTTTAAGTCATTATTTATTACGGGATGGGCATGATGTAGTAGCCATAGATGGTTTAAAAATCACCCCATTGCCTTTTGATGTTAACCAGCCTATTAAATATTGGTCTGATTATAAAAAAAACTTATCAGAGAGAATACCAGGAGGTTTTGGTGGAGTGGCTGAATATGGTATTACTCCAAGATGGGATAAAAATAATTTGACGATATTACGTCTGATGTTACAAAGAAATAGTCGGTTTAAACTTTTTGGTGGTGTAAGCTTAGATAGTAATATAACTATGGAGCAGGTATTTCATTTAGGATTTGACCATGTTGCCTTGTGTACCGGGGCTGGTAAGCCCAAAATCGTTGAGATGAGAAATTTTCTTGCAAAAGGTGTTAGAACAGCTTCCGACTTTCTAATGACCTTGCAATCAGGAGGAGCTTTTTTAGAGCAATCTATCACTAATTTACTTATCAGGATGCCTATTATCATTATTGGTGGTGGATTGACCGCTATTGATGCAGCAACTGAAAGCTTAAATTATTATAAATTACAAGTAGAAAAGTTTCTAAAGAACTATCAGTTATCAGTTGTAAAGAATGGTAAAAAGCACACAGAGCAACATTGGACAAATGAGGATAGATTAATAGCTGAAGAATTTATTTTGCATGCAAAATTATTTAAGCAAGCACAAACTAGACAATCTATCAAGCAAATCCTAGACGAATTAGGTGGAGTAACAATTTGTTATAGGGGTAAATTAAAAGATTCTCCTGCCTATAAGTTAAACCCTGAGGAAGTGATGTATGCTATGGGGGATGGTGTAAAATTTGTTGAGGATATGATACCTTTAGGTATTGATGTTGATCAGTACAACTATACCCAATCGATAGAATTTGATAATTTAGGTGTAAGAAAAAAATTTAAGGCACGAACTGTACTGATGGCAATAGGTATCGATAAAGAGGTAGTAAATAATCATTTAGAAGATATAGTCAATTCAGGAGAATTTGGGGCTAGGAGCGATGGAGCGACGCCAAGTAATAGGCGAGCATTGAGCGACAACGTCCCCAATTTCTCATCAATTGACTATAATGTAACATATTTTGGTGATTGTGATCCTTTATACTCTGGAAGTGTGGTTAAAGCCATAGCAAGTAGTAAAGAAGGGTACAAAAATATCGGAGAAAAACTTACCCAAAATAGCCCAATTTTTCCTGGTAGTTATATAGATTTCTTTGCTAAATTAGATTATCTATTAATGAGTCGTATTGAAGAGGTTAATATTCTATCTGATAAGATAGTAGAGCTTGTAATACATTCTCCTCTTGCTGCTAAGAATTTTCAACCAGGGCAATTTTTCCGTTTGCAAAATTATTCTAGTGATATTGCAAAAATTATTGAACCTTTGGCTATTGCTGGAGCTTATGTTGATTCAAAAAATGGGTTAATTCATTTGATAGTTTGGCAAAGTGGTAAATCAAGTAATTTATGTAGATATTTATCGAAAAATGAGCAGGTAGTACTAATGGGGCCTAATGGTAAGCCAACTGAGATATTGAAAGATAGCAATATAGTTCTTATTGGAGGAGGGGTTGGAAATGTGGTTTTATGCTCAATAGCCAAGGCTCTTAAAAATAATAATTGTAAAATTATATATTTTGCTGGTTATAAAAATTTACAAGATAGATTTTATCAAGAAAAAATTGAAGAATCAGCTGATATAGTAGTTTGGTGTTGTGAAGAGGGGATTTTATCAAAAAATCGGTCGCAAGATATTAGTGTTAAGGGTAATTTGCTGTATGCTATAATGGGGTATTGTTCTCTCTGGGATAATTTGGCTATAGATAGGATAATAGCCGCCGGTGTTTCAGAAATGATGCAAGCTATAAGAGATATAAAAGATGATTTTTTTGGTAAAAAACCCCAACTAATAGTAAGCATTAATTCTCCTATGCAATGTATGATGAAAGGCATTTGTGGGCAATGTATTCAAAAAATTACAGACAAAAATAGATATATTTTTACTTGTGCCTGCCAGGAGCAAGATGCAAAAATAGTCGATTTCACAGGGCTTAAGAGTCGTTTAGAACAAAATTCTCTGCAGGAAAAACTATAGCTAATCTTTCCTTATGGTATATAGAGCTTGTCCGCAAACTAAAATTAATTGGAATGAAAACGTAATTTTTTTGGCTATGAGTTGATTACTTCTTCGTAGGACACTTACTTCTATTACTTAGCTTTTGGACAAGCTATGAAGAGTGGAAGCAAATTTCAACGAAAAAATAATCACCAACTAGATTGACTTATACAGGAAGCCTCTTTTCAAAACTAGTCTCTAATCTTATATTGCTTCATCGTTAGGAGTAAAATTTTCTTGTTGATCAAAACTCTCAAGAGGACTAATAGCATCTTGCTTGTTGCTCCTTGCATAATCTTGTGCTTCAGATTCTGATCGTGCCACAATTACTGTTATGTTTGTGCTAAGATCAGCGTGCAATCTGACCTCTACCACAAATACACCTGTTGATTTTATCGGCTTGTTAAGAATGATATTTAAATGTGATATTAACTGTGAAGAAGTCTTAGATAAACTTTCGGAAATTTCTTTATTATTCACTGAACCAAACAACCGACCATCATCAGAAGACTGTCTAATAAAGACCAGTTCTTTACTACTTATGATATTATTAATAGCTTCTGCCTCAGATCTTATTTTTAGGTCTTTTTCCTCAAGATCATGTTTTTGAGTTTCTATGAACTGTTTATTAATCTCTGTTGCCCTAATTGCTAATTTCCTAGGGATAAGATAATTACGAGCAAATCCTCTTTTTACCTTAAGAATTTCTGCAATTTTCCCGAGCTTTCTTACGGGTTTAATCAAAATAACTTCCATTTTATTCCTCTGCTCAAACTTGAAACACAAAAGGTAACAATGCTAGAATTCTAGCAATTTTTATAGCATTTTTCAGTTTTCTTTGTTTTTTGGCACATACATTGGTGATCCTGCTAGGTAGCATTCTACCACCCTCCGATACAAATTTTATTAACAAGTCAGGATTCTTGTAATCAATTATTGGAGCATTTGCAATAGAGAGAGGGCAACCTTTACGTTTTCTAAAAAACACCCTTTTATTGGTTCTATCAGCCATTCTAGTCATTGACTTGGAGTCAGTAGCATCATTTTCAAACATTTTAATCTTTTCCAATTTTATTATATTGAGTCTTTATTAATTGTTACATCCACTATTTCTTCATGGTCTAAACTTTTACTTCTTAAAATCGGCGAAGGTTCAATACTTATTGAATCAACATTTATATTAATAAACCTAATAATATTTTCGCTTAGCTTCATTTTCCTTTCCATTTCAGTTATTACTGAAAAGTCAGTTTTAAGCCCCATAAAAACATAATGTCCTTTTTTGTTATTACCAATTTTATAGGCTAAACTTCTTAAACCCCAATATTCAGTTTTAACAACCTCACCATTACTATCTTCAACAATTTTAGTAAAATCATCGGTAATTTTATCTACATCAGCAGACGAAATATCTTGCCGTATGATAAAAACTGATTCGTAAAAAGCCATATATAAGAATCTCCAGCTACAAAATAAAGTTATTTATAACAACAAAAAACATTTAATTCAAGTGTTATCTTTACTATAAGGCATAATTAATGAATCTCTAAAATATCTCTAATAATTGCATAATTACAACCGTTTTCTACGGTCTGTAAACAAATAATTAAATTAGTAGACTTATGTTAATAAATTTAGTAGAAATTTATTAATTAATTCGATAATATTGCACTTTAAAAAGTTAAGTTTAATATCATTACAATAATTTACAATAATGTAACATTAGACTCTTGCATAACTAAATTATACTCTTTTGCTTTAGAATTGGTTTCGCAAAACTTTGGAGGTTGACGCACTTTACTTAATAATTATGTATATGTCGTCTTAACACACTCACCTTTTGTTTATGCTCCAATTTTTCAAATAATTTGGATATACAAGAAAAGGAGTTAGTTATGCCTAAAATCTTCATTTAATTAGTATTTAAAATGTTTGATAAATTACCACCTATAATTCTTATTATAGAATCAACTAAAAGCATTAACGCTTCTTTATCTAATGTTATAGAGAGAGCATGGTTTAATCTTATTAGGGCTAATACAGCAGAAAAGGCTATATCTTTTTCTACTACAAATCCCCCTGATGTCATTATTATTGATTCGATAGTACAAGATAAAGTTGCTACAGATATAGCAATTACAATAAGAGAAATTGACGGCTTAGCGAAAGTACCAATAATTTTTTTGTTACACCCTGGCGAGTCTCCGTCTAACTACACTTTAGAAGATAACAACTTTGTTGCTTCTCTCATAAAACCATTCACGTCAGATCAACTAATGCTCTTAATAAGATCTTTATTAAGACGCTCTAATTTGATTTTACAAGATAAAGTTATAAAATACAAAGAAGTTACTATGGATCTTACCACCTATAAAGTAACTAATAGCGGTCGGATAATTCGTCTAGGACCAACAGAATTCAAGATTCTACAACTTTTCATAAAATCACCTAAAGTAATATTTTCCCGTCAAGATATTCTAGACAAAGTGTGGGGCAAGGATACGATTATTGACCTGCGTACTATTGATGTACATGTAAATAGAATAAGAGCATCTATAAAAAACAAAGAATCTGAAATATTTATAAGAACAGTTCGTTCTACAGGGTATTGCCTTGATTTACCAGATATTCAGGATTAAAGTAAGAAATTATCAAAAATTTCTCATATAATTCTTGCAAAAGATATACAACTTGCAATTTTAAAAACTTGGTGTAATGTTCTGAATATTTTAATATATAAAAGTACAAACCAATAGATTAGTTGTTATGAAATCAGATAAAATTAAAAACACCCTCATTATACCATTATACATTATTATATTAATTATTGCAATACCGATACTAAGCGAAACTATTTATACCCCCTCACTTCCTAGCTTAGCCAAGGATTTAGCAATTAGTGCTAATTTAGCTGAATATACCCTTACTATTTATTTGTTTGGTTTTGCTGTTGGGGTTTTACTATGGGGTAACTTATCTGATTCTTATGGACGTAAGCCTTGTCTACTTATAGGATTTTTGATTTACGCCTTATCATGCTACATTTGTTATCTAGCAGATAATATAAATATGTTACTAGCTGCAAGATTTATGCAAGCTTTTGGGGCTAGTGTTGGGTCAGTATTAGGACAAACCATAGTTAGAGATGCAATAAAACCGCAAGATCGTGGCAGGATATTCTCAACTATAAGTATTGCTATGGCTTTTGCTCCTGCTACAGGGTCAATGATCGGTAGTTTGGTAATAAAATTTTATCATTGGTCAGCTGTATTTCTTGTATTAATCGTAATGGCAATATTAATTATGTTGTTAGTATCAGCTAAACTTCCAGAAACTAACCAAAATCTAGAGACTAAACGCTCGATTATTATATTGTATAAAGAATGTTTTAATAAAATGATCAGAGATATAAGATTGCTCGGTTTCGTATTTTTAATTGGAGCAGTAAATGGTATTGGATTTGGCTATTTTGCTGAAGCACCTTTTTATTTTATCTCAGGACTAAATATGGCAGCTTCATCATTTGGTATGATAGCATTATTTTTATGTATTCCTTCAATTTTAGGTGGGATGATATCTAAAAGGATGAACAAATTGCAAATAACATCTGACAATATTATTTTTGCAGGTATTAAACTTATGTGCTTAGGAGCTCTGCTATTCTTTTCATCTAGTTATTTTGGTCTAATTAATAAAGATGATGTAACAGTATCTGTATTACAAACTTTATTATGGATGAGCATGATTAATACTGGTGCCATGATGGTAATGACCAATTGCTTTAGCCAAGCTTTGGAAAATTATGGTCAATTTGTTGGCACGGCATCTTCACTTTATGGTTTTATGTATTATGTAATTGCAGCAGGCTTTACAATATTAATGGGACATATGCATGACGGAACATTGATACAATTACCATTATTTATACTGATCATTGCAATTAGCATGATGTTAGTGTTTTATATTGCCATTAATAAGCAACCAACAGAAAAGAATAGTTAGGGGCTGTTGGCAAAATTATATGAACAGTCGTCACTGGTTATAACGACACATTATTTGAGATTTGAAGAATGGGGAGATATATTTGGTAATCCTAAGGCAACAAAGACAATTATCGACAGGATAACCCATCGTTGTCAAATCATAGAAACTGGTAATAAAAGTTTTAGAGGAGGAAAAAATGTAGATTATTGTATTAATTAAAAATTATCAAGAATTTTAACTAAAATTAACTGATTTTTTATGTGGTCAGGGGGACAAAAAATGATTGCAATTTACAGTTATCGACAGTTAGTTATAAATATACTTGACTTACAGGTAATAATAATTTACTTTAACGCAGGTTATATGGCGGATGTAGCTCAGTTGGTTAGAGCATCAGATTGTGGATCTGAGGGTCGCGGGTTCAAGCCCCGTCTTTCGCCCCACCTTCTCAAGGTTTTATAACTTCACTCAAACATTTTTATTTTGGTTTTCCAGTAAAACTCCCCAAAATTGACCTACAAAAAGGTCTATTTTTAACCGTTTTTCACGGGGAGGAAGTATGACAGAATCATTAACTTTTTCCGATATCTTAGTTAAAAATCTAGATACTATTTTCTATAATATAGTCGGTAATTTCGTCCCGCCTGAATGGCGAAACCTTACCAATAATTGTGGTAAGCAATTAAGTAAGACTTCCCGTCAGCTCCTGTCGTTGATAGTTTCTCGTCTACAGTTTTATAATAAGGATAAGCAAGTAGAAGAATTACAAGAAGGTTATCATTTCTTCGAGAAAGAACTAGGAGTTTGCCAAAAACGGGTTGCACAATGTCTAAGAGAATTACAAACAAGTGGGTTCATTCATCACACTTTAATTACTACAATCAAATATAATATAAAATGCCGCAATATTTTATGTATCAAACTCCTTAAGAAATTTATAAATTTTCGTAAAGCTAACGATAATTCTTCTCACTTTAATCACATAAATAATCGATCTAGCCATAAAAAAATTTTCACTCAACCGGAAAAAAATTACCACTCAACTGAAAAAGAATTTTCTCCACTCAATATAATAGATAATAATATATCTATATCTTTATCTAGATATAAAAAAAATGGAAAAAATTGTGGACAAAGTTTACCAAAAACTGAATCAATTGAGGAGCAAAGCTTTAGTTTACCTCCTGAGGTAACGATAAGCTCAGTAAGTGAAACGTTACCTTACAATTCCCCAGACAGTAATTCCGGCGACGCATCTCCAACTGATGATGAGTCAGACTCAGATTTCGATTCAACAGGCGGAGCTTCAGGAAATAGCAGAGAGCAAGAACCAAGTAGGGAATCATCAAGTTGGACTAGCAATCTTGCCAACAAGGTTAAAAGCTGGTATGCATCTAAGAAGCTAGAGGAGTTTCACCCATTGACCAAAGAAGATGGGGCTTTGTTAAGAATGAGAACAGGTACTGACTACGAGTTGAGTTACATTAACAAGCTGTTGATTCACCTTAACAAGAAATATCCTAATCGTCGCTTTCCCTGCAAGCAAGCAGTACTGAATTACATGAAAATAGCTTTGATTTATGAACTGCGTAAACCAGCTTTGGTAAATAACGATAATTTTAACTTCATGGACGCTGCTACCAGAGCAAGTGAGGCTCGTTTGAGGGCGGTAGAAGCAAATCAAGACACTTCGGAACTATGGCAGTTGAAACGCAAGATTGTTGGAGCTTTTGAGTCTGATACTGCTGATAAATTACTGACTAGTTGTCGTTTTTTTGGAGTATGTGACGATAAATACCAGATTGATTTAGCAGATATCTCTTTGTCAGAAACTGATAAAGACACATTGCTTAATCAAGTGCAAGAGGTATATGGCAAGCAGGTTGATCTATTGCATATTATTAGCAAAAACACCACTGCCACTAGCAATAAATCAGCATCAATTTATTCAGGGCTAAGCCAACTAGACCCAAAGTCAGTATGGTATAAAATAAGGGAATATTTGTTAAAGTTATGTGGTGAATTCATTGATAAAACCTGGTTTAGCCAATTAGAAGCAATAGACGAAGATGTGAGTAGCAAGAAGATCACTCTTAAACCATCCAGTGCCTTTATTGGGGATTGGATTAAGAATAATTACTGGAGAGATTTAAGAGAGGCTTGCAGCAGCCAGAATTTTACTTTTGAGTTACTGCAAGTCTGATAGAATGGCAACGATATAAAATATGGCAAATGGAACAAAAGACTAATTGTATTAAGCGAAAAAAGAATGATTACAAAGAAGTTAATAATAATCAAGAGTTAGTTAATGAGGGTTGAAACAGCCATAAAACTAGCCATGGAAATTATTAAGACTTAGAAAACTTGATAGTAATGCGTTTTATAAGTGTACGAGTCTTTGATTGTGAATCATAAGGCACACTCTAAACTACTAATTTATAGCTATTTTGCTGAGATTTTTAGCAATTTTTGTCACTTTTTTACATTTTTTGACAAAAATTGTCCGCGAAATCACCCGGGGGGTACCCGCGTCGCAAAATGGGGTATAGGGGGGCGTTTCGCGAAAATTTTTTTGAGGTAATTAGTCACTTGTTATTAAAAATTTTCACTTTTTTTAGTTTTTATTTTACAAGGATTAGCATTTTTATATTACTTGAATAAAAATTTAATAATAATATAAAAAATAGAAAATAAGCTATTGACAACAATTGCTAGTTGTAATACTATGCAAAACATAAGAGGAATTTTAGTGAATCAACTGGCAAAAAACCTGGAAGTCAGGTATAATAGAGGTGTAGTCAATTCAGGAGAATTTGGGGCTAGGAACGATGGAGCGACGCCTATAAGTAATAGGCGAGCGACGAGTGACGACATCCCCAACTTCTCATCAATTGACTATAAATCATTGCCATCCAAATTAGAACCGGTTATAGGTACAGTATCCAAAGTAGTATCCAAAATTTGCAACGGCTCTGCTATATTAGATGGAACTGTTTTTTCTGGTAATTTCTTATCGCCTATATCAATATTAGATTCTTGTTTTTCAGGAATATCTGTTATATCGATAATCTTTTCTATAGATTCTTGGTAAATAGGAGTTTCTACGAATTGCTTAAAACCAAGGAAAGCAAACAACACCTCTTCTTTAATTAAAGATTTGTCTATTTCTGGTGTTTCGCTAAAAAAAGCATTAAAATCTTTTGTCTTTAAGCAATCCAGACCATATTTAATTGCTGCTATCCAAGTTTTGAAAGACTCATTAATATCACAATTACCATAATTACTGTTTAGTATTACTTGGAGTTTAGTTTTCAGTACATCAAAGGCTTCTATAAACTTGTCTGTATCAGGTTTGCTGTGTTTGTCTAGATAGATATACGCTTCGTGTTTTGTCTCATCACTGTCGTTGCTGGAATCAGAAAGATTTTTTCTCTGTATTTGATACTGTTCGATCAGCTGATAAGCAGCACAAAAATACTTAGCCAACTCTAATATGCTAGATTCTTTGATTTCCTCTACTGACTTTTTCTCAAATTCTGCTCGGACATCTTCTAAAGGGGCAAAAACCTTCCTAAAAGCTTCTTTTTGCTCTTCTGCTGTTTCATAATTATCTTGATTCTTAGACATGTGTTACTCTCTATTTAAAAATATTATAATATGATTATTGATTTATTAGTTATCGCAGGCAACCTCCTAATAAGTAAAGTTTAGTTACCAATTTCGCTACTGTCAATTGGATTTTTTTTTGTTAATATAATACTTGACTAAATTAGTAGGATATTATAAGATATATGCTATAATGGTGGAGTCGTTTGTATGCAATTAACTACAAAAGGGCGATATGCGGTGATGGCAATCTTAGAAATTGCATCGCAAATGTCGAATATGCCTGTTACCTTGGCTGAAATTTCAGCAAAACAACATATACCGGTTAATTATTTGGAGCAAATTTTTGCAAAACTGAAGAAAGCTAACATAGTTAGATCAGCTAAAGGTCGAAAAGGTGGTTACATCATTAATGAAAAATTAGATAAAATCAAGATTGCTAATATTATTGATGCGGTAGATGAGAATATCGAAATGACCAGATGTTTAGGGAAATCTGGAAATAGTTGTGTACCTAATAAAGTGCAATGTAACGCCCATCATTTATGGTTGGGTTTGAGTCGGCATATAAGGGATTATTTTGATACTATCTCGATAGCTGATATGCTTTAGGTATACTCGATGAAAATCAAGAATTGCGTTGTCGTTATTCAAGACCTGTGGTACTCACGTACTAAATGTACGCTCCGCTCCTCGGCTTGAATACTCCTAGCACTTCTTGATTTTGATCTTCGTCTACCAACTTTTCAAATGATTAGGAGCGTATATAGTCAAACTAAATTCCCTATATAGCTAACCCGATTAGCTATATTTCCGTCATTGCGAGGAGGCGTAAGCCTGCGAAGCAATCCATTTCTACTCGTTTTCTGGATTGGTTCGTTGCTACTAAAGTAGCTCCTTGCCATGACGTTGTGAACAATAACTAATATAAAAATTATTTTTTTACAACTTTTGTATTAGTGGGCTGAAAAATTATGTTATATTTAGATCATAATGCTACTACTAACATTCATCCTAAGGTTAAAGAGCTGATGGAGAATTTGATGAAAGAGACCTATTATAATCCGTCTTCTATTCATACAAAGGGGCGTTATGCTCGAAGTTTAGTAGAAATAGCTAGGCAGCAGGTTGCCAAATCTGTTGGAGCTGATATAAATTCTAGGGAATATCAGGTAATTTTTACTTCCTCTGGTACAGAGAGTAATAATTTGCTGATGAATAATTATTATGATGGAGAAATTTTTGTTTCTAGTATAGAGCATTTATCGATCTTTGATCACACTAAATATCGGGATAATATTAAAATTATCCGCGTTGATAGTGATGGCATTGTTGATATTGAACATTTAGAGCAATTATTATCAACTAGTCAAGCTAGTAAAAAGCTAGTCTCTGTGATGTTGGCTAATAATGAAAGTGGTGTTGTACAAAACATACAGCAGCTAGTTAAAATTGCCCAAAAATATGGGGCGGTATTTCATAGTGATTGCGTGCAAGCAGTTGGCAAAATACCGGTCAATATTAAAGAACTAGCTGTTGATTTTGCTACTATATCGGCTCACAAATTAGGCGGAATGCAGGGTAGTAGTGCGTTGATTGTTAAGGCAGGAAATACGCTTAAAGCGATGATGATTGGCGGAGGGCAAGAGAGGAATATTCGCTCAGGTACAGAAAATGTACTGGCAATCGCCTCGTTCGGGCTTGCATCATCAATAGTTACTAATGAGCTAGAAGATAGATATAATAAAATGAAGAAATTACAAACATATTTGGAGCAGAATTTACTCAACTATAAAAATGTTAAAATAGTGTCAAAGAATGTTGAAAGACTACCTAATACTACCTTGATGATTGTGCCAGAAACTGATGCACAAACTAAGTTGATAGCTTTCGATTTAAGGGGTATAGCGGTTAGTTCCGGCTCTGCCTGTTCATCAGGAAAAGTTGGTAAGTCACATGTGTTATCTGCTATGGGGGTTAGTGAGGAAGATGCTAGGTCTTCGATTAGAATCAGCTTCGATTATCAACAAACTATTGAAGATGTTGTGACATTTATTAAAGCGTTTGAAGAAGTATACTCAAATGGATAAATTAGAAGAATTAAGACAACAAGTAAAATTAACTGGTAAATCGTTGCCAATTTATATGGATTATCAATCAACAACCCCTATGGATCCAAGGGTTATAGAATGTATGTTGCCATATTTTATTACTAAATTTGGTAATCCACACTCTAGGAGTCATTCCTTTGGTTGGGAAGCTGAAGAAGCTGTAGAAATGTCAAGAAAGAAAGTGGCAAGGCTTATTGGTGCTGATTCTAAAGAAATTGTTTTTACTTCTGGTGCTACTGAATCTAACAATTTAGCGATAAAAGGTATTGCTAAATTCTATGGTAGTAAGAAAAATCACATAATAACAGTGATAAGTGAACATAAATGCGTTTTAGATGCTTGTCGGCATTTAGAAAATGAAGGGTTTAAGGTAACGTATTTGCCAATTCAAACAAATGGCTTGATTGATTTACAGCAATTAAGAAATGCCATAACCGACCAAACTATGCTGGTATCGGTGATGGCAGTAAATAATGAAATCGGTGTTATTCAGCCAATTAAAGAAATTGGTAAAATTTGTCGGGAATTAGGCGTATTTTTTCACTCAGATATTGCCCAAGGATATGGTAAAATTCCCATAGATGTTAATGATTGTAACATTGATTTGGCAAGTATTTCTGGGCATAAAATTTATGGTCCCAAAGGTATTGGAGCTTTATATGTAAGAAAAAAACCTAGGGTACGATTAGTACCAATTTTAAATGGCGGTGGGCAGGAAAGAGGTATGCGTTCTGGAACTCTCCCAACTCCTTTAATTGTTGGACTCGGGGCAGCAGCTGAATTAGCTCTATCGGAAATGTCACAAGATGCTAAGCGGGTAGAAGAGCTTTTTGATAGATTTTATAATAATATTACTAAACAAATTGCTGATGTCTATTTAAACGGTGATATGCATAAGAGATATAAGGGAAATTTAAATTTAAGTTTTGCTTATGTCGAAGGGGAGTCAATGATATTGGCTATTAAGGATTTAGCCGTTTCATCCGGCTCAGCTTGTACCTCATCTTCACTGGAGCCATCATATGTGTTAAGAGCTATGGGGGTTGACGAAGAAATGGCTCATACATCAATTAGGTTTGGTATTGGTAGATTTACCACTAAAGAAGAAATAGATTATGCTGTAGAGTTAATAAAGTCAAAAATTAACAAATTAAGAGAACTGAGTCCTCTTTGGGAGATGGTTCAAGAAGGTGTTAATTTAAAGCAAATTAAGTGGGCAGTACACTAGACCTCTTGCAAAACTCTACTTCTTCTGCTGGTAATTTGTACGTCGATGCGGTACTCGAATCCTCACGTACATTTAGAGTACGCTGCGGTTCGAGGTGAAGCGTTTCCTCCAAATCTTTGCTCATAAGCGAGTTTTGCAAGAGGTCTACTGACAAATTTAATATTAGAGGTATAAAATGTCAAAGTTAAATACACTATTTTCAGTTTTAAATAAAGATATCCCATTCGGTAAATCATTAAATGCTTTGGGTCATATGTCTCTAGGGATGGGGCATAGATTCCCTGAAGGGAAGATGCCTGCTGTGGAAGTACATTTTGCAGATAGTGATTCAATACGTAAAGTAAGAGAGGAATGTCAATCCCGGTTAGGGTCTGTTTTTTCTGATTTCACAAATACAATGACTGAAGGTACGGCTGAAGATCAATTGAAAAGAACAACAGAAACACCTGTAGAAAGTTTACAATATTATGGGGTTACTATTTGTACAGATGCTGATACAGTGGAAGAAATTAAGGCGATACTAAGAGGAAATGATAAAATTTTATCTGGATACAAACCATTCCATTCTACTCCTGAACAAAGAAAGTTTGAGTATATAGAGCAGTATATAGATCAGAGCGTCAGTTCTGCGCCTCATAAAGTGTCAATTGTAGCAAGTAAACAGCTATCTCCTGCTAAATTAGTAAATTTAGTACCTATAGCTGCCATAGAAGTAGGGAGAAAAGCAGATACCTCTTCCTTGAGGTTACTAGAATTTAATGATGCTGGTGGGGGAAAGCATTCAGGGATATCATATCATCCGTTTACAATTTTAACTGCTAAGAACCAAAGTAAACTTGAAATAATGGCAGAAAGAATTTCTACCAAACATGCTGTGGTCTCAATGTCATTCAAAGAAGAGGAACTTACTGTTCTTTCTTGTGCTTTTAGTTTAAAAGAACTGATAGAGGATTGTATAGATAGAAACAGCAACTCATTGCTAAATAAAGAAATAACGGAAAGTGATTTTATTGCTACTAAAATCAAGGGATAATAAGCAAATGGATGTTAGTTATCCACAAATATTTTATTAAGGGTACCACCGTCATTGTGAGGAGGCATAGCATTCCTGTCATTGCGAGCCACCGTAGGTGGCGTGGCAATCCATTTCTAATCATTTTTATGGATTGCCACGACCACTACGTGGTTTTGCTAATAGATGTGGGTAAGGTGAATATATAAGTAAATTTTATTATGACTCTAGACAAGCCAAAACATGACGAAATCTTTCGCAAATCTATGGAGAATCCAATAGTTGCTCAAGAATTCTTGGCAACTCATTTGCCGAAGGATGTGCTGGCTTTAATCGATAGCACAACTGTAAAATTAGAAAAAGATAGTTTTATTGAGCCAGACCTTTCTGAAACTATTTCTGATGTATTATTTTCTGTTAAGTTTAATGATCAGGATGGCTATATTTTTTTGCTATTGGAACATCAAAGTACTATTGATAAAATGATGGCATTTAGGTTATTTAAATATATGATTAATATTTGTGATCTATATTTAACTACTAATCCTAAAACTAAAAGCCTTCCATTAATTTATCCCCTAATAATTTATAATGGCAAGAAGAAATATAACGCATCGCTCAATATATGGAATTTATTTAGCCATCCAGATTTAGCTAGAGGTTTCTGGATCAACGATTGTCAGCTTATTAACGTACATGATATCCCCGATGAAGAACTCAAGGAAAAAGTATGGTCTGGGATTTTGTTATTTTTCCTCAAACACATCCACGAACGTCAATTACTGAAAAGATGGCAAGAAATCTCTCATATCTTGCCTAAATTGAGTGAAATAACAATAGGCTATGACCATATAAGAAATCTATTACAGTATACTTTGATCTTTATTGAGCAAAATGATAAAATAGAGTTAGAAAAAATATTAAAAAATAGTTTAACTAAAGAAAAAGGAGAAGAACTTATGCCTAGTATAGCTCAAGTATGGAAAGAAGAAGGGATTCAAATCGGGCTACAGGATGGTATCAAAATCGGAGTGCAAGATGGTATTAAAATCGGAGTACAGGATGGTATTAGAATCGGAGAAGTTAGAGGAGAAGATAAAGGTAGAGCCGAGGGTAGAGCCGAGGGTGAAGCTAAATTAATAAAAATGATGATAAACAATGGTAGCTCTATTGAAGAAGTAGCGAGAATTACTGGACTATCTATTACTAAAATCAATGAATTACTGAAAGTACAGTAAGTAATGAATTATTAGATTAGCTATATAAGCAAATTTTATTATGACTCTAGACAAGCCAAAACATGACGAAATCTTTCGCAAATCTATGGAGAATCCAATAGTTGCTCAAGAGTTTTTGGCAACTCATTTGCCGAAGGATGTGATGGCTTTAATCGATAGCACATCTTTAAAATTAGAAAAAGATAGTTTTATTGAGTCAGACCTTTCTGAAACTATTTCTGATGTATTATTTTCTGTTAAGTTTAATGATCAGGATGGCTATATTTTTTTGCTATTGGAACATCAAAGTACTGTTGATAAAATGATGGCATTTAGGTTATTTAAATATATAATTAATATTTGTGATCTATATTTAACTACTAATCCTAAAGCTATAGTCAATTCAGGAGAATTTGGGGCTAGGAGCGATGGAGCGACGCCTATAAGTAATAGGCGAGCGACGAGTGACAACGTCCCCAACTTCTCATCAATTGACTATAAAAGCCTTCCATTAATTTATCCCTTAATACTTTATAATGGCAAGAAGAAATATAACGCATCGCTCAATATATGGAATTTATTTAGCCATCCAGATTTAGCTAGAGGTTTCTGGATCAACGATTGTCAGCTTATTAACGTACATGATATCCCCGATGAAGAACTCAAGGAAAAAGTATGGTCTGGGATTTTGTTATTTTTCCTCAAACACATCCACGAACGTCAATTACTGAAGAGATGGCAAGAAATCTCTCATCTCTTGCCTAAATTGAGTGAAATAACAATAGGCTATGACCATATAAGAAATCTATTACAGTATACTTTGACCTTTATTGAGCAAAATGATAAAATAGAGTTAGAAAAAATATTAAAAAATAGTTTAACTAAAGAAAAAGGAGAAGAACTTATGCCTAGTATAGCTCAAGTATGGAAAGAAGAAGGGATTCAAATCGGACTACAAGATGGTATCAAAATCGGAGAGGCTAGAGGAGAAGCCAGAGGAGAGACCAGAGGAGAAGCTAAATTAATAAAAATGATGATAAAAAGTGGTAACTCTATTGAGGAAGTAGCAAGAATGACTAGATTATCTGTTACAAGAATCAATGAATTACTGAAAGTACAGTAAATTGGTGCTTATTAGCAAGGCATTACTTTAGTAATAATGCCTATGTATAGCATAATACCTTAAAATTTTTGTTATTTTCATAATAATAAAAAAAATTGTAGGGTATGAAAAAAATAAGCAATATTGCAAAAATAATGCAAACAACTATTAGTGGGTCAAAAAAATCTGTTATATTTATAGATATATACTCAAATGATTTGGAAAATTGGATTTGAAAATAATGGGCTAGGAGGCAGCCTCCTAGACTACGGTAGCGTATGTTAGTATGCGAATCCCTGATATTTTCAAAAAAACAATCCTTCAAAGCAGAGGAGTATAGACGTATTAAGGTAGAATAATTATTAATATAGGAATAACATGGGTTATAGTTTAAAAGTACTGGATCATTACGAAAATCCGCGTAACGTTGGATCATTAGACAAAAATGATGCATATGTTGGGACAGGTCTTGTGGGAGCCCCTGCCTGCGGTGATGTAATGAAGCTACAAATTAAAGTTAGTGCAGAGGGAATTATTACAGATGCAAAATTTAAAACATTTGGTTGTGGTTCTGCTATTGCTTCAAGTTCTTTAGTAACGGAATGGGTTAAGGGTAAATCTCTTGACGAGGCTGGTAGTATAAAAAATACAGAGATAGCCAAGGAATTATCTTTGCCACCAGTAAAACTCCATTGTTCTTTATTGGCAGAAGATGCCATAAAAGCGGCAATACTTGATTATAAAACTAAAAACTCATAGTAATTATTATGAAAAATGTTATGTCATTGACTGAGGCAGCAGCTCAACAAATAAAGAGATTGATAGACAGGCGTGATAAACCATCTTTTGGTATTAGGATTGGTGTGAAATCTGGTGGTTGTTCCGGTCTATCTTATTATGTAGAATATGCTGATATCAAAAATAAGTTTGATGAGGTGATAGAAGATAAAGGTGTACGAATATTAATTGACCCAAAAGCTCTAATGTATCTTCTAGCAAGTGAAATGGATTATGTAGAAGGTAAGTTTAAATCTGGCTTTACTTTTAACAATCCAAATGAAAAAGGTAGTTGTGGATGTGGGAAATCGTTTAATGTTTAATATGCAATTACTAGATTTTGTTAATAAAAAAAACTATATAGATGGAAATTGGCTAGATTGCCAAGAGCAGTTATCAGTTTATAATCCTGCCAATGATAAAGTGGTTGGGTCGATACCAAATTTACCTAATGATTTAATTATTAGTGCTATTGACAGTTCTGTTAGAGCTTTTAAAATTTGGTCACAAACTTCTTTTGAACAAAGAATAACTATATTAAGAAAATGGCATTCTTTAATATTAGAGAATATTGATCAACTAGCCTATATAATTACCTTAGAACAGGGGAAAATATTAGAAGATGCAAAGCGTGAGATATTATATGGGGCGTCTTTTATTGATTAGTTTGCTAGTAACATTCATAACATTCAAGGTAAAATAAAGCCTGGAAAATCAATAAATCACAAGATTATCACCGAATTTGAGCCAGTTGGTACGGTTTGTTCAATTACTCCATGGAATTTTCCAAATGCTATGGTAACAAGAAAGGTTGCTCCGGCATTAGCTGCTGGTTGTAGCGTTATACTTAAACCGTCGGAATTCACGCCTTTTTCTGCATTGGTTTTGGCTAAATTGGCAAATGATGCTGGGATACCGGCTGGAGTACTAAATATTATCACCGGTGATGCCAATAATATTGGACAAATATTTTGTAATGATTTTAGAATTCGTAAATTATCATTTACTGGTTCTACGAGGGTAGGAAAGATATTATATCAGAATTCTAGTGCTACTATTAAGCGTTTATCTCTAGAACTTGGTGGTAATGCTCCATTTATTATATTAAGTGATGTTGATTTAGATAAGACTGCCAGTGAGCTTATATTAGGAAAGATAAGGAATAGTGGACAATCTTGCACTTCGCCCAACAGAATATTCATTGAAGAAGCAATTTATGATGAATTTTTACAAATTCTTACTGCAAAATTTGCTAATCTTAAAGTAGGGGATGGTTTTGATTCTGAGTCAGTTATAGGGCCGTTGATTAATAAAGCAGCTATAGATAAGATTTTAAAATTGATTGAAGATGCTAAAAATAAAGGCGGAGAAATCTTATGCGGAGGTAAAGCTCATGGTAATTTTTTTGAGCCAACAATTATTAGTAATTGTCAGGATAATATGGAGATTTTTAGCACAGAGATATTTGGTCCCGTTCTTGCATGTTATAAATTTGGCAGTATACAAGAAGTTATAAATAGAGCTAATAATACGGAATATGGCTTGCAAGCTTATATATATTGCAATAATATAGCTATAGCTCAAATAATGGCAACAAAACTTGATTTTGGTATGGTATCAATTAATGATTCGCTACCTGCTAATGCCAAGGCAGCATTTGCTGGGCGAAAAAATTCAGGGTTTGGAGTAGAAGGTTCAGATGAGGGAATATTTGAGTATTTAAATAGTAAATTTGTAAACTTGCATAATTATGCAGATTCAAGTCAATTAACTTTATTATGAGAAAGATTACCCTTGGTTTAATAGCTGAGTATATAGCTATTATTATTTACAAAATTAAATTTTATCAAATTCTCTATCATCGTAAAAGATATTATGTTGGCGAGATTGATATTATTGCCCTGCGTGGTAAACAACTTGTTTTTATAGAAGTAAAAGCAAGATGTTCTGACGTGGATGATAGAATATTATCAACTCATCAACAGATGAGAATAAAAAGAGCTACCAGTATGTTTTTAAGCTCTAACCCTAAATACCAAAATTATCAGGTTAGATTTGATCTAATAATTATTAAACCTTACAGTATGCCCATTATTATTGAGAATGCTTGGTAATAGTGTCCTATTATTAATCGGGTTAGCTATACAATAGACCTCCTGCATAAGGCTAATTAAAATGCTGCAACTTGAGTAGGTACAAAATAGTAATTTGTTAATTGACCGGTAAGAATGCAGTACATTTCTTCAGGGTATGGTGAATGTACGTTACCACTGCGAAGACCTGCTTCAATATGAACAATTCTTGTTTACAAGTCTATACTAACTCGATTAGCATTGTGCTGTCATTGAGAGAAGCCGTAAGCCGACAAAGCAATTCAAGAAAATAGTTAGAAATGAGTCAATCATTTATTTTGTGTAAGTTCTATTTTTTACACTCCAATAAATCATATTTAAAATCACCACAAAGTATTTCAAATTGATTCAAAGCTAATGACCAATCTTTTATGGGCATGATCCATTTTTTAGCTGCATTTTGCAGAGCTAAAAATATTATTTTCTGAATTGATTTATCATCTGGAAATACCCCCTTAATTTTCTGGTATTTCTTCTTGCTGAACATCAGCCTTATCATTTTTTAAAGGTTCCTCAGTATCTACCTTACTATCTTCTAGTTTAAACTCAAGCAGATTAATTGAACCTATATGTATGCCATTATCAGAAAACTCAATATCAAATTTTACCTTTTCATAATTCGCTACTTCACTATCATCTGTCTTAACCACTTCAGATACAGAAGAATTAGCAACTTTCTCAATTATAGCCTTGATCATTTTTTTAGGTAATAGCAAATTATTAGGTATCAACTTATCGATGATATCATGATGATTAGTTAATTCAAAAAATAATTTACCTTTTGGTAAATTATTCTCAAAAAATTGTAAGAACCCTATCAAAGCTATTTGGGAATTATCATCACAAGAGAAAACTAATCGGTCAATATTTAAATTTTTGATATAATTGATATCTTTACCTTGATCAGTAGCAATATTTATTAGAGTGGCTAAATCAAGCTGAGCTGTTTTGAAATTCAAAAAATTTTCCTCTGCAGCATATGACAAACGTAATTGTAAAGCTATATCTTCGCCATCCTCAGATTTTGCTTTATTGATTAAGAAAGTCAAGTCACTAATATTAAAAATTTCCTTATCTTCCTGAATAATTGATAATAATTTATTGTTAACTTGCAAAAGCTTCACGATAGATTTTAGATTATCTCCACTAGACAATCTATATATAGGTTTATTAAATTTAACTAGTGCGGCAATATCTTCCTTCGACTGAACACTATATTCAATTAACTTACCACCAAAATTTTCTTGTTGTTTTATTGTTTGTCCTAAAATCAAGTTAGCTTTTTTAAAACTAAAATCGAATAAAAATGTCATTTTTTCAGCAGATATTTCTTTGAAATCAACATGATCGATAAATTTTATTTTTGGCTCGACTAAACTAATCTGTAAACGAGAAGGAAAACCAGAAAATTTGATTTGGCTATAAGATATCTTAATATTGTCGGTCTCTGAGTTATGTATAGTACTTACCACATTACTTTTGATAGTATAAGCAATGGCAAACCATATTATGGTGTAAGTTAAACAAATAAAAAGTAAAATTTTACGTATCACTTTATTATACTCAATTATAAATTAATATTACGGGTAGCAGATGGTAAGCGAACCCTTATACCGTCAAGATCTTCAGTAACAATAATCTGACAACCAAGTCTTGAAGTATGAGTAAGACCAAATGCTAAGTCAAGCATATCTTCTTCTGCCTCGGAAGGATTTTTTAATTTGTGATAAAATTCCTCATCTAAAATAACATGGCAAGTGGCACATGCTAGAGAACCTTCGCATGCACCTTCAAGATCAATATCGTTTTGATGAGCAATTTCCAAAATAGACAATCCTATAGGGGCGTCCACTATTTTCTCTGTCCCATCTTTATCTACAACAAAAATTACTTTAGGCATTAGTTATCATCCATCTTCAATTTACTTTAGTTTATTTCATTAATATGCTTACCTTTAAGTAAGCCTTCCACCGTGCTATTTAATCTTTCGGCAAGAAAATGCTCTGTTATACTCTCAAAATTTTTGCTACATTCTATAATGTAATCACGATCATTTGAGTCTATTGCTTCTTTTAGAGTTTTAATTGCCATATCAATTTTTTCCATTTCATTTTTTGCAAGAATATTTGGCATCTCCCTAATAGCATTTTCTATATTATAAAGCAAAGATTTTGTGTTAATAATTGTTTCTTGTAACAATTTCTTATTATGATCACTAGCCGCATTTTGATAAGCATTTTCTAAAATCTCGGTAATCTCACTTTCATTTAAACCATAACTTGGTTTTATTTCAATGTTATGCGATATATTACTATTTTTTTCTAGAGCTGACACTGACAAAATGCCATCTGCATCAATAGAAAATGTTACTTCTATCCTAACTCCCCCTGCTTTCATTAGTGGCAATTTTAGTTCAAATTTTGCAAGTGACCGACAATCCTCTACCATTTCTCTCTCCCCCTGTACCACATGTAGCTTCATAGAAGTTTGGTTATCCACATAATTGGTAAACTCCTTAGTAACCGATATCGGTATAGGGCTATTACGCAGAATAATTTTTTCAGTAATTCCTCCATTTAGTTCAATACCAAGTGACAAAGGCACTACATCGATTAATAAGGAATTAATATTTGCAGAAGTTAGGTTCTCTGCTTGCAGAGCCGCACCCCATACTACCGCCTTATCTGGGTTAATATCTGAAAAAATAATAGTATTAAATGTTTGTCTTAAACTCTTACTAATTAACGGTATACGAGTTGAACCACCAACCAGGATAATACCTGAAATATCAGGGTTCTTTGCCTGTTCTAGCGTATCTTTAGTAATAGCTATGGTACGTTCTACTAATGGTGCTATTAACCTCTCAAAATTTTCTATATCTAACTCCAACATCTTTTCTTCATATATATAGCTAACCCGATTAGCATTTATCCGTAACAAACTGGTGTCATTGCGAGGAGTAGTAGAGTGAAGCAATCCATTTTTGGTTACTTTTATGGATTGCTTCGTCGCTACTAAAGTAGCTCCTCGCAATGACGTTTGTAAATTGGGAGCAATACTAGTCGGATTATCTATAATACTACATTTATTTTGTACACTAAGTGTTTCTTTAACTTTTTTTGCTAATTTTATTAATTCATTAGATGCTACTAATTTATATTTATCACAAAAATACTTCATCACTAAGTGATCAATATCATCACCACCTAAAATATTATCTCCGCCAGTGGCAATAACCTGAAGTACGCCGGTTTGCATATTGAGAATTGATACATCAAAAGTTCCTCCCCCTAAATCATATACTAAATAACACCCTCTGCTTTCTTTATTTAAACCATACGCATAGGCTGCTGCTGTTGGTTCTGCAATTAACCGTAATACCTCAAATCCAGCAATTTTTGCTGCCAGCATTACTTCTCCTCTAGCAGCATCGTTAAAATGTGCCGGTACAGTTATTACCGCTTTTTTGACTTCTGAGTTTAATCTTTCAGTAGCTTGTTGCCTTAAATAGAGAAAGATTTGGGCGGCAATTTCCGGAACAGTCATCAATTTTCCAGCAAATTGCAGCCGTAATATTTCACTATTTAGATCAATATAATCTTTTACTAAAGAAAAAAGTGCCGGGTTATTTTGTATATCGGATAGTTTCTTACCGAAGAGCCTTTTTATAGAGCGAAGATTATCGATTATATCATGATTACCCACAATAAAGCTTTCACCATGGAAGGCTATCACTGATGGGATAAGTTCTAAATCTTGATCATTTGTGATAATTTGTACCACTTGTTGATTTGACAAAGCAATTAATGAGTTTGTTGTACCGAAATCAATGCCAACGGCTATGTTCTTATCATTTTCTTTATGCTGGGAAGAGCCAGCCTCACTAATTTCTATTATTTGCATGACTTGATTTTTAGCTGAATATTATTAATTAAGTTTTTAAGATATTTAAATCTTATAGTACTATCAACGGCATCTTGCATATTTTGATTTTGGAATGCAGTAGTTAGAGATTTAGTAAGTTGTTGCTTTTCAAGAATCTTGTTATTTAGCATAGATTGTAACTTAGTTAATTCTTGAGTAGTTTCAACAAACTCTAATTCATTCCACACAACATTTAATTGTTCCTTTGAAATACCTTGCCTAACCGTTATGTCATCCAAAACTATATTGTTTAACAAGAGAAGATACTCAGCTCGTGCTAAATCGTCTTTAAGCATTGCATAAGCCTTATTTATGTCAATAGAGATAGCTAAATTTTTTTGCTTTTCACTGTTAGAATTAATTCTATCTGGGTGATATTTTAATTGCATAGAAAAATATTGACGATCCAGATTAGACAAGTCAATATCATATTTTTTTTCTATGCCTAATAACTCAAAATAATTGTTCATAATCATTATTAGTGGGTTAATAATTGTCAAACCACGTGACTAATTGGCTTATACAGGAAGCTTATTATATACTAGGAGGTTGTCGGAAACAACTAAAGTAATTCTATATCTGGCTCTTTTTAGCTGCAAATAAACATGATTTTCTTGAAATAGATACACTCCTTCAAAAATCATATTTATTCTCGCAGGAAAATAGCTCAAAATATAATTAATTAGTTATCGTAGGCAACCTCCTAGCCCCAAATTTTCCTGAATTGACTATATCTCTAACTCATTAATAGAACAATGTAGTATCTGATAAGCATCTACCCATGTTTTTATTACCTGCTCATGAGTTACTATTATTACATACTTATAGTTTAGATATCTTGTTAAAACACCTTCTGTTCTATCTTTTATAGAACTTTTTGATTCCCACGTTTTAAGAATACCTTCTGGGTATATACCATCATTTCTTTTATAATCATCTATTGCACTTTTTAGCTGTAGTTGATTGCTAATTTCTAACCTTAAGTCTGGTTGCCATTCTCTTAAGTCAAATTCTACAGTAATGTCTAAATTAATGTTTTTTGAAAGAATTGCTGCGGTTTGCAACGCCCTAGTATATGGAGAAGATAGAATTAGTTCTGCATTTTCTAATCTCAAACTTTTAGATAGCTCATTGGCTTGTCTAATCCCATTTGACGTTAAACATGGCAAGTCCCTATATTCACCTTTTAATTGATGTTTTTCATTTAAAGACCAATCTGTTTCACCATGTCGTATTAAAAAGAATATTGTCACAAAAATAACTAAGGATATATTTAAGTTAGTTCTTCTATTAATGCTATAGTACTAGCCCTTAGGTCTAGATCATAATCTATAGTATTATTTATTATTCGCTTAATATTGGCAAATTTTGTTACCAAACAATCAGGTGAATTAGAGGATAATTGATTAAATATTTTATTCTCTAATTCATTGGATTCAATATTAATATTAAGAGATTTTTTAGTAATTCTATTCACTAGATATATCATGCTATAAGCAAAATCTCCCCATAATTCTTTGTTTTTACTGGTAAACTCTGCTATAATATTTAGCCTCACTTTAGGGTCTGAACAATTGGCAATATATGTAATAAATTTAACATATATCTCACTTCCCACTAAGTGATTTTATATTAATTTTAGCACATCTAGATCTTATAGTGCTGATTATGCCAGCAGCTCTTGAGGTAATTAAGAAAATAAAACTATCTTTTGGAGTATCTTCTAAAAGTTTAAGACAGGAATTTGCTGCATTAAGATTCATTAGATCGGCTTGATAGATAACAGCTACTCTATATTTAGATATTGACGATGTTTTATAAAAAAATTGCTGTAAATCCCTAATTTGGTCAACAGATATGTCTTTGACATTAGCAGCACCAGAATTATCCCTTGCTAATAACCGATAATCTGGATGATTTTTTAATTGAATTTTATCTGCAAACAAACTGCTTTCTATAAATATTAGTAAATTTTCTAAAGCTTTTGCCGTATCATCAACGTCAATCAACCAACTATTATAAAGCCGACCTTGTTTAAATCTATCCTCAAGATATTCTTTGATCATTCTATTTATTCCACTTGTCAATTGCTTATCTTTTAGCTACCCAAAGTAGGGATTATAGTTAGTTCAGGAGAATTTGGTGCTAGGAGCGACGAGTAACGACGTCACCAATTTCTCATCATTGACTATAGATGCCAATTTACCATGGTTAAATGCTAGTCGGGTTAGCTATATAATATTTTTTACAATATTTCTCCAATAACACTTAGTGTACGCTATAATTGTTGTATAGTCAAATATCATTAGAGCTTGACCTTTAGTTAAAAACTGATTATGCAAGAGATAAACAATTAATTATTATATACATGTTTCTATTAGAGTTAAAAAAAATAAATGGGACTCTTGACACTATGCATTTTATCGGCATTGGGGGAATTGGTATGAGTGGCATTGCCGAAATACTACATAATCTCGGATATAAAGTGCAAGGTTCTGACATAGCCGAAAATTATAATACTAAAAGACTAGAGAATAATGGTATTAAGGTTTTCCTTGGTCATCAAGCTCAGAATATTACTGATGTTTCATATGTAGTGGTCTCGTCGGCTATTAATAAAGATAATCCTGAAATTCAGGAAGCTATACGTAAAAAAATACCAATAATTAGGCGAGCTGAAATGCTAGCTGAATTAATGAGGCTAAAATGTTCCATAGCAATTTCTGGTTCGCATGGCAAAACTACGACTACATCACTCGTTGCCTGTTTATTTGAAGCGGCTGGGCTTTGCCCAACGTTAATTAATGGTGGTATTATTAATAATATATCCACCAATGCATATCTTGGGTCTGGGAATTATCTAATAGCTGAAGCTGATGAATCTGATGCAACTTTCATTCACATACCATCAACAATCGCAGTAATAACTAATATCGATCCAGAACATCTAGATTTTTATCAGGATTTTGATAGTTTAATTAAAGCTTTTAAGAGTTTTGTAGCTAATTTACCATTTTATGGTTTTGCCGTGGCTTGTATTGATCATCAAATTGTTAGAAAACTAGTAAATGACATATTTGAGCGTAGAATCATAACTTATGGAATAGACTCAAATGATGCCAACATACAAGCCTTTAATTTAAACTCTGATATTGAATCATCAACTTTTGATGTGCGAATTAGTCTACCTAACGTAAATGGGGTAACAACTATCGAGCACATCACCTTACCTACTCCGGGAAGGCATAATATCCTTAATGCTCTTGCGGCTATCGCGATAGCCGTAGAGCTTGATTTTGGTATTAAAATTATTAAAAATGGATTTAATAGCTTTAAAGGGATAAAACGCAGATTCACTAAAGTAGCCGAATATAATAACGCTACGATAATTGATGATTATGCACACCATCCGGAAGAAGTAAAAGCTACACTTGCTACGGCAAGAAATATTGCTAATAAGCAAAATAGTAAAGTTATAGCAATCTTCCAACCACATAGATACTCAAGGGTTAAATATTTGTTTGATGATTTTATAACTTGCTTTTTTGATGCTGATCAGCTGTATATCACAGATATATATGCTGCCGGTGAACAGCCAATAGATGGTATAACGGGAAGAAATTTAGTAGACAAAATCAAGGATACTAAATCTCATTCGATGGTATCATTTATCGAGAATCACCAGGATATAGCTGGTCTTATTGCCAAGGAAGCTATGCCAAATGATATAATAATTATGATGGGTGCTGGGAGTATTTCTGCTTGGGCAAATAATTTGCATCAGCAATTTTCTAGCCTCAACAAATCTGTAAAGTAGATATTTTATAATTATGCAAATAGCTGGTGAATATAAAAATAATTACAATTTAAGTCATTTAACTTGGTTTAAAGTTGGTGGACCTGCGGAGATATTTTTTAAACCATTAGATTCCTCAAGCTTAGCAGATTTTGTCGCACAAAACCAACAACAGAAAGCAATAACTGTTTTAGGGGCTGGATCAAATATTATTATTAGAGATGGTGGTATAGAGGGGGTTGTGATAAAACTTGGTCAGAATTTTACTAATATAGAATTAATGCCAGAACACCAATTATCGGCAGGGCAATTATCAGTAGGAAGTAGTTGCCTTAATTTTAATCTTGCTAAATTTTGTCAAATACATTCAATTACTGGTTTTGAGTTTCTAAGCGGTATACCAGGTACTATAGGTGGTGGAGTGGTAATGAACGCCGGTGCCTATAACTCGGAATTTAAAGATATTATCCTAGCAATTGAAGCAATAGACTCTAGAGGTAATGTTATTACCATCCCTAACGAAGAAATAGGTTTTAAATATCGAGGTAATAATTTACCACAAGATTTGATTATAACCAAAGCTATATTTAAGATAACGATGGTGGACAGTAATATGATCCTAGAAAAAATGAATGAAATAAGTAAAAACAGACTAGCAAGCCAACCAATTAAAGAACGTACTGGTGGTAGTACATTTGCTAATCCAGAAAATCATAAAGCATGGCAACTAATCGATAAAGCTGGCATGAGGGGATACAAAATTGGTGGGGCTTCCATCTCACAACTACATTGTAACTTTATGATAAACCATGGCAATGCCTCTGCTGGTGATTTAGAAAATCTTGGTGATCTTGTTAAAAAAAGAGTATTTGAAAATAGTGGGATTGATCTAAAATGGGAAATTAAAATAATAGGGAAATATGCATAAATATCAAACAAGTTTTATTGCTAATTCTAAGGTTACAATATTGAGTGATAAAGGAAAAAAACATGTGGCGGTAGTAGGTGGCGGTATGTCGGCTGAACGAGAAGTTTCTTTAGTATCATCTTCGGGAGTTAACAAAGCTTTGGTAGATAGTGGATATAAAGTCACTTTTATAGATATGGGAGTAGACATTGCTTCGGTACTTTTAAAGATAAAACCTGATATAGTTTATAATTGTTTACATGGTACTTATGGCGAAGATGGTTGTTTGCCTGGGTTACTCAATATCTTGCGAATTCCTTATACTCACAGTGGGGTTCTCGCTTCTTCTTTAGCATTTAGTAAAATACATGCAAAAGCATGGTTTGTTGCTAATGATATTAAGGTAGCCAAGAATATTGTCGTTAATAAATCTGATAACATTAAGGTTGATCCTATGCCAAGACCCTATGTTATAAAACCCCTTACCCAAGGCTCAAGTATAGGCGTTGAAGTAATATTTGCTGAGGATGATTTTAACTTTGCTAATTATAATTTTCCTTATGGTGATCAGGTAATGATTGAAGAATATATTAAGGGGCGAGAAATGCAAGTAGCCGTTTTAAACGGCGAAGCCTTAGGGGTATTGGAAATAAAACTCCTGAAACAGCGTTTTTATGATTATGAGACTAAATACACTGATGGATTTGCCCAGCATTTATGTCCAGCTCCATTACCGCAAAATATATATAATGAGTTACTAGAAGAGTCGGAAAGAATATATCAAACCATGAATTGCAGAGGTGTGGCTAGAGCAGAGTTTATTTTTGATGAAAGTAAGAATGAAATTTTTACTTTAGAAATTAATACTCATCCTGGTATGACTCCCTTATCGATTATACCAGAAATAGCTGCCTTACAGGGGATAAATTTTTGCTCGTTAGTGGAAAGAATCTTAGAAACAGCATGTATTGACACATGAAGAGGAATAAAGCGTCTAATAAGAAGAAAAAAGCCAATATACCTTTACGACGAAAGTTGGCAATGGTGTATATTAGAGCGGTATTTTTTATTAAAATTACCCTAGTAGTTTTGTTGTCTTCATTTTTCTTTACCAGCTATTTTGCTCCTGTAAGACAAGAAATTATCCAAAATATTTATGAATTGACTTCTGATATTAGCTTTAGACTTGAAAATGTTTTAATAGAAGGGCAATATAATACTAAGGAAGAAGATATATTGGCAACTTTAAATGCTGATAAGGGTACGCCTATTCTTTCTTTAGACCTGGGAGCAATAAAGAGTAATTTGCAACGCAATCCTTGGATTAAAAATGTTGTAATTATTGAGAGAAGATTACCTAATACTATTTACATAAGATTAACTGAGAGAGTGCCAATTGCTATCTGGCAATTTAACGAGAAGGTTTTCCTTATTGATGAAGAAGGATATAAAATTACTACTGATATAGGTACTTTCACTAATCTTCCTCATGTTGTAGGATCGGACGCTAATATTTATACTAACAAATTAATTCAAGATTTAGCAAAATACCCTAAACTAGCTAAGAAAATTATCTCTTCGGTACTTTATGGGAAAAGACGATGGAATTTAAATCTAGAGCAAGGTATAACTGTTAAAATGCCAGATTCTGGGTTTGATCGTGCTTTAGATTACCTTGCAGGATTGGATATGAAAAATCTATTATTTAATCAAAATTATAAAACTATAGATTTACGAGATTTGAGTAAGTTTTATATAGAAAAATATTAAGAATTATGAAAGCCAGATTGTCTAACTTTTTAACTCTTGACCTTGGTAGTAGTAAAATAGCTTGTATTGCAGCATATATTGACAAAAGAGAAGATGCAAAAATAGTAAGCCAAGTTCTGCATCACTCAAAAGGTATTAAATCAGGAGTCATATTAGATTTAAAAGATGCGGAAAATAGCATAGTCGGAGCGATTTACGCATTAGAAAAAGATTGCGGTAAAAACATAAAAAAAATAACTATATCACTAACAGGCTATGGCACTAAGTCTTATTATGCAAATAGTAAAATAAAACTTTCTAATCAGCCAATTTCACCACAAGATATCAAAAAACTTATCAAAAAAGCCTTATTGGAATTCAAAATTAAAGACCAAGAAATTATTCATTATTTCCCTATAGAATTTACTCTTGATAATAATAATGCTATTGAAGATCCAATCGGAATGTTTGGCAAAGAATTAGGGTGTGAATTACATATTATCACAGCAAATTTTAATATGTTGATGAATATTACCAATTGTTTTGCAAAATGTCATGTGGAAATAAATAATATTATATTAGCAATTTATGCGTCAGGAATTGCTTGTCTTTCAGAAGATGAAAAAAATCTTGGCTCTATCATAATCGATATGGGGGCAAGAACCACCTCTTTTGGCGTGTTTGTCTCAGGCAAGTTAATATATACAAGCTACATAGATATAGGTAGCTTTCATATTACATCTGATATAGCAAAAGTCTTCTCAGTAAGCCTGAACGTTGCAGAAAAACTTAAGATTCTCTATGGTAATGCCATGCCATCTTCTATGGATAAAGACAATATTATTAATTTAGAAGATTTTGAAATGGAAATTCCTGACAGTGGTAGACCAACAATTACCTCAAAATATCTTGCATGCGTTATCAGTCCAAGAGTAGAAGAAATATTATTGATGGTTCAAGCCCAGCACGATAGAGTTGTGGCAGGCAATATGATCGCCTACCGCATTGTTATTACTGGTGGAGGAGCGATGCTACGGGGAGTAAAAGAACTAGCAAGTAAAATTTTTGAGAAACAAGTACGAATTGGTAAACCGGAAATCTTACCAGGTTTTGCTGAAGATTATAATCCCCATATATATTCCACTGCTATAGGTATGGTAAAAACCCAATCTTTAAAAATACAAAAGAATAATTTTGATATTAATGATAATAATGATGCTAGTTGGTTTAAAAAATTTCTAATTTGGCTAAAAGAAAATATCTGATTACCAAACGTCATTGTGAGGAGGGCGTATATGTGTCCCAAGCTTCTATTAGCGAGGAGCCACTTTGCGGCGACGCGGGGCAATCCATAAAAGTGATTAGAAATGCTTTGTCGGCTACACCTCCTCGCTAATAGCACCAGGTTGTTTTCCTTATGACTTTTAAATGCCATGCGTAAGATGAGTAATTTATTCAAAATATTATATCGTATTACGACAAGGTTCACGTTTTAAAATACTGATGTTTGAAAGGTTATCTAGATTTTTTAATCCAGAATTCGGGTTATAAAGAAGATTTAAATATAGTCTAGTCTAACCTGGTAATTGTAATTCTATCTTATTTTAAAACTAACGTTTCTGAATTTATAATTTTATTAAATTATAAAACCACTTGACAGGGATTTTATTATAGTTTAGGTTGCTTGAAAATGAGCATGAGTATTATATGAATGCAGTAGATTCTTCTTTCACTATGTGGAATAGAGCTAGAAATAGTAAATTTAGACACGTTGTTTGGCCTATTAGATCTAACGAGTTGGTAAAGTTTGTACCTATGGCTTTACTAATATTCTTTATTCTCCTTAACCAGAATCTAGTACGTAGTATGAAAGATAGCCTGGTAATAACATTAATTAGTTCGGAAGTTTTAAGCTTTATAAAACTTTGGGGCGAGATGCCTGCAGGTATCTTATTTGTCATCCTTTATTCCAAACTTTGTAATATTATGACAACTGAGCAAGCTTTCAGGATTATATTATCTTTTTTCTTGGGATTTTTCCTATTATTTACCTTTGTTTTGTTTCCATACCGAGAATATTTTCATCCAGACCCTCAAGTAATAGAACATTATATTACTACACTTCCACACTTAAAATGGTTTGTTATCATTTGGGGAAAATGGAGTATTGTGTTATTTTATATAATAGGGGAATTATGGCCAATGATTGTCTGTACACTATTATACTGGCAACTTGCTAATAAGATTACCACCACTGAAGAAGCTCCTAGATTCTATTCGTTTTTTTCCTTATTTGGTCAAACTAATTTACTAATCTCTGGCAGTGTAATTATCTATTTTGCCAAAGGTCAGCACTTCTTGATGCCTCTATTTTCTCATCTTAATGACCAAACAGAAATTCTTTTAAAATCATTCATAGTAATCGTTACCATATCTGGGCTGATCTGTTTGATTTTACATAGATTTGTTGAATTGAAAATTATAGAAACTACTAAAAATATTAGATATAAAAATAAAAGAACCGACATACTGAAGCTAGGGTTAGTTGAGAGTAGCAAAATAATTCTTAAATCAAAATATTTAGGAATTATTTGTGTATTAATGGTTTCATATTCCATGTCAATCAACTTAATTGAAGGATTATGGATGTCTAAAACCAAGGAGTTATATCCTACTACCCAGGAATTTATAACTTACAGTGGTGAGGTATTTTTTTGGACTGGAATATTTACTTTAATTTGTGCTTTTCTAGGTAGTAGTTTAGTTAGAAATTGTGGTTGGTTTTGGGGAGCTGTACTTACTCCCGTTGCAACGTTATTATCAGGAGCAATGTTTTTTACTTTTGTCTTATTGGAAAAGCCTTTATTGGCAATTATGACTGGTCTTAGTCACATTTCTCCATTAATGATAATTGTTTTTGTAGGTGGCTTGTGGCATGTTTTAGGGAAAGGAGTAAAATATTCACTTTTTGATTTTACTAAAGAAATGGTCTATATTCCTCTTGATAGCGAAATGAAAACCAAGGGAAAAGCTGCTGTAGATATACTTGGTGGCAAAATAGGGAAATCTGCTGGAGCAATTGTTCAATTTGTCTCTTTTAGTATTTTTCCAAGTGCTGTACATAATGACCTAGCAGGTTTTCTCATGGTGGTTTTTGTTATTGTTTGTATAACTTGGATTTTTGGTGTAAAAGTCTTAAATCGATATTATAAAAACTTGCTAGCACAGCAGAACTAAAGTTTTATAGGAAGTCTAATAAATTTAGGAAAAAATTAATGACATACGTACCAATTGTAATTGAGCAAACTCCTAGAGGTGAAAGAGCCTATGATATATATTCTAGGTTATTAAAGGAACGTATCGTTTTTGTTTGCGGTCAAATTGAAGATTATATGGCAAATGTAGTGGTTGCACAATTATTATTCCTTGAGGCAGAAAATCCAGAAAAAGATATTTCTATGTATATTAATTCTCCTGGTGGCGTTGTAACTTCTGGTTTAGCAATTTATGATACTATGCAATATATTAAACCTAAAATTTCTACTCTTTGTATAGGTCAAGCTTGCTCTGCTGGCTCTATGTTGCTTACGGCTGGAGAAAAAGGCATGCGTTATTCCCTGCCGCATAGTCGTATAATGATCCATCAGCCGTCAGGTGGTTACCAAGGGCAGGCTACAGATATAGAAATTCATGCCAAAGAAACCATGAAACTAAAAAGAATGCTTAATCTCTTATATGTCAAGCATACAGGACAAGAACTAGAGACTATCGAAAAAAGCATGGAACGTGATAATTTCATGGATCCTGAAGTAGCCAAATCATTTGGGCTTGTTGATGAAATTATCACCGATAGAGCAAAAATTTTAGTAAAAAAATAAATTATAATGGTACGGGAAGAAGGTACGAATAATCTTGTTATTCATCTTTTTTCTCATCATCTTTCATTCCTTCCTTAAAAGCTTTAAGACCTTTTGTTAAAAAGCGTGCAATAATGACCCAGTAAATGGGTCATTATTGCACGCTTTTTAACAGCATACTAATCCCGTCTCATAGCATAATTTTTGTTCCTCTCCATCTGGAAGATAAGTCGCATACTCACGTACCTCATGTACGCTGCCGTAGGTTCGCCCCTCATTTTCAAATCCAATTCTCCAAATCATTTGAGTATATATAAAGATTAAAAAGAAAATTTGTGTTTTGTACCAAGGTAATTAAGTTGTTTGGTTGAAGAAGTTCTAATACAAACATCATTCGGTATTTCGCTAATAAATCTAGAAGGAGATGATCTAATTATTTCATGAAACATAAAACGACTTTCGGCATAAGTAATATACAGCTCTTTCTTCGCTCTAGTAATACCAACATAAGCAATTCTCCGCTCTTCTTCTAAACCTTTCTCCCCATCTTCATTTAGTGATCTTTGATGTGGAAAAAACCCCTCTTCCCAACCGGGCAAAAAAACTAAATCAAATTCAAGACCTTTGGCAGCATGTAGAGTCATAATACTAATAGACCCACCAAAATTTGATTCTAATGCTTCATTTTCCATTACCAAACTAGAATGTTCGATAAAGTCCTGAATATTATCAAATTCTGCAATTGCTCTAAGCATCTCATTAATGTTTTCAATTCTGCCAAGTGCCTCGTCAGTTTTTTCTTCTTGTAACATTGCCAGATAACCTGATTCTTCTAATAAAACCTTTGTCACATTAAGTGCTGGCTCGTTTTGATATCGCAAATTCCAATTATCTATGTTAGTAATTAACTGATTTAGACTATCTTTGACCTTATTTTTAACAACTCCTTCTTGTAACATTTGACGAATAGCAACAAGAATAGGTATGTTATGTTCATCTGCATAATCTTTTATTTGTTTTAATGTAGTATTGCCAATGGCTCTTCTTGGAACATTTATTATACGTTCAAGAGCAAGACTATCACTATGATTTAAAGTGATACGTATGTAGGAGAGTAGATCACGTATTTCCATTCGTTCATAAAACTTAAGACCACCGATTATTTTATATGGTAATGCATTACTAATCAGAACTTCTTCAAATGCTCTAGTTTGAAAACCAGCTCTAACTAATATCGCAACTAAACTGGCATTATACTTACCTTCTGTAACTAATTTGTCAATTTCAGATACAACAAATCTTGCTTCTTCTTTATCGTTCCAACAAGATATAATTTTAATTTTTTGTCCATCATTTTTATCAGTCCACAAGGTTTTACCATGACGATTCTTGTTATTGTCAATTACACTGGATGCAGCTGATAAAATTTCTGAACTAGACCTATAATTTTGTTCTAATTTTATTACTGTAGCATCTGGAAAATCCTTTTCAAAACGTAATATATTACCAATTTCTGCACCACGCCAACCATATATAGATTGATCATCATCGCCAACGCAACAAATATTCTTTGTGCTACTCGCAAGCATCCTAGCCCAAAGATATTGGACAGCGTTGGTATCTTGATATTCATCAATTAAAATATATTGATATCGTTCCTGATAATGCTTTAATATTTCAGGATTTTTTATAAATAACTCATTATTGTATAGTAGCAAATCTCCAAAATCCACTACGTTAGATGCTAATAAATTTTGTTGATACTCATCATAGATAAACTTAGCCACTTTATGAATCGGTAGCTTAATGTCAGATTCCGAAAGTTTACACGGCAATAATCCTTGATCCTTCCAACGCGAGATAATAATATGTAAAATTTTAGGAACGTATTTTTTGGGATCTATATTTCTCTGTTTAACTATGTCTTTAATCAATTTAAGCTGATCATCATGACTAATAATAGTAAATCTACTGTTTAAACTAAGATTCAAAAACTCTGCTTGCTGGCGTAAAATCTTGGCTGCTATAGAATGAAAAGTGCCTATGTTTAGCCCATAACAATCAATCATTTTACTGATTCGATCTTGCATTTCTCTAGCCGCTTTATTGGTAAAAGTAACTGCTAAAATATTGCCAGGTGACGCTAAACCCTGATTGATTATGTTGGCTATTCTTGTTGTTAATACTTTAGTTTTACCAGTCCCTGCTCCAGCAAGTACAAGAAGAGGTCCATGTGCATGTAAAGCCGCTGCTAGTTGTTGGTGATTTAATGAATCTAGAAAGCTTTGTTGTGTCATTATCTAGTGCCAATGGAAATGTTAATGTTCGCACTCACGTTAGGTATATTTAGCATGCTTTCCCCTTGTTTGTTGTTCTCATTTGCAGGATTATTGAGTATATAGTTTTTTATCCTGAGCTTAATCCACAACAAAATATTCTAGCACATTAATCTTTTAACATCAAATATTAATACTTTTTCATTCCTTAGATTTACCAAACCATGTCATCATTATTCATCTCCTATTCTAAGAGCAGCTATAAAAGCTGATTGCGGAATTTCGACGTTACCAATATTACGCATACGTTTTTTCCCAGCTTTTTGTTTTTCCAATAATTTACGTTTACGAGTTATATCCCCACCATAGCATTTAGATAAAACATCTTTACGCATTGCTTTAACGGTTTCTCTAGCGATTATTCTGCTAACAATAGCAGCTTGAATAGCAATCTGAAATAATTGCCTTGGGATTAAATCGCTAAGGCGTTTACACAATTCTCGACCACGATATTCTGATCGTGACCGATGTACTATAGTAGATAGAGCATCAACTGGCTCGCTATTAACCAAAATAGATAATTTTACCAAATCACTTTCCTCATAACCATCCATTTCCCAATCAAAGCTAGCATAGCCTTTTGTGTAACTTTTTAACTTATCGTAAAAATCAAATACTATCTCATTTAACGGTAATCGGTAAATTACCATAGCCCTACCACCGACATAAGTTAATTCAATTTGTACTCCTCTTTTATCAGTACACAAAGATAAAACATTACCTAAAAACTCATCTGGCACTAATATTGTTGCCTTAACCCAAGGCTCTAACATTGATTCTATATTTTGAGTAACAGGTAAGTCAGCCGGATTATGTATTTCTAATTGATGTCCATCACGCATATTAATCTTATAAACCACACTAGGAGCAGTAGTTATCATATCAAGATCAAATTCACGCTCCAGTCTTTCTTGCACTATTTCAAGATGTAGTAACCCCAAGAAACCGCAGCGAAATCCTAATCCTAAGGCAGTTGAACTTTCTGCTTCAAATTCAAAGCTAGCATCGTTAAGCCTTAATTTAGCTAAAGAATCTTTTAGATGCTCAAATTGTGAAGCATCTGAAGGATATAATCCACAAAATACTACCGGTAAATGTGGCTTGAAACCAGGCAAAGGCTCCTTGCAAGGTCTTTTTTCATCAGTTATTGTGTCACCAACTTTACAATCCACAACTTGCTTGATTGAAGCAGTGAAAAACCCTATTTCTCCTGAATATAAAATATCTGATATATGTTTCTTAGGAGTAAAATACCCAACATTCTCAATATTATAACTAGAATTGCTAGCCATCATCCTGATACGCATATTTTTGCGTAAAGTTCCATCGATAACTCTAACCAAAATTACTACTCCTAGGTAAGAATCGTACCAACTATCAACCAATAATGCCTTTAGAATATCTGTTTGATTAGTTGCAGGACAGGGTAGTCTATTAACAATTGCTTCAAGTACTTCTTCTATTCCTATACCACTCTTTGCCGAAATCAATAATGCATCGCTTGCATCTATACCAATTACGTCCTCTATTTGTTGTTTAACCTTATCAGGATCAGCAGCCGGTAGATCAATCTTATTGAGTACTGGAACAATTTCATGCTTATTATCAATCGCTTGATAAACATTTGCGAGAGTTTGCGCCTCAACACCCTGGCTACTATCTACCACTAATAACGAGCCTTCACAAGCAGCGAGTGACCTACTAACCTCATAAGAAAAATCCACATGACCAGGAGTATCCATTAGGTTTAGATAATAGGTATTACCATCTTTGGCTTTATAAACTAATCTAACAGTCTGTGCTTTGATAGTGATTCCCCGTTCTTTTTCTATGTCCATTGAGTCAAGTACCTGCTGACTCATTTCTCGAGCTACCAATCCTCCACAATATTCAATTAATCTGTCTGCTAAAGTAGACTTACCATGATCAATATGAGCGATGATTGAAAAATTTCTGATAAACTTTTGATTATTCATTGTATATGCGATATAATGTTAAAATTAGAAAAATGCTAACCCGACTGGTCATTGCAAAAAGTAGCGAAGCTCGAACGAAACGATCCAATCTAATGAATAGTGGATTGCCACGACCTACTTACGCGATCTCGCAATGACACCGGTTTATCTTATCTTTATATAGTAAAATTCCATTTTATAGTAGGAAATAATAGTGCGTGCTGAAATTGAACATTATGTAAAAAAAATCGAACAGTCTTTAGAGCTGCTCAGGAGGTCACTTTGATTTTGAAAACGCAACCAAAAAGCTTGTAGAGCTGGAAAATATTTCAGAAGATACAACTCTGTGGAATAATCAGGAGAAGGCTCAAAGTATTATGAAAGAAAAAAGACTTCTAGAGACTAAGCTTAATTCGTTTAAACAACTTCAATCTAATCTTACGGAATGTTTAGAACTTGAGGAATTGGCGTTTGTCGAAAATGACCAACAAGTTCTAGAACAAGTTCAAGAAGATTTAAGAAAACTATCTATTATTGCCGGAAAATTTGAGACTGAATGCTTATTTTCTGGAGAATTTGACAGTAATAATTGTTTTCTTGAAATCAATGCTGGAGCTGGCGGTACGGAGAGTCATGACTGGGCATCAATTATGATGCGTATGTATTTGCGTTTCGCGGAAAGGCAGGGTTTTAAAAGCGAGGTTATTCATCTTATTAACGGTGAAGAAGCAGGAATAAAATCATGTACTATTAAAATTAATGGCTACCAAGCATATG
Organism: Rickettsia endosymbiont of Culicoides impunctatus; assembly: GCA_020410785.1. GTDB lineage: Bacteria > Pseudomonadota > Alphaproteobacteria > Rickettsiales > Rickettsiaceae > Tisiphia. The sequence goes on along the minus strand of CP084573.1, from coordinate 1,074,700 downwards.
GTTGGTTTCGAACAGAATCAGGAGTACACCGTTTAGTACGGATATCGCCTTTTAATGCAGCGGGCAAAAGGATGACTAGCTTTGCTAGTAGTTGGGTATATCCAGAAATTGATGATAGTATTGCCATTGTAATAGATGAAAAAGACCTTAGAATTGATACTTACCGCTCTTCCGGAGCTGGGGGGCAACACGTAAACACTACTGATTCCGCCGTAAGGATTACCCACTTACCTACTAATATCGTAACACAGTGCCAAAATGATAGATCACAGCATAAGAACAAAGCACAGGCTATGAAAATGCTTAAAGCAAGGCTTTATGAACTAGAGTTAAAAAAACGTACTGAGGATATTCAAGAACAGAATGCATCAAAAACTGAGAATGGCTGGGGACATCAAATAAGATCTTATGTATTGCAACCTTATCAAATGGTTAAGGATTTACGTACCAATCATGAGACTTCTGATACTAAAGGTGTACTTGACGGAGATTTAGAAAAATTTGTTTCAGCTAGCCTATCAATTAGTGTTGGTAATATATAGCCTCTCCGTCATTGCGAGGAGCCGCTTTGCAGCGACGCGGCAATCCAAACAAGTGACCAGATGATTACTTCTTGGCTTACGCCTTCTCGCTAATAGACGTCTTGTACTTTAGCTTTTTTCCTTAAGTTGATGCCTACGTACCATTACACGAACTTACAAAACCATAATTAGAACTGCTGATTAAGAAATATTCTTCTTGACTCACAAGACAAAAAACTTTAGTATACGGCTCTAGCCAAGTAATAAGTAGGTTAGAGCCGTATATGGCAGTCATTTCTAAAATTTTTTCGTATTTCTCTGTAACTCACAATACATCACCCACCTCAAAATTAACAAATAGATTGTCGGAATATGTTTTTCCTATCGAAAGGCAGGAATTATCTAAATTTCTATATGTAACATTATTGATGTTCTGTATTTTATTTATACAAAATATTATCAGAGCCTTAAAAGATAGTCTGATTAATACCATGATTGGTACCGAAACTGTATCATTCCTTAAATTTTGGGGGGTTTTGCCTTCGGCATTTTTGCTGTCGATAATCTATGTAAAATTAGTAAATAAGATGAAGGGTGAACATATCTTCTACCTTATATTGTCAATTTTTCTACTATTTTTTGCCTTATTTGCCTTTTATATTTTCCCTAATCATCTAGCATTCCATTTGAGTAGTGAGCATGCTGGCATTTTAATAAAGTCTTATCCGAATTTGAAATGGTTTATATTACTTTTATCTAATTGGAGTTTCTCTCTGTTCTATATTATAGCAGAATTATGGCCGAGCGTAATATTTGCATTACTTTTTTGGCAATTTGTTAATAATATAACCTCGGTAGAACAATCGAAAAGATTCTATCCTTTATTTGGTCTTTTTGCTCAAACGGGACTTTACATATCAGGTAAGTTTCTAGAAAATTTAGCTTATTTAAATCAATTTTTAATTAAAAAGTTTGACTTACAACATACAGAGTCCGAACTTTCAGTACAAATCATATTAGGATGCGTACTGGTACTTGGCTCAATAGCATTAGCAACTTTTTGGATACTGAATCATAAAATATTAGATAAAGCTCAAGTAGAAAAATTGCAATTTTCTATCAAGAAACGATCACTAACTCTTACAGAAAGTTTTAAAATGATTATTACTTCAAGATATATTAGGCTAATTGCTACACTACTTGTCTGTTATGGTATAGCTATAAATTTAGTTGAAGGACCTTGGAAAGCATCAGTTTCAAAGATTTATAAAACACCTACGGAATTTGCTGCTTTTGTTGGCAATTATCTAAGTATTACTGGCATATTTACCATTTTATTTGTTCTTCTCGGCTCTAATATTGTAAGAAGGTTGGGCTGGTTTGCTGCAGCAATTATAACGCCAATAATAGTCTTTATAACTGGCATGCTGTTTTTCTTAGTATCTAACTTTGATGGGCTTTCTGCCATAATAGTGGTTAGCTTTATGATAACTGATCCTTCTTTGATTGCTATTACAATGGGAATAGTCAACAATACTCTAAGTAAATCAAGTAAATATATTTTATTTGATTCTACAAAAGAAATGTCATATGTTCCTCTAGATACCGAACTTAAGACAAAAGGTAAGGCAGCTGCCGATGTAATTGGTACTAAGCTTGGAAAGTCAACAAGTGCCCTTCTCCAGTCTTTAATATTTATTATTTTGCCTGGTGCAACTTATCAATCTATTTCTATATATTTAATGATAGTATTTGGTGTAATCTGTATCATATGGATTTGGGTGATTAGAGAATTGAATAAAGAATACACTAAGCTTTGTAAGGTTTCTAATTGATCTATATCTTAAGGTAACAATGAAAAAAATAACTTTATTTTTAAGTATTTTATTATTATTTAGTACTTCAGCACTGGCAGAGACAAAGTGCTTTTTAGCTAAAGAAAATAATAAAGTCATCGAACAACAAGGCGATTGTAAATCACGTCATGCTCCTTGCTCTACGTTCAAAATTGCCATTAGTCTGATGGGATATAACGAAGGATTACTGATTGATGAAACTCATCCTGAGTTACCATTTAAAAAAGGTTATATAGATTGGCTTGATAGATGGAAACAACCTCATAATCCCAATCTTTGGATGAAGAATAGTTGTGTGTGGTATTCGCAAATTTTAACGCAAAAACTTGGAATGAGTAAATTCCAAGAATATGTTACAAAATTTAACTATGGAAGTCAGGATGTTTCAGGTGATAAAGGTAAGGATAATGGATTAACAAATTCATGGCTATCTAGTTCATTGGAGATTTCACCTGAAGAGCAAGTCGTATTTTTACAAAATATTCTTGATAATAAGCTGCCAGTAAGTTTGAAATCTCATGAAATGACAAAAAATATCCTATTTGTAGAGGATCTGCCAGGAGGCTGGAAGCTTTATGGAAAAACAGGTAATGGTTCCCAGCTTAGCAAAGATAGAATGCAGAAGTTAGGTATCCAACAAGGGTGGTTTGTTGGCTGGATACAAAAAGATAACCGAATTATTGTATTTGCCAATCATATTACAGATGACAGTAAGCAAGATGTTTATGCCAGCCTACGTGCTAAAGAAGAAGCAAAAGAAAAATTGATGCAAATAGTTCAACCCACCTATAAGTGATCTGTATGATTCACAGCAATTATCTTTTATATATATTTTATAAAAAAAATATATACATTATCCAATAATAAAAGTGCGTTTTTGTTGAATAAGTTTATGGCAAACTTCAAGTAACTTACGCATACAAGCAACTATCGCAACTTTCTTAGGTTTAAAACTATTAACAAGCCTATCATATAAATTTTTTAAATATTGGAAACCATTCTTACCAGTTAACACTGCCATGTATAAAGCATCTCTGGGTATTTTCCTGCCTCCTCGAATAAATCTTCGTCCTTGCTTATTACCACTATCACGAGCATATGGAGCTATACCAACAATTGCTGACAATTCATTGCTACTATAATTTTTATCCCCTAATTCAGGTACAAAACTAATTAGTTTTGTAGCCAAACATTTACCAATACCAGGTACAGTCTCTAATATTTTTACCTTCTCTTTTAGCTCTTCTGACTCATCTATTATTTTGTTTAACTTTTTATCAAGCTCAGCTATTTCATTTTGTAAAAATTCAATGTGTTTTTCTATACTGTTTTTATCAATACCATCAATACTATGATGCAGCCTTTTCTTTTCATTGCTAAGCATTAATACTAAATCTTCTCGTCTTTGCTGATATCTCTTTAAAGTCTCTGATTCAATTTGATATATATAATTCTCTGAAAGCTGCATCTTGTCGGCATAATATGCTAATTTAAATGCATCCTTCTTATCAGTTTTACATAAATTCACTGATTTACTAAATGAATTAAAACTATAGGTATTTACTTTATGTATTTGTTGCTTATTATTATATAGCTTTTGACAAATTTCAGCCTCATATCCCCCTGTAGGTTCACACACTATTAGCTTAATCTCTTGATCTTTTATTAATTCTATCAGTTCTTGATGCCCTAACTTATCATTAGGAAAACGGTAATATATAGGATTATTGTTAGACTCATATAAACATATATCTAACCATTTTTTACTTACATCTAGACCTATTATTTTACTCATGATATAATCTCCTTCATCTTATGGTGCAAGGATGCTCTTTTTAAGGGCACCTTCTGCAATTCGTTCAAGGTAAACTACCAAAAAGAGGGTACTTATTCTGACAACGACTACTTCAGTCCAGTTAACTCAAGTCACCCTCTTTAATTACTTATACCACATTTTCAAGATATAAGAGCCTAGTGAGCGTTTACGGAAAAAAGTTAAAGTACAAGATATCTATTAGCAAGAAGGCTTAAGCCAATAAGCAATCTAACCTCACAATCGTCTATTAGCAAGGAGCTACTTCAGTAGCGACGAAGCAATCCCAAAGTAATGGATTACCACGACCACTACGTGGTTTCGCAATGACACTTGGTGAGTAGATTGCTTCATCGTTGCAAAGCTGCTTCTCGCAATGACGGATATCCTCCTACAACTTTAACGGGTTAGTTTATATACGTCTTGATTTGCAATAAAACTCTGATATTATGCCAAAGTAGAAAGTTTAATCGTAACACATAATTTATAGCCTCTATAAATTATAATTGCTAATTACATAGCAGTTGGTAATTGGGATAATCGTAGACTGATGAATGACATTTTCTCTAGTACATTACCTATTCTTTTGATTCCTTTGCTTGGTAGTATTATCAAAAGGAAATGGTTAACTTCTGAAGAATTTTGGAGGGGGATAGAAAAATTATCGTATTTCTTTCTTTTTCCTATCATGCTTTTCAATAATATATCTGTAGCTGATTTAAATGCATCTTCTATAATAAGGCTGGTACTTGCATTAATCATCTCTTCTTCTATTATTGCGGTTGCTTTAATTATTTATCAGAAAAAAACCAACTTTGACAAGATTCAGTTTACTTCAATCTTTCAAGGGGCAGTACGCTATAATAGTTATATCTTTTTTGGTGTTAGTAGTCCTCTTTTGGGTCAGGAAGGGCTTGCTATAGTATCGGTGATTTCATCTTATATGATCATTTTTACTAATATCATATCAGTAATGATTTTTGTCCATTATATTCCTGATAGTTCTGTAGCTCAGGGTTCTAAAGCTAGCTTTATATGGACGCTTAAATTGCTAGTACAAAATCCCTTGATTATCGCTAGTATCATTGGATTTCTTTTTAATTACTCTAACTTAGAATTACATCTTGGCATAAAAAAAACCTTATCTATTCTATCCGACTCTGCTTTAGCTATAGGTATGCTAAATGTTGGAGCAGGTCTCAAATTCTTCATGCGTGGTACGATTGTCCACAATGTATTATTTACTAGTTTTGTTAAGTTAGTGGCTTTTCCTGTTGTTGCAATAATTGTATTGTCACTAATGTCAATCACTGGTACTGCTAAATCAGTTGGGGTTCTATATAGTTGTTTACCATGTGCCAGCACAGCTTATGTTTTATCACGTCAGCTTGGTGGAGACCCAGAATCTATGGCATCAATTATTACTTTCACAACACTTTTTTCAATAGTTTCATTGTCAGTTCTGATGTGGATAAATATCTAATAGTAGAAAACTTGAAGTAATTAAGGAGTAACATTTATGGATGAAATGAATAAAATAAATTATCTCAAAGCCTTAGAATATCATAGCAATGGGAAACCAGGCAAAATTGCTATTGCTGCAACTAAGCCTTTGGATACTCAACAGGACTTGGCTTTGGCTTATACGCCAGGGGTAGCAGCACCATGTCTTGAAATTGCTAAGAATATAGATGACGTTTATAAATATACGGCTAGAGGTAACTTAGTTGCTGTAATAACTAACGGCACGGCCATTCTTGGTCTTGGTAATTTGGGGGCAGCTGCGTCAAAACCGGTAATGGAAGGAAAAGCCGTTTTATTCAAGAAATTTGCTGATATTAATTCTATCGATCTTGAAATAGATACTACTGATCCAGATGAGTTTATTAATGCCGTAAAATATCTTGGTTATAGTTTTGGCGGTATTAATTTAGAAGATATTAAATCTCCTGAATGTTTTATAATTGAGGAAAAATTAAAAAGCTGTATGCAGATACCGGTTTTTCATGATGATCAGCATGGAACGGCTATTATTGCTGCGGCAGGTCTTATTAATGCGGCATATATTACAAATCGTTCATTGGATAATTTAAAAATTGTAGTAAGTGGTGCAGGGGCGGCAGCTATTGCTTGCATTGAATTACTAATTGCTCTTAGTGTTAACAAAAAAAATGTTATACTATGTGATAAAATGGGGGTTGTTTACAAGGGTCGAAAAGAAGGTATGAATGAATGGAAGGAATTATACGCTATCGAAACCGATTTGCGTACCATAAGTGATGCTATGAAGTCAGCTGATGTATTCCTTGGTTTATCTTCTAAAGGTGCGGTATCAAAAAAAATGGTAGCTAGTATGGCTCAAAATCCCATTATTTTCCCGATGGCTAACCCAGACCCAGAAATTACTCCAGAGGATATACAGTCAGTTAGAAGTGATGCGATTATTGCTACAGGACGCTCTGATTACAATAATCAGCTTAATAATGTTATGGGATTCCCGTATATTTTCCGTGGAGCTTTAGATGTTAGAGCTACTACTATCAATCAGGAAATGAAAATAGCTGCAGCCCTTTCTTTAGCGGAGCTAGCAAGACAAGCTGTACCCGATGAAGTTTATAAAGCATATCCTGGTAGAAAAATGATTTTTGGTCCAGAGTATATAATTCCTGTACCATTTGACCCAAGATTAATTACCACTGTTTCGATGGCAGTAGCTAAGGCAGCTATAGATAGTGGGGTTGCTAGAATTACAGATTTTGACTTCAAGAATTATGCAAAGGAATTGGAGAGCAGACTAAATCCTACCTCGCATTACATGAATCTGTTATTTGAAAGAATCCAACAATCAGTGCCTAAAAGAGTGGTCTTTGCTGAGGGCGAGGAAGAAGAGGTAATTAAGGCTGCTATTATTATGCGAGATGCTGGTCATGCTCACCCTATCCTAGTGGGTAGGTATGATAAAATATCTGCTGTTTTAAATAAAATAGGTATGAATTATGATTTAGAGGGTATTACCGTAATGAATGCGGCTATTAACCAAAATCTTAATAAATATATAGATACTCTTTATAGCCAATTACAACGTAAAGGGTATTTATACCGTGACTGTGCTAGACTCGTTAAAAGTGATAAAAATATATTCTCAGCTATCATGATAGCTTGCGGTGATGCAGATTGTATGGTTACTGGCGTAACAAAGAGCTATTATAATAGTTTAGAGGATATTATGAAGGTAATGGAACCCAAAAAGAATAATAGAATATTGGGATATTCTATTATGATTGCCAAGGAACATAATATAATTATTGCTGATAATAGCGTGACTGAACTGCCAAGTGAGCAAGATCTCGTAGAAATAACCTTGCAAACTGCCAGTATAGCAAAAAATATAGGAATGACGCCAAAGATTGCTCTACTTTCCTTCTCAACTTTTGGTAATCCAATGAGAGAAAAGGCAAATAGAGTAAGGGAGGCTGTTAGAATCCTAGATAGGATGAATCTAGATTTTGAATATGATGGGGAAATGTCAGCTGATGTTGCTCTGAACCCCAATTTACGTAATTCGTATAAGTTTTGTCGGTTATCAGGTTCCGCTAATGTCTTGATTATGCCTGGTTTGCATTCAGCTGCAATCTCAACGCAACTATTGCAAGAATTAGCCAGAGGTGTTTTTATCGGACCAATAATTAATGGTTTTGAATATCCGGTACAAATAGTAAGAATGGGGGCATCAGCAAGTGAGATAACAAAAATTGCCACATTTGCTTGTATAGATGCAATAAACCTTTAGGAGGTTTAGTTTACCCGATATTGACGTCTATTAGCGAAACCACATAGTACTCTCATCATTGTACACAGGCGTCAACTTAAGAAAATAGTAGTCGAAAAGGCGTCATTGCGAGAAGGCGTAAGCAGACGAAGCAATCCAAAAAAATGAAAAGAGATTAAGATTTGGATTGCTTCGTTGCAGCAAAGTTACTGCTTAAAATGACGTCAGTTTGTTATAGGAAAATACTATAGTCAATTCAGGAGAATTTGGGGCTAGGAACGATGGAGCGACGCCTATAAGTAATAGGCGAGCATTGAGCGACAACGTCCCCAACTTCTCCTGAATTGACTATAATTGGGTTAGCTATATAGATACTTTATACTGTGTTCTTATTGCCACAAATTATCGCAATAATATTATTGTTCAATGCTCATAGTAATTTTTTAAGTAGGCTGAAGACAAATATTATGCTATACACTTAAAGCTAGGTGACCTAAGTGGAATTTGAAAAGAATTTGTGTTTCACGGGTATTTATTTTAAGAGCCTATAAGGGATTCTTGTTTATTAATTTTTAAGGAGAAATATATATGAAAAAATTATTGTTAATTGCTGCTACTAGTACAACTCTTTTGACTTCTGCTGCATCATTTGCTGAAACAGGGGGATTTTATCTTAAAGCCGAAGGCGGTGCAACTAGGTTGAATATGCTAAAATTTAAGACTGAAAGTGCTAAGATTAATGATATTAAATTTAAACCCATTTTTTCTGGTATTTTTGGTGTTGGTGCTGGTTATTATATCATGGATAATGTTAGAGCAGAGCTGACAATTGACTGCCTCCTCCCAAATCCAGAATTTAAGTACTCTCATACTGATAAGGATAAGGAAGATGGTAAGAATTACTCTTCAGAAGCTACAGCTAAAGAAATCGTCAGATCATTATTACTCAATGGTTATGTTGATTTATATGATGCAGGTATTGTTAAATTTTTTGCCGGAGCCGGTATTGGTATGGCTCAAGTGCAACAAAAGATAACTGGTACTAATGCAATTGATGGCAAACAGGAACAAACAAATACTTTCTCCTATGAAACCGCTAATAATTTTGCTTATCAGTTGACTGCTGGTGCTTCTTTTAATGTGTCTGATGGCATAAACCTAGATCTTACCTATAGCTGGAGAGATTATGGGGAAACAGGTGATGCAAAAAAAGATAAAGATAAGGACAAGAAAGACAAAGAAAAAGCTAAAGATGACATCAGAGGGCATAACTTGATGGCTGGTATAAGATTTGATCTCTAATATAATAGTTTATCGATTCATTATTATTATTCTATAAAAGAAGGGGGATTTTACTAGCCCTCTTTTTTGTTATTTATTAATCATCATAAGTAAATTCGTGAACGCTCACATTAATTAGTGTCTCCTAGTTTATTTTTGATAATCTAGTACTATGTCTTCCACCTTCAAATTTAGTGGTTAAAAATTTATCGACCATTTGACATGCCAATTCTTCGTTTGGTATCTTAGCTCCTAACACTATTATATTAGCATCATTATGGGCTCTTGATCTTTCTGCCATAAATAAGTCAAAACATAAAGCAGCCCTTATGTCAGATATACGATTTGCGGCAATTGACATACCTATACCAGTTCCACAAATCAAAATTCCTAAAGGAGCTATATTTTCTAAGATTCCATCAACAACTTTTTTAGCATAATCTGGATAATCCACTACTTCTTGACTATAGGTACCATAATCAAGGATAGATATATTTTTATTGTTTAAATAACTGATAATTTTACTCTTGAGTGAAAATCCGGAATGGTCACTGGCTATTAGAACGCTGTAAGTTTTCATAATTACGTAATCTTGGTGAAAAAAATACTAAAATTAATTGTACATTAAAGTTAGTTTATTGCATAATAAAATTGCAAATTTTTTGGTTAGTTATGAAAAACAATATATTTTTTATCTATTTTGTAATATTTATGGTTTCTGGATGTGCTACTCAACTTCCAGCTCCTATTGAATATAATCGTGGAAAGAATTTTTCCCAAAAAGCTACAACTACAAAACCACCAACTACCACATATTCTGAAAATAACCATATATCAGAAAGTGATGAAGGCGAAATAATAGGTAGAGAGATTGACGAGAAAGAAAAAGAGTTTGATGCTCCAACTGGTTTCTTACAGGAACGCCATGCTATAAAGCCTCAAAATCAGGACGATATAATAATAGTCCCAAAAGTAAAACTAGATGATAATAAGATAATCTATCGTGAGGTTCAATCAGGAGAAACGTTAGAATCGATAGCCAATGAGTATGGTCAAACGGTTGAGCAATTAGCTGAGCTAAATAACATGTCTGCCCCATACCATCTTAGCAAATCTCAAATTATCATGATAAAAGTTAATACTGAGCTGTTAAATAAAAAAAATCAAGAAAGATCAATAAGAAAAAGCACTATAAGAGAAATGGAAAATGCGACAAAATTTATCAAACCAATTGATGGTAAAATTACTATCAAATTTGGTGAACAAACATCTAAAGGAAAAAGCAAAGGGATTAATATTGCTGCAAAAGAAGGTGCTAATGTAAAATCTATTGCCTCAGGTAAAGTAATGTTTGCAGGTAATGATACGAAGTTTGGTAATTTACTAATAGTAAAATTAGATAATAGCGACCTTTATGTTGCTTATGCTTATTTACAAGACCTAATTGTTCAAAAAGGAGCAACAGTTTCACAAGGAGAAGTAATAGGACATGTAGGGGGTACTGGAGATGCCGAATACCCTCAGCTGCATTTTGCTATTCGCCAGGGAAAGCTAGCTGTTGATCCGCTACAATATGTAAACTATTAAAATTTAGAACATAACGTAGCAAGACCCTTTAAAATAGTATATGGTCAACGTCTATTAGCAAGGATGCGTTGAAGCTAGAGCGAAGCAATCCTGTTTTGTGTCATCCATGCGTAGTATGTCATACCTGTTTCGGTGAGGGATCCAGATTCCCGCTTACGCGGGAATCTTAAATACTAACCGGGTTAGCTATACCTCGCTGTCCGGCAAAAATCCTCTATATTGTGCATCCCAGAGAGTTTTATATAACTCTCCTCTAGCGATTAACATAGCATGAGTACCGTCTTCCACAATTTTACCACGCTTGAATACTAAAATACGATCCATGTGTAAAAGTGTTGATAAACGGTGGGCAACGACTATAGTTGTAGCATTAGTGGTTTCCAAAACTTCATCTATAGATTTTTGAATTAAAGCCTCGGTTGGTGAGTCAAGTGCCGATGTTGCTTCATCTAAAATAAGGATGGGGGCATTTTTTAAAATAGCTCTAGCGATTGCAATTCGTTGCCGTTGCCCACCACTTACTTTTACCCCTCGTTCACCAACTATTGAATGATAACCATTGGGCATCTGCAGAATATCATCATGTATTCTAGCTTTTTTACAGGCTTCCTGAATCTCTTGTAAAGTAGCATCATATTTAGCCAGCTGCAAATTTTCTAGGATAGAACGATGAAACATCGTAATATCCTGTGGGATTACTGAAATATTGCTTCTTAGCGACTCTTCCGTTACCTGCGAAATATCATATCCATCAACTAAAATAGTTCCGCTTTGCAAATTGAAATATCTTAGCAAACATTTGATTAAGGTAGTTTTGCCAGCCCCTGATGTCCCAACTATACCAATCCTTTCTCCAGCTTTGATATGTAATGTAAGATTGTCAAATATATTATCTCCACCACTACCATAGTTGAAAGTTACATCTTGATATTTAATATCACCTTTGACAGAAGGAAGCAACTTAGCATTTTCTGTATCGGTGACATTTGAGATAGTATTAATAAAGTTGTATGAAGATTTGATAGCAGCGATTTTAGGATTAATGGAAAATATGATATTATCTAATAATTGATCAATCGCCCATTCAATTCTAAAAGTAATCACCATACTAATGGCAAAATCACCAGCAGTGATTTGTCCAGTTTTATATAAATATGCTACCACAAATATTTGAGCCGCTGCCATTAGAGTAATTAATATGCTATCAGTCAGGTCTACATAATAAGCATCATATACCCGAGTTTTTCGATCCCAACTTTTCCATTGATCAATGGCAGGCAGGAGCTTTAGTTTCAGTTATGTCCAAACATTGCCAATAATTTTAATACCAAAAATATTGGCAACAGAGTCATTGATAATACCTACCGCTTCTTGTCGTGCCTTAGTATATTCTTCTTGTAACTGTATTTGTTTCTGGAGTAAAACTGATAATATTGGTACATACACCACAATAAAAACAATTAACACTCCGGCTATCTTGTAATTCATTGTACACAAAAATATTATGCCACCTATAACAACTACAATATCTCTCAAAGCACGACAAAGAATAGTGATAACAGTTATAATGCCATCTTGAAAATCAGTGATTTTACTGGCAATTTCTCCCGATAAATGTGAATCAAACCAATGCAAAGAATGTTTCATAGTCTTGTTGTAGGCATATTCAACGATTTCTGCCAGCATCACTGGTTTGTATTTAATGTCAAAAAGCCTAAAGGTAAAATATACCCCGTGGTGCATCATTTTATATAATACAAATATTAAGAGAAGTAGGGTAACATTGTCATGTGGATTCTTGGCAATAGTATTAATAATTTCTCTAATTTGATAATTAACAAAAATATCAAGTAGTGCACCACAGATATATATAAGGACAATGCTAGATAGGTATACTCGATATTTGTAAGCCAAAGAGTATAAATATGATTTTAATGGATAATTTTGCTGTTTGGTAGAGACCATAAAATATTTCTTTCTAATTATGCAAAATGCACTTCATTATAACAGGTCATAGCTCCCCCACTAAGCACTTTTTTAGGATTTTTTAATTATGCTATATCATTGACAGAAACCAGACATCAAAATATATTTAATAAAATAATTATAATGAGCAGCATAGTGCAAAAATTCCTAAAATATTCGGTGGCGTTATTTATTTTAATAATTGTTATATTGCTGATAACCCCTTTATTTATTTCTTTGGAATCATATAAAAAACTAGCCTCTGATAAGGTCAAAGAAATAACTGGTCGAGAACTACAAATCAATGGAGATATCAGCATTTCTTTGCTACCCATTCCAACTATTATCGTTAAAGACCTAACACTTGCCTCTCTAGATGGTGCTAACTACCCTTCTTTATTGGATGTTAAGGAAGTAAGTGCTTCTATTTCTATATTATCTCTAATTAAAGGAAAGATAGACATTTCAACGATTGAAATCAACCAACCAGTAATTAATTTAGAACGGATGAGTAATGGTTTAGCCTCTTGGGAATTTGCCAAAATACCAACCAATGTTAGTATAGTCAATTCAGGAGAAGTTGATGCTAGGAACGATGGAGCGACGCCTATAAGTAATAGGCGAGCATTGAGCGACGACGCCACCAACTTCTCATCAATTGACTATACAACCCCAACTGATAAAATGAACGATAGCAAAGCTCCATTTTCTTTATATATCAACTTAATTAAAATTGTTAATGCTAAGTTAAATTATGTTGATTTTACTGATAAGACTAAAGGCAATAACGCTTCTCCAACAACCATAGATATTGACAGATTAGAAATCAACGATCTTCATGGACCATCTGATTTATCCTGTAAGTTCTATTCTTCTGGCAAGAATTATAATATCAAAGGTAATATACAAGACAAGCAGGGTATCATATCTTTAACGGCAGATTTAAATGCTCTGCAAGAAAAGGTTAATTTTTCAGGTAACTTTGCTTACGATGATATGACTTTTGCTGGACAACTCAAACTGGAAGGAACTGCTAAAAACCTACAAAGTATTTTGCCTAATATGTCTATCCCCAACAATTTAGATCATAAACTAACTTTTAACGTTAATAGTGATAAGAAATTATTAAAAATTAGTGATATTGATTTTACCGTAGGTAAGTTATTAGCTAAAGGTAATGCTAACTTCCACTTTCAAGATAATAAGGTAGATTTAAAAATTAAATTGTTAGATAAGACATTTTCTCTGGCAACAAGCTTTGCTTATTTAGATCAAAAATTATCTCTAAATAACCTTAATTTTACTGTAAATAAAGCTAATTTAACAGGTAATGTAGGGGTTAAGGATTGGGATAAAGAGCTAGTTGTTTCTTATAATGTAAAAATTAGTGAGATAGCAGCCATTGCTAGTTTATTTGGCATGACTCTACCGATTAATCTTGGAGATATTTGGCTAAAGGGAGAGACTGTTAAACAACAAAATAAACGACATAATTCTCTTAAAACTAATATAAATAAATTTACCGTTCAGTTAAAAAAGAATCCTATAAATCTTAGTGGAGCAGTCACTATCAATTTAGCTTCTGCTAAACCAAATATCTTATCAGATATAACAATAGCTTCCTTAAATTTAGATGACTTAAGTGATACACCATCTCCTAATATGGCTGCGAATTCTGTGCAAAATGTAGATAATTCTGTTGTAAATAATTCTGTACCCTGGTCTAAAGATGTTATAGATTTATCATTTTTAAACAAGTTTGATGGAAATTTAACGTTAACTATACAGAAAATTATTAAAGGGAATCTGAACTTTGATAACGTCAAAACTAATATGTTACTTGCCGGTGGTGTGCTGGATATTAAATCTATAAATGGTAATTTATATGGGGGAACTTTATTCGCTACTGGACAAATTTCTTCGCAAGTTAACCAACCTGTTAGCTTTAAAGCTACTCTTAAAGATGCTAAGTTAAAAAATATAGTTTCGCAAAATATAGCTTCACAGGGAAGTAAAATTAAAGTTACACAAGGGACTGTTAATTTTGTAACAGATATCAAAACAAAAGGTCAAAGCCAATCTCAATATGTAGGTAACCTATTTGGTACAGCAACATTAACAGCATCTGACGGTATAATTAGTGGATTTGATTTACAAAAACTATTAGATAACCTTAGAAATATTAAAAACCTGGCAACTATTTTAAAAATGCTCGATGTTTTCTTGGCAAGTGGTGAAACGAATTTTCAAAAGCTTGCGGTGGATAGTGAAATAAAAGAAGGGGTAGTTAATATAATAAACGGTAAATTAGATGTTGCCTCGTCAGAAGTCACAATTACTGGAAATGTTAACCTACCTAAATATACCCTTGATATTGATAGTATTATTAATGTAAATATAAATTCAATACCACCATTGAAAGTTCACCTTTACGGCAATCTGAATAATCCACAGCATAAACTTGATGCTAAAGCATTAAAGGAATATATTACGAAGAATTTAGTAAATAGCGTGGTTGATGGCGTTAAGAAAGGCACAAAGCCTGAAGACATATTGAAAAATATTATTGGGGGAAGAAAGAATAAACAAGCTACAGGAGAAGAAACACAAAATAATCAACAGAGAGAGCCTTCTAATAATAAGGATCCTATCAATAAAGTAAAATCTACCATTGAAAAAGGGTTAAAAGGATTATTTAAATAATATAACTATATCTAGGTGTATATAGCTAACCCCTTAAGCTCCGTCTATACACCGTCATTGCGAGGAAGACCGTAGGTCAACGAAGCAATCCCTAAAAATTAGTATAAAATGGATTGCCGCGTCGCCGCCTTGCGGCTCCTCGCTAATAGACGAAGAAGCTATAATTTTTCCATACGCAATAATCTAAATATTTATAATAATTTTCTGAAATAATATCTTTTGCTATTAGTGGTGGCTAAATTTTATGCTATATATATCTTGTAACTAATAATAGATGACTTTTATGGCAAAAATTAAAATAACAAAAGAAGAGAGAGATAGCTACATATCAAATAAATCATTTTTGGAACATGTTTACAAATCGAACTCAAAAGCTCAAAGTCTTAAAGACTTATACAAAATAATCCTTCAACAGGATTTTACATGCTTGCAGAATAATTATCTTAAAAACGAAAAATTATTGAGATTGAGAAAACTTCTTATTTATCTTCTATTCTTAAAGAGCATGAGTGTAGTATTTCTACACCAAAGTTAGATTTTGCTTTAACAATGAGTTTAGCAGAATAGGATATAAAAGCATTAGGTGTTTCTGATAATGATAATACCGATGTTTAAGTTCTGGCAAGCTAGATTAGTTTTTTTGAGTTATTTTATAAAAAATGGTTTCTATTTTCTTAGATTTAGATCATAATCCATCGCTGTTGTTTCTAGAAAAAGATCAAGTAAGTAAAAATTTATAATAAATGACTATTGACAAAAATATACCAAATTATCTGACGATAGCTCGTATAGTGGTTATTCCAATTATTGTAATGACCTTTTATCTAGATAGTTCTAAACTTGCTCATAGAATTGCAGCGATATTATTTATTTTAGCTAGTATTACTGATTTTTTTGACGGTTATCTTGCTAGAAAGTTTGATTTAGTATCAGGATTTGGTAAAGTGTTTGATCCTATAGCTGATAAATTATTAGTAGGTTGTGTAATTATAATGTTGGTAAAAAAAGGAGCTGCAGGAGAGATACCGTGCTTATTAATTTTGGCTCGTGAATTTCTGGTAGCTGGCTTACGTGAGTTTTTAGCTTTGATTCAAGTAAGTATTCCTGTATCTAGGTTAGCTAAGATTAAAACATTTACCCAAATGTTTGCTTTGTCAGTATTAATTCTTGGTTCTAAAGGTTCGGGTATAATTTATATGGATTTAATAGGACAAATAGCTTTATGGGTTGCTGCACTTTTGACTATTATAACAGGATATTCATATTTGAAAGCTTGTAGTAAATATTTTTAAGATAACCTAGGAGGTTGTGAACAAATTAGCTCCTAAAATAAAATGTTACTATTCGTATAATTTTTTCTTTTGGAAATAATTATTTATTACAACAGGAAAAAATTAAAGTTATTGACATAATAGTAACTTAGCGTAGCATAAAAAGTATGATATATAACTAAATAAATAGGTGTATTTAAGCTGTGGCACGTGGTTATTAAGCAGCTAATTAACCTAGGCTCTGTGAACAAAATTTAAATTACTAGATTTCGACTCTTTTTAGCTGCAAATTATAAGATTTTTTTGAAATAGAACTAACTATTCCGGCAAAAATCTTATTAATTTTCGCTTAAAAATACTCAAAATCTAAACAATTAAAATTTTGTTCACAGAGCCTAGATATTTTAGACATTACACAGAGCCTAGGGCATTTTGTGTAATTTTCAACTATTAGTTTATTGATTTATGAAAGGGCAAAATTCACCATATCTAGATAAATTAAGAAAAAATTTATTCAAGATATTTACCTTAATTTTTATAGTTTATAGCACAATTATAATATCATTATATCAATATTATAATGATAAAGTTGAGATGGAAAAAACACAAATTCTGCAAACCAATTATGACAGAATAGTAGAGGTAAGTATGAATAAACTTTCTTCTTTAGCATATTACTTATCTAGCAATATTCAGGACAAAAACATTTCAATTAAAAGTACTAGTAGTGAGATTGAGATATGTAATGAAGCACTAAAATGTAGAAATTATAATATTTTCCTTTTTGGGGAACTATTAGCTCGGAGTGTTCCAGAATTCATTAATTACAAGATAGAACTGAATAAAAATTTTCTTTATTCAAAGACTACAGTGCAAAATTATCAAATAGATAAAATATACCATATTAACGATTCTTACCAACTTAATATTAGCCTGGCAATTAATAATGTATTTTGGCATAAAGTAGAAACAGATATCAAAAGAAGTTTTTGGCTATAACTGCATTTATTATAGCTAATATGGTCTTGTTATATGTTCTATTAAAAATATTATTTAGCAGTTTCAGTAAGTCTTATGCATTACATTATCAAGATGAACATACTGCAGAATTAGAGCAACTCAAACTTAATCATCAAAGGGAATTAAAACATTGTGAAACCTTCCTAATGAAAAAGATTTGGAAATTAATTGTTTATTTGCTCAAGAAGCTAATCAAATATCGTTGCTTGATAATAATTCCAATAATCAAGAAGATATGCTCAAGGATTATAGGTTAAGAAACTTTGGTGATAAAGTACCTTGCTCTATAACATTGTACCAAGAAAATAAAATAGAAGAAATTGATACCACTAAATTAGTTGATTTATTTATTGATAGATTTAATCAGGAAGATGAGAATATATCGTTTAAAATTTCCAGTAAAGCAAAAATATTACATTTTTCTTCTAATGCAGCATTGTACCAAATCATTTATAGTGTTGTTAGCTATCTATTCTTTTTGTTAAAAAGCCAGCCTTTTGTTACCAAGCATAATATTAAATTAACTATTGATAGTATAAAGCAAAAGGTGGTACTACATTTTGAATATGATGGTTACCCTATAATGACAGCACAAGAGCTGCTAAAAACGTCAAATAATTTTTTCAAAACCCATGCTAACCCTTTTCTACTTAATCTAAGTCAAGTATTTAATCTATTACAAACGAATGGTTATAACTATCAAGTAAGTCATAATCAAAGTAATGTTATAGAGATTTACTCAAATGACTTGAAGAATTGGAACAACCAACAAGAAGAAAACGTCATTTTATTAAACTCTTTAATTAAGAGAAAAAAATGAATAAGAAATTTTTGTTACTTATAATATTAATTATGGTCAATGATTCATTTGCCCAGGAACAAATATCTAATTTGATTATACCAGTTAGTTATTTTGTAAGCCACGAGAATCAGCGTAATGCACTTAAGCATAGCTTAAGTAAACATAAACAGGTAAGTATAGTAGGCACTAGTGGTATTGGCAAAACGCAATTTGTTAGAATGCACGCCTATGATAATAAGGCTGATTACGATATTATTTGGTTTTTTGATTGTAATGTTGATCTTAATGAGCAATTTTTTAAGTTAGCTAAACAGCTTAATAGTCAAAACTTACGCTATGTTATCTCAAATATTAAAAACCTTGACCCGAAACCATACTATCACAGTAAAGAATTTTGATAATATCCCAGCATTAAACTACTTGTCATAAAATATAGAGTAAGTTTTGTAGTATTAGAAATGCTAATATATCTGAAAATGTTACTTTAGCAAAGAAGGAAGTAATATCGTATTTAACTCACAAGGATAAGTGGTTATTAATATTTGATAATCTAAAAATTAATGAAAATAACAAAGTTCAAGAGTTTATTGATTGGGAGAGTAATGGAAATATAATATTTTGTTCGCAAGATAGTGAGAAATTACCTAACACTATAGAAATGGCTTTATTTGACAAAGATACTACCGCTATTTTAGCTAGTAATTTATTAAATAATAAAGACGAAAATGATATTGAATTTTTAATAAAAGCATTCAATGGTTACCCTATACTTATAGTTCAAGGCATTCAATTATTAAATAAGATCAAAGGTTTAGATAGAGAAGAATATAAGAATAAAATTTATCACTCAGCTGATAAAATAACAACAAATATTAATATGGCTATACAGGGATTAAAGCCTAGTGCAGTAAAGTTACTTAATAAAATAGCTTTACTAAATAATCAGAGTTTCTCAAAGCAACTACTTAGTGTCATTAGTGATAGTAAAGATACTCTAGATGACGATATATATAAATTATCTAAGTTCCTACTGATTAGCAACATTGATCCTAACCAAGATAATCCTATTTTTGAGATGCATGATATTATTGCTAATAAGATCATGGAGCTAAATGGAGCTAAAAACAATAAAATGTATTTAGAAGATATTATTTTAAAACTACCTAAATCTAAGAATTCAGCGTTGTCGATACATGTATGGAGAGCATCAAAGACTATACGTGAAAATCTGGAGATTCTTTTCAAAAATTCAGAAAAATATAATATTGGCGTATATGCAATGCTTAATTTAAGAGCTAATTTACTCTCTTTATGCATAAATGATAGCAATATATGTAAAGCAAAAGAAATGATAGATTGGTTCGAACAAAAATATAAGGAAGGTAACTTTAAACTTTGGAAAATGTCCGAACATCAAAAATATCATTATGCTCGATATTTGGGAATAATAGGAGCGTATAATAGAGTGTCCTTAACAAATTTTGAAGTGGCTATTTCTTATGTTACTCAAGCATTAAAGATTTTAGATGATCTTAATGATTGTGATGCCTTAAAATTTAATTTACACTTACACCTATCTAAATCTCAAGTATCTTTAGGCAATATAAAAATTACCAAAGAACTCCTTGAAAAAATGCAAGAGTTATTAAAACAAGGACTCCAAGAATATGATGTATTTGTAATATATTCTTTAAAAGCAAGCTTATTTTTTATCCAAGGTAGATATGATGAGGCTTTAGTTTGTATCGATAAAAATATTGAGGTACTTACAAAAAACGGATTGCCCCCTAATAATAGATATTATACTTCATCTTATCTACTTAGGGCGGCAATACTAAGCTATCTTGGCAGATATCAAGAATCCTATGCTCAAGCTAAACAATTATGTGACATGCATCGTTTACAGGGTGAAAGGATTGCTTATGCTTCCAAGCAAATGGCAAGGATTTATACACAATTGGCAAGAAGTGAATTGGGATTGGGTAAGATGGATGAATGTCTAGATCACATTAATAAAGCTATAGACATATATTTAGCAAAGAGTAGAGATGTTAATGATACAAATTATTATGAAAATCCGGATCTAGCGGCTAGTTATGTAGTACAAGGTGAGATTTTATTTGCTCAAGATAATATTAAAGAAGCAATAGCATCTTATAAAAAAGCTTATACTATATATCATTATTTATATAAAGATAATCGTCAAAATATTGCACAAGTTAGTTACTTATATAGTCAAGCAGCTATAGCCGCCTGTAAATCAAAAGATTTATATAATTATAAATTCTTTGGTAAACCTCAAGTTAAAGAATTCGGCATACATCACCCTAATACTACTGCCATGTTTGAA
The DNA here is from genome assembly GCA_020410785.1 of Rickettsia endosymbiont of Culicoides impunctatus. Classification (GTDB taxonomy): domain Bacteria; phylum Pseudomonadota; class Alphaproteobacteria; order Rickettsiales; family Rickettsiaceae; genus Tisiphia. Next base: position 1,053,762 of record CP084573.1, on the reverse strand, counting down.
TATTGTGAACAATATGACATGGATTTATGGAAAAAACAAGTTAAGGTTTATAACTAATTCGATAACAAATTGTATTATTAAAAGATATTATTTATAACTTAATAATTTAGTCATTGACAGGAAGTGGTAATTTTTATTAATATCTCTAAAATATTATAGAGTAATATGAGTTTTATGTTATATAATTTCCACAAGATTGTCAGTGCTATTGGTACTAGTTTGCATGAGAATTCTATAGTAGAGAACATATCATACAGGCTAAAAGACCCTACTTCTGTCTTAAAGAAGCTGTTAAGAAAGAATATTGATTTTCATCAATTAAATGACCTAGTGGCTCTTAGAATTATAGTTGATAAGCAAGAAGATTGTTACAAAGTATTGGATATTATTCATGATCTATATCCTAACAATCTTGAGAAATATAAAGACTATATTATTAATCCCAAACATAATGGTTATAGTTCTCTGCATACCGTGGCTGCCGTTGGTACACCTGGTCGTAATGTGGAAATACAGATACGAACCAATCAGATGCATGATATAGCAGAATTTGGTACCGCTAGTCATGGTGAATATAAAAAATCACAAGAAGCGAGAATAGAAGAATTATTTTCTACAACATTATCTAATATAGATGCTATTTATAGAGGGCTAAATAATGCATATAAGCTTTTTGAACAGTTTAATTGGACTATGCTGGAGTTAGTTGCTTATGAACAAGAAATCCAAGATGTTTGGAATAATTGTCAAGATGACTTGCAAGCAATACGTGAACAATTATTAGAAGAATAGGGGTGTATCTAACCCGACTACAGCCAAATTCACAAACGTCATTGTGAGGAGTAGGGAAACCGTACGACGAAGCAATCTAATGAATAGTGGATTGCCACGACCATTAGGCTCTGTGAACAAAATTTTAATTGTCTAAAGAAATGGTTATTGGCAATATTCATGCGTAACTGATAATATTACAATCTCCTGTAATTTAAATTAGTTAGAATTATGATAAAACTACTATGAAATAGTTAGGGTTATCATTTCTCTTTAAATGCTCTGAACATAGTATCAGTAATAGGATCAAGTAAATATCTTAGGAGAGTCCTTGTGCCAGTGACAATTTGGACTTCCGCCTGCATGCCGGGATGCAGTTCTAATTTTCTAGCTTTTGCGATCTTATTAAACTCATACAGATCAATCTCAATTCTAGCAGTGTAAAAAGTCTCTGGACTTTGTTGCATTTGGTTTCTATCTTGTACAGTATCAGGAGATATTCCAATTACTTTACCAGTAAATAACGGCGTTGTTCTAGATTTAAAAGCACTAAAGCGAATCTTTGCTACCAGACCTTCATGTACGGAATCTATGTTCTTCTGTGGAACCTTTGCTTCTATTACCAAAATATCATTAGTTGGAGAAATCTCTAGAATTGGATTACCTGGTGAAACTACTCCACCTATTGTGTGATAGTTCAATACATTTATAATACCATCCACTGGTGATCTAATAACTGTACGACTCAAGGAGTCTTTGAGAGCATTAAATTGCTCTTTTAGATGAGCTACTTGTACTTGAGCCTCTTTTAGTTCAGTTAAGGTTCTTTCTGTATATTTGTTCTGTAAGTTAATAATACTAATCTCACTTTCTGTGATCGCATGTTTAGTACCAGCAATTTCAGTTTCTGTCATAGCTATTTCACTTTTGAAATTAGCTTCCTTAGACTCAAGCTCTAATAGAGCGGCTTTTTGGGCAAAACCTTTTTCATGCAAAGTATGCATTGCTTTTAAACGATCCTTAGCAACTTCTAGACTCTTGACATAAGCAACCTTCTTAGCTTGCAGCCCTTCTACCTTTTTATTAAATTGCTCGATCCTTTGATGTAAGGCATTTTTTTCGCTTTTATATACTTCTTTTTTGGAGCTAAACAAATTTTCTTGAGTATGTATAATCCTTACTACTTCAGGTAGATTTATCGCTTCTGTTAATAATTCTGGAAACTTAATCTGATCTTGATTATCTCTTTCAGCAATTAACCGACTTTCTGTTGCCAAAGCGTGTCTATATTGACTTAAAGTACTTTCATACTGGGACTTAATTTTTGTATCTTCCAACTCTACTAATTTATCACCTGCTTTGACTTTGTCACCTTGTTTAACAAAAATATTGGAAATAATACCTCCTTCTTGGTGTTGAATTATCTTCTTGTTACTATTTGCTACAACAACACCCACTGCCACAGCAGCACTATCAAGAGGAGCAAGACTTCCCCACAAACCTCCAACTAATACAAAGAAGATTATTATATATACCCCAAAAAGAATAGGAGCTCTAGCAGTTTGTACTACATCATTGCGATCAACATCATTATTTTTTGTAACAAAATTGACGAAACGATCAAGGTAATATAACGTATTTTGAATTGCCTTAGAAAGACCTACTACCATCTTTTGTGATAGAGTGCCTCCCTTTGATTTATTCGCGTGTATCAAGTCATTTTGTAGCGACAACAGCTGTTTAAGTTGCTCCGCTGTAAATGCTGGCTTATTAGTTGGCTTTTCTTCCATATATTTAAAACTTTATTCGTTAATGTGAATTACACCGCTCTGTAACAGCTTAACTCGATTTTGCACCTCTTCTTGAGTACCGTAGAGAGCCACTGCCCCATCTTGTAATACCAAAATCTTATCTACCACTGATAATACAGAAGGTCTATGAGAGATAACAACTACAGCTATACCCTTAGATTTAGCGTGCTTTAAAGAGTTTGATAGTGCCATTTCACCTGCCTCATCAAGGTTTGCATTAGGTTCATCTAAAATAAGTAGCTTAGGATTACCATAAAATGCTCTAGCAAGACCAACACGTTGTTTTTGTCCACCAGAGAGATTAGAGCCAGCTGTTCCAATATCCGAATCGTAACCATCTGGTAATCTTAAGATCATCTCATGAGCTCCAGCAATTTTAGCTGCCTCAATTACTTTTTCTGGATCAGCATTTTCAGCCATCCTAGCTATATTCTGTTTTATGCTACCACTAAATAATTCTATCCCTTGTGGCAAATATCCTACATGCTTACCAAAATCTTCTCTATTCCAGCGATAAATTTCCCCGCTATCAAGTCTAACAGTTCCTGATGCGGCTTTCCATACCCCAACTAGAACTTTAGCTAAAGTTGACTTACCTGCAGCAGAAGGTCCAATAACTGCTAATATTTCTCCAGGCTGAACGGCAAAAGATACACCCTTTAAAATATATCTTGGTACTGGTGGTTGTGGCATATGTGGAGGCACTGGAAACGAATAATAAATATTTTCTACAGTTAAATGTCCTTCGACATTTGGAATTGGCATTGCTTCTTCTCTTGATTTATACGAAGCAAATAACTGATTGATATTTTTATAAGATTTTAGAGCTCCACTCATACTTTTCCATAATTCAATAGCATTATCGAAAGGTGCTAAAGCTCTACCAACTATGATGGAACTCATAATCATACCACCAGTAGTCATATCTCTTCCTGAAGTGCTAACAACCACATAAGCACCAATACCAGTTACAAGCATTTGCATAATATTACGAATAAATCTGGAAAAATTAGAGATAGCACCATTACGATAACTAGCAATGGATTGCTTCTCCAAAGCAGCAATATTAAATTGGTGCCAATTTGCCGTGACATTTTTCATCATCCCCATAGCTTCTACAACTTCTGAATTCCTATTAGCAATATCAGCTTGGGTCATACCCTTTATGGAGAATTCAGTAGCCTCACCAAGAGTTCTATTAGTTGCGGCAGCATTAAAGAAAGCCGTAGATACGATAATAATAGCACCAACTAATGTTAAAATCCCAATATATGGGTGAATTAAGAAAATTACTACTATATAGACAACACTCCAAGGGGCATCAAATAAAGTATTAATACCAGTACTAGTTACAAAAGTTTTTATTGTTTGAAAATCACGAAGTAATTGGCTAGCACCAGTATTAGTACGGGTTGCAGCAGCTGAAATAGAGTGACCAAAAATTACAGGGGCAACTGTTTTGTCCAACCATTCACCAACTTTAATTAAAGTGAATGATCTAGCAATTTGTAATAACCCATAAATAAAATAGATTGTACCAATAATAATGGACAACCACATTAATGTCCATGTGTTACCACTTCCTATAACTCGATCAAGAACTTGTAATGAATAAAGAGGGGTTATCAACATTAATAAGTTAATAACAAACGCGAAACCAAAAACTATCCAAAAAGCAATCTTGCACTTTTCAAGAGCACTATTTAGAGGGTTTGCTACTTGAGTTGCTAATGCACTATTATTTTTCATATTACCATTATTATATCATATTATTTTACTATATAGTTAGTAAAAATTATATTATTTGCAATATTTTCTAAGTCGGATATTATATATGTAATAAATATATATATCAACTTCTTTATTAGATTTAGAGTCCAACAATAATGTAAATAACCATTTCTATTCAAAAAAAACAGCCACATACTTTTACTTCAAGTACGACAATGCTAAGGTGTTAATATATCAATTTTTTCAAGGATTTCAACTATCTCGGTACATAAAATTAAAAAATTACCTAGAAAAATAACCCGAAAGTCTAAGGTATATTATAGATTTCTATCTTTATGTGGAGATAAAACATCTATAGGTACAGGGTCACACCCACCATGACAAAAAGGGTTACACCTGACTATTCTCTTAATAAATAACCATGATCCTTTAATATTACCGTGTATCACTATTGCTGACTTAGCATATTCTGAACATGACGGATAAAAACGGCAATTAATACCAAGTAAGGGAGAGATAAAAAATTGATAAAACCAGATAAATATAAGCAATAAATTAAAGAGATGTTTCATTTTGATCACGGTTACTTAAAAAAAATATGTTATCACAAGAATTTGGGATTCTACTTAATATATCTAACTCGATTAGCATTACACCCTGGGACTAAACAGATAAAAGTTCTTCAATAGTTTCCATAATGATCTCCCTATATAAAATTTATTTTGTCTTAGCACAATATCCGTTAAAGAGTAATTATCTCATTGACATTTCATTTAAAACAAAATCAATTAATTTTCTTGAAATACTTGCTCTCTCTGGTAATGTAGGAAGTGTATCTACATTAAACCATTGAGCATCTTCTATTTCTTTTTTATCCAATGTAATGTTGCCTGATAAATAATCAGCTTTGAAAGCAATCATAAAACTATCAGGAAATGGCCAAGTTTGACTACCAACATAAGTTATATTCTTTACTTCAATACCTACTTCTTCTCTAAGCTCGCGCTTAATAGCCATTTCTGCCGTTTCTCCTATATCTACAAATCCAGCAATTGCACTGTACACTTCCATTGGGAATTTAGGTGAGCGTGCAAGGAGAATTTGATTTTTATTCTTTACTAACACAATAATTGCTGGAGAAAATCTAGGAAAAAATGAGTACTTACACATAGTGCATTTTTTCTCAGTTGTTTTAATCATAGATTTGAGTGGATGACCACACTTGCCACAAAACTTTGATTGAATATCCCACTGTAACCAATGATATCCCTTCAAAACAAGTTCTTGTAGGTTAGAACTTATAGTTGATAAATAAGGTTTAACTGATAAAACTTCATAATCTAATTCATTAAAATTTTTATCGGAAGATGCCAATTCACAATTAAGTACAACTGTTGAATCAAGTAAGTGAAACGCATTTATTGTAGTAATATTAAGTTCTGCTAGTTTTTTTTTAAAAGAAGAGATTGGGGTATTTATTTTTTTGTTTATTAAAATACCATCTTCAGTAAAAAATATAGAAGGATTATCTTGAAATAAAGTCATAAAATATGCCCAATCAGGTTCATTACTTTCAATACTAGTGCATATTGCCACCATTTATTTCTCCTAAAATTTCCCATTGTACTTTATACTTATCAACAAAGATAAATCCACCTAGATTATTTGAGGCTTCAGATAAAATAGTGTGCTTGGTTTCCTCATCAACAAAAAACTTTATATCTTTTTCAAATTTTCTGCAAGGACTAAAAATAGTACTTAATTTATTAGGATTACTTAGTAAGTTTGTATTTTTTTCAGACTTTACTCTTTCAAATATTGTACTAAGATCATCAACATAAAATTTCATTATAATGCTATTGCTGTTATTATAATCATACTTTAGGTTATGAAATTTTGCTATTTCATAAACATATTTACTAAAGCCTAGATTTAAAAAACGGACGCTTGCGTCAATAGTAGTAACATCAACTGGGGAATTCTTTAAAATATCTTTTAAATCTACATATTCCTGAATGTGATCTATCTGATACAAAGGTTTTGCATTAAATATTTTATCATAATATTCAGTGGCAGTATCTAAATTATCAACTATAGTAGCAGCAACAACAGTCGTGTATGAATTCCAATTAACCATAGCATTCTCCTAAATAAATAATTTTTGATAAAACAATAGTTCGTTTTATCTATGTAGTCATACTGGACTCGAATGAAAAGTTTTATTTTTAAAATTTTCAACTGAGTAAACTCCAGTTTGATAGTGTAAATCATAAATTTCATCAACAGAAAAATATTGAGAGTTCGGAAAAGATAATTTATTATTACTAAGCACAGTAAAAAACTTTTCTCCTGACTTTCTAACTTGTATGATATTCTTAGCCATTTAATCTCCCCCTGAATGTCAAAAAACTGTAAGTTTTTGACCACCAAAGACAAGATTTTTAGAAGAAATGAATCTAGATTGGTGGTCGGGGAGTTAGCAAAACTGCCAGCAGACAGCTATGATAGCCGTCGGGCTTAAATGTAAACACTTAAGCCGAACATACGACTACCATCCCCCTCGACCATAAAAGACCGAGAAGCATCATCTTTACGGTTTAATGCATACCGTTGTTAGATAGAGGGTTCTGAATCCCCAAAGTTACTTCATAGTAATTCCGCCTTAAATTCTAAATATATACACCCCTAAAGTCAATATAATGTTTTTATGATTCAACTATTTATTAAATTGACCATTTTTATAATTTTAGCTAAACTGTATATAGTTGTAGATTTATATTAATCTTAATATTATAGGTATATATCATGACAGCACTAAAAAGTTATATAGATAGTAATGGCAGACTTGCTATCCCAGCTAAGATTAGAAAAAAGCTGCAACTTAAAGCAGGTGATGAAGTTTCTATTAAATATAAAGGTTTTGAATTAATAGTTTCAACTTTTCATGCTAATATAGAAAGAGTCAGAAATATTTTAAGTAAATACAAGGATATTGATTTACAAAAAGAGTTGGAGATTATGAGAAGTGAAGATGTCAACAGGTTCTAAATCTTTGATCAAGACAAAAAAATATTTGCTGGACACATCGGCAATTATTGCCTTATTAAAAAAGAATCAGGTTATAAAATATTAGAGGATGTTATCGCAAGTAGTGCTATTTCATCAGTTAATTTAAGTGAATTAGTTTCTGTTCTGACTAGGCTCTTTACTAATTATATTTTTCGTGGATTGCTTTGTTGTAGCAAAGCTGCTCCTCGCTAATAGACACTTGAAGTATCATATATAATATATGACATTTTTAGCAAAAAACCTATAACCAAGATAACTGAAAAAAGTAACAATAATAGCTACAATAATAGACTTGATAATCATGAATGTATCTGGCAGTATTCCTTCTGTTATTAAGAATTGAACTGGTCTTATAACAAGAAAAATAGGATTAATCTCAAAAAATATTCTTTTTGATTCTGGTACCATAGAATATGGGTACACTATTGGTATACTCCAATATACAACACTAAAAATTAGATTTAAAATTTGAGGAACATCTCGTATATATGGGGTTAAAAATGCAAAGGCAATGGAACTACTGCACACTGAAATAACCAACGGTAAGACAAGAATTGGTACAAATAATACACTTATACTAAATCTTTCAGGATATAAAATTATAAAAGCTATATACATAGCTACAAACGAGTAAATTAGGTTATAAACTTGTGCTAAACTGTCTGATATAGGAAAGATGGTTCTAGAAATTATGATCTTTTTTATAATTCCACTACGACTAGTTAATGAATTTGATGATATATTTAAACTAGTAACAATAAACGTCCATAATGGTATAGCTCCAACTAAATTCATAATCATTGTTTCTCTTGGTTGTTTAAGTAAAAATCCAACAAAAAATGAAATGGTTATTATATGGACAAAAGGATGAACTAAACCCCATAACGAACCCAAGAAAGAATCTTTATTTTGACGAGATATAGAAGCTTGGGTTAATAATATTACTGCCAACCAGTATTTTTTGGAAAAAAAATACTTTAACATTAGTAATTCCCACTATTATAAATTTCTAATATTTCACTTGGATTGCCATCGGCGATAATACTACCTTCTTTTAATAAGATACATCTATTACAATTATCCCTAATAATATTTTCCTGATGACTTACTAATATTAGAATTGGTATATTTTGTAACTTATTCTTCATAAAATTAGTAGATTTTTCAACAAAATAACTATCACCAGTAGCAAAAATTTCATCTAACAAAAGAATATCTGCATCTTGAAAAACCGATACGGAGAAAGCTAATCTTGATAACATACCAGAACTATAATTTTTTACTGGTAAATCTATCTTACTACCTAGTTCAGAAAAAATTATAATCTCTCGTTCTAATTCTTTACTGTATCTACTTAACATATTATTATAAAGCATAAGCATTTTAATATTTTCTCTGCCAGTTTGCTCTAACTCAAATCCTATGCCAGTCTCAATGATAGCGGCAAAATCACCATGAACTTTAACTGTTCCAAATTTTAATGGATAAATTCCAGCAATTACCTTAATCAAAGAACTTTTGCCTGAACCATTACTACCAATAAATGCAATTTTTTCACCTGTTTTACAGGAAAAATTTATATTATTTAAGATAGGAATTGACGAAGGAAAAATATTACCCCCTTTAATAAGAAAACGCCTTAAGCTTTCTACTCTTTGTTGATTGTTGATTCCTTCGACAAAACCATCAACTATTTCTATAGATACTAGTTTAGACGTCATATGCTAAAAACATGATTTACATTTTTATTGAAGAATCAATCCATTCTTCAATAGCATTTTTAGGAAATAATCCAGTCTTAGTAGCTAGTTGTTTGCCATCCTTGAATAGAATCATCGTAGGTATAGCACGGATACCTAAACTTGAAGGTATATTAGGATTTTGCTCTATATCCATTTTAACAATTTTTACCTTTCCTACCAATTCCTTACTCAATTCTTCAAGAATAGGGGTCAATATTTTGCATGGTCCACACCATTCAGCCCAAAAATCAACTAATACAGGATCAGTAGATTGTAAAACTTCTTTATCAAAAGAATCATCTGTTATATTACTTGTCATAGTCCATTAATTATTTAGTTATTAAACACACTATTATCATAAATTTTATGATACAATAGTTCCTACATATTAGCAATAACTTGTTGCATAAGCCAAGATTATAGTTATACTTTTTTAAGTATAGCTATCCGATTAGCATTACTCCATCTATTATCAGGGGGCATAATTTTATGAAGCAAACCATTTCTGATTATTTTCCTGGGTTACTTCATCGTTACTAATTACTAGCTTCTCACTAATAGACATCTATGAATTTAGTGTAATGTTATTTGGTTAGCCATATGTACATATTTAATACTTTCAAGAAAATTAAAATTATCATGAGGAGGATCAAATGAGTAAGCAAAATAATGGTATTAGTAATACTAATCATTGTAAATTTTCTGCACCTAGAGAAGGAATAGAACCAAGTTGTGTTGTGCTAACCTATTCAGTTAGCACAACATTAGACCAAGCATTAACTGCTTTGCAAGAAAGAGGAGCAAGTGTACATTACATAATAGATAAATATGGTAAACAATATCAATATCATAATGACTTAGAGTCAAAAACATTTTTTGCCGGCGATAGTAGTTGGAAAGGGAAAAAAAATGTTAATGATTTTGGCATATCTATCATGTTTATTAATGATTCAAAAAATGAATTTACACCTTCTCAAATAGAAAAATCAAAAGTATGTCTTACAGATATTAAAGAAAGATATCCTGATTTAAATATTAAGGATGATCTTGTTGGTCTTGGTGAAGTAGCTGAAAGACATGTGGCACCTGGAAAACTCTTTCCTTGGAAAATTCTTGCAGAAGCTGGTTTTGGTAAATTTATAGACACTACAAAAGAACAACAAGAAAAAATACTAATATGTAAGGATGCTCAAGGAGAAAAAGTTTCTAATGTTCAATCTCAGTTAAAAAATCATGGTTACAATATTTCAGTTGATGAAAAATGTGGTGACAAAACTGTAAAATGGTTTGAGAAATTTAATGCACGATATGTTCCAGAACAAAAATTATCAAATAGTTGGTCTGAAGCAGATCAATATGTTTTAGATAATATTCATCCTAATCATGTCGTTGATTTAGTAGGTGATTCTCCAAGCATATAACAATATGTAATTCGAGCGTCATTGCGAGGAGAATGGATTGCCACGACCACTATGTGGTCTCGCAATGACGTCTTGTACTTTTAAACACTCGCTATTTATCATAATTTGTTAAAACAGACTTATTACGATCATAATAAAGTTTCATAATCACAGAAGCAGTTTCTTCTATAGATCTTCTTGAAACATCAATTATTGACCATCCTTGTTGTTCACAAATTTGTTTTACTTGCATACATTCTTCCTGGACTACTTTAAAATTAGTATAGCTAGTATTATCACTTATCTGTAAAGAATGCATTCTAGTTTCTCTTATTTCAATCAATCTAGCTGGATCAATAACTAAACCAATTATAAGTTGTTTTGTTACATTTCCCAAAATATCTAAAAATGGATAACCATGTATATAAGGTATATTTGCCGTTTTAAATCCATTATATGCTAAATATACAGAAGTCGGTGTTTTTGACGTCCTAGAAGGACCAACCAGAATAATATCAGCTTCGTCTAATTCACTAGTCATCTGACCATCATCATGTCTAAATGTATAATCAATAGCATGAATTTTATCAAAATAACTTTCATCAAATTCATAATCATAAACTAAACTTCCTTCTGTTTCTACACCTAAAAAATCTGAAATTTCTTTTACAATTCTACCTACGACAGAAATACAAGGAATTTTCAAATCATAACAAAATTTAGTTAAATTTCTTCTTAGTTCATAATCTAAAATAGTGTATAATACCAAGCCTGGCTTCATTTTAATTTTTCTCAAAACCTCATTCAATAATTCTGCATTTCTTAACATTGGCCAATGATATAATTTTGACTCAATTTTAATAAATTGTGACAAAGCAGTATGAGCTGCATGCTTAACTGCTTGTACTGAAGAGTCTGAAACCAAGTGAATAACTAGCTTATTCATAACTTATTAGTATTTGTGGATAATTTTTTATTCATACTTTAATATCTATATTAAAAATAACCAGTAACTAGGTATATATATCATGTATCAAGAGGTTAATAACCTATAAAATACAAAGAATAACTTTGTGGATAATTTTGTGTGTAAAATGCTAGATATCCAATATCCATCACGTTTCCTAACTTTAAACACATAAATTACTATAATTATCCACTAAAAAAATAATTATATAAATATATGTGATTAATAATTACAATCAATATATTATACTAAGTAATTTAACAATAAAAAATGTGTATAACTACGTGTATATATAATATATCTACACATAAAAAATCTCTACAACAACTAAAAAAATACTATATAACTATATAGATTAATATGGACTATATTTATGAACCAGATATTACAAACTTTTAAGAAAAATAATAATTATACACCAATTTGGCTAATGCGTCAGGCTGGTAGATATTTACCTGAATACCAAAAAATAAGAAAAACTGTTAGTGGTTTCCTAAATTTATGTTATGATGTTAATAAGGCTGTAGAAGTTACCTTACAACCAATAAGAAGATATAATTTTGATGCAGCTATAGTTTTTTCTGATATTCTTGTTTTACCTGATGCACTAGGCTGGGATGTTAAATTTGAAGAAAATATAGGACCAATATTACGTAAATTTCAATCAAAAGAAGATTTTAAATATCTTAAAGAAAATTCTAGTGAAAAATTAAATGTAGTTTATGAGATAATAAATAAAATTAAAGCAAATTTGCCAACTAATACTGTACTAATAGGCTTTGCCGGTAGTCCATGGACGGTAATGACTTATATGCTTGAAGGAAAAGGTAAGCAAAGTTTTGAGACAAGTAAAAGATTTATTTATGAAAATAATAATTTAGCACAAGAACTTCTAGACTTTATAACTGAGAAGACTATTATCCACTTAATAGGACAAGTAAGAGCTGGAGCGGACTTAGTACAATTATTCGATTCATGGGCAGGGATATTAGAAGAAACAGAATATGACCAGTTTGTTATACAACCAACAAAAAAAATAGTAATAGCTTTAAAAAAACAATTTCCTTACTTACCGATTATAGGTTTTCCAAGAGGTTCTGGACTTTTATATGAAAAATATATTAATAATACTGGCGTAGATGTTATTGGGGTTGATCAATTTGTACCGGTTAGTTCTATGAAATTATGGAGCGAAAAAATTATTGTACAAGGTAATCTGGATCCTTTTATATTACTTACTAATCAAGAGATTATTGAGGAAAAAGTTAGTAAAATAATTTTAAATTTTAAAAGAAATAACTTTATATTTAATCTTGGACATGGTATATTACCAAATACACCAGTTGAAAATGTTGAATTTTTAGTTAATTATGTCAGAAAATTTAGATATTAAAATCTCTCAAAAAAAAATAGCTATTGTACTTTTTAATCTTGGTGGACCAGATAGTTTAAGCTCAGTTAGGCAGTTCTTATTTAATTTATTTTATGACAGAGCGATTATTAATCTACCAAATCCTCTAAGATTTATTATTGCTAAAATAATATCAATTACCAGAAATAAAAAATCTCAAAAAATATACTCTCTAATAGGTAATAAGTCACCTATTTTACAGGAAACAGAATCTCAGAAAGGTGCCATTATAGAAAAGTTAAAAAATACTATAAATGATGATTTTAGAGTTTTTATAGCAATGCGTCATTTTTTCCCTAATTCTGAAGAAGCCGTAAGAAGAATAAATGAATATAATCCTTCAGAAATAATATTATTACCATTATACCCACATTTTTCTAGTACTACTACTGGGTCTTCGATTAAAGATTTTGTATCTTCTTTCCAAAAAAATATATATTCAAATTTAGATATACCAATTAAAACTATTTGTTGTTATCCCATTGATGATCAATTTATTAAATCTCACTTACTGTTAATAAAAAAATCGTTAAAAAAGTTGAAAAACAAAGGTATTTTTCGTATATTATTTTCAGCTCATGGACTGCCTACAAAAATAATAAAAGCAGGTGATCCTTATCAATGGCAAATTGAAAAAACTGTAGAAAATATAGTGTCTAATCTTAACATAGATAATTTAGATTATAAAATAACTTATCAAAGCCGTGTTGGTCCGGTGGAATGGTTAAAACCTAACACAGAGGATGAAATTGAAATAGCTGGTAAAGAAAATAAACCTCTTATAATAGTTCCAATAGCATTTGTATCAGAGCATGTTGAAACATTAGTAGAATTAGATATTGAATATAGAAAAATAGCTGAAAAATATGGGATAGAATATATTAGAACTCCCACTATGGGGGTAAATGAATTATTTATTAATAGTTTAACTAAGATGATATCAAATTTAATTGATTGTGGAGAAGAAACGAAAAACTTAATATGTAGTTCAATTAACAAGAAAATATGTCCTGGTAATTTTACTATGTGTCCTTGTATAGTCAATTCAGGAGAATTTAGTGACGTTATAAATCCGATTAGTATTTAGCTTCAGCGTCATTGAGAGAAGCCACTTTAGTGGCGACAAAGCAATCCAAAAAAACGATTAAAATGGATTGCTTCGGAGGTTTATGCCTCCTCGCTAATAGACAGCACGATGGGTGCTTATTTGGCACTAAATTAGGTTAATTGACTATGAATTTAAAAATTTAAGTAACAGGAGATAATATTAATGGCTAGTTATTATTTATGGTTTAAAGCATTCCATCTTATATCGGCAATTTCTTGGATGGTGGGTTTATTATACTTGCCAAGATTATATGTATATCATTCTAGAGTTGCGGTAGGGAGTGAATCTGATAAAACATTTCAGTTAATGGAAAGTAAGTTGCTCAGAATAATTATGAATCCTGCTATGATAAGTACCTATACTTTAGGTATAATCAATAGTTATATATATGGGTTAGTAGCTTTAGGAACATGGTTTTATATAAAAATGACAGCAGTTTTATGCATAACTATTTTTCACGGTTTATTATCTAGATGGCGAAAGAATTTTGTTGATGGAAAAAATAATCATTCTGAGAAATTTTATCGTATGGTCAATGAAGTTCCGGCATTATTGATGATCATAGCGGTTATTATGGTTATTGTTAAACCATTTGATTAATTTTATGCAATTACCTATTAGTGCATTGAAAAAATAATGTATAATAAAGTGATTTAAAGAATTGGCTCCGTAAAAAGGCGAGCTTTCACGGAAAAAAAGCTATAAGTACAAGACGTCATTGCGAGAAGGTGCATAAGCATTAGTTTAAGAAGATAAAGTAGAAAAGTCGTCATTGCGATCCACCGTAGGTGGCGTGGCAATCCATTTCTAATCACTTTTCTGGATTGCTTCGTCGACATAAGGTCTCCTCGCAATGACGGTTTTTCAATTATTGTTTTCTTAAACTGACGCTTATGCGAGAAGGCGTGAGCCGACAAAGCAATCCATACCTGGTCATTTTTGGATTGCCGCGTCGCCGCAAAGCGGCTACTCGCAATGACATTTATTCAAATCATTTTAGTATATAATTAAGTATGATAAAATAGTATAAAAATGAATTTTAATGCAAATTGCTAAAATATTATTGCCATTGGCTAATCTTTTTCCATTGGATTATTCAATTCCAAATGAATTAGAATTAGCTATAGGGGATTTAGTAATAGTCCCTTTTAGAAATAAGGAACTAACTGGTATAGTCTGGCAGTTAGATATTGAAGTTTCAGAGAAATATAACAAAATCAAATCTGTTAAACAGAAAGTACCACTTGAATTTAAACTTAATCAAGAGATATTATCGCTAATTAAGTGGGCTGCTAATTATTACATGGTAGAGCTTGGTTCAATTGCAAAGTTGGTTTTACCAATTGATATTGCTGAGCAACCTATAAAAATAAAACATCAAGAATTAAATAAAGATTTTACTTTACCACCCCTCTCAATAGATCAACAAAAGGCACTTTCTCTATTAAGTCAATCAGATAAACCATCAATTATTAAGGGAGTAACCGGATCAGGTAAAACAGAAATTTATTTCCATTTATTAGCTGAATATTTGAGGCAAGGTAAGCAAATATTGATAATGTTACCAGAAATTGCTTTAAGTCAACAAATTATAAATCGTTTTATAGAAAGATTTGGATTTAATCCGATAATATGGAATTCGGCAGTTACTAAAGCTCAGAAAAAGATGATTTTAAGAGGTTTGCTGAACAATGAAATTAAAGTCATAATTGGTGCTAGAAGTAGTTTATTTCTACCGTATCCTAGTCTTGGATTAATTATTATTGATGAAGAGCATGATAGTTCTTATAAGCAAGATGATGGTATATTATATAATGCTCGTGACGTAGCAATATTGCGAGGAAGCCTATCTGCAACAAAAGTAGTATTATGCTCAGCTACTCCATCTATTGAAACAATTTATAATGTAAATACAGATAAATATCAATTAATTGAATTGTCAAGTCGTTACCAAGATGCAACTTTACCAGAAATTCAAATAATAGATATGAAGAAGGAAAATTTACCAAAAAATTCTTATTTATCTACAAAGTTAATAGAGTCAATTCGTGAAAAGCTGGCAAGCAAAGAGCAAGTATTATTATTTCTAAATCGTAGAGGTTATGCTCCGTTAATGTTGTGTAAACTTTGTGGTTATCGTTTTACTTGTAATTCTTGTTCTGCTTGGTTAGTGGTACATAAATCTAGTAAAAAACTTGAATGTCACCATTGTGGTTATCAGAGTAGGATTCATATTGTTTGTCCAGATTGTTTAGAAAAAGATTCTTTAACTATCTGTGGTCCTGGAATTGAGAGAATTGAAGAAGAAACTAGGAGTATTTTTCCTGATAGTAAAATTGCTGTAATTAGTAAAGATCATTCTCAAAAATCTAAAGATATACAAGAATTACTATATAAAATGGAACATTTGGAAATTGATATTTTAATTGGTACTCAGATGATTACTAAAGGTTATCATTTTCCCAATCTTACCTTAGTGGGTGTTATTGATGCTGATCTTGGAACAGTTAATAGTGGAGATTTACGATCAAGTGAACGTAACTATCAGTTACTTCATCAAGTTGGAGGTAGGGCAGGAAGAGAAGATAAAAAAGGTGTAGTATTAATGCAAAGTTATTATCCAGATAATGCTATATTTAGCTATATAAAAAATGGAGGAGATCAATTTTTGCAATATGAGCTTAAAACAAGACAAGCAGAAAATATGCCACCTTTTACCAAAATGGCATCGATAATTTTATCTGGAAAAAGTGAACATAAAGTGTTTGAAATATCCAGAAATTTAGTTGCCATTGCTCCAAAAAGTTCAGCACGAATACTTGGACCATCTAGTGCATTAATGTCTAAATTAGCAGGAAAATTTCGCTATCGTATCTTAATCATAGTAGATAGGAAATTTAATCTACAGAAATTCTTGCAAATATGGTTAAGTTTAATCAAAATCCCCTCTTTTTGTCACTTGAAAATAGACATTGATCCTAAGAGTTTTCATTAATTATATATTCATATCAATACTATGTTTTAAAGAACCTCCCCTTTACATACGATACTTGAAAAAACCCCTCTATCCTTGACCATTCTTCATCTGTTAAATCTGTTGGATAATTTCTTATGCTCATTGTTTTATATTTCTTGCTAATAACACTTTATTTACTTCAGCATACTTTAATTTTAGTTTGAGGACAAGATCTCAAGTGAAGATTTATTAAGATTTAGTGATATTATTCACTAATTTTTATTATTCTACTTTTAATATTATTTTTTTCTTGCTATCATTAATAACTAGTATATTGGTGGTAAAAAAAATGATAGGGTACCCTCAAGAACAAAGAAGTTTAAAAAAACAACAAAAAGAAACTATGTGGTTATTGTCAATAGGAACCTTCCTTGAATATTTTGATTTGATGATATATGTTCACATGGCGATATTTCTTAATGAATTATTTTTTCCAAAAACCGACCCACACACTACTTCTTTGTATTATGCAGCTACTTTTTGCTCAACTTACTTACTTAGACCGTTAGGTGCTTTAATATTTGGATGGATAGGTGATAATATAGGGCGTAAGCAAACAGTTATCATCACAACTATTACAATGGCTGTATCATGTGTTGTTATGGCTAATCTGCCTACTTATGCACAAATAGGGAGCTTAGCGGCTTGGATAGCGATCATCTGCCGAGCTGTTCAAGGTATATCTTCTATGGGTGAAATAGTAGGGGCAGAACTTTATTTAACTGAAATGCTTCATCCACCTATACAATATGCAAGTGTTGGATTGATAGGGGTTTGTGCTATCCTAGGAACGTTAGCTGCTTTAGGAGTTGCCTCACTTGTTGCTTCTCATATCTTTAACTGGCGTATGGCATTTTGGACGGGTGCAATAGTTGCCTTAATTGGTTCAGTAGCTCGTACAAAATTAAGAGAGACACCAGAATTTGCTGATGCAAAGCGTCGAATAAAAAAAGTTTTAAGAAAAACTAATACCGATATAAATATTTTACAAGACTATCCTCTTTTGCAAGAAAAAGTTAATAAAAAAAAGCAATAGCTTTCTTTTTATTACAATGTGCCTTACCGGTATGTGTTTATTTTATTTATATATATTGTGGTAATATTTTAAAAACTAGCTTTGGTTATACATTGTCCGAAGTTATTTATCATAATTTTATTGTTTGTCTAATGGAGGTGTTAGTCACATTAATATTATGTTATTTAAGTTTAGAAGTGTATCCATTAGTAATCATGAAAATTATACTGCTAATATTTTCTATTTTTATGACATTTTGTCCTTATTTATTGAATAATATTAATTTTCCTTATCAGTTATTTTTCATTCAATTCTTTATAGTTTTATTTGGGAAATGCCTAAGTCCTGCTATTCCCATTTGTTTAAAAAGCTTTCCTATATTAAAACGTTTTACCTGTGCTAGCATTACATTTGCTGGATCTCGTGCTTTAATGTATGTTATTAGCTCTTTTTGTTTTGTCTACCTTATTGAGTATTTTGGCAATTGGGGAATATGGTTTATTATGATTCCGACAATTATCGGTTTTGTCTATGGGTTATCTCATTTTGAAAATCTGGCAAAACCAGCTTAAATCATCCACTCAAAGAAATGTATAGTCTAGAGCAAGTGGGTCATGGGTAATAGGTAAGTTTTGATAACAGAGGTCTGCTAATTGTTGCTCGGCTGTTGGTATTTCCAAGTAGAAACAAAGAGTTACAAAATAGGCTATAGTTTCCTTAACTATCTTCAGTGCCTTTTCCGGTGATTTAACCCCTATTGTTTGTAGGTTGTGAATACGGTCAAATAATTTAATCAATGCCACGTCAAATCTCTTTTGTTGAGATAATAAATTCAAAATCTCTTTGGAGCTAATCTTGCCGTAAGGTTTGATCCTTGTTAGAGCTTCCACTTGGCTAGCAACGTTACTGCCAAAAATTCGAGAAATCATCTCTTTGGTAAGGAATGTATCTTCGATCGTGTCATGCAGTAAACTAGTAACGATCATGTCAGTTCTAAACAATTGGCAAATTTCTTGGGCTGTGTATTCTGCAACCATGTAAGCTACTTCTATTGGATGAGAGTAAAAAGGTTCACCCGATTGCCTCATTTGACTATCATGATATTTCTTAGCGTAATAGATAGCTTTGATAATTTCTCTGATATCTACTGGATGAGTCACTTTTTCATTTAGTAAAATCAATTTATTAAGTAACTTAGCAGAATATTCGCAAGGCTTAAACTTTGTCTGCCAATTTTTAAGATCTTCCATAAAATACCTCTCCATTATTTTAATTGTACATTAAATTAAAATAATATTACCAATTATTTTATGATATATAGTAAAAGCAGTTAAGTTATGTTGCAGCAAAGAATGCACAAATGGTGTTATACAATTCTTGTGAAAGCCTGATTTTTTGTTTAATCCACCTTTTCATATTAGCCCAAAATTTCTCTATTGGATTTAGGTCAGGAGAGTAAGGTGGTAAAAATATTACCCTACATCCTACTGATTCTATTAAATCTTTAGTCTTCTTAGACTTATGAAAAGCAGCATTGTCTAAAATCACAACTTGACCAGCTATAAGCTCTTTTATCAAAAATTGCTCTACCCAATTATTAAATAGTTCGGTATTACAGGTGCCATTGAATACAAAAGGGGCTATAGATTTATTACCTACCAAACCTGCTATAATATTCGTCCTTTGGTAATACTTCCCACTCTTCTTTGCTTGTAGTGTTTGACCTTTCTTTCCCCAACCTCTATCTTGGGTAATGTTCATCTCTATTCCGCTCTCATCTATATACACAAGCGCATCTGTAGCTAGATCTTTGATATCTTCTAAATACTTACATCGCTTTTCAGCATTAGCTTCCACATAGGTAAAGGCTTTTTTTATAACTAAATCCCAATTGTCTTAGCCAATATCTTGCCCCACTAGCGCTTATCCCAAATTTCTTACCAATATCTTCCGTTTTGCTATTAGGATTTTCTTCTACATACTTGATAAAATCATCCATTTCTATACTAGGCTTTGCTCCTTTATACTTCCTTGCTTGATAATGACCTTCTTTCTTATACCTTACATGCCATGTATTTACTGTTGTAGGGCTCAATTGAAAAACTCTAGATGCTGACCTTTGACTATTTCCTGCTTCTAGATATTTTATTACTTTTTCTCTTAAATCTATACTGTATGGGCTAGTTGACATTTTTCATTTTATATTATCACAATCACTAACATAACTCAACTGCCTTTACTATATTTTAAAAATTCTTTTGGAATTTATGACAAAGGTTTTCAATTACCTGCTCATAAGCAATGAGATCGAGTATAGTCTAATTAATAGTTATCGCAGGCAACCTTCTAAACTTTTGACGGAGCGACTAAATAGTCCAATTAACAATCCTCCGGCTATAAGTATAATAGATAACCAAATAAGACTCATCATTGGTTTGTAATATATTTTTGCATGAATTACATCATCATCAATTTTACTTAACACCGCGTAAAGATCATAAGTTAAATAAGAATATATATTACTTTCTTGGGATAGTTGTTTTTCTATTATATAAAATCTATTTTCAGGCTTTAATATAGTGATGTTATTTTGTTGATCTTGAATCCAAAATTCAGCAATTTGCCGATAATAGTTTTGGGCTGATGATACTCTAATATCTTTTAAAGTAACTTCAAATCCCTTGGCTAGTACCTTGTCTCCAACTTTGCCTATAAAATCTACTTCGCTTTGTAATAATGAATTAACAGTAATAGTTAAAACAAGTAAGCCAAAGCCTAAATGTCCTAAAATCATGGCAATATTGGCTTTTAGTTTGGTTCTAAAAAAATTGCTCTTTGTTAATACATAGTAACAATTTTGTATTATTAGAAAAAGAGAAAATATCACAGCACATGCTGAAATGAAGCCATACTGAATTTGGTATGAGCTAATAAACGTTATTGCAAAAGAACAAGCTAAGATAATTAGCTGTTGTCTTCTTATGTGATTTGTCTGAGCAATACCAGCTAGTAGAACCGTTGGGATGATAAAAATTATAAAATTATTGATAAAAAATCTTTCACTAATGGTAACAGATTCTTGATATAATAAAGAATAAACTACGGGGTAAATGGTGGAACATAGTAATACTACTAAAGCCGTTAAGAAAAATATACTTCCCCAAACAATAAGCTTGTGCTTAAATTGGTGTCTGTCTAATCCTATCGAATCAGGTTGAGTGATATTTTGCCCTTTTACTAGTAGTAGAACTAAGCTTGATATAGCAATAATAGCAAATATTGCCAGCATATAGATTGCCCGCTCAGCTGATGAGGCAAAAGAGTGAATTGAGGTGATTAGCCCTGAGCGTACCAAGAACGTACTCAAAACTACAAGTAAGAAAGTGAGGAGGGATAAGGTTATCGTCCAATTTTTCATTCGTTCAGATTTGATTGTTACCAAGATTGAGTGATGTAGAGAGATAGCCGACAACCATGGTAGCAGGGAAATATTTTCTACTGGATCAAAAAACCAAAAGCCACCCCAGCCAAGTTCTCTATAAGCCCACCATGATCCTAGGGCTATTCCTAAGGTTAAAAAAATTATTCCTAAATTGCTAAATATTTTAATAGCTCTAAGATTAGCCGAGTCTAAGTTAGAGGTAAGCAACATAACGCAAGCCGATGTAAAAGGGGCGACATAACAGACCGAACCTAGATATAATATAGGTGGATGTATTATTAGGGCAATATCTTGAAGCATAGGGTTTAAGCCGAGACCCTGAGTGGGACGGAATGATAGGCTGTCAAATGGGTTGGAGGTAAAATAAATGAAGCTATTGAACAATATTTGTATTAGTGTTAGTACAATTATGTGGTAGACTCGAGCTGGCCGGCTATTAAATAGAGCAATATAAATAACGCCTATAGTTTGCAATAAACACAGCCACAACAGGATAGACCCCTCATGACTCGCCCAACTAGCCGCGATTTTAAATCCTAGCGGCTTTAATGTACTAGAATTTAGAAAAACATTCTGTATAGAAAAATCCGATATAATAAATCCACACACTAATAACAAAAAAGATAGTAATGTGGACAGCCAGCTAAAGTAAAAAAATAAAGTACCTGCACGATATGAAGCGGTAATAACTGCTAGTATACTGAACAGCATTGCCAATATTTGTAAATAATTACCAAAATTACTAATCACTTTCAGATTCTTTATTTGGTAAAACAATAACTTTTATGCTATCAAGCCTAT
This sequence comes from Rickettsia endosymbiont of Culicoides impunctatus, assembly GCA_020410785.1. Lineage (GTDB taxonomy): Bacteria > Pseudomonadota > Alphaproteobacteria > Rickettsiales > Rickettsiaceae > Tisiphia. Next base: position 1,031,478 of record CP084573.1, on the reverse strand, counting down.
TGCCTACTTTTTTGCTAATAGTAATACTTAAATTAAATATTTTTATAGATTCTCCTTGATTAGGAATACGCTCAAGTTCATGGATAATTAAGCCGGCTATGGTATTTGCATTATAATCAGGTAAATTCCAATTTAGTTCTCTATTTACATCTCTTATAGTTACATATCCGTCAATAATAAACTCCACTTCAGATTTCTTTACAATTGTGTCAATAGGATAATCATGTTCATCGATAATAGGACCAACAATCTCTTCTAAAATGTCTTCTAAAGTAATAATACCTTGTAAATCACCATATTCGTCAACAACACAAGCAAAATGGTTTTTTCTTTCTCTAAAAGCATGAAGTTGATGAGTGACCAAAGCGTTATCAGGTATAAACCAAGGCTGACTTATCAATTCCTCGATATTAATTTTTTTTACATCATTATTTTTTTCATAAAGAGCTCGGAGCATATCTCGTATGTGAAGTACACCAATTATGTTGTCCTGAGTGTCTTTCCATAATGGTATTCTTGTATGAGGGCTGGACAATAATGCTTTCCTTACTATCTCCTCTTTAGGCAAATCTATATTGATGGCTACGACATTACTTCGGTGTATCATAATTTCAGATACTGTCATTCTCCTAATATCTAATATACCGCCTAACATATCACGGTCAGATTTATAAACATTACCTTCTTGATGATAATGCTCAATAACTCCCCTAACTTCTTCTGTTCCTGAGATATTTTGTTGCAGATTAATACGAAAAATAAAACAAAACCCTTTAACTATCAATTCAAAGATATAGTTAATTGGTCTCAAAAAATTTAGAAGAAATATAATGGCTGGAGAAGTGAATAACGCTAACTGTTCTGCTTTTGCTACAGCAATAGCTTTTGGTATGATTTCACCAAAAACAATTATCAAGAAAGCCATAACTGCTGAAGCTGCGACAGTACCATTATCACCTAGCCAATCGATAAACATACTGGTAGAAATCGTAGTACAGACAGTATTAAATAAGGTATTGCCAATTAGTAATGTGCCAATTACTTTTTCTTTTTCCTTTAGAACTTGTAATACAATCGTGGCACGTTTAATACCTTCTGCCTTAATTTTTTGTATTTTCCCAGGAGACGAGGCGGTTATAGCCGTTTCAGTGGCTGAGAGTAGTGCGGAACATCCTATCATTAGAACAATAATGATTATCAAAAAAATAGTCATTGATCCTTGTATAAATTATTTAGCATAAACCTGATTATATTGCTAACTGAACAATTCCCCTAATACTTTTTTGCTGAAAAAATGGCGAAGGCAATCTCTTTCCTGAGTAGGCAAAAATTTATAAAAGTTTAAGCCTTATAATTAATTATTCACCTTACACATGGCGTTTAAAAGTTATAGGGAAAATAGCTTGGTACTATTAGCGAGGAGCCACTTTGGTGACTACGAAGCAATCAGTGGATTGCCACGACCACTACGTAGTCTCGCAATAACGTTAGTTTGCATGGATATACTAATCGGGTTAGCTATAATTTACAGCTAAACAGGGTCAAACATAGAATTACTTTAGCTATTTCCAACAGCCCCCTAGGTAAGTCTATTATTCTATTTCATCACAAAATACTGTGTTATCAGTCTGTATATTACTGAATGTTCCTCTTTTATTTTTTGTATGCCATTCATATTGATTTGCACCATATAATGCTCCACTAGCTGATATCCTACCAGTAAAAATCAAAATCTGGTTTTCTTCCTCAACTGGAATAAGTGCTAAAGTATTAGCTTCCTTATTCAGATACCTTATATTTATTTTTCTTCCATCTGTACAGCTATAATTTACATTCTTAACTTGTAGTTTCCCATCCCCAGGAATAATTAAATTTTCTTGTGCTTTATAATTCTTCCAGAAAGCAAAAAATATAATTACTAAAAAAATAGTAAGAATTACCAGCTTATTTTGAACTAGTTTCATAGTTTACCCTATTTTTCTATTATTAGATTCTATTCATCTCATAATAAACTAATACCTTACTTCTGCACAAAGATCAATACTTTAAACAATAGTCCCATTTTATTGGGAGCAATTAGTCTATCAACTTGCTTGGCTATGATATTTGCCTCTATAATAGGTAATTTACTTTGTAACAGTTGACTTCGTAATAATATACCATTGCTAATTAAGAAATCACGTTGAGTTATTGATCCATACACATTTATTCCTATATTTTTGCTTACTGTTTTTAAGGCATAAAAGTCAACATGTGCTGATAAATCGGCTTCTCCTAAAGTTTCAAGTAGTGGATAATATTTATGATTTTTTATCGCTTGTAAAGTAGGGTTATATTGGTTACGCGTCCTCTTTATTGGATATATATCATAACCGTAATCGATAATTAAGCTAGCCCCACCGAATTGCATTATATGCTTGCTGATAAATTTTACGATTTCTAACGATTTAGGTGATTCTTCTATTACTGCTCCATCATGTGCGTTTGAGTGTTCTTGCAGTAAATAACGCTGTAACTCCTTACTAACCTCTATCTTATCGAATTTAATCTTACCATCAGCTGGGTCAATAATAAGTGTTAGCTCGTACCAAAGCTTTTTGCTTTTAATATATTGCTTAATTGGCATAGCATCAAAAAATTCATTAGCTATTATAATAGAAGGAATTTTAGATATATATTGTATGGATGTATAGTGTTTGATAGGTAGAGCTGTTAACTTTAGGTTTGTTTTTTGTTTTTTGATAAAATGAGGATTAATATCAATTAATTCTATAGAGAGAGAGCGGTAAAATTCTGGAACTAATTTAGCAACATTTAGCAAATCTCGCATTAACACTCCCTGCCCAGGACCCAATTCAACTAAATTAGTTTTCTGTGGGCAACCCATTTTATACCATTGGTCAATAGTCCATAAAGCTATCATTTCACCAAAAAGCTGAGAAATTTCTGGAGCTGTTGTAAAATCTCCTAAGCAACCTAGCTTATCTTGTTTTTGGTAATAGGAAGAAGGGGCTACAGATGTTACTTGGAGCATCATTTCATCAAGCTTAATACTACCATTTTGCTCAATAAGTTTTCTTATTTTGGAGTCGACTGGCATTTAATTCGTATTATTAAATAAATTCCTAGTATTAGCATAGGTAATGACAAAATTTGCCCCATAGTTAAATTATTAAAAATAAAACCTATGTGAAAGTCTGGCTCACGAAACATTTCTATAATAATTCGAAATACCGAATAGAATATTAAAAATATAGCAAAATTTAACCCATGGATATTTATAGTTTTGTATTTAAAAGTGGCGTAAGCTAGAATTATGAATAATACAATTCCTTCAAAAAATGCCTCATAGAGTTGGCTAGGATGTCTTAGTTGTAGATCACTATTTGGAAAAATCATGCCCCAAGGCATTGTAGTCACTCTGCCATATAATTCCCCATTAATAAAATTGGCAATTCTACCTAAAAATAAACCAATAGACCCAACCGTAGCTAATATATCACACATAAGCAAGGAGTTAACTTTATGCTTATAGCAGAAAAAATAACTAGAGATGATTAAACCAATCACACCACCATGAAATGACATACCTCCTTCATAAGTCTTTAAAATGAGAATAGGATCAGAAAAATATTGAATCGGATTATATAGGAACACATAGCCTAATCTTCCACCTATTACGATACCAAGAATAGCCCAAGTAACAAAATTTTCTAAGTGTACTGTAGTAACACCAACTTCGAATTTTTTTATAATTTTATAAGCATAGAACCACCCAGCTATTATACCCAAAACGTAAGCCATAGAGTACCAATAAACAGTAAATGATCCGATAGAAAAAATAACAGGATTGATATTTGGAAAGAGCATACGTTTATTATATACACAGACTTTATCGATTGCAAGTAGTAGTAGGAAAAAATGTTAGGTGTTATGGCGAGGAGTGCGGAAACCGCACGACTAAGAAATCCATATAGTCTTGATGTATCTATACTAATTCTTATGGATTGCTTTGTCGCTACTATAGTCAAGTCAGAAGAATTGGGGGCTAGGAGGTTGCCTGCGATAACTAATTAATTATATTTTGAGCTATTTTTCGGCGAGAATACATATGATTCTTTGCAAGAATAGGCTATCTATTTCAAGAAAATCATGTTTATTCGTAGCCAAAAAGAGCCAAATATAGAATTACTTTCGTTATTGCAATAAGCTTCCTAGGGCATTTTAGCTTTCTTGCCCCAACTAATAATCCTTTCATATAATATTGGGGTTAATGGGTTATACATAAGAAACAACAAAAACATAGTTGAATTATATTCAAAATATATTATAAGTTTTAGTTACAAGAAAAATAATATAGTCAATGTCAAAATTAAAAAATTGTATATACAAAATTTTTTCCAAAAAAGAAAATAAAGCAAATAAAGCAAATACTATACTGGTATGTTGGGATTTTGATTGCACTGTAGTAAACGGGCATATTCATTCTTTATTAAAACACAAAGATTTTAAACCTATAACATATGAAAATTGCCTTATTATAAACGGTAGCATAGAAGAAGGGCATACACTAAATAGTACTTATGATCCACATCAAATTCAAGAGATAATGAAACCATTATTACGTTCTGATAAGTTTGGATTAAACCATCGCGATCAATTAAAAGATACGTTTAATTATTTATTAAACAAAGGTCATAAAGTGGCTATTACTTCTCATACCCGATATCCTGATACAATCAAACCAGCATTAAAGAAAATGGGCTTAACTGAGAAACAAATTGAAAAAATTGATATAATAACAGGCGTTCCTACAGGCGGAATAAAAATGGGAAAGAACTTACATATTGAAAAGGCAATGAAGCTTAATGGTATTACAAACTACTTCAATGTAGTATTAGTAGATGATGATGTACGTAATTTAAACGAAGCACAAAAAATAGGTGTACATGCTATTTTAGTAGGTCCAGATATTAAAAACAATATGTTATCACTTATTAAAGGGATAAAGTATCAACAAGTTACTGATATTGGAGAATTTAATAATATATCTGAGGCACATCAACCGAATCAAATCAAAGATAACTCGAACATATTAGATTCTGAAATTCCTAAATCAATACAAAAACATCTTCACGTAAGCATGCAACCAATACAAATGCATAATTACAGTAATATTGAATTAGACGCCCAGTTATTGGGAACGCAAGAATCAACAGCATCATTGATACCATACATTATTTGATTCTGATTTAGAGTAGCACTATAGTCAATTGATGAGAAGTTGGTGACGTCATCGCTCAATGCTTGCCTATTAACTTATAGGTGTCGCTCCATCGCTCCTGCTACCCAATCCTCCTGAATTGACTATACCATTATCCACCAACAGCTTTTCATCTACTATTTTTAATTTTGCTATATTATATTCATCTTAAAATATTCACAATAATACTTAGTGTACATTATAATTGGTGTATATTATACAAATTGGGTAGATAAAAACAATTATTCTTGTCCCGAATTAATGTTATTTATCGTTAACGTAATAGCCATCAGAAAGGTTAGTTTATATGGCAGTACAATATTTATTGGATCTTTATCATAAAGGCAATCAAGAAATTTTAATGTTAATAATTATGATAGTTTCAATCATTCCATTGATTATTTTTATTAAGACAATAATATTTTCAATGCTTAAAAACTATATTAATCAATGGCATCCTGATTATGAAAAAATATTTAAAAAATATTCTATATACACATATTTATTACATACATTACTAGCTTTATACCTTATATTTTGGGATAATATCTTACAGACATTTCCTACTTTATCTTGGATAATTAGCATCAAGAATGTTGCGATAATACTCTATACAGGTAGTTTCGTTACAATGCTAATCCTATCTCTTATCGATGCTTTTGCGGATATTTATCGAAGCAGACTGACAATTTCTATCCAATCATATTTAAGTTTATACACTCAAATATTAAAGATACTTATTATCTCGGTTGCTACCATTATCATTATTTCCAGCATTTTGAATGTTTCTCTTAGTGCATTTTTTACTAGCTTGGGAGCAGCAGCAGCGTTGTTAACCTTTCTATTTAAGGATATGGTTGTGGCTTTGCTAGCAAGCTTACAACTAATTTCGCAAGATATAATACGAATTGGTGATTTTGTTAGTATTAGCCAGTATAATGTTGAAGGTACCGTAGAAAAAATTACTATTACATTAGTTAAAATTAGGAATAATGATCAGACTATTTCAACAATACCAACATCTAGTCTTTTAACGACTAATGTAGTGAACTCACGTGGTATAACTGACTCAATGGCAAAAAAGATTCAGGGAGCAATCTGTATTGACGTAAACAGTATTTTGTCGGTTTCGACTATAGCATTTATACAAGAGTTAAAAAAATCACCATATTTGCTAAAGGAAGTAATGGATAAAGTGGATTTGAAACAGCTAGATGATTATGTAACAAATATCAAGATATTTAGGCTATATATAAAAGAATATTTGAAAAATCACCCGATGATTTATCAACAAAATTTCACCTTTCTGGTGCGTCAGTTGACTCCAACCCCTAATGGTCTGCCAATAGAGTTATGTGTCTTTACCCATGAGACGAGGAAGGGGCTATTTGAAGATATCCAATCAGATATTTTTGATCATTTGATGGCGGTGCTACCTGATCTCAAATTAAAAATATTTCAAAATAGTAATAATGAAAATTCGATATAACCATGACTTTAGAGACCAAATTTAATTTAGCTTCTGCCTACCAAATTCTTGCAATTTTGGGCTTCGATGATCATACATATACCCATCTATCTGCAAGACCTAAAGGGGCTGACTATTACTATATTTATCCTTTTGGTTTACGGTTTGAGGAAGTAACTAGCGATAATTTACTGCAAATTAGTTTAGATGGGACAATTATAAAGGGTAATGAATATAGTTACAATGAAACAGGCTACGTCACTCATGGTAATATTTACAAAGAAAGGTCGGATATTTTATCTATCTTTCATTTGCATACTCCAGCAACTGTTGCTGTATCATCTATGCGAGTAGGATTGTTGCCAATAAGTCAGTGGGCACTGCATTTTTATGAAAAACTATCTTATCATGAGTATAACTCTCTTATACTGACCTCCAATCAAACTAGTAAAATACTAGACGATCTTGGGCAGAATTATGTTATGTTTCTACGTAATCACAGAATATTAGCCTGTGGCAGGACAATACATGAAGCGATGTTTTATACTTATCATTTATAGCAAGCATGTAAAACCCAATGTTTAGCATGTTCAACAAATCAGGAGTTAATTATACCGTCTCCAGAAACTTGCAAGAAATCAGTGCAAGATTTATTGTCATTTGAGGAAGATTTAGGCAAACGTGACTGGATAGCTTGGCTTAATTTGCTCAAAACGGCTAGGAAAAATTTTTAACAGGTTTATGGTATAGAATATTTAATATTGGTCAAAAATGATTCAAGAAATTAAGAATATCAACAATCTTAACTTAACATCAGAGTTAAAAGAATTTCCAAATCAAGGTGTACTTTGGGAAATTATAGAGAAAAACCAATCTGGAAAAATATTTGAGTTATCAGGTGGAGCTATATTAATTATGGAAAATTGTCCCGATCCATTTGTCTTTATTGCAGGGTTATTAACAGATGAGGCGATTAAGGATACGATCTCCCTTGTTGGTAATTTAAAGTTTCCAATGGTTTACTGCCACCTTAAATATCATCCTTTGTTTTTACGGCTTGGGTGGAATTTTCACTTACGCACTGAACTTTCACTCAAAAATCTAAAAGACACTGGAGTGCCAAAACAACATGTAGATATTGAACCAATTAAGACGCTGGATATCTTTAAAAAATGCTTTCGGTACAAAGAACAATCTCAGCTATATGGTTCAGATAAAAATTTTTTAATGCATGGTACTGGATATGCGTTATGTCTTGGTTTGCAAGTTGTGAGTGAAGTTTACGCTAGTATTGGTGGCGATTACGCTGAAATAGGTGTTATCACCCATCCTGATTATCGTGGTAAAGGATACGGTAGACAAATTGTATCTCATTTAATTACACAGTGTTTCAATACAAAAATAACTCCTAAATGGAGTTGCAACGTTGATAATAGAAGCTCATTACATACAGCTATGAAACTGGGATTTGAGATAACCCGTTATTATACATTACTTGTCCCTGATCGCGGCAACGTTCTTTGCTCTAATTTGGCAAATTGGCTGAAAAATAATCCTTACCCGTGAGAGTAAACTTATGTAATGCGATTGTTTCGTTGCTGTATCGCCGCTCTTTGCTAATAGATGTTTGGCAACTCAGATTTTTTATTCATCATAAGAAAATAGCAAAAAAACCGTGAACGCTTACAATATTTACTGTTTTTATATGAGGTAGCCCTTTGTTGAAATTAGCCTTTACATCTTATTATGATTGATGTAATATAAAATTGCTATTTTTGTAGCTATAGTAATAAACGTAATTTAGAATAGAGGTTGCGGACCCGGGGGCGGTACCCGGCGCTTCCACCAAAAAGTTGTAGTATATTTTGTAAGCAAAACTTTATGGGGGCGAAATAGGATCGACGTGCTTAATAAAAAAATTATCTTTACTCGGTATAATTCCGCCGGACCTTGTGTCTTTGGGTTAAAAAAAAGAAACGCAAATGATAATGAACGTTTCGTAGGAAATCAAGCACTAGCTGCTTAATCCTACGCGGTTGGGGGCTTAACCGGGCAACAGAAAAAGCCCCACTATTAGTAACTATGTTGGATTGACCGTTAGTTTATAAGCACAGAACAGAAAATTATAGAATTAATTAGTTATTTCAGGTAGCCTCCAAAGTGTTATTTTCTTTATTTATTTTATAACTATGAACAACTCATATCAACAATTTCTTAATGAATGTATGTTGGAATTTGTAAAAAAGATTCTTACAAGAGTTCGTGCGGATAAGTTGCAGATGGATCAAATCTTGTATATTTCTTATAGAACTGACAATCCTGCCGTGGTCTTATCTTCTAGGATAAAAGCACGCTATCCAAAAGAAATAACTATAGTAATGCAATATCAATTTGAAGATTTAACCGTAGGAGTCAATGGCTTCTCCGTAACAGTTAGTTTTGATGGTATCAAAGAAACGATTAATGTACCATTTGATTCTCTGATCAGTTTTGTTGATCCTAATAGTGGTTATAGCCTAAAATTTAAGCCAGAAGCAATCAAATCTAATCAATTATCGGACGCAAAACAAAGAGAAACAATCAAGGGGAGTGTTGATTCTAGCAGTGAATCTAATTCAGCAGATAATATAATAGTTTTGGATAAATTTCGGAAACCCCGTAAACCAGTATAGATATACTCAAATGATTTGAAGAATTGGAGTTTAAAATAAGAGGCGATCACATGAGTACCACGTCGTTTTATGGAACAGATTCACAGAATCATTTGAGTTTATACTCAAAGCAGAAGAGTATACCTAAAGTTATCATATATACTGATGGAGCTTGCTCAGGTAATCCTGGACCAGGTGGCTGGGGGGCATTGTTACAATTTAATGGAGTTTGTAAGGAGATATTTGGTCATGAGCTACACACCACTAATAATCGCATGGAAATGACAGCAGCAATTGAAGCGTTAAAAGTTCTTAAAAAATCATGCTGTGTAGAACTTTATACAGATAGTAAGTATTTACAGCTTGGAATAACTCAGTGGATTAACACCTGGATAAAAAATAACTGGCATAAAAACAACAATGATCCTATCAAGAATGTTGATTTATGGAAAAAATTGTACGACGAACTAGGTAAACACTCTATTATCTGGAATTGGGTTAAAGGTCATGGTAATAATAAGGGAAATCAGATAGCCGATAGTCTGGCTGTCAAGGGAAAAGAAACTGCTATAAAAATGCTCAAATGTCATTCATAGATAATTTTTTTATATCTATTTTCTCTAAGGAAATTGGGAAAGATCAATTTGGTAATAAATATTACGAAAGTAAAAAGCTTGATTATTTAGGTCAAGCTAGAAGACAGGTGGTTTATAAAGGTAAAGTAGAAGCGTCAAAAGTTCCACCTATGTGGCATGCTTGGCTGCACTATATGATCAATGAAGTGCCAATCAATAATGATAAATTCGACTGGCAACAAGATTATCTTCCTAATCTCACTGGTACTAGTTTGTCGCATAAGCTGGTAAAAAATAATACCACTAAAGCTGAATATAGTAGGTGGCAACCTTTAGGTAAATCAAAATAATGAAACAGAATATTATAGAAACTTTAGTTGGCTTTATAGTAATACTAGTTGCTTTAGCCTTTTTTATTTTTGCTTATAAAATTGGTAGTTCATCAAGATCCGAAGCTGGGTATATGCTTAAAGCAAATTTTCAAAATTCTGAAGGGATAGTTAAAGGAAGTGACGTGATGTTAGCTGGGGTAAAAATCGGATCAGTAACTAACGTAACTTTAGATAAGACTAGTTTTTTTGCCTTATTAACGATTTGCATCAATAACGATATAAAGTTGCCTAAAGACACTAGTATAGCGATAGTCACAAGTGGTATAATTGGTGGTAGATATATATCCGTAACTCCAGGTTCATCTGAAGAGAATTTGGCGATAGGCGATCAGATAAAATATACTCAGTCGGCGGTTAATATTGAATCCTTGATAGGTAAGTTAATTTATTCTTTTGGTAGTGGTAAGAGGTAATATTAAATTTTATTCAATAATCCTATTAGTGTACATTGCAAATTAGTGTATAATTGTAGTGACAAGGATTATTATATTAACTAGTTAGGGAATAAAAAAATAAGCAATATCGCAAAAATAATGAAAACAGTTATTAGTGGAGCAAAAAAATCTGTTATATTTATAGATATAACAGATTTTGCCATAACTTGTTATATCGAATTCAGGTTATATTACAAAATGAAATAAGTTATAATCACAATGTTTAAATTATCGAATGTATTAAATATACTAAAATCACCTACTAATCCCACGATAGAACCCAAAAATGTTCAGTCTGGTAACTTTGTTAAAATTACCAGGAATTGGTACGAAGAAAAATCTGATAGAATCATTGTACAACGTAATATTTTGTTGGTAATATCTATATTACTGATGCTTCTTATAATGGTATCTATAGTATCGGTGACCATAGCAATAAATTCAAGAGAGTTTAGCCCTTTTGTTATCCAAATTGATAATAGCACCGGGGCAGCAACAATTGTAAATCCAATATCTTCGGAGATACTAAGTGGCAATGATGCACTTTCAAGATATTTTATAAAAAAATACCTAATAGCTAGAGAAACCTATAATCCTGTTGATTTTGATACTGAAGCCCGGAAAAGCGTTAGGTTATTATCTTCAAGTTCAGTATATTATAACTATCTCGGCTACATAAAAAATAAAGATATAGATCCAGTTTTAATGTATGGTCAAAACAACACAACTTTTCTATTAATTAAATCTTGGTCAAAATTACAAGAAAATTTAAAAGAAAATAAAAATAAATATATGGTTAGGTTCTCTATTAATGAAACAGCAGGTAGTAAAAAGGTTTCTAATAAAATAGCTGTAGTAAGTTTCGCCTATATTCCAATGGAATTAACAGATGCAGACCGAGATATTAATCCAGTAGGCTTTCAAATTAATGATTACAGGGTAGATGATGATAATAGCTAGACTTCTTTTTACAGCAATAATATTATTGTATTCGGTTATTGCCAATGCTGATACAAGTAATATGCATATAGATAATGATTTAGATGACCTAGCCATAACTACTGATAACAGAATTAAAACTTATATACATAATCCTAATGAGGTTTATTTATTAGTTCTACATTTTGGGTTTCAGTCAAGTATAGAATTTGCCAAAAATGAGGAAATACAAAATATTGTTCTAGGAGAATCATACGCTTGGAAAATTACTCCGTTGGCAAACAGATTATTCATTAAGCCATTGGAAAAAAACATTAGAACAAATATGACTATAATAACTAATAAAAGGACTTACCAATTCGATGTTGTATCTAAAGAATTGGAAGAAGGACGTGAAAAGGATTTGGTGTATGTAGTTAGGTTTTATTATCCTAAGAAAGGCTTTAGTACTACACAATAGATTTATTGTTAGTGCTAATCTGGTTAGCTCTAATCTACATTTTAGATGATTTTTTTATAAATTGATATTAATTTAACATGGCAGAACAAGATAATACTACTTCTCAATCTGGTACAGAGGAACAAGACATACCAGAAGTTCAAAATGAACTGTCAAAAGTTGCAACTAATCCTAAGCAAAGTATTGCGATTTTGCTTGTCATTTCTGCCGTTTTTATATTTATTTTTTTTAAACTTTTTATTAGTGATAATAAACCAGAGGAGGTGGTAGTAGCTCCGTCAGCACCTACTGATATTACTAAACCGACACAAGATAACTCTAAAAATATACCAGAAATTCCAAAATTACCAGAAGCACCTAAGCTGGAAGCACCTGTGGATCGTCCACCACCACCTCCTCCACAACTTCTCTCCCCTAAAGTTACTGAACCAACAGTTCCTTTACCACCTCCTTCAGGAGATAGTAATGCTGACAAAGCTACTCTTCCTTCCATTACGCCAACAGCCCTTCCTGGGAAATTAACTGAAAGTGATGAGGAAAAGAACCGTCGTGAAGCAAAGAGAAAATCTGCTATAGTATTAATTGCAGGAGTTCCAGAGAAAAAAACACCTGATCAGATTGCCGAAGAAGCAAATTTTCAAGATCGTGGGGATATGGCATTTGTTCTGGCTCGTGGTAAGATAATGGAAGCGGTATTAGAGAATGCTATTAATACTGATTTTGGTGGAGAGATAAGAGCAATAATTAGCAGAGATGTATTCTCTGAAAAGGAGAAGATTATTTTAATTCCTAAAGGATCAAAGATTTTTGGTGTTTATGCAACTGGTACTGATGGAGCGTATGGTCGAATTTCCATAATATGGAATCGTATCGATCTATCAAGTGGTTATACCATTAACTTAGATGCTCTGGCTGTTGATAATCTTGGAAGGAAAGGTGAACAAGGAAGAGTAGATAATAAATTTAAAGAACGATTAACCAATGCTGTATTATCATCAGCATTTAATATTGGACTTGCCACTGCTCTTGACAAGGTGGTAGCTCCGCCGGTTAATGCACAAGCTACCGCTGCTAATACTGCTATCGCTGTTAACATACAAAATTTGGCACAAAGTATTAATAATGGTTCCGGTACCGAGGATGTTAAAATTGCACAGATATGTTCTAGTGTGATGAATGCTATTACTGATAAAGCTTCAACAGCCTATATTTCCATGATACAGGCTTGTAACACTGCTCGTAATCCAGTTGGGTCACAACCTGGTCAAAGACTTATTGCGTTATTGAATGCAGTAACTAGTGCAGCAGCTAGTTTGTTATCTAGTACGGCAACCGCTACCACTCCAACCCAGGCACAAGCAGCTTCAAAACAAGCTTTTACTGATGTCAGTAATACTGTAAAAGATATGATGAAGCAACAGGAATTTAAACCAACTATTACCATAGATCAAGGTACGATAATCAAGATTTATGTCAATAAAGATTATAAATTTCCTCAAGCTGTACTAAGAAAATCAAGATTAATAAAATGAGTGATAATTTTGCTGCATTAGAGACTTTTCTATTACCATTTAAAGAATTATTCGCAGAAGATGGTATTAATGAGATCATGGTAAACAAACCGGGAGAAGTATGGGTTGAAAAGAAAGGAGATCAATTTTGTAAATTGGTACCTGAGCTTGATTTCGAACATCTTATATCACTTGGTAGGTTGGTAGCTCAGTCAACTGATCAGATAATTTCCGAAGAAAGACCTTTACTTTCCGCCTCATTACCCAATGGTTACCGTATCCAAGTAGTATTTCCTCCTGCTTGTGAACCAGGCTATGTTGGGTATGCTATCAGGAAAGGTAGTGCAATGAATCTCACGTTAGATCAATATGACAAGATGGGAGCTTTTGATTCAACATCTACAGGGGAATTGATTGACGAGAATGAAGAAATCTTAAACAACTATCTGAAAGAAAATAAAATAAAAGAATTTATTCGACATGCAGTAATTTCTAAGAAAAATATTATTATTAGTGGTGGGACATCCACTGGTAAAACAACCTTTACTAACGCTGCCTTAGCAGAAATTCCAAATAGTGAGCGATTAATCACTGTGGAAGATGCACGAGAGGTAATTCTAACAAGCCATCCTAATAAATTACATCTCCTAGCTTCAAAAGGGGGGCAAGGGCGTGCAAAAGTTACTACTCAGGATTTGATTGAGGCGTGTTTACGTCTAAGACCTGATAGAATTATTGTCGGTGAACTTAGGGGGGCTGAAGCATTTAGTTTTTTACGAGCCATTAATACAGGACATCCTGGTTCTATATCTACTTTACATGCTGATGCACCAGCTATGGCTATAGAACAACTTAAGTTAATGGTTATGCAAGCTAGTCTAGGTATGCCACCGGATGAGGTAAAAAAATATATATTAGCGGTCGTCGATATTGTGGTACAATTAAAGCGAGGTAGTGGCGGTAAAAGATATGTCTCAGAAATATACTATAGTAAGAATAGGCAAGGCTAACGATGGAATGGCATAAAATACAAAAACTTACTCGTAACATTTTAGGGCATGCTATAATACACCCATTGGTAATATTTTGTACGATATGGGTAAGTGGGGCGATAGTTGCATTTATTACTAACGAAACTAGAGTCCTAAATATTGACTTAGTAGCCATAGACATAGCTTATAAGTGGTTTTATTGGTTAGTTAGTGTATGGTCACAATTAGATATTCAAGCATATAATTACTTAAAAATTAAGTTAATATTAGCCCTGACTATGCCAACAATTATAGTCATCATATTCTATTGGAAGAATTTTAAAAGAATAAAAAGTTTACAATTTTTTACTCAGCCAGAGAAAGTTTATGGTGATGCTAGTTGGGCTACTGAAGATGATATAAGTAGAGCTAGTCTAAGGGCAAAACATGGTATGTTACTTGGTACTAATAGTGGCGGATATTTTGTTGCTGATGGGTTTCAACATGCTTTACTTTTCGCCCCAACCGGTTCAGGTAAAGGTGTAGGATTTGTTATTCCCAATTTATTATTTTGGGAACATTCTATAATAGTACATGACATTAAGCTGGAAAATCATGGTCTTACAAGTGGTTGGCGGCAAAAACAAGGGCAACGTGTATTTGTTTGGGAGCCATCAAATCCTGATGGGATAACTCATTGCTACAATCCGATAGATTGGGTAAGTACCAAACCAGGTCAAATGGTGGATGACGTACAAAAAATCTCAAATCTGATTATGCCTGAAAAAGATTTTTGGAATAATGAGGCACGCAGTTTATTTCTCGGTGTGGTACTATACTTAATTGCTGACCCAACAAAAACTAAATCTTTTGGTGAAGTTGTGAGAATAATGCGTAGTGATGACGTAGTGTATAATTTGGCAGTAGTTTTAGATACTTTAGGCAAAGTAATACATCCTGTTGCCTATATGAATATAGCAGCATTTTTACAAAAAGCAGATAAAGAACGTTCAGGTGTTATCTCAACAATGAACTCCTCCTTAGAATTATGGGCAAATCCCCTTATTGATGCTGCTACTGCCTCATCTGACTTTAATATACTTGAGTTTAAAAAGATTAAAACAACAGTGTATGTTGGTCTAACTCCTGATAACATACAACGTTTGCAAAAACTGATGCAGGTTTTTTACCAGCAGGCTACAGAATTTTTAAGTCGTAAAATGCCTGATCTAAAAGAAGAGCCTTATGGGGTGATGTTCTTACTTGATGAATTCCCTACTTTAGGAAAAATGGAAACATTTAAGGCTGGTATCGCCTTCTTCAGGGGATATAGAGTTCGTCTATTCTTGATTATCCAAGATACTCAACAGCTCAAAGGAACTTATGAGGATGCTGGTATGAATTCGTTTCTGTCAAATTCTACATATCGTATTACTTTTGCAGCTAATAACTATGAAACAGCTAACTTAATATCTCAGCTAGTTGGTAATAAGACAGTTGAACAACGCTCTTATAGTAAACCAATATTTTTTGATCTAAATATTTCAACAAGAACGCAGAATGTATCGCAAGTTTCAAGAGCTCTGCTTTTACCTCAAGAAGTAATTCAATTACCAAAAGATGAACAAATCGTTTTAATTGAATCTTTCCCGCCTATAAAATCTTTAAAAATTAAGTATTATGAAGATAAGTTCTTTACAAATAGGCTATTACCCCCTACATTTATTCCAACTCAAAAACCTTATGATCCAAATAAAAATAATGTAGATGAGGATCAAGAAAATACAGATTCTACCACTAAAGAAGATTAATTTTGTAAGTAAGAAGTAAGATAAATCTCTATGCGTTCAGCTATTATTGATATTGGTTATAATGCCGTGAGAGCTGTAGTCTATGAATGTGATAGGCTTGGAGCTCCAGAAATTTTTAATGATAAATTTAAAAGTGATATTATTAATTTACTTAATCTAGATAACATAGACATCAAGCATCAAGCATATTTGTTGCTACAATATTTGGTACATATTTTTGATAGGTTATCAGTAACAGATGTTAAATGCGTTGCTACTGCTGTACTTAGAGGACATCCAAGAGCTGAAGAGTTTAGAGGGATAGTTAAAAGAAAATTTAATATTGATATTGAAATTATTTCTGGCGACCGCGAGGCTTATCTTACAGCTACCGGATTAATTTCTGGTATCAATGACGCTTGTGGTATAGCAGCAGACTTAGGTGGAGGTAGTCTTGAGCTTGTCCAAATTAAAGACAGAAAGGTTGGTATCTTAAAGTCTTTACCTTTAGGTACTGGTCTAATCGCTAATAATCACTTTGATGATATTGATATAATTAGTCAAATGATCAAGAAAGAATTTGAAGAATTACATTGCCAAAACTTATACTTAATAGGAGGAGCTTTAAGATTAATGGGGCGTTCTTATATGGAGTTTGTTCATTACCCTCTTAAAAACTTACATAACCTTGAAATAAACAGTAAGGAATTTGAGCTATATCTTGAAAGATTGGCTAATTCTATCAGTGAGAAAAAGCAATATAAGTCAAGAATTCATGCCAATGCAATTTTAGTAGCAAAATCTATGCTAAATGTCTTCTTACCGGAAAAGGTAATAATTTCAAATTATGGTTTAAAAGAAGGGGTTAGATTTGATTGTCTTCCTAAAGAAGAACAGCAAAAAGATATTATCTATGAACGAATCAAGACATTAGTAAATTTTGACGAAACTACTTGTAATATCAAAAATTATACAGAAGTTATTAAACCTATATTAATTCAACCAGATACCACGACAATTAGTATAATTGCTTTGGTTATAATGCTTGCACAATATAATAAAAATATTGATAGAACACTGCGTTCTAATTTTATTGTTGCATTTATTTTAGCTTCAGATATTCCTTTTACTCATCGTCAACGATTGATGATGAGTAACGCTCTTGCACTTAGCTATACATCCAAAAGTGATACATATATTAATAGGCTGGCAAAAAGAATGATTGATCAGTATGATTATTGTAACAGTCATATAATAGGTAATTTTATAAAAATTGCTAGGGAAATTGATGGGCCAAGATTTCAGTCACCATCTTTTTCTTTTGAATTAAAAAATGATAAATATATTGAAATTTCTACACTAAATATTTTACCAAAACCAGTTTTTACCAAACTATGTGAATATCTAAAAGCTATAGGTTTTGCTCGAAAGAATATTTGTTGAATTTCTAAGTAACGTATAAAAAACTTTAGCTTTCTATAATATGACACAAGAAGCAATTAGAATATCTGAAATACAGGAAAAGAATTATAGTTTTAGTGAACTTGTAAATAATTTGTCTTGTCAAAAACAAGAATATAATATCTTAAAAAATAGTTTTGATTTAAATAATCAAGCAACCCTATTTGAAGGTGATTGCATGAAATTATTAAAACAAATTCCAGATAACAGTATAAATTTAATAATAACATCACCGCCATATAACATAGGTAAGGAATACGAAAAAAAATTAGATATTAATAAATATTATAATTGGCAAAAAGAAGTCATCAATGAGTGCTATAGAGTGCTAAAAGATGATGGACATATTTGTTGGCAGGTCGGTAATTATGTAGAAAATGGAGAAGTAATACCTTTAGATATTTTATTATATCCTATATTTTCAGAATTAAAAATGAAAATGAGAAATAGGGTTATTTGGCATTTTGGACATGGATTACACGCTTCAAAAAGATTCTCTGGAAGACATGAAACTATTATGTGGTTTAGTAAAACCGACAATTATTACTTTGACTTAGATGCTGTTAGGATACCTCAAAAATATCCTAATAAAAAATATTTTAAAGGTAACAAAAAAGGGGAATTGTCTTGTAATCCAAAAGGTAAAAACCCATCAGATGTTTGGGATATTCCAAATGTAAAAAGTAATCATATAGAAAAAACGGAACACCCGTGTCAATTTCCTGTCGGTTTAGTTGAAAGGTTGGTTTTATCAATGACCAAAAAAAATGATATTGTTTTAGATCCTTTTGTTGGTTCTGGTAGTTCTTTTGTTGCAAGTCTAAAAAATTCTAGAAAATGTATAGGGGCAGAAATAGATAAAAAATATATAAATATTTCAAAAAAAAGAATTAAAGAAACATTAAATGGAACTATTATGGTTAGAGAAATGAATAAACCCGTCTATGAACCTGAAACAGTATAATATGAAAATAGTTTATTAATATTCTCATCTTGGGGGAAGACAAATTTTACAACTTGATTATCCTAAAATTTTTCAAGAAGTTCATGAATCAATAAAAGCGATAAATGACATAAAGAAA
This sequence comes from Rickettsia endosymbiont of Culicoides impunctatus, assembly GCA_020410785.1. Classification (GTDB taxonomy): domain Bacteria; phylum Pseudomonadota; class Alphaproteobacteria; order Rickettsiales; family Rickettsiaceae; genus Tisiphia. Next base: position 1,012,481 of record CP084573.1, on the reverse strand, counting down.
AATAAGGTCAGCCAAGAGAAAACAAGCAAAGGAAAAATGCTTTATTCACCAAAATTACTATAAATTTGGATTGCTTCGTAGCCACTAAAGTGGTTTCCCGCAATGACGTTTACACCATTGCTGACAAAATATTTTTGGGTAATATAAGATACTGAAGAAGAAATTATGATAAAATGTACTCGCAGAATTGAATTTGATGCAGCTCATAGAGTGATTGGGCATGAGAATAAATGTAAATTTTTACACGGTCATCGTTATGTCCTTGAAGTTACCGCTGGATCTGATGTGGTTGATAATCTTGGTATGGTTGTAGATTTTGGTCACATGAAATCGGTAATAAAACACTGGATAGATGATAATTTTGATCATAATATTATATTACATCAAAATGATAAAGAGATAGGAGATAAAATATGTGACTGGACTGGTCAGAAAATATATTATATGCAACAAAATCCAACAGCAGAAAATATAGCATTACACTTAAAGTTGGATATCTTGCCAAAATTATTTACTAATAGTTCCCTTTTTATTGCAAAAGTCAAATTATTTGAAACACCTAATTGCTTTGTTGAGGTATAAGTGGTACAAAGATGTTGTGTAATTTTAACTACGACCGATGACCAGCAAGTAGTAGACAAACTAACCATTAGTTTGTTGGAAGCAAATTTAGCTGCTTGCATACAAGTAGACAATGTAGTCAGCTATTTTAAATGGGAATGTAAGATATCTTCTGTACCAGAATTTCGTATTGTAGTAAAAGCCAAGTCTGATAACTATAATGCAATAGAAAAGATGATTATTGATATACACAATTATGATCTTCCTCAAATAATAAAGCTCGACATTCAAGATGGGCTACCGGCGTATTTAAACTGGGTAACTCAAAGTATCTAATTTAAGAGAGTGTTTATTAGAATTAAGATTTACTCAATTATAGCAAAAAGAGTTGTAATTATAGTACAACTAGTTTTTACTATAGGCATTCACCTGAAATCAGTAAAATAAGTTTAAAACACTCTTTAATTTAATTAAGTATAATAATGAAATTATGGAAAAAAGTTACATTGGGGTTAATCTTAGGTATAGTGTTTGGTATATATTTTCCTGAATATGTATCTTACATAAAACCGGTAGGAGATATTTTTCTGCGTTTGATAAAAATGATTATTGCTCCTTTAATATTTTTTAGTTTAGTAGCGGGCATAACTAGTATGAATGACCCTGCTTCTCTTGGTAGAGTGGGGTTAAAGGCGGTTGCAGCTTTCTTAGGCACGACCTTCTTTGCCGTAGTTTTTGGTATTACAGTTGCTCTTATATTAAAGCCAGGGCATGGTGTACATATTAACTTTGATGTTGCACAAACTATACCGCAAGAAAAATCCTTTAACATACTTAACTTTTTTGTAAGTATTGTGCCCGAGAATGTAGTAGGTTCATTTGCCAATTCTAATGTTTTACAAATTGTATTCTTTGCAATATTTTTTGGACTTGTGATAAATAAAATGGGTATTAGTGCTGAACCAATTAAGAATTTATTTCATATATTATCAAAAGTGGTGTTAAAAATGATCTCAATGATCATTCAGATTTCTCCATATGGTGCATTTGCTTTAACGGCTTGGATAGTTGGTACTCAGGGCTTTGATGTAATGATTAGCTTGTCCAAATTAGTTGCTGCGGTAGTTATTGCTATGATATGTCAATATGGTATTTTTGGCATGTTAATTTATCTATTCTGTCGAATATCACCATTACCTTTTTATAGAAAAAGTCTAGAATATCAGGTACTTGCCTTTTCTACTTCTAGTAGTAAGGCAACGCTTGCCACTACTATGCAAGTTTGTCGTGAACGACTAGGTATATCTGAATCTAGCACTTCTTTTGTATTGCCGCTTGGTGCATCGATAAATATGGATGGGTTTGCGATAAACTTAGCTCTTACCACTATATTTTTTGCACAAATGATGGGGGTAGATTTAGCATTACATGATTATTTAGTAATTATTATTACCTCAACTCTTGGATCTATCGGTGGAGCTGGTATTCCTGGAGCTTCCTTAATAATGCTACCTATGGTTCTGTCTTCAATCAACTTACCGATTGAGGGGGTTGCTATAATCGCTGGAATTGACAGGATATTAGATATGTTACGTACGACCATTAATATTACAGGTGATGCAACAATTACCTTGATTATCGATAATAGTGAAGGTACTCTGGATAAAGATACATATAACTCGGTCTAAAAATATTAGAATTTTGGTATTAGTGGGCAATAAAAATATGATATAGTATAGTCAATAGTTAAACGTCATTGCGAGACCACGCAAGTAGGTCGTGGCAATCCATTATCTTGGATTGCTTCGTCGGCTCACACCTCCTCGCTAATAGACGGTGTGATGCTAATCGGGTTAACTATAGTATGAAAAAATGAAGGATATATGAAAATAGAAAATGTTGAACTAAAAATAGGAGATAAAATTTTTAATTTACCAGTAAAGACAGCTTCGATCGGTCAAGATGTTATTGATGTTAGCAGTATATATTCATTAACAGGCTATTTCACTTACGACCCTGGATTTATGTCTACAGCAGCTTGTAAATCGGCTATGACATATATAGACGGTGATCAGGGGATATTGAGATATCGGGGATATGATATTAAAACATTAGCAGAAAGAAGTAATTTTTTAGAGGTATCCTATTTGCTATTAAATGGTGAATTGCCGACTATTGATCAATATAAATCTTTCTCTCAGAAAATTACTTATCATTCTTTGATTAATGAGCAGCTTAGAAATTTATTTATGGCGTTTTGTCCATCAGATCATCCTATGGCAATTATGCTGGCGGTGGTAGGCTCTTTATCTGCATTCTATCCAGATTTTCTAAATGTAGAAGAAAATGAGCGTGAGTTGATTGCTATTAGAATGATTGCAAAAATGCCAACTATTGCGGCAATGGCATATAAATATTCAATAGGACAGCCTTTTATCTATCCTGACAATAGCTTAGATTTTACTGAAAATTTTCTCTATATGATGTTCTCAACACCTTGTGAAAAATATAAGGTGAATCAGGTAGTAAAAAATGCCTTAGATAAAATATTTATCCTCCATGCTGACCATGAGCAGAATGCCTCCACTTCGACAGTACGTTTAGCCGGATCATCCGGAGCAAATCCATTTGCTTGTATCAGTACTGGCATAGCTTCTTTATGGGGTCCAGCCCATGGTGGAGCTAATGAGGCAGTAATTAACATGTTGAAAGAAATTGGCACCATAAACCGTATTCCGGAATATATCGCACGGGCAAAAGATAAAAACGATCCATTCCGATTAATGGGTTTTGGTCACCGAGTTTATAAAAGTTATGATCCAAGAGCAATTGTACTTAGAGAAACTTGCAAAGAAGTATTAGATGAGTTAGGGAACCGTAATAACCCCTTATTACAAATTGCTACTGAGCTTGAAAAAATTGCTCTCAATGACCAATATTTTATCGATCGCAAGCTTTATCCGAATGTTGATTTTTATTCTGGTATTATTTATCAGGCTATGGGTATACCATCACAGATGTTTACAGTATTGTTTGCTATGGCAAGAACTGTCGGCTGGATGGGGCAATGGAAAGAGATGCATGAAGATCCAGAACAAAAAATTAGCAGACCTCGGCAATTATATACTGGGTATGTACAAAGAGAATTTATGCCTTATGATAAAAGATAGCTAAAAAATAAGGTAGCTTTATGGATTGCTTCGACCATTACATGGTCTTGCAATGACGCCTATGAGCAATGGAGGAAATCTATAACACCACAAAACTCATTTGTGGTATTAATTTTTTGGATTTCCATCTACGCAGAATGGCATAGTAGAAAGGTATTTTTCTTAAACTTATATCCTAAAATATTCTATATCAAATCCCAAAAATTACTTTAGTTATTGCTATTACTCGGATTAAAAAGAAAATTAAATTCTTTCCAGCTATCGTAACGTTGAGGGTCTAGATTATTAATAGGGCTTGCTTGCCATACTGCCCTCATTGCACTGTCAGATAGAGCATCACAAGCTGTTTTCGTTATATTTGGGCATATTGTTTCTTTTACTTTTACTTCTTTAACACTGCCATCTTTATTTAAAGCTATATACAAAATTACCCTTAACTGCTCAAGATTTTGTATCCCAATAGGCTTACTCCATAATCTCTCTATTTGTTGCTTAATTAAAGATATTTCACTGATAGAAAGAGCTAACGTGTCATCGTATGAACCTTTCGATTCCTGAGTTTCTTTATTTTCTTTGGCTCTTGCTTGTTTATTTGACTTTGCATTAGAGCCTTCGGATGATTGCTCTAAATTTTTAAGCAAAGAATCTAAGTCACTTTTATTAGGAATTTTCTTTTTTTTCTCAATTGGCTTCTTTGCTTCTGTAGGCTTTTTCACTTCTGTAGGTTTCTTCTCTTCTATAGCCTTCTTTTTTTCGATAATAGGTTTTTCTTCTAGAGGCTTTTTTTCCTCAATAATAGGCTTCTCTTCAATGGACTTCTTCTCTTCTACCGGTTTTTCTTCTACAATTTTCTTTTCTTCAACAGCCTTCTCTACAGGTTTTTTCTCTTCTACATAATCAGGTTTGCTTTGTTCTACCTTTTTTGCATCTTGATTTTCTATAGCTTTTTCAGGTTGTTTGGTTTTATTGGGTACATTAGATTGATTACTAATCGGTAACATTTCAAAAACTATTACTTGCTCTTCAGGAAGTTTTTTAAACAATGATGGCATACCAAATAAGAAAAAATAAATTATTAGTAAATGAAGTGCCATCGAGCAAATAAAAGAGACAGAAACAATATTATTATTTTTCATTATATTTAATATTTGAAACTAGTGCTACTTTAGAAAAGCCAGCTGCATGGATTTCAGCTACAACACTAACTACCTCACCATAGGATACATTTTTATCTCCTCTTACAAAAATTCTAGTATCTTTTTTTTCTTTTGTAATATTAGTTAGCTTGCTAGCCAAATTTTGTCTTTCTATTTTAGATTCTAATAAATATAATTCTCCTTTATTGTTAATACTAATCACTAACGGCTCATCTTGTCCTGACAGTGGACTAGAAGTTGTTTCTGGTAGATCAACATTAATACCTGATACTAGCATTGGAGAGGTTATCATAAAGATGATTAACAATACTAGCATAACATCAACGAGTGGTGTAACGTTAATCTCGCTGACTAAATTACTTCTTGCTCTTTGATTGCCTGAGTTATTACCTAAGTTGCGTAATTGTATTGCCATTACATTTTTCCTTCATCTATAGCTCTTGATAATATAGAACTAAGCTCATTAATAAAATCATCGATTTTGTTGTTAATCTTAATTATTTGCGAGGAAAGGTAATTATAAAAAATCACTGCCGGAATTGCTGCAAATAAGCCAATTGCCGTTGCAAGTAGAGCTTCTGCAATACCAGGGGCGACAACAGCAAGTGAGGTGTTTTTTGATGCTGCAATAGACTGAAAACTATGCATAATCCCCCAGACAGTACCCAGCAATCCTATGAATGGTGTACTAGAAGCAACAGTTGCCAAAAAACCTAAATTTTGTTCTAATCTTTCAATTTCACGATTTCTGATCAAATACATAGATTGTATTATTCGCTCTTTATGACTAATTTTAAGTGCATCAGTGAGGTTTTTGGAACTTTGACGGTTACATTCATTCATCGCGGCTACAAAAATTGCAGCAAGAGGATTATTGATTGTTCTTTTGGTAGTTTCATATAATTGGTCTAAAACTGTTCCAGACCAAAAAGTAACTTCAAAAACTGCAATCTTCCTTCTTACCTGAATTAAATGGAGTATCTTATCTATAATAATAGTCCATGCCCAGATTGAGGCAATTACCAAAATTATCATAACAGATTTTCCGATGATATCAGATGACGATATCAGAGAAAAAATTGACGAACCACTTTGTGCTGTAATTTCTACAACATCATTAATATTATTATTTGTACTCATTGTTGCCATTATATATTATTTAAAATGTTATTTTGAATAACTATATATAAAATCCCTGATAGTACAATAAACTGTTTAACTTTATATAATTAAGTGCTAATAATATAGCAAATATTGCTAATATTCAAATGATTTGATATTAGTGCTAACGCGTTATTATGATAAAATGAAGTGACATGACTAAAAAAATTGTGGCAATTATTGGCAGACCCAATGTCGGAAAATCTACGCTCTTTAATCGTTTAGCTATCAGGAAAAAGGCAATCGTACATGATCTCCCTGGGGTAACACGCGACCGAAAATACGCTGACGCACAAATTGGCCCATTCGATTTTACGGTAATTGATACTCCTGGTTTAGAAGAAGCAGAAGATGAAAAATTAGAATATAGAATGATGCAACAAACTATGGAAGCGATTATAGAGGCAGATTTGCTATGTCTTGTGGTAGATGGCAAGGAGGGGGTGTTACCTGAAGATCAGTTTTTTGCTAATTTTATCAGAAGATATAATAAGAAATCTGTGTTAATCGTTAATAAATGTGAAGGACGATTTGACTTTGCTAAAGAATATTACAAGCTTGGTTTTGATAATGTAGTACCAATTTCTGCCGAGCATGGTGTTGGTATGGCAGATTTATACGATGCAATAACTGAAGAATTAGAAAATAAAGATGGAGAGGAAGAATTAACTGACCAATTAACCGATCCAATAAAAGCTAACTATATACAAATAGTGGTGAGTGGTCGACCAAACGCAGGAAAATCTACTTTTATTAATAGCATTATTAACAATGAAAGATTATTAACAGGGCCTGAAGCCGGTATAACAAGAGAATCTATAGAAATTGATTGGCTATATAATGATAATAAATTTAAATTAATTGATACGGCTGGCTTAAGAAAAAAAGGAACGGTTACTAAATCCTTAGAAAAATTATCATCTTCTGATGCTATTAATAGCATCAAGTTTGCTAATACAGTTATTCTGATGGTTGATGCACGAACTCCTCTAGAACAACAAGATTTAAATATTGCCAATTATGTTATAGATCAAGGCAGAAGTTTGCTTATAGTAGTTAATAAGTGGGATCTGATTGAGAGAAGAGACCAGGATAAATTTAAAAAGGAATTTGCTTATAAGATAGAAACCAATCTACCGCAAGTTAGAGGATTGCCAATAATATTTATATCAGCCTTAAAAAAACATAATATTAATATGGTGCTAGATGAATCTATCAGAATTTATAATTTATGGAATAAAAAAATTACAACAAGTAAACTGAATGATTGGTTAGGTTTTGCCCTTGAACAACATCCGTTACCCTTACAAAAAGGCGGAAGACGTGTTAGAATTAAATATATGACTCAAACAAAAATTCGTCCACCGACCTTTAAGTTATTTTCCAATAATCCTGAAAAAATCACTGATAGTTATACTAGGTACCTTATAAACAACTTGCGGGCAGCTTTTAATTTACCAGGTGTTCCAATAAGATTTATTTATACCAAAACTGAGAATCCATATGTAAAATCATAGAATGTTAGCGTTCACGAAAAAAAGTTAAAGTATAATATGTCTAATCGATGCTATGGTACTTATGTCATGGCAATTGTCATAACATAAACACATTCAGCTCCAGAATCTTTTAAGATTTTAGCACATTTGTTAACTGTAGTTCCAGTGGTCAATACATCATCTACTAATAATATTTTTTGACCTATAATCTGATATTTTTTATTGAGTATAAGGCTATTTGATAAGTTTTTTTCTCGTTCTTTTTTAGATAAAAATGTTTGAGATTTGGTCCATTTTGACTTAATTAATACATCCGGACCAAACGGCTTCCTTGTTAATTTGCTAATTTCTAAGGCTAAAATCAAAGCAGGATTATACATTCTAAACAACCTCTTGAACCTATTCATGGGAACTGGAATAATTAAGTCAATGTCTTGAATTTCACTATTATAGTGTCTATAAAATAATTTACTAAAAGTTTTAGCAAGAATAGTTTTATCCTGGTATTTAAAGGCATGAATTATTTTTTTGCTATGCTCATTAAATTTAATTAGACTACGAGATTTATCATAACAAGGTTTATGTTGAAAGCATTTTGCACAACACATATTATCTAAAATTGATATATCTAATCTACTACCACAAATAATACAGTAGGGTTTTGTAATAAAATCAAGTTTTTTCCAACAATTTTGACAAAAATCCTCTTTAGTTTCAGTCATTTCGGTACAAGACAAGCATCTTGCTGGTAAGATGTAATCTATAAGATAATTATAAAGTCTACTGATTTTGTGTGCGTAATAAAGCAAATTTTTAAGCGATGTCAATGGTTAAATTTACTGGTCTACGAACACATGGGTTTCTAATACCAGACGGATCTGTTGATTCAATAGATACACAAGGACTTTTAATCTCATAAGGAGGACTAGAGGTGCATGATAATAATTGCAATAACACAACAAAAGGCAGAAGAAATCTTAATAATTTTGTCATAATTGTCATTTAAAATAATTTTAGATTTTATGGTTAAGCTATCCTAGTTTGCAATATATCTCAAGTATATTTGATGAAAAATAAGTTTTAGATATAAAAAACATAATAGCTTGTGGTATTTTTCTTGACAAGGATATATAATGCAAAATTGATAAATCAAGGCAATGATGGCAAATACACCCTTTAAAGAAAGACCCCCTTATGCAAAAAAGTATAATAGTTGGCGTATTAGAATTTTATATTCGATAATTGTTGGTTACTCGACATTCATACTTTGTCGTCAGAATTTTAATATTGTAATGCCTGCTTTAATGGAGCATTTTGATGTAACAAAAACTCAACTTGGCTGGATTTTAACAACTGCCTCTATATTTTATGGTATAGGAAAGTTATGTAATGGATTCTTAAGTGATAGATCAAATGCTCGTATATTTATGGTAATTGGTCTTATATGTGTAGGTATTATAACATTGTTATCAGGTTTTGCTTCAAGTATAACATCTCTTGGTATTTTGTGGATTCTGAATCATTGGTTTCAATCCATGGGTTGGCCGCCTGCAACACGTATGTTGACTTATTGGTATGCTTCTAAGGAATTAGGAACGAAATGGTCTTTGGGAGCCACTTCTAATCAAATTGGTGGAGCAATTACTATGATAATGTGTAGTTACTTAATAGATGTTTACGGTTGGGAATCAGCATTTATAATTCCTGGAATAATTGCATTGTTAATATCATTATTTTTATTTAATAGGTTACGTAATTCTCCTAATGAGGTTAATTTACCTATAGTGGAAGAGTATAAAGAATGTTATATATCTCTTGATAGTGATAATTTATTAACGACTCAACAACTAATAAAAATTGTATTTTGTAATAGGTTAATGTGGTATGTGTGTTTTGCCAACATGTTTGTCTATATTGTACGTTCTGGTATAATGTTTTGGGCTTCTGTATTTTTATATGAACTAAAGAATGTTAGTATTACTCAAGTTGGTTGGCAAATTGCTTCTTATGACCTTTTAGGTTTAATTGGTTGTATTGTTGCTGGGTGGATGTCAGATAAAATATTTCAGGGACGACGTGGACCAGTTGGTTCAGTATTTATGTTTGCTTTGGCTTTTACTATTATCTTATTTTGGCAAATACCAAATAATAATGAAATATTTAGTATAATTACTCTTGCTTTGGTTGGTTTTTTTGTAGCTGGACCACAAGTCTTAATAGGTATTGCTACAGCAGACTTTACTAATAAGCAGACTGTTGGTACAGCTAATGGTCTTTCAGGTTTATTTGGTCATCTTGGTTCTGCATTAGCTGGTGTATGTATTGGCTGGATTTCTGATAATTTAGGGTGGGATGGTGTTTTTTTATTTTTTAGCCTATCCGCTTTCTCAGGAGCAATACTCTTTTCTTTAACTTGGAATTATAGCTCTAGAAGAACTGCATAACATGTTACTTTAGCTGTACTGTCAGAATTTACTTGCCAAAAATATATAAATTTATATAAATGTTAATAATAAATTAATAAAGGTTTACTGTGACTCAAGAATATACGTTTTCAATGATTAAGCCAGATGCTACGAAAAGAAATCTAATTGGTAAAATTAATTCTTACTTAGAAAATAATGGGCTAAAAATAGTAGCTCAAAAAATGACTATTTTAACTAGAAATCAAGCAGAAATTTTTTATGCAGAACATAAATCAAGAGCATTTTTTAATAGTTTAATAGAGTCTATTATTTCCGGTCCGGTTGTTTTGCAGGTTCTTAAAGGAGAAAATGCTATTTTACAAAATCGTAAAATAATGGGAGCTACTAATCCAAATGATGCTGAATTAGGTACTATTAGAAAAGATTTTGCAAAAAATATTGAGGAAAACAGTATACATGGTTCTGATACTTTAGAAAGTGCTGAAAGAGAAGTGAGATTTTTCTTTGCTGAAAAAGAAATTGTAGAATAACACAATAATTATGAAGTATAGCGTTGTAGTTATTGGTGGTGGTCATGCTGGTTGTGAGGCAGCTTCGGCTGCTGCACGTCTTGGCATAGATACTCTTTTAATTACTTTAAAACTAGATAATCTTGGTGAAATGTCTTGCAATCCTGCAATAGGCGGGGTAGCAAAAGGTACTTTAGTAAAAGAGATAGATGCTCTTGATGGACTCATGGGTAAAATTATAGATCAAGCTGGTATCCATTATAAGATGCTTAATGAAAGCAAAGGTCCAGCAGTTTGGGGGCCAAGAGCTCAAGCTGATAGAAAGCTTTATAAAAAAGCTATGTATAATGCCTTGATAAATCATCCAAATTTGACAATTTTATGTGCATCTGTAGAAAATATTGAGATACACGACTCTGAAGTAAAAGCATTAACCTTAGATGATGGTACTAGAATTGAATGTCAAAAAGTTATATTAACTACCGGTACATTTTTATCCGGACTCATTCACATAGGAGATAAAAAAATTCCATCGGGTAGAATAGGTGAAAAGCCGTCATACGGTTTATCTAACGCACTAAAATCTTTCGGTTTTGCTCTTGGTAGATTAAAAACTGGTACTCCTCCAAGAATAGATGGAAGAACAATTGATTATAACGAAATAGAGGTGCAGGCTGGAGATGCCGTGCCACGCCCTTTTTCCGAACTCACAACTTCTGTTAAGATAAAGCAAATAAATTGTTTCGTTACTAGAACAACTGAACAAACTCATGAAATTATTAGGAATAACTTAGATAAGTCAGCTATGTATTCTGGACAAATCAAGAGTATAGGACCAAGATATTGTCCATCCATTGAAGATAAGGTTACTAGATTCTCTAAAGCAAGTCATCAAATATTTTTAGAACCTGAAGGTTTGGATGACCATACTATATACCCAAATGGCATATCTACATCATTACCTGAAGATATACAATTAGCACTGCTAAAAACAATTCCTGGTCTTAAAAATGCCACTATGTTAAAACCAGGATATGCAATAGAATATGATTATGTTGATCCTAGAGAGTTAAAAATAACGTTAGAAACTAAAAAAATTAAGGGATTGTATTTTGCTGGTCAAATTAATGGCACCACTGGCTATGAAGAAGCCGCGGGGCAAGGAATTATGGCTGGCATTAATGCAGCCTTATCACTAAAAAATCAATCAAATTTTATTTTGACTAGAGCAGATGCCTATATTGGTGTTATGATTGATGATTTAATCACTCTTGGTACAGTAGAGCCTTATAGAATGTTTACTTCTAGATCTGAATATAGACTTTCGGTTAGGGCAGATAATGCAGATTTAAGACTAACTCAAATGGCTATAGATATTGGTATTATATCTAATTTACGCAAAGAAGTTTTTAGTAAAAAATGTGACGATATTCATAAGGTAGAAAACATTGTAAAAACTATCTCTTTAACAACTACTAAATTAGCCAACCTGGGCGTCTCTATCGCACAAGATGGTTCATATAAAACAGCCTTTGATTTGCTAGGATTACCAAATTTTGGTGTTGATAAAACGATAGAAATCTTTCCAGAGCTTATTTCATTAAATAAAAAAACTCTTCATTATCTTTGTATTGAATCAAGATATTCTTCTTATTTGACTAGACAAAATGCAGATATTCAATTATTTAAAGAAGAAGAGCTAGAATTATTAGATGATGATATTGATTACTTCAAAATACCCAGCTTGTCTACAGAAGTAAGGGAAAAACTCCAGTATCACAAACCAGCTACTATTGGTGCGGCTAGAAGAATATCTGGGGTTACTCCAGCTGCTTTAATAGCAATTATAATTTATATAAAAACAAAATATAGACATTAATGTATAATTATAGTAGTGTTTCACGTGAAGTATTAGAAGCTCTTGAGAAACATCAATCATTAACGTTGAAATGGAATAAAGCTATTAATCTCGTTTCTTGTAATACCAAGAATGATTTTTGGGTAAGACATATCTTAGATTCCTTACAACTAATGAAGTACATAAATGACCAAAATATTCATTTAATAGATGTTGGTTCAGGTGGTGGATTTCCAGGAATAGTTTTGTCTATTGCCGGGATAAAGAATGTTACTTTAGTAGAGTCTGATGTAAGGAAATCTGTTTTTTTATTGCAAGCTTCCAAAATTTCTAGTAATAAAATTAATGTGGTTAATCAACGAATAGAAAGTGTTAAATTAGATTGTGATATATTAACTTCTAGAGCTTGTGCTCAGTTAGATAAAATATTGGCTTATACTAAACATATTAATGTAAGAAATAAGTATTTATTATTTAAAGGTGAGAAGTATCAACAAGAAATTGAGATTGCTAAAAAGAGATGGTCTTTTTGTCATTCTATATATGATAGTGAGACTTCTAATAATAGTAAGATTTTAGAAATTAGTAACGTATATGACAAAAATAGTTGCGGTAGTTAACCAAAAAGGTGGAGTTGCAAAAAGCACAACTACTGTAAATTTGTCGACAGCTTTATCTGTGATGGGTAAAAAGATTTTGGTAATAGATTTAGATCCTCAGGGAAATAGTAGCACTGGTTTTGGTATAAGCCAACAGGATAGAAAAGTTACTATTTATCAGGTACTAATTGGTTCAAAAACGATTGAAGAAGCCATAATACAAACGAATATTCCAAATTTACAACTAATTACAGCCAACACTAATTTATCAGGTGCTGAGATAGATTTATTAAGTATACAAAAGCGTGAATATTTATTATCAAATTTGTTAAATAAATTAGTCAATAAATATGACTACATTATTATAGATTGCCCTCCTTCTCTTAACTTATTGACAGTTAATGCATTAGTGGCTTGTGACTATGTATTAATCCCTATGCAATGTGATTTTTATTCATTAGAAGGATTAAGTCATTTGCTAAAAACAGTTGAAATTGTAGAAAAGAATTTAAACCCCAAAATAAAAATTGCTGGCATTTTATTTACTATGTATGATAAACGCAATCGATTAACTGAGCAAGTAGAGAATGATGTTAGAAAATGCTTAGGAAGATTGGTATTTAAGACAGTTATTCCACGGAATGTAAAACTATCTGAAGCACCATCTCACGGTCAACCAGCAATTATCTACGATCATAAATGTACTGGCTCTATTGCTTATATAGAACTTACAAAAGAGATTTTAGGTAGAAATATATGAAAAATAAAAATTTAGGCAAAGGATTATCAGCTTTGCTTGGAGAAGAAGTTTTTACTGTAGAGAAGGATGAGTTAGTAAAAATTATAGATATTGATAAAATTGAAGCTAGGAATAATCAACCAAGAAAAAAGTTTGAATATGATAAAATAAAAGAATTAGCCGATTCCATAAGTAATAATGGTTTGTTACAACCAATCATTGTTAGTTCAGTCAGTGATGGAAAATATAAAATTATAGCTGGTGAGAGACGTTGGCGTGCTTGTAAGGTGGCTAAGCTTACTGATATTCCTGCTATTATAAAAGATATAGGAGATAAAGAAATTATAGAAATAGCTCTAATTGAAAATATTCAAAGAGAGGAATTATCTGTTATAGAAGAATCGGAAGGATTTGAGAGATTAATAAAAGAGTTTGGTTATACACAAGAGCAATTAGCAGAAAAAGTTAGCAAGAGCCGTAGTCATATAGCTAATTTATTAAGACTAAATCAGTTACCGCAATCTATCAAAGATAAAATAAATGAGGGGCTTTTAACTATGGGACATGCAAGATGTCTAATTAATCATCAGCAGGCTGAGGTAATAGCTAATCATATTATTGAGAATGATTTAAGTGTTCGTCAAACTGAAGATATAGTAAGAAATTGGTCTAAAAATGAATATACAAAAACCCCAGAACATGATAAACGTATAGGGAGAGGTCTTCTAAAAGAGAGTAGTAAAGAGAATGATCTACAATTATTAGCTAAATCATTGTCAGAAAGATTTAATATAATAGTAACTATTGAAGATTACCCAATTGGTGGGAAATTAATATTTCACTATAGTAATTTAGAAGAACTTGATTCAATTTTGTCGAGGTTAAATTAAATGCAAATTTTTCTAGATAGTGCTGACATTAAAGAAATTGATGAGATTAACCAATTAGGTATAATTGATGGCATAACTACTAATCCTTCCTTGATGTCTAAGACAAAATACGATTTTGTATCAACTATTGCAGAAATATGTAAGATAATAACTTCTGATGTTAGCGTTGAAGTGGTTGCTAATGATGTTGATACTATGATTAATCAAGGTAATAAAATTTTAGAAATATCCAGTAATATTGCGATTAAGTTACCTATGACGTGGAACGGTATTAAGGCGTGTCAATATTTTGCAGATAAAGGAAAAAAAGTGAATATGACCTTATGCTTTTCTGTTAATCAGGCACTTATCGCTGCAAAAGCTGGAGCATTTTATATATCACCTTTTATCGGTAGACTTGATGATATAGGTCAAAATGGTATTAGTTTAATAAGTGATATAAGACAAGTATACGATAATTATCAGTATCAAACAAAAATCCTTGCTGCATCTATAAGAAGCCCTAACCATGTTTATCAAGCTGCTATGTATAAGGCTGATGTTGCTACAATGTCTGGTAAAATTATTAAGCAATTATTAAATCATCCATTAACAGATTCAGGTTTAGAGATTTTTAATAAGGATTGGAGTAAATCTGGGTTAGAAATTTAAGAAAGTTATATACTTGTATGACCTAAACATTTATGTAAAATTGCCAAGTGAACTAGCTTACAGCTTGGTTATGGTAGAAAAAAAAGCTGTACTAAAAAATGATGACATGATAACTGAAAACGACGATAAGGCAAAACCATTTGTAAAATGGGTAGGTGGAAAAAGAAGTTTAATAAAAGAATTATCCTCAAGAACGCCACAAACTTATAAAAGCTATTATGAACCATTTGTAGGGGGAGGAGCACTTTTGTTTGCTCTTGCTTCAGCTAGTGCAACTATATCAGACATAAACCTAGATTTAGTTATTACATATGCTGTGATTAAAAATAAACCTCAAGAATTAATAAAGCTACTGGCAAAACATAAAGTAAATCATTGTGAAGAGTATTATTACAAAATCCGAAAACAATTTATTAATGATAATGATATAGAAGTTGCTGGACGTTTTATATATCTTAATAAAACCTGTTATAATGGGCTTTATAGAGTCAATAAAAAAGGTGAATTTAATGTGCCTATGGGGAGATACAAAAATCCAGCAATAGTTGATGAGACAACTATAATAGCTTGTAGTAAATTACTACAAAATGTTGACATAAAATATCAAGATTTCAGCAAAGTCTCTCCAAATAAGGGTGATTTTGTTTATATTGATCCTCCTTATCATCCTATAACTAATGCATCTTTTACTAAATATACCAAACTTGATTTTACAGAAACAGATCAGATAAAACTTTATCAAAAATGTAAAGAGTTAAACGATAAGGGTGTATATTTTATGCTTTCAAATTCTAATATTCAGTTTATAAAGCAGATGTATAAAGATTTTTATATAGAGATTATTGAAGCACCACGCACTATTAATTGTAAAGCTAATGAAAGGAAAAATGCAGAAGAGGTTTTGATTAGAAATTATGAATAAAACACAAGGTGGATCAATTGCAAATAAAACAGGGAATGAACTTGAGGTATTTATAAATAATCGTCTTGTTAGGGAAGGTTACGTTTTTGTTCCCAAGACTAGATTTATTGCTTCACAAACATTAGCTCAACCAATTTATACTAGACAATTTAATTTAGGAAAAACTATTTATAATACTGTTTGGCAATGTGATTTTATTCTATATCATCCTGCAAAACATTCTAATTGTCTTGTTATTGAATCTAAGTGGCAACAATCAAGCGGTTCTGCAGATGAAAAATACCCTTATACAATATTAAATATTAAAAAACAAAGTGTTTATGATGCTATTATCATTATAGATGGAGATGGTTACAAAAAAGGTGCTTTACAATGGTTAAAAGATCAAGTTCATGGAAACTTAAAAGGTGTTTTTAGTATGTCTGAATTTACAACTTGGACAAACAAACAAAATATTTAGGTTATATATGTATATAGTTTACAAATTTAATGATTAAAAAATTCATGTGAGATTAATCTGTTTCACTAACTATTTAAAAACTACAAATAAACTACAAAAAATAAAGGAATTAATGATTATGTCGTATCAATATGTTTATGTTATGAATGGTCTGAGTAAGACCGTTAACGGTAAACAAATTTTAAAGGAAACTTATTTGTCCTTCTTACCAGGGGCAAAAATTGGTATTATTGGTCCAAATGGAGCAGGTAAATCTACTCTTCTAAAAATCATGGCAGCTATTGATAAAGAATATGATGGTGAGGCTTTTGTGGCTAATGGGGTTAAAGTTGGTTATTTAGCTCAAGAGCCATATCTTGATCCTACTCTAAATGTTTTCGATAATGTTATGGAAAGTTTAAATGATAAGAAAGCCTTAATTGACGAATTTAATGAAATAAGCAATAAATTTGCTGAAGAAATGTCCGATGATGAAATGAATGAACTTTTAGCGAGACAGGCTGATCTACAGGAGAAAATAGATAGTTGTGATGCTTGGAGCTTAGAGCGAGAAATAGAGATTGCTATGTTTGCACTAAGATGTCCAGATAAAGATGCCGATGTTACAAAAATCTCAGGTGGTGAAAAAAGGCGAGTTGCGTTATGTAAACTTTTGTTAGAAAAACCTGGTATGTTATTACTTGATGAACCGACAAACCATTTAGATGCTGAATCGGTCTCTTGGCTAGAAAATTACTTAAAAAATTATAAAGGTACAGTAGTAGTTATTACCCATGATCGATATTTTCTTGATAATGTAACGGATTGGATATTAGAAGTGGATCGAGGTAGATGTGTTCCATGGCATTCTAACTACAGTGCTTGGCTTGAACAAAAACAAGCAAAACTAGAAATTGAAGATAAAGAAGAAGATGATAGGAGTAAACAATTAAAACGAGAACTTGAATGGATACGCCAATCACCAAAGGCAAGGCAATCAAAAAGCAAGGCTAGAATTACTGCCTATCAAGATCTGTTGCTCAAACAAAAAGAACAGAGATCAAGCGTAGCACAAATTATTATACCGAATGGTCCACGTCTAGGCGATTTAGTCATAGAGGCAGAACATATAGAAAAGAGATATGATGATAAGGTACTGTTATCTGATTTTAGTTTTAAGGTGGTTCCAGGGGCGATTGTTGGTATTATAGGTCCAAATGGAGCCGGCAAATCTACCTTATTTAATATTATCACTGGTAAAACCAACCCAGATCACGGTTCTATTAAATTAGGACAAACTGTTAAGCTTGGTTATGTTGACCAATCAAGAGATACTTTAGATGATAACAACACTGTGTGGAGTGAAATTTCCTCAGGTCTTGAAGATTTACAACTTGGTTCTAGATCAATGAAAAGTCGTGCTTATTGTGCAGCCTTTAATTTTAGGGGGGGCGATCAACAAAAGAAAGTAGGGCAACTTTCTGGAGGTGAACGTAATAGGGTACACATAGCCAAATTATTAAAAGAAGGAGCTAATGTTATCTTACTTGATGAACCATCGAATGATCTGGATGTTGACACATTACGAGCCTTAGAAGATGCTATTTTATATTTTGCTGGATGTGTATTAGTGATAAGCCATGATCGTTGGTTTTTAGATAGAATAGCAACCCATATTATTGCTTTTGATAAAGATGGAAATGCTACATGGTTTGAAGGAAATTACCAAGATTATCATGATTATATGATTAATTTAAAAGGTGAAAATGTTATTAATCCTAAATATCGTCATAAAAAATTAGTATAAAATATGTCTATAGGAGAAATATTAGTGGTTATGTTAGTAGCAATGATAGTAACAAAGCCAGAAGATATTCCTATGATTATAAAAAAAATCCAAGAATTTAAATTATACTGCTCAGCAGTCAAAAATCAGGCATTAACATATATTACAAAAGATTTAAAAATTGATAATGATATTGTAGAAAATGATGCTGAGCAGTTGAACTTTTATTTAGAAAGAATTATTAATATCCAAGGATATTATGATGGTAATTATTCCCTAAATGAACTTAAAGTAAAATATGATAAGCTTATAAAAATAAAAAGTATAGAATATGGGAATATAGTGGAAAATCATAAAAAATAATAAATTTTTTCATATGCTATTAGTGCCAGCTTATTTTGTGCTATAGTCAATTGATGAGAAATTGGGGACGTTATCGCAGACAGCCTCCTAGCCCCAAATTTTCCTGAATTGACTATATAATTATATGAATCTGTTTAATTCTGATTAGGTGTATCTTGTTTAAGAAAATACTAAAAATAAAATTTATTCTCGTAACTATCACATTGATTCTAATAATTACTGGAATCAATTTTTGTATATTTTACTTATTTACACCTGGTTCACTTGTAGAAAACAAGACGGTAATAATCAAACCTAGATTGTCAACTGATCAAATTTCTATGACATTAAGTGATCATAACATCATTAAATATCCTGCTTTATTTGCCTTTCTTGCCAAAATATATTCATTAAAACATTCTATAAAGAGTGGGGAATATATTTTTACTCAAAATATTTCTCCTATGCAAACTCTAAGGATATTATCCAGTGGTAAATCAATTATTCATAAAATGATTATACCTGAAGGTATGCTTGTCCATGAAATAATAAAAAAAATTAATAGCGAAGAACGATTAATGGGAGAGATTATAGGAACAATTCCTGAAGGATTTTTAATGCCATCTACCTATTTTTTTTCATATGGCGATCAAAAAGAGCAAATCATTGATAAAATGCGAAAATTAATGTCTTTACAGCTCGACAAAATTATGGAAAAATTATCACCTGATTCTCCATTAAAAACTCGCCTTGATGTATTAATCTTAGCATCCATTGTGGAAAAGGAAGCTAGCTTAAACTCCGACAACCCTTTGATTGCCGCTGTATTTCTAAATCGCCTAAAAAAACATATGAAACTACAATCAGATGTAACAACAATTTATGCTATAACACTTGGGAAAGATAAACTAACAAGACCATTAACTAAAAAAGATTTTGCAATGCAATCGCCTTATAATACATATTATATTGCTAATTTACCAGTTGGAGCTATTTCTTGTCCTGGAATAAAATCTCTAGAATCTGTAGTAAATCCTGCTAAAATTGATTCATTATATTTTGTTGGTAACGGTGCGGGAGGGCATAATTTTTCTAATAATTTTAATGATCATAGTAAGCACGTTAAGGCTTATCGTAAAACTTTGAAGGAGCCTTAAGCAAGGATTATACTAATATGGATAATACTGAATTTGCTAAATTAGCTGAACAAACTATATCTTTAATTGCAGAGATAATTGAGACAGAAGATAAGGATTGCCTTATTGATATTGACTTTCAGAATGATATTCTAACTCTAACTACTAACCAAGGCATATTTGTTATTAATAAACACTCAGCGGCTAAGGAAATTTGGTTATCTTCACCAATTAGTGGTCCTTACCATTTTTATTACGCTGCTGGTAGATGGCAATCAAAATCATCTGACGAGCTAGTTGCCATTTTAGAACAGGAACTAAAAATTAATTTCAGAATATGCTTCAAAAACTTAAAACCATTTGGAGAATTTGAATATGGTTGAAGATAATCACACAAAAATAATTTATTATAATGGTACATTATTGCATAAATGTTCAAAAAATAATCAACTAGTTTTAGTTGGAGGATGTTTTGATTTATTGCATTATGGTCATGTACAGTTTTTACGTAATGCTAAAGCTCAAGGAAACTATTTAATTGTAGCTTTGGAACCAGATGAAACTATTACTAATTATAAAAAACGTGAATTCATCCATAATCAGTTGCAACGTGCAGAAATTTTAAGTAGCTTAAGTTTTGTTGATAAAGTACTTATGTTACCTCAACTTAAAGGTTTTGATGACTATAATAAATTAGTACAAAATACTTGTCCGTCGATAATCGCCATAACAAAGAATGATCCTCAACTTAGCAATAAACAGATTCAAGCTAAACTTATAGGAGCAAAGGTGATTGAAGTTACTGACTTAGTAAGAGACCAAGAAATAGGAGCAGTGTTTAGCACCAGTAATATAGTCAAGTGACTATATATCCTTGCGGACAGATGGAGCCTTATACAAAATGTAAAACTATTGAATCACATAAACCAGATTATATTTTTGTTCAAAACCCCTATAATGTTTATAATAATTCAATTTTAGATACTTACTTTATAGATTCAACTCTTAAAAAAATTGCGAAAAAAACAGTATATATTTCTTATGGTTCTCATATTTTCCATCAAGATCACATAAATAATAAATGTTTACCAAATATTATGGATTTAGTATTTATTGATTCATAAAGCACAAAAGATATTTATATTGAAAAATATGGTTTTCCAAAAAATCGTGTTGTTGTTTCAGGATATCAAACTTATAAAGAGGTCAGAGATAGTCTTATCACTAACTTTAAAAGGCTCCAGAAACCATTTTATGGTTACCAAGGTGGCATTATCCTTTCAATATATCTATCATAATAGTAACAATACTAATTTTATGGGAATTATATCTCTAAATTGCTAAAATTTTGTCTAGACAAAGGGAACCACCATACTCCCTCAACCTTATTAACACATGTTTCTTCTTACCCGCAGAGATTTTAATAACTTGATTATCCTGCATAAAAGTCAAATTAATCATCATATTTTCATCTTCGATTAGTTGATTATTGATTTTAGCCCCAGCCCCTCTAATGAGCCTACGCCCCTCAGATTTTGACTCAACAAGACCTAACTCATGAAGCAATTCATATGCCGGAATACCTATAGTTAACCTGCTATGTTCAATATAGATAGCTGGTAAATTTATATCGATTTCTCCTTGTTCAAAAACCTTTGTAGCTGTTTCTAAGGCTGTTATAGCTGCTTGTTCACCATGACAAAGTTTTGTTAAATTAAAGGCTAATTGCTTCTTGGCACCATTAATATCAGATCCAGCAAGTAAGATAAATTCTTGCATTTTACCTTCCTCTAGCTCACTATATAATTTAGCAAATTTAACTACATCCTGATCTTCACAATTCCGCCAATATTGATAATAATCATATGGACTTAACATATCTTCATTTAACCACACCGCCCCACCAACAGACTTGCCCATTTTATTGCCAGAAGCAGTTGTTAATAATGGTGTAGTCATACCAAAAACTTCATTACCAGTTAGTTTCCTGGTAAAATCAACGCCCATTATCATATTACCCCATTGGTCGCTACCACCTATTTGTAAAGAACAACCATATACTTTATTTAAATGATAAAAATCGTAGGCTTGTAGCAACATATAGTTGAACTCTAAAAAGCTCATATGCTGTTCTCTTTCTAAGCGTAATTTTACCGAATCCATAGATAACATACGATTTACAGAAAAAAAACTACCATAGTTGCGAAGAAAATCTAAGTAATTTAATGATTCTAGCCAATCTGAATTATCAATTAGTATTGCATCATTTGCCCCAGTACCAAATTTAATAAATTTTGATAATGATTTTTTTATGCCTTCAATATTTTTAGCAATTTCTTCTTTTGTCAAAGATTTTCTTGCCTCATCTTTACCAGTAGGATCACCAATCTTACTAGTCGCTCCTCCCAGTATTACTATTGGTTTATGACCATATTGCTGCAATAGACGCAATATCATAATTTGCATCAGACTACCCACGTGTAAAGATTGAGCTGTACAATCAAAACCAATATAAGCAGATATTTTACTGTTGTTCATTAGTGTTGTTAGTTTTTCTAAATCAGTACATTGATATAAAAAACCTTTATTCTCAAAATCCTTAATAAACATAATTATTTACAAAATAATAAAATTAAACAATAGAACCTAGGCTCTGTGAACAAAATTTTAATTGTTTAGATTTTGAGTATTTTTAAGCGAAAATTAATAAGATTTTTGCCGGAATAGTTAGTTCTATTTCAAAAAAATCTTATAATTTGCAGCTAAAAAGAGTCGAAATCTAGTAATTTAAATTTTGTTCACAGAGCCTAGGTATTTCAATCATATTGTTCCCCTAACAACAATATATCATAAAAATTAACTACACTAATAGATATATGCAAATTATTTGAAGAATTATAATAAGCCGCCGATTAGCATTACGCTAAATTTACAAGTAGAGTACCGGTATCACGCACAAATTACCAGCAGAAGTAGAGTTTTGAAAGAAGTCTAATGACTAAGTAATACTAATCAGCTCAATTATAACCATCAGCTTTTATTGTTGCCTGAGCTGCGGCAATCCTTGCTATAGGGATGCGGTATGGTGAACATGATACATAATGCAAACCAACTCTATGGAAGAAATCTATAGAATGAGGATTACCAGCATGCTCTCCGCATACGCCAAGTTTTAATGTAGGATTGCTCTTTAAACCACGTTTTATAGCAATTTTTATCAACTCCCCTACCCCTTCCTCATCTAATTTACTAAAAGGATCAAATGCAAAGATTTTTTTCTCCAAATAATCCGGAAAAAATGAGGCTACATCATCTCGAGAAATGCCGTAAGTTGTTTGGGTCAAATCATTAGTACCAAAACTAAAATAATCTACCTCTTCAGCAATCTCTCCAGCTTTTAAAGCCGCTCTTGGTAGCTCAATCATCGTACCAAGAGTAAAATCAAACTTGCATTTGTTAATATCTTCCATGTTAGTAATAACATCTTGTATGTGTGTCTTTAAGATTTTTAGTTCATTAACATCACTAATTAAAGGAATCATTAACTCCAGAATAGTATTGATATTTTCTTCAACTTGTAACTCTCTGATAGCAGTAAAAATTGCCCTTATTTGCATTTGATAAATCTCAGGATAAGAAATACCGAGGCGACATCCTCTATGTCCAAGCATAGGGTTTACTTCATATAGTGCATGCAAGCGTTGTTCCACAATAGCTAACGGTAGATTCATCACCTTTGCTAAGTTTCTTTTATCATCCTCTGTTGTTGGTAAAAATTCATGTAGAGGTGGGTCAAGCAATCTGATATTTATCGGTTTACCCTGTATAATCTTAAATAACGCCTTAAAGTCTTGAATTTGTAAGGGCAATAATTTACTGATCGCATGTTTCCTTCTCTCTAGATCAGGAGCAATGATCATTTCTCGTACTAATGGTATTTTATCATGGTCAAAAAACATATGTTCTGTTCTGCATAAGCCAATTCCGCTTGCCCCAAATTTTAGGGAAACACCTGCATCTAAAATAGTTTCGGCATTGGCTCTAACTTTTAAAGTAGCAAATTCATCTGCCCAATCTAGAATTGTTTGAAATTCCTTAGTAAAAGTAGGCTGAATCAATGGCACCTCCCCTAAGAAAATTTTCCCCGTTCCGCCATCTATAGTTATTAAGTCACCATAGTTGATGATAGTATTACCTATTTTAAACATCTGTTTTTTTTCATCTATTACCACATCATTTGCCCCGCAAACACATGGTTTTCCCAGCCCTCTAGCAACTACCGCAGCATGAGAGGTCATCCCACCTCTGGCTGTCAGAATACCGGCTGAAACATACATACCGTTTATATCTTCAGGGCTAGTATCATGGCGTACCAAAATCACTTTATGGTGATGCGACATTTTTTCAGCATCATAAGGAGAAAAAACTACTATACCAGTAGCAGCCCCTGGAGAAGCTGGTAGCCCTTTAGAGATATGGTTTAGAGTATTGCTATAATCAATAGCCGTATGTAAAAGCTTAGTTAGCGATTCCGGTTCTATACGCATTATTGCTTGTTGTTTAGAAATCAGCCCTTCTTGCACCATATCCGTAGCAATTTTAATGCTGGCTAAAGCTGTTCTTTTGGCGGTACGTGTTTGCAAAATATACAAAACTCCGTTTTGTACGGTGAATTCAATATCTTGCACGTCCAAGTAATGTAACTCTAACTTCTTACAAATCTCTTGTAATTGTTCAAATATTTGTGGCATAACTATTTGCATTGAACAATCTACATCATGCTCGTTCATAATAGGGCTTGGGGTTCTTGTCCCTGATACCACATCCTCACCTTGAGCATTTACTAAATATTCACCAAAAAGCTTATTTTCACCGGTTGCAGGACAACGTGAGAATACTACGCCTGTAGCAGAATTACTTCCTTGATTGCCAAAAACCATTGACTGGACATTAATTGCTGTACCCCAGTTATTGGGTATATTGTGTAACCTTCTATAAGTTACCGCCCTATCCCCTGCCCAAGATTTTAATACGGCTTTTATTGATTGTTCTAATTGTTGATATGGGTCAAAAAGTGATTCTTTACCATGAGATTCTTCCTCATGATTAAAAATTATTTTTTTAAACTCTTCAACTATTATTCTTAAAAAATCTCCTGTAATTTCTTTCTCTTGATAGATATTACATTTAACCTTATGCATCTCAAATGCATTTTTAAATAAACCATTTGAAATTGATAACACCATTGATCCATACATTTCTAAGAATCGTCGATAGCTATCAAGAGCAAAAATCTCATTTCCAGTAATATTTGATAGTGCATCGCAAACTTGATCATTATACCCAAGATTAAGTATAGTATCCATCATACCAGGCATCGAAGCTCTTGAACCTGAGCGAACGGATAATAATAATGGATTATTATGATCACCAAAAACCTTGCCAGTAGAATTTTCTAAATTTTTAATAGCTATCACTAAATCATTATTAAAATTCTCAGGCAAACTGTAATTATTTTTATAAAAATAATTACAGAGTTCTGTAGTAATAGTAAAACCATCAGGAATAGGTAAATTTAAGTTAGACATCTCGGCAAGACCAGCTCCTTTACTGCCAAGCACATCTTTCATTTGGACATTACCATCTCCACCTTTAGTACCAAAATAATATATCCATTTGTTCATAAATACCAAAACAATTTACACGAATAACAATGTCGTTGCGAGGAGCCGCTTTTGCAACACACCGTCATTGCGAGGAGACCGCAAGGTTGACGAAGCAACCCAAGAACATTAAGCTCGATTAACCTTCCATCATTTGTTTACGAGCAACTTTTCTCTTCCTTCTTTCTGTTTCTTGATCCTTACGGACACGTTTTACTGAAGGAGGTTCATAGAAACGAGACATTTTCATTGAACGAAAAACAAGCTCTCTTTGCATTTTTCTTTTCAAATTTTTGATTGCTTGCTCACCATTCCCAGCATGAACATTTACTAGTATCACTTTTAATTACCCCCTTTTAGTGCAAATTAGACTAGACTTCTTATATAAACTAAAGATAGTTGAGGGATTTTTAGAAGAAACGAAGCCGAGTTTCGACAACAAAATCACCAACTAGATTAGTTTATATAAGAAGTCTAATGTTGAATGATAGGAACATTATCTATATACTAAATGAATATGTCAAGATATATGTCAATATTAAAAGATGCATTTATGACTATTGAAGAGAAATATCATAGTTTAAAAGTACAATTTGTACATACTTTAGCAAAACTGCTAATTTTTAACGAGTGGAATGATAAATTATTAGCAGATACGGAAACAGAATGTGGTTTTGTTAAAGGATATTGCCATATAATTTTTCCTGAGGGGATAAGGGAAATAGTTGATTTTTTTGAAAGCTGGCAAGACCAGAAAATGCTGGAGTTATTATCTCAGCAGGAGACCCCGATTAAAATAAGGGATAAAATTGATTTAGCCTTAAAAATCAGAATAAAAGATGGTATAGCTAAACTTGTACATTTGAGGAATCGTAGTTATTTTGCCGTACCATCAAACAGCATATTTGCAACAAAAACAGCCTTTCGTACTTGTGACTTAATTTGGCGTTATGCCGGTGATAAGTCTATAGATTATAATTATTATACTAAGAGAGGTCTGTTACTCAGTGTTTATATAACTTCAATACTCTATTACATTCAAGATGAGTCAGAAGATAATATAGATACTGATAAATATATTACTAAATCTTTATCCAATATCATAACTATATCCTCTAAATGTAAGAATATGTTAAAGCTACCAAACCCTGTCGATATACCAATTATTCGACTATTTTTATAATATACTTTCTTTAATCGAGACTATAATGACTAAAAAACACTACCCAGATATTCAATCTAATGTTGATTTTCCAACAATTGAGAGAAAGATTTTAGCTTATTGGCAAAAGCATAATATTTTTCAAAAAACTATAGATGCTAGACCATCAGTAAAAAATGATAAAAATAACGAATTTATATTTTATGATGGTCCCCCTTTTGCCAATGGACTCCCACATTATGGACATTTGCTAACTGGGTTCATCAAGGATGTTTATGCACGTTATCAAACCAGTAGAGGCAAAAGAGTTGAGCGACGCTTTGGTTGGGATTGTCATGGACTACCTGCCGAGATGCAAGCAGAAAAGGAGTTGGGTATTTCTGGTAGAACTGCCATTATCAATTTTGGTATTGATAAATTTAACGAGCATTGTCAATCATCGGTGATGAAATATGCTGATCAGTGGCAGAAATATGTTAATAGGCAAGCAAGATGGGTGGATTTTGACAATTCCTATAAAACTATGGATAAAGCCTTTATGGAATCTGTTTTGTGGGCTTTTAAAGAATTATACAATAAGGGGCTTCTTTATGAATCAATGAGGGTAATGCCTTATTCTTGGGCATGTGAAACGCCTTTATCCAATTTTGAAACTAGGCTAGACAACTCATATAGAGAGAGAACTGATAAGGCGGTTACGGTAAGTTTTGTACTTAATGAGAAATTGCCAAGTTCTGGGCAGTATAATGAGTATAGAATGCTGGCATGGACTACGACTCCATGGACTTTGCCGGCTAATTTGGCATTAGCCATTGGAGCAAATATTGAATATGCTTTAGTGCCAAATGGTCAGGTTTGTTATATTTTGGCAAAATTTGCTTTAGAAAAATATCACAAAGAATTAGGGCTTAGTGCTGACACAAATTATGATATAATTGAAGGTAAGTGCTTATTAAACATGAATCTTACTTACCAACCATTATTCGATTATTTTTCCAATCATCCAGGTAGTTTCAAAGTACTTTCTGGAGATTTTGTCGTCGAAGGAGACGGTACCGGCATCGTACATATGGCCCCCGGTTTTGGTGAGGAGGATCAAATTCTTTGTCAATCGCAAGGAATAGAACTCGTTTGTCCTGTAGATAATGCTGGGAAATTTACCAAAGAAATTTATGATTTTGTCGGTTTGCAAATATTTGATGCTAATGATCAAATTATTATTAAGCTAAAAAATCAGGGGAATTGGTTTAAAACTGAGCAATATATTCATAATTATCCGCATTGTTGGCGTACTGACACCCCTCTTATATACAAAGCAGTTCCTTCTTGGTATGTGAAAGTTACCGAATTTAAAGACAGAATGGTTGAATTAAATCAGCAAATTAACTGGATACCCTTGCATATTAGGGATAATCTATTTGGAAAATGGTTAGAAAATGCTAGAGATTGGTCAATTAGCCGTAATAGATTTTGGGGGACGCCTCTCCCAGTCTGGAAGTCGGATGATCCGGTTTATCCTAGAATTGATGTGTATGGCTCAATAGAAGAGCTAGAGAAAGATTTTGGGGTAACAATCGTTGATTTGCATCGACCTTTTATTGATCAGCTAACTAGAAAAAATCCAGACGATCCAACCGGCAAATCAATGATGCGTCGAATAGAAGATGTATTTGATTGTTGGTTTGAAAGCGGCTCTATGCCTTATGGACAAGTACATTATCCATTTGAAAATAAAGATTGGTTTGAAAAGCATTTTCCTGCTGATTTTATAGTGGAATATTCAGCACAAACACGTGGTTGGTTCTATACTTTAATGGTGTTGTCAACTGCTTTATTTGACCAACCACCTTTTTTAAATTGTATTTGCCATGGAGTTATATTAGATAGTACCGGACAAAAATTATCAAAGCGTCTTAATAATTATGCTGATCCATTAGAATTATTTGATAAATATGGTTCTGACGCTCTAAGAGTTACTATGCTCTCTGCAAATATAGTTAAAGGTCAGGAATTATTGATCGATAAAGACGGAAAAATGGTTTTTGAGAGCTTACGTTTATTTATTAAGCCTATTTGGAATGCCTACCATTTCTTTACTATGTATGCTAATGCTGACCAAATCAAAGCTG
The DNA here is from genome assembly GCA_020410785.1 of Rickettsia endosymbiont of Culicoides impunctatus. Lineage (GTDB taxonomy): Bacteria > Pseudomonadota > Alphaproteobacteria > Rickettsiales > Rickettsiaceae > Tisiphia. Next base: position 983,685 of record CP084573.1, on the reverse strand, counting down.
AACTAGACTTTAATTCTCAAAATGTGCTAGATCGTTATATTTTATCAAAACTAAAAATATCAGTACAAAAAATTCAGCATGGGTTAGATAATTTTGACAGTCAAATAGCCTATAGTAACATTGCCGATTTTTTTGAAGTATTAAATAATTGGTATATTAGAAGAAGTAGAAATCGTTTTTGGAAAAGTGAGAAAGATCAAGATAAGAAAAATGCTTATAATACCTTATATAGTTGTATTAAAATAATGTCGTCCGCTCAATCTAGTTTATTGCCATTAATTTCTGAGGAGATTTATTTGGGACTCACCGGGATAGAACCGAAAGGTGATAATAGACTTCCTGCAAAAGTCGCTTATGCTGAGGAATTTGAAGGAAATGAGGAACGCAGAACCGCAGCGTACTCTAATGTATGTGAGGATTCGAGTACCGCATTGACGTACAAATTACCAGCAGAAGTAGAGTTTTGTGGGAAGTCTAGTGTTCATTTGACAGATTTTCCTACACTAGATAAGATAGAAGTGGATGATGATTTGGTTAGCACCATGGATCAAATATTAGATATTTGTAGTAATGCTTTATTCATTAGAAGTAGCGAGAATATTCGGACTAGACAACCATTGAGCAGCTTAACAATCATTAGCAGCAATAATGAGCTATTAATAAAATTTGAAGAATTGATTAAAGATGAAATCAATGTTAAAAAGGTAATTTATAAAGATGATGTAGAAAATTATGCCGATCATAAATTATCGATTAACTTCCCTAATTTAGGTAAGCGTCTACCTCATAAAGTCAAAGATATCATAGTAGCTTCTAAAAAGAATCAGTGGCAACTTACTCCTGAGCATCTAATAATAGCCGGAGAGAAGCTGAATAATGATGAATTCTCTCTAGCCTTGCAACCTAAAAATGCTAAAGGTACAAAATCTTTAGCTAATAATCAGGGGCTAATATTGCTAGATTTGGAAATAACACGGGAATTATACGAAGAAGGTATAGCAAGAGATTTAATACGCTTTATTCAGCAAACGAGAAAAGATGCCAATTTTGCTATAAATGACAGAATTTTTCTAGAAATTATTGGTAAGCCAGATTTTATGCTAATAGTCCAGCAACATAGTAAATTCATTCTCGAACAAACCTTAAGTGAATTTGCAAGCAATTTTACGCCAGACTATATGACCGATATTGAATTAGATTCAAATACGATAAGCATAAGAGTGTCTAAGCAGTTTTAGATTGCTTTTCTGTTATAGTCAACTGACATTTTTACAGTAGTTTTGTCTGACAAATGTGCTAATAATTTTACCCCACAACTGTTGAAAGTTAGAAGAGGATGTAGGTTCTAGGCTCTGTGAACAAAATTTAAATTACTAGATTTCGACTCTTTTTAGCTGCAAATTATAAGATTTTTTTGAAATAGAACTAACTATTCCGGCAAAAATCTTATTAATTTTCGCTTAAAAATACTCAAAATCTAAACAATTAAAATTTTGTTCACAGAGCCTAGGTAAGACACTTTAAAAGTAGTATATGGTCAATATCATTGCGAGTAAGACAGTAGGTAGACTAGGCAATCCACAAAAGTAACCAAAAATCTCTTCATCGACTCACGTCTCCTCACAATGACATCGGTTATTTTTTTGCAATTTTTAAACTGCAATGATGACCTCTAAAACCTTTTCCTCTTCTAACTTTCAACAGTTGTGGAGGCTTATCCCCGACAGTTTCCTAGCCTTAACGGATTGTAGAGGTTAAGATTATAAACCAATATCAACTTTTATATTTTCTATTTTTTCAAGTTCTCTTTTTATATTAGTCTTTATTTCTTCGATTTTACGATATTTTTCTGCTATTTCTTGTTGTTTTGGTAAATCAAATTCACCTGCTGTAGTAATTGGAATTTTGACTTCAATATTTCTTGTTCTTTCTATGGTTGGCTTATATTCCCAATTAAAGTTATTTTTATCTAATGCTTTTTGTAATTCAAACGATAGATATAAACAATCAAGATTATCACATTTTGGGATATACAATCTTGCATCTCCATTTATGCTAAATTTATGTTTTGACCTATAAAAAACTGTGCCAGCATATCCATTGGTAGTAATCTGGATAGATTCAACCTCATGATCAAAATGATTTATATAACCTAAAACACCATCTTGTTTGGTGTTTGCTGAGTAGACAGGATACGAACCTTCATGTTCTTTAATATAAGTCTTAGTGTATTTTGCTACTCCCTTTTTTATATTAAAAATATCCTCTATTTTGATACTTTTACAACTTCCAATTTCATTCTCAATTTTATAAAGAACGCTATCTTGTAATGATTTGCTAAACTCATTACAGATCATTCCTAAATCCTTAATTATATCGCTAAACTCACTAATTGAAACCATTTGGTCTGTTTCTCCAATAGCTAATTCAATTTTTTCTTCTTTACTCCACCATTTTTCTACAGACCAATTTTTATCACTGTCAAATTCATTTATCGAAACTATCTTACATCTCTTATCATGATTAAGATTTGCAAAATACTTCTTATTACCCTTAAAAGCGTTATACAAATTAACAGCTTCTTTTAAGTCATCTTGCTCAATATCAAATCTATTTACATCTCTGCTTTCACCAATTTCACTAACTAAATAGGTGAATACTGGATTAGTCTGAATATCAGAAATATCGAATTTTTTTGTAATCGCTAAAATATAAGTCTTTTTGGTCGTTGTAAAAAATGTCTTTAATGGCAAAGAAATAATTGCATCAATATAGCAACTATCTAAAATATATTGCCTTAAATTTTTATCGTTCCGTCTATTAAAAATGCCGTCAGGCACAACTATAAAAGCCTTAGCACCTTTCTTAAGAGCTTTTATAATCCACTCCATGAAAAGCCCCTCAATACCCATGGCATTTATCTTATAATAATTTTTTAACGTAGTATTTTTAGCTATCTCTTCTTTTAAATTACTACTACCACTTGTTACATAAGGTGGGTTTGTTAAAATTAAGTCATATTTTTCTTCTTCTGCTTCTGAAAGCGTACCAAGTATTGAGTTTGTTTTTAAAATAAAACTCTCATTAAATATTTTGGCAAATTCCCTAGTTAATCCAATATTATCTTTTATCAGTTCACAAAAATAAATAAGCATATTGGCTTTTGCTAAAATGATGGTTTTTTGCTCATCTTTATCAAAACCCTTATCAAAACCCTTATCAAAACCAACTATTTTAACTTTTTGTATTATTTTATTGTTTTCAACTTTAAAGAGCTTATCAAGATCGTTCTTTATAAATTCTAATGGAAATTTTCCCACTCCGCAGGCTGGATCACAAATAGTCATTCCTTCTTTTAGCTCACCTTCTGCCATTTCATTGATAGCACGGACAACTTTAATTGGGGTAAAGAACTGCCCCCAATTCTTTTTACTGATACTTTCTTTTAAAAAACTCTCGAATAACTTACTTTTAAAATCATGGTCAATATGTTCAAGTTTTCCATAATTTTTAAATTTTTGGAGAACTTTTTTAAAGACTATTCCGTAACCATCAACAGCTTTTTGTTCTTTGCTGATAAATATGCTACCATTTATTATGGTGGTCTTGTCTAGGGCATTTTCAGGAAACAGCTCTTTTATTTGTGGTCTGATAATATTTGCATAATGTTGTAAAACTGTATTAGTTTCATTGCCTTCTTCATACATCCCAAGTAAAGTGTAAAAATTATAAGTACCTTGCAATATTTTTAAATCACTTAAATATTTGAATATAAATAATTCAACAAATGTGTATAAGCAATTATCAGGGGTTGCACCGCTAACACTCCAAACATCTTGCCATATTTGTTTTGCTAAATCTGTTGGATTGACTAGTTCTTTTGGTAAAATTCTATCATTTTTCTCATTTATTGATTGTATTATTTCATTGATAACTTTTGGTAAGTTTATATCTTTAGAATCAAAAGGATATTTAAAATCATTACCTTCTTCGGTTTTCACGGTATTACCAGTAGCAACATTAAACCATACCGTCTCTTTGGTATCAGTTGCAATAATTAATTTTGTTTTTAGTTTTTTGGCAACCTCAATTTCTTGCAGAATGGCATTATTTTTTTTATCCTTGGTATTAAAATGTTCAGGTGATTTAAATTCCACAATAGCAATAACTTCTTTTTTTTTGGTGATAATGGCATCAACTCTCTTGTTTGATACATTCCCATAATCTATACTTCTTATTATATCAGATTTTTTTAAAGCACTAATAGTTGTTGAACCAATATTATAAAAATTCCAACTCCCTATTTTTTGAGGATTCTTGATTAAATCTCTTTGCAGAAGTTCTTCGCTCATAATTAAATCATCCAATTGTTCAATAACAATTTAAAAGCCACATTATTGTTCCTTTAATTATATCCAAAACAAAACCTGTCAACAATAGATACTTTAATTTAAATTATAGCCTAACCTTAAAACGTACTATAGTCAATTGATGAGAAGTTGGTGACGTCGTCGCTCAATGCTCGCCTATTACTTATAGGCGTCGCTCCATCGCTCCTAGCCCCAAATTCTCCTGAATTGACTATAATCGTGAGCGTTCACGGAAAAAAGTTAACGTACAAATCGTCATTGCGAGGAGCCGCTTTGCGGCGACGCGGCAATCCATAAAAGTTGATTAGAAATGGATTGCTTCATCGGCTATGCCTTCTCACAATGACGTTTGAGACACATATACGCCGACGCTTGGCAATCCAATTTTTACTCTCTAGAAGTTCACTTTAACCTTCAAACTACCTTGATGACCAATATATTTATCAGCAATGTGGGCATTATAGGTAACACCATATTCCATCATATTGGATTTCACAGTTAGACCAGTACCAACAGTAAAGGAAACCTTAGCAGGTTTAACTGATTTTGTTGGTAATGGTTCATTCATCCCACCTAACCTTGCATCAATTTTTGGTGATTTTCCTTTGAAATCATAATTAACGTAACCATGCAATTCTGCTATTAGTAGTAATTGGTCAAGTTGGATGTTTGTTGCAGTCCTTAGACCCAAAATACCTTCAAATTTATTGTACGACGTCTTCTTAACAGTTAAGTTTTGGCATACTGTACCACTTTGCACATGACCGTCATCCATAAATTGTGAGTATCTTAGCCCAATGGTTGGCGTAATAGTTAACTTTTCAGAAGGTTGGTAATTATACCCGGTAAGTAGTTGCCCACTATAAGAAGTAGATTTATATTTAGCAACAGTTGTGCCTGTAGTAACTTTCTTATTATCATCAAGAACTACACGTCCTTCTGCGTTTTTAACATCGGTTATGCCATATGATGCTACCGCTTCAGCAAAGAAATTGCTTGGGAATTTATATGAACCATATAAAGAGAAGAGATTAGTAGTACCGTTAGTTTTATCGCCAAATTTCAGATATTTATGAGACATTTTTGTATCAATTTTGCTATAAGCTACACCAACTAGCAAGTCATCATTTATTAAACCATCAAAGCCAAATATACCACCAACCGATTTTGATCTATAACCACTAATTCCTTTTCGCATTTCTTGGTGACCAACGGCATAAAATGGACTACCCCATACTCCATACGTTACCTTATCATCATCACCCGATGCTACAGGCAGCATATTCACAGACCTTGAAGCAATTTGGGAAGCAATTTGGGAAGCAACTTGAGAAATTGCTTCACTTACCATAAGTGCTAATTCCATTGAAATTGGATTTGTATTACCAGGTAATAGTTTATCCATTGCCAAAGCACGATTATCTTTATCCATTAGACCAATCTCGCCCAAGTACTTAAAAGCATCACTATCTTTATCAGTTATATTATTCAACAGCTTAAGAAGAGTCGCTCTTTCAGATAAACGGCTAGCAGCATCAGGGTCTTGTGTTTTTGCTGATTCTTCATCTAATTCTATTACGTCTTTTTCTATAACTTTCTTATGAATGTCCTTTGCATGCAGGGTTAGATTGCTAGGATCAATAGTCCAGCTGACAAAGCGGCTTTGTTCATCGAGTTTCAAGTCAACTTTACTTGGATCCAAACTAACACCATTACAATCAACTGACGAAATCAGAACATATTTAGTCTCATCAGGCATTTCACTAATATCCGTCTGTCCCGCTATTGTTACAACCAATTTGTCTAGTTGAGATATATCCAATTTACCATTACTCAGAATTTCTATATTACCACCATCTAACTTTGATGTGTCATAGAAACTGCGTAATTTTAGCTCTCCTGTCAATTTGGCAGTATTACCATATTTAACTTGGCTAGTTCCAAGATCCATGGTTAAATCTTTAGCGGTTAAATCACCAGTAATAGTTTGTTTTTCACCTAACATAATTATCTTGGCTTGATTGGCTGCAATGCTAGCAAATTTAACGTCTTGTTCCAATATTACATACTTATCTGCAGCAAAGGTTACAGGAGCTGCTGACGTTACTTTTTCTTTAAACCAGACATTATCTGCTAATATTACCTCTCCACCATTAATTGGAGCATTAACCAAGGCTCCACTTTTAAACTGTATCTTGGATGAGCCTTCAGCATTTATTTCTTCCGAACCAATTTGCGTGCTATAGGTAAACTTTTCCAATAACCTTGGTACTCCTGGCACGTCTATAGTTTTTTTCTCAGTACCAGCAAAAGTTGCTGTTTTCTTATCTTTAATGGTTATTTTTTTGGAGTAAACATCACCTTCCGCCGTAGAATTACTATCAAAAGTTACATCAGACAATCTAAACTCATTTGTTCCGAGATTGCCATGAGCAACACTATCATCCGAGTTAAACATTACTATACCGCTATCCTTATTTGCGGTAGATATATTGGAATAAAAATTATTACCAATAATGCTGATTGTATGATTACCTAGTAATTTAATCTCTTTTAATCTGTTACTCTTTGATCCAACATTACCGGCTGCAATGGTAAGATTGGCATTTAATGCTAGACTATGTATGCCATTGCCAGTTGTTTCAATATTACTTATAATGCTTTCCTCTTTTAAGGTTAAAATTGCCTCTTTAGAATTAGAGAATAAAACATTACCCGTTGAAATCTTCTTAGTAGCTTGTATATTACCTCCGGCGATTTCTATAGTACCGGTCTCTATTGGAATATTAAGGATCAGCTCTTGTGGGTTATTAAATCTAACCGTACCTTCTCCTGTAAGGCTATTGGCAGTGAAATTTTTAGAAATCGCAGTAGTTGCACCTTTTAGTATCTTGATATCTCCTTTAGCATTGATTGAATCACCAAATGCGACAGTACCAGCTTTAATTTGGATATTACCAACGGGACTCTTGTCACTCCCGACAACACCATCAATTCTGCTACTCCCATCGAATATTAAATTAACTGCCGTTCCGTCATTTTTGTTAATAGATCCTGTTGAATTAAACTTATCAGCAAAAGTTAAAGTCTGCGTTCCATTCCCTTGGATTTCAGTAATTCCATAATCACCAGTGGCTAATTTTACATTACCATTACCAGCTTGTAATAGTTTTAACTCTTTAATTCCGCTTACTTCTCCATCCCCTGCAAACACTAAAGTTGCATTTTTACCCTTTTTGATATCACCACCGATTGTCTTCTGATGTGCCACCGTAACGGTACCTTCATGATTATTAAAATCTACCTCACCTGTGACACCCTTATTGGCAGCTAATTGACCATTACCAGTAAAAGCTACGCTACCAATCGAACCACCAACGGTACTATTGCCCCCATTAACAGTTACAACTTTTGTAACGTTACCATCCACAGTACCATTAGCAGCAAAAATCACATTACCACCAACGTTACCAGTTAACTGACCAGCAGCATTGAAAACTGCATTACCAGTGACGGTACCAGTTAACCGACCAGCAGCAGCAAAAGTCACACCACCACCAACGTTACCAGTTAACTGACCAGCAGCATTGAAAATTACATTACCCGTAATATTATTAGCACCGCGGATAGTAAGTATAGTAGCCTTAGTAAAATTAACATCACCATCAATACCGTTTGTTGCTACCGTACCATCTATATCTGATGTTATAGTATGAGCATATATGGTGGGGTCGATAGTAAGATCCCCATCACCAGAAAACTTCACTTCTTTTAACTTATTAACGTCGGTACCTAATGACTGAGCTGCTGCTTTGGTAATCGTTAACATTTTACCATTATGGACAGAGTTTAATTCAACTATACCTTTACCATTTGCTACTAGACCTGGGTCTAGAGTATTTGCTAAAGTTATAGTCTTGAGAACAGCAGTATTATCACTATTCTGTAAGATTAATCTAGCATCTGGATCCGAGAAATTAATTTGATCACCAACATTAGCTAAAATATTAAAATCACCATGTATTGCATCTAGTACGTAAGTTGCTGCACCAACACCGCCACCACCCGTTGCCCCAATATTAACTGTAGCAATCTGGGCTGAGGTAGCACCCTCATCGGTAAATACCGCTCCCTTAATAACGTTTAACATAGGAACATGGTGTATATCAAATCTATCAGCATCACGACCTGCGATAGTCACCTGACCACGTACATCCAATCTAGTCAGTGTATTACCAGCTGTTCCAAGAGTTTTTGCACCATTAGAATCTAAAGTTAAAGTGTGACCATTTGCACCCTCCAACGACACGATCCCGCCACCACCAGCAACTCCTGGTAAATGATCATAAAAGGTTATGGTGCTATCCACACCATCTGTAAGTAGTCGCAACTCCGAAGCTATATCTAAGAAATTAATTGCTACCCCTGGTCCTGCAGCTGCAGCAGCATCATTAAGAAGAGCAACATTACCAGCGGAAGCGTCTATTGTCAGGAAACCAGCAGCAGGATCAGCAGTACCAATATTTATGGTTTTAATATTACCAATATTTGCATGGGTAGCTTTGAGTCTACCATGAACATTTAAAGTACCATTAGCACCATTAGCTATTGTTGCATTAAATGTCTTAAGGTCACCCAATGCACCATTAAATGTTAGCGTTCCTCCTGCACCGAAATCAACTTCACCTGCAGCTCCATTAGCTCCACCTCCAAAATCACCAGCAATTTTTACATTGCTGGCGTTAGCAAATTCAAGTTTTTTAGTATAAACGTTTCCCCCTAATATAACCTCTCCACCGGCATTAGCACCTATATTAATCTGGGCTAAAGCCAACGTATCCTCACCAATATTGCCAGTTACCCCACCAGCTCCCAAGAAAGTTAATGTTCCCTTACCATCAACACCACTAATGTTCTTTATAGCACCATTAATGGTTTTATCAGCTGCCAACTTAAGTACAGATACTGCGGTAAGCTTAGTATCAGTAGCAAAAACATTACCACCTAAACTAACTTCTCCAGCACCTATATTTACCTCTAATAAAGAAGCACCAGCAGCACCAATATTGCCAGTTACCCCACCAGCTCCCAAGAAAGTTAATGTTCCCTTACCATCAACACCACTAATGTTCTTTATAGCACCATTAATGGTTTTATCAGCTGCCAACTTAAGTACAGACCCTGCGATAAGAGTAGTATTAGCAGCAGAAACATTATGGTTTATATTAACCTCTCCACCAGCTATATTTACTGTCGCTAAAGATTTAGTACCACCAATTTCTCCATTTACCGTACTACCAATTCCTAGGTTTAATATCCCCTGACCAACACCATCTATGGCATTATGGACGGTGGTATTATCTGCTAGGGTAAGTGTAGCGGTTGCACCATTAAGCGTTACAGCCCCTAACCCTGTGTGATCTACTCCAGCAGATAATGTTAATGTAGTATTGTTATTAATGCTAGCAGTCATAGTATCTCCAAGACCACCACCTCTTAGTATATCACCTCCTATAGTAATATTGCGGTCTATCACGATATTACCAGGATTTGTTGCAGTTATATTACCTATATTGCCAGCAGCACCACTTGCTGCATCAACTGTAATGGTAACAATACCACCACCATCAAGAGCTTCATTAAATTCTAGGTTATCACCACCATGAAAACCAGCAGTGTGAAGAATACTAAGAGTAGTATGGGTATTACCAATATTAACATCAGCAGCAGCAAAAGCCCCGCTGCTTCCCCCTATGCTTGAGACAATGGAGGCAACTGACACGCTGGTCAGCAAATTTTTTAATAAATTTTGTTTTTTAGCCATATATTTTTATCATATTCCTATTAAAAATCGTCATTGCGAGACCACGTTAGTGGTCGTGGCAATCCATAAAATGTTTAGAAATGGATTGCTTCGTCGTGTGGTTTCCACACTCCTCGCAATGACGTATGCGTTTAAAAATCGTCTTAAGTAGCACTCTTATACGATACACCAAATCTAGTACAACATTCTTTAATTGTACAATATGCTATCATATACACTAGGTCATGTCAATGACATTGCCTCAATAAATTTAAACGCAGGTGTAATTGCGAGAAGGTACGACAATTTTTAAACATAGGCGTCTAATGTTAAAAAATAAGGCACATGATCAGAAGGTTGAAGCCATCCCCTAGCTTCTGATAAGGAGCTGACCGATAACATCTTATCTTGTAAGTTACAACTAGTCCAAATATGATCTAATCTACGTCCCCGGTTAGATTTTTGCCAGTCTATGTTTCTATAACTCCACCAAGTATAAAATTTTTGATCATACGGTACGAAATGACGGCTACTATCGATAAAACCCAGGGAAGATTGTAACTCCAACAAGGTTGAACGCTCTATATCTGTATGGCTAACAACATTCCGCAATTGACGACTCGACCATACGTCATGCTCATATGGTGCGATATTTAAGTCTCCTGTTATGATCATCTTACTATTTTTACTACGATTATTAGTCAACCATTGTTGTACTAATTCTAAATATGCCAATTTATGTTTAAATTTCTCATTGATCTTTACATCAGCTATATCTCCACCAGCTGGTACATAAAAATTATGGATTTCTATACCCAGAACTTCAACTGCTACATGCCTTTTATCACTATTATATAATTCAAGGGAGAATCTATTAGTAATAGGAATTTTCGATAAAATTGCTACTCCATTATAAGATTTTTGCCCTGAATAATATATATGATTATAACCCATATCATTAATAGCTTGATGAGGAAATAACTCATTAACTGTTTTGGTCTCTTGGAGAGATATAATATCAGGCTGATGTTGATCAATTAGCTTCTTAAGCAAATCAAGTCGCAAACGTATAGAATTAATATTCCAAGTTACTATTTTCATTTACATAATCTTTCCGATATTTCTATTACTAAATGCTTTAAAAGCCTAATCATCTTTGCCTCTGGGCTAAGATTTTTAGCTGCCCATTTCTTGATCCATGGTTCTATAAGCTGCCACATATTAATTTCTGGATCGAGCTGTTGTCCCACCCCTTCAACTACTACTATAGTTTTCTGTAATAATAGCAATTGTGGTTGCACCTCCATACCAAAATCTTCAGTAATTTTAAATAATTGGGCAAGTAATTTACCTATAGAAATATTTTTGACAGCATATCCTATAATCGGTTCGCTCACTGCTCTACAGGCTTGGGCAAAAAGATCAAGATCGGTATTTTTATCTATATAACCAGCCCGAAGATGGACAAGTGCTACTAGCTTATAGTTTTTACTTAGAAAACCAAATAGGCTCTCAGCAATTGCCATTCTATCTTTATCAGATAATCTACCCATAATACCAAAATCTATTAACACTATGCTACCATCTGACCTAACTAGAATATTGCCAGGGTGCAAATCTGCATGAAAGAAACCATCTCTATATACTTGATTAAAAAACATTACAGCAAATTTCTGAGCTATTTTAGCTGGATATAAGCCCTGTTCTATCAGCTTATCTCGAGCATAAATTGATGTTCCATCTACCCATTCTGTGGTTATTATATATTCATGCGTCAGTTGCCAATAAATTTTAGGAATATATATATCAACATCATTTTGGAAATTGTCAAACAATTCTGAGGCGGCAGCTGCCTCTAAACGTAGGTCAAGCTCAAACTTCATAGTAGCATTAAATACATCCATTACTGCCACTAATCGTAATCTTTTTAATTTTGTAGATATTCTTGCTACTAGCCTAGCCAGAATATATAAAAGTTTAATGTCCTTATTATATGTGTGATGAATTTCAGGGCGTAATATTTTTACCGCAACCAACTCGCCTGATTTTAGCCTAGCTTTGTGTACTTGAGAAATCGACGCCGCCGCAACTGGTATATCCTCAAAGGCGGAAAATAACTCATCGGCACTTTGTCCAAAAGACTCCTCAATAATTTGTCGTGCGATATCGCTACTAAAAGGCGGCAACTTATCTTGTAGAGATTGCAAATAGTTAGTAATTTTAACTCCGATGAGATCTGGTCTGGTGGAAAGAGTTTGCCCAAATTTTATATAAACAGGTCCTAATTTTTTAAAACAATCAGTTAACCTCATACCAAAATCGTCTTTTGGTAGTTTAAATAAACCAATCGGATAAACTATTATGGTTATCATCCAACCAAGAATTCTTAACCTAGATGGTAATTTTATGGTACCTGGATAAGTCAGAATTTGTTGCTTACTTACCACTCTTAATATATGCCAAAAATTCAATAATAAGCTAATCATCTATAACCACTATGAATAGCAGCAACACCTAAATTAAGATTCTTATAACTAACATCGCTAAATCCAGCATCCTTTAACATAATCGCAAAATTCTCCTGATCTGGGAATAAACTAATACTTTCTACCAAATATTGATAAGCTGCTTCGTTGTTTGCTACAATTTTACCAATCTTAGGAATAATATTAAACGAATAAAACTGGTATAATTGCTTCAGACCCTCATATTGCATTTTAGAGAATTCTAAACATAGAAATTTGCCCTTGGGCTTTAGTACGCGATAAGCTTCTTTTAGGGCATTGTCAATTTTTGACACATTTCTAATACCAAATGCTATAGTATAGCAATCGAAACTATTATCAGGAAAAGGTAATTTTTCCGCATCAGCTACGACATACTCTAATCCATGTAATATGTTACTATCAACAGCTTTATTACGAGCTATCGTCAGCATGTCTAAATTTATATCACACAAAGTGACTTGGGGTAATATATTTTGCTCCTTAGCTCGCTTTATTATCCTAAAAGCTATATCGCCGGTGCCACTTGCAACGTCCAATATATTTGATGTTAAATTAGGAATTTGCCTAACAAATTGATCTTTCCATAAACGATGTATCCCTAAGCTCATTAAGTCATTCATTACATCATATTCATTAGCAACGCTAGAAAAAATATCTCTAACCATATCTCTTTTTTGCTCAAAGGACACTTTGGAAAAACCAAAATTTACTTGACCAGGAAAGTCGTTATTATTATCCATATATTTCTACGAGTTTATATTATAAATCATTATACTCTTCTATTCTGAAGAATTATTTTAGTATATTACTAATTATAATGTACACTAAGTATTTTATGAAGAATATTTTTCTGAGATGACTATTAGTGCTAAGTTGTTTATGTGGTATACATGGTATATAATAAATTAACAATAGTAGTAAAATGTAAAAATGCCAGAACTTCCTGAGGTTGAAACATTAAAACGCTGCCTAGAACAGCGAATAATAGGGGCTACCATAAATAAGCTTGATAAAAGACGGGATAATATACGCTATAGACTGAGCGATCAGTTAGAATCAGATGTAAAATCAGCAAGAATTATTGCTCTAAAACGTCGGGCAAAATATTTGCTAATTGATCTAGATAATTATTATTCGATTATTGTCCATCTTGGTATGACGGGTAGACTAACACTACAACCTAGCGATTATCAGCTACAAAAGCATGATCATGTGATTTTTTCTTTGGGGACTTGTGAGAAATTAGTTTTTAACGATTCACGACGTTTCGGTATGATTTATACTGGGCAAACAAACCTCATTGAAGAAAAATTTTTAGTAAATTTAGGCGTAGAACCTCTGTCAGAGGATATGTCTTATGAATATCTAAAAATAAAATTGCTGAATCGCTCTGTTCCGATAAAAAACTTGCTAATGGATAATCGGATTATTGTTGGTGTTGGTAATATATATGCCTCTGAGAGCCTTTTTATGGCTAAAATACATCCAGGCAGATTGGGTAGTAGTTTGTCAAACAATGAAATAAGTAATTTGTTGTTAGCCGTCAAACATGTCTTAACAAAAGCCATATCAGCAGGCGGAACTACTCTCAAGGATTTTGTTAGTGGCGATAGTAAACCTGGTTATTTCCAACAAGAATTACAGGTCTATGCACGAGAAAATAAAAAATGTTTAAACTGCCAAGGAATAATAAGGAAAATAAAACAATCCGGTAGGGCTAGTTTCTATTGTGCTACTTGCCAAGAATAATAGGAAGTAAAAATTCTATCCTTGAAATATACTTAGTTACTAAGTATACTTAGTTGAATTCTGTAAAATAAAAAGAGAATGTTATGGCTAGAATAACGATTGAAGATTGTATTGGAAAAATTCACGATAGGTTTGAGCTGGTAGCTCTGTCGGCTCAAAGAGCAAATGATATAAATTCTGGTAGCAAAATGACCATTAGTAACGTTAAAGGTGATAAGGCAACTGTGCTGGCATTACGTGAAATAGCGGCTGGTCATGTAACAGTTGCTACCCTAAAAGCCCACTTGCTAAAACGCCTTCGAACAAAAAATAGAATCGATCCTATCGATGAAGAAAACACTGATTCTTCTCTTGATGATGCTGCAGAAGACTTTGATTATTTACCAAGTGGCTCAGATATAAGTGTTACCGAGGACTATTCTGATTTAGATGATCAAGTATTTGATGATAATATCAGTGATAACGAACAAAAATGATTATTGGCATTGGTACAGATATAGTACAAATTCCAAGAATAGAGAGGATATTAAACCTATATGGTCAACGCTTTATAGACAGAATTCTTTCTAAAGAAGAAGTGCAAAAGCTAACCTCTCTAAGTAAAGACCGATATGGTTGTTTTTTGGCAAAAAGATTTGCTGCGAAAGAAGCAGTTAGTAAAGCCCTTGGTGTTGGAATTGGCAGAAATTTACGATTTAAAGACATCTCTGTATTAAATGATGATTTAGGAAAACCGTTTGTTTGGATTTGCCATCCTGAGAATCCAAACAAATTTGAACAGAATTTTGGACAAATTAAAATTCACTTATCTATTTCAGACGATTACCCAACTTCTGTAGCGTTTGCAGTCATTACCTCGTGAGAGCGTTCACGGAAAAAAGTTAAAGTACAAGGCGTCATTGCGAACGTACGTGAGCGTGGCAATCTATTTCTGAGTACTTTTTGGATTTCCGCGTCGCTGTAAAGCGGTTCCTCGCTAATAGACGTCTTGCACTTTAAACTTTTTTCCATGAAGGTTCACAAATAAGTTGCCTTTTCCTCTAATATTGGTTAGGATTCAACGTCTTTGGGCTAGGTAGCAAAGTGGTAATGCCGTGGACTGCAAATCCTCAATGCGCCGGTTCGATTCCGGCCCTGGCCTCCATCAAAAGAATATATTAATATGCTGGAATTTATTGAACAATTCCTAGAAGCGATGATAGCAGAACGTGGAGTAGCTAATAATTCCATAGTTAGTTATAAATGCGATCTATTAGATTTTCAGAAATTTTTATTACAAAATAAATTATTAGAGCTAAATATTAAAGCTGAAAATATTAGAGATTGGGTCGAATATTTAGCAGAAAATGGCTTGCAAGCAAGATCAATTAACCGAAAAATATTAACTATAAAAAACTATTATGAATTTTTAATTAGCGAAAAACATACAAATTATAATCCTACTTTGATGGTAGATCTACCAAAATATCAAACTAAACTTCCTGCTACATTATCGATCGATCAAATCAAAACTTTACTTTTATATTGTGATCAAGATAAAAGCCCTGATTCCGTACGTCTAAAAGCAATGATTCATTTATTATATGCAAGTGGGTTACGTGTTTCTGAGCTTGTCAGTATTAGACTAACTGATATTTTAGTAAATCAAATATCCCAAAATATTAAAAGAATATTTTCTATAACTGGTAAGGGCAATAAAGAAAGAATGGTGATTATCAATGAACAGGCTGCCCTTAGTTTGCTAGATTATTTAACTATTCGCAGTAACTTTGTCAGCAGAAAACATTTAAAAAGTCAAATTTACTTATTTTGTTCTTCTGCCGCTAGTGGTAATATGACTAGACAGAATTTTGCAATTCTTTTAAAACAAGCAGCTATTAAGGCTGGGTTAAATCCAGATAATATCTCCCCACACACTTTACGTCACAGTTTTGCTAGCCATTTGCTAGAAGGTGGTGCAGATCTTAGAGTAATTCAAGAACTACTTGGGCATGCTGATATTAGTACTACCCAAATATACACCCATATCCAAACAAAGCATCTAAAACTTGCCTTAGATCGTCATCCGCTTAAGTCAGCTATAATCAAACGCTGAGCGTTCACATTTATTCTCTTAATTTACCTTGGAATTTCTCGTAAGCAGTTGCAATAACTTCCTGATTTAATAAATTTAAGTCTGCTTCATTTAACGTCCGATCATCTGCTTGAAATTGCACTTTAATTGCCACCGATTTTTTACCGGAAGGTAGTTTGTCTCCTGAATAAACATCAAATAGATCAACTGATTTTATCATTTTTTTATTAGAATTTTTGATATAAGCAATTATCTTGCCAACCGGTTGCTCTAGATCAACTACAAAAGCATAGTCTCTAAAGGTTGGTTGGAAGTCGGAAACAATAAAGTCGTCTCTTTTAGCAAATTTTGCTTTAGCAAATGGTATATTGGCAATATTTATCTCAAAGGCAAATATCTGGCAGTCAATATCAAAATATTTTAATATAGAGGGATGAATTTGTCCAAAATATGCTATGACATTCTTACCAAGTTTTATAATGTTTGAGTTTGTCGGATGGTAATAAGGTAAATCAACAGGAGCAAATTGGCACTTATCAATAGGCAAACCTGCATAATTTAAAACATTTTCTAAGTCAGATTTAATGTCAAAAACATCTACGGGGCGGGCTGTAGAATGGCAATCTTTTTCGTTATATAGCCCACATCTTACCGCCGAAGCAAAAATCAATTCACCATCGGATGTGCAAGAGTTAAAGATTGGCCCCAATTCCATCAAAGCAATATCTTTAATGGATCTTGTTAGATTCTTTTGCACTAATTTAAGTAATTTGGCAATGATGCTAGGTCGCATATAATTATTATCAACATTAATAGGATTTAGCAAAAATAGCTCCTCTTTTATTGGAGCAAATAATTTTGCTATTTCACTATCCATGAATGAGTTTGTTACTACCTCATCATACCCGCAACTGGCTAAAATTCTTTTAATATCAGAAACTCTTCGTTGTTCTTTAGGTACAATCCTTGCTAATTGTATCTCTGGTAATTTAACCGGATGTAACTTGTCATAACCGTAAATACGAACAATCTCTTCAACAATATCTTCTTTAATTGTGATGTCATGTCGCCAGGAGGGTATGGTAAGTTTGAGACTATCACCTACATAGTCAATTGATGAAAAGTTGGGGACGTTGTCGCTCAATGCTCGCCTATTACTTATAGGCGTCGCTCCATCGTTCCTAGCCCCAAATTCTCCTGAATTGACTATATCTACAATAAAACCAAGCTTCTTTAGAATATCACAAATCTCGGTTTTGCTTAGGTTTAGACCGGTTATTTTAGCTAGGCAATTGATAGGGAAGTTCAGGGATTTTTGCTCAAGGTTGAGTTCCCCATTATACACTATATCAGAAATTTCACCTCCACAAATAGCTAAAATCATTTTACTTGCAATATTTAAGGCTTTTAAGGTAAAATTTTGATCAATATTACGTTCAAAACGATAACGCGAATCAGTATCAATCTGCAGACGCCTACCAGTTTTAGTAATATATTTAGCAGAAAAACATGCCGCTTCTAGCAGAATATTTTGCGTTTCAAGCCCACAACTACTACTATCTCCTCCTATAATACCAGCAAGAGCAAGTACTTGTCCGTCATCTTGAACTACCAAATCTCCTGCATCTAAATCATATTCTTTGCCATTTAAAGCTGCAAATTTAATTTTTTCTTTAACAGTTGCAACTTGGATATTATCTGATAATTTACTTCTATCATAGGCATGCATTGGTTGCCCGAAGCTATATGATATGTAGTTAGTAACGTCCACTATAGCCGAAACTGGTTTTACGCCAATATTTTGCAATAACTGTTTTAACCAATCAGGGCTTAGCTTATTTTGTAAATTTCTTATTTCTCGAAATCCGAATAAAGGACACGCCTCTTTATTTTCTACTTGTAAACTCAAGCTAGATTTAAATTCTCCGGCAATTTCCGCTATCTCTAGTTCTTTAAGTGTACCAATACCACTAGCAGCAAGATCTCTAGCTATACCATAGACGCCAAGAGCATCGCCACGATTGGGGGTAACATTAATATCAAAGACAGGATCATTATACCCATAATATTGTATAAGTGACTCGCCTACTTTAGCCTCTTGCGTCAGTTCTATGATACCTTCTGAATTAGTACCAAGTAATAATTCCTCTTCCGAACATAGCATACCACAACTTTTTTCTCCACGAATTACCGATTCTTTAATTTTAAATTTACCATTTGGAATTTCACAGCCAATTTTTGCCAATACTACTTTAATATTCTCCCTAGCATTACTTGCTCCGCAAACTATCTGTAAAATTCCTTCATTAGTTTGGACTTGACATATCTTAAGTTTATCCGCCGAAGGATGGGGTTTAGTAGTTAGTATGTGAGCTACTTCAAAATCTTTCAGCTCCGCCCTTCTATCTACGATTTCTTCTACTTCTAGACCGAGCATAGTCAAGCACTCGGCAATACCTGCAACAGAAACATCTGTATCTAAGAATTTTTTTAACCATGATAGAGTAAATTTCATCTTGTTAACCCCCCAGCTAGAGTTGGTATATCAAAAGCAGAGAAATTATAGTGTTTTAACCATCTTATATCTCCTTCAAAAAATTGTCTAAGATCTTTGATCCCGTATTTTAACATAGCAAAACGTTCAACACCTAGCCCAAAAGCAAATCCTTGATAATGATCACTATCTATATTAACATTTTTCAGAACGTTTGGATGAACCATACCGCAACCAAGTACCTCAAGCCATTTATTACTATCTGGCATCTTAATATCCACTTCGGCAGATGGTTCAGTAAATGGGAAGAAACTTGGTCTAAAACGTATTTCAATATTTGTTTGTTCAAAAAAGTCTTTGATAAATTCCGTGATAAGGTATTTTAAATGCCCCATATTAATATTTTCATCGAGTACTAGACCTTCAATCTGGTGGAACATTGGTGTATGCGTCATATCGGAATCTGATCTATAAGTTCTACCAGGAGCAATAAACCTAAAAGGCGGTTTATCATTTTGCATGGTTCTAATTTGTATTGTTGAAGTGTGGGTACGTAGTAACAGAGGATCGGCTCCTTCTTTTGCTTTTAGGTAGAAAGTGTCATGCATCTGCCTGGCAGGGTGGTCTTCATAAAAATTGAGGGCAGTAAAATTATACAAGTCATTTTCGATATTTGGACCATCCTTAATGGTTAGCCCAAATTTTGCAAATATTTGAATTAATTCTTCGGTAGCTTGGGTAATGGGGTGAATGCTGCCCTTCTTGTGCTTTCTAGCTGGAATGGTTAAATCTGTCTTTTCTTCAGCAAATTGCTTATTTAATTCAAATTCCTCCAAAATAGTTTGTTTTGCTTGTAGCAAATTACTAATCTGCTCTTTAAGCAGATTAACTATCTCACCTAACTTTTTGCGATCATTTGGTTCAAGATCGCCCAGTTTTTTCATTTCTTGAGTGAGTAAGCTTTTTTTGCCAAGAAACTCTACCCTAATTTGTTGCAATCCTGATAAAGTTTGAGTTGCCTCTATACTGCTTTGAGCAGATTCTAATATTTGGTTTAGATTATCCATAATAAGTTAATTTAAGTAATAATATCAAGTAAATTAAAGGAGATTAGACTAAGTTTCATCAGATGTCTAGACTAAATAAATTATTATTGTTGTTGTTTAACGGATTAAACTAACCCGACTAGCATTAAGCAAAATTCACAGATGTTTATTAGTGAGGAGATACTTTAGTAGCGACGAAGCAATTGTAAGTTAAAAGTATGGTATATAGATATTGAAGCTAATGTAAATAGTGGTTTATATTGACTTTAAGGGGTATTCAGCAATAGCCATAATAATGACTATTGTTGTGTGGGTGTGAGCGACCGTGTAGCAATTAGTTTTAAGACCGAATGGATCCTGGTACTCTAGCCCAAATCCCCGAGACGTTTGAATAGTTGATAGGGATGCTTTTGCACGCCCGCTTACAATCGTAAACATTAAATATCTCGAGGTATGTATGCTATTATATAATAATTTTATCGGTCTTGATATAGGAAAATTCAATTTTGTTGTGCAATTCATGGTATAGCTAATCTTATAGCCAAATCCCAATAAATATGATATAATGATGTCATTATGACATATTCAATAGATTCTCGAAAGAAAGTATTTAAGATAAAAGAAAAAGAAGGGTTAAGTTTTGCAGAAACATAGAAACTTTTTAGTACATTGAACCTTCTTTATTGCTCAATTATTCTTACCATAGCTTTATCTTTATATCAAATTATTTTGTTAAAAGTGCCATATATTGTAGTTTTTATGCTATGTATAGCCTTAAAACCTAGATAAACCGAAATACGCTCAATGATTATCTGTTGATAGTATGATATTTCTAAAGCAATGCTCGAATTTTCTGCTTGTACATGTAAAATATTTATTAGCTGTCCTTTCTCTTTAATTTTAGATATTTTTAGAGGGGTAGTTTTGCTACTAAATTTTGCTCCAACAATCTTGTTCCAATTAATCATAATTTCTGCAAGCAATGGGTGCTGCTTGCCAAAAATTCGTCTAATAATTATGTTGATGTCATGGCTGAGTGGTTTCATGGGCAAAATTAATGATTGTAACCATTACTACTAATACAGCAAAAATAATTGATACTAAAGGAAAATATAGAGAACTGATTGATAATATCATAAGTAATATATTGCATATTATAATTCTATACACTACTTCCCTATGACTTTTACCATTTCTAACTGCTTTTTGAAAAAAATGCTTTAAATGAGGTTGCCAAATCTTTTCCTTATTAAGTAGTCTAATTAATATGGTTAGTCCTCCATCGGTCATGTAATATAAGCTAGCAATAGATGAAGCAATAAATAAATGAATACTAGAAGCTGAAATAAGTATTAAACATAAACCTAATAAAAATCCTAAACTTATGCTACCTACGTCTCCTATAAAAATTTTAGCAGGATGCCAGTTAAATATCAAAAAACCTATAGAACATCCCAATATAATGATATTAAGTACAATAATAAAATTTATATTTATTATTGTATCATACTTTAAATAACAAAGTATCAATATGGTGATGGATAAATGAATAGATTCAGCACCACTAATACCATCTATTCCATCAAGAAAATTATAAATATTTAAAAAGGTAATCAAGTATATTATGGATAACACAAAATCAATATATAATGGTAATTCGTAATGAAACAATAATGCTGGAGATAAAAATAATATAATGCTTATTGTGGAACAAATTATGTGAATAATTAGTCTTATAAATACAGGAATAGAGACAAGATCATCTAAAAATGAAATTGTAGAAATGATCAGTAATAATGGTACAATTTTAATTGAGTTTATCAACATTTCTGTTACAAAATATTCATAGGTGATAAGACCAATTATTACCACTATTACTATAGCAAGCCCACCTCCTCTTGGTGTAATTTTATTGTGTGCTCTACGTGGATCCGGTATATCCACCATTCCAAAAGAGGGAAGATTGAAAATCAATAGCCAAGTAAAAAAGCTTGTTGCTATAAAAGATAACAAAAATAAAAAACTATAATTAATAAAATCACTCATAACAACATATTAGATTTAAAACTGAAATATTCATTAGCTGCAATAATCACGTGGTCATGAACAGATATATTCACATTAGCACAAGTTTCTACTATTTTGTGTGTTAGTTTTATATCAGTATTTGAAGGTTTACTAACACCACTTGGATGATTATGTACCAGTATAATTGCACCAGCTTCATTAAATAAAGCTCTTTTAATTATTTCTCTTGGATATATTGTTGCCTGATCTATGGTGCCTTGGCTTAAAACTTCATCAGCAATCAGGATATTCTTTTTATTTAGAAATAAGATACGAAACTGTTCTGTCTTCATATTGCCCATAGTTGCTTTCAGATAATCTATTAGAATGCTCCAAGAGCTAATGACATTATGATTCATTACTTTTTGTTTTAGTATCCTGTTAGTTAATTCACGCATAGTAACAAAATTTATGTATAAATTATCATTAGTCCCTTTAATATTAAGTAGTTTTTCTTTATCTGTATTTATTAAATCAGCCAGACTACCAAATCGCGTTAGTAATTCCTTCGCTAATGGTTTTACATCTTTTCTAGGTATTACAGAAAATAATATCATTTCAAGTAATTCATAATCCGCAAGATTCTCTGCAGACATAACAATACGTTGCCTTAGACGTTGTCTATGTCCAATATAATGAGGAGTATCATCTTTCATATTGTTCTATTATAAATCTATTTTATAAGGTGGATATGTCAAGTGTTTTGGTGACAAAGTAAAAATGTCAAAACCATCTTTGGTTACACCCAAACTATGCTCAAATTGTGCTGATAATGATTTATCACTTGTGGTAACTGTCCAATCGTCTAATTTACTTAGATGGGTAGAGTGATGTCCAGCATTTACCATTGGTTCAATAGTAAAAAACATACCTTCTTCTAATACCAAGCCAGTGCCAGCTTTACCGTAATGTAGAACATCCGGTTTTGTATGGAATATACGCCCTATCCCGTGACCAGTATAATTTCTAACAACTGAATAATTATGCTTCTCAACATAAGTTTGTATAGCATTTCCGATAGTTCCTAAATGTACTCCTGGTTTCACTAGTTCAATTCCTATCATCATAGCATCATAAGTAACTTGCACTAAGCGTTTTGCTTTAATTCCGACATCACCAACGTAAAACATTCTACTAGTGTCACCGTACCATCCATCAACAATTACGGTAACGTCAATGTTTATGATATCACCATTCTTAAGGAGTTTATCATTTGGGATACCATGGCATACTACATGGTTAACAGAAGTGCAAATTGATTTTGGGAAGCCATTATAGTTTAAAGGTGCAGGGATTGCATTATTGGATACAATAAAGTCATGGCAAAGATCATTTAAATAAATGGTACTTACCCCTGGTTTTACATAATTAGTAATGAAATCTAAGGTTTCTGCAGCAAGTTTACCTGCAATATGCATTTTCTTAAAGTCTTCGGCTGTATGAATGGTTATAGTCATAAAATAATTAACTTTTTTTATTAAAATTATCTGTTGAAAGTAGAAATATATACTAAATTTTCACTTTTTTAAATTATTATTTGAATTTCATTGGATCTTTTTCAACAACCCTGACTTTATAGAAGCTATAAGATAGGGTTATTGTCTCAACATCATTCATTTCTTTATCTTCCTCAAAATCAGAGTCTATAAAAAATGTTACGGGCATTAACATTTTCTCTCTTGTTTTTAATAACTGTTCTTCAAAACAAAAACAATGTATTTTAACAAAATATTTACCGGCTTTATTGGGTGTAACATTATAAACGGAAGTTCCTATTATATCATCGTTGCTTAGATTTTCAGACTCGTAAAAAATTAGTGTATTTTGTCCTGGAATAACTGTAGCCCTTCTTTGTTTAGGAATAAATCGCCAAGGTAAATTACTATCAACATTAGAGTCAAATTCTATAGTTATCACTCTAGTTCCCTTTTTAGGGGAATATATATTAAATTCCTGTCTTACGGTGGTGCCGCCATAACCAGTGACTTTACAAAATAAATTATAAATTGGTATCGATGCAAAGCTTAAAAAAACCATACTAAATGCTAAGCTAACTAAGGCTAAGGCAAATTTCCTATTGGAACGTCTATTAGGATCTGTGAACATTTCTCTTTAATGGGCTCCGTCCATTATACCTATTTGGATTAGCTCTATTGTAAAAAATCAAATTTTAACTTTTTACGAAAAGTCTATTTAAAATATCTTAAACTTATGATATTATATACTCGTTTTAATAAAACAACCTATTTTAAGGTATTATATGACTAACAAAATCAGTGTACCAGTAATTTCTGCAGAATCAGGATTTTATCAATATTTGCAAAAAATTAATAAAGTTCCATCACTCTCACAAGAGGAGGAATTTTTACTTGCCAAAGCCTATCTTGAACAAAATGATCTAGAAGCTGCGCATAAGTTAGTAACTAGCCACTTGAAATTAGTAGCAAAAATTGCCATTAGATATAGAAATTATGGACTACCTCTAAATGAGCTTGTATCAGAAGGGAATTTAGGGCTTATGCAAGCAGTAAAAAAATATAATCCTGATTTGGGTTTTCGTTTGTCTACTTATGCTTTGTGGTGGATTAAAGCTTCAATCCATGAATATGTCTTAAAATCTTGGTCTTTAGTTAAAATGGGTACTACGGCAGCACAAAAAAAATTATTCTTTAGTCTTGGTAAAATTAAGCATAAAATTGCTAACCTATATTCAAGGGCTGTCACAGATCAAGATTTTGTTCAAATCGCTCAAGAACTTGGAGTGACTACCAATGAAGTTAGTGAAATGAATGCTAGATTATCTGGTCCAGACTTATCGCTGAACAATTTGGTAAATGGTGATGATAATAGTAGTAGCGAATTAATTGAATTTTTACCAGAAACTCGTCCAAGTCAAGAGCTAAGATTAATTAGCCAAGAGGATTCTGCTAATAAGCATAACTTGTTAACCCAAGCGATGAAGATCTTAAATGATCGCGAATTACATATTCTTACTGAGCGTAAATTAACAGATTCTCCAAAAACCCTCGATACTCTTAGTATGGAATATAAAATTTCTAAGGAAAGGATTAGACAGATTGAAAATGCCGCATTTGAGAAAGTGAAAAACTTTATACTACAACAAGTGCCAAAACCTGTTTAAAAATCTATTTAGATATTTCAATCGTCATTGGCGAGGAGACCGTAGGTCGACAAAGCAATCCATTTATGGTCATTTTTGGATTGCTGCGTCGCCGCAAAGCGGCTCCTCGTAATGACGATTGGGTATCACATCCCTCCCTCCCTTCTTTCTTTCAAATACTTTCTCATCATCCTAATGTCGAACTAAGGTTACATATAGATAAAAGATAATTGCTATGGGAGTATACTCAAATGATTTGGAGAATTGTTTTTTACAAATTTTATTGTAGAGACGGTGGCCAGAGCCGGGATCGAACCAGCGACACAAGGATCTTCAATCCTTTGCTCTACCAACTGAGCTATCTGGCCGCTTTTTACTAAAGGTCTATAGTCAATTGATGAGAAGTTGGGTCGCTCAATGCTTGCCTATTACTTACAGTCTCCATCGTTCCTAACCCCAAATTCTCCTGAATTGACTATAAAGGTCTAGTGTTTGCAAAAGATGCAAAGAGACCAAAACTTGTTAAGGCATGATCTCTACCCTTAGCGCATCTTTGAATATAATACTAGGCTATTTTTTAGCCTCATCTGTTACTTGTGACTGTGGTAACATTATTTTGATATCAGCTTTACTCTCAAGATCAGCAACATACTTTAATATAGCATCTCTACTAAGTTTATTGGTTATATTAACAGTAGCTTCCTCCTTAGAAGGTATCTGTGCAGGTCTTTTATCAAGTACAGTAATAATATGCCACCCAAACTGAGTTTTAACCGGAGAAGAGATTTCATTTACTTTCATTGATAATGCTTTATTTTCAAATTCAGGTACTAATTGCCCAGAAGTAATATAGCCTATTTCTCCGCCATTTTCTTTAGAACCTTCATCTTTTGACAAATCTTTAGCAAGCTTAGCAAATTTTTCTCCTTTATTAAGCCTATTTTTTATATTTACTGCTTCTTTTTCAGTTGCAAGCAAAATATGGCTTACTTTTACTTCTTCTTTTCCTTTTAAGCTAGCAACTAGCTTATCATATTCAGCATTAATCATCTTCTCATCAACATGAGATTTTACATAACGCTCCATCAATTCTTGCTGAACCATTTGGTTTTTCGCTATATTCAATTTAGTTTGAAATTCTTTTGAAGATTCAATATTAGAATTTTTAGCTTCTTGCTCAAGCAATTTTGTATCGATATAACCACGAACTAACATTTCCTGTATATTTGCATTAAGATCAGAAAATTTCTTACCTTTAGCACTTGGTTGGTTATCTAAAGAAGACTGGAATTGCTGCATAATCTGCGATTCTTTTACTTCGCCACCTTTATAGGTAGCAACAACTTTATCTTCGTTAGCGAAAGCACTGCTCGCAAGTAAGCTAGCAGATAAAAAAGCTATAGATATTCTTTTCATTTGTTATCCATTTATATTTATTATTATGGCTAGATTTTATAATGATAACCACCTGACGTCAATAGCTATTTACAATTTGTTTGATAAATATTATAAAATACCCTATTTTATAAGGTTATTTACAGAATTTAGGATATAAATGTTTTCTTTACTTAAAAAATTATTCGGCACAGCAAACGATAGAAATATCAAAAAACTATTTTTAGAAATTGAAAAGATTAATTTGCTTGAACCATCGATACAAAAGCTTTCTGATGATGAATTGAGAAATAAAACAGAGCAATTTAGGCAAAGATTAAAAGATGGGGAGTCATTAGATGACCTAACC
Source organism: Rickettsia endosymbiont of Culicoides impunctatus (assembly GCA_020410785.1). Taxonomy (GTDB): domain Bacteria; phylum Pseudomonadota; class Alphaproteobacteria; order Rickettsiales; family Rickettsiaceae; genus Tisiphia. The sequence continues at coordinate 956,710 of CP084573.1, read as the reverse complement.
TATGAAGCTTTTGCTGTCGTACGAGAAGCTGCAAGAAGAGTCTATGGAATGAGGCATTTTGATGTTCAGCTAATTGGTGGATTGATATTGCATCGTGGGATGATTACTGAAATGCGTACAGGGGAAGGAAAAACTTTAGTTGCCACATTACCGGCATATTTGAATGCTCTTACTGGTGAAGGGGTACATGTTGTTACGGTAAATGATTATTTAGCAAAACGTGATGCTGAGTGGATGGGGAAGATATATAATTTCTTAGGATTATCTGTTGGGTGTATCATTGCTAATATCAGTGACAAAGACAGACATGATGCCTATAGAGCAGATATTACTCATACAACTAATAACGAGCTTGGATTTGATTTTCTCAGAGATAACATGAAATATAGCGAAGACTCTAAGGTACTTCGTCCCTTTAAATTCGCTATTATTGATGAAGTTGACTCAATTTTAATTGATGAAGCAAGAACTCCACTAATTATATCGGGTCCAGTAGATGATCGCTCGGATTTATATACTAAGATTGATAAATTGGTTTGTCAGTTTAAAGATGAAGATTACGAAAAAGATGAGAAATTACGAACCGTTAATCTTACTGAGGATGGTATAACTCATGTAGAATCAATGCTTGTGACCAATAATCTTATTGAACAAGGTTCAAGCCTTTATGATTTTGAGAATTTAAGTTTGGTTCATTATGTCAATCAATCATTGAGAGCACATATTCTCTTCAATCGTGATGTTGATTATTTGGTGCGTGATGGCAAAGTGATGATTATTGATGAATTTACTGGGCGGGTGATGGAAGGTAGACGTTATTCTGAAGGGTTACACCAATCACTAGAGGCAAAAGAACATGTGCCAATTCAAAACGAAAATCAAACTTTGGCTTCTATTACTTTTCAAAACTATTTTAGGAATTATCCCAAATTATCAGGCATGACTGGTACGGCAATGACCGAAGCTACAGAGTTAAAGGACATATATAATCTTGATGTACTAGCTGTTCCTACTCATAATCCAATCACTAGGGTTGATTATGATGACGAAATTTACGGCAATAAACACGATAAATATCAAGCTATTATAAAATTAATACAAGAGTGTTATGATCGTGGTCAACCTATTTTGGTTGGAACAGTTAGTATAGAGAAGTCTGAAGAAATTTCTAAGTTACTTACCATAAATAAAATAACCCATAATGTTTTAAATGCGAAATTTCATCAACAGGAAGCATTTATTATAGCTCAAGCTGGGCGATTTAAGGCTGTGACTATTGCCACCAATATGGCAGGTCGTGGTACCGATATTATGCTTGGTGGTAATCCGGAAATGCTAATAGAGCAACTTTCTCTACAAAACCTACCTGAGGAACAGTATCAATTAGAAATGATCAAAATAAAGGAGCAAATATCTGAAGAGAAGCAGCGGGTAATAGAGGCTGGGGGATTATTTGTTATAGGTACCGAAAGGCATGAGAGTCGTAGAATAGATAACCAGTTGCGAGGAAGAGCCGGTAGACAAGGTGATCCAGGTAATACAAAATTCTTCTTGTCTCTAGAAGACGACCTTATGCGTATTTTTGCTTCAGATCGTATTTCTGGAGTCCTAAGAACGTTAGGTTTAAAAGATGGTGAAGCAATCCATCACCCTATGATTAGCCGTTCACTTGAGAAGGCTCAGCAGAAGGTTGAAGGACATAATTACGAGATACGTAAAAATTTATTACGTTTTGATGATGTTATGAACGATCAACGTAAGATAGTTTACGAACAACGTACTGATATAATTGCATCAAACTCTGCCCATGATTTTTTAGCTAGCATGACAAAAGAACTAGTGGAAAAAGTGGTATTAACTTTCATTCCCCCCGGTTCTTATAGGGAAGACTGGGATGTAAATGCTCTAACAGGAGAGTTGCAACGTATTTTTGCTGTAAAACTAAATCAAGAATCTATAACCAAGGCTAACGTCACCGAGATAGAGGTGACATCTAATGTTGTGCAAATGGTAAATGACCTATACCAGGCAAAGAATACAGCATATAGCGTTGACTTGATGAATGACGCAATTAAATATATTCTACTAACAACTTTAGACCAAGTATGGAAAGATCATTTACATAATTTAGATCATTTACGACAAGGTATATCACTAAGGGCTTATGCTCAGAAAGATCCACTTAACGAGTATAAAAGAGAAGCGTTCAATTTATTTGAACAAATGCTTGATAATTTGAAGGAGCTATTTATCCAGAAAGTTTGTCATCTTCATATGGATACTAGCCACATTAAAAAAGAATCAATGTCTTTGGCAAACAAAACACTGCAAAAGACCATGCGAGAAACTAGGGAAGACCCTGCTTTTAGTAAATATAATGCAGGGATTAGTATTGAAACTCAGCTTAAACCTATTAAAACTCAAGTCAATCCACAGGATAGAATACCATCAGATCCATCAAGTTGGGGAAAGGTGGCTAGAAATGAGATATGTCCTTGTGGTTCCGGTAAGAAATATAAATATTGTCATGGAAGTAATGAGTGATTTGTTGGCATTGGGATAAGAATAAGCATTTTAAAGAATGGGTAATAGTAATGTACTAAGTTAGGGAAAAAAATAAGCAATATTGCAAAAATAATGAAAACAACTATTAGTGGAGCAAAAAAATCTGTTATATATAGATATAACCGAATTTGGAATAATTTGCTATATCAAGTTCAGGTTAAAATTAGTTATTATAATTCTTAAACAATAAATAACTCATGCAAAATAAATCTATTATTACATTTTTTTGGCACCATATAAAACCATACAAATGGTTTTATATGGCTATGCTACTTGCTCCTACTGTAAGTAGTTTTTACCCGTCTGCTAATTATTATGCGATTAAATTATTTCTTGATACAATAGCTGGGCAAGAAAATTTAACTTACCAGTTAGTTCTACTGCCGATTGTAATATTCATGTCTGCACAAGTGATGTTAGATTTGGTTTGGCGTATCAGTAACATAGCTGAATGGAAAGCGGCACCTTATGTTCGGCGTTCTATATTGCTTCAATCATATGACTATGTTCAGCATCATTCTTATCCGTTCTTCCAAGAAAATTTTACAGGAGCTATCAGCAGCAAAATCAAAGGCATTTTGGATGGATATGATAAATTCTGGGCGGAAATGCATTACGGATTGCTGCAAAAGTTTTTTAAATGTGTTGTAAATTTTTGTGCCCTTAGCCTTGTTAACACAAATCTTGGCATATTTGTACTAATATGGTGTAGTTTATACATACCAATTATGTATAAACTCTCAACTAAATTAAACCAACTATCTTGCTTAGAATCCGAAAGCAAGCATTTTATAATTGGACAAGTTGCCGATAAAATTACTAATATTATTTCACTTTTTTCTTTTGCTTCTAGGACAAGAGAATTAAAGGCACTAGATAATAATATATTAAATGATTTTATTCCCAAACAGGTAAAAGCATACAAATATAACTTTAAGACTCAAATAGTAGCTATGTGTTTCTATTTTGTTTTGTTTGTTTTTATTCCATTCTATATGCTGCATTTAAGAATACATGGCTTAATTTCTGTTGGAGATTTTGCTTTTGTCTTTGGTATTGCCTTGATTGTTGCAGACGATATCTGGGATGCAACAGTTTCATTGCAGAATTTTACCAGATCAATGGGTGATCTGAAAAGTGCTTTGTCACTAGTTACTATCAACCAGCAGGATTTGGATAAATTTAGTGCAAGTCCGCTAATAGTTGATAAAGCTATTATTGAATTTAAAAATATAAATTTTGGTTATAACAAAGAGCTGATCTTTAAAGATATGACTTTTTCTATTAGTCCTGGTGAAAAGGTAGGAATAGTTGGTCATTCTGGTAGCGGCAAATCAACACTTATTAATCTCTTGTTACGTTATTTTAAAGTTGCAAATGGTCAAATTTTAATAGACGGACAAAATATTGACAATGTTACTCAGGATTCATTACGACAAAATATCGCGGTAATCCCTCAAGACACTTTGTTATTTCATCGAACGCTGATGGAAAATATCAGATATGGGAACCAAGAAGCAACTGAGGCGGAAGTAATTGAGGCAAGCAAAAAGGCACATATCCATGAATTTATTACAACATTGCCAGAAGAGTATAATACTTATGTTGGAGAGCGAGGTATCAAATTATCTGGTGGACAGCGGCAAAGGATAGCAATAGCAAGAGCTATTCTAAAAGATGCACCTATTTTGATCTTAGATGAGGCAACTTCTGCACTTGATAGTCAAACCGAGCGTTTTATCCAAGATAGCCTTAACTTTCTAATTCAAGATAAAAGAAAGACTGTGCTTGCAATTGCCCACCGCTTATCCACTTTAAAACATATGGATAGGATAATTGTGCTAGATAAAGGGGTAATTATTGAAGAAGGCACGCATACTACATTAATTCGTAATAAACATAGTCTATACAAAAAATTATGGAAGTTACAAGAAATTTAGGTTAGGGCTATAATATGGTATTGTTAACAGTGCTTAGGTAAAGATGATTCTAAAGTAATCATCCAAGAAGGTAATAAAAGATATCTTGCTAAAATATCACATGAAATTAAGGGGGTATTAAACATCAAAACCCTATCCCGTGCTAATGAGTTATTGAATATTGTTTTTATTAACATAAAATTAGTTGACTATTTAAGTTATATTTAATCATAATTATAGATACTTCGACTAAAACTTAAATATGGTGAAAACATAATATATGGCAGATGATTTTGATGATGGTAGAAGGTGGAAAGATACAGCTTATTTAGCTCAGTTTGATAATGCTGGTTGTTGTATAGTTATGTAGAGTTTAGAAACCATTATTGCGAGGAGGTGCTTTGCGGCGACGCGGCAATCCATAAACAAGCTTCATGGATTGCCACGTTCACGTATGTTTGCTCGCAATGACGCCAGAATAATAGATGTTAATTTACTATAGATAAATGCTAATCGGGTTAGTTATAACAAGTAAAATAAAAATAAGATTATTTTGAAGACTATATCTTGATATTTACAGAAGATAGCATAGAATAATCAAGCAATAAATTGCTTATGAGTTTATTATGTTACATGGGTCTATTAAAAATAACAATGTTGTTTCTTTAGGAGGAAAACAGCATCCATTCCATCTTGTCGATCCCAGCCCTTGGCCAATTCTGACTGCATTTGCCTTATTGCTTTTAGCTAGTGGTAGCATAATGTTTATGCATCAATATCGATTTGGTGCATATGTTTTTGGGGCTGGTATTCTTTCAGTGATTTTTTGTGTATATTCCTGGTGGAGTGATGTAATCAAAGAAGGGCTAATTGGAAAACATCATACTGAGCCAGTAAGGATTGGCTTAAGGATAGGTATGGCATTATTTATCTTGTCAGAGATAATGTTTTTTGCGGCATTTTTTGGATCCTTTTTTAACGCAAGTCTTTTTCCTGTAGGATTGCTAGATGGTGTATGGGTAGTAAAGCCTGGTATATGGCCTCCTGCATCTATCCAAACATTTGACCCGTTTGACATCCCTTTTATTAATACATTGATTCTTTTATTATCTGGTACAACAGTAACATGGGCACATTATGCTGTTGAGGAAAATAATCAGAAATATTGTGTGACTGCTCTTGGTTTGACCATAATATTGGGGGTATTTTTTAGTTTAATGCAAGCTTACGAATATCATCATGCAACTTTTAAATTTAAAGACGGTATCTATTCTTCTAATTTTTATTTAGCAACCGGTTTTCATGGTGCGCATGTAATAATTGGCACTATATTCTTAACTGTTTGTTATTATAGAGCACGAAGAGGTGATTTTGTTAAAGGCAATGGTCATTTAGGTTTTGAATTTGCCGCTTGGTACTGGCATTTTGTCGATGTAGTATGGTTATTTTTATTCACTTTTATATATGTTCTTGGAAAATGAATTTTTAAATTAACTAATTTGTAGAAATTGCGACTAAAACAACACGCAAGACTTAATTTCTCAGCCATTCTTTAACTAGATTAGCACCATCCGTATATTAATCCTTGAATTGTAAAAAGCTAGCATATAGAATCAACGGCATGTCTAATGATTCGTTAATGAGGTAAAATATGAATGTTTATAGACCATATTGGGAACAATTTGATAGTAACTTTGTCTGGCGTTTGCTGTTTGTTCTTTGCAGCGTTGCTCTGATTATTGCAGCACCAGATGTTTTTGCTGCTTCTGATGATCCGGTAGGTAATGTATTGTGTAATATGATTAAAATATTTCGTGGAAATACGGCTCGTGGTATAGCAGTTATTGGTATAGTTGTACTAGGAATTCAAACTCTTAGAGGACAATTAAAATGGGAAGTTGCATTGGTTATTGTGACTGGGGTTATAATATTGTTTAAAGCTCCTGAAATTATAAATATGGTAGCTGGTACAGCCGCTGCTTCAGAAACATGTGTATAATGGTAGTAAGTGGTACAGCATAAAAGCGTCATTGCGGAGGCATGAGCCAATGAAGTAATCCAGAAAGTAATTAAAAATCGATTGCTTCGACCATTACATGGTCTAGCAATGACGTATATGCACCCCAAACGTCATTGCGAGTAGGCGTAAGCCTCCGAAGTAATCCATTTTAATCGTTTTTTTAGATTGCTTCGTCTCCCACTAAAGTGGCTCTGAGCCATGATGCTTAGCAGTCAGCTTTTTTAGTCATCATAAGGAAATAAATAAAAAATTGTAGCTATGGTGGCGACGTTTCCAACTTCTCATCAACTAGCTATAAGTCTCGTTTAGAATTATACAAACTACTCTCCATATATGGCTAAAACAGCACATAAGCCCTTATTCCTCAGTAATTCTTTAATTAGATATTCTGCTTTATATTAAATCCTTGAATTTTAAAAGGCTACAGTATAGAATCAGCTGCATGTTTAAACAATTCATTAACGAGGTAAAATATGAATATTTATAGACCATATTTAGAACAATTTGATAGGAACTTCGTCTGGCGTTTGCTGTTTGTTCTTTGCAGTGTTGCTGTAATTATTGCAGCATCAGATGCTTTTGCTGCTTCTGATGATCCGGTAGGTACAGTGTTGTGTAATATGATTAAAATATTTCGTGGAAATACGGCTCGTGGTATAGCAGTTATTGGTATAGTTGTACTAGGAATTCAAACTCTCAGAGGACAATTAAAATGGGAAGTTGCACTGGTTATTGTGACTGGGGTTATAATATTGTTTAAAGCTCCTGACATTATAAATATGGTAGCTGGGTCAACTGATGCAACATGTGGTATCTCAGAGATTGCTAAAACCTAAATAGATAAAAAGTGTTATCTACAATATCGTTTTAGCTCTAGCGGCTCTCCAACAATCTTATTAGCGGGGAGCCGCTTTTGCTGACCTAAAGCAATACAGGGAAACTTATAGTATTGACATAGCTATAGTTAATTTTCACTTTCTCGCATTTTCTTGTGATATAAAGCACCAAAATCAATTGGATCAATCATCAATGGTTGGAATCCGCCATCCTGAGTGACATCAGAAATAATCTTTCTGGCAAATGGGAAGATCATTGCTGGACAATGGATCGCTAATATCATCTGGTGTTGATCTTCCGCTATATTAATCAGGTTAAAAACCCCCGCATATTTTAGGTCTACTATAAATAGCTTATGCTTTTCGCTCATTGCTTTAGCTTCTATACTTAATTCTACCTCATAAAAGTTTTCTTCAGGTAAATTAGAAATATTAAGGTCTAGGAATAAATCAATTTGTGGATTACGTTCCAAAGACACTAAAGATTTCGGAGCGTCTGGATTTTCAAAAGATAAATCCTTTATGTATTGGGCGTTAATAGCGATATGTGGCATATCTTGTTGATTAGAGTCTTTCATAACAAATAGTCCTTTTATATTAAAATTTTTAAGTTCTTGGCAAGGTAACACCTTGCTGTTTCATATATTTTCCATGACGATCAGCATAAGATGTATTACAAATTTGATCGCCTTTTAAAAATAAAAATTGACACGCTCCCTCATTAGCATAAATTTTTGCCGGCAATGGAGTGGTATTAGAAAATTCTAATGTTACATGTCCTTCCCATTCAGGTTCTAATGGTGTTACGTTAACAATTATACCGCATCTGGCATAGGTTGATTTACCAACGCAAATAACTAATACATCTCTTGGAATCTTAAAATATTCAATTGTTCTTGCTAAGGCAAAACTGTTTGGTGGAATAATACAAACATCAACCTCTCTATCTACCAAGCTGCATTCAGTGAAATTTTTGGGATCAACTATTGCCGAATTGATATTAGTAAATATTTTGAATTCCTTTGAGACTCTTGCATCATAACCATACGAAGATAAACCATAAGAAATAATTTTCTCTGAGTTATTTAATTTAATCTGCGTATCAGTAAAAGGTGCAATCATATTATGTTCTACAGACATTTTTCTTATCCAATTATCAGACATAATGGTCATATATAATTACACATAATTATGGTTAAATTCCCGAGCAATATAGATAATATAGTAAAAAGTTAAAAGCACTAAGTGTTTTTAGAATATTTTTATTAAATTAAATGATTTTTGTTCACAGAGCCTAAGTTTCTGCAAATAATAAATTTATTAATATCGATGAAAAATTACTTGATTAAGCTATAGCTTTATATTATTATTAGTTGAAATAGATAGATAAATATTAAATTATTATCATAATGGATGAATCTAATAAACCAAAGGAAAAAATAAACTTAATTATAGGTATGCGTTTAAAAAAGCGTCGTATAATGTTGGGTATAAGCCAACAAGAATTGAGTGAAGCTATTAATCTTAGTGTAAAGCAGATACAAAGATATGAAGATGCTACTACCCCGATAGCTGGTAGTATATTGTATTTTTTTGCAAAATTATTAAATGTATCTATCAAGTATTTTCTTGATACAGATGAAGATACTGATACATCAGATGATTACCTATTTGATACACAAGATGATAATAGGTTTTTGAATGACATTATTGCAGAGGATAAGGTAGAATATTTAGTACCTTTAAAATACAATACAGAAAAAGAATTATCCTATCTTATTAAAGTATTTACCAAAATTCAAAATCAGCAGATTAGACAAAAAATAGTTGAGCTTATTAGGTCAATAGTAGAATCTCAAGACGCGGATACGGGATAAGAATAAATATAACTTAAATAGTCAACTAATTTTATGTTAATAAAAACAATATTCAATAACTCATTAGCATGGGATATGGTTTTGATGGTTAATACTCCCTTAATTTCATGTGATATTTTAGCAAGATATCTTTTATTACCTTCTGGGATAATTACTTTAGAATCATCTTTACCTAGTTGTATTGCTTTGTCATAATTTTTAACTGCTTCTTGGTAATTTCCCATCTCAAAATAGACCGAACCATTTCTAGTAATAGCACTTAACATTATATGTAAATATTAGTTATAATGATAGATATAATAAATTTTGTAATAGCAATATGGTGGCACCATACAGTTACGATTTACGTTTTAGAGTTATAAGCATTGTAGCCGTATCAGTAAATTCATCGTCTACTTACATCATAAGTTTTAAGTAAACGACCAATTTCATATTGACGATCTTTTAATAATAATTGATAAACCAATTATTATATGATAACATTAGTATGTTATTATTAAGGGTTTCCTTTCTAATTTTTTTCAACAAATTCACTACATGACTTTCTAGAGTATCAATTATGCAAGATATAAATACTAAAGATTTACGTAATATCATAAGTGCTATTAGTACTAAACTGTATAAAAATGACATAGTAGCTGAAGTATATTACAGATTAAAAGACCCTTATTCTACTTTAAAGAAGGTATTACGAAAGACTATTGCTTTGAAAGAATTAACTGACCTAGTTGCTTTTAGGGTTATAGTTGACAAACAAGAAGATTGTTATAAAGTATTGGATATTATTTATAGTATCTATTCTGTTAATGTAGAAAAGTCTAAAAATTATATTGATAATCCTAAGAATAATGGTTACCGTTCTTTGTATGTAATAGCTGTAGTTGATATCTGTAAACGTAACATAGAAATACAAATACGAACCAGAGAGATGCATAATATAGCAGAATTTGATACAGCAAACCATAATGAATATAAAAGAACGCAGGAAACAAAGTTAATAAGGAAGTTATTCTCTAATGTAAGAATTGCCGATATTAATACTGAGATAAATAATGCATATGATATTTTTGTCCGGTTTAATTGGACTATACCGGAGCTTATTGCTTATGAGCAAGCAATTGAAAATCTTTGTCATAATTTCCAAAATAATTTGGCATGATATATGCTCAAATAATTTAAAGAATTGAGACATAAAACTTAAGTAACGTAATGGATATAGCCAACTTACAGAAAGAGAAGCATATACTAATCTTCTAGAAATAGGAATAAACCTAAGACAAAAAATGGGAAATTCAAGATGGAAATTACTACAATTGGTATAGATATTGCAAAAAGAATTTTTCAAATTTACGGTGTAGATAAAAATGGCAAAACACATAACAAGCTAGCTATATAGTAATTCATTTGAATATAATTTTGCTAAAGATAAATAATCTTGTGGTGATAAATTTTCAGATCGCGAAGAATTATCAATTTTTAATTCTGCTAGCAAATCTTCTATACACGAAGTTAGTGTTTTCAAAGATGATTTAATCATTTTACGTCGCTTGCCAAAGGCTAGTCTAGTTATTAACTCGACTTTTTCAATTAGTTCAGCTGTTAATGCATTATTGTTATAAGGTACGAGTTTAACTATAGCCGAGTGGACTTTTGGTGCCGGATAGAAAGCTTGCGGATTAACATCAAAGCATTTTTCAACAGAACAAAGTAACTGACATATTACTGATAATCTTCCGTAGGATTTTGTTCCAACTTTACCACATATTCGGTCTACAACCTCCTTTTGCAGCATTAAAGTCATACTATTTATTAATGGTAATTTTTTTAACCATTTGATGACTAACTCTGTACCTATTTGGTAAGGTAAATTTGAAATAATAGTTATTTTGTTATAGTCAATTGATGAGAAGTTGGGGACGTTGTCACTCGTCGCTCGCCTATTATTTATAGGCGTCGCTCCATCGCTCCTAGCCCCAAATTCTCCTGAATTGACTATAGTACTTAAAGCTGATAGATCAAATTTAGTAGCATCCGAATGAATAATGTGCAGATTAGGGGACAATTCTCTTATTTCCATAAGTAAAGGTATACATCTAACGTCAGTTTCAATAACAGTTAAAGATTTAGGGTTGTAGGCAAGAATAGCTCTAGTGAGTCCGGCTGTACCAGGGCCAATTTCTAAGACCAAATCATTTTCTTGCAGCCCACTAACTCGAACTATTTTATCACATAGGCTACTATCAAAAATGAAATTTTGACCATATTTCTTAATAGGAGTAATACCATGTTTGCTAGCATGCTTTGCAATTGAAGGTAAGGCATTTAAATTATTTAAGATCACAAAGGTAGCATTATTTTGATATATGCTTTCTTACGCATATCTTCAAAGTATTTTTGTGCTTTTTGTGACATTTTCTTATTAGCTAACAAATTTACTACGTAATTATTTTCATCGCTAGTAACATTAATCATCTGCTTATCACACATTAAGATTAATTTAAATCCATCTTGCATCTCGAAAACATTACTTTTTTCTCCTGTATTTAAATCTCTGAGAATTGTTTGCAGCGTAGAATCTAGAGTACTTAAATTTTGATTAATTACCTCTAATGTAGAAAAATCTTTATATAAAGATTCTTTGACATCAGAACAATTTTTAAGACGTTTTTGTAAACAGTACATCTTCTGCAAAGTTTTATCATCTTTATCTTTTGAAGTAAAAAGCTGTGCTGATATTTCTGCATCTTTTGAATTTGTCGCTAATATTATATCATTAACTTCTTTTGCACTAATAGCAACTGATCTTGAAATACTAGATAAAATATTCATTTTGATAATTTCGGCACCTATCTGGGATTTAAAATTATTAATATCTACAGATTTACTTTTCAAAAACTTTATTAACTGCCCTTCTGGCATTTTATTACGTTGCTCAATGGTTCTTATAGATTCATTTATCTCACTATCAGAACTTTTCTTACCGTTTGCAGACTGATAAAGCAATACATCATCAATCATGCTGTTAATTGCCATCTTATCAAGCCGCTTATTTGTTTGAGAATCAGGATTGGGGATATTGTTAAGTGCCATAATCATGTGTTTTCTAGCTAGAAATTCATGTAAGGTAATTGGCTCATTATTAACTAATGCAACTATATTTGATAACTCTGCTTTTGCTATAGTTAGATTAAAAATGATGGTAACTAAACAAACTAAATGCTTCATATTTAACTTCTTCATATTTTAGGCTCACATATTTAATATTTTTAAACCTACAGAAATAGTAGGAACAGCAAAAGTCTTTTTTATCCCCCGACTACTATCTCCCATATAATTGTCTGAAAGTTTTCCGGCTATTCTAACACAATCATTCAAGTATGTCACCTGGATACTCTTAGAAAGAATATTTATTTTGTTTTTTGACCAATCTATTCTCATATCATAGGCAACTGACCAATTTTCTGCTAATTGATAAGTGAGATTATAGTAAAGTTGTCTTACTTTGTTATCAATTAATTCATCTGTAGAATAATATTTCCGTAAATTTGAAATCTGAACAAATCCAGCAGTTAACTGAATTGTCTTAGAATTAAGGCTTCCACCTAATTCATCTCTAATGGGCTTAAAATTCTTACTTTTTCTAAATCTATAGAACAATTCTATTTTATCAGAAAAACTACTGGAAATTCTTCCAACATTTTCAATATTATCAACAGATTTACTATTAATAAGATTAGTATTATAGGTCTGTCCTAGAAACACACTTGAATAATTTTGTTCTGAAAGTATAGAAGAGTTAACGCCATAACTTAATCTATTGCCAAATTCATGGTAATCTATACCACTATAGCGATTCGAACTGAATATATTATTTTCTGATAGTTCATATTTTGATGGATCGATAAAAGAAAATTTCTTATTAGAATTATGTTTACGTCCGATAGTTGCCGATATAATTGGTTCAACAAACAGACTAGTTTTATCAAAGATTGATCCAGCTAATGGATAACGCCAAGTATTTTGAATTTCTGGTATATTTCTAGTGAGAACCTTGTTAGTCCTATAATCATTTAAATATAGGTGATTAATAAAATAGACATCTGCTCTATTCCGTAAGGTAACATTAAATAAATGACCAGATGAAGTTAAGAAATTATTATCCACTGCCAGTTGTAATGCAACTTGCCCTAGTTCTCTTCCGCTTTTTTCTTTATAGATTAATGCATTATTCTCAACGACTAGGTTAGTAGTTTCATCATCATTTAAAGGTATAACATTCTTGGTTCTGACCTTGGGGAAAATTAATGGACTGGTACTACTAGAATCATTTATTCCCAATCCTTCAAAATACATCCCCTCCACTAATGAGTAATTGTAATTATTGACATGTTCCAAATATAACTTAGATGTCAAATATGAAGTATAATTATTATAATAGTTTTTTAAGTAGGCTTTATCAGAAGTACGTTCCAGCCTAAATCCGTATCGATAATCATTTTTGATGAAGTTACCATTGCTTAATAGATAATATGAGTTTACCTTAGTGTCTTTTATCGTTATATCATCATCATTTAAAGAGTAGGGTACTTTACCATAGTTAGCATCTAAAGATATATAATCACTTTCATTTGGTTTGTAACGAGTTTCTAGTTCAAAAATCGTATATGTAGTATCATGTTTTTTCCAAAAAAACCTAGGAGTTAGAGTAAAATCTAGATTGGATTTAGCTCTATAATATAGTGGTATCCCCAAAGCGTTATCCCGCCATTCAGGCATCAATATTCCTGATTTTGCAGGAGCCTTAGGTGTTGGATGAGAAAAATATGGTGTATAGAAGATTGGGACACCATATATCTCAAAAAATAGATGCTTATAAACCATTATGTTCTTATTAAGATCTATTTCAGTATTTTTGGCAGAAACTTGCCAAATAGGTTTTTGGTTGCATAGTATTTTACATGGGGTAAAGGTACTATTATGCAAACGAAAAACATCTTTATTAACTCTTTCCGCTAATTTTGCTGCTAAAAGAGTATTATCACCAAAATATAAAATAAAATCTGAAATTATTCCTGCCTTTAACTTATCTTTTAATATGACAAATTCTCCCAAAATAACTCTATTTTGCTGATCTGTAATTTTAACATTCCCCTCAGCCCATAATGTATCTTGTTCTATATCGTAAATCAAGGAATTAGCTGTTAGAAAATAACTATCCAATATAATTTGAACATTACCTTTAGCATAAATAAATTGTTCCTTGTGGTTATATTCAATATAATCTGTTGACAAAAAGCTAAACTGTTTGTTTATTCCTTGCTGTTCAACTTGTGCCAAAGCACAAACCGGCAATAAAATAATAATTTTAATAATCAATAAATTGCAGAAAATTCGCATTTAGGATAATTTTTGAAGTAAGATGCTATATATATCATGTATACATCAAATTTGATATATTTATAGATAATTGTCTGATATATGATAGTATTTAGCAACAAGCCTTTAAGGAGTTATAAGTTGCAGTTTAGGGAAATATGTTTTATATAGTCAATTGATGAGAAGTTGGTGACGTCGTCACTCGTCGCTCGCCTATTACTTATAGGCGTCGCTCCATCGTTCCTAGCACCAAATTCTCCTGAATTAACTATAGCGTCCTGTATCTCGAGTGAGTAGTGGGATACAGGTATATTAGCGTGAGTACCAATAAAGAAGTCGGGTAAAACAAAATTTTTATTACCATTGTTTGTTTTATATTGTAAAAAGCTTTCCCAACTAAAAATAGAGCTTCTTTAGGCAAATAAGTTCTTAGATGAATTTTCTTTGACTATTCTGGTAGGCATGTTGCATTATTAACAGATAATGCCGGGTGGCATGCAGCGAAAAAATTAATTATTCCAAGTAACATTACCTTGGTACCGCTTCCGCCATATGCACCGGAATTAAATGCGATGGAACAAATTTGGCAGTGGATCAAAAATCACTTCCTATCTAATCAATGTTACGGTGTATACGAAGATATCGTTTCTAATGCTTGCTATGCCTGGAATCAACTTAGTAAAAATGTAGATTTAGTAAAATCAATTATGTATAGAGAATATCAGACGACTTGATGTGTACTTATCAAGCTGCCTGATTATTACTTATTGTCAGATTAAGTCAGGACTAGTACAATTTTTACCATAAATCTCCATTTAATCTTACAATTTAAAAAATTTACTATTAACCCTCAAAATGACCATCTTTCATTTCTCTCCAAGCTTCAAGAATCTCTTTTAACACCTCTTTATTTGGTTCAATTTCATGATCGTCAAAATCACTTAATGATTTTATTAAGTCTTCAATATCTTTTAGTGTTAATTCAGATATATCTTCATCCGGATAATTTTCTTCTAAGCTCATAGCAATTTTGTCAACATCATTCCAATGCATTATTTTCCCCTATATTATTTTTATAGCCAATTACTATTACCATTTAATCAACTCTACCAATAAATAATATATTAGTGCATGTTTATAATAGTATATTATTAAAGGGGGTGAGATTATTATACAACTAATATGCTGTTTTGCTTTGAAGAATTGACCTTGCTTGTTTTTTAGTTTAAACTGACAGCCATTGGATATTATAGTTAATTAGAGGTACATATGTCATTAGCAAAGGAAGGAGAAAATAATGTAGTGTTATTTAATATTGGCGGTAGCCATGAAAGCCAAGAAATTCAGCATAGTACCAATATGTCTAAAATTAGCTCAGCAATATCAACTATTGAGCTTAAACCCCACATGCAAGATGGTAAACTAGATAAGGAAAATATAGTAAGTGAAATATTTGATAAAGCTGAGAATCTAGGAAAAACACCCATACTTAATATACAATTTAATTCAAATATGGAAAAACCGTTATTTGATGAAGATGATTTAACGAATTTAAAAAACTTAGGGGTCAAGGTTTGTTTAACCTTTAGCAATTATAACTCACAAGCTCAAAATCTACAATCTAGTTGGCAACCTCTTCTTACCGGGGTCAATCATGTGTTTTTTGCCAATGCTAATGACCAAATTAGGGCTGTGGCTGAAAAGCATGTAGCAAAAGAAAAAACTTCGCACATCCAATCTATGCCAGTTAGCAATTTAATAGAGTCAGAGATTCTAAACAGACCTCCTAATATATTATTGTCAGGGGGATTACCTAATAAAGAGAGATTAACTGAGGTAGTAAAAGCAGCAAAAGACTTAGGTAATACTAGGGTAATTATAGCCAGCAATCCTTCATCTATCGATGATGTAGCTAATATTATTGCAAACAAATTTGATATCATTAACGAAGATCAACAATTAGGTATTAAGTTAGAAGTTGAAGAAATTTTAAAAGATAAAGTTGGTGGAGCTAAAAAACTGGAAAATTATATATCACAATTATCTCAACAATTCCAAAAAGATATTGGTAGAACAGAAATAAATCCTATTGATATATATTTTGACCTATCTGATCCGCAGAAGCTTCAGAATATTGCCAAGCAAGCTAAATATACTGTACCGCCTCAACAGGGATACACTATTGAAAATTTTACTAATGGTTGCATCCTATTAGGTCAAGGTCAGGGAAGAAGTTCTGATATTACTGCTGAAGTTAAACAAAGGGAAGATGTTCCTAGCATTGATAGCGGAACTATTCTTGATATGCAAGAGAATATAAATGAACATAAACCAGAAAATGTCCTTAAGAGAGTTGTCAATGCTTTTAAACAAATGGCAAATGAAGGGAGAAAAGCGATACCGATACCAACAAAACAAAACAAGGTAGAATACTCTCAGGAAAATAATCTAACAAAAGAGAATTATTGGTATAATGATTTGGATATATCCAGTTTACTAAAAGCCTCATTAAACGAAAATGTTTCTATCCAACTAGCTGTATCACTAGCTTCGGATCAGTATAAAAATGAAATGTTACGACATGTTATGTTTGAAGCTATCGCATCGGTAAATAGTGGAAAAGACTCTGCTGTTATGCCAATTAATACGGGACATGAACACTGGGTTAGTTTAGCAATCACTAAGGATAGGGATAATAAGATAGTATTTACCTATAATGATCCTATGGGAACGCCTATAGATCAACGACAGGAGTTACTAGATATGATTAAAGAAGTTTGTCCTGATAATGCTAAAATCGTTGATTTAAAGACTAAACAACAACAAAACGATAAAGATTGTGGACCTTTCATTGTAGATAATTTAATTAAAATGGCAAAAGGTGAGAAGATTCTTACTACTGAACAATCTCAAGATATGGGAGCAAAATTACGTGAGGGGCAAGCAAAAACAATGAACATCGAAAAAATCAAGCAAAAAGTTCAGGATATAAAAAAAACCATAACTTCCTCTACATCTCTACCTAGTTCTGTTACATCTTCTGCTATTAGGAGCAATAATCGCTCTAGAGGGAATAGTATTGCTTAAGAGATGAGGGGTTACAAGGTTAAAAACATTTTTCATAAAATTCAGCTATCTTGTCTTTAACCTTAACGGGATCAAGCATTATGTTAACCCCACCTCTAAATTCTGCTGAATTTGCTAAACCACTACTATACCAACCTATATGCTTTCTCGCTAGCTGAACGCCGGTATCGTTCCCGTAATACTCTAGCATGGCATCATAATGACTTAATATCACCTCTAGCTGCTCTGCCATTGAAGGAGAGGGAAGTTCTTCTCCTGTCGCAAGATAATGGGCTATTTGAGAAATAAACCACGGTCTACCATATACTCCTCGACCAACCATTATACCATCAGCCCCCGATTTTTGTAAGCATTCCTTAGCCTTAGATAATGAGGTAATATCTCCATTAGCGATAACGGGAATCTTTACCGCATCCTTAACCTGTCTTATAAACTCCCAATCTGCTTGACCAGAATAAAACTGGCATCTTGTCCTACCATGAATGGTGATCATTTGTATACCAGCATCATAGGCTATTTTTGCCAAATTTGGGGCATTCTTAGTTTGTTCATCCCAGCCAGTACGCATTTTTAAAGTTACTGGGATTTTTACCGCTTTTACTGTAGTTTCTAAGATTTTTGCCGCTAATTTCTCATCTCGCATTAAAGCAGAACCAGAATAGCCGCCAACTACTTTTTTAGCTGGACAACCAAAGTTTAAATCAATAATCTTGGCTCCCATATCCTCATTCATTTTAGCTGATTCTGCTATTATATCGGGCTCACATCCAGCAATCTGTACGCATGAACCAGTAGCATCATCTTGAATGATCGCACATCTTTGCAAAGATTGCCTTGTTTCAATAATCATTGCCCTACTAGCAACCATTTCAGAGATTACCAGACCTGCACCAAATTTTCGTACTAATTTTCTAAATGGTAAATCAGTAACCCCCGACATTGGAGCTAATATCACCGAATGAGGTAGCTGAATATTGCCTATTTTTATCATCAACTTATTTTAATTGCTTAAATCAGGATTATAGCTGAATAAGAAATAATTTTGCTAGAAATTATGAAGTTTATTGATTTTAATGACTCATCTTACGTATGGCATTTACAGACCATATATATTCGTAATTGCTAGGAGTATTTTTGCTACAACGAAGCAATTCTAGTTACTTTTTGAATTACTTCGTTGCCTATGTTTCAATAGCTTAGATTTATTTATAGCAAAACCTATTGAATTAGGTGCTATCATAATAAAGTAATATCCATATTTCCTAGAACGTCTATGCTATAATCCTCGCCATCATAGTTAAATTCTAGGCGACCATTAGGGGCAAGAGATAAAAAGGGGATATAGAAATCATGCCCTGTAAGAGTGATAGTATGCCCTCCTGCCCTTGCAGTTAATGATTCTCCAAAAGTCGAATTGGTAACAACTATAGTAGGTTCTGTTGCTTCTACCACTTGTAATTCTTCTGCTGTTTCTAATTCTTCTACTGCTTCTGCCGCTTGTGATTCTTCTACTGCTTCTACAGCTTGTAATTCTTTTACTGCTTCTATTGCTTCTAAATCTTCTATTTTTTCTACTATTTTCAATATTCTTGGTATATTAGGGGCGGTCATAATGTTTCTCCTATTTAAAAATTATTTTGACATTATATATAGTTTAATTTTTTACGCAATATCTTATACGTTTTTAAAGATTTTGTATGAAAAAAGCTGAACTCTAAGAGTCATTGCGAGCGAACGTATGTGAGCGTGGCAATCCATAAAGCTCGTAATATGGATCAGCTATGTTTCGCAATAAAAATTTAAATAAAATTGGTGTAAATTTATTATAAAGCTATATAATTAAATCTACTTAAATCAACTGCAGAAGCTATATTTGCTCAGCCATATTCAACAACAAATTATATTATGAAAATCAATGTGGAAATTATTCGCACTTATCAAGATTGGAAAAATCATAAATTTATCAATAAACTATTAGTGAAGAAGGTTGCGTGTGCTATACTAAGTAGATATAAGAATTTTAAAGGAGTTGCAAGGTTTGAGCTAGCGATATTACTAACTGATAATAATGAAATGTTAAATTTGAATAGCCAATTTTGTGGTAAGGGGAAACCTACAAATGTGCTATCATTTCCTGATATAGAATTAGACTTTCGGCATCTACTTGAATTTACTCCTAACTTAGATTATATGTATTTAGGAGACATAGCTTTTGGGTATGAAATAATTCAGAGTGAAGCAATAAGTCAAAATAAAAGCTTTAGAGATCATTTTATACATCTTTTGGTACATAGTGTTTTGCATTTACTTGGCTTCGATCACCAAAATGACGAAGAAGCAACTATTATGGAAAATTTAGAAGTAGAAATATTAAAAGATTTTGCTATTGTTTCTCCATATTAACAATTATGCTAGGTTATGTGAAAAAAGAAGATATTCCCTCTATTAACTCTAAAAAGGCTATGCTTACAAATCCTTCAAAATTTGATATTCTTAAATCTTGGTTCTTTCGTCTGTTTTTTGGAGAAAAGATAGAGGATAATTTTTATTATACTATTAAAAAGCTAAAATCTAACAGCAAGAAAATGGCATTAGAAGAAAAAAAGATTTTCACGAATCTTTTGAAATTTGGTCATAAAACTGTAGAAGATGTAATGATTCCTAGATATGACATTAAGGCAGTAAAATTAACCACTAGAGTGGAGGAGTTAAGCAAAATACTTAATAGCAAAATACCTCATACTAGAACGTTAGTGTATGATGAAACGTTGGATAATATAATTGGTTTTATTCATATAAAAGATTTGTTTAAGATACTTGTTACTAAGCAAGATATGTCGTTGAAAGGAATAATTCGTAAACCTATCATTTCTGCTCCTTCAATGAAATTGATAGATTTATTAGCGAAAATGCGAAGAGATCGTGTGCAGATATCTATAGTTGTTGACGAATATGGTGGAACTGATGGTATTGTCACCATTGAAGATATTATGGAAGAGATAGTTGGTAGAATAGATGATGAGCATGATAAAAAGTCGGATAATGATAATTTCAAAATTATCAATAGTAATACCATTTTATCAAATGCTCGGGTGAAAGTTGAAGATCTTGAATTGGCTCTTGGAGTGAAGTTAAAAACAGAAAATGATGAATTCGATACAATTGGTGGCTTAGTTTTAGCAAAAGTAGGTAATGTGCCTTCGGTTGGTATTAAAATTGATATTGAGGAACAGGTTGAACTTGAAGTAATCGAGGCAGATCCGAGATCACTTAAGCAGGTTAAATTAAAATTAAAAAATGGCACATTATTACCTAATTATACTTTATGATTATCGCAACTAATTTAGCCATGAGTTATGGTGCAAAAATATTATTTACCGACGTAAATGTTCATATCAAAAATGGTAATAGATATGGGCTTGTTGGATCGAATGGTGCTGGTAAATCTACTTTTTTTAAAGTTCTAATTAAAGAAGAGGAAGCAAGCATTGGTGAAGTAAATATAGTTAAGAAGGCTCGTATTGGTTGCTTGAAACAAGATCAATTTATTTATGAAAATACTTCAATTATTAATATTGTTATTGCTGGTAGAAGCGAATTATGGCAGGCTTTGCAAGAAAAGGAAAAAATATTAGAAAATGATCAGCTAGAGGGTGAACAATGTGATGAGGAAAGTGGTTATCGGCTAGGTGAGTTGGAACAAATTATTGCTGATAATGATGGATATATCTCAGAAATTTTTGCCATTGAGTTACTTCTAGGTTTAGGGATACAAGAAAAATATCATCATCAACCATTATCCGTTTTGTCCGGCGGTTATAAACTTAGAGTATTACTAGCCCAAAGTTTATTCAACAATCCTGATATATTATTACTTGATGAGCCGACCAACCATCTTGATATAGTATCGATTTATTGGCTAGAAAATTATCTAAAACAAAAATTCAAAGGTGCTTTAGTATTTATTTCGCACGATTTGGCTTTTCTTAATAATATTTCTACCCATATTCTTGATATAGATTACGGTACCATCAAAACTTATACTGGTAATTATGATATTTTTATTCGCGATAAACAGCTAATTGCTGATCAAAAGCTTAAGGATCTTACTAATATAGAGAAAAAAATTGCTACTATGCAGGTTTTTGTCGATAAATTCCGGGCTTCCGCTAGCAGATCTAAGCAAAGTAGCTCACGAGAAAAGCAAATAGAGAAAATGGAATTACCTGATATACAAAAAAGTTCACGTATTAGCCCGTATTTTAATTTTAAGCAAAAAAGACCATCTGGAAAATTAGTGCTACAAGTTAAGGGTATTTCTAAAAATTATGAGAATAAAAAAATATTAAATAATGTAAGTTTTACTGTAACAAGAGGAGAAAAAATTGTTATTATTGGTCCAAATGGTATTGGTAAATCTACTTTACTAAAAATCCTTCTTGGTAAAATATTCTCAGATTTGGGAAGTTATGAATGGGGATATGAAACTCAGATTTCTTATTTTGCTCAGGATCATCATGAATTACTCAATGAAAATATCAACGTTATTGATTGGTTATCCAACCAAATACCTACTGAGAATGACAATACGTTGCGTAGTATATTAGGTCAATTATTATTCCGTAAAGATGAAGTAACTAAGAATATTTTAAATTTGAGCGGTGGAGAAGGAGCTCGTTTATTATTAGCCAAAATTATCTTGGAAGAAGGTAATATATTGGTGCTAGACGAGCCCACCAATCACCTAGATATTGAATCTAAGCATATGCTAAAAAATTCACTAATTAACTACCCAGGTACTCTAATATTGGTAACTCATGATAGAGATTTTGCTAGCAGTATAGCCACAAGGATTATTGCACTATCCCACCAAACTATTACTGATTTTAAAGGTAAATATCAGGAATATTTAGCTAAATATAGCAATGATTACTTAGATAGTAATTGGGTATTGGCAAATAAGGCGGGGAAGTAGTCTATAGTCGTGAGCGTTCACAAAATTATATATTGACATAAGGCATACATTGTCATTAATATTATACAAATGACAAAAAAATATAACTATAATTTTTCATCTGAAAAAAATTATAAGCTCATACAGGAAAGAGATATAAGTTTTGAAGAAATAATTGCAGCTATTGAAAATAATTGTTTGCTAGATATAATTGAGCATCATAATTCTCAAAAATACCCTAACCAAAAAATGTATCTCATTGAGTTTAATTTTTATGTTTATCTTGTTCCTTTTGTCGTTGAAGATAATGGAACAATTTTTCTTAAGACAATTATTCCAAGCCGTAAAGCTACTAAAAAATATTTAAAGGAGACGAAAAACAATGAGAAATAAAAACCATAATTCTTCAAAAATACTGCTTGATGAAGAGGAAAAATTATTATTAAGCTCTTTTGAAAATAATGAATGGCGTACAATCGAAACCATTAAGGAAGAAAAAGAAAAGGCTATAAAGGCTGCAACCAACTATTTACAAAAAGACATACGTATCAATATTCGTATTTCTAGCAGTGATTTAAACCGTATCAAGCAAAAGGCAGCTTATGAAGGGCTACCTTATCAGACACTTATTGCAAGTATTCTTCATAAATATTCAGCGGGACATTTATTTTTTAAATGAAATAACAAATGTGAGCGTTCACGGAAAAAGAGTTAAAGTACAAGACGTCTATTAGCGAGAAGGCGTAGCCGACGAAGCAATCTATAAATACATAGTTTGATATGAGTAAATATACAGAACTAAATGATGCTAAGATAAGTTTTTGCCTAGCTCAATCACGGGATGAAGATTTAATAAAATCTTGGCTTGATAAACCACACATTAAAAATTATTGGGACAATAGTAGCGATCTATTGGAAAACCTACAGAATTACTTGCAAGGTACGAAAGATATTTTTGATTATTGGCTAGGCTTTTATGATATACAACCCTATGCGTTAATAATGACATCAGATGCAAACGACTCTACACCAGAACATCTACTACCTTGGGTTAAACCTAAGGAAATCACTTGGACTATAGATTTTATGATAGGACAAGAAAATTTTCTAGGCTCTGTGAACAAAATTTTAATTGTTTAGATTTTGAGTATTTTAAAGCGAAAATTAATAAGATTTTTGCCGGAATAGTTAGTTCTATTTCAAAAAAATCTTATAATTTGCAGCTAAAAAGAGTCGAAATCTAGTAATTTAAATTTTGTTCACAGAGCCTAGGATTGGGTTTAAGCTCAATGACCTTAGCAAGATTTATAAATACAACAAAACAAGTTAGCACTTGGATAATTGATCCTAGTGAATCAAACCATAAAGCAATTAGTGCCTATAAAAAAGCTGGTTTCAAAATAGTTGATAGTTTTGCTCCATCTACAGGCTATTTTAAGGATGTACCACATTATTTAATGATTTTGAAGAATTAAAAAGCAATTATTTTTTTAGAAACTATTAGTGTTGGTATATTTATAGTCTATAATGCTATTATTATGGAGAAAATATATGCAAGAATTTGATTTAATAGTGATTGGTGGTGGTCCGGCTGGTTATACAGGAGCAATAAGAGCAGCCCAGTTGGGTATGAAGGTTGCCTGTATAGAGAAAAGGGTGACGCTTGGTGGTACTTGCCTAAATGTTGGCTGTATTCCTTCCAAAGTATTACTAAATTTTTCTGAGAAATATCATGAAGTATTGAACCATTGTGCCGATATTGGCATTATAACCTCAGCCAAACTTGATTTACAGAAAATGATGACTAAAAAAAGTCAGGTAGTATCAGACTTATGCAAAGGCATAGAAGGTTTGTTTATAAAAAATAAAATCACTAAATTTACGGGAAGTGCCAAGTTTATTTCAGCCAATCTTGTAGAAATTACTAATGGTGCATCAGTTGAACAAATATCGGCTAAGAATATTCTAATTGCTACTGGCTCTGATATTATTGAAATGCCCAATATTACTGTTGATGAGGAATATATAGTGTCATCAACGGGAGCCTTGAGTCTTGCTAAAGTTCCGGAAACTATGGTAGTAATTGGAGGGGGTTATATCGGTTTAGAGCTTGGTTCGGTATGGAACAGGCTTGGTTCTAAAGTAACGGTTATTGAGTATGCTGAAACTATTGTGCCAGCTTTAGATAAAGAAATTATCAGTCAATTTACTAAAATCTTACAAAAGCAATCTATTGAATTGCGATTGAACACTAAAGTCCTGTCTGCTGAAAAAAAAGCAGGAAAAGTTATTTTAAATATACAACAAACAACTGACTCCTCAGTGCAGCAAATTAGTGCTG
Organism: Rickettsia endosymbiont of Culicoides impunctatus; assembly: GCA_020410785.1. Classification (GTDB taxonomy): domain Bacteria; phylum Pseudomonadota; class Alphaproteobacteria; order Rickettsiales; family Rickettsiaceae; genus Tisiphia. The sequence continues at coordinate 931,735 of CP084573.1, read as the reverse complement.
ATATAGTGCTATTAGCTGTTGGTAGGAAAGCCCATACAACAAATTTAGGTCTAGATAAATTAGCCATTAAAACGGACAAACAAAATAGAATTACGGTTAATGATCAGTTCCAAACAATAATTCCTAATATTTATGCTGTCGGTGATGTAATTGCTGGACCTATGCTCGCTCATAAAGCAGAAGAGGAAGCTGTTGCTGCCGTTGAAATTATGGCAGGTTTAGCAGGTCATGTTAATTACAACCTTATTCCAAGTGTCATCTATACTTGGCCAGAGGTGGCAAGTGTTGGTTTAACTGAAGAGCAATTAAAAGAAGCTAAGATTGATTACAAGGTTGGTAAATTTCCATTTTTGGCAAATAGTCGAGCGAGAAGCACAGGTTTTACCGATGGGATGGTAAAAATATTAGCTGATAGCGTAACGGATAAAGTACTTGGAGCACATATTATAGGCCCTTCAGCTGGTACTATGATTGCAGAGCTTGTAGCATTTATGGAATTTGGTGCTTCTTCAGAAGATATAGCAAGAACTTGTCATGCTCATCCTACTCTAAGCGAAGGCATAAAGGAAGCAGCTTTGGCTGTAGATAGGAGGGCTATTAATTTTTAGGAAGTTTTATATTGACGTGAGTGTTCACGGATTTTTTTGCTATTTTCTTATAATGAGTAAAAAATCTGTTCGCAGAGCGTCATTGCGAGACTACATAGTGGTCGTGGCAATCCACTATTTTCTAGAACCTATACCAACTTAGAAATAGTTCTTCCACCAATAATATGGAAGTGAAAATGAAACACACTCTGTCCGGATATAGACCTTTGTTGGTAATTAAACGGTAGCCATCTTGCTCTAAACCCACTAGAGACGCAATGTAAGATAGTCTGGTGAAATAATTTTTAATTTCATCGCTGGAAGCTTTAAGGATAAAATCACTATAATCAACATATTCCTTTTTTGGTATAACTATTACATGTACCGGAGCTACAGGATTTATATCGTTAAACGCTATTAGATTCTCATCTTCATATATTATCTCTGCTGGTATATCCTTGCCAATAATTTTCGCAAAAACATTGTTTTTATCATACATATTCATTATACTCTAATTCTTATTACCTACTTAAGTGTTTTAAAAATTTTAATTCAGCTTCTATCTCAGATTTTGCTAATATTACCTCTTCAAGTTGGTATTTCTTTCGTTGCAAATCATATTCTCTCATATCAGCACTGAAAAAACCAAATATCAACATAATGGCTATTCGACTGGCAAAAGTAAAATGAGCAAAACCTAAACTTGATATAGCTATACTTATTATTAAAGTAATGATTAGTGCTATCCACATTCTATGATATAATGCCCAAAACATATTAAAAAATGCAGCAAACAACGAAAAACCCTGCTTAATAATGATAAAATCATTATCTTTTTTTTGAGGATTAACATATATTGAATAAATATTCATAAGAGAGTCTTGTAATTATGGTACTGAATGATTACTTAAACACCATAATAATAAACAAACAACTAAACATCAATATTTAGAAGATTATTTATGTCAGATAACTCATTACACGGGACTACTATACTGTGTTTAAGAAAAGGTGGAGAGGTTGTAATTGCCGCTGATGGTCAAGTTTCCCATGGTAATACAATTTTAAAATCCACAGCCAAAAAATTAAGAACCATGTTCAATAAGAGTATTATTGCTGGCTTTGCTGGATCTACGGCAGATGCTCTAACTTTATTTGAAAAATTAGAATTAAAGCTAGAAAAATATTCATACCAGTTAGTGAGAAGTGCAGTAGAACTTGCCAAAGATTGGCGTAGCGATAAATATTTACGTAAACTTGAAGCAATAATGATTGTTGCAGATCAAAAAAATATATTAATTTTAACTGGTAATGGTGATGTAATCGAACCTGATGGTGATGTTGCTGCCATTGGTTCTGGTGGATTATATGCATTGGCAAGTAGCAAGGGTTTAATGTCTTTTGATAATAACCTAACTGCCGAAGAGATTGCTTTAAAATCAATGCATATTGCAGCTGACATCTGTGTTTTCTCTAATCATAACATTATTTTAGAAAAAGTTATATGAGTACTAGTATTAAGAAAAAATCTGCGGGAACTCCTGCTAAATCTGTGAAAACTCAGGTTAAACCTGTGGGAACTCCACCTAAATCAGTGGAAATTCCTGCTAAATATATGGGATTAACTCCCTCTAAAATCGTAGCTGAACTTGATAGATTCATCGTCGGACAGTATAAGGCTAAAAAAGCTGTGGCGATCGCTTTACGAAATCGTTGTAGGCGTAGGAATATAGCCGAACCACTTCGTCAAGAGATAGTTCCAAAAAATATTTTAATGATTGGTCCAACTGGTGTAGGTAAGACTGAAATCGCTAGGCGTCTTGCTAAACTTAGTGGCTCACCTTTTCTTAAAATAGAAGCAACCAAATTTACTGAAGTAGGATATGTTGGACGAGACGTTGAGTCAATAATACGAGATTTAGTGGAAATAGCTGTTAATACCCAAAAAGCTAATGCTAAAAAAGAAGTTATTGCTAATGCAACTTTAAAAACTGTAGAAAGAATCTTGGATGCTTTAGTTGGCAAGTCGGCATCAGTTGAAACTAGAGAGAAATTCCGTCTTAAGCTTGAAAAAGGTGAGCTTGACAATACTGAAATTGAGATCAATATAACAGATTCAGGTAACATATTTGGTGGTAATTTTGAGATTCCTGGTATGCCAGGAGCTGCTCTGGGCGTGTTAAACGTCTCTGATATGATTAGCAAAGCTATCGGTACTAGTAAAACAAAAAACAAGAAAATGCTGGTTAAAGATGCTATGTTAACTATCTCGGCTGAAGAGTCAGATAAATTGATTGATCAAGAAAAAATTACTCAAGATGCATTAGTGCTAGTACAAAGTGATGGTATAGTATTTTTGGATGAAATTGATAAAATCACCTCAAGAGCTGAGGGGAAAAGCTCAGAGATTAGTAGAGAGGGGGTACAGAGAGATTTGCTACCTATTATTGAGGGTACAACAGTTAATACCAAATATGGTCCTATAGAAACTGCCCATATATTATTTATAGCATCAGGTGCTTTCCATTTATCAAAACCATCTGATTTATTGCCTGAGTTGCAAGGAAGGCTACCTATTAGAGTAGAGTTAAGCTCACTTACTAAAGAAGATATGGTAAGAATCTTGATTGAACCAGAATCAAGCTTAATAAAACAATATTCAGCCTTAATCGCTACCGAAGGGGTAGAATTAAAATTTACCGATAAGGCAATAGATAAAATTGCTACTTATGCAGCAAAAGTTAATTTAGAAATTGAAGATATTGGAGCAAGGAGATTGCATACTATTTTAGAAAATTTATTAGAGGAGATAAGTTTCAATGCAAGTGACATGAAAGAAAAAAAGGTAGTTATGGATGAGCATTTTGTTGACCAGCAATTATCAAAAATTATTAAAGATCTGGATTTAGTAAAATTTATTTTGTAAATGATAGTTCATCTTGGTAGTTTAACCTTTAGTGGTATAGACATTATTGATGTCGATGTGCAAGTACAGATATCGCCAGGTATACCTAATTTTACTATAGTAGGATTGGCTGATAAAACCATTGGTGAATCTAAAGAGAGGGTTAGAGCAGCCTTGTCTTCGATAGGTCTTGTCCTACCTGCCAAGAAAATACTTATAAATTTAGCTCCAGCTGATTTGGTTAAAGAGGGTAGTCATTTTGACCTTGCTATTGCTTGTGGCATACTTAGCAGTATGAAAATTTTACCAGCTGAGGAAATGCAAGAATATCTAGTAATAGGGGAATTATCTCTAGATGGTTCTATATTACCTGTCAGTGGAGCTTTGCCTGCTGCTATTGGTGCTGCAGCTAGAAATAAAGGGCTAATTTGTTCAAAACAGAATGGTCAGGAAGCTGCCTGGTCTGGCAATAATAATATTTTGGTAGCAAGTAATTTAATAGAGTTAGTTAATCATTTTAAAGGTCTGCAAATATTATCATCACCAGAATTGGAAATTGACACTAGCATCATAAATTACCCTGACTTTAAAGAGATCAAAGGGCAGAAAACAGCCAAGCGAGCTTTAGAAATAGCAGCTTCAGGTAGCCATAATCTATTAATGTTTGGTCCACCTGGTACTGGGAAATCGATGTTGGCACAATGTATACCTGGCATATTACCCAAAATGCGACCCGAAGAAATATTAGAGTGCAGTACTATAGCAAGCGTTGCAGGCAAGTTAGCAAATGGCAAATTATCAAGGGTTAGACCCTTTCGTGCTCCTCACCATTCCTGCTCGATAGCAGCGATGGTCGGTGGTGGCGTGGGTAAAAGAGTAAAGCCAGGTGAGATTTCATTAGCCCATAATGGGGTATTATTTTTAGACGAATTACCAGAGTTTCCACCTAATGTTATCGAATCTCTAAGGCAACCAATTGAAACTGGAGAAATACTAATTGCTAGATCAAATTCGCATATTAAATATCCAGCTAACTTTCAGCTAATAGCCGCAATGAATCCTTGTAAATGCGGTTATTTAAGCGATCCGCATAAAGCATGTTCAAGAGCTCCAAAATGTGGTAGTGATTATCAGATGCGTATTTCCGGTCCAATCATGGATCGATTTGATCTACATATAAATGTAGGCTCTATTGACTCATATAATTATAGTTTAATAGAAGGCGATACAGAAGAAGGGTCTGAACAAATAGCCAATAGGGTTGAAATAGCTCGCAATATTCAACAAACTAGATATGAAGGATATAATATCAAAACAAATAACCGTTTGGATGGGCAACTGCTTATTGAATATGCACTACCAGTTGATGATGGAAAAGATTTGCTTAACGAAGCCGCTACAAAATTTCGTATATCAATGCGGGCATATAATAGAATCTTACGAGTTGCAAGAACTATAGCCGATCTAGAAGGTTCTCGCAACGTCTATAAGATACATATTGCCGAAGCACTAAATTATAGAAAAATGGATAATAATCCATAAGAAGGGGAATGCAACGGTCATTGCGAGGAAGACCGTAGGTCGACGAAGCAATCCAAAAAAGTGACCAGAAATTGCTTCGTCGACCTTATGGTCTCCTCGCAATGACAGCAAGGGTTAGCTATAAGAAGAAAATATCAAGGAATAAGGAATGAATATATTTCTATTTTTAGTTGTGGTTTGTAAATCGCCGTGATATTATTTTACTGGATTTCTCTCGTATGTTACTTTATAAATTTAACCAGATTTTATTTAGCAGATTCTAAAAATGAATGTTATAGACAAAGAAAGAGCACTACTTGCTGCACTTAGCCAAATTGAAAAAAGTTACGGCAAAGGTTCGGTTATGAAACTAGGTCAACGCCGGGCTGTAGACGTTGAGGCAATACCAACAGGATCGCTAGGACTTGACATAGCACTTGGTATAGGCGGTTTACCTAAGGGAAGAATTATTGAAATTTTTGGACCAGAGAGTTCGGGAAAGACTACCTTAACTTTACATGTAATTGCTGAAGCACAGAAGAAAGGTGGCACTTGTGCTTTTATTGACGCAGAACATGCTTTAGACCCAGCATATGCCAAAAAATTGGGAGTAAATATTGACGAGCTTATTATTTCTCAACCAGATACTGGAGAACAGGCACTTGAAATAACCGATACTCTAGTACGCTCTGGGGCTGTTGATATGGTCATTATAGATAGTGTTGCTGCTCTTGTACCTAAAGCAGAGATTGAAGGAGAAATGGGTGACTCCCATATGGGATTACAAGCTAGATTAATGAGCCAAGCACTTAGGAAACTCACCGCATCAATTTCCAGAACTAATTGTGTAATTATTTTCATTAATCAAATTAGAATGAAAATAGGCGTCATGTTTGGCAGTCCAGAAACTACCACAGGTGGAAATGCTTTAAAATTTTATGCCTCAGTAAGGCTATATATCAGAAGAATCTCATCAATCAAGGATAAAGATGAAGTAGTAGGTAGTCAAACTAAGGTCAAGGTTGTTAAGAACAAAGTCTCACCACCATTCAAAACTGCAGAATTTGATATAATGTATGGTAGTGGTATTTCTAAAGAAAGCGAGATAATAGACCTTGGTGTTAAATTGGAAATAGTAGAAAAGTCTGGTTCTTGGTTTTCCTATAAAGATATTCGTATAGGACAAGGTAGAGAAAATGTTAAACATTACCTAAAAGAACACCCTGCTATCTGCTATGAAATAGAACAGCTAATTCGTCAAAAATCTTCTAATAATACTAATATTACTTTTGATAGTGAAACGGTAATTATGGAAGAGGATGAATAACAAATATTTAATATCCTAGTGGGCTGGAATAGCAAGAAAGTTAGATGTCATACCTATTCCAGCCTACGCTGGAATGACAAAAAATAACTACAAATTGGAGCTAAAATGATAAACTTGACTGATAAAAAATCTCTAATTACTGGAGCATCTGGAGCAATTGGTGGTAGCATTGCCAAGCTATTGCACTCTCTTGGTAGCCATGTAATAATTAGTGGTAGTAACCAAGAAAAACTACAAGAATTGGGTAATAATTTAAAAAATAATTATACGATAGCACCATGCAATTTAGCCAATAGTGAGGAATGTAATAACTTGGTAGCTAATCTTGAACAAATAGATATTTTAGTTTGTAATGCTGGAATCACCAACGATATGCTAGCAATAAGAATGTCCGATGAGATATTTGAGCAAGTTATAAATATAAACTTAAAAGCTAGTTTTATTCTAAATCGTGAAGCGATAAAAAAAATGATGAAAACTCGTTATGGTAGAATAATTAATATAGCATCTGTGGTGGCAGTTTCTGGTAATCCGGGGCAAGCAAATTATTGTGCTTCTAAAGCTGGGATGATAGGTATGACAAAGTCTCTAGCCCTTGAGGTGGCAAGTAGATGGATCACAGTTAATGCAGTTGCTCCTGGTTTTATTAAATCAAATATGACCGATAAATTAAATGAAACTCAAAAAGAAGCTATAATGCAAAAAATTCCTCTGAAAACTTTGGGAAACCCCGAAGATGTTGCAAATGTAGTAGCTTTTTTAGCAAGTGACAAAGCTTCTTATATCACTGGTCAAACTATCCATGTTAATGGTGGATTGGTGCTGGTATAGTCAATTAACCTGAATTAGTGCCAAATAAGCATCCATCGTGCTGTCTATTAGCGAGGAGGCGTAAGATGACGAAGCAATCCAAGAATAATAGATTGCCACGACCACTACGTGGTCTCGCAATGACGCTTGGCGATCAGATTTTTTATTCATCATAAGAAAAAACCGTGAACACTCACATAGTTAAGTCTAACGAACCTAAGAGCAAAATCAAACCGACATAATTGTTATTTTTAAATCTAGTAAGACAGTTTTGTGGGTCTGAAATTTCTAATGTTATTACCTGCCAAATCAGCATCATATAAGCACAAAGGATAGCTATATAGTTAAGGTGATGAGCTGCTATAATTTTAGCAATTATGAATAATATTATGAAAATGGTATAATAAACATATAGATGCAGTTTATAGTTTTTCTTTTCTAAAAATAATGGCATTGATTTGAGATTAATCTTTTTATCGTACTCTATGTCCATAAAGCCATAAATAATGTCATAACCAATAGTCCAAAAACAGCAGGCAATATACATAATAACAGCTTCTAGTGATATTTTATCAATTACTGCACTATTACCAATCAAGACTCCATTAAATGTTAGCCCTAGAAATATTTGTGGGAAAAAAGTAATTCTCTTCATTAGTGGATATAAAATGATCATGATGCAGGAGAAAAACCCTAAGTAAATGGCTGTTTTATTTAATGATAATAAAATGGCTAAGGAAATAATTGATAATATAATTAACAAAATCATCGCGTCACTTACTTTCAATGAGCCATTAGCCAAAGGTCTATTTTTTGTTCGTAACACATATTTATCAAAATCTTTGTCAAAAATATCGTTAAGAACGCTACCAGCTCCTCTGGTAACGACACTTCCGATAAAGAATAATAGTAATAATTTTACTAAATTATATATTGTAATATTGGTAAGAAGTACCCCAAAGCATGCTGAGAAGAATACTAACAGATAGCCAGTAGGATTTTGCAACCTCATTAAACTGAAACTTAGGAAAATTTTATTTGGCATTACTATTAATTATGATATATCTTGGTTTAATTTAATTATAATAGTCTTATTATGACAGAATTTCCAAAAGATTATAGCTTTAGTGAAAGCGAAAGAAAATGGCAAAAATTTTGGCAAGAACAAAAAATTTATCTTTGGGATAAAAATGAAACAAGGGAAAATAGTTTTGTAGTAGATACTCCACCACCAACAGTCTCAGGGCAACTGCATATAGGACATGTTTATAGTTATACCCAGGCTGATTTTATAGTTCGTTTCAAACGGATGTTAGGTAAAAATATTTTTTATCCAATCGGTTTTGATGATAATGGTTTACCTACCGAACGTTTAGTTGAAAAACAAAGGCAGATAAAAGCAACAAATATGGCAAGAGAGCAATTTATTGAAATATGTAAAGAAGTTGTTATTTCTGAAGAAGAAAAATTTCGCTCATTATTTAATCAAATGGCTTTATCGGTTGATTGGAATTTGGAATATCAGACAATTAATCCATTATCACAAAAAATATCACAAATGTCATTTTTAGACTTAGTCAATAAAGGGGAAGTTTACCGCAATAATCAACCAATATTGTGGGATCCAGTTGATCAAACGGCTTTAGCACAAGCTGATATCGAAGACCAAGAAAAAACTTCAATGATGAATGATATAATTTTCCAGACCAGTAAGGGTGAGAGGATTATTATTGCTACTACTAGACCAGAATTGTTACCAGCTTGCGTTGCGGTATTTTATAACCCAAATGATGATAGATACAAACATTTGCAAGGTCAATTTGCCATAACACCGCTATTTGATGTTAAAGTACCTATTTTAGCAGATGATTTAGTTCAAATAGATAAAGGAACCGGGCTTGTTATGTGCTGTACTTTTGGTGACGTAACCGACATAACTTGGTGGAGAGTTCATAATTTACCTATAAAAATTATTATAGATAAAAAAGGTATCATAGATTTATCAGACGAATTATCAAATTCATCTTCTTATAATCAGATAAATGGCTTAAAAATAAAAGATGCTAGAAGTAAAATTATAGAAATCTTAAAAGAGAAAAATTTATTAGTTAAACAAGTAGAAATTACTCAAACAGTAAAATGTGCTGAACGGTCAGGGGCTCCACTAGAGATACTTACCATACCGCAATGGTTTGTTCACACGATAAAACATAAAGATATTTTAATGCAACGAGCGAATGAAATTAACTGGCACCCCCAAAATATGAAAATTAGGCTTGAGAACTGGATAAATGGTCTATCATGGGATTGGTGTATAAGTCGTCAACGCTATTTTGGCGTGCCATTCCCTGTTTGGTATTCTAAACGAGTTGGAGAAGTAGGCAAAGCTATATTTCCAGATATAACACAACTGCCAGTAGACCCAACCAAAGATTTACCAATTGGCTATTCGCGAGAAGAGGTAGAGCCAGATTATGATGTTATGGATACTTGGGCTACTAGTGCAATCTCACCGCAATTAAGTAGTCACGGTATATCTGAAAAGTTTAACGTAGATGCTGAGCGTCACCACAAATTATTTCCAGCTGATTTGCGTCCGCAAGCTCATGAAATTATTAGAACATGGGCTTTTTACACAATACTTAAAGCCCAATTGCATGAAAATACCCTACCTTGGAAAAACATTATGATTAGTGGGTGGTGCCTTGCATTCGATCGTAGCAAAATGTCAAAATCTAAAGGGAATATTATTGTACCACAAAAATTACTTGAGCAATATGGGGCTGATGTAATGCGTTATTGGACTTCTAAATCTAGGCTTGGAGCGGATACTGTTTACTCTGAAGAGGTAATGAAAAATGGGAAGAGACTTGTTAATAAATTATGGAATGCTTGCAAATTTGCGGCTATTCATTTTGACAAATTAGATACATTAGATAAAAATGTCCAAATTCCTGATATAGAAAGCAAAATTTGTCACAAGTTTGACCAATGGTTAATAGTAGAACTAGTTGAGTTAGTAGATAAAGTTGAATCAGATATGCACAATTATGAATATACCGATGCTATGGAGTTAATAGAAAAGTTTTTTTGGTCAGTATTTTGTGATAATTATCTTGAAATCACTAAGACCCGAGCTTATAACATGGATGGCTCAGACAATAGAGGGCAGTATAGTGCTATAATCACTTTATATTATTCGATAAAAATTTTACTCAAATTATTAGCTCCTTTCTTACCGCATATAACAGAAGAAATCTGGCAAATATTATATAGTACAAAATCTATCCATAGTCGAGGTAATTGGTCTCAAATCAAAAATTTCTCTTTCCCGGTAGATCAAATTCAGCCTGATAGGCTTATTAAAGTACTAGATTTGGTTAGAAAAGCTAAAGCAGAAAAGAATTTGTCAGTTAAAGCTGATATTAAGGTACTAGAAATTATAGGAGAAAAACTTCCTAATGACTTAACGATAGACCTTAAAAATGTTACATCTTCTCATAAAATAGAATTTGTTGAGGAATTTTCATCAACAAATCAAGTTTTAAAGAATGATGAAGTTGTAGTTAATATAATATACTGACAATAAATCATCGATGAAGAAGGTAATAAAAATAGGTACAAGAAGAAGTACTCTGGCTTTGATTCAGACAGGTTTAGTAATTGACCAAATTAAAATTCATTATCCACAGATAAATTATGAAATAGTCCCAATAGTTACATCTGGCGATTTGATTAAGGATAAAAATTTGTATGATGTAGGTGGGAAGGCTTTATTCTTAAAAGAAATAGAAGCTGTTCTTATAAATGAAGAAATTGATTTAGCTGTACATTCCTTTAAAGATGTACCTTGTAAATTACCGTCAGAATTGATGATATGTGCTGTACTTGAGAGAGAAGATGCACGAGATGTATTTGTCTGCTTGAACTATAAATCAATAGAAGAATTGCCTTTTGCCAGCATAGTTGGTACATCCTCAGTACGTAGAAAAATCCTAATACAAAGAAAAAGACCTGATTTACAAATTGTTACTTTTAGAGGAAATGTTGATTCAAGAATAAAAAAATTAATGCAAGGTGATGTTGATGCGACCATTCTCGCTTATAGTGGTTTGAAAAGATTGGGGCTATTTGATGAAAAATATTGCCACTTAATAGATATAAAAGAGATGTTGCCATCTGTAGGGCAGGGAGTTATAGCGGTAGAGATAAGAAAAAATGATAACAAAATGCAGGAGATATGTAATAAAATTAACCATCTTGAAACATGGGAACTAATGAAGGCGGGAAGAGCATTTTTAGAATATTTAGATGCAGATTGTAAAACCCCTATAGCTGCTTATTCAACATATGTATACTCAAATGATTTGAGTATACGTGATAAGGTTATTCATACAGAGTTTATGCTTGCCAATTTTGATGGCAGTAAAATAGTTTTTCATAGCGAAACTTCCGATTCAAAAGATGCTAAAAATTCTGGCATAAAAGCTGCCAAAACTATGATATCTTGAGTCTAAGACACTGTTTTGCTCTTAAGAATTGAATAGACCTCTTGCACAACTCTACTTCTGCATTATTATTTCATTTTATCTATTTTAGTTCTTAGTGGTAGCCTATTTGTGTATTATAATATTCCTTAAATATAAAATATCTTACTAATTATGGTGCAATTTGTTACCTTATCAGGTCTTTCAGAATATGAAGATACGGTAAAATTAATGGAAGATAAGGTTGCCAGTTTAATCAATAAATCCTCGAAAGAGGTTGTTTATTTAGTTGAGTATAAGGATATCTATACCGCAGGTACTAGTTTTAAGGCAAATGAATTGCTAGACCCTGGAGATATACCAGTAATTTATACTAATAGGGGAGGAAAATTTACCTACCATGGTAGCGGACAAAGAGTTATATATCCTATTGTTGATTTAGCATCAGAATGGGGGCAAAAAGATTTAAAGCTATATATTAAATTATTGGAGGAATGGATTATAAATAGCCTGTTATATTTTGGGATCAAAGCTTTTACTATTAATGGTATGGTAGGAATATGGGTAAAAGAAAACGGTGTACCGGCAAAGATTGCCTCAATAGGCGTTAGGGTTAGAAAATGGATTGCATATCATGGTATTGCTGTAAATATTTCAACAAATCTTGATATGTTCTCCGGAATTATTGCTTGTGGGTTAAGGGATGTGCCGGTAACCTCGTTAAAGAAACTTGGTGTTGATATAACGTTAAAGCAATTTGATGAAGTTATTAAGGATAAATTTTTTGAGATTTTTTATGGCTAACCCGATTAAGATTTATCCATACATCGTCATTGCGAGGAGACCTAAGGTCGACGAAGCAATCCATTTCTATTCACTTTTCTGGATTGCCGCGTCGCCGCTTTTAGCGTCTCCTCGCAATGACACTGTGGTTAAAACCTTTCCGTGTTAGCTATATAGTAATATATTTGGTACTATTATGAGTTCAATTTATCATATACTTGATAAGGTTCCTGCTATCTATCCTGAAGATATGCAGATAGAATATGAACAATTAGCTCAGCAATTAATCAAATCGGGTAAACTTAGAATAGATACCGATAATAGCTGCAATTTTGCAAGGTTCTCTGATCCAAAATTCAATATTAGTTTGATGGTAAGTAAAGAGGAAATAACAGAACCAAATTTAATTGAACAAACTAATCAGTTATTTAGGTCTTTATATAAATCTTCTATATCCGATAAAAAATTGGCATCGATTTATACAGATTTGAAAAAACAAATTCAAAAATTGCAGCCAGTTAACCCATTAGTTACTGAAAGATTAACAAGGATTTTTGTTCAGTCAGCTCATCCTATAGTTATTAGGTGGTTACTGCATGATCAGGTTCAAGTATTTATTACTTACTCCCATAATATTGGCGATATGATGGATATAGTTGATTGGCAGCGTTCTGGTTCCAATAGTGGTATGCAAAGTACTGACGGTAAGAATGTTGCAGTCTTTGTATCTTGCGGTGGCAATCCATTTGCTGAAAATGATAAAACTCATCCAACTTATGGTGATGGATGGGCAGCGGTTGCTAGATTACAAGTTATAGCTGGACAAGAGCTTGGGCATTTTGCCGATATTAAAAGAGATGCGAGTGGTCGTCAAATAAGTCGTCATTCAGCAAATTTCTCTGGAACAAAAGCAACGCCTCATGTAAAACAGGCGAGGAAGGATGATATTACTAATTGTAATAAATTATTAGCTAATCTTCTCTCGATGGGGATGAGGCAAATGATTAATTATGAAGAGAAGGTAGAATTTTATAATAAGAACAAGGTTCATGGCATAAGGGTTTATTGGGTAAGATTATTTGCATTGATCTATAGACAGAAATTTTTATTTTCCGTTAATAGAAGAAAACTACTCTTTATTAATAGATTCGCAAAAGAACAATATATGGGGCTAATGATTAGAGCTATGATTGAAGATATGAAATTTAATTTAGCACCAGTCGCAGATGTTTATAAAAATAGTAACCCTGAAGTCGAAGAAACAATTGCCTGTATCGAAGCTCTAGCCAGAGTACCTCAACAGGTTATGAAATGGGGATATTTAACAACTATGGAAACAATGAAAGGATTATATAAAGTATATTACTATGAAGTTATACCATCTTTAATTTCTAATTATGGATCAATGACTAAACAAAGCTACAAACGCGATATGTCAAAGCCACGATCTATAGCGAATTTTTTTCATAAAATAAACATATTTAGAGAAAAAAAGTTAGTATTTAAACAAATCAGGGAAATATAATGGTGAGCTTTCACAAAAAAAAAGTTAAAGTATAAAACGTCATTGCGAGGAGCTACTTTAGTAGCGACGAAGCAATCTATTTTTGGTTAGTTTTTTGGATTGCCGCGTCGCTGCAAAGCAGCTCCTCGCTAATAGACGTTTGGCGAGCAGATTTTTTATTATCATAAGAAAATAGCAAAAAAACCGTGAACACTCACTAACTTTCTGGCAATAATATTTCTCTTTTACCACTGTGGTTAGGAGGGGATATTACACCATTTTGTTCCATTTTCTCCACAAGAGTAGCAGCTCGATTATAACCAATTCGTAAACATCTTTGTATATAGCTAATTGATACTTTTCGTTCTAATTGTACTATTTGTACCGCTCTTTTATATAGAGTTTCGTCATTAGTTGAATCATCTCCAGAACTTTCGACATTTACTTCATCATCATCTAATTGTTGAGTCACTGCTGAAAGATATTCAGGAGTTCCTGTTGCTCTTAAATATTCGGTTACTTTCTCTACCTCTTTATCATCAACAAATGGACCATGAACCCTGGTAATCTTTGACGAATTACCCATATAAAGCATGTCTCCCATACCGAGTAACTGCTCAGAGCCTTGTTCACCAAGAATAGTTCTACTATCAATCTTAGAAGTTACTTTAAAACTGATACGACTTGGAAAATTAGCTTTAATTACCCCAGTAATAACATCAACAGAAGGTCTCTGAGTTGCCATGATAATATGAATACCTGCAGCTCTTGCCATTTGAGCAAGACGTTGTATCGATAATTCGATATCCTTGCCAGCTACCAGCATTAAATCAGCCATTTCATCAACAATTACTACAATGAACGGTAATTTCTCCATATTCATTTCAATTGTTTCATAAATAGGCTTGCCGGTTTCTGAATCAAATCCTGTTTGGATAGAACGCTCTAATATTTTACCGCTTGATGCAGCTTCCAAAATTTTAGCATTATAACCAGCTATATTTCTTACCCCAATAGTTGACATTGCTCTATAACGATTTTCCATCTCTTTTACTGCCCATTTAAGGGCTACTACCGCTTTGTTTGGTTCGGTAACCACTGGGGTTAGGAGATGTGGTATGCCATCATAGGTTGATAATTCAAGCATTTTAGGATCGATCATTATTAACCGACATTCTTCTGGGGTATAACGGTAAAGTAGGGAAATTATCATCGCATTAATTGCCACTGATTTACCTGAACCAGTCGTACCTGCAACTAATAAATGGGGCATTTTTGCTAAGTCTGCAACAAAAGGCTTGCCAGCTAAATCTTTACCTAAAATCAATGGTAGCATAATGCTATTATCTTGATATTCTGGTGTTTCAATTAATTCTCTTAGACAAAAGAAAGCTCGTTGTTTATTTGGTAATTCAATACCTAAAACGTTTCTACCCGGTATTACAGCTATTCTAGTTGATATTGCAGATAATGATCTGGCAATATCGTCTGATAAACCTATAATCCTAGAAGATTTAGTACCGGCAGCTGGTTCAAATTCATATAAGGTGACAACCGGACCTTGATTAATATTAATGACCTGACCTTTAACACCAAAATCATTAAGAACAGTCAGCAATATTTGGGCATTATGTTGTAATTCTGATAAAGTTTCCACTTTTATATTTTGGCTATCAGCTTGCTTTAATAATTCGATAGGTGGTAAGTCTGGTAATTGGTCATTTTCTTTTCTTGATGCAGATTGTTTCTTTAAATAATGAGATTGTGGATCATTATTTTTCCCTGAGGATACATCCATTTTGTCAGCATATGAAGCTTCTTCTTGATTAATAAAAGGAGCCCTTTTTATCAAAACTGGTTTAGTTGAGTTGCTATTTGTTGATATTGTAGGTAAGAATATAATTTTTTTATAAGGTACTAGTTTGAGTAATTTAATTATAGCATTCCAAAAAGCTGAAAATTTTATCTCTGCCAGTAAAAATAATAAAATAAACGTGACAATAATTAAAGCATAATCGGCTCTAGCATCTAATTGTTTGACTAGTGGGTAAATAATAGTACCGACTGTTCCGCCGGCACCAGCCGGTAAATAATCAATTTTTATCTTAGTGCAGACTATCGATAATGATATAATTGAAAGCAGCATCACCATTATCCGGATGGTAACCCATTTTTTCTCTAAACGCCACACACTCAAAGACCAAAAAAAACAACAAATGGGTAAAATAAACGATGCTATACCAAAAAATTGGTAAAAAATATCCGCCAAATAACAACCAAAATAACCTAATAAATTGCTTGGATATTTGGCTGTCACAGAATTAAAGGAAGGATCGTCTGGATTATAAGTTACTAGTAATAAAGTAGTAAAGCAGCCTACCAACATTAATAGAGCAGACCGCACTCTATTATTAGTAAGAATCCTGTTGATGTAGTATAACACAAAAATTGCCTAAAAAAAATGAACCACTTTGGTCGTTGCCTAATATCCTCAAAGAACCTAGTATATATAAATGGAATCCATATATCTGCATAATAGACTCAGACAGGAATGTTTCCTAATAGTAAAAATTATAGTCCCGGGGCAATACGTTAAGCTCACGAACCAAGTAGCTCTTCTGTTTTATAGTCAATTGATGAGAAGTTGGGGACGTTGTCACTCGTCGCTCGCCTATTACTTATAGGCGTCGCTCCATCGTTCCTAGCCCCAAATTCTCCTGAATTGACTATACAGAGTGTTTTTTAAGTAAATATTCCAAGTATTTTATGATAATATCACTTTCCAATCTTTCGTGCAAGTTCTTCTAAATATCCTGCTATAGTACTTAACGTTTCTGCAAATTTTTCTTCTTCACAAGGTATTTTATCACCATCGATTTTAGCAATTTTATTAGTCAAATTTTGTACTTGTTCCTGTAAACTTAAGGCAGACATAACTAATAATAGTTCAAATGATGCTGATGGGCTAGCCTTTTTTATCTGGGTAATATTTTCATTTAACTTGGCTGCAAGATTGCACAATTCTTCTTCCGATCCATCACTACATGCTAGTTGGAAAGTTTTGCTACCTAGTATTATTGTTACTATAGACATCTATGTTATGTATTTTTGTGTTTTATTTCTTCCAGTTCAGCAATATATACAGCTATTTGCTCAAGTATTTTTGTATAATTATCCTTGAGATGTTTATTTTCATCTTTCAGTCTATTAATTTCTTGATGCTGCTCCGCAATATCCGACAAAAGACCTTCAATCCCTTGATCCACTTCTTGCATTAATTTAAGTAACAAATCAGTATTTATTGTCATTCATATGGTAATATTAAGTGAAAAATTATTGGAATTATTATTAATGTTAAAATAGAAATTATAATGAGCTGTTTTTTCCATTTATAATCAGATGCCATTGAACCAGCCCTATTTTTGAAGTCAATATCTTTAGGGAGTTCCTGCTCATCTTCCTCACCTGTATCCAAAACTATCCCTAAATAATTTGAATATAACTTAAGATAACCTTTCACATAAACTTCCGCTGGCATTGAATTTAGGTCTCCTTCTTCAAGAGCCTCTAAATATTGCTTTCTAATTTTCAAATAATCAGATATCTCTTCAAGAGTTTTGCCAGACTCTATTCTTGCTTGTTTTAGGGATGACGACATAACACGCTACTCAAGTTTACGCAAAAAGGTTTCAAACTTCTTATTTGCTAAAATTAAAATATTTAAGTCAATATTTTCCTGCAATCTAATTGCTTTGACAAAATCTAGGAAAATAGACGCAGAATCTATATTATTATCAATCCATAAATCTAAATCAATATTTACTTTGGATTTGTTAATTATTTTAGTTAATAATTGTCTTTGTTTATCATACAAGTCATCTTTCAATGATTGCGTTGATAATCTATTCCAATAAGAATCATTTAGCTGTTTATCACAAGATTTACGAAGCCAATCAATACTAAATTTGCTACCAGTAGCAAAATATAAACTAGCAACATCATTATTTGTAGCCTGGGTTCTTTTTGCAATATAGATTATGTCAAAAACTGACACTAAGCTATCGAGAGTCGCGACCCTTTGAGCTATCTCATCTTTCACTCCCAACAAAGCATATTGCTTAACTTTATCATCGAATTTATTTTTAGCTTCTCCTAAGAGAAATTTACTCACCACTTTGCTAAGCATTCTAGATGGTTCATAAAATTCATCAATGGTATCACTAATATTGATAGGATGTTTTATATGCTTTAAAAACCATGAGATACCTCTACGCATAATTTTAGCAAGTTCAGTAAACATGTCAATTTTAACTTTATACTCTATAGCACTTAGAGATTCCACTATAGTCCATAAATTATCTAAATCAAAAATTTCACAAATAATGGTATATGAACGAACTATATCACAAAGAGCAGCACCAGTGTCACGTTTTATAAGATTAAGTGATGGACCACCTAACTGATTAATAATTTTATTTGTTACAACGGTTCGAATAATTTCATGCTTAAGTGGATGAGATAAAATTTCTTCACGAAATTTCTCTTGCATTAGTGCTGGAAAGTAATTAATCAGATAAGACTCAAAATATTTATCTTTTGAGAATGTTGCTGTTATTAAATCATGATAGACTGAGCGTTTACTATAAGAAAGTAATACACAAAGCTCAGGACGAGTTATACTTTCATTATTAAGAGCCCTTCTATTTAACTCTTCCCTAGTTGGTAAGAACTCAACAGTTCGATCAATTAATTTTTCTTCTTCTAAAGTATCAATAAATTGGCTAAATATTTCGATAGTCGAAATACGAGATAATTGCATGATATTAATCGCTTGATTCTGCTTATAATTATCAACTAATATCAACTCTTCAACTTGTTTGGTCATAGTAAACAGTAGTTTATTACGTTCTTCTAAACTGATTTTTTTAGAAACCATAGCTTGATTAAGAGCGATTTTTATATTTACTTCATGATCTGAACAATCAACACCAGCTGAATTATCAATAAAATCAGTATTTATCTGTCCACCGAGCTTGCTATATTCTATTCTACCTTGTTGCGATACGCCAATATTTCCACCTTCCCCTATTACTTTAGCTCTAATATCTTTACCATTGACTCTCAGATTATCATTTGCCTTATCGCCTATATCTAGGTGACTTTCTGTCGAAGCTTTTATATAGGTTCCTATACCACCATTCCATATCAAATCAACTTCTGCTTGTAAAATAGTTCTAATCAGATGTTCTGGGGTTAGTTGGTCAACATCTATCTTTAGCAATAATTTAGCTTCTGCCGATAACAAAATAGATTTACTACTTCGCTCAAAAACCCCTCCACCTTTTGAAATTAACTGTTGATTATAGTCAGACCAATTTGATGTAGGTAACTCAAACAATCTCATACGTTCATTAAAACTAATAATCGGATCAGGTTGTGGATCAATAAATATATGTTTATGATTAAATGTCGCAACAAGTTTTACTGCATTAGACCTAAGCATACCATTACCAAAAACGTCTCCAGACATATCACCAATACCAACAACGGTAATAGGGTCTTTTTGCACATCAATACCCATAGCATAAAAATGACTTGCTACAGAAATCCACGCTCCTTTTGAAGTAATAGCCATTTTCTTATGGTCATAACCGGCTGATCCCCCGGAAGCAAAAGCATCGCCTAACCAAAAATTATATTCAGCAGATATACTATTCGCATGATCTGAGAACGTTGCTGTACCTTTATCTGCTGCAACTACTAAATATGGATCTTCCTGATCATAGATAATAGTGTTTTGCGGTTGGATAATTTTGCCATTAACTATATTATCAGTGATATCAAGTAAACCACGGAGAAAATTCTTATAACATTCTATAACTCTTGCCATATATTCTTGACGAGTCATATTATCATCAGTGAAATTAACGAAAAACCCACCTTTTGAGCCGTCAAAAGGCACAATGACCGAATTTTTGGTACTTTGTGCTTTCATTAGCCCTAATACTTCTATTCTATAATCCTCTCCTCTATCAGACCATCTAATACCACCACGAGATACTTTGCCACCTCGTAAATGAATAGCTTCAAAATCATTAGCATAAACAAATATTTCAGCAAATGGCACTGGCAAAGGTAAATTAGGAACTTTTTTTGAATCAAATTTAAAAGAAAAATAATTTTTACAAACTATATTATGTTTGTTGTCTCCATTCTGTAAATTAGAACTAGATTGATAGCAATTAGTTCTAACAATAGCTTCAATAGTACCAAACATATGCCTTAAAACCTTATCCTCACTACTACTAGTGATTTTATTAAGATAGCTAAGGATACTGTCTTTTATAGTTTTTGTACGTTCATCTGAAGAGTTTGCCGGATTAAATTTAGCATCAAACAAATCAACTAGCATTTTAGTATATAGAAAATGCTTTATTAAGGTCAGTTGAACATAACCCTTACCATAGATAAAGCCTGTTTGATGTAAATATCTAGTTAATGATTTGACTAACTTAACTTGCCACCAATTAAATCCTGATAACACTATTAATTTGCTTAAAGAATCATTATCTAAAAGTCCGAGAGATATTTTATCTAAAGCCTCTTCTACATTGGCTTTAAGCAAATCAATATTGCCTTCAATAGTTATTAATGGTTCGAGAGTAAACTCATATATCCAACTCTCTTTAATATACTTCCCGCAAAACTCTACTTCTGCTGGTGATTTGTACGTCGAGTCGGTACTCGAATCCTCACGTACCTTTAAGTACGCTGCGGTTCTGCGTGCCAAGTCTCCTTCAAATCCCTCAGCATAAGCGACTTTTGCAGGAAGTCTAATATCTTCTGTTCCTTTTATAGCAAAGCTTTGTTCATCTATAGCCTTGAATCCCAAATTTTCTATAGATGGTAGTAGGTCGGAAAGAGCTAATTTGGGAGCAGGACTGTAAATTTTTAGCTGGAATTCACTATTATTTATAGTAATTAAATTAAATATAGGCTTGTGATAAATACTTGCCTCTTTTAGATACTCAATATCTATTAAAGTTGTTTGCCCATTAAATTTCTCTCTATAATCAATAGGAAAAATTGGATTAAAAAGTTTAAAATTTACTCCTCCCTGATATTCACCAAAATTTTTACATAATTTATGATAAAAATCTTCACTCCAACGAGTGGAAAGTTTATCTAATTCTTGCTCTATTATTTCAACTTCAAAATTAAGGCTATTTTTATTCTGCACCTCTAACGTAACAAATAAATATGAAAAATTTTCTGCCACTTCTGCCATATAATCTGATAGTATTACCCCATTAAGTGTATCGGATAAATAACAATTTATGGCACTATGTACTTCTGGTGTTAAACGATCTCTTGATAAGAATATTATGATATTAATAAAAGAACCAGACCAATCTTGTTGAATAAATAATTTGAGTTTTCTACTCATCATACCTGAAAGTACATGTAAGCACATACAGTATAGATCACCTTCATCAATCTGTATCAAAGCTTCTTTCGGTAGAGATTGAACTATACTTTTAAGCTTTTTGGTATTATATCCATCAGTCGGAAAGGCAGATTTATCTAGAACGAATTGTAGCTTTTGTCTCAATATAGGAATATCGGTAATTAGCTGGTAATATATTGCAGAACTATATAAACCAAAAATTATGCTACCTGAAAGATACTTTTTATCCCGATCGATCTTCTTGATTAAAATATAATCTACTAAGTTATTTCTATGTACACTTGATAGGGTATTAATTTTACCTAAAATGACTAATTTATTGTTATGTAATGGGCTTGCTGAGCGTTCAATAATATCAATAACTTCATTTTTAGTATCTTGTCCTTGCCATATTTTCTGGACACCCTCCTCTGAGGAAAAATCTTTGGAAATTAGATCAAAGTTAATCATACCTAAAAAAGTAAAATTATCATCCTTTAGCCAATTTAAGAAATCTATAGACTCATTATAATCTAAATAGTTATTGTGTAATTGTTGATTATTTTGAATCTCATTTGAAATCGTTGTTACTCTGTTCAATAATTTAGACCACACATTATGAGTAGTATCGACCTGATCTAAAGTTTTATTTAAAGAATTTTCTAAAGAATTGATATCGCTCTGATCAAAATTTCCTAAAATAGTTATATGTACTAAAGATTCGTCACTATCTTGCTTTACATCCAATATTTCTTGTAAATGACCATCATTGTTTCTTACGCAAGCTATAACAGGATGGAGTAAAAATTTAGCTTTCAAGTTGAGAGTTGTTAACAAACAAATAATCGAATCAACTATGAATGATTTATTTTCGTTCAATAACAAAATATTAATAGCAGGATTATTTTCAATTATCGTACTGACAATCTGCAATTTCCTTTTACTAGGTTGCTTTTCTTTAAAGAACTGAAAAGCACTATAAGCAAACTCGCCAAATAATTCTTGTCTATCTCTAAACCTATAATCTACAGGAATATAAACTAAAAATTTTTGTATAAATTTATTAAAAAGTGGTTCTCCACTTTTTACCTTACTTAATGATAAAATTTCTGATTTATAATTAGGCACTTGACAAGTAAGTCTACTTAAAGATAAAGACACTCTCTCTGCAACCCTATTTATTGTAACTTTTTCTATTGTCATATTGTTACCAAACTTTATTATTGTTTCAAAGATTAAGCATTATATAGCTAACCCCATTAGTATTACTCCGCCTATTAGCGAACGAACGTATGTGAGCGTGGCAATCCTGTTTTTTGCCATTCTCGCTTCTCCCTGTCATTCCCGCGTAGGCGGGAATCTATAATACTTCAAGCTTTTTAGATCCCTGCTTTCGCAGGGATGACACTAAGCAGGGATAACACTGAGTTGAGCAGGGATGACATCCTACACGAGAATGACAATTTATAGATATCCTCGTTCTCTTCACAATAATGCCTGTACTCTCAAAAACTTATTTAGATTAGCATAATTCTTATCCCAGACTAAGCTATTTAATGTATTATAATTAAAATAAATTACTTAGCAAGAGGCTCGCACCATCATGGAAACTATTTTTGCTCAAAGCTCTAAACCAGGAAAAGCTGGTGTTGCAGTATTTCGTATTTCTGGTTCTAAAAGCTTGGTTGCATTAAAACACCTAATTAAAAATGATAATGCCACGTTTATTCCTAGGGTCATGTACTGTAAAAAACTTATCAACCCTAAGAATCAAGAATTAATTGATGAAGCAATTGTAGCATACTTCCAAGCTCCAGCTAGCTTTACTGGAGAAGATGTAGTAGAAATATATACTCATGGCAGTATAGCAATTGCTGCCATGCTAACTGAAACATTGTTAACCATCGAAGGTTTAAGAATGGCAGAGCCTGGGGAATTTACCCGTAGGGCGTTTTTAAATGGTAAATTTGATTTAACTGCGGCAGAAGGTATTGCCGATTTAATTGAAGCTGAAACTGTTTGGCAACATAGGCAGGCGGTTAAGCAAGTTGGAGGAGAACTTGAAACACTTTATAATGGGTGGAGACAAACTTTACTGACTATTATTGGTTTACTAGAAGCTTATATTGATTTCCCCGATGAAGATATTCCGCAAGAAATATTAAATAGGGTTATGACTCTTAGTGGTGAACTTAAATATGCTATAATAAAACATCTTGACGATAATAGACGGGGGGAATTACTTCGAACAGGCATTAAATTAACCATTTTAGGAGCTCCTAATGTTGGTAAATCTAGCTTACTTAATTTTTTGATGCAAAGAGATGTTGCCATTGTTTCAAATATTGAGGGGACAACTCGTGACATAATTGAGGGACATCTAGATATTGGAGGATATCCAATTATATTACAAGATACAGCTGGCATAAGGGATAGTAATGATTTAATAGAATTAGAAGGCATCAAACGGGCAATTGAATCAGCAAGAATGGCTGATATCAAAATAGTTATGCTTGATGCGGTAAAATTAAGCAACTCACCCTCATTGGATAATTTAATTGATGACAATACAATAATATTGATTAATAAAATTGATATGCTAGATGATAAGTGTCAAATAGATATGTATAGCAATAAATTAAAGAAAAATTATTTAAAGATTTCTATAAAAGATAATATTGGGATGGATAGTCTGTTAAAGGAAATTGAAAATATTGCTCGTAATATAGCTGGTTTAACTGAAACCCCGCATATTACTAGACAACGTCAACGAGCATTTATAGAAAAAGCCTTGGAATATTTAAAAAAATTCAATAATGAGAATTTTAATGGTGAAAATGACTTAGTGTTAGCTACAGAAGATGTTAGAATGGCTATTAGAAGTTTGAGTAATGTTACTGGTAAGATTAGCGTTGAAGAAGTGTTAGGGGAAATATTTAGTAATTTTTGTATAGGTAAATAATCGATGATTCAAAAAAAACAACAAGAAATATTAGAGCTGATAGATAAATGGCAGAAATATCTGAAATTACAAAGAAACTGTTCGGAACATACGATAATTTCTTATAAAAATGATTTAGAAAATTTCCTAAATTTCCTAAATCATTATAACTCGGAAATCATAACCATTAATTCTCTAAGGCAAGTTGATATAAGGCTAGTACGGAGCTGGCTTTCTAAAAGGCAGCAAGATAATTACCTAGCAGCTTCTAATTCTAGAGGATTGTCGGCGATCAAGAATTTTTATAAATATCTAGAAAAGACCACTAATATTACTTGCCATGCCATTTTTTCCATCAAAAGTCCTAAGAAAGCTAAAATATTACCTAAATCTTTATCGCAGGATGACGCTCAATTATCTATTGAACATATTGATAATTTTACTGATTTAGAATGGATTGAATTGAGAAATAAAGCCCTATTAGTGCTTATTTATGCTGCTGGGCTTAGAATATCTGAGGTATTATCGATAACTAAATCTCATCTACAAGACTTAGAGTTTATAAAAATAACAGGAAAGGGTAAAAAGGAGAGGATAATACCATGGACGCCAATAGCTAAAGATTTTATAGAACAATATTTAAATAAATTACCTTATAGTATCGGTGAAAAAGATCCAATATTTCTAGGTAAGTTGGGTAAAAAATTACAAGCTCCAGTGTTTAATCGTGAATTGATACGATTACGTCGCTTCTATGGTTTACCGGAGCATTTATCAGCTCATTCCTTTAGGCATAGTTTTGCGACACACTTACTTGAAAATGGAGCAGAATTAAGGTCTATTCAGGAATTACTTGGGCATAAAAGCTTATCAACTACCCAGCGTTATACTAAGGTTAGTCTAAAACATTTGGAGAATATTTATAATAATGCCCACCCAATATCAAAATCTGATAGCAAAATATTATAATCTTCTTGCCATAATTTTTAGTTATACGTTATATTATCCATACTTTTAATATTGAGAAACCTATATGTCTAGAATTACCTTACTGGAAGGATATAAGCCTTCTAACGATGAAGAATATATGAACCCTAAACAGTTAGAATATTTTAGACAAAAACTTCTTGAGTGGAAACGTTCTTTGTTGGAAGAATCGCGGGAGACCTTAAACCATCTCAAGGAAGAAAATTGGAATGAGCCAGATTTTAATGATCGGGCATCAATTGAAACGGATACGGCACTAGAGTTACGAACAAGAGATAGGTATCGTAAGCTTATTGATAAAATAGAAGAGGCTTTGGTAAGGATAGAAAAAAATGAATATGGCTATTGCGAAGAAACTGGAGAACCAATTGGTTTAAAACGTTTAGAAGCAAGACCCGTTGCAACTTTGTGTATTGAATCGCAAGAGCGACATGAAAGCTATGAAAAGCAGCATATAGATTTATAGTGATGTTCTCTCACATTGATGTGACTTTATTATTACATTATTGAATAGATTTATAAGTTAAAGTACAAGACGTCTATTAGCAAGAAAACTTAAGCCAAGAAGCATTCATTCATGGTCATTTTTTGGATTGCCGCATCGCCGCAAAGCGGCTTCTCGCAATGACATCTTATACTTTAAATTTTGTTCACAGAGCCTAGTTACTCACCTAATATTATCGTAACTCGAGCAAATTCATTTTCTAACTTAGTTTTAAGATTTTTATACTGAGAAGTTTTTAATTCTTCCTGGGTAATCAAGCTCTTTTTTATGGTTATTATATCTGTGAATACAGTATCTTTATCCTGATATTTACATGATCTATTCACATATATCCAGGGAGTATCAATCTCAAAGTTTAATTTTTTACAATCTTTAACTATAATATTTTTGATAGTCATATATTTCTTGTTAGTTTCAGGCATACCTATAAAGATGTCTGATATTTGATCAGAAGCTGTATGGATGATATCATCCGATCTACTAGACTTTGAAGTTAAAGCAACCCCCATATTTGTTTTAGAAATTCTATTTCTTTGCTGTAATGCATATTTGATTGTAAGATCTTTAACAATACGAGAAGTAAGATCAGGTAATTCTAAGAATTTTTTGTCTTCTTCATTAAGATATTCTCCACTCAACCTACGGAAAGTAAAATCCTTTAACTGTTCAGTTGAATAATATAATCCCCAACCACTCATGCCTGATGCTGCTTCTCCCTTCAGATCAAACTGACCAGACAGTTCTACAATATTATTTTTTATAACTAATTCCTCGCATGATATAATTTGTGAATTTTCAGGCTGTATATTGGTAATCTTTGTATAATCGGCTTCTTGAGTATCTAATAGCAATGCTATCTTATTAGCAATATCTGGGAAAATTCCTTGTGCCATACTAACAAGATTTGTTGGATCAATCCAATATACTTTACCTTTTTTGTTAGTTACTTTAAGCATCGCATGATTAAAATTTCCCATGTTAGGTAAGGCATCTGGATTAGAAAAATTAGTAATACCTCGCATTACAAAAATAGGTTGAACTTTATAATCAAGTTTTTGCAAGATAGCAGCAGTACTTGCAGAAAAATCTTTACAATCACCAATTTGCGAACTGGCTATTTTTTCTAAATCTCTAGGAAAGTAACGACCTGATACTGTTCGCCAATCACCCATATATTGGATTTTTTCATTTAATGCAGAAGTGACAAAATTAATTTTTTCTTCATCGGTGTTCTTGTCTACAGCAGATTCAGCTATATTCATGAAAATTGCAGGAAGTGGTTGGTTAATTACGCTAGAATACCCAGGAGCAAGTTGTTTAGCCAAGTCTTGCCATTTGGTTAAACTTGACAAGGATACCCAAGTAGTATGCTTAATATTTAATATACCATTATCTGGTTCATTTGTTAGGGCATTGTAAACAGGTTTTTCTAAGATAATTTCTGCCGAATGAAAATCACTTTCAGCGTCTTTAATAACTTTTAATACGCCTTTTGGATCATTTACTTTAATGTTTAGAGGTAATTTAGAATTGATCTTAGTATGACTTGCATGAAAATAACTGCCCATACCGTAAGATAAATTAGTACCATAAAAATTATCTACAGGAACTTTTGTTTCAACATACTTATATTTTAAATATATTTCTGCTCCAAGTTCTGCTTTAGGAAATGATATGGTTATTTGTCTTAATTGATCAAAACCTTTACCAAAAAAGGCTAGTGGTTTATCCTCAATCATATCTTTAGTGACTATATATTCTTGTCCATGATAAATAGTTTTAGCTTCTAATATAGAAATATGAGAACTATATTCGTTATAAGTCAAGCGATATTGGGAAAAAGCATCACGCCCTGATTCTTTTAGTATTTTTGCATGCATTTCCGTTATTGTTTCAGAAGTGCCATCTTGGTTAATATTAATATCGTCGTTATAAAATTTAAACTCAATAGGGGCATCTTCATAGCTACTCCACCTAGCTTGAGCGGTAGGGTTTATTACAAATACTAATAATATTAGGTGAAGAAAAGATTTTAAATAACTCATTATATAATCCTATAAAAATTAGTTGTTAGTTGTATAGCTAACCCGAATATGTTTTAGATATATCTAAATATAACAGATTTTTTTGATCCACTAATAGTTATTTTCATTATTTTTGCGATATTGCTTATTTTTTTCATTTTTTAGTTATTATTTAGTAGCAAAAATCATAAAGTTTAGCAAGAAAAACATATAACTGTGTACCCCCAGAGCCATTTGAACTTCAGCTACAAGCCATATTCTCTATGACTTATAGTTAGAAAAAGATATACGGGTATGTAAATGGCTTAGAATTTGCTTCATGCTTGGTATGAATTTCTTTTATTTAGTACACAAGATCAAAAATTTTATATTAATAATTTTCACTTTTGTATAATATTTTATCACAACATAAGTAGTAATGAAAATGAATATTGAAAATGTAATAACAAATTTATGTGCAGAGGTGGATAATCTTAAGAAAGCTATTCAGCCAATTATAGGATTACATGATGTTAGTGGTTGGAAACCTGGTTTAGTATATAAGTTTCTTTCTTGGTTGAAAGATTTAAGAGAGAAAACTAGTTTTATATCAGGATCTGTTTGGACAATATTTAGCTATAATAAGTTTACTGGTAATATTTGTACACTTATTTCTTTATCAATATAAAATGACAGCACTTGTACTTTTTGTTCTACTTAATATATTTGTATGTATAATATATAAATCTCCTATAATGCAAAGTATTACAAACATAGTAATATTATTATTCATATTTGTTGTAGTAGTAATAATTAGTATTGAACTAGTAATTAGGGTGCCACTTGTTTTTCAACATTTCACTTCATATATAAGAAACTCTATTATAAAGCAAGGTGGTAACGAGATAGAATATCAATACATGCTAGGAATATTAACATCATGGGTGTTAATGGTAGTGTACATATTATGTACAATGAATCAGACTTTTGCTAGATTCTATAAGTTTTTACAAGCTTATGTAACTAGTTTAATTTTAGTTTATGTTTATATACTACTCCCATCTTCCATTGCTTTGTTTGTAATAAGATTTTTTGAAATAGTTAATCCAAAAAATTCAGATAATATTAATATATTCTATATAACATTAGCAATGTTAATAGTAATACCTTTTTCTATTATAGAAGCTGAATCTAGAATAAAAAGATGCATGCAATCATTTGATCGTAAATGGATATATTATAAGGTATCTAATCAGTTATTATGGATTATAGCTTATATGTGTTTCACTATAACTGTAGTAATATTAACAAAGGATCATTTTGAGTATATAAAAGACATTATTAAAATGGATAAAAACTCTATTGTGGATGATATAGCAATATTCCAAATTCAAATTCTATTACCTACTAGCGTTATATTTCTTATATATTTATTAGGCGAAGAATATAATATTGATAAAAAATGTAAGGAAATATATGGATGATATAAGTTTAATCATTTTTTCTGATAACAATTCATATCTGAAATAAATTTAGGATGACAAACAATC
Organism: Rickettsia endosymbiont of Culicoides impunctatus; assembly: GCA_020410785.1. Classification (GTDB taxonomy): domain Bacteria; phylum Pseudomonadota; class Alphaproteobacteria; order Rickettsiales; family Rickettsiaceae; genus Tisiphia. The sequence goes on along the minus strand of CP084573.1, from coordinate 902,378 downwards.
GAACCAAGAAGGCTATTTTACTCTTGACTATTTGTTGGCTTACTTTATATTATGACTGAAAATCTGTAAATACTACAGAAAATCTGTAAATACTACAGAAAATTTGTAAATACTACAGAAAAATAATACAAAAAGGTTTGATTAGTTGTGGCTAAAAAAAATAAAAATGTTTTGGTAAGACTTGTTAGTACAGCTGGTACAGGGTATTTTTTGGTAAAGAAGCGCAACCCTAAAACCCAAACTGAGAAGTTAGCATTTAAAAAATATGATCCGGTAGTTAGGAAACACGTTCCTTTTAAAGAAGAAAAGATTAAGTAGTGAAATAGTAGGAATATATGGCAACAAAAATTCGTTTGGCAAGAGGTGGAGCAAAAAAGCGTCCCCATTATAGAGTGGTTGTAGCAAATGCAACAGCTCCTAGAGATGGTGACTTTTTGGAAAAGGTAGGTACTTATAACCCAATGCTTGTCAAGGGTGATGCAAATCGTGTAATTCTAAAGTCTGATCGTATAGAATATTGGTTAAGTACTGGTGCTCAACCTACAGAGCGTGTGGCGAGGTTTATTGAAGAAGCAGGTATAGCACTCCCAGCCTCGATCAAAAAGAAAATGGAAATAAAAATTAATAATCGTAAAATAAAGCCTCCTAAGAAAGAGTTGAAAAAAGCTTAAATAACATGCTGTCATTGCGAGGAGGCGTTAGCCGACGAGCAATCCATAAAGGTTTTAAAAATGGATTGCTTCGACCATTACATGGTCTCGCAATGACGGTTATAGATACATACGTCATTGCGAAAAGGCGTAAGCTGAAGAAGTAATTATAAGTCTAAAAAACGTCATTGCGAGGAGCCGCAAAGCGGCGACGTGGCAATCTATAAAAGTGATTAGAAATGGATTGCTTCGGAGGTTTACACCTCCTCGCAATGACGATGTGTTGTAAAGTATCTCCTTGCAATGACATTAAAGGTCACACGAGCTTTTTCTTATTTGCCGGATTAGCTCAGTGGTAGAGCAACCGCCTTGTAAGCGGTAGGTCGTCAGTTCAAATCCGACATCCGGCACCACAGCAAGTAACAAAATTATGTTTGTAATGCATAAGACAATTCCTTGTAGATTTATCAACTATTTAAAGTTCTATAAATTAGATATTGCAATTGTCATGTTGGCATTATTATGTGTGTCAATTTCTTTGCTAGCAATAGGTGGAGCTTTTAGGCAGTTAATCGATAGCGGTTTGAAAGAAAATTATCTACAATCAATCAACCAATCAATATTATATATTAGTATTTTAATATTAATTTTTAGTACGGGTAGTTTTTTCCGTTCTTATTTCATTAATAATATTGCTGAAAAAATCGTTAGTCAAATTAGGCAAGAGGCTTACAGTAACATAATTAATTTCGATATTGTTTGTTTTGAGGATCTCAAAATTGGTGATATCATCTCCCGCCTGAGTGTAGATATAGAACTTATTTATAAGTTGATTGTCAATTTTCTCTCTTTTTTTGTTCGTAACTCAATAATGCTAATTGGTGGAATTATCTTAATGTTCTGCCAGAGTCCTAAACTCGCTGCGATTGTCATTATTACTATACCATTATTATTGCTACCACTAATAAAATTTGGCAAATATGTACGAAATTTATCAAAAAATGTTCTCCAATCACAAGCTAATATTACCGCTAATTTAGAAGAGAGCATATCAAATATTTGTGCAATACAAGCCTTTAATCAGCAGGCAAATAAAGTAGCGGCTTTCAATAAGCAAATTTCTGATTATTTACAACATGCAGCAGGTCGATTAAAAATCCGTTCGGTATTTTTTGCTTTGGCTATTTCAGTTATATTATTCTCTATCACTATAGTTATATGGATAGGTAGCAGAGATATAGCACAGGGTCATTTATCATCAGGTCAAATGATATCATTTATTTATTATGCTATAATCGCTGGCATAAGTAGTGGAGGTATTTTTGAGCTTTTAAGTGAGGTACACTCATCTCTTGTAGCTTCGGAAAGGGTTTTTGCTCTTATAGATTATACTTCCAACAATCAACGTACAAATATTCCAATGGATGATTATCAAGATAATAAATCTTCTTTGAGTATAGAGTTTGATAATGTAAGTTTTGTCTATCCATCAAGATTAGACAATTTAGTTATAGATGATCTGTCATTTAAGATAGATAAAGGTAAGTTTATTGGCATAGTTGGCAGATCGGGGGCTGGTAAAAGTACTATTATGCAATTAATGTTAAAATTTTATTTTCCTGAGAAAGGAATAATTAGAATTGCTGATCAAGATATATCAAAGACTCACGACCATCAGATAAGACGTATGATTGCCTATGTTCCACAAGATTCAAGTATTTTTTCTGGTACGATTAGGTCAAATATTGCTTTTGCTAAACCTGATGCGAGTAGGGAAGAAATAATAGAAGCAGCTAATAGCACAGGAATAATGGATTTTGTCCAAAATCTTAAAGAAGGACTAGATACTGAAATTGGTGAAAAGGGTATTAGATTATCTGGAGGACAAAAACAACGAATAGCTATCAGTAGAGCAATTCTATATAACCCAGAAATTTTACTTTTAGATGAAGCAATGAGTGCTTTAGATAGCGAAAATGAACAAAAATTACTGAGTAAATTGCAAGAAATAATGAAAGGCAAAACTATATTATCGATTGCCCATCGTATTTCAAGTATAGAACAGGCTGATGAAATTTTATTAATTGACCATGGAACGTTAATTGCACGGGATACTCATGTTAAATTGTTAGAAAAAAGTGAAATCTATAAAATAATCTGCCAAGAACAATCAATAAATTTGTAAAGAACCATTATAATAATAGATATTTTAACTAAAATGACACATAGTTATCATATTAATAATTTATTTTTATATCGGAAGGCAATTTTATCAATTATTTGACTTGAATATTATACATTTTAAGCTAGAATCACCAGTACAAAAAATGAGGTTTACTATGAAAAATTTATTAACTGTTATTCTAACTTTGGCTTTCTCTATTTCTGCTTTTGCTGCGAGTTCGCCTTCTGATAAAAAAGATTCAACTGCTACGGATCAGCAACAAGAAGAAACTGCGGGTGACCAAGATACAACAAACACGAAGAAAAAAGACGACAAGAAAGAAGAAAAGAAATAATTTCTTTTCTTCTACAGGCTGGTATAGGATATTTTCTATACCAGCTCTTTCTTTCGACACTGTGAAAAGTGGTATCATTCCTGGACATTTCGTCTTCTTGTTATTCTCCCGTTGCATTCCTTAGTTATAGCTGAATTATTGTTATTTCTGTGGAAACAGACCCGCAAAATAAGTTGAAAACTATTAGACATGTTTCAAATATAATATATATTCATTTTCTAATCCGAAAGTGTGGTTTTATGAATTTGTTTATTGCTATTATAATTATGGAAATTTTGGCTGGGGCTGAGGTAGATTTATTTGTCCCTAGTTTTCCAGATTTACAAGATGCCTTTAATATTTCTACTTTTAAGGTCGAATTTTTACTAGGAATAAATCTTATAGCCCATTGTTTCACAGCTCTAATTGTTGGAAATTTAGGAGATAGGTTTGGTAGAAGAGTAATTATTCTTATAGGTCTTGTAATATTTGTGATTGGCAGTGTATTTTGCCTGTTTGCCATGGATTATTATATGATATTATTTGGTAGATTCCTGCAAGGGGCTGGTATATCTGGAGTAGCGGTGCTTTGCTATCTAGTACTTGCTGATATATATTCGGTCGAACAACAACAACAAATGGTGGGCACTTTAAATGGTACTGTTACCTTAGCTATGGCTTGTGCACCGGTAGTAGGAAGTTATGTAAATTTTTTGCTTAGTTGGCGAGGTAATTTTGCTATACTGTTAATATTGGAAGTCTTGTGTTTGATAATCGGCATATTATTTATTCCCAAAGGGCAGGCAAATGATAATGTAAAAATATCCCTAAGAGAATATAGCGTAGTCTTTAAGTCCAAAAAAGCTATCTATTATCTAATAACCCTGATTTTTTTATTTCAAGCTTATTGGGTGTTTATTGGTATTGCTCCTATCTTGTATATGCGAGATTTAGGGGTGCCTATTCAACAATTTGGTCTATATCAAGGAGCATTGGCGGCAATATTTTCAGTTTTTAGTTTTAGCAGTGGGTATTTATTAAACAAGTTTGGACAGAAAAGATGTTTTTTCTTTAGTATTGCAGCACTGGTAGCTTTTATAATTGCTGCTATAATTTTGGTTATACTTAAAACTAATGATCCATTAACAATAACAATAGTAGTACAATTAGTGGCAATTGGTGGCATATTTCCTTGTAATATATTATTCCCTCTTGCCTTAGATAGCATACCAAATGCTAAAGCCAGGTTTAATGCTATATTTATCTCAGGAAGATTGATTATTACAACAATATGTTTGCAATTGGCTAGCTATTTTTATCAGGGTAATTTTACGTCATTAGCAATTGTTATGTGCATCACTATAGTTATAGCATTGATTTTCTGTTATAAACTATTGCAAGAAGATAAGATTTTTAATAAATCTGAATTATAATAATGATAAAAAATAATTTTATTCTAAAAGTAGCAGTTCGATATTTTAGAGCCAAGAAGAATGAGAGATTTGTTTCTATTATTTCTGGTTTTTCTTTGATCGGTGTAACCATTGGCGTTGCTGCATTGATCGTGGTCATGTCCGTTATGAACGGTTTTCATTATGAATTAACTAAAAACATTATTGGGCTTAATGGCGACATTAGCATAACCCCAGTATCACGTTCTATAGCAAATTATGATGAAATTAACAAAAAGTTACTTAGTAAGAATTATATAAAACATATTTCTCCAAGCGTTGTGGGTCAAGCTCTAGCACTAGGTAACAGAGCAAATAGTGGTGCGGTAATTAAAGGTATAGATTTAAGTGAACTCAAATATAAAAATCAGATTTTACAAAATGTTAATACCGGAGATTTTACTGATTTTTCTGGTAAAGATGTGGTGGCAATTGGTAATGAACTTGCTTATAACCTAGGAATTCAAGCAGGAGACAAAATAAAATTAATTTCTCCTAATTCAATTTCTACTGCCTTTGGTAGTATGCCTAGATCTAAAGAGTTCATGGTTGTGGCTACTTTCACTAGCGGAGCGTATGATTATGATGCAGCAACTATTTTAATGCCGCTTATTGCCGCACAAAATTTCTTGTCTTTTGGTGAAGTTATTAATCTAATCGAGGTAATAACAATAGAACCGAGTAACGCGGGAGTTTTTGCTTGGGAGATACAAAATATTTTAGGCTCAAAATTACGAGTGATAAGTTGGCAAAAATCGCATTTACAGTTTCTAAATGCTTTAGCTGTTGAAAGAGTAGCAATGTTTACTATTCTTTCCTTAATTATTATGGTAGCAGCCTTTAACATCGTTTCTAGCTTGTTTATGTTGGTTAAAGACAAAACCTCAGATATTGCAGTACTGCGTACTATTGGTGCAAGTACTAGGCAGATTATGCTTATTTTTATTTGTAACGGCATGTTTATCGGTGTGCCAGGTACTGTTTTAGGTATAATATTGGGTACAAGCTTTGCTTATAATATTCAGTCTATTAAAAATATTTTGGAAAAAATAACTGGTACTAAAATTTTTGAAGCAGCAATTTATTATTTATATAGTCTACCATCGAAGGTAAAAATGGAAGATATAACATTAGTGGCAAGTATTTCTATAGTTTTATGTTTTTGTGCAACAATTTATCCGGCATATAAAGCTGCTAAATTGAATCCTGTGGATGCCCTTCGTTATGAATAAAGCTGTATTAACATTAAAAAATATTTCTAAAAAATATCAGCAGGGAAAATCTATTGTTGAAGTATTAAGTAATGTTAACTTAACTGTAATGCAAGGGGAATTAGTTGCAATAATAGGTTCTTCTGGTAGTGGTAAGTCAACTTTACTGCATATAGCTGGTTTACTTGATACCCCGAATAGTGGTGTGGTAGAAATAAATTCAATAAATTATTCCCAGAATTATGCTCATATAATAAGATTGCATAATATAGGTTTTATCTATCAACGACATCATTTACTCAAAGATTTTACTGCCTTAGAGAATGTAGCAATGCCAAAATTAATTATTGGTAATAATCATAAATCAGCTTTTAGGGAAGCAGAAGAGTTATTAGTAGAGTTAGGACTGGCTAATAAAATACATAACATGCCGGGTGAGTTATCTGGTGGCGAACAACAAAGAGTAGCTATTGCCCGTAGTTTAATTAATAATCCTCAAATTATTTTAGCTGATGAACCTACCGGTAATCTAGATCCTAATACAGCTAACGAGGTTTTTAACTTATTGCTCAAAACTGTCAATCAAAAGAATACTTCTATTATTGTGGTAACTCATAATCATGAAATGGCAAGTAAAATGCATAGGGTATATCAATTAAAATATGGTGAATTGTTATAGCTAACCTGATGAGTATTTATCCATAGTAAACTGGTGTCTATTAGCTAATAACACTTAACTTTTTTCTAGTTCTAAAAGTTTCTTCTTGATCTCAAGCCCCCCCCAGCGTAGCCAGTTAATTTGCCATCAGTACCTATAACTCTATGACATGGCGCTATAATTGACAAAGCATTATGTGCTACAGCATTTGCTACTGCACGCACAGCTTTAGGAGCAAATATTAGCTCCGCAATATTCTTGTAGCTTATCACTCTACCATAAGGGATAGCAGAGATAGCAAACCATACTTTTTCTTGGAAATTAGTTCCAGTGAAACGGTAAGCTATGGTAAATTCCTTTCTAGCACCATTTATGTATTCTATTAACTCTCGGTAAGTTTGATCAAATATGCTAGAATTTTGCTGCTCATGATAATCACTGCTTAAAATTGGCATGTGTTTCTGCCCAACAAAATATAAACCTGTTAAGAAGTTGCCATCCGCTATCAATAACATCCTCAAATGATTTGAAGATGTTAGAGTAATTGGTAAATCTATATATCTATATATTTTGGTCATCTGCACTAAATATCTCCTGAAATCTTGGAAATATAGCTTCTGGTTGACTGATGCTGCTGCCTGGAGTTAAACTAAACTCCTTGGTTAAATGTTTAAACATTCTCTGGCTCTCTGGCACAGCAAGCTGATCAAGCATTTTACTAGCTGAATCAGGGATAAATGGCTGCAACATTACAGCAATATATCTTAGCGTTTCAAGTAGCGTATATAGCACCTCCGCCATCTTTATAGGATCAGTTTTTTTTAACTGCCAAGGGGCTTCTCGATCTATGTAAATATTTGCTTCTTCAGTTAAAGTAATAATATTTTCTAACACCGAATTCATATCAAATCTATCCATAAATATTAAATTTTCTGATATAATTTGTTGTGACGTTTTAATTAAAAATGATTCATAAATGCTATTGATAGATTCTTGGCTAATTAACGGAATTTTTGCATCATTATTCTTATAAACAAAGGCTAGAGTTCTTTGCAACAAATTACCAATTTTATTAGATAACTCACTATTGGTTCTATTAACAAAACCACTTCGAGAATAACTTCCATCTGAGCCAAATATTATCTCTCTCATCAAATAATATCTAACTGGATCTAAACCAAATTCTTTTATTAACTGCAGTGGGTCAATTACATTTCCTATAGATTTCGATATTTTTTGCCCCTCATTAAGCCACCATCCATGTGCCATAATACATTTTGGCAACGGCAACCCTGCTGCCATCAAAAATGCTGGCCAGTATACTGCATGAAAGCGTAATATATCTTTACCAACCACATGCACATCAGCTGGCCAAAATTTATTATATTGGCTTGTATCATTTGGGTATCCTAAAGCTGAAATATAGTTTGTTAACGCATCAAGCCATACATATATTATATGCTGTTTATCATTGGGCACTTTAATCCCCCAGTTAAAACTAGAACGCGATATAGAAAAATCATGCAGCCCTGATTTCACAAAGCTAATAACTTCGTTACGCCTGGTATTTGGTCTGATGAAATCAGGATTGGCATCGTAAAAATCCAATAATTTATCTTGCCATTTTGATAAAGAAAAAAAGTAACTTGGTTCTTCAAGCCATTCAACAGTAGCTTGAGTTGGAGCTAATCCGTCGGCTGTTAATTCTGATTCATTATAAAATGTTTCATCACGTACAGAATACCAACCTTTGTAGCTACCTAGGTAAATATCACCATTATCAAGTAATGTCTGCCACAAACTACTTACCGCTTGCTTATGCCTAGCTTCTGTGGTTCTAATAAAATCATTATTAGAAATGTTCATTGAATGCATTAATGTCCGAAAAGTTTCGGACAGCGTATCAGTAAATATTTGCGGCTCAACATTTTTGGCAATAGCCGATTTTTCTACCTTCTGACCATGTTCATCAGTACCTGTTAAAAACATCACATCTTTACCTGATAAACGCATAAATCTTGCTATTACATCAGATGCAACACTTGTATAAGCATGCCCTATGTGAGGTATATCATTGACATAATAAATCGGTGTAGTAATGTAATATGTGTTTTTCATAATGGTCAATTTATAATAACATAAATTTGTTATAATTAATTATCCGGAATTTGGATAATTGTAGTTAACCCGATTAACATTACTTTCAATTCACAGCGTCATTGCGAGGAGCTACTTTAGTAGCGACGAAGCAATCCATTTTGGTTGCTTTTGTGGATTGCTTCGTCGTGCGGTTTCCGCACTCCTCGCAATGACGCTGTGAATTGAAAGTAATGTTAGTCGGGTTAGTTATATATGTAAAAAAATCAAGTTTTTGTATTTATTATAGTGATTTCCGCTAAACTAGTATACTATAAAAATAGCTAAAATAATTTTTGAATTAGGGAATAATTATATGAAACATTATGCATTGTTAGAACAAGAATTAGAGCAAATTTCTCAAATTAATAACGTGATTAGTCTACTTTATTGGGATATCGCAGTAAACATTTCACAAGGATCGATTGATAGTAGAACAAACGAAATATCACTATTATCTTCCATAGCACATTCTAGATTAAAATCATCAAAACTCGGTGAATTAATACAGGCTGTTTCTGAAAAGCAAAATATGCTAGATATTTGGCAATTAGCAAATTTACAAGAAACAAAAAGACGGATCGTAGAATCTAACTGTATAGATGATGATTTAAGAAAAAAATATGTTACTGCTAGTGCAAAATGTGAGTTAATTTGGCGAAATGCTAAAAAGAATAATGACTACCTATCACTTAAACCTTACCTACAAGCAGTATTAGATTCCGTACAAGAAATGGCGAAATCTAAAGCTAAAACCCTAAATTGCACAATATATGATGCTTTACTTGACACATATGATCCTGAGCGTAAAATAGATGAAATTAAAGTAGTTTTTAATAATATTAAAAAAACCATACCGCAATTAATTAGTCAGGTAGTAGAAAAACAAAGTAGAGAACATGTTCTGCCTATAGTTGACCCTATTAATAAAGAACAACAAAAACTAATTGCCAAAAGGCTTATGGTAATAATGGGGTTTGATTGCACTAAGGGTAGATTAGATGAATCGGCTCATCCATTTTGTCAAGGCACTCCTGATGATATTAGATTAACTAATAGGTATGATGAACGTAATTTTATTTCAGGGATCATGGGAATTATACATGAAACAGGTCATGCTTTATATGAACAGAACTTGCCTAGCAAATATAAGAACCAACCTGTAGGCAAGGCTAAAGGTATGGCTGTCCATGAAAGTCAGTCTTTATTTATGGAAATGCAAGTAGGCAGATCACGAGAATTTTGTGAATTTCTATCAATGTTACTTAAGGATGAGTTTGCATTCAAAGGACAAGAATATTCTGGAGAAAATCTTTATAAATTAATGACTAGAGTATCCCCTAGTTTTATTAGAGTAGAAGCAGATGAAGTTACTTATCCAATGCATGTAATAGTTAGGTTTGAACTAGAAAAATTATTAATTAGCGGAGAGCTAACTTTGGATGATTTGCCACATTATTGGAATAATAAGATGCAAGAATATTTAGGAATCACTCCACAAACAGATACAAACGGATGCTTACAAGATATACATTGGCCAATGGGCAGCTTTGGTTATTTCCCATCTTATACTAACGGAGCAATTATTGCTTCAATGCTGATGAAAAAAGCACAAGAAGTGAATCATAACATAAAAAAAGAAATCACCAGAGGAGAATTCAAAGGTATAAACCAATTCTTGAATAATAATCTTAGAAACTATGGCTCATTAAAAAGTACTAGTGAATTAATTAAAGACGCTACGGGTGAAGATCGAATTCAATCGGAAATATTTTTAAACTATCTCAAACAAAAATATTTAGATTGATGCATCTATATTAAATTTACTGGATTATCAAAACAACAAATATATCTTAAAATGATTGACTCACTGGTAAGTTGATATAATATAAATTAACACTTATAAAGGATATTGTTATGTTGGCAAACTATTCCTATCTAAAAGGAATCGTATCACAGGATTTAGAAGATCGTACAAAACACACAGAGACTCATCATAATATTATAGTACAAGCCAACAAACTAGACTATCAAGTAAATATAGATATCCAGTCTGATTCTAGAGCTAATGTTAAGCTATACTATGTCGATCAGTTGAATAATAATGAGTTGTTAACTAATTTAGCTAAATTAGGAGATGAAGGATTATTTAGCTTGGATCAGTTAACTCATGCCTCTAGGCTTGATTATCTCCGTAGTGGAATTTTTCAAATAGATTATTTAAAGAATACTTTAGCAAAATCATGGCAAGAAATTTCATCTTTGCTAGACATGCATATTATCCGTGGTACAAAGATATGTATTTTAGGTGAGTCTTATGATGATACTGAAACAAGGGCGGTAGTACCTTATGGACTACAGTTAAAACAACAACATTCTCAACTTCCTCCTAGAGGTATACATGATATACATCTGAATCAGGGGAACTATAACCCACACAGTAAAGATAAGGGCATTTATCAAGATGGGGCTATATTCATAGAAACCCCTAATAATAGTATTAAAGCCTTTTTCTTCATGTTTGATGAACAATCTTTGAATACTGATGATGAAGGTAATCCTATTGTATAAAGATTAAGTGAACTATAGCTAAGCTGATTAGCATTAAGCCAAATTCACAAAAGTTTATTAGCGAGGAGCCACTTTGCAATACACCGTCATTGCGAGGAGACGTAAGCCGACGAAGCAATCCATTTCTAATCATTTTTGGATTGCCGCGTCGCCACCAAAGTGGCTCCTCGCAATGACGATTTGGGGTAAAACCTTTCCGGGTTAACTACTAAATACAACAAGATCAAAAAAGAAAAATTTATATGAAAAATTATAGGATTGAAACCGATTCATTTGGAGAAATCAAAGTAGACGATCAGTTTTACTGGGGGGCAGGAACTCAAAGGTCTCTTGAGAATTTTAAGATAGGCGATCAAAAAATGCCTATTCAGTTGATTAAGGCACTAGCAATTTTAAAAAAATGTGCAGCAAAGGTCAATAAAGAATTAGGCGATCTTAAGCCTGAAATATCAGAAGCAATAGATCAAGCTACCTCTAGAATATTAAAAGGGGAATTTGATGATCAATTTCTCTTAGTAGTATGGCAGACTGGCTCTGGTACTCAGACTAATATGAATATCAATGAGGTAATAGCCTCTATTGGTAATGAACAATTAGTAGGCAAGAAGGGTGGTAAGTCGCCAATTCATCCAAATGACCATGTAAATATGGCACAATCATCCAACGATTCGTTTCCAACTGCTATGCATATCGCAACCATACTCGCTAGTAAACAACAATTAATTCCAGCATTAACCAGCCTACATTCGGCATTAAATACCAAAGCTACAGCTTGGAATAATATAGTTAAGATAGGACGCACTCATTTGCAGGACGCTACGCCAATAACGCTTGGGCAAGAATTTTCTGGTTATGTAACGCAAATAGCCTATGCTATAGAACGAGTTGAGGAATCACTAAAAAGAGTATATTTTTTAGCACAAGGTGGAACTGCAGTGGGGACTGGTATTAATTGCCGTAAAGAATTTGCTGTAAAATTCTCTGATCAAGTTGCTGCATATACCAATTATCCTTTCAAAAGTGCTGCTAATAAATTTGAGGCATTAGCTACTCATGATGCATTAGTAGAATTTTCTGGTACACTAAATACCATAGCAGGAAGTTTAATGAAAATTGCTAATGACATTAGGTTGTTAGGATCGGGACCAAGATGTGGTTTTGGTGAATTACATTTACTGGAAAATGAGCCTGGTTCTTCAATTATGCCAGGTAAGGTTAATCCAACACAAATTGAAGCATTGACTATGGTTTGTGTGCAGGTTATGGGCAATAATCTTGCAGTAGCTATAGCCGGATCAAACGGTCATCTTGAGCTAAATACCTTTAAGCCTGTTATAATTTATAATATTTTGCAGTCAATAGAGTTGATTTCTGCTAGCATAAATAGTTTTGTTACGCATTGTATTGAAGGTCTAGAGCCGAATATAGAACGTATTAATAAGCTGAGAGAGCAATCGCTGATGTTAGTGACAGCCTTAAATCCGCATATAGGTTATGATAATGCGGCAAAAGTTGCAAAAAAAGCCTATCAAGAAGGTATAACTTTAAGAGAAGCTGCTATAAAATTAAATTTTTTATCAGGTGAGGAGTTTGATCGCTTAGTGGTAGCAAAAAATATGGTATAATTAGACTGATGCTCTTTATGAAATCTATTTTATAGTAGAAATTTTTAGATTCTTTATTATACTAAAAGCAATTTATATTTAACAGGTAAAATATTATTATGGCTTTACATCTCAAAGCACCAGAAAATGTAATTCTTAAACCAATTATCACAGTATTTGGTGTTGGAGGAGCTGGTGGTAATGCAATAAATAATATGCTACTTGCCAAATTGCAAGGAGCAAACTTTGTCGTTGCCAATACTGATGCACAATCACTCGAACATTCATTATGCGACAACAAAATACAGTTAGGTGTTGCGATTACTAAAGGTCTTGGAGCTGGTGCGTCTCCAGAAATCGGGGCTTTAGCAGCTGAAGAATCAGCTGACGAGATTAAGGGGCATTTAGAAGGTAGCAATATGGTGTTTATCACTGCCGGTATGGGTGGAGGTACTGGTACAGGGGCTTCTCCGGTTGTGGCAAAGATCGCTAAGGAGCTAGGAATTCTTACTGTGGGGGTAGTCACTAAACCTTTTCATTTTGAAGGAAAACATAGAATTAAAACTGCTGAACAAGGTTTACTAGAACTACAAAGATTTGTTGATACTTTGATAGTAATACCGAATCAAAATTTATTTCGTATAGCAAATGAAAATACTACCTTTGCCGATGCCTTTAAAATGGCAGATGATGTATTACATGCCGGAGTCAGAGGGGTTACTGATTTGATGATCATGCCAGGTCTTATTAACCTAGATTTTGCTGACATTAGAACAGTGATGAGCGAAATGGGTAAAGCTATGATGGGTACGGGAGAAGCATCTGGTGAGGATAGAGCGGTTAAGGCAGCTGAAGCGGCTATCTCTAATCCACTATTAGATCATAACTCAATGCGTGGTGCTAGAGGGGTGTTAATTAACATTACTGGTGGTGCGGATATGACCTTATTTGAGGTTGATAGTGCGGCTAATAGAATTAGAGAAGAAGTAGGGGATAGCGATGCTAATATTATTTTTGGTTCGACGTTTAATCAAGAATTAAATGGCGTTATTCGAGTATCGGTAGTTGCTACTGGTATTGATGCTGATCAAGTAATAAGCAACAAATCCCAACCTATTGAATCAGTAACTAGTAGTCCTGCAAGTTGTGAACAAGTAGCTAGTGACCATGATTTAATAGAGACAACAGTTTTAGAAGAAATTCCAGATTTTGCCCAATATACCGGTGAAAAAGCTAGTTTAGTAGATTCTGGAGTACAGACTTTAAACTTAAACGTTCAGGCGACATCAATTAATATACCAAATCAGCCAACTATAAGTAGCAATGATGCCAAAGCATCTTTACTCAGTAGAATGTGGAATTCACTAAAATCCAATAATAATCAAAATCAAGAGCAAATCAAAAACCACATTCCTCCAATTTCTCAAAAGAGCGATGTAGACGTTGATATCCATGATATTCCAGCTTTTTTAAGGAAACCAAAATAATTTGTAAGTGTTCGCGGATTTTTTCACCATAAGAAAATAGTAAAAAAATCTCGAGTACTGCCGACAACCTACTAGTTGGTGGTTTTTATGGAAACAACCTTGGTACTATATAACTGTGTAACATTAGACCTTTACTTGTAAGATTAATATGACCTTTATCGCCTAACTCCTCATCCCACTGAAGTAAACCTAGCTTTTTATAGTATGTTGCCTTTTGTATATCCAAAATCTCAAATAATTGTTTACCTGTTCTTTTTTGTATAATGTCAATATTTATACCCTTTTCAAGACGTAGTCCCATCATCAACATTTCTTCAATTATTTCTTGCATAGAAAGTTTATTGATATGTTGAATGCCACATCCCAAACTATTAACAGTTTGTAACCATTTTTCTGGTTTATGCCACATCATGATACTATAGAGATTAGATGTAAAATCACTATCGTACATATTAACTCTGCTGTGAGCACCTGGACCTATACCTAAATAATTATTATATTGCCAATATGTCAAATTATGCTTACATTCATGACCTAATATAGCATAATTTGATATTTCATATCTAAGATATCCTTGAGACTTTAAATACAAGTTAGTCCATTCATACTGATCGGCTGCTTGATCTGAGCTTGGTATAGTCAGATTTCCATCATTAAATAATTTATAGAATAACGTACCATTTTCGATTACTAACTGATACAATGAGATATGACCTGAGGCAAGTTCCATGGCATTGGTCAATTCCTTTTGCCAACTTTCTAGAGTTTGGTTACTTCTTGCATAAATTAGGTCAAAAGATATTCTGGGGAAAATGTGGCGAGCTGTCTCAATAGTTTTGATTGCTTGCCCCACATCATGTTGTCGCCCTAAACTCTTTAAGTCAGTTTCCACTAAAGACTGAACGCCAATTGACACCCTATTTATTCCAGCTAATCTAAAGTCTTTAAATTTCTCGGTCTCAAATGAAGTAGGATTTGTTTCTAAAGTAATTTCTGTTTGCTCATCTATTGTTGCTAGATTTGCTATTTTGCTAATGATTCCTTCAACAACAAATGGCTTCATTAAAGATGGGGTGCCACCACCAAAGAAAATAGATTTTATATATTTATGACCTATAGTATCCTTGAAATGATTCAGTTCCAACTCATAACATTTCAGCCAATCATCATGGTCTACTTTATCTGAAACATGAGAGTTGAAGTCACAATATGGGCATTTTGATAAACAAAATGGCCAGTGTATATATATCGATAATGGTTCTTTCATGTTTGGGTTTATACTAGACTTGCCTAGGCTCTGTGAACAAAATTTTAATTGTTTAGATTTTGAGTATTTTTAAGCGAAAATTAATAAGATTTTTGCCGGAATAGTTAGTTCTATTTCAAAAAAATCTTATAATTTGCAGCTAAAAAGAGTCGAAATCTAGTAATTTAAATTTTGTTCACAGAGCCTAGGTAAATCTATTTATCAAAGTTTTTTATTTTTATACCTATAGTGATAATCAATTGTATAACCAATAAACCCAAAGAATAGTAGGGGAATGGTATGGCATAATGAATATTTAATAAAGAAAATTTTATAAACACCTATACATCTATCAACTTTTTTTATTTTATGTTTTACTTTACTATTACCACTCAAGTTCCTGCCAATTGCACTCAAAGACAAATTCTGACTATATCGCAAGCCTTCTGCAACATCAAGTAACGCATTTAAACGATTATTATGTATAAAAGGACAATGTTCTTTTATTACTTCATTTAATACTGTTTTTACATCCATAACCTACTATCTCCATCATCATTAAATAATGAAGATATTCTATCAATTCTTGCTATTTTGCAACAATTTCCTGGGGATACATCAGCTCGCAATGACGTAATGTTGTAAAGTGACCTTCTCGCTAATAGACATCTTGTACTTTAACTTTTTTTCCTGAACGCTCACAATTAATCTTGCTGTCAAAAATACCGTTATTAGTGCTTATTTACCCAAAGATTTCTGAGACTGAGAATGGGCTTGTTGTTCAATATTTGCAGCTCTTGATGTAACTTGTTGTTTAATACCAAGGTCTACTACATGCTCATACTTCATCCCGTTATTTAACAATGTGTGACCAAGATGATTTACTAATTCTACATCCTTTTTAGAAAATTTATTAACAATTGATTCTGTAATTTCATATAAGAACTTCCACGATAGCTCAACCTTTTCTTTTAGAGTTAGCTTTTTGGTATTATCTGCTTTATTAAATGGTGCATTAAGCTCTTGTGCATTATTAGTATCCTTGATAAGCATACTAACAGACGCATTCTTGCTCTTCTTATAAACAAAGAATATAATAAATACTACAACTAGACCTACTGCAACGATTATCAAATTAGTATTTTGCATAAGATACTCCATCTAAAATTAAATCTTAGAAATTTAATCAACAACTATGAAATTTCTAAATTATCTAACCTTGCTTAGCTTTAAACCTTTTAATTTTCTTGTTTATTACAAGAATTTTACCTTTTCTTTTTACAACTTGGCAATCTTTATCTCTTTTCTTTAGAGATTTTAACGAACTTACAACTTTCATATAAAATTTATCCTTTGATATTATTTAACAAAAACTTTAAAAGTGGTAAATCAACTTTCAAATTTCTGCTATCTTAAATTAAAAAAGCAATAGTACTACCTTCCTCAATTTTGTCAACAAAAGTTTTCATGAGATTGTTATGTTTTAGCATATGAATATACTCAATTAACCTAAAGAGTTGCAGAAGTGGTTAATGAGCTAAAAATTATCATTGCTCCATGGAAATGAAAAATATTTTTTGCTAAATCTATTCCTATTATGTTATATTTCATTTTGGGTTTCCCTATTGTTGTTCATTCTATATAGGGTATATCCGTGCATGGCATCACAGTTGGAATTGAGATGACATTTTTATTGTACCATAAACAACGATTTTTACTATAAAATATAATTTATGACAAAATATATGACAAAAACAAAGCAGGAAATTTATAATAGCAGACCAACTTCGCCTCATTTAACAATATATAAAAAACAGATCAGTGCTGTTTTGTCTATTGTGCATCGTATGACGGGGATAGGCTTATTTTTTGCACTATCAGTATTGATATGGTGTTTTATTTTATTGTCTTTTAGCAAATTTAATCCTGAATATTTACAGTTCTTTAAATGTAGTTTATTTAAAATCCCTCCAATATTTATAAGTTTTGCCTGGTTTTACCATTTATGTAATGGGGTGCGTCACTTAATTTGGGATAGTGGGCGTTGCTTTTCAATAAGAGCTATTAACTTCACAGGCTGGTTTGTTGTAATAGCCTCAATAGTTATGACATTAGCTTTTTGGTTGTTATAGTCAATTTAATTTATGGTCTCTATATGAATACTAATTTAAGGACAGATTTAGCAAAAGCTAAAGGAGTTGGTTCGGCAAAAAGTGGCTCTAGTCACTGGTTACATCAAAGAATCACTGCTATTATTTTGGCAATTTGCTCTATTTGGCTAATAGTCTTTATTAAATGTAATATTGGCAAGGATTTAACTCATTTTGTTGGTACTTTACAGAAACCTTACAATATTGTGCCTTTGGGCATATTGATTATTACCACCTTCTATCATGCCATGCTTGGTATGCGAGTGGTAATTGAGGATTATATTAGTTGTATCAAGCTTCGTATTGGGTTAATTATATTTTTGCAAATATTTTGTATTATAACGATTGCATTCTTAGTGGTAGCATTATTTTATGCTATACTATAGCTAAATGGATTGCTTCGTCGGCTTTCGCCTCCTCGCAATGACGCTTGGGTTTATAAATCGTCATTGCGAGGAGCCACTTTAGTGGCGACGCGGCAATCCAGGAAAGTAATTGCTTAATCGTGTTTCGCTACTCCTTGCTAATAGACTGAATAATATTAGCCGGATTAGCTATAGGTTAAAATTATTTGAGTATTATTTGGAATAAAAGGAATTTATGAATGTCTACTAAATCTTATAATATTGTCTACCATCAATTTGATGTAGTGGTAGTTGGAGCTGGAGGAGCTGGTCTTAGGGCAACTTTTGGTATGGCAAAAGAGGGGTTGAGTACTGCTTGTATTAGCAAGGTTTTTCCCACTAGAAGCCATACTGTAGCGGCACAAGGTGGTATCAGTGCCTCTCTTGGTAATATGGGGCAAGATGATTGGCGTTGGCATATGTATGATACCGTAAAGGGTTCGGATTGGTTGGGTGATCAAGACGCGATTGAGTATATGTGTAAACATGCAGCTGCCGCGGTACTGGAGCTTGAACATTATGGGGTACCTTTCTCACGAACAGAAGAAGGTAAAATTTATCAGCGTCCTTTTGGTGGTATGACGACAAATTATGGCAAGGGACAAGCTGCCCAAAGGACTTGTGCTGCAGCAGATCGTACGGGTCATGCCATATTACATACTTTATACCAACAAGCTTTAAAAAATAAAGCTCAATTTTTTATTGAATATTTTGCCATTGATTTGTTAATGAATAATGGAGAATGTGTAGGGGTAGTTGCTTGGAATCTTGATGATGGGACAATACATTGTTTTCATTCTCACTTAGTAGTATTAGCTACTGGCGGATATGGTAGAGCTTATTTTTCTGCCACAAGTGCTCATACTTGTACCGGTGATGGAGGGGGAATGGTGGCAAGAAGCTCCATTGCCTTGCAGGATATGGAATTTGTTCAATTCCATCCAACTGGTATATATGGGTCTGGTTGCTTAATTACAGAAGGTGCTAGGGGAGAAGGCGGTTATTTAGTAAATGCCAATGGTGAAAGATTTATGGAACGATATGCTCCAGCCGCTAAAGACCTTGCTTCAAGAGATGTGGTTTCAAGAGCTATTACCATGGAAATCAGAGAAAATAGAGGCGTAGGTGAGCATAAAGATCATGTATTCCTTCATTTAGATCATTTATCGCCGGAAATTCTTCACGAACGTTTACCGGGTATTTCCGAAACAGCAAAGATTTTTGCTGGGGTTAATGTTAACACCCAGCCAATACCGGTATTACCAACAGTACATTATAATATGGGGGGAATACCAACAAATTACCATGGGCAAGTTATTGATAAAGATCAGGATAATCATCATAAAATTATTCCTGGATTAATGTCGATTGGTGAGGCTGCCTGCGTTTCAGTACATGGAGCTAATCGATTAGGATCGAACTCTTTGCTTGATTTAGTGGTATTTGGTAGGGCGGCAGCAAAAAAAGCTGCTGAAATTGTTAAAGCGGGGCAACCACATAAGGTTCTACCTCAATCAATATTGGATAAAATAATTAGCAGATTTGACGGTATACGTCATGCTAAAGGAGAAATACCAGTAGCTGATCTAAGACTCAAAATGCAAAAAATTATGCAAAACCATGCAGCAGTATTTAGAACTCAAGAAGTTCTAGATCAAGGAAAAGAACTGATTGATCAGGCACGAAAGGAATATGCTGATATTCAGATCAATGATAAATCATTAATATGGAATAGCGACTTGGTTGAAGCATTAGAATTAGCTAATTTATTAGACCAAGCAGTAATTACTATGCATTCTGCTGCCAATAGAAAGGAAAGTAGAGGGGCTCATTCTAGGGAGGATTATTTAGAACGTAACGACGAGGAGTGGATGAAACATACACTGGCTTGGATTGACGAACAAGGTAATGTCAAACTAGATTATAAACCGGTAACTCTTACAACTTTAACAGATGAAGTAGCGGCAATTCCGCCAGCTAAACGAGTTTATTAAAAATACAGTTTATGTTAAATTCAATAAGCCCAAGTTTAATAAGGCTGAGCCAAGCTTTAAATGAAAAAATATGTCATGATTTTGCAGGAACAATAGGGGTTATAGATAATAGTATTGACTTAATAAAAACTATAGAACATCAAGAAAAAGCTATTAAACTGATTCAGGATAGTACTAATAGGCTGATACGCTCTTTACAGTTTTATCGTTATTTATATTCCCTAGCTTCTGAGAATAGCAAAACTTCTATTGTAGAAGTTAATAGATTAGCTACTGATTTTGTAAAATCAAAAAATCATAATATTGAACTAATATTTACAAGGTTATATAGCACAGATATCAATGACCATATAGCCCAGATTATTATCTGTTTAATTGTTGTAGCGTCTAATAATCTATCCAAAAATGCTATTATTAAAGTTGAGCTGGAGATACAATATGATAAATTTATTGGTATGAAAATTATAGTAATAGCCACAAATCTCAAATTTGATCAGAATAAAATAGATATTTTGCTTGGAAAAAGAATTATTAAGGATGTATACTCGAATATCCCGCAAGTATTTGCAGGAGCCAACTCTTCAGATCATTCGAGTATAACTATAGAAAATGTTCACGAATATTACACTTACTACTTAATTACAGAATATGGCTATAAGTTATTGGTTACTCCATTAATCGATTCAGTGGAGTATACTCTTATGCTTTAGCCAAACCAATCTATTAGACTAAAAGTGATAGCGTAATGCATAACTGAAGCAAAAATTGCTGCAGCAATATCATCTACCATAACGCCAATACCACCTTTAATATTGGCATCAAGCCAATTTATTGACCATGGTTTGATAATATCAAATAATCTGAACAGAGCAAAAGGTAAAGCCAATAAAAAGATAAAATTTAGTACAGGTGAACTTAAATATTTTGTAAGTCCTGAATAATTCATAAAAAAAACGGAAGGAAAGCTTAATATTAATGTTAGCATTTGACCCACTACCTCATCAATCACCACTTCTTTTGGATCATCTTGCTTACTATATTGTATATATATTGAGGAAAAATATGTGCCTAATATAAATAGTAACAGGCAAATCAAAAAAGCGATAATAAAGATACTAATAAGTTCTGCTTGCATGGAAAGATATAATATCCAGTAGCACAAAGGGAAAGCAGCCAGAGAGCCAAATGTACCAGGACAATATTTTATTTTACCTACATAGAAAAAAGTTACAATAAGTTCTGCAAATTTATGTTTATTAAACATAATAACCCTGCTTAATTTAATTTATCTAATTCAAATAGTTGGTGTAAGCAACGTATAGTTTTTTCAGTGTCGAGGTCTTTTATTATGATAGAAATTTTAATTTCCGAAATTTGTATCATTTTCACTAATATATTTTCTTTTTCCAGTTCAGTTAATATTATACCAAGCAAGTTATGATCATGTTTAATGCCGTGACCAATGATCGATACTATAGAAATTTGACTGTCGATAATAAAATTATTTATCTGATTAGTATTTTTTAGATCATCTAGTAAGTGCTGTAATTTATTTTTATCAGATAGTTGGATAATAAAACTATACTGTTTATTTTCTTCAATATTTTCCATTAATTCTAGGTGAATATTATAGTCAGAAATGAGGTTACATATCTTAGAAAAAGTTAATTGAGCGGAATTTACTACTAATTTTAATAAATTTTTGTTGGAAGTAATGCCGGTAATTTTTTTATTTTCCATAATTTTTTCTCTAGATGTTATTAGTGTAACACTATCTTCATGGTATAATGGTAGTGAGAACGACGATAAAACGCGTATGGGTACGTTATATCTAATAGCCGCTTCTAAGGAACGTGGATGCAACACTTTCGCCCCACAAGATGCAAATTCCAGCATTTCCTCAAAACTAATCTGTGATAATTTCTTTGCCCCATGAACAATCCGCGGATCAGCAGTAAAAACCCCTTCTACATCAGTGTATATATCACATCTATCAGCTTGTATAGCAGCTGCAATTAACGAGGCGGTAGTATCTGATCCTCCTCGACCAAGCGTCGCCAATCGATTATTATTGGTAACACCTTGGAATCCAGCAACTACCGGGATGATGTTTTGCTTAATACATTCTGTTAATAAACTAGTAGAGATTTGTTCAACCAAAGCTTTGCTGTAATTATCATTGGTTAAGATAGGTAACTGCCATGCTAGCACAGATCTTGCATCTATGCCTTGTTGTTGTAACTCAAGGGCGAGTAAGGACGCTGTTACCATCTCTCCACTACAAAGAGCGGCATCATATTCCGCCAATTCTGAATCGGTCTTAAGACTAGAAACTTCATTGCATAAAGTAACTAGCTGATTGGTAACACCAGCCATAGCCGAAACTACGATTACTAGTTGATTACCATGCTGCTTTTCCCACTTAATAATTGGAATGATTTCTTTTATCCTTGCAATATTAGCAACGGAAGTTCCGCCGAATTTCTGAACTATTATTGACATAAAATCTGATTAGTGTCATTCTCGCGAAAGTGGGAATCTATATCATACCACATTAACTATTTTATGGGTTCTCCTAGTAGAGAATTCTACTTTACCTGCAACCAAGGCAAATAACGTATGATCTCTTCCAAGCCCAACATTTTTGCCTGGATAAAATTTAGTACCACGTTGCCTAACAATTATATTACCTGATATGACATATTGCCCATCATATTTTTTAACACCTAATCTACGACCGGCTGAGTCTCTACCATTTCTAGAACTACCACCAGCTTTTTTGGTTGCCATCTATAATACCCTTAAATAAATCCCGTTATAGTTTAGTAATGTCTAATATTTTTAGTTCAGTTAATTCCTGCCTATGACCATTCTTACGACGATAATTCTGGCGACGTTTTTTCTTAAAAACAATAACCTTATTATCTCTAAACTGGTTAATAATTTCAGCAGTAACAAGAGCTCCCTGAACCATTGGCGTACCTATAAAAGATGGTTTGAAATCTTCACCAATCATCAACACCTGATCAAGTTGAATTTTTGCACCTCTCTCACCGTCAATTTTTTCTATTTTGATTACACTGTTTTTGCCGACTTTATACTGCTTTCCGCCTGCTTTGACGATTGCGAACATGAAAAATATCCTAACTAAAATTTAACAAAACTAAGTCGACATTATATTACCGCTATCTATTTTAGTCAATGGAAATTCGTAAATAATTAATAAATGTGGATTGCCACGACCTACTTGCGTGGTCTCACTAATAGAAGTATATACAGCCCAGAGGTCATTACCAGGAAACGATGGTGAAAAACCTTTAAAGACAGGCTACAAAACTGGATTTTGAGGTGACCAAAATAGAGTCTTCGCCACAAGTTTGTTAAGAAAAAATAGTAAAAAAACCGTGAACACTCACGGTTGAGTGGTGTTCACAGAGCCTAGGTAAGTCTAATATATAATTCAATTATTTTCTTTCTTTGTATCTTGAGTATTATTGATAGTTGTTGATTGCTGTTGCTTCATCAATTTGTTCTTTTCTTCTATTGAATTAAGGAAAAAATAAGTAAATGTTAGAAATCCAATTAGCATAGGAAGAAAAACAAATATAATGGCATTGCGTTTTCTAACAGATTCTTCACGATCTAAACGACTCTCCTGCTCTTCATATGTTTCCCCCAATTCATTACGCCATACATCTTCTTGTTCTGAATTATTTTCTAGCATTTTATACCTTCTATTAAATATTATTTACAATGGTTTAGATTATGTTAAAGCTTTTAAAGTAACCTAATTCTAGGTTGTGTTGACAAAATTTTATGTTAAGTTATCAGAGGAGAATAAAGAAGTTGCAATAGTAAGAAGAAATGGTAGTTTCTAGTTATCGAAACCAAGAAACTACCGATATGAAGTATTACATAGAAGACCAAGCATGGGAAGCAATTTTATCATTTTTTAAGAAAAAAAAAGCTATACACAACAAGAATGAGGAAAAAATAAGACAGTTTATTGAAGCAATATGGTTTATTGCTAGAACAGGTTGTCAATGGCGTCTTCTGCCTGATTATTATGGTTGTTGGTACAGTGTTTATCGCAGATTTAAGAGATGGGTTGACAAAGGTATATGGGAAGCTTTAATGGATCATGTTAAAGTAGATGTAGATATGGAATCAATGATGATTGATGCAACTATTGTAAGAGCACATGCTTGCTCATCTGGATATATTAAAGGTAATCAAGAGGAAGCAGCTTTAGGTAGAAGCAAAGGTGGTTTTAGTACTAAAATTCATGCCCTCGTTGATGCATTGGGTAACCCACTGAAGTTTATACTAACTGCTGGGCAAAGAAATGATATCACTCAGGCTGAAAATCTTACTAAAGATGTTCAGAATACGACGGTGATAGGCGATAAAGGATATGATAGTAGTGCGTTTGTAGAAAGCTTAGAAAATAAGGGGTGTGAGGTTGTTATACCACCAAAATCTAATCGTAAAGTACAACGTGAATATGATAAACATATTTATAAAGAACGCCATTTAATTGAATGTTTCTTTGGTAAAATCAAATATTTTAGGCGTATATTTTCTAGGTTTGATAAAGCCCCAACCACCTTTTTAGCCTTTCTAAATTTTGTTGGAGCTTTAATATGGTTACGTTAAAAATTTTGTCAACAGAACCTAGCTATTTTGCTACTAATAAATATAATTTTCTTGAAATATGTAGGATTAAATCTCAACTATTTCGTATAATTATCACTAAACAGTAATCCCTTCTATCTCAGTCTTTTCTTGTTCATAAATTTCCTTGATCTCATCTAACTCTAACTGCAAATCAACATGATACATTTTATTATCATCAAAAAATTTATCGTAATCCATATCTAATATCTCTTGCAAGTTATTTCAATCATTTATAACAATCAGTTTATTAGAGTTAGCAAAATTAGTTATTTCCATAAATAGTAGGTGGTATATGCTTCGCTACAAAATCTATTTATGTATACTGCCCTTTTTAATGATCATTACTATTACCCATCCTTTAAAAGGTTTATTTTTATTCAGAATTAAGGTTATTAGTAAGAAGTATAAAAGAATGGACAGAAGAAATTATCCAACAAATTTATTTGCTGGTATTATTTCACTAATTCATCTAGTTTACCTTCTTTTTCAAGTTCATAAAGAGCGTCGCACCCACCAATATGCTTACCATTAATGAATATTTGTGGTAATGTACGTTGTCCACTAGCTTTATGCTGTAGCTCTAATCTTTGCTTCTCATTATAATTATCTACGATTATTTCTTCGTAAGATATATTTTTTTGATTAAGTAGCGTTTTGGCCTTAGTGCAATAGGGGCAATGTGTTAATGTATAAATAATGACCGTGACAAATATGCTTTTCATAAAAATTATCCTATTTAATTGGTTATAAAACTATTATCTACATATAATAACAAACTAGCAAGTTACAAATTAATGATAAATAATTTTTCGATAGTATCTAAATATAGTCCAGCTGGCGATCAGCCAAAAGCAATTAATGAAGTCATTAAGGGGCTTGAATCGGGATTGCCTTCACAAATACTTTTTGGCATTACTGGTTCCGGTAAAACCTTTACTATGGCAAATGTTATTGAGAGAACCGGTCGACCATCACTTATTATGGTTCATAATAAAACGTTAGCTGCCCAAATCTATTCAGAAATGAAGGCAATTTTTCCAAATAATGCCGTTGAATATTTTGTATCATATTATGATTATTTCCAACCCGAAGCATATATTGCAAAAACCGATACTTATATAGAAAAAGATTCTTCGATAAATGAACAGATAGATTTATTAAGACACTCTGCTACTAGGTCTCTTTTAGAACGTAGGGATGTAATTGTTGTATCTTCTGTTTCTTGTATTTATGGTCTTGGTTCACCGGGTCTTTATTATCAGATGACTATAAGCCTTAAGTCTGGGGAAATTTATGCTAGAGATAAATTGCTCAGTGACCTAGTAAGCTTACAATATAAGCGTAATGATGTGGGATTTGAGCGTGGTACGTTTAGGGTAAAAGGTGATAATATTGATATATTCCCAGTACATTATAACGACAAAGCTTGGCGATTGTCATTTTTTGATAATAAACTGGAATATATCAGCGAATTTGATCCGCTTACAGGTGAAAAATTAGCTAAATTGGAGCAAGCTGTGATTTATGCTAAATCGCACTTTGTAACACCTAAACAAGTAGTACAAAACGCCATATCACAAATTGAAGAGGAGTTACAACGACGTTTAGAATTTTTTAATACACATGGTAAGTTAGTAGAAGCTCAAAGGTTAAATCAACGTACCCAATATGATATGGAAATGATGATGGAGACTGGTAGTTGTAAAGGTATTGAAAATTATTCTCGGTTTCTAACTGGTAAAGCAAATGGACAGCCACCACCAACCCTATTTGAATATTTACCTAAAGATGCTTTATTATTTGTTGATGAAAGTCACGTATCTGTTCCACAAATTAGAGCAATGTATAATGGTGATAGGGCTAGAAAAACCGTACTAGTGGAACATGGGTTTCGTCTTCCGTCATCCTTAGATAATAGACCATTAAAATTTGAGGAATGGCAAGATTTTAGACCTCAAACGGTTTTTGTTTCGGCTACACCGGGACCTTTTGAATTGGACGAAACAGCAGGGGTTATGGTTGAGCAAATCATCAGACCCACAGGGTTACTTGACCCAGAATGTATTATAAAACCAGCAACTAACCAAGTTGAAGATTTGCTAAGCGAAATTCAATCGACAATAAAGAAAGGATTTCGTATTTTAGCGATAACATTAACTAAAAAAATGTCAGAAGATTTAACAAATTATCTGCAAGAACTAGGGTATAAAGTATCATATTTGCACTCTAATATTCATACTCTTGAGCGTATTGAAATCATCAAAGATTTACGCCAAGGTACTATAGATATTATTGTTGGTATTAATCTATTGCGAGAAGGTCTAGATATTCCAGAATGTGGACTTGTTGCCATACTCGATGCTGATAAAGAAGGCTTTTTACGCTCGGAAGTTTCGTTAATTCAAACTATTGGTAGAGCTGCAAGGAATAGTCAAGGAAGGGTAATACTCTATGCAGATCGCATCACCAAATCTATTGATAAGGCAGTAAGTGAGACATATAGGAGAAGAAAAATTCAAGAAGAATATAATAGACAGCATTCTATAATACCCCAAACAATTAATAATCATATCCATGCACTAATTAAATTAGAAAAACTGGATAGTAAGTTAGGTAATAAAAAACAAGCTCATATATTATTGGATAATCCAGTGAAATTAAAAGCTCATATCAATAAATTAAAAAAAGAAATGTACTCAAAAGCTAGTAATTTGGAATTTGAACAGGCAGCAAAAATACGAGATCAAATTAATACGCTAGAAGAAGCCGCTTTAGAGCTAACTTAGTTTAAATAGCCTGTCTAATTAATACTTATGTTTGACGTAAGTATTTATATATTATATAATGATAATTGTAAATATGATCTTCTATGATAAGAAGCTTTAAGTGTAAAAAGACAAATATATTATTTGAGGAACATATTTGTGATAAGCAATTCTTTGAAATATCAAAAAAGGCTCTTATTAAGCTTGCAATGATTGATGCAGCAAATATCTTAGATGATTTAATGATACCCCCTGCAAATAGATTAGAGAAATTGCAAGGTGACAGAGCTAATAAGTATAGTATTAGAATTAATGATAAATGGAGAATATGCTTTGTTTGGAACAATGGTGATGCTTACGAATTAGAAATAATTGATTATCATAAATAAAAGGTAACTTATATGTATAAAATTAATCCGGTACACCCTGGCGAAATACTTAAGACTGAATTCCTGGAACCTTTTGGTATTTCGGCTTATAGATTAGCTAAAGATATTGAAGTACCAATTAATAGAATAACAGAGATTGTAAACAAACAAAGAAATATTAGTACTGAAACTGCTCTGTTATTGGCAAAGTATTTCAGTTTATCAGATAGTTTTTGGATTAGGATACAGTCAAGATATGATGAGGCAGTTACTAAGGAAAAAATATTTAACCATCTTGCCTCTATTCGCCCTTTAGCTACCATGGGAAAAGGCATCATGTAATACAGTCAATTCAGGGGAAGTTGGTGACGTCGTCGCTCAATGCTCGCCTATTACTTATAGGCGTCGCTCCATCGTTCCTGCTACCCAATTCCCCTGAATTGACTATATAATAGGTGGTTTGAATTAGATTATTTGACATAAAGCAAGGAATTGCATACTATACCGCCATTATAATGTCTTTGGAGAAAGCATGTCATCAAATCGGTTATATTTATTTCGAGATACGCGTTTTTTGCCTATCTTCATAGTACAATTTTGTGGTTGTATGAATGATAATATACTAAAGAATGCGTTAATTATATTAATTACCTATAAACTATCTAGTCAATTGGTGGAATCAGCCCAATTACTTGTACTCGCTGCTAATACTATCTTTGTATTACCTTTTGTAATATTTGCAAGTATTGCAGGGCAAGTAGCTGATAGGTATGAGCGATCAACTTTAGTTAAAATCATTAAATTATTTGAACTAACCATAGTGCTTTTTGCTACTTATGGATTTTTTGATAATAGTTTATTAATACTGTTTTTATCTATATTGTTTATGGGTATACATTCGGCATTTTTTGGACCAATCAAATATAGTGTTTTGCCAGATCATTTATATCGAAATGAGTTATTGGGAGCTAATGGATTCGTTGAGGCGGGAACATTTATTTCCATTTTAGTTGGTACTATTATTGGAGGATACTACACTATAAGTGGCAATTTAATAATCACTATTCTGATAATGATTGCTGTAATTGGCGTTATTGCTAGTTATTTTATGCCAAAATCAAATAATTCTAATTGTGAAATTAAAATAAAATTAAATTTATTTCGCGAAAATATAGAAATGATTAAATATGCCAAATCTAAAAAGCAAGTATATTTAGCAATTCTTGGTATATCTTGGTTTTGGTTTATCAGTGCGGCAATACTTGCCCAAATTCCAGCTCTTGCTAAAAATACTTTTGGAGCAGATGAAAATGTTGCTAATTTGTTTCTTGCCACATTTTCAATTGGAGTAGGGGTTGGTTCTTTTTGGTGTAGTAAGATTTTGGGGAATGAAATTACCACGAAATATGTTTTTGTTTCAGCGATTGGTGTCAGTATATTTGGTATTGATTTATTTTTCGCCAGTCGAATTAGTGCGGTTCATTATGAACCGGAGCAATTAAAGAGTATATTTGTCTTTTTATCTAAAAAGCATAATTGGCGGATTATTATAGATTTATTTTTTATAGCTGCTATTGCGGGGTTATATATTGTTCCGCTTTTTGCAGTATTACAATATCTTAGCTCCTCAGCTCATCGTAGTAGAATAATTGCTATAAATAATTTTGCTAATGCTGTATTTATGGCTGGGTCTACTGCAATACTTTCGTTGTTATTCTATTGGGAATATTCGATACCATCGGTTATATTATTTATTAGCATACTTAACATAGTGGTAGCTTATTATATTTATCAATTAATTCCTGAAGTAAAAATAGTACCTTTTGCTGTTAACCGAGCTATTTTAAAATTTATTTTTGATTGCATGTACAGAGTAGAAGTAAAAGGTATTGAAAATTTTTATAAAGCTGGCAAAAGATCAGTAGTTATCGCCAATCATATTTCATATCTTGATCCTGCATTACTGGTAACTTATTTACCTGAAGAAATGACTTTTGCCATTAATACAAATATGGCTAAAGTGTGGTGGGTAAAACCATTTTTAACGATGGCAAAAACTCTACCAGTTGATCCCGCTAATGCAATGGCTATAAAGAGTTTGATTAGGGAAGTGCAAAAAGATAAAAAAGTTGCTATCTTTCCCGAAGGAAGAATAAGTATTACTGGTTCCTTAATGAAGATATATGAAGGACCTGGCATGATCTCTGAAAAAGCTGATGCAACAATTTTACCTGTAAGAATAGATGGTACACAGTTTACTAATTTTTCTAAACTTAAAAATATACTAAAAACACGGATATTTCCTAAGGTTACTATCACTATTTTACCACCAGTAAAGTCTCCTGCTAATCAGAATATGGATAATAGGGAAAAGCGTAAATATATAGGTCAGGCTCTTTATGATATTATGACTGATATGATATTTGAAAGCTCTGATTACCAGAATACTATATTTCAGTCTCTCCTTGAAACAGCAAAAGCTTATGGTTTTAACAAAAAAATAATACAAGATATTGATGATAAGTCTGTTACCTATCGTCAATTAATATTACAATCTTTTACTTTAGCAAATTTAATAAAACAGGATACAGAAGTAGCTGAGTATATAGGTATTATGCTACCTAACATGGTTGAAACGATTGTTACTTTTTATGCTATGCAAGCCTGTTCCCGTCGACCGGTCATGATTGATTATATGAGTGATGTTAGCAATGTAGTGGCATCGTGCAAAACAACGTCAGTGAAAACCGTCTATACTTCAAAACAATTTGTTGAAAAAACTGGGTTGCAAGAAATGTTGGCAAAGATCTTAGAAGTTAATATAAAAGTCATTTATCTTGAAGATTTAACAACAAGAGTTACTTTATATTTAAGAATTAAGGCTATGATAGCTAGCTTTTTCCCACAGAGTTATTATAGCAATATGTGTGCTAGTTATGATGACAATGATCCGTCAGTTGTCGTATTTACTTCAGGCGTTTCAGCTTCTCCTAAGGCTGTAGTATTGTCGCATAGAAACCTGCAAGCTAATAGATGCCAGGTTCTAGCTAAGTTACATTTTAGTCTAGATGATTTTGCCTTTATGGCTTTGCCATTATTTCACTGTTTTGGTTTATCTGGCACAATAATGATGACGCTTAACGGTATACCAGCCTTTCTTTATCCTTCTCCTTTGCATTATCGGAGTGTTCCTGAGATAATATATGATATCGGAGCAACGATTATATTTGGTACAGATGTATTTTTACATAATTATGCCACCTGTGCTCATCCTTATGATTTTTATTCTATAAGATACGTGTTTGCCAGTAGTGAGAAACTTAGGAAAGAAACAAGGCAATTATGGCTCGATAAATTTGGTATAAGAATTTTTGAAGGATATGGGGCGTCTGAAACAGCTCCAATAATAGCGTGTAATACTCCCATGCATTATCGTGGTGGAAGTGTAGGTCGTTTGATGCCTAAAATAGAATATTATATTAAACCAATTAACGGAATAGAAGAGGGGGGACAACTATTTATTAAGGGGCCAAATATCATGCTTGGCTATATGCACTCTAATAATCCTGGAGTTATTCATCCGACATCATCAGAAAATTTGGGTCTGGGCTGGTATGATACTGGGGATGTTGCAAAAATTGATAAAGATGGTTATCTTACCTTATTAGGTCGTGTTCAACAATTTGTTGCAATAGAAGAAGTAGTCTCGTTGGTATTAATAGAGGAATTAGCTAATATGATTGATGTTGATAGTAGACATGTGGCTATTTGTTCTGATGATGGTAATAAAGACAGACAAATTTTTCTCTTTACCACCAGTCAGACTATAAATAGGGAAAATTTTATAGAAATGATGCATAAAAATTCAGCATATCCGAGACAAAATACTGAATTAACAAAATATTTGCCAGAGATTATCCATGTTAAAGAAATACCGATTCTACCAATAGGTAAAGTAAATTATCGGCAAATAACTAAAATGCTTGAAAATTATAGAAAAGCAATTAGAATACTTTGATAAGGTAAGGAACTCATGTTTAATAGAAAAATTGATATACAGTGTAATTGTTGATTCTCTATTTGAGTATAAACTTTTTTTTAAACCTAAATATATTGAATAGAAAAGATATTATGCATAATGTTATTAGTAAAATATTATTGATTATTGTCGTTGTCCTAATAGCATTATTTGCTTATAAAACTATGAAGACTCCTAATCCTGTTTCTGCTACTGTTTCGATTGATACTGCAGATCAGCAATTATTAGATCAAAAAGAACAAGTGAGGAAAACCGAGCAAATTGTAAAAGAATATTTACTAAATAATCCTGAAGTAATAATTCAATCAATAGAAGGTCTCCAACGACGTAAAATGCAGGAAATGGAAATAAAAACTGGTGAATATATCAGAGACAATAAATCTGAAATAGAGAATTCTCCTGCATCTCCAGTACTTGGTAATCCGAATGGTGATATAATCATTGCTGCTTTTTATGATTATAATTGTAGTTATTGTAAAAAAGGTAGTCATTTTATTAATCAGTTAATCAAATTAGATGCGAACATTAAGGTTGTTTTGCAACTATATCCACTTCTTGGTGATGCATCTAATTATGCAGCAACTATTGCTTTGGCTGTTTATAAGACAACTCCTGATAAGTTTCAGGATATTCACAATGGTTTAATGGAGCTAAAACCTATTACCAAAGAATCTGTAGAAAAATTGCTTTTAGCAAATGATTTAAATCTTGAGATAATCGCAGAAGAAATTAATAAAGGGGAGATAAACAATCTTCTCGACAAAAATGTTAAATTAGCAAAAGGTTTAAGAATACAGGGAGTTCCTGCCTATATTATTAATGGTAAATTAATGGCAGGAATGATGGATCTAGAACAATTGCAAAAAATAATTGCTGATATAAGAAGTAAAAATAAATAATACTGGTATACTCAAGTGATTTGAGTATGTTCAGCTATTGATTGTAACTTTTTAATTATTTTTGGATGGTTGTTTATGTAAATATGTTTGACAAATGTAAAATAATTTGATAAATACTTAGTACTAGTATCAATTCCCAAAATTAAGTTAGTTACCAGAAAATATAAATGCTCTCTATGTTCTACTTAAGCCTAGGAGGTTGCCTGCGATAACTAATTAGTTATTTCCGACCGCCTCCTAGCTGGGTTGTTGGAATTTTGTGATACTAATTCCTCAAATTATTAGAGTAGTAGTCTAAACCTTAATCTTTCGTAGGTTTCATGATTTTCCCGGTTTTTAAGAAATAAACCTCTTTTCAAAACTAGCCATGAGAGAGGAATTTTTAATAAAAAATTAATCGAAAAATCGTAACTAGTACTTAATAAATGTACACAATGATTTCCTCGATTGATTTTGACAACAAAATGACCTGAAATAATAAAATTTCTAGGAGGCTGCCTGCTATAACTAATTAATTGTATTTTGAGCTATTTTTCGGCGATAATAAATATGATTTTTGGAGGAATAGTGTACCTATTTCAAGAAAATCATGTTTATTTGCAGCCAAAAAGAGCCAAATATAGAATTACTTTAGTTATTGCAGGCAGCCTCCTAGAACAGTCTAATCTTAACTAATCTAAAGAAAATAAAATATGACAAGAAATACAGTGACTGATAGTAAAGAACCATATGATAATCATTACAATAATAGTATCAAGTATGATAGTCCTAATAAAGATGGTGTTGTTATCATCAATCTTAAACAATTAAAGCGAAAATCACCTGAAGAATTACAAGTACAAGCAGAAAATCTTAATATTGAGAACTCTAGTGCCTTGCTAAAACAAGAGCTAGTCTTTGCTATACTTAAGAAATCTGTTGAGCAGGGTGATTTGATTTCAGGAGAAGGTGTACTGGAAATTCTACCTGATGGGTTTGGATTTCTTAGATTCCCAGAGGTAAATTACTCCGCCGGTCCTGATGATATTTATATTTCTCCAAGTCAGATTCGTCGCTTTGGACTACGTACAGGGGACACGGTAGAAGGGCAAATTAGGGCTCCAAAACCAGGAGAACGTTATTTTGCATTACTGAAAGTAAATAAAGTTAACTTCGAAGAGCCTTCTAAGGCATATCATAGAGTACATTTTGATAATTTGACTCCACTTTATCCTGAAGAAAAATTATCATTAGAACTAGAAGATAATAGCAAGGATTTTAGTACCAGAATAATTGAATTGGTGGCTCCTATGGGTAAAGGACAACGGGCGTTGATTGTTGCTCCACCAAGAACTGGTAAAACTGTTCTATTGCAAAATATCGCCCATGCTATTACCACCAATAATCCAGAAGTATTTTTAATTGTGTTGTTAATCGACGAACGTCCAGAAGAAGTTACTGATATGCAGCGTTCAGTGCGTGGTGAAGTAGTTAGCTCAACTTTTGATGAACCAGCTATCAGGCACGTTCAGCTTGCAGAAATGGTTATTGAAAAAGCTAAAAGGTTAGTAGAACATAAAAAAGATGTGGTAATATTGGTTGATGCAATAACAAGACTTGCCAGAGCTTATAACACTGTTGTCCCATCTTCTGGTAAAGTTCTCACAGGGGGGGTTGATGCAAACGCATTACAACGACCAAAAAGATTCTTTGGAGCAGCAAGAAATATTGAGAATGGTGGTTCATTAACTATAATAGGAACTGCTTTAATTGATACTGGTTCGCGTATGGATGAGGTGATCTTTGAAGAATTTAAAGGTACTGGTAATTCTGAAATAGTTCTCGATCGCAAAATAGCTGATAAACGTATTTATCCTGCGATTGATATTACTAAATCTGGCACACGTAAAGAGGAGTTATTGGTTGATAAAGCAATTCTAACCAAAATGTGGGTTCTTCGTAGAATCATTAATCCAATGGGGACTATAGATGCAGCAGAGTTTTTAATTGATAAACTTAAAAATACTAAAACTAATACAGAATTCTTTGATTCAATGAATTCATAAAATACTTTTCAGGAGGAAGTATGAGTAAAAAAACAAAAATTGCTTTAATTGGTAGTGGCAATATCGGTGGAACACTTGCACATTTGATAAGTCTAAGAGAACTTGGTGACGTAGTTATGTTTGATATATCTCAAGGCTTTCCGCAGGGTAAGACTTTAGATATATCACAAGCTGGAGCTATTACAGGGTCGGATACAATTACCACAGGTACTAATGATTCTAAAGATATAGCAGGTTCAGATGCTATAATTGTTACAGCCGGAGTGCCACGTTTGCCCGGAATGAGTCGTGATGATTTAATTAATGTTAATAGCACTGTTATAAAAACTGTGGCTAGCAATATTAAGCAATATGCACCGAACGCTTTTGTTATTGTTATAACCAATCCGCTTGATGCTATGGTTTATGTAATGTTAAAAGAGAGTGGGCTACCTAGCAATAGAGTAGTTGGTATGGCGGGGGTACTTGACTCAGCCAGATTTAACCTTTTCCTGGCTCATGAATTTAATGTTTCTGTAGAAAATGTTAGTAGTTTTGTCCTTGGAGGGCATGGTGACTCAATGGTTCCTTTGGTTAGCTATTCAACAATTAATGGGATACCAGTTTTAGATTTAGTAGAAATGGGATGGTCAACGAAGGAACGTATTAACGCAATAATAGATCGTACCAGAAATGGTGGTGGAGAAATTGTTTCACTACTTAAAACTGGTTCTGCCTATTACGCTCCGGCAACATCTGCTATCGAAATGTTAGAGAGTTATCTAAAAGATAAACGCAAAATATTAAGTTGTGCTGCTTATCTTCAAGGGGAATATGGAGTAAAAAATATGTATGTCGGTGTGCCGGTTATTATTGGTAAAAATGGCGTAGAAAAAATAGTAGAAATAAAATTAAATACTGAAGAGCAAAATTTATTTAACAAATCAGTAGATGGAGTTAGAAAGTTGCTTGAGTCAGTAAAGTTGTAAAGATTATTATGTATAGTTAGTAGCATGCTCAGTATAATCTCACCAGCTAAAACTCAAGATTTTACTTCTCAAATAGTGGGGTTGCCATCGGTGTACTCAAATGATTTGGAGAATTGGAATGTAAAACAAGGGGTGAGCGAGCGGAACGTACAACTAGTACGTGAGCACGCGGAAACCCCGAAGTTTTGCGGAGCCAATTCTTCAAAGCAGAAGAGTATGCAACCCCATTTTTTTACTAAAACACAAGTTCTTTTACAAATATGTAAAAATTTGTCACAAAATCAGATTAAGCAGTTAATGGGGGTTAGCGATAAACTGGCTGAGCTTAATTATCATAGATTTCAAGATTTTGATAATCAACCTCAGAAGCAAGCGATATTTGCCTATGATGGGGATGTTTACAATAACATTGATAGGCGGAATTTTACCGCAGAACAGTGGGATTTCTTGCAAGGACACACGTTAATTATATCAGGTTTATACGGTGCACTAAGAGTTTTTGAAAAAATAAAACCTTATCGACTAGAAATGTCAACAAAATTGCCAAATTTTGAAAAATTATCAAATTTCTGGCAAAACGATATTACCAATTATATAAATCAAATATTAGCAACTCATCAAAATAAATACCTCATCAACCTAGCCTCCAATGAATATTCCTGCGTCATCAATCAGAATGATCTTAAATATCCAGTAATTAATATATATTTTAAAGAAAGAAGAAACAATAAATTACAAATAATAGCAATAAACTCCAAAAAGGCTAGGGGCAGCATGTTTAATTTTATTGCAGAAAATCTTATAGACCTCCCTGAAAAATTAAAACACTTTTCTAAGCAAAACTATCAATATAGCGAAACCGAGTCTTCCAATAACGATTGGATATTTGTTAAAAATGCATAAGTTGTAATATTACCACTACATTTAAATTTAAAGGTAATAACTGCAATTATATTATGTTAATTATATTTAAATTCTTTGCTATTTTGATTGTTATTTTATTAATGACTTATAAAATTAGTGGGATTATTTATGGAATTTAATCGTAACAAAGCAATTATTGGCTTTCTTAAAGCCAATGAGGAACAAAAATTTACTCCTATTCAAATAGCTGAATGGCTAGTAAAAACTTATCCTGAGGAAGTCAAAAAGAAAGCAGAAAGAAGTAAAAACGAAACACTGAATAATATAAATGATCCATTGAAAAAGGCTGAAGTCATGTTGGAAATCCTTAGTGGAGAGATGCATAAAAATTGGTTTCAAGGCATACAAAATCAGGAACCTAATATTAAAAAAGAAGACTATCCACGTAGATATTATTATACTAAAGAAACTGAGCAGGTAGAGATAGAAGATGCTGAAAAAGGGGCAAACATAAAAGAACAAGAAGTGCATCTAAAGCTTTCAGAATTTCTTTGGCAGGAACTTAGTATTTATAACATGCCTATTAATGAAAAATGTTCTTCAAATCGTAAGGGTACTAACGGTAATAAATGGTTATATCCTGATCTAGTGGGGATGGAGT
The DNA here is from genome assembly GCA_020410785.1 of Rickettsia endosymbiont of Culicoides impunctatus. GTDB lineage: Bacteria > Pseudomonadota > Alphaproteobacteria > Rickettsiales > Rickettsiaceae > Tisiphia. Next base: position 865,032 of record CP084573.1, on the reverse strand, counting down.
ATCTTACTAAAGATTGGGCACTAGTGACTAAAAATTGCGTTAAACAATTTGCCGATAAAAAAGCTAAGCTTTGGTCTTTTGAGGTAAAAGTAGCAATTAATTAGTACCAATGTGAGGCAATCTTTTTTTCAAGCATTATCAAATTCCTCATGGGCTCATTATGGATATTTAGTAGCTTCTTCTTTAGTAGAAGGTAAAGAAGATACTTTACGTGAACTAGAAATCCTTGCTGCTAGGTTCTGTTGACAAAATTTTATGTTAAGTTATCAGAGGAGAATAAAGAAGTTGCAATAGTAAGAAGAAATGGTAATTTCTAGTTATCGAAACCAAGAAACTACCGATATGAAGTATTACATAGAAGACCAAGCATGGGAAGCAATTTTATCATTTTTTAAGAAAAAAAAAGCTATACACAACAAGAATGAGGAAAAAATAAGACAGTTTATTGAAGCAATATGGTTTATTGCTAGAACAGGTTGTCAATGGCGTCTTCTGCCTGATTATTATGGTTGTTGGTACAGTGTTTATCGCAGATTTAAGAGATGGGTTGACAAAGGTATATGGGAAGCTTTAATGGATCATGTTAAAGTAGATGTAGATATGGAATCAATGATGATTGATGCAACTATTGTAAGAGCACATGCTTGCTCATCTGGATATATTAAAGGTAATCAAGAGGAAGCAGCTTTAGGTAGAAGCAAAGGTGGTTTTAGTACTAAAATTCATGCCCTCGTTGATGCATTGGGTAACCCACTGAAGTTTATACTAACTGCTGGGCAAAGAAATGATATCACTCAGGCTGAAAATCTTACTAAAGATGTTCAGAATACGACGGTGATAGGCGATAAAGGATATGATAGTAGTGCGTTTGTAGAAAGCTTAGAAAATAAGGGGTGTGAGGTTGTTATACCACCAAAATCTAATCGTAAAGTACAACGTGAATATGATAAACATATTTATAAAGAACGCCATTTAATTGAATGTTTCTTTGGTAAAATCAAATATTTTAGGCGTATATTTTCTAGGTTTGATAAAGCCCCAACCACCTTTTTAGCCTTTCTAAATTTTGTTGGAGCTTTAATATGGTTACGTTAAAAATTTTGTCAACAGAACCTAGACATGGCATAGGATTTATTTTATTAAATATAGAAGAGCCGGTTGAAAAAGGTCGAATACTAATTCCTGCTAAAGAAAGATTAGAAATTGATTGGGATATGGCTAATAGATTAGTTAAAGAAAACAAGGATTTTAAATCTTTTATAGAAGAAGTTGATGATTTTTGTATAACTGGGAAAACTAAACGTCCTGGCTGGAAGCATGTGAATTATTAATTTTTATCTTTTGAATTTTAAGATGAAGAGCTGTAATTATAGTGTCCTACAATTTTTATTCTATAAGTATACTCGAATGGTTTGGAGAATTGGTTCCTGCAAATACTTGCGGGGTCTTCATGTGTTCACATAGCTCATGTACACTGCCGTAGGTTCGCCCCTCATTTTCAAATCCAATTCTCCAAATCATTTGAGTATAAAACTCTCATGCTATATTAAGACCGTGATATTGTTACAACCAAAAATTTATTATTTTAACTTTTCTATACTATTTTTCCTTGCTATCATTAGTCAAATCATCAACTATTATATAATTAAGTAATTAAACAAGCAGATAAAAGTAACACCGGGGAAATATGAACTATTGGAAGTCAACAGTAACATTGAGTCAATTATGAGTAAACCTGTTCAAGAAAACACCAGGATTATCCCTAATCGCCAGACTAGCCTTACGAAAGAACAAAAAGAATCGATTGGCTTACTATCAATTGGCACATTCCTCGAATATTTTGACTTAGTGTTATATGTCCATATGGCAGCGTTTCTTAATGAGTTATTTTTTGAGCCGACTGATCCTCACACAACCTATTTAATGATGGCTTTTGCTCTTTGTTCTACCTTTGTTTTCCGACCTATTGGGGCAGTAATATTTGGTTGGTTAGGCGATAATATAGGGCGTAAATCAACAGTAATCATCACAACTTTTATAATGGCTACCTCATGTACTGTCATAGCTAATTTGCCCACTTATGCCCAGATAGGAAGTGTAGCGGCTTGGATAGTGACCATATGTCGTATTATGCAAGGTATGTCTTCTATGGGCGAATTAGTAGGTGCAGATCTTTATTTAACGGAAACACTTAAGCCACCAGCTCAATATGTAAGTGTGGGATTATTAAGAGTTTTTACTGCTTTAGGGGGGTTAGGGGCATTAGGCATTGCATCACTTGTTACTTCGCATGGTTTTAACTGGCGTCTGGCATTTTGGCTTGGTGCAGCAGTGGCATTGATTGGTTCTGTTGCCAGAACAACTTTGCGAGAAACACCAGAATTTGCCGATGCTAAACGTCGAATAAAAAGAATATTTGAAAAAACTAATACTGATACAGCTACCTTAAAAGATAATCCCATATTGCAAGAAGAAGTTAATAAAAAAACCATAATAGCTTTGTTTTTATTAGAATGTGCTGGACCGGTAACTTTTTATTTTATTTATGTATATTGTAGCACTGTTCTTAAGACTAATTTTAGTTATACAACGGCTGAGGTTATTCATCATAATTTTATTGTCTGTCTAATGGAGCTTGTAATCGCGTTAATCTTATGTTATTTAAGTTTTAAAATATATCCATTGTCAATCATAAGAATTATACTGATCATCAGTTCTATTTTTATCATATTTTGTCCATATTTATTGAATAATATTAATGCTCCTTATCAGTTATTTTTGATGCAATGCGTTATGGCGTTATTGCATGAATGTTTAGGTCCTGCTTTTCCCATTCTTTATAAAAGATTTCCGGTATTTAAACGTTTTACCTGTGCTACCATGACATTTGCTATATCTCGGGCTTTGATGTGTGTTGTTACCTCTTTTGGTTCTATCTATCTTATAGAATATTTTGGCAATTGGGGATTATGGGTTATTCTAATTCCGATAATTATCGGTTTTGCTTACGGGCTATTGTATTTTGAAAAGTTGGCAAAAGAGTGTGGCGATTTACCTATTGCTTTTAGAAACTCGGCTACTTATTCCGAAGAAAACAATTATTCGAGTTAATTATGAGTACATTAGTTCAAGAAAACACCAGAATTATCCCTGATCGGCAAAACAACCTTACAAGAGAACAAAAAGAAGCTGTTGGGTTACTATCAATAGGTATCTTTTTAGAGTATTTTGATATGATGCTATATGTCCATTTAGCGGTATTATTAAATGAGTTGTTTTTTCCTAAATATGAAGCTTTTGCTGCATCTATGCTAACAGCTTTTGCCTTTTGTTCTACTTTTGTTTTTCGTCCAATTGGTGCATTAATTTTTGGTTATATTGGGGATAGAGCAGGACGAAAAGCAACGGTTATTATTACCACTATTATGATGGCAATTTCATGCGTCATCATGGCTAATGTTCCAACTTATGCCCAAATTGGCATTGCTGCTTCCATAATAATTACGGTTTGTCGCGTACTACAAGGCATGTCATCAGTAGGCGAAATAGTAGGAGCAGAACTTTATTTAACAGAGACTATAAAACCTCCTATACAATATCCAGCAGTAGCTTTTATTGCCGTTGCTTCTGTTATCGGGACAACAACTGCACTCGGAGTTGCTTCGTTCGTTACATCGCCTTATGGATTTAATTGGCGTCTAGCATTTTGGCTTGGTGCAGCAATTGCGTTGGTTGGGTCTGTTGCCAGAACAACCTTACGAGAAACACCAGAATTTGCTGATGCCAAACGCCGAATCAAGAAAGTTTTTGAAGAAACTAATAATGATATAGCTAGCTTAGAAGATAATCCCATATGGCAAAAAAAAGTTAATAAAAAATCAGTATTATATTTATTTATAGTAAATTGCGTCTGGCCAGGATGTTTTTATTTCGCTTATGTACATTGTGGCAGCCTCCTAAAAAGTTCTTTTGGCTATAGTGCAGAACAAGTAATACATCAAAATTTTATTGTCTCAATGATACAGTTGGCTGCTATGTTATTTATAAGTTATTTAAGTTATAGGATATATCCACTGAAAATTCTAAAAGTGAAAGTAGTAATATTTTCTATTTTTATACTATTTTCTCCTTATATTCTGGATAACATAACCGAGCCATTTTACCTATTTTTATTTCAAACTTTTCTTGCAATGTTTGCTATTGGTAGAGTACCAGCTGCATCAATATTTTTTAGACATTTTCCAGTCTTTAAACGTTATACTTATAACAGTATGATATATGCTGTATCACGTGCTTTGATGTATGTTATTACTTCTTTTGGAATTTTATTTTTAACAAAATATCTTGGTCATTGGGGATTATTAATTATTATGGTTCCAATAAATGTAGGATTTGCTTTTGCTTTACGTCATTTTCAAAAGTTAGAGCAGGAAGCTGGTATTTATGTTGAATAATTGTTGTAGACTCTAATGGCAATTCAGTACCTAATAAATATTTGTAACATAAATTAGTTAATATATTTTCTAATCGTTTTGCTCACACATGCTAACACTTATAAAACTCTTAAGAGTCTCCTCTACAATTTTCTTAATCTTCTCAGGAGATTTAGCACCAATAGTTTGCATATTATGTAGTTGGTCAAATAATTTAATCAATAAAACATCATTTTTCTTTTGTTGAAATAATATACTCAATGTTTCTGCTGCACTTATCTTTAACTATTTTCCGAAGTTAGGGGAAAAATACAAACTTAGAGGAGCTATTGAAAGATTCTTTGGAAAAATAAAAGAAAATCGGAGGCTTGCTGTCCGATATGAAAAAGATGATCTTTCTTTCCTCTCTTTTATCGCTCTTGCTGCTATTAAATTACACCTTTGTTAACAGTGTCTAGGAATTGCTTCGTCGGCTATGCCTTCTTGCAATGACATTCGGGACACATATATGCCTTCCTCGCAGTGACGCTTGGCAATCCAATTTTTACTCCCTAGAAATTCACTTTAACTTTCAAACTACCTTGGTGACCAATATATTTATTGGCAATGTTAGCGTTATAGGCAACGCTATATTCCATCATATTGTGTTTTGCAGCTAAACTAGTACCAACAGTGAAGAATATCTTAGCAGATTTAACTGATTTGGTTTGTAATGGTTCATTCATCCCACCTAACCTTGCCTCAATTATGGGTGATTTTCCTTTGAAGTCATAATTAACGTAGCCATGCAATTCTGGTATTAGCAGTAATTGGTCAAGTTGTATGTTTGTTGCAGTTCTTAGACCCAAAATACCTTCAAATTTATTGTACAACCTATTCTTAACAATTAGGTTTTGGCATGCTGTACCAGTTTCCACATGATCGGCATCCATAAATTGTGAGTATCTTAGCCCAATTATTGGCGTAATGGTTAACTTTTCAGAAGGTTGGTAATTATACCCGGTAAGTAGTTGCCCACTATAAGAAGTAGATTTATATTTAGCAACAGCTGTACCTAGAGTAGTAACAGCTATCTTATCAGTTGGGAGTACACGTCCTTTCGAATTTTTAACATTAGTTATGCCATATGATGCTATCGCTTCAGCAAACCAATTAGCCGAGAATTTATATAAACCATATATGGAAAAGACATTAGTATTACCACTAGTTTTATCACCAATTTTCTGATCTTTATGAGACATTTTTGTGTTAATTTGGCTATAAGCTGCACCAATTAGCAAATTATCATTTATTAAACTGTCGAAGCCAACTATCCCACCAGCTGACTTTGATTTATAACCACTAACTCCTTTTCGCATTTTTTGGTCAGCAATACTATAAAATGGACTACCCCATACTCCATATAATATTACCTTATCATCATCACCCGATGCTACAGGAACCTGCATGTTTCCAGACCTTAAAGTAATTTGGTGGGTAGCTTGAAAAATTGCTTCACTTATTACATATGTTAAACTTTCTAGACCATCTTTCATTGAAGTTAAATTTTCATTACTAGACAATAGTTTCTCCATTGCCAATTGGGCATTATTTTTATCCATACAACCAAGGTCATTTCTAAACTTAGCAGCATCACAGTTAGTATCTGCCTCCGCTGCCTTCTCCAATTGCTTAATAAACTGCTTTTTTTCTTTAGGCTTATCAGTAAATTCTTTCTCTAAAACTTCCTTAGAAATGTCCTTTGCATGCAGGGTCAGATTGTTAGGATCAATAGTCCAACTGACAAAGCGGTTTTGTTCACTTATTGAATCTAAGGTAATTTTACTTGGATCCAAGGTACTAATACCATTACCATCAACTGACGAAATCAGAATATATTTAGTATCGTCAGAAATTTTGTTAACATCAGTCCGTCCTGCTATTGTTATGAGCAATTTGTCTAGTTGTGATAGATCCAGTTTACCATTACTCTGAATTTCTATATTACCACCTACCGATTTTGATGAGTCATAGAAACTGTGTAATTTTAGCTCTCCTGTCAGTTTGGTATTACCAGCATATTTTAATTGATTAGTTCCAAGATCTATTGTTAAATCTTTAGCTGCTAACTCACCAGTGATAGCTTGTTTTTCAGACAAGATAATTATCTTAGCTTGACTGGCTTCAATGTTAGAAAACGCAATATTTTTTTCTAATATTACATACTTATCTGGAGCAAAGGTTACAGAGGCGGCTGACTTTACTTCTTCTTTAAACCATACATTATCTGCTAATATCACCTGTCCACCATTAATTGGTGCGTTAATCAAGGCTGCATTATCAAATTTCATCTTGGATGAGTCTTCAGCATTTATCTCTTCCGAAACAATTTCTGTGCTATAGGTAAACTCCTTCAATAACCTTGGTATTCCTGGTATTGATATAGTTCTTGTATTAGTACCATCAAAACTTGCCATTTTATCAGCATTAATGGTTATTTTCTTGGAATAAACATCAGCTTTCACCTTAGAATTACTATCAAAAGTTACATCAAGCAATCTAAGGGTATCTGATCCTAGATTACCATAAGCAACACTACCACTCGATTCAAATATTACTTTACTACTATCAGAAGTTGTAGTTAACACAGCAGCATAGAGATTACTGTTAGTAATGCTAATAGTCTGATCACCTTGTAATTTAATCTCTTTTAATCTGTTACTATCTGAGCCAACATCACCTACAATGGCAAGATTTGCATTTAATGCTAGACTATGTAAACCATTGCCAGCTGTTGTAATGTTACTTATAATACTATTATCTTTTAAGATTAAAGTTGCATTTTGAGCACTAGAGAAGTGAACATTAACCGCTGAAAATGTTTGAATAGTTTCTACATTTGATCCGGCTATTTCTATAATATTAGCCCCTATTTGGCTATTAATGACAATATCTTTTTTGTTATTAAATTTAACTATACCTAGTCCATTAATATTGTTGGCATTGACATCTTTAGTAATCTCAACAGTTGTACCACCTAGTATACGGATATTTTTAGCATTGATGAGATCATCAAATGTGACAATAGCAGCTTTGATTTGGATATTACCGACGGGATTCGTTTCTGTCCCGACAACACCGCTAATTCTGCTATTTCCCTCGAATATTAAACCAACTGCATGTCCACCAGTCAAGTTAATACCACCTGCTAAATTAAAACCACTAGCAAAAGTTAAGGTTCCCACGCCATTACCTTGGATTTCAGTAATGCCATAATCACCAGTGGCTAATTTTACATTACCATTACCAGCTTGTAATAGTTTTAACTTCTCAATTGGCTTGCTTACTTCTCCAGCCCCTGCAAACACTAAAGTTGCATTTTCACCCTTTTTGATAGTACCACCGATTGTCTTACTATCTGCCAGATTAACTGTACCTGCATGATTATTAAAATCTACATCACCTGTGACACCCTTATTGGCAGCTAATTGACCATTACCAGTAAAAACTACGCTACCAATTGAACCACCAACAGTACTATTGCCCCCATTAACAGTTACAATTCCTGTAACGTTACCAGTCGTAGTACCATCAGCAGCAAAACCCACATGACCAGTAACGTCACCTTTTAACTGCCCACCAGCAGTATGGAAAATCACAATACCAGTAACGTTACCATCTAACTTAGCACCCACAGCATCAAAAATCACACCACCATCAACGTTACCATTTAGCTGACCAGCAGCATTGAGAATCACACTACCATTAATACCGTTTGTTGTTACCGTACCAGCTATATCTGATATTATAGTATGAGCATATATGGTGGGAGCGATATTAATATTCCCATCACCAGAGAAATTTATCTTATTTAGCTTAAAATTAGCATCACCTAAACTAGCAACTCCTATTTTATTAATCGTCAACATTGTGTTAGCAACAGCAGAATTAAACTCAACTACACCTTCTTTATCATTAATTGGAACCAAATTATTTGCTAAAGTTATGGTCTTGTCATCATTATCACTATTCCGTAATATTAATTTAGCATCTGTATCCAAGAAATTAATTCGATGAGTGGCATCAGTTAAAATATGAAAATCACCATATTTGGCATCCAGTACATAAGTTGCTGGACCAGTAACAGCAGTACCAACACCACCAGCAGCACCAGTATAAGATTGTCCAATATCGATTTGACCAATCGCGGCTGAAGTACAACTCTCATCGGTAAATTCTGTAACAAATCCTGTATCATGAACAATGCTCAATTTCCCCGTGTTACTAATATCAAGTTTATTAGCATTATCTCCTTTGATGGTCACCTTACCAAAGGCTGCAATGTGTCCTAGCTTTTGAGTGTCTGCACCAAGAGCTTTGTTATCTTTAGATTGTACAGTTAAAGTAGCATCTCCGATACCACCCATCAATACTATTCCACCACCACCAACATGCCCTGGTAAGTCCTTCTCAAAGGTTATAATTCGATCCTGTCTTATAGTAAATAATTCTAATCTTGAGTTTGGATGCAAGAAATTAACTTCTGCATCAACATGAGTAAGGAGATGAACATTATTATCTGAGGCATTTATTGCTAGAACCTTAGCAGTAGAATCAACAACAGGGGGACCAACCTCACCGGGAATACCAATATTTATAATCTTAATATTACCAATATCTGCATTAGTAGCTACGAGGTTAGTCTGAACATTTAAAATACCATTATCACCATTAGCTATTGTTGCGTTGAAACTATGAGAATTAGCACCGTAAAATGTTAAAGTGCAAGCATTAGCAAAATAAACTTCACCTGTAAAATTACCACCAATTTTTACAGTTCTATTGGCAACAGCAAAGTAGAGCGTTTCAGTAGAAACATCTTGTTGTAAGTCAACATCACCACCATTAATATTAATAAATAATAAAGCATTATTCTCACCAATATTCCCAGTTACTGTAGCAGCTCCTGCGAAAGTTAATATTCCCTCACGATCAATATTTGTAGTGATATTACCAGTGAGTGATATATTTCCGGGATTACCAGCATAATCGTTAGTAGGTCGAATTACAAGAGTTGAGTCTGCTCCATTAAGGATTATGTTACCCAATGCAGTATAGGTATTTTCATGTGTAGTGAAACCATGCTTTGTATCTATAGCTTTAGTACCGGTTAAAGTTAAGGTTTTACCAGCTGCTATAGTTATAGGTAACACGTTTTTTATATTATCTTTTTGTGCTCTTTCACCTCTCACTATAGAACCGATTGATAAATTTTCATTAACCGTAAGCATGCCAGGTTTGTTGCCAACTAGATTGATAGCAGCAATTATATGATCATGTACATTAGCATCAAGTGTAACAGGACCACTATAGAGAAATGCAGTGTTATCCCCAGGTGCCGCAGTATAATCTCCCACAGAATTACCATTCTTCTGTACTTTTTTCCAGTTCTTCTTATCTGCCGTATCTGATAACGCAATATCCTTCTTACTGAGCATCCTAAAACCATGGGTCGTAGCTACTCCAAAAGCAACATTGTTCCATCCCATACTTGCTATAACAGAGGCAACTGATACACTGGTCAGCAAATTTTTTAAGAATTTTTGTTTTTTAGCCATAGTTCTCCATTTTTATAAAAAAATAATTCGTTATTTCCAGAATGTTTATACCTGCATAGATACTCTAGTGTTTGGGTTAAATTGGAGAGATACAGTTATTATGTGGCATTAAGTCCTAGGACTTCAGGTCTAATGCCTGTGAGAACAACTCCAAAAAGGATATATGCATATAAACCTATTAGAAAAACTATCTCTAACAAAAGCGGTATCAGAGTATAAAAGTGATAGATATAGCAGGGTTTTAACACACAGAATCAGCTTGTTATACAATGTTGTTTGGTTAACTAAGCGGTTGTAAGAGTTTAAGGTATCTTGTAATTAATGTCGGGATAAGGATGTTGTGAATATGTAGATTAAAGTCAAGTTTTATTGAAGGTTTATGTTTTTTTAACGAATAGGTAGCAAGAGTAGATAATATATGGACAAAGGCATTTATCGAAGACCTATGTTTAGTGTGTTCAATATCCATTTTATTTTTTAGATAATCAAAAACTGTTTCAATTAAGCCGTGCCTTCGAAGTAATGCTTTTTCTTTTAAATCCATTAATTTATTTTCCATATTCTTCTTAATTCCATGAATCATTTTTAAGCCTCTTTCATATAAATTTAAGAACAAATTTTCTTGATATAACCTTTATCAGCAGCCATAATTCCAGTTAATCCTTTTGTTAATTATGGTACTGAAATCCTATTATCTGCGTTACCTTTGATCACTTATAGTGCCATAAAGTTTCCTTTATTGTTGATTGTCAAATATCAATTATGTTTAGTGATATATGCTTTATTCATAATACAAAAACCCTACTATATTCTTTCTACTATTGCAACCTTTTATTTATGATCAGTATACACGAATAACATGATTATTTGTGGAGTCTCGTGTTTTTTATGTTTCCAAGGGCTTTTTTTATTATTCTATTCAATCTAGTTTTTGTATAGGCAGAAACTGCAAAAATCTCCTCACTGGTAATTTTTTGTAATTTGGTAATTTTGTCTTGAACTTCTTCCTCTGACAAAATGTCGCACTTATTTAAACAGATTATTTCTGTCTTATTTTTTAATAAGTTTGAATATGATTCAAGCTCATTCCTAATAGTTTGATAATCAGCCAACAAATTATCACTTGTTGCTGATATCAGATGAATCAATAAATTACACCTCTCAATATGTTTTAGGAACTTATCACCAAGCCCATGTCCCAAATGGGCTCCTTCTATTAAACCTGGGATATCAGCTATCACAAATTCTTCATCATCTACGTAAACAACACCAAGATTTGGGCTTAGTGTGGTAAATGGATAATCAGCAATTTTAGGTTTTGCTGATGTCGTTGCTGCAAGAAAAGTGGACTTCCCTGCATTAGGTAAACCTATAAGACCAACATCTGAAAGTAGTTTGAGTTGTAAATTTATCCACATCTCTTCCCCGATTATACCTTCAGTTCTACGTCTCGGAGCTTGATTGATCGATGACTTAAAATGGCTATTACCAAGCCCTCCTTTTCCCCCTTTAATTATTTCAAAAATCTGTTCATCTGAAGTAAAATCATATAGTAGAACATCATTATGTTCTGAAAATATTTGTGTTCCAACTGGTACTTGTAGGACTAAAGCTGGTTTAGATTTACCAGTTCGGTTTGAACCTTTACCATTTTCACCGTTTTCTGCTTTAAAATGTAGTTTATACCTAAAATTTACTAAAGTATTAATATGAGAATTGCTCTTAAAAATAATGCTGCCACCACGACCACCATCTCCACCGTCAGGTCCTCCCATATCGATATATTTCTCTCGATGGAAGCTAACCGCTCCATCACCACCATTACCCGCTTTTAAATATATTTTAGCTTCATCGATAAAATTCATAATTTATTATTGTAAGTTATTAAAAGTTGAGTATTCCGACAGCGTCATAGCAATGACGTTGAAAGATATTGCAAGCTTCACAACCGTCATTGCAATGAGACCATGAGGTCAACGAAGCAATCCATTTCTAATGAATGTGGATTGCCGCGACCACTACGTGGTCTCGCAATAACGTATAAGTATACTTTTCTGCTTTGAAGAGTATATACTAATTATAATGTACGCTAAGTGTTTTGTAAAAAATATTTTTATTATTTCTATAGCTAACCCGATTAGCATTACTTATATACGTTATTGTGAGGAGACCCTAAGGTCGACGAAGCAATCTATTACCGTATATTAAATCTATCATAGGTAATTTTATTATCTATCGATTCAATCAATGTATCAGAAAATTCTTGTACGAAATCCTGCCTGACCATACCAAGCTTTCTCTTAATCCATGATTGTTTATTAGCTACATATTTAATAGTTACATCCCCATATTTCTTTTTTATGAAACTATACATATCATCTATACCATCAATTAAACCAAAATCAACAGCAGTTTGTCCAGACCAGAATTCTCCATTAAATAAAATATCATCTTCTTGAGTTAATTTACCGACTCGACGTTCTTTAACATAATCTATAAAATGTTGATGAATCTGTTTTTGTAGATGCTTAATAATTTTAATATCTTCCTTTTGTACTGGTTGGAATGGATCAAGGATAGATTTATTCTTACCTTCTGCATAGACTCTCCTTTCTATACCAAGCTTATCGATAGCAGCGGGGAACCCAAAACCAGACGAAATAACTCCTATACTACCAATAACTGAACTCCTAGACGCATATATTTGATCACCAATGCAGGCAAGCCAATATCCACCAGATGCTGCTACATCTTCTACAAAACTATAAATGGGTATTTTCTTTTCCTGAGCTAACAACCTTATACGTTTACTAATCAGCTCAGATTGCACAGGTGAACCACCTGGAGAATTTATACTTAAACATAGGGCCTCAAGATTTTTGATTTGAAAAGCCTTGTCAATTAACTCATGTAGTGACTCAATAGTTATCCCCGATTTTATTGAGCTTACTTTACCGATAACTCCACTAAGGCGAAGAACCGCAACCACTGGCTTCGATGCCCCAGAACCTATTATAGGTAACAAGGAAAATAATTGTTCTAACTTACCTACTTGACGTTTAGCAATTACCTGTTCAAATTTCGTGTCAGCAATTGAATTTTTATTATGTGCTTTACGCATTGGTTACTCCTTTTTTGTTTCTTCAGAAGCATTATGATCTTCCTTTATGTTTTGTTGTACTTCTAGTTTTTTATCTTTCTGTTCTTTAGGTGCTAACTGTTTATTAACCGGTTGATTAATCGTTTGTTCACGGTAACTATTCTTGGGTTCTGGATGATTCCCAGGAATATTTGACAAAATAATATTCCGAATTTCTGTATCGTACCAATTAATAATACCAACAAAACTTACTAACATTTTTCCATCTGGGCTAATTAGAACAGCAGTTGGTATACCAACTATTGAAAGAGCTTTAAATAATTGATTCCTAAAATCATGATAGATTGGTAAATATCTTATATCATAATTTTTATAATATTTTTGTATAACCTCTATGCCTTGGTAGTCTTGTGATACAGGAATTATAGCAAATGGTAGCTTTCTAAAATCTTTTTGCAATATATCTAAATCTGGCATTTCCTTAACACAAGATGCACACCATGTTGCCCAGAATACCAATAATATCGTTTTTCCTTCAAAATTATCAAGAGAATATTTTTCACCTTTATCATCGAAAAAAAATACCGTATCTGGAACGGGAGATGAATCAAGCATTTTTACGCCTGACTTGCTATAATCTAATGCAAAACTATTAGTGATGCACAATAAGTATGCTACAATCAAAAAAAACAGTTTACTATATTTTTTAATATACCTATAAACAATAGAATTATTGCCAACTAATTTATTAATTATCATGAAAAACAATATTTTTTTACCTCTAATATTATTAAGCTGCTTAATTTTAACTTCTTGTGGACTAAAAAAGCCATTAGAAAAGCCCATTGTAGAAGATTGCTGCGGATGTAAATAATCCAACCGTTAATATCTTTTGAATGTTCGTCCTGGCATCACAACCTTAAACTCATAAGTTTTGATGCCACTATGAACACTAGTCAGAACATGGCTAACTTCTCCGCAATTATCTAAATCAACCATTGAGTTAGATAAATATAACTTAGTCTGTAATTGTCCAAGATACAAATGCTCAACTCTAATGTTTACATTAGCAGTTTCACGACCAATTTTACTAGGGTATATAGTAACAAAATAGAATTCCCCTTTATTATTGGTAGTAGCCGTACCAGAGCCGGTAAAACTTGATTGACTTCCAAGATTTAGCATTTTCTTATTGATACGAGTACGAAGTGGTATATAGGGATATTTCCCATCACTTCCAACCTGCCATAAATATATTTTTGCATCTGATACTGGAACGCAATGCTGGTCTAACAATATACCCTTCACTATAATTTTTGTACCACGATAGACCGATTGTTGACCTGTGCTTCTAAGTAAGTTATTGGATGATTGAAACTCTAGCGGTTCATAATCATTTATTGTACTCTTAGTAATCTTACAGCAATTAAGCCTATTAGGATAATAGTTAGGTTCACTTGCTGTAGCAATAGTAGAACACAAACAGATTAGAAATAATAACTTTTTCATGTTTTGCCTACATTAATTATCTGGGTTGTTTTGTTGCCACTAAAGCGACCCAGTTGTCGAAAGTTAGAAGAAGAGGTTTTAGAGGTTATCATGGCAGTTTAAAAGTTACGGAAAAATAACCGTGTCATTGCGAGGAGGCATGAGCCAACGAAGCAATCCATTTTGGTTGCTTTTATGGATTGCTTCGTCGACCTACGGTCTTCCTCGCAATGACGTTGACCCCATACGACTTTTCAACTCCTCTGTCTAAACCCGCTTCCTCTTCTAGCTTTCGATGGTTGTGCTAAAATGGCTCCTCGCCTAATAGATACCAGTTTGTTATGGTAAATACTAATCGAGTTAACTATATATCAATTCAAAATATTTGTGATAATAATTTTTCAAAAATTTTAGTAAAATCACTTGTATTACCTAAAATTTTTATATACACTTTTAAATATGATGATAGCTGTTTCTATATTTAATTATAAAAATAGTTGTTTTCATAATATAATTAATTATTAATATTAAATATAAGGAGAATGTTATGAGTAAAGATAAGTTTACAAATATCTTAGGAATACCGCTGAGGGTTAAAGACTCACAACCTACTGTACACACAAACAATTGTTGGGGTAACATAGATTATTCGCCATTAGCTCCTACTGATAAGCTTAACGTTAAAATCTCCCCTGGATGGCGGGAGTTTTAACTGCTGGTACTATTACTGCTGCAACCAATCCGGTAGCTGCTGGCCAATTCTTAATCAGAGCTGCACCGGCGGCTATGGTAGTTGATGCATGTAAAGGAGAACCTTCTTTTAGTGTATCAATAACAGGTCACCATGGGGATACGTTTGGTCATTTAGATTTTCCTCACTAATAATTAATCTAAATTCTATATAACTTGTTATATAGAATTTAGGTGTATAATATAGAAATAATTAGACGTCATTGCAAGAAGTTGCTTTGCGGCAACGAAGCAATCCAAAAAGTGACCAAAAATGGATTGCATCAATGCTACTAAAGTAGCTTCTCGCAATGACGTAGTAATGTTAGTCAAGTTAGCTATAAGAACCGTTTCAAGTATATATTTTATTTAGTGCTTATGTCGAATGTTGAGGTTAATTATGTTTAAGTGGGATCAATATCTGTTATATGTAATCAGGGGAACGTTGTATATGACTATCATGCTTCGAGTAATAACATATCTAATTGAAAATAATATAGGTGTTTATGAAATTTTCTTTATTAAATATTCATTATGCCATACCATTCCCCTACTATTTTTTGGGTTTATTGATTATTACTATAAGTATAAAAACAAAAAACTTTGACAACTATATATGAGCGTTCACGGTTTTTTTGCTATTTTCTTATGATAGATAAAAAATATGCTCGCCAAGCATCATTGCAAGGAGCTACTTCAGTAGCGACGAAGCAATCTAAAAAACTAACCCAAAATGGATTGCATCAATGCTACTAAAGTAGCTTCTCGTAATGACGTAGTAATGTTAGTCAGGTTAGCTATAAGAACCGTTTCAAGTATATATTTTATTTAGTGCTTATGTCGAATGTTGAGGTTAATTATGTTTAAGTGGGATCCTAAAGATATGTTATATGTAATCAGGGAAACGTTGCATATGACTATTATGCTTCGAGTGATAATCTACCTAATTGAGCATAATATAGGTTTTTATGAGATTTTCTTTAGTAAAGATGCATTATACAGTACCATTCTTTGGCTGTTTTTTGGGTTTATTTTTACTGCAATTCAGCATTACTGGTGTAAATGTTACTGGTATAAAAATAAAAAACTTTGACAACTATATTGATAGCAGTTGTTGGGTATAGCTAATATGTCTAGCATTACTACGTCATTGCGAGGAGCCGCTTTGCGGCGACGCGGCAATCCAAAAAATTTATCTTTCTAAACAATCCCTTAAACTTTGCCAAGAAATTATAAATCATTGTTAGTAATTATGAGGTCAAATAAAGTATCACCAACAACTTTATGCAACAATACGGTTGGATGAAAAGAATCAAAAAATAGATAGTTGCAAATCTTGTACTTACTACATGGGAAATTATAGGTAACTCTTAATTCTCCTGTTAATACTAACTCTAGTAACAGCATAGTATTACGCTTATTAGCTATATCCCATACACAAGGTTGAGATATATTGTTGCCTTTCTGTTTGTAATCAGCAAGTACATTTTGAAATATATTCCTAATGTCTAGTAGTTTTATATTAACTCCATGGTGTTTTGTTTTCAAACTCTCTATTCCATTATTTAATTTTAGATTAAAATCTTGTGTTAAATTTGTGGCTAATATCTGTTTATTGGTGTCAACAAAATATGGAGTTGTTCCAATATCTGGGACATTAGATACTACTATATGCTTGACCTTTTTTGTTACTAAAAGATTAATATCATTAAATATTTCATTAATACTCTCATCAATTATTTTAGTGGGAGCTTCATCAACCACAGCAGCTTTAATATCATTCCCACCAATTATAATTATAAACAGGTCATCTGCTCCAATATTAGGATGATGTTTAATAAGGGCATTAAGTTGATTTTTCAGTTGGAATTGGTTAAACAATAAGGTATATGGCAACGATTTACCAACAGACGCCATGGAATTTCCAACAGCATAATTGTTTCCAATTTTATCATATGTAGCAAGAACATGAGCCATATTTTTTGTGCGTGCTCCTTGTAGAATATCTTCGATCAATATGGATGATTCTTTGGCCTTTTGTTCTGCGATCCATTGTTTAAGTTCTGGGGTTATGTTGAAGCTCCACCCAGGTGTCATCGGTAAACCTAGACCCTTAGCCACATACTCAACAGCCATTGGACCATTACTAAAGGATCTTTCATTGTAAAATGGTGGAGAAAAATAGATATTATCAATCCACCTTAAAGTATCAAATTCTTGTTTTACAAAACTTAACATATTGTTAAATACTCCAATAATCGCCCCAGTATCAGATAGACTATCCCCCAAAACATAAAATGCCCTATATTGTGTATTTATATAAGGTTGAGGTGAAAAACCAATTTGTTTAAATAACAAATCTGGAGTACAGTTTTTACAAGTGTTACTACAGCTAGTCAGTAATGCTAATAATAATGACAGCAAAATAAACTGGTTTATTGACTTCATGACAATACAATGTAATTTATTGTTTTATGTAAAATATTTTAAATCAAGAAGTTAAACAACAAATATTTTATTAGGAAAGGCTATTACAATTACTTTAGTTCCATAATAAGAATTGCCGTTAAAGAACACAGGGCTATCTTTACATCATGTGGTTCCTATGATACACTGACAGCAAATTGTCTAAAACAAACAACAAATGGTTATAAAAATATATAATTTATGAAAGAACATTTTAAAAGAACAATTATTGGGATAATGTCAAGCTTATTATTTTGTCCAACTTTGGCAATTGCTAGAGATTCAAACTATCCAGAAAGTGAACAAGAAAGACAGATGGAGGAAATGGGTTCGATAGTTGGCGGAGAAGGTTTGATATTTAGACCGGGCAGAATCAAGAATGAATCTACTAAAACGGAGATAGGTAACATCAATAAATATTTATGGCAGGCTTCTATAGAAACATTAAGTTTTGTACCTCTTGCTTCAAGCGATTCAATTGGTGGAGTTATTATTACTGAGTGGTATAGTCCAAAAGGAAAATCAGATTTTCGATTTAAAATAAATATTTTTATAAAGGATAACGTTATTAGTCCGGATGCAATTCAAGTAAGAATATTTGAACAAACACTTAAAAATGGTAACTGGCTAGACAATCATACTGTCCCAGACCTAGTTAATAACATAGAAGATAAAATTTTACGAAAAGCTAGAGAATTATATATTAGTGCAGGGAAAAAATAATGTTATACTCTTGCTATAAATGCCAGGACAGTTAAAAGTCTCAGAAAAAATAGTCTAAAAATCCAAGGCGTCATTGCGAGCGAACGTATGTGAGCGTGGCAATCCATTTTTAATAACTTTTTGGATTGCTTTGTCGACCTAAGCTCTTCTTTGCTAATAGACATCGGTTGTTTTTCTTATGACTTTTAAATTGTCATGATAAAATACTAATAACTAACGTGTAAATTATGAAAAATATTGAGAAAAAATGGCAAAGAATTTGGCTTGAAGAAAAAGCTTTTGCCGCAAAAGACAACAGCGATAAGCCTAAATATTACGTACTTGAAATGTTACCTTATCCTTCTGGGAAAATTCATGTTGGACATTTACGTAACTATTCTATTGGAGATTGTATCGCTCGTTTTATGAAATCACGAGGCTATAACGTATTGCATCCCATGGGTTGGGATGCTTTCGGTTTGCCAGCAGAAAATGCTGCCATTAATAATAACTCTAATCCTAAAGACTGGACTTATTCAAATATCGCAACTATGCGAGATCAGCTAAAATCAATTGGCTTTTCATATGATTGGTCGAGAGAAATAACAACTTGTGATCCAGATTATTATAAGCATGAACAAAAATTCTTTTTAGAACTTTATAATAGAGGTTTAGCCTATCAAAAAGAATCTTTAGTAAATTGGGATCCTGTTGATAATACTGTTTTAGCTAATGAACAAGTAGTAGATGGTCGTGGATGGCGTTCAGGTGCTTTAGTTGAAAAAAAATATTTAAAACAATGGTTTTTAAAAATTACTAATTACGCTGAAGAGCTATTAAATGAAATTTTGAAACTGGAATTTTGGTCTGATTCTGTTAAATCTATGCAGGAAAAATGGATAGGTAAATCGGAAGGAGCAAATTTTACTTTTAAAATTAAAGATCATCAAGCTAATATAGAAGTGTTCTCTACTCGACCAGAAACTATTTTTGGAGCAAGTTTTGTTGCAATAGCCTATAATCACCCAATAATTGGG
Source organism: Rickettsia endosymbiont of Culicoides impunctatus (assembly GCA_020410785.1). Classification (GTDB taxonomy): domain Bacteria; phylum Pseudomonadota; class Alphaproteobacteria; order Rickettsiales; family Rickettsiaceae; genus Tisiphia. The sequence continues at coordinate 845,480 of CP084573.1, read as the reverse complement.
CAATTGGTGAATAAAAATAACGATATGGTGTTGTTTATTGAAAAATGTTCAAAATTACACACTAATGCTGCAGTAGATAAAGCTGAAAAAGAAGGGGTGTATACTAACCTTTTTGCCATTCACCCATTTGATTCGACAATTATTATTCCTGTCATAATAACAAATTTCGTACTAATGGATTATGGTACTGGGGCGGTTTTTGGATGTCCAGCTCATGATGAAAGAGATCATGCATTAGCAAAGAAAATGGGCTTGCCAATAAAGCAGGTAGTAATTAACAAAGATGTTCAAATGGACGTATACTCGGAGCCTTACACGGGTGATGGTATGATGATCAACTCAGACTTTTTGAATGATCTTGCTGTTCAGGATGCTAAACAAAAATCTATAGAAGAATTTGAAAAACGTGGTTTAGGAAAACGTACTATTAACTACCGTCTGAAGGATTGGGGAGTGTCTAGACAAAGATATTGGGGCTGTCCTATCCCAATAATATATTGCTCAGTTTGTGGAACTGTGCCAGTAGCTGAAAAAGACTTACCAATAACTCTACCAAGCGATGTTACATTTTATGGAAATGGCAACCCTCTTGATTTGCATCCTACTTGGAAAGATACTAATTGCCCAAAATGCCAAAAACAAGCTATTCGAGAGACTGATACGTTAGATACATTCTTTGAGTCTTCTTGGTATTTCACCCGTTATTGTAACGTGGCAGCAAAAGATATAACTGATAAGCAAGCATGTAATTATTGGTTACCTGTTGATCAGTATATTGGTGGAATTGAACATGCAGTAATGCATCTTCTTTATTCCAGATTTTTTACCAAAGTAATGAACGAACAAGATTATCTTAGTATTCGCGAACCTTTTAATAATTTGCTAACTCAGGGTATGGTTCTACATGCTACTTATAAAGATGCTAATAATAATTGGCTTTACCCAGATGAGGTAATAAAACAGTCTGATAAGTGGATTAATAAAAATACTGGAGAAGAAGTAGTTCAAGGACGAATAGAAAAAATGAGTAAATCCAAAAAGAATGTCGTGGATTTAGAATCAATATTGACCAACCATAGTGCTGATGCTATTAGGCTATTTGTCCTCTCCGATAGTCCGCCAGAGAAAGATTTTGAATGGTCGGCAAATGGTCTTGAAGGCTGTTCTCGTTTTATTAGTAAGCTAGAAAATATGGCAGAAATACTAATTAATAGTGAAATAACGGAAGGTTCTAGTAATAAATCAAATAAATTAACAAAGCTTACCCACTACACTATTAAACATGTTACCGAAGAGTTAAAGGATTTTAAGCTAAATAAAGCCATAGCAAGAATGCGGGAACTATTTAATGCTTTGTCAGATGAAATATCTAAGGGCAAGGAAGGCAATATTGATATAGTCAATTCATCAATTGACTATAGTGTTAAAGAGGGGTTTAGAGTCTTGGTTATGTTACTTAACCCATTTATTCCACATATTACAGAGGAAATTTGGCAAAAATTAGGTAGTAAGGAAAGATTATATCAAACTTCCTGGCCTTCTTTCGATGAATCATTGCTGGAGCTAGAATCTTATACCATGGCTATCCAAGTTAATGGCAAACTGAGAGCTACACAAGAATTTGCCAACGTAACGAGCAATATTGAGATTCAGAATATGGTAATGCAATTACCCGAGATACAAAAACATTTAAACGGCAAAGAGCCTAAGAAAATTATCATAATACCCTCGAAAATAGTAAATATCGTGGTGTGAATAAAAAATAACTATTGAATGAAAGACAATGTCAATAAAAGATGCTACAGTTAAAACAGCAAAGCAAAAAAAATATGCGTCAAATATTACTCTTGTTTCATTATTTGCTGGTGCAGGTGGTATAGATATTGGTTTTGAAAAAGCTGGGTTTAAGACAATTTGGGCAAACGAATATGATAAAACAATTGCTCCTTCTTATCAAAACTACTTTCCTGAATCAAAGTTTGACGGGCGTTCTATTTTGGATATTCCAGATGAAGATATTCCAGACGATGCAATAGGTGTTATTGGTGGTCCGCCATGTCAATCGTGGTCAGAAGCTGGGGCTAGGCGTGGGTTTGACGATCTAAGGGGGCAATTATTTCACGAATATATCCGGGTTATTAGACATGTGAAGCCAAAGTTTTGTGTTGCAGAAAATGTTCATGGAATAATTCATTCAAGAAATATTGAATCCTTTATGAATATCATAGATATGTTCAAAAAAGAAGACTATGAAGTTAGTTGGAAGTTGTTAAAAGCAAGTGATTATGGCGTAGCCCAAGATCGTGAACGTGTTTTTATAGTTGGCTATCACAAATCTTTGAACAAAAAATTTGAGTTTCCTAAACCTTTGGGAACCAAAATTACTTTAAAACAGGTGATAGGTGATCTAGCTAATCTAAAAGTTGGAACAACCAAAAAAGTTAAGAATCATGAGCTAATTGATTCGGGCTATTCTCCAATTTTTATGTCAAGAAATCGAGTACGAGGTTGGGATGAACAATCATTTACTATTTTGGCAACAGATAGGCATATTCCATTTCACCCACAAGCTCCTAAAATGATAAAAATTGATGGACAAGAATTAAGAAAATTTGCTCCTGGTTATGAAAATAAATATCGAAGATTAACCGTTCGAGAATGTGCCAGAATTCAAGCATTCCCAGATGATTATGAGTTCATTTATACCAATATCAGAAACGGCTATAAAATGATTGGCAATGCTGTGCCAGTAAATTTGGCGTACTGGGTAGCCAAAACAATTAGAGAAGATTTGGAGGGCTAATGGCTACACAAACAAACAATGGCAGAGCTTTCGAGTGGGCGGTAGGCTTAGTACTTAAATTACAAACAAATATGTCAATTGAAGAAAATGTCTACTCAGAAATTAATGAAAAAGCATTCTATAAAATAGCAGATAAGGAAAAATCTAATTTGCTAAATGCAGCTACTATTGCCATTGAGCATATTCTGTTGAAAGAAAAGACCTTCTTTGAATCTGGTAACGATGGATTAATTTCATTTAATAGTGATATTGCAGGTAAGCAGGGTGATGTACGTGATGTATTGATAACAATAAATGGCAAAACATTCGGCATATCTTGTAAAAATAATCACAAAGCCTTAAAACACCCAAGATTATCAAGAACAGCTAACTTTATTAAAGAATGGGGTATTGATGATTCGGGTTGTAGTGATGAATATTGGATCACTGCCACAGCAATCTTTGATGAGTTAACTAAAATTAAAAATGATTCTAATGGAACTGCGTTATGGAGGGATGTTATTGATAAACCATCTCGCTTTTATTGGCCAATATTGGATGCATGGAGCAATGAAATAAGTAGGGTGTGTGCCATCAGCGAGACAAAAGAAATTGAACTTTGTAAGAAAATTATATCTTTTATCATGGGACGTTTTGATTTTTACAAAATTATTAGAGAAGGAAAAAAACGGATTATTGTGCAAGGGTTTAATTTGAATAATACCTTATCTACCAAGCGTACAAAGCATCCAACATGTATTAATACAATAAACAATAAGAATGGTGGTCAATATTCAAAAACCATCGTATTTAACCGTGGTTATAGCATTAACTTTAGAATCCACAATGCAGAAAGCAAAGTAATTCCATCTCTTAAATTTGATATAACTGCTATTGGTTTGCCAGCAAATGAGATTTATCAGCAAACCTTTGATTTATAATTATATTACAGGAGAATTTTGGCAAAAAAGAAAGATTATCATAATACCCTTGAAAATAGTAAATATCGTGGTGTGAGACTATTAAGTTACAAATATAATGAATAATCAAAAGTTTTACAACCAAACTTTTAAATTATTATTATTTTACACGAGTTGGCGATATATTTTCTAAAATGCATACATGCTTAAATAAGCTGGGCAGATTTCTTAGAACATTAAATTACTAACAAAATGAAACCATTAACTATGCAAGAAGCAAGTAACGTCTTATCAGCTTGGACTGTTTTGGAAGTATTGTCACCTCAATCATTTCATAAAGCAGAAGACCTAGTAGGAGGAGAAGAAAGTTTAGTTGCTTTATTAGATAATGGACTACCATGGGAGAATGGTGGCGAAAAAGTACCTCCTGAGAAAAAATTATTCTACCAAATAATAATGGGTTCGATTAGTCTTCAGAGTGTATTTTCTGCTTTAGTTAAAAAATATGGTGATACAAATGTTGAGTCAAAACAGGTATCAGGAGAAGCAATTACAGGTGTAATTATTATAGATCAATATGGCTATCTTCTTAAAAATAATATATCTGTTAATCTATCAAGTTTTGCATGGGGTGCTCCTCAAGCGTTAAAAAATAGTCTTGAAAACTTAAGTGACTGGGCATTAGTTAAACAAAAAATGGAAATAGCTTTTGATAGAATCTTACGTAAAAAAGATGAAAATGGCGAAGAGCTTCCCTTGAATAAAATAATGATAGATGAGGCTTATACTTACCTTACTAATAATATTTATGGTATATCAGCAGAAATGCTAATAAATAAAAAATTTGCTCTCCGAACTTACGAATTAAGAAAAAAAGATGATCCTGAATCAAATGAAAAAGATGGTCCTACTAAGACTGTATTACTTAACAGCTTTTACCTAAATGATTTAGCAAAAGCTAGTACTTTAATTGCTAATACTTTAGCTCAAAACCAAGATACTTCAAGTGCTTCAACAAACCTCTTACAATATTTAGGTGTGAATGACCTAAAACGTCAAAATATCCTAGATAAGACAGTTTTACAAAATATTCTTTCCCCTAAAAACATTCCTTCAGCAAGATGGCCTGGATTAGGACGACATCATTTAGTATTACTTCAACAGGCTGCAGTTAATTTATCTATGACCGAACTAAAAGACAGTGGAATTCTTGCAATTAATGGACCACCAGGAACAGGAAAAACAACTTTATTACGTGATATTGTGGCAAAATTAGTTGCAGAACGAGCAGAAGCATTACTGAATTTTGCTGATCCTGAAGAAGCTTTTATTGATTCAGGGGAAAAAATACAAGCAGGAAAGGGGTGGTTCAAGCTTTACAAATTAGATGAAAGGCTAAAAGGTTTTGAAATATTAATCGCCTCATCTAACAATAAGGCTGTTGAAAATATTAGCACTGAATTACCTAGTTTAAAAGCCATTGCCAATGATGCAAATGATTTGTGTTATTTTAAAGCTCTATCTGATTCATTACTTGGAGGTGAAAGTTGGGGTTTGATTGCAGCAGTACTTAGCAATATGACTAATTGTAAGAATTTTAATGAAAAATTTTGGTGGGATAAGGATTTTAGCTTTTCAACATATTTAGCAGAAATAAATGGAAAACCTCAGAAATTCGAGATTAAAGATTCAGAGGGCAAAAAAGTCCTTGAAACTAGGAAACCTATAATTATTAAAGAAAATAACCCACCGTCTAGTCACAGTGAAGCTTTAGAATGTTGGAAAGAAGCTAAAGAAAATTTTGAAGAAGCATTAAAAACAAGTCGAAATAAACTCTCTAAATTACAAGAAACAAGAAATTTAGTTGAAAAGTTAGAAAATTTAGAAAAAAAGTTAGGAAAGAGAGAGCAAGTAGAAGATTTTTTATTAAAACATGATAAATTAAAACCACATATTATTTGGTGTATTCTAAATACTCCTTCATTTCGTGCCTGGAGAGAAGAAAGGAAAAAGATAAGGCAAAAGGTTGTTCATCTTAATTATAAAAAGAAAAAGATTGTAACATCCTCTAAAGAATTTGAAAATCATTTGATTGATAGTAGTTTATTTGCAAAATCCTCTGAAGAAATGCACCTAGTTTCCCCATGGTGTAACGGAAAGACACAATTATTACGCGATGAGGTGTTTATTTCCGCTATAAAACTATATAAAGCATTTATAGATGCAGCAGCCAAACCTTTACATCATAACCTTGGAGCTATGATGAAAATTTTTAGTGATTCTTTTAACGTAATAGATAAAAGCACCACTGATTTTTTACTAGACTTATGGGCATCTTTCTTCCTTGTAGTTCCTAGTGTATCAACAACTTTTGCATCTGTAGAGAAAATGTTAAAGGATCTCCCTGCCAATTCTCTTGGATGGCTTATTATTGATGAAGCTGGGCAGGCTTTGCCGCAAGCTGCTGTAGGGGCTATAATGAGGACAAAACGTGTTGTAGTGACAGGGGATCCTCTACAAATAGAACCAGTGGTTGATTTACCTGACAATTTAACAAAAAGTATATGTAAACAATTTTCGGTATATCCAAAACGTTTTAATGCACCAGAAGCATCAGTGCAGACCCTATCAGATTCTGCAAATTCATATATTTATGAATTTGATACTAAGCACGGAAGTCGTTTGGTTGGTGTGCCTTTACTAGTACATAGACGTTGTGGAAATCCTATGTTTGATATTTCTAATATAATTGCTTATGGAGAATCTATGGTTCATGCCAAGAGTTCTGATAGTAGCTCTGCAATACGTAAATGTCTTGGTTCTTCTAAATGGTTTGATATTCAAGGAGAAGCGTTAGATAAGTGGTGTCCAGAAGAAGGGCAAAAGGTACTTGAACTATTAGGTACATTAAAGAATGCTGGAATACAGCCAAATCTGTATATTGTAACACCTTTTAGAGTTGTTGCGAATAATTTACGCAAAATTATAAAAGATAGTCATATTTTAGAATCTTGGATAACTACAGATAGCTATTCTTGGCTTAATGAGCGAGTTGGAACAATACATACTGCCCAAGGTCGAGAAGCTGAAGCGGTAATTTTAGTATTAGGGGCACAAGGATCAGGCCAAGGTGGCAGTCGAGTATGGGTAGGCAAATTTCCTAACATCTTAAATGTAGCAGTTACCCGTGCTAAAGAAGTTATTTATGTTATAGGAAATAGGGACTTATGGAAAGAAGTTGGAGTATTCCGTGAGCTAGACAGTAAAATTAAATAAGTCTACATTTTATGATAAAATGTAGCTAAAGCACCTATAAAAGCTGTGGTAGTATCTTCCTGGATAAAAACCAAATCAGGATTAACTTCTTCTAAAACTGTTCTTAACCTCATAAGCCCTGAAGTTGTTATATCAAATAAATCTTGATTTGGTTTCATTAGATTAAGATCATAATTAGGAGTAATGTTAAAAAAAGTTAATACTTGATCAAGCATTCCTCTGTGTTGAGCTGTTATGCACACAATAGTTTTACAATTTTTATATTCCTTGGATTTTTGAATTAAGGGTGCCATTTTTATTGCTTCTGGGCGAGGATCTATAATAAAAAGTAGTTTTTTTTGCATGTATATATATTTAATTATGTTGTATACATCTGATCTGGTTCAGCTAATTCATAGCAACCTCATAAGAAGAATATTGCTAATTAAAGTAAAATATAGTATTTTAACTATTAACAAGTCCACTTATTCTATTTTTAGCTGCGTATTATGGTATTTATCATAGTTAGTCAATAATATTGACCCACCTGCCAGTACAAAATATAATATACTTTAATATTGTTAGATGTATCCAATTCGCACTTGACATATTATCAAAATAAATCATTATGTTGTAATTTTTAAAATTTATTTAACCCGAGTTTATGATTATATACGATTATATAATAGTTGGTAGTGGTTTTGCTGGCTCTATTCTTGCAGAAAGAATAGCTTCGCAGCTTAACCAAAGGGTGTTGGTCATAGAAAAAAGACCCCATATCGCTGGTAATATGTATGATTATAAAGATATTAATAATATATTGGTTCATAAATATGGTCCCCATCTATTTCGCACCAATGAAGATAAAGTAAAAAATTATTTAAGTAATTTTACTCATTGGTATCCATACCAACATAAGGTTTTAGCTAAAATAAACGATCAATTAGTGCCAGTACCATTTAATCTAACCTCTTTAGAGCTTCTATTGCCAGTTGAAAAAGCCATATTATATAAAGATAAGTTAATCGTAAACTTTGGTATGGAGACTAAAGTATCCGTTTCTAAGCTAAGAAATTTTGATGATGGTGATATAAGAGCGTTAGGGGACTTTATATTTGAAACATTATATTTAAACTATACAGTAAAACAATGGGGTGATAAACCAGAAAATTTGGATTTTGAGACCATAACGGCTAGAGTTCCTGTACATATTTCTTATGATGATAGGTATTTTCAACAAAGTTTTCAAGCTTTACCAGTTGAAGGTTATACGGCAATGTTTGAGAAAATGTTAAGTCACGATAATATTGATATTTTACTAAATATCGACTCTAAAGATTTACTGAAAATAGACCTTAATAATAAAGCAATCCTTTTTAAAGGACAAAAATATGAAGGTAATATAATATATACTGGTCCTATAGATGAATTGTTTAATTATCATTTAGGGGAGTTGCCGTACAGATCATTAAAATTCACAACTGAAACACATGATGAAGCTTTATTACAACGGGTAACTACTGTAAATTACCCCAATACCGAATTATATACTAGGATTACTGAGTATAATCATACTATGAGGGTACCTAATAACAAGAAGACAGTACTGATGTATGAATACCCACAAGAATATGATAGAACTAACCCTGAGAAGGATATACCTTATTATCCAATACCCAAAGATTGTAATAGTGAATTGTTTAATAAATACAAAGAAATAGCTAAAAATTTTTCTAATCTAAGGCTGATCGGAAGACTAGCTGAGTATCGATATTATGATATGGATGATATAATATTAAGAGCCTTAAAGGAGTTTGAAGATATAGAATCATTAACTAAAATAACAGCTTTATAATTATTTGAGAATGACCCTCCCCATAGACCTAAAACAAAAAATTATTACGTTACCAACTAATAAACTTAATGGTTTATATGTAAAACATAATAAAGAAGATGATAATATCACAATCATTAACTCATCAAATGAACTAAGGTCTATAACTATAGATAGGCAGTTTATCCTATTTAAGGATAAACAATTTATTAGTTTGGTCAATAAAGGAACTTTGGTTAAGGGTGAAATATCCTTTACAGTTGCTGGAAAATTGACGTTTTTAAATTCAGAATTAGAAATCCCTTTATCTAATTTAGAATGTTTTAAAATTGTGCTTATCTTAAAAGCTAACACGGAAGTTAAAATAAAACAATTTACTTATTACATAACTAAAAAAAGTAAATTTGACAATCCTGTTTCTACAGCTGATACATTGATAATTTCTCCTGGATATCCTAGTTCTGCAAACCTGTATAATTTTTGTTTTGTTCATACTTCTATTAAAGCTTTTACCAATCATAATATTAAGTCAGAAGTTTTTTGTCGTGATGATAATAATAGTTTTATAAATGAATTTGATGGTATAAAAGTTTATTATAATAGTTTAAGTTTTTTAAAAAATATAATAACTAATTCTAATTTTAAGAGAGTTATAATTCATTTTATTAACGAGGAATTACAAGATATTATTGATAGTGTAATTCTTTATTATGGTATAAAAATTTATTGTTATACTCATGGTGCTGAAATACTTTATAGGTATCAAGAATCATTTTGCATGGCTTATGGTTGGGTGTATAACCCCTACGTTACACCTCAGCGAATAAGAACAAAAGATTTAATGTATAAAAAATATGCAAATAATAAGAATATAAAATGGATTTTTGTAAGTAATTGGTTAAAGGCAAAATCTGAGAAATATATAAATACTAATTTCAATAATTTTGCCATAATTCCAAATGGCATAGATACTGATATATTTAAATACGTTAAGAAATATTCAAATGATAGGTTAAACATATTCACTTTAAGAAAATTCGATAATTATAATAACTATGCTTTAGATCTAGTAATAGAGACCATCACTATTCTTCAGAACAAAGAGTTTTTTAATCAACTAAACTTTTTTATTTATGGAGATGGGGTACTATTTAAAGATTTTTCAGAAAAAATACGATTGCCTAATGTGCATTTTATTCAAGGATTTCATACTCATGCTCAAATTAGTGAACTTCATAAAAATTGTGGTATAATATTCCATCCAACAAGACTTGATAGTATGGGGGTTAGTTCTTTAGAAGGAGTAAGCTCTGGTTTAGTGTTGGTTAGTTCTAATGTTTGTGGTGTCCCAGAATTTATTAATCCTTCTTATGGTACTTTAAGTAATGATATAGAAAATCCTGAGTCTTATGCTAATATTATTGAGGATTTATTTTACAATCCAGATAGATTTTTAGAGTTAAGCGAGAAAATGTCTTATGATGTTTCTTCTAAATTTTCACGTAAAATGATTTTGGAAAAAGAATTACAATTATTTCAAAATGAACAAGAATTTTATATTAAACCTATAGAACATGAGCAAATAAAATTATTATGTATATGTGTTCCTGTTTACAATATTGAGCGTTATTTACCAAGATGCTTAAATTCTATTTTATCTTGTGAGAATAAGCATTTACTAGAAGTATTAGTCATAAATGATGGCTCAACTGATAACACTCAATCAATTGCTGAAGAGTACCAAAATAAATTCCCAACTATTGTAACACTTATAAATCAAAGCAATAAGGGGCATGGTGGAGCAGTAAATGCTGGTATTAAACATACTAAGTCAAAATATTTTAAAATAGTGGATGGAGATGATTGGGTAGATACTCAAGGGCTAGATAATTTCCTAAAATATTTAAATATGTTCGATGTTGATTTAATCTTACATGAATTATCGTATGACATATTAGCTAATAGTGCTATAAGAAGTGAGGATTGTTATACACATCTTCCGTCTAAACAAATCTTAATTTTTGACCAAATAAAATTTGATTATTGGGGGCCAATTTTATCAACTTCAACTTATAAAACTGATATTCTTAAGAAATCTAATATGATACTAACTGAAAAATGTTTTTATGTAGATATGGAGTATAATGCTAAAGCTATACAATATGTTAAACAGGTTCTGTATTTAGATATACCACTTTATAAATATTATATAGGCAGACCTGCCCAATCCATTGCGGCAACAGGATTTAAAATCCATGATCATGAAAAGATAATTCTCAATATTCTAAGTTATTTGCAAACTAATGATGCCACCTTATACAATAAGCGATTAATAATGAATAAAATGTTATTTCATATGCTAAAAGGTCATAGAGATCGTATTTTGCAAGTCAGTCCTCTTAGCAAGACTAATTTAGAATTTTTTAAGAAAGTTAAAGATATTAATAATATAATTAATTGGGATATTAATTCTCATGATATCAGTAGGGAATTAGATAATTACTTATCAAAAATGAGACTCGTTACAGTAATAGATATTAAATTTGATAAATGTTTTAGTTATATCAAATTATTTATAAAAAACTTATTAATAGCACCTTATACTCTAGGGTTGTTTACTTATAAAATACTAAACACTTATGATATCTATTATTTTAATAAGTATGCAAAAATATTAGCGAATATACTTATGCTACCAAAAAAAATAGCCAGCATAATATTAAAGAGATAATGCTCAGAAACCTCTTGTAAAAAAATTCGTACCTGCGCAGATAGCTTCTGAAGTATTATGGAACCTCTGGTTAATAGATTTAACTAAATGATGGCGACAACGGGTATATGATCAGAAGGTTTAACTTTAGCTCGTAAATTATAATACATGTAGCAATTATCTAAATAATCTGCAACATTGCTCGAGGCAAGTATCATATCAATACGCATACCTTTATTTTGTTCAAAACAGCCTGCTCTGTAATCCCACCAAGAGAATTCTTGTTTAGTAGGGTTTGATAATCTATATAAATCTTCAACCCCAGAATTTAAAATAATTCTCAATCGTTGTTTTTCTTCATTAGTAAAACAAGTAGTATTTTGTAGCTCTTTTACTGAGTATACGTCAATATCAAAAGGAGCAATATTAAAATCCCCTCCAACTATTATCTTAGTATCAAGAGATTTCTTGGATTGTAAGTAATTAATTAAACTGTCATAAAACCCTAATTTCATTTCAAATTTATCACTACCCACCAATGAACCGTTAGGGGCATATAAAGAAGTGATACTACAGAAACCTATTGGAGTTTGTACAGTGATTTCTATCATTCGTGCTTGGTCAATACAATTAATCGCCGGAAAGTCTTTTATCACTTCATCAGCTGAAAATTTTGATAAAATAGCAACACCATTATAGGATTTTTGACCATGCACATAAAAATTATACGCTAAGTCCGATAATTCATCAAAAGGAAATTTCTCAGTCTCACACTTTATTTCTTGTAGCAAAACAATGTCAGGATCTACTTCCGTTAAAAAGTCACGTAAATGTTGTAGTCTCATTCTTATGGAATTAATATTCCAAGTAGCTATTTTCATTTAAGACTCTTCATTTAAAGTTTTTCATTTATTGTTGTTACCAATCTACTATCAATAGCAAAGATATTCTAATTATTTTATAAAACAATTTACCATTTATATCATGTAGACCATTCTGTTTACCGGAGATACTAAAAGGTTGACAAGGAAAACCGGCACATAAAATATCATGTTTTGGTATTTTGCGTTCATAAATCTCTGAAATATCTCCCATTGGTTTTTCTCCAAAATTCCTTTTATAAGTTTCTTGCACATCTTTATCAATATCGGATGAAAAACACACTCCATCCCTTTTTCTTCAAGAGCTATACGGAAACCACCAATACCACAGAATAAATCTATAAATTTGTACATATAACTTCCTTGAATAAATTTGTAAAAACCTCCGTTGGCATCAGTTTTCTATTATTATATTTAAAAATTTGTTCATTATCTCGATCATTTCCATTACTTATTTAGTTTGTTTTTATATTATCTATAGGAATTTCTGTATTATCCGAACGAAAAGTTAAGTTTGGGATATTATAGTAGTAGACTAAAAGTCTACTAACAACAGCTCCTATAAATACTGTAACAATAGAGTATTTTATTGTACTATAATCAGGCTTACAAGCATAAGAATCTAATAATATACTAAAGATCGCACCCCACAATATTAATATTTCAAAATTAATTTCTCTAGGGATATACTCCATATTTCTATCATGTTTACAAATTAAATTCCTGAGCATTATACCAGCACTAGAAGTCAAAAAGGCAAAACATGTTCCCCAAAACTCTAACGGTTCAATTCTTTGTACAATTACAACTATAACACCAATTATCATAAAAGATGATTGCCCTAAGGAATCACAAACAATAAGAGTATTATTACGCATTTTTTGGATAAAATTATCCTCATATAATTGCTTGTTATAATAAGCTAGCAATTTAATGGCAGAGAAGCCAATAAGCACTATTATAAAAACACGAAAAGTATAATATGGAGTTAAAACAATACTTATATTATTATCGGTATGGTGTACTATAATATCGAGTAAAATACATCCTAGTAAGGATGGTAACATTGCTAATACAAAAGTAGTAAACAGCGTAGCGTTTGTTTTTGCTGATATAACGATACCAGAAATTGCGAATGCTATACTTCCTATAACTCCAATAATATGACACCATGTTGAATCAATAGATTTTGGCAATAAGGTATGATATATATATTTTCTAACAATTTTTTTATATTCATCGCTATTGATAAATTCTTTAATTGAATTGTTAAACCTGGCGACTAAATTAGGAGATACGGTTTTCTTACTAAACATTAAATGTACAGGGGTTTTAATACCAGTAGGGATCTCTTCTATTTGATCTTTTTCTATATAGTTTAAGGCAAGAGCTACCCCTGCGATCCTATCAGCAAGAAACCCATCAATTTCATTACGTAGTAGCCCCTTAAATAGCTCTGCATTACTGCCATATTTAATGATGATGTCGTTATTACTCACCTGATTTAGGTAGTCAGTCGTTCTCGCATCACCAAAAACAGCTTTTTTAGTTATACCGAGACGAAAATTTAGTAAACGTATCTGAGCTAAGAATTCATTCGTATTATTAAAATGTAGATGTTTTCTTGCTGAACGTAAAGTAAATAAGGAAATTTCTGCAAGTCGATATGGGATAGAAAAATTGGCAAAGGCTGCTCTTTCCTCGGTATAAGTAAGTCCTGGCACCATATCACTTTTACCTTGTTGGATATCGGGTATTACTTGTTCCCAGGCAGAATCAGTATATTGTATGCCAATGTTAATTTTACTACTAATAACATTGATTAATTCAATATCTAAACCGGTGACATTATAGTTACCACTTCTAGTTATAGAACTAAACTGGTAGGGTTCCAATGGATACCAATCAACAAGCAAGCTTTCTTTATCAGCTATTTCTTCAGTACATTGAGTAAAATATGTATCAATGAGATTATTAGATATTTGAGTACTATTCACCGTAGGATCAGCAACTTTATGATCAGCAAAGGCAAAAAAGTTTTGTAAGATAATAATAATTGGGATGATACTCTTAAATATTTGCATGGTGTACAACTCTCCTCATTAAATTCTACTTCAAGTTAATTAGAGTATACACTATTTTATAGTGTGGACTAATATATCACCATCAAAAAATTTAATATTAAATTCTTGTTTTTTGCTTGCCATAACTTTTGATGTTATGAATTCTTTATCTGCGGATTTAATTACTGTAAAACCACGTTTTAATACAGTTTTATAGTCTAAACTGGTAAGTAGTAAATTATTTAAATTTAGTTGATGCTCATAATTTTTTAACTTAGTGCTAATAGATTTTAGTGTATAATTAAATTGATGGTCTAATTCTAACGACTTATAGTCAACTATTTTCAGAGGATTTAATATTTCTATATTCAGTGAGTCAAGTTTTGTCACTTTAAATCTAAGTAAATTTGGCAAAGAATCCATTAATCTAAAACTTAGTTCATCAAGAAGTTGTTGGTTATAATCTATATAAGTAGTTAGACTTCTGGAAATGTCAGTATTGGAGTTAACGGCTTGCTGTTGATATTTAACTAGCTGAATAATACGGTTAAGTAAGGTCTCATAATACGAACTTATTGTATAATTAAGGCTAGAAAGTACAGGTACGGCAAATTCAGCTGCAGCGGTGGGAGTAGGAGCTCTCTTGTCAGCTACTAAATCGATTAAAGTATTATCTACTTCATGCCCCACTGCCGAAATAATAGGAATATCTGAGCTAAATACGCTACGTACTACTACTTCTTCATTGAATGCCCATAAATCTTCTATAGAACCCCCACCTCTTGCAACAATTATAACATCAGGTTTTATATTTTGCTCTAATTTATTAAATCCTTCAATTGCCCCAGCAATTTCACTTGCAGCATTTCCACCTTGAACAGTAACTGGCCATATTAGTATATGAGATGGACAGCGATCATTAATACGATGTATAATGTCCCTAATTACCGCCCCAGTCATTGAGGTAACTACACCAATCTTATTAGGCAGAAAAGGTAATGGTTTTTTTGGTTTATTAAAGATACCTTCTTTTTCTAATTTTGCTTGCAATTCCTTGAGAATTTGCATAATAGCCCCAAGACCAGCAGGCTCAAGAGCCTCTACCGATAGCTGATATCGTGAATTCCCTGCATATCCAGAGAGTTTGCCAATAGCTACCACTTCCATACCGTCAACTGGTGTAAATTGAATCTTGGCAAGTACCGGACGCCAACAAGTGCAGGCTAGAACAGCTGTATTTTCTTTAAGATTAAAATACCCATGACCAGAAGTTGCTATCTTAAGACTAGAAATTTCTCCCTTTACTCTAATATAACCAAAGTTATTTTCTAGCAATTCCTTAATCTTAGTAGAAATTTCAGTAACTGAAAATTCCTGATTTACTAAATTAGTAACAACACTATTTTCTAGCATAAGAGACAACATAATAGTTTTTATTATAAATTTTTGGCAGGCAGTTTATAAAGTCATAAAAAAACAACTAAACTGCCCTAGGTTGTGAACAGCAACCTAGTTTTTTAAAACACAAACAAAGATTATCACTGAATTATTTTCTTTTGTCGATGGTTTTTATAATTAGACCCCTTACAAAACTCGCTTATGCGTAAGGATTTGAAGGAGACGCTTTACCTCGAACCGCAGCGTACTCTAGGTTCTGTGAACAAAATTTAAATTACTAGATTTCGACTCTTTTTAGCTGCAAATTATAAGATTTTTTTGAAATAGAACTAACTATTCCGGCAAAAATCTTATTAATTTTCGCTTAAAAATACTCAAAATCTAAACAATTAAAATTTTGTTCACAGAGCCTAGCGTGCGTGAGGATTCGAGTACCACATCGACGTACAAATTACCAGCAGAAGTAGAGTTTTGCAAGAGGTCTATTGAACTATAGCAATTCTTTATCTCTTGTTTTCTTCAGATTTTCTTCTTCTTTTTGCTTGCCTTTAAATTTTGTTAGAAATTCATCTGTTATGTATATAAGATACATACTAAAGCTAAGATGAGGAGCATCTAATATTATGGTACAATCACTATCTGCAAATTTAATTTCTTTATCACCCAACTTAGGATTCTGGCTATAGGTAAGTTTGTATTTCTCTGAAAGTAACTGATAAAATTCTGTGAATTTACTTTTATCTATCGTTAAGATTACTGCTTGGATAATATTATCATCATTACATATTATTAGTAGCTTAGTAAGCCCCTCTAATTTGACATCTCTAACATTGACATAATAATTATACCCTTCCCAATGATTCTGTTCTTTTTTGGTGATATGATATACTTTCTCTACGTCTGATATAACTGCTTTATTTAATTCAAAACCTAAGGGAGTTGGATTAGCATTAACATTTAAGTCGAAAATTAAAATAAATAATATGTAAAATAGTCTAGTGAGCATAAAAGTTACCTTATATATATTAAATTATAATATATATAATATATAAACTATTTAGATTTTCAACTAATCATTTCATTTAAACCAACATAAAATATAATAGCGATTAATTTCAAAAGTTATTTTTGACCAATTTTGTATTGTAGTTGCTAGTGTAAACACATGCTAATTACAGTATAAGAAACTAATTTGATGTAAAATAGATACAATTTTTTGCAATTAGACTAGAAAATAATTATATTCAAAAATTCTAAATAAGTCTCAGTTGCAGTCAGTTTAGTGTCTGATATAATCTAGGCAACGAGATTAATAAGTCTTGCTGGCATCTTGGTATAATAAATACATTAATGTCTGATAATGTTAACAATCTATTTGGAGAGCTAATCATATGAATAAAGGAGAATTAGTAGCATTAATGGCTGAAGCAGGTCATTCAAAAACTGATGCAGAAAAAGCCCTTACTTGGGTTGTAGATAGTGTACTTAAAGCACTTAGTCGTGGTGAGGACGTTAACCTAGTGGGGTTTGGCTCTTTTCACATACAAAGTAGAGCTGCACGTGAAGGTCGCAATCCAAAAACTGGTGAGAAAATGCATATTGCTGCTTATAAACAACCAGTCTTTAGAGCTGGTAAGAAAATGAAGGAAGCGTGTAATAATTCTTAATTTTCTTAGAGCTTTCACTATAAAATATTATAGTCTGGCATAGGTTTATTGCTATAACGTTTTAACAAGAAAGATATTATCCATTAGACCTCTTCGGAAACTCTACTTCTGCTGGTAATTTGGACAATGATGCGGTACTCGAATCCTCACGTACATTAGAGTACGCTGCGGTTCGAGGTGAAGCGTCTCCTTCAAATCCTTGTGCATAAGCGAGTTTTCGAAGAGGGCTATTATACTTACGTATGGGTATATCTTTCTTGTTATAATTATGAGATAGGCTTTATTAGAAGAATCTGTATGGAGAAATTGTTAGAATGGGAACGCCGAAATAAATTTTTTGATCTTGGATTCGAAGAAATTAAAAATTTGTGTAAAAAATTTTTAATTAGGGAAGATAAGTTTATTGTTACCAAGGCAGAACATGGTCTTGCTAATACAAATTATATTATTGAATTCGAGAATAGAGATAAGTTTATATTACGTATTAATGTTCGAGATATAGAGTTAGGTAAAAAAGAATTTAAACTTTCACATTTACTCCATAATGAACCTTTAGTTCCAAAATTTCTTAGTTTTAATCCTATAAATGAAATAACAAACTATTTTTGTGGTTTTGTAGAATATCGTGAAGGCAGTTTATTATCAGATTTTTTAACTGATCCTTCGTTTTTAGACTCAATACTAGTAATATATAGTAAACTTGGTGAATTTTTAGGACATTTGAGTACCTATAAGTTCCAAGAAAGTGGTTTACTTGATGCAAATTTATCAATCAGCAAAATTACTACCAAACATAATGGATATAATGTATTTATAAATTATATTTGCTTATAGTTTAAAAAATAAAATTATTTCATATGAAAACTATTTTCCTAAGGAATATAGTAATCAATTAGTGCATGGTGATTTTAAACCTTCTAATATTTTAGTTAAAAATATAGACGGAACATTAATTTTATCAGGAATATTAGATTGGGAATTTGCTTATTCTGGTTCAGTGTATGGTGATATTGCAACTTTATTTAGATTTAAACATTTATTTGATAAACAGTTAAAAGATAGCTTTATTTCTGGATACTCAAAAATGTCAAAGTTACTAGGCTCTGTGAACCTAGACTCAGATTGGGAAAAAAAAGCAAAATTAGTTGATTTAGTAAATTTATGTGATTTGTTAGATTATGAAGATGAAAGACCTAACATGTATAATAACATAATAGAATTAATCACTGATACTTTAGATTTTATTGATTCTTATAGCTAACTCCGATTAGTATTTAACCACAAAATTTCATTTAACGTGAGCGTTCACGAAAAAAAAGTTAAAGTACAAGACGTCATTGCGAGAAGGCGTAAGCCTAGGCTCTGTGAACAAAATTTAAATTACTAGATTTCGACTCTTTTTAGCTGCAAATTATAAGACCCTAATGTATTAATCACTGATTTACAATACATTTTGATAAAATATCATATGCCTGATCTGGCGTTAGGCTTAATATTTCTGGTAATTTTTTTAAACATTGCATAAACCTGTTAGAGTCTTTTTTATAAAGCTCAACAAATTGATTGTTATTAGGATCAATTTTGTTAAGCATTTGCGGCGTTTTAGCGTAGAGCTTAAAAAGAGCACAACCATCATTATAGTTCATAATGGCTAATAATTGTGCCATAGCTCGAGATGTTTGGAAATGCTGCCAATCTATAGGAGTGTTCCACTTTCCTCCCCAAACACTAAAACCATTCTCAGCGAAAAGATCAATTATTACTTCACTCATCCCAGGTCTAATATTGGTTCGATTGAGATAACTTGATCCTTCCGCAGGTTTTACAGTAACAGCCCCTGCTTGACTTATGTCACTTGGAATAGAAAGATAAGGATTTTGAATTGGATTAATGTCAATCGCAAGACCGTATGAATGTACGGAAGGTAAACCACCCCCTGTAATTTCACGACAACTGAAACTAGAACTATTGTTATCTGCCATACTTTTGTCATCATCACCATCATAATCTTCAACAGTACGCGCTTTAGCAATAGGGTATTTTAAATCATATATTCTTTTCAAAATGACGACAACATGCTCAGAAACAGCATCAAGAACAACTAGTTTTCCATCATGATGTATTACAGAATTAAAATCATAATAAGGGAATTTAATAACTCTTAATCGATTTAGAGCAACTGGACATCCATCATGCCACACTTTTTTCTTGATCATCTCTTGTTTCGATGATTCAGATAAAGGCTCTATGGTAAAATCAGCAGCATTTACTTGTGATATATTTATAAAAAAAATATATAGTAATATTAGCTTATACATATAATTTCCTGTGAACAAATTAGTTATCTCCGATAGTCTCCTAGTAACTATCACTATAAAAATTAGTAGTGTATTTTAGAAAGTATCCTAAACCAGTAAAAGAGTCAATCATTTATCGTTATACAAGCTAGCATAAGTCATAAAATTCATATATAATGCCTGCTTAGGAGGATGTCTGATACCAGTTCTCGAAATTAATTAGTTATCGCAGGCAGCTTCCTAGAACAACAAAATTCCCAGTGAAGAGATTTTTATGATACTGTGTTTTGATTTAGATTCTTGTTTGCACGATGATGATATAGTCAATTCAGGAGAATTGGGTAGCAGAAGAGATGGAGTGAAGCCTATATGTAATAGGCGAGCGACGAGTAACGATGTCACCAATTTCTTATCAATTGACTATATTAAAGAGCATGAGAGTGATAATGACAATCCATCAATTTTGCAGATCGATAAGAATTTAGATGTTTATCGATATAAAATTACCATTGAATATTTGGGTACGGTTTTTGTTGGCTGGCAGAAGCAGAGTGGTGCTATATCTATTCAACAAACATTGGAAGACGGGATATACAAATTTACTGGTGAAAAAGTAGCAGTTCACGGAGCTGGTAGGACTGATGCCGGGGTTCATGCTTTAGGGCAAGTAGCCCACTTTGATTTAGTGAAATATATGCACCCTTATAAAGTTATTCAGGCTATCAACTATTTTGTGAGAGATTATAATATAGCGGTAGTTGATTGTGTTCTAGTAGACAAAGATTTTCATGCAAGATTTTCTGCTTTAGAACGTCATTATGTCTATAGAATTATCAATAGACCTAGCCAAGTTATAATAGATTTAAACCGTGCTTGGTGGATAAAACAACCTCTTGATGTTGAAGCAATGAGACGCGGGGCTTCCTACCTCATAGGACATCATGATTTTAGCTCATTTAGAGGCAAATTTTGCCAAGCAAAGTCACCTATAAAAACCTTATCCGAATTAATTATTACCCAAAAAAACGAAGAAATAAAAATATATTTTTCTGCTCGCTCTTTTTTACATAATATGGTTCGAAATATTGTTGGTAGTTTAGTATTAGTTGGACGTAATATATGGCAGGAAGATGATATCCAAAGAGTTCTGAATGCAAAGAAAAGAGAAATAGCGGGAGCAAAGGCTCCGGCATGTGGGCTGTATTTCCTTAGAGTTGACTATTAACTTATCACTACTTCAAAAGTGTTTAAGTAACTTTTAAAGTAGTGGTTAAAATGAATAATAACTATTTTGTCTTTACTTCTACTTGTACAATTTTCTGAATGTTGTTATCGAAATATAAGAATAAATCAAATTTATCACCAACTTTTAGTATGGTCTTTAAATCCAAAAGCATAATATGCATACCACCTGGTTGTAAAACAGCGCTAGTTTTAGTTGGGATGACTAGCTTATCAAGTTTTACCATTTTGCTAACACCTTTTTCATCAACAAAACTTCTATGTAATTCAACCCTGTTAGCGACATCGGAAGAAACATTTACTAAATTATAATTTGTATCAGAATTATTAACTATCTCAAGATATATCGCAGAATTATTACGTTTGCCAATAGCAGTTGATATGGAAGGTCTTGCCCAAGCATTTAGTGTCTCAATAGAGGCTGTTGCTTCCATTGATGTAGCGGCAAAACAGACTGATAGGCTAAAACATAGGCTAACAGCAATGATGGCTATTATATTCTTAAGTATCATATTATCCTCATAAATTAAGTTACTCGAGTCATTCATTATAGTATACACTATATTATACGCACACTAAGTATATTTAGTATATAATTCTAATTTTGGTGTATTTTAACAAATTTTTGTTTAACATTATCCCAATTATAGTGAACATTTACTGTTTTAATTTCCGTGACTGTAATGTCTCCATTAGATAACTGTGCAACATCAAAACCTTTTTGGATAGATTCAGTAATTAGAGTAGTTGATTGACAAATATATCTAACATTAAAAAAAGGATTATTATCAGTATCTAATGAATTGGTAGCTTTCTTAGTTAGGCTATTCAAAATAGGTATGTTTTTTTCTTTCATTCTAGATAACTTCAGATATTCTGTACTGTTTTATAGCAGTTTTGTAATAAAGTGGCAAGGTTTGTTATTAGGTTAATTTTAGTATAATTAGTTTTTTTATAATGAGGTGTGTGTAGTGCTAGGAAATATTGATTTTTCAAACTCGTCAATAAGGCTATTTTTCTATTTCTTAAAGAAAAGAAAAATTAAACTAATCGTTTTAGGTTTGTTATGCATAATGTTGGGAATGATACCTGCTATTGATAGTGTATTGCTCCAAAAAATTATAAATTTGCTAGAGTCTTTCTCTGATGAAGAAGCTAAATATCTACCTTCCTCTATGATGTCTTGGGCAATAATATATGCAGTTTGGTGGATGGGTGTCAATGTTATATGGCGGGTTTATGATTATGTTTATCTAAAAACAATACCCTATATCAAAGGACAGATACTAGATGAGATGTATAATTATACTCAGTATCATAACCATAAATTCTTTCAAGAAAACCTTGCTGGTCATATTACCAATCGTATTACTGAAGCTTCTAGGTCTTTCGAAATGGTTCTATCGTTATTTGGTGAAAAAATTATATATAAACTAGCTATAATTGTTTTTTCTCTAGTAGCTATGTATTCGGTTCATCAAATATTTTCCACTATATTCCTGATATTTATTTGTGTTTTTATAGGAATTACTGTTATTTGTTCAAGTACAGTAAATAAATATTCAGTAAATTATGCCCGAAGTAAATCAATAGTTGCCGGTAAGATTGTGGATTTGATAGCCAATATTAGTACAGTACGGATGTTTACTTCTCATAAATTTGAACGTCAAAATCTAGAAGCAAGAATAGATAATGCGATAGTCAATGAACAAATTATGCAGTTTTTCATGTGGAAGCTACGTAACGTACTAGGAATAATCTGTGCTATAATGATTTTTATCATGATTTATTATTTGGCACAGCTTCGTAGTCAAATGCAAATAACTATAGGAGATTGTGTCTTGATACTTACTCTGTGTATGACTGTTACTACTGAAATTTGGGATTTAACGCAGGAAATAGGGGATATGTTTGAAGAATTTGGTTCTTTTCATCAAACTTTATCATTGATGAAACCTCATATTATAAAAGATATTGACAATCCCTATCTTCTAAGGGTTGCAAAAGGTGAGATAGCATTTAAAAATGTTAGTTTTAAATATTACCATAATAATTTATTTGAGAATAAATCTATTACAATTTTGAGTCAACAAAAGGTCGGATTAGTAGGATTTTCTGGCTCAGGAAAAACAACTTTTATCAATCTTATTACACGGTTGCATGATATAGACCAAGGAGAAATTTTAATTGATGGGCAAAATATTAGATATGTAACTCAAGACTCTTTGCGAGATAATATTAGTATAATACCACAAGAACCAATCCTATTTCATAGGACAATTATCGATAATATTAGATATGGAAAAAAAGATGCTAGCTTAGAAGAAGTAATAGAGGCGGCAAAAGCAGCTCATATACATCAAGTTATTGCTGCCATGCCGGAAGGGTACCAAAGCTTATGCGGTGAAAGGGGTAATAATTTGTCAGGTGGTCAAAGACAGAGGATAGTAATTGCCCGGGCAATATTAAAGAATGCTCCTATATTAATCCTTGATGAAGCAACAAGCAGTTTAGATAGTGAAACTGAGAGCTTAATACAAGATTCTCTATCTTACTTAATGCAAAATAAAACTGTATTAGTTATAGCCCATAGATTATCAACTTTGTTAAATATGGATAGAATTTTGGTTTTTGATGCAGGTAGTATAGTTGAAGATGGAGCACATGAGGAATTATTGAAAAACAGTAAATTGTACAAAAAATTATGGAAATCGCAAGTAAAAGATCTAATAATCTAAAATTCTAGTAATTTTTAAATTATTAGTTGAGTTATTTTGGATTTGGTATTGTAATAGGTTATAATTTTGTGTATCATAATAAATGTTTTTAATCATTATTAATTGGAGAATTTTAATGCAAGTGTTCGTTGGCAAAGCTGCTCCGGATTTTACAGCTAAAGCTATTATGCCTGATAATAGTATAGAATCTGAATTTAATCTTAGAAATTATGCTAAGGATCATAAAGTGGTGTTGTTTTTTTATCCTCTTGATTTTACTTTTGTTTGTCCGTCAGAAATTATAGCCTTTAATAATAGGCTAGGGGAATTTACTGAGAGAAATACAAAATTAGTGGCAATAAGTGTTGATTCGCATTTTTCGCATTTAGCTTGGAAGAATACCCCCTACAATAAAGGTGGTGTTGGTAATATCCAGATTCCTATGGTGTCAGATCTTAAAAAGAGTGCCTCACATAGTTATAATGTACTGCACGATGATGGAATATCACTGCGTGGTACTTTTGTTATTGATGAAGCATTTATAGTTCGGCATTTGCTAGTTAATGATTTGCCAATTGGTAGAAATATTGATGAAGTAATAAGAGTGATCGATGCTATAGACTATAATACCAAACATGGCGAAGTATGTCCAGCTGGATGGCATAAAGGTGATGAGGGTATTACTCCTTCGCATAAAGGAGTGGCAGATTACTTAGCTTCTAATGCAGAGAATTTATAGCTATAGTCAATTAACCTGAGCTAGTGCCGAATAAGCACCCATCGTGCTGTCATTGTGCATATGCGGCAGTTTAAGAAGGTAATAATTGGAAAGCCGTCATTGCGAGAAGGCGTTAGCCGACGAAGCAATCTACTCTTTTATGGATTGCCACGCCATCTACGGCGGCTCGCAATGACGCTGATGCTAAATACTAACCGGATTTATAACGTTGCCAATTAAAGTTAATTCACTAATATATAGTCAATTGATGCTGAAGGAGCTATTTTTGGATACTAACCCAGTATCTTATACAAAAGAAACTATTGATATTCTAAGACTAATTAGGAGCGAAAATGTTGGTTCAAGAACTTTTTGGAGTTTAATAAAGTTATTTGGTAGTAGTAGTGTTGCAATTGACAACATACAAGAATTTTCTGTGCGAGGTGGGCGTTCTAAGCCAGTAAAGGTATTTTCTCAGAGTGATGCAAGTAAAGAACTTGAATTGTTGCAAAAGCATAATGCTCAGATTATTACCTATAAATCTCCAGAATATTCAAGGTTATTGTTAGAGATTTTTGATTGCCCGCCAATATTAAGTTATAAGGGCAATATCGGGTTATTAGCACACGAAAGATGTTTAGCAATTGTTGGAGCAAGAAATGCTTCAGTAAATGGTCGTGCCTTTGCTGCTAAAATTGCTAAGGAATTGACTGATGCAAATTATATAGTGGTTTCTGGACTTGCCAGAGGTGTTGATACAGCAGTGCATCAAGTAAATACCTCTAAAACAATAGGAGTTATAGCTGGAGGAATTGATTATGTTTATCCCCCAGAGAATGTTAAATTATTTGAGCAAATCCAACAAAATGGCTTGATAATTGCTGAATTACCAGTAGGTTCAAAACCACTTGGGCAACATTTTCCACAGCGTAATCGATTAATTTCTGGTATATCTCTTGGAACAGTAGTAATTGAGGCAAGTCTAAAATCTGGATCATTAATAACAGCAAGGTTTGCTTTAGAGCAAAATAGAGAAGTATTTGCCGTACCAGGATTCCCGCTGGATCCTAGGTGTCAGGGTACTAATAAACTTATCAAGGAAGGAGCTCATATGGTGGAATCTACTGAGGATATAGTGACTAACTTACCACATTTTACCAAGGTTGTTAGTAAATCTAAGGATATAGCAAATGATTCAGCTGAAAATAATCAGTTTAAATCGTTAAATATAAAATATGCTAATCTAATTACCAACGATATGCGTATGAGGGTTAAGGAGCTTTTATCTTCAACTCCTATAGATTTTGATTGTTTACATCAAACACAGCTACCTTTGCCGGCTATATATATGATAATATTAGAACTAGAATTGGCTGGAAAAATAACCAGATATCCTGGCAACAAGATATCTTTAATTTATAAATAAATATGAAATTAGTAATAGTAGAATCGCCGGCAAAGGCGAAAACGATAAATAAGTATCTGGATAGTGATTTTAAGGTTATTGCTTCGTTTGGACATATTAGAGATTTACCATCTAAAAATGGTTCAGTTCTGCCAAATGAAGATTTTGCCATGAAATATGTTATATCAGATAAAGCAGAAAAATATGTTGAAGCAATAACTAAGGATGCTGCCAAAGCTACAATGGTTTATCTAGCAACAGATCGAGACCGAGAAGGAGAAGCAATTGCCTGGCATGTTGCAGAAATAATAAAAGAAAAAAACTTGATTAAATCTAATGATTTCTTTAAGAGAGTAGCATTTGATGAGATTACCAAAAAAGCTATTTTACATGCAATGGACAACCCAAGAAATATTGATATTGATTTGGTTAATGCTCAACAAGCAAGGAGAGCATTGGATTATTTGGTAGGATTTACTTTATCACCGATATTATGGCGTAAATTGCCGGGATGTAGATCAGCAGGTAGAGTTCAGTCTGTAGCACTCCGACTTATTTGTGAGCGAGAAGATGAAATTGAGCATTTTAAATCGCAAGAATATTGGGATATTACCCTTAATGTTCTGAATAGTAATAAGGAACCGTTTTTAGCGAGATTAACTCATGTCAATGGTAATAAATTAGAGAAATTCTCAATTATTAATGAATTGGCAGCTAATGATCTAGTCAAAGAAATAAAATCAAAGAATTTTCACATTGCAGCTTTAGAAAAAAAGCAGCAAAAACGTCAGCCTCAACCGCCTTTCATTACTTCTTCGTTACAGCAAGAAGCAGCTCGAAAATTAGGGTTTACTGCTAAAAAAACTATGCAAATTGCTCAAAAGCTTTACGAAGGCATGGATATAGGTAATGAAACGATAGGTTTGATTACCTATATGAGAACTGATGGTACTACCCTTGCTAGTGAGGCTGTTGAACAAATACGTCAGTTGATACATAAGAATTTTGGTGATAAATATCTACCAGCTAGCCAGCGAGTTTATAAATCTAGAGCCAAGAATGCTCAAGAAGCTCATGAAGCTATTAGACCAACCAATGTTACTCTGTTACCAGAAAAATTAAAGGATACATTAGATAAAGATTATTATAGGCTTTACGACTTGATTTGGAAAAGAACGATAGCCTGCCAAATGGAAAATGTTATTATTGATTTGGTGGTCGCTCAGCTTGATACAGAAAATAAAGAATTCACCGCCAGGGCAACTGGTTCAATTATTGCCTTTGATGGTTTTTACAAAATTTATCGTGAGGGTCTAGATGATGAAACGAAAGAAGAAAATAGACTTCTACCATTACTACAAGAAGGAGAAAAATTAACTACAACTTCAGTGAATCCAGCACAGCATTTCACCGAACCACCACCAAGATATTCTGAAGCCAGTCTCGTCAAGAAGCTTGAAGAACTTGGGATTGGTCGTCCTTCTACTTATGCTTCTATTATATCAGTATTGCAAGATAGGAACTATGTGGTTGTTGAGAAAAAACGTTTCTTTCCAGAGGAATTAGGGCGTTTAGTGACAACATTTCTGACAGGGTTTTTCAAAAAATATGTTGAATATGATTTTACAGCTGATCTGGAGAATGATTTAGATGAAGTGGCAGAAGGTAAAATAGAATGGAAAAATTTACTAAAAAATTTCTGGGATGGGTTTAATAATAACGTAGAAATAGTTAGTGATAAGAAAATATCTGATATAATTCTTTATGTTGAACAAGCATTAGATTATCACCTATTTGGAGAAAAATCAGAAAGTAACAATTCGAAAAATTGCCCATCCTGTTCTACAGGGCAATTAGGTCTGAAACTTGGTAAGTTTGGAGCGTTTTTAGCTTGCAGTAACTATCCTGAATGTACTTTCAAAAAACAAATTACTTCGAAGAATAGTGATATTGTTGATATGGCTGAAGAGAACAAATTATTAGGAGTAGATAAAGAGGGTCATGATGTTTTATTAAAGAAAGGTCCATATGGTTTTTATGTACAGACTAGCAAACCAATTGCCAAGGGTGAAAAACCAAAGCGTGTGTCATTGCCACCGTCAGTAGCACAAAATGACGTGACTCTTAGTTTGGCTCTAAGGCTTCTTGAGTTACCGGTTAAGTTATGCCTGCACCCTGAATCTCATCAAGAGATTATACTGGGTATAGGTAGATATGGTCCGTATCTTAAATATCTTGATAGGTTTATTTCGATACCGAAAAGATACGATCCTTTTACCATCACATTAGAAACTGCTGTGGAAATAATTGAGGCTAGTAATAATAGGCTGAAGAATAAACCGGAAAAAGATACTGATAAGTCAGAAGTAGTGGTAACAGCAATTCCTAAAAAGAATATTAGGACAAGGACTGGTGCTGCAAAAAAAGTAACAAAAAAGAAAAGACTCCCTGCATAAGTCAATTTAGTTGGTGATTTTGTCGTCGAAACTCGCCTCCGCTCCGAACAATCGTCTATGTACGCTGCGGTGCTCGGCTTCGTTTCTCCTAAAAATCCCTCAACTATCTTTGACTTATGCAGGGAGTCTAAAAAAGCAAAATAAGCAGTTAGAAAATTATGAGAAAAGTTATCACAAGATTTGCCCCTTCACCAACTGGTATATTGCATATAGGTAATAGTAGGACAGCTCTGATAAATTGGTTATATGCTAGAAAGCATAATGGCATATTTATTTTAAGGTTTGATGATACCGATCTTGAACGTAGCAAACAACAATACAAACATGCCATTGAAGAGGATTTTAAATTTTTAGGACTTAACTGGGATCAAACTTTTTGTCAATCTGATAGATTTGATAAGTATGAAGCGGTAAAAGCATTATTATTACAAAAAAATAAATTATATCCTTGTTTTGAGACCCAGGAAGAGCTGGAATTAAAGCGTAAGTTACAACTATCTAGAGGGCTTCCTCCAATATATGATCGTGCGGCTTTGAACCTTACTGAACAACAAATAAATGACTATATTAGTCAAGGAAGAAAACCACATTATCGATTCTTGGTATCGCATACTCCAATTATTTGGCAAGATATGATTAAGGGTGAAGTTAAATATGAAGGCAAGAATATTGGTGATCCGATAGTTATCAGAGAAGATAACAGTATGACTTATATGCTTTGTTCGGTTGTTGATGATATTGATTATGGCATTACCGATATTGTTCGGGGCGAGGATCATGTAACTAACACTGCCATTCATGTGCAAATGTTTGAAACTCTAGAGGCAGAGGTACCAAATTTTGCTCATCTTAGCCTAGTTATCAGTCGGGATGAAAAAATATCTAAAAGAATAGGGGGATTTGAGATTGCCTCTCTAAGGGATAAAATTGGATTAGAATCAATGGCAATTAATAGTTTCTTTAGTTTGCTTGGCTCATCATCGCCTATTATACCATTTAAAAATTTAGATGGGCTAATAAAAGAGTTTGACATTAATAATTTTTCTAAAAGTCCAACAACTTATTTACCAGAAGAGCTAGAGCGTTTAAATCATAAATTACTAATTAGCTTGAGTTTTGATGAAGTAAAAGATCGCTTAAAAGAGATTAAAGCTGAACAAATAAATGAGCAATTCTGGTTGGCAGTTAGAGGTAATTTACAAAAATTATACGAAATAAAAGATTGGTGGAATATTTGTTATTCCCCCTCTAAAGTTGAAGGATTAGATAAAGAGTTTTTAAAACAAGCAGCTACCTTATTAATAGACGAACCAATAACCATCGATAGTTGGAGCATATGGACTAAAAGAATTATGGAAATAACTGGTAAAAAAGGTAAAGAAGTATTCCTACCTTTAAGACTTGCTATAACGGGAATGACATCTGGACCAGAAATGTCAGTAATATTACCTCTGCTCAATAAAGATGAAATTACAAAAAGACTAACAAGTTGATTTTTCGGGTTGTTGAATGAATATAAATCAGCTCGCAATGACGTCTTGTACTTTAACTTTTTTCCGTGAACTCTCACAAATCATTTGAGTATGCATAGTTACAAATTAATATCAATTTGTAACTTGATTTTTCTTTTATAATCTTTCTCAAAACGCCTTACCATCAAATAGGCTAATATCACAAAGAAAATAAGATATATCATGGGGAATAATTTAAAGTTTAGATATCTCATTAATACTAGACATACATAATTTGCACTGCCAGACATCAACATTGACCCCATAGTATGACCAAGACTTATTGCCCGGTAGCGATCATTAACAGCGAAAGCTTTTACCATAGTACCATGGGCAAGAGCGTTGAAAGGGGCAACAAAACAAGCAAGCATTAAACAAGAGCCTAAAGCCAGATTAACCATTTGATAGTTAACAGAAATAATAAATAATAGACTAGCTACAAGAGTAGCAAATAGACTGATCTTAAACACTATCATTTGATTAAATCGATCAGCAAATAAGCCGGAAATAGGCATGGCAATTGCAAAACACATGACTATTAAAACTGAAAACGTACTCATAATAAAACTAGTTTGTGGTAGAACCATAGGTAAATATTGTTTCATAAAGGTAATAGGTAGTTGATGTGCCACTCCAAATCCACCAGCAAGAAATACTACCATCAAAATGATTCGCCACTGTTTGTTAACTAAAGAAGCTAGGCTTTGAACCCTTATTCCATTTGCTTGATTTTTCTTAAATTCTGGTGTTTCATCTAATTTACGACGGAAATATAGAGTAATTAAAGCTAAAGGTAAACTGATTAAAAAAGGAATACGCCAGCCCCAGTCTGGGAAAATATGAGCACTAAAAAAATTGGTTACCCCAATTCCTAGTAAAAATCCTAAAGCTCCAGTACAACGAGTTATCGCTGAAGCTGTATATCGGTATTTCTCCCCTAAATGTTCGATAACGTAAATAGCTGCTCCGTCATATTCTCCAGCTACAAAAATACCTTGCATAATGCGGCACAAAACCAAAATTACCGTACTCCAAACCCCAATAGACGAATATTCTGGCAAACACCCTATAACCATAGTAGGTATCACAATGCCTATTATAGTTATAGTTAATGCCGTCTTACGCCCATAAATATCTCCTATATAGCCAAAAATTAGCGAGCCAATAGGTTTTGATAGATATGCCATCGCATAAACAGCAAAAGCATTTATTAGACTAGTTATATAATCAGCATTCGGAAAAAATTTGACGGCAATAATTCCGGCGGAAAAACCGTATAAACTACAGTCATAATATTCAATAATCGTTCCTAAAAATGCTCCGATAATTTTATTTTTTGATTTTTTTTCACTTTTCATCTTATTTAAGCTCCTTCAGCTAGTAGTTTATTTTTCACTGAAGGTGATAAGTTAATATTAAGCTCCTTTAAAGCTTTTTCATCAATATAATCAGGAGCATTCATCAATAAATCTTCCGCCTGTTGATTTAGTGGAAAAGCTATCACCTCTCTAATATTGGTTGAATCGGTTAATAACATAACAATCCTATCTATGCCAGGGGCTATTCCACCATGTGGCGGAGCACCAAATTTAAATGCTCTGATCATTCCACCAAATCTTTTATCAACAATTTCTGGAGGATATCCAGCAATCTCAAAAGCTTTATACATTATTTCCGGTTTATGATTTCTAATTGCTCCACTAGATAATTCAATACCATTACAAACAATATCATATTGATATGCTTTAATGGCAAGTAGATCATCTACTGTTTTAGCTGATTCTAATATCTCCATACCACCTTGGGGCATAGAAAATGGATTATGGCTAAAATCTATTTTTTTAGTTTGCTCATTTAATTCATAAAATGGGAAATCTATTATCCAACAAAACTCAAAACAATCTTTTTTAAGTAAAGCTAAATCCTCGCCTAATTTAGTTCGAATCTTACCAGCAAGTTTAGAGGCTTTATCAACTTTATCACTAGTAAAGAAGACAGTATCACCATTTTGTAGATTTGCTAAAGACTTTAAGTTTAATAATTGTTCCTCTGTTAAAAATTTAACAATAGGCCCTTTAACTTGTCCATCTTCTAGAAACTGGATGTAACCAAGCCCACTTGCCCCCTCGGAAATTGCAAATTCTGCCATTTTATCAAAGAAGCTTCTCGGTAAAGTAGAAGTTTTAGGAGCTGGCACCGCTCTTACAACAGAGCCATTTTTTATATTTTCTTTAAAAATAGTAAAATTAGACTCTCTAAATAATTCGGTAACATCGGCAATGATTAGCGGATTTCTAAGGTCTGGCTTATCAGTACCATATTTTAACATTGCTTCTTCATATGGAATTTGGACAAAAGGGGTATTTGATACTGTCTTATCAGAAAATTTGCTAAATATTTCATACATCACCGGTTCAATAGTATTAAATATATCTTCCTGCGTAACAAAAGACATTTCTATATCCAATTGATAAAATTCACCTGGCGACCTATCAGCTCTTGCATCCTCATCTCTAAAACAAGGAGCTATCTGAAAATAACGATCAAATCCTGATACCATAAGCAATTGTTTGAATTGCTGAGGAGCTTGCGGTAAAGCATAAAATTTCCCAGGGTGTAATCGGCTGGGTACTAAGAAGTCCCTAGCCCCTTCTGGTGAACTGGCAGTTAAGATTGGTGTTTGAAATTCAGTAAAACCACCCTGCGTCATAATCTGACGTAGATGAGCAATAATTTGCGATCTTAGCATAATGTTATTATGCAACTTTTCACGCCTAAGATCTAGGAAACGATATTTTAACCTAGTTTCTTCGGGAGAAATTTGTTCAGAATTCACCAATAATGGTAGAGCTTCGGCATTAGACTCAATTATAAACTCACTTACCAATATTTCAATTTTACCTGTCGTTAATGAGTCATTTATTGTGTCATCAAGCCTTGCTACCACTTTACCGACAATAGTTATGACCGATTCATACCTTAACCGACTAGCAGCATCCATTAAACTTGGGTCTTGATCAGTAAATACTAACTGGCTGATACCAAAATGATCCCTAAGATCAATAAATACCAAATTACCATGATCCCTTCTTCTATGTACCCAGCCAGATAATTTTACTCTTTTTCCGACATCACTCAATCGCAATTCATTACAATTATGCGTTCTATATTTATGCATTTTACTCAACATATTTATTTTGTTTCTACCATTCCTAATATAGCAATATATCATAAAAATCAACTACACTAATAGATATATGCAAATTATTTGAAGAATTGTAAGCTATACTCTTCTGCTTTGAAGAATTGTTTTTTGAAAATATCAGGGACTCGCATACTATAGTACCCTACAATTTTTATTCTATAAGTATTACAACAGCATAAAAACGTCATTGCGAGAAGGCGTAGCCGACGAAGCAATTGTAAGTTAAAAGTATGGTATAATATATCCATTTATGGTCATTTTTTGGCTCAACTATGTTGAGATTATTTAATAGCATTGCATTATTAATTCAAACTGATTACCATCAGTAACAATAATTTTTGTATCAGTGTTGTAGATAATTGGATCATTAACTCGTTCATGACCGAATCTATTGGTCTTAAATATTGGGATTTTTAAGGTAGCAGCAAAATCAGTAAGAGTCCTAATAATGGTCTCGTTATCATTTCCACAAGTTCCAAATATTATAGCGTTTACTCGTTCTAACAGCCCTGCTTGTTTTAAATGATATAAGATACGATCTAGTTGGTATGGCTTTGTATAAACATCTTCCAAGAAAAGTATCTTATTTGCCGTTTTTATTTGCCATGATGTACCTATAGATGTTTGTACAATGCTTAGATTACCGCCCGTAAGATTACCTGTAACGATTTTACTGGATTTTGCCGCAAGGTTAAGTGCTGATAATCCTTTAATTTTAGCTTGAGTTTCTTTACCAGAAATTATTTTTGCTATTTTTATAAAATTTTGACGATCTTTAGTTGGCTTAAGTATTTCAACGATACCATTACCATGAATTGTCTTCCACCCCCATTCTTGCGAAAAGAAAATATGTAAAGCTGTCATATCACTAAATCCTATAAAAAACTTTTCCTTTATCGGTTTCTTTAAGCGTTGCAAGTCAGGAATTAATTTGGCTGAACCATATCCCCCACGAAGAGCCCATATTACGTTATTTGATTGATCAGTTAAGGCCTTTTCCAAACATAATAATCTTGTTTGATCATCGGAAGAATGGAATAGGCTTTTTCCTTTAAAGCAATCATTTGGAATATTTAGTTTTAACGAAGCAATATTTCTCAAATTAGATAATAGTTCATTGCTGGCTCCTGAAGCGGGAGCAACAACAGTAATTTTTGTATCTTTCAATAAATTAATAAATTCTGCATTATTCTTGTTGAACTCTGAATTAGCAAATGCTGATAAGGACATAAAAATAACTGGTAGGAAGATTGTATGAATTGTTAGGAGCCTAATATGTAAAAGATAATTGTTAAATTTCATAGAGTAGTATACCTATTTATGATATGGATGGTTTTCTATTATGGTCTGAGTCCGATATATTTGCTCTAATAATATTATTTTTGCCATTTGATGGGGCATAGTCATTTTTGAAAGGCTAAGATGGATATTTGCTTGTTCAAGAATCGATTTATCTAAACCGAATGCACCGCCAATAATAAATTGTATATTTTTGCCTGATTGCAAATTATTTGCTATTAATTTTGTAAATTCATGACTATTATAACCATTACCAATAATGTTTAGTACTATTTTACAGGATTTTTCTTCTAAAAATTCATTAATTAATTTACCTTCAAATTGTTTGATTTGTTCAGCTGGTAATTTTTTTGAATAACAAATTTCTGTGGATTTTATATTATATTTTATCAATTTTTGATAATCTCTGGCAATTGGCTGATAATAATTATTAAGTTTACCAACGGAAATTATTTGTATTTGTCTCATTATTTTATTATTGATTAATTAATTTAATTATACACCATAAAAGTTATGCACTAAGTAAAAGTTAGAAAATTATATTGACTTTTTATATATTTTTAATTAAAATGTTAACGAGCTTTAATCTATACTTTAAGCAATTATGGCAACATATCTTGGCTATCAATAACATATAAAACTGACCTTAGCATAGTTAGCCAAAATAAGTATTTTTTATTTACCCACAAATTTATCCACAATTTATTCTGATTATTTGTCAAATATACTTGATTAGCTCTTCAGCAATATGCACAGCATTTAAAGCTGCTCCTTTACGTAAATTATCGGCTGTAATCCATAAATTAATGGTGTTTTTTTGACTATGATCTTGTCTAATTCGTGAGACATAGACCATATCCGTACCTACTACATCTTTGGGAGTGACATATTGTATTGGATCTAAATGACAATTAACCTCAATAGAGTCTGATTCTTTAAGAATCTCTTTTACTTCTTCCGCATTTATTGCCCCACTAAATTCAACATTAACTGAAATAGCATGACCAACAAACACCGGTACTCTAACACAAGTTACACTAGCTTTAGCATGTGTTCCTATAATTTTTTCTAATTCCAGGGCGATCTTAGATTCTTCACTAGTAGAACCATCTTTATTAAAGCTACCTATATGCGGGAATAAATTAAAAGCTATTTGATGTGGAAAAACTTTAGGTTCAATGTCCTTAAAAACATATTTTGCCTTGGTTTGTTCATACAGCTCTTCCATTCCTTTTTTGCCTGCTCCGGAAGCTGACTGATAGGTTGATATAACCAGTCTCTTAATCTTTACAGCATTATCCAAAGGCTTTAACGCGGTAGCTATAGGAACAGTACAACAATTTGGATTAGCTATAATATTTTTAATAGTATAATCTTTTAGGCTAGCCAGATTAGCTTCTGGAACTATCAAAGGAACATCAGGATCAAGTCTGAAAAATGATGATTTATCGATAACTACGCAGCCTTGCTTGGTAACCATGGGTATATATTTCTTTGATATTTCTGATCCGGCTGAAAAAAAAGCAATATCAATTTTACTAAAATCTACACTATCTATATCAGATATTTTTATAGTACCATCTCCAAAACTAACCTCTTTAC
Organism: Rickettsia endosymbiont of Culicoides impunctatus; assembly: GCA_020410785.1. GTDB lineage: Bacteria > Pseudomonadota > Alphaproteobacteria > Rickettsiales > Rickettsiaceae > Tisiphia. Next base: position 809,518 of record CP084573.1, on the reverse strand, counting down.
CATTAGATTCACTCGATGCTATAGCATAGATATTATTAATTGGCAAACTTCTCTCAAATAAAATTTCTAGAGTTTCTCGCCCAACATTACCTGTTGCCCCAATCACTGCGATATTATATTTTTTTGTCATATTTACTTAACTTAATTGTTTTATCCATATAGTCAATTGATGAGAAGTTGGGGACATCAGTACCCTACAATTTTTATTCTATAAGTATTAAACAGCATAAAAACGTCATTGCGAGGATGCGTGAGTCGACGAAGCAATCCATATAGTCTTGATGTATCTATACTAATTCTTATGGATTGCTTTGTCGCTACTAAAGTAGCTCTGAGCCATGACACTTGGGCTGCATACATGTCATTGCGAGACCATGCAAGTAGGTCGTGGCAATCAACATATAATTAGATTAGACCCCTTGTACTTTAGCTTTTTTTCCGTGAACGATCACTTATAATTGCTGGTTTGTAAGTTCAAATCTCAACCTCTTACAAATTTCTCAGAAGGTAAATTTTCCATGAGATTTTTGGCTATTTCACTATCTGACATACTATTATTTTTTGTAGATTGCATATATGTAGCTACCAATTCTACCATTTTATCGCAAAACTCAGACCGTAGCATTTGAGAAGCTTCTAGTTTCTGCCTATTCATTAAATCTATAGTCTCAAGTTTCTTGCTTTCTAGAAACTTATCAATTTCTGCGTTTTGTTGTTCAATTAGATTATTGGCAGTTTCTTTGCCATCTTTGAGCATTTCTTCTCTTAGAACCTCAATCTGTTGTATTTGTTTTACAGCATCTTCAAATAGTAAGGTCATATCTTCGTTAAGCTTTTGGGCTTCTAAGACTTGGTTTTTAATAGCAACAATTTTGTCATCTAATGATTTTAAAATTATATTTTTTATCGGTCTATAGACTAAATATACAAAAATTAGGAAGCAAATAGCCAGCCAAAATCTTTCGTCAAATAATTGTATCATTTTATCCCATTATTTTATCTTTTTGTAAGACTTTTTTAGTAATTCTATATCAGCCTGTTGATTAGTAATTTTTTGAATTAATAATTTTGCTAAATTGACACATGCATCATTTTCATCAAGCCAAAAAGATTTATTAATTGTTTCTATGTCATGACGATTATTTTCAATTTGTACTTTCAATTCATTATGGAGCTGCTTTTTTTTTGACAAAAAAGCAGCTTCCATCGCATCTTTAGCTTCTTTCTTAATATTTTCTACGATATTTGATGTTTCTTCCAGCTTACTAGCATATTGCTTGTGCAGACTATCAGCTTTTGCTGCAAGATCTTCTGCACTAGCAACATTAGTATCTATATAATCTTTCCTATTCTTAAGAATTTTTTCAGTTAAAGGTACGATGAACTTATGAACTAGAAGGTATAAGAAACTGAAAGCAACTACCAACCAAAAGATTTGTGAATAATAAAAAACAACGTCAAACTGAGGCATAGTTATCTTAAATAAATATTAGCAAAATTGCAATTACAAATGAGAATAAACCCATAGCCTCAGTAAGCCCTGCACCAATTAATGCTACTTTTTGTAATTGTTCAGCAGCTGAAGGGTTACGAGCAATTGAAGTTAGCAATGCACTGAATATATTACCGACACCAATGGCGGCACCTAGCATACCAATAGCCATAAGACCTACACCAATAAATTTTAGAGACGTTATGTCCATATTATATAAACTCCTAATAAAAATTTCTAATGTGAATTTACAGCATCATTCAAATATACACAAGCAAGAATTGTAAATATATAAGCTTGAAGTATTGCTATAAAAATTTCAAATCCAATAAGGATAACAATTAGGGGGATTGGTAAGAATTTAAGGAAAATCATTAATGAAACTATAAATCCTGCCATCACCTTTAATAATACATGTCCTGCCATCATGTTAGCCGCTAATCTTAAAGATAAACTTATGGGTCTTGCTAAATATGCAAATAATTCTATTACGATCATCAGCGGAGCTAACCAAATAGGCGTACCTTTAGGTAAAAATATTGATAAAAAATGCAGACCATGATTAATAAAACCAATAATTGTCACCATAAAAAATATCATAATTGCTAAGGCGAAGGTTACCGCTATATGGCTAGTAACAGTGAATCCGTAAGGGATCATTCCAAGTAAGTTACATAATAAAATAAACATAAACAAGGTAAAAATAAATGGTATGAACTTACGCCCCTTCTCTCCAACATTTTGATTTAACGTCACTGTAATTATATCATAAATTATTTCAGCACTAAGCTGTAATCTAGACGGAATAATTTTTTCTGATTTTAAAGCTAAATAAAAATACAACAGAGCTATAACCCCAGCAAGTACCATATACAAACTGGAATTGGTAAAACTAATATCAAAACCAAATAAGTTAATTTCTACTAGTTTCTTTATTGCAAATTGATCTAAAGGACTATGGGACATTATTTCTTATATTTAATTTTTGCCAAATTATTCTAAAACCTGCAAGCATTCCTATCAATAAGAATATTATAATACAAAATGGTTTAGAATGAAACAATTTATCTAATGTAAAACCAACAATTAACCCCAACATCACGCTAGAAACCAAATCTAATGCAATAGCAAACGCATCAATTTGTTTTTCTGGATTAAGCTTAGGACATCGAGGATTATTTGTTTTAAGTTTCTTAACTCTTTCTTGAATATCTTTTAATTCTTCTAATTTTTTTTGTTCCACATGTATATATTCCTATCATTTAGGTATAGGGTGAGTAGTAGAGTTTTCCAACGCTTTATCAATTGTCTTAGAGATAGTTTGTAAATCATAGCCGCTGGTCTGTATGCCATTAACAAAGAATGCAGGTGTACCAACAAAATTTGGGACACTAGCAGCAAGGTTAGTATTGGCAAGTAATATTTCAACAATCTGGTTATTATTAAGACATTTAGCATAAGTTTCTGCTGACATTCCGCCAATTTGAGCTATATTTGTTAGCAATTCACGATATCTATTACTGCTTCCCCATTTATCTTGTTGCGACAATATTACACTTTGGAATTTAAGAAAACTATCTGTATTATTTTGACAGCGCTGTAAAATTGCTGCATCTAAATCCTGTTTATTACCAATAAATTCACGAATTATGTAAGCAATTTTATTAGTGTCAATATATTTTTCTTTAAGTTTCGGTAAAATTGTGTCATGGTAATAAGCGCAATGTGGACAAGTTGGAGAATAATACTCAACTATCACTACATTTGCCTTAACATTACCAAGAACTATATCATTTTGGCTAACATTGAACGTTGGCTTATAAGGCATATGTTGTATGCTAGCAACCTGTGCATCAGTTTTTACATCAGCAGATTCAGCTTTTGCAGAATTATTTGTTGTCCCTAAAGGCTCCTCCTTATCAGTTGAAGTCGCAGGGTCTTGCTGGTCTACTTTCTGATTATCTACTATTATGTCTAATTTATCATTAGCAGGGTTGTCATTATTTTCTTGTTTTACCGCCTCTGCCTGAATCACCTCGACCTTATTATCAGGTTGCTTGTTTTCATTATTAGATTTATCATTTTCTTCTGAACATGATATTAACAATAATGAAACTATGACTATAAGGATATTATGCATAAGTCTGGATATACTTTTTAAGTTAAATTAAAATACAAATATTATATAAATATAAAGTTTCACTTACCTTTAAGCAATAAAAAATGTGAGCGTTTACGGTTTTTTTGCTATTTTCTTATTGATAAATATAAAATCTGAGTCGCCAAGCGTCTATTAGCGAGGAGTGCGGGAACCGCACGATGAAGCAATCTAAAAAAGTGATTAGAAATTGCTTCGTCGGCTACGCCTTCTCGCAATGACGTTTTGTACTTTCACTTTCTTTCCGTGAACACTCATCCGTTACGGTTAACTAATAGTCATGAAGCTGGCATCTTCTAGCCATAAAATTTTGCAAATAATTTCATTGTTAGGATACAGCTTGGCTAATAGATGTCGGTAAAAATTCAATTGATCAATATAAGACTCCTTAACTAGTTGACAATTTTTAGGTGGATTAGCATCAGATTTATAATCAATAATGGTTAACTTTCCCTTATCGATGGCAAGTAAATCAATCCTTCCTATCTTAACACCATCATTTAGATTTATCCCTATCGGTACTTCAGTTTTTAGCTCTTGAGAAATAAGTGCCATAAATTCTAGATTATTCAGTAACTTGTCAATATTTTTGTGAATTTTTTCTTGTAACATTGTTGGTAATTTACCAATAAATGGATGGGTGTTCATACTAGAAAAATCATTAATCTTTACGGCATCTTCTAGAATTTTATGAAATATCCTACCATATTCCAAATGATCATTAACTATAAGAGGCGAATTAACTGAATAATTTTGCTTGGCACCTTTGGTGGTTTTATTAATAACAGAAAGATTTGGTAGCCATTCTATCAACTTCTTGTCAGCTATTGGGTCATTGTCACTTTCTTTAATGTCCTCCTTATTTTCACCAGGAAGGTAACCTGTGTACTCTTTAGTTGTTTCATAAACTATAACTCCATTTTCATATAGTTTACCATGCATATTCATTACTCTAGAGACTAACTCATACCAACAATCTTGTGGCAGCTTATTACTATTTGACTGATAACCACATATCACTAAATGATCTTCTGCTCTGGTCATTGCCACATAAAGTAGTCTGATATATTCTTGTAAGTCTTTTTGTTGTTCCTGTTCCTTGAGAGCTTTAAAAAATTCTGGGCTATTAGATGATTGGGGGACAGAGAACATTTTATAGTCAATTGATGAGGAGTTGGTGACGTCGTCGCTCAATGCTCGCCTATTACTTATAGGCGTCGCTCCATCGCTCCTAGCACTAACTCCTCCTGAATTGACTATACCATCTTGATCCCAGATAAATTTATTGCTATTAGTTGGCACTGAGCTAGTATCACACAGGATAACAATAGGTGCTTGTAGCCCTTTAGAAGCATGGACGGTCATAACTTTTATCTTACTTGACGATTCTAAGTTCCTTTTAATATCAATTTTGTTATTTTCAAACCAATAAACAAAGTTTTGCAGTGAGCTATCGATATTATTAGCATAATTTATACTTAAATATATCAATTCATTTATTACATCATTACTATCAAATCCATTAGATTCAACTAGAATTTTTCTAATATCCCAACAATCGACAATCAATGAGAAAAAATTCCCACAATTGGCAACTTTGTATATTTGTAAAAAATAACATAGTTTATTATATATATTTGTATATTCTGGTATATTTTGCAGATATTCCCATATAGAATTTTTGCCACGAGAAATTGCAAGCAACTGTAGTTCTTGTTCACCCATGCCGATTATTGGGGATTTTAATAGACCAATCAAATTCAAATCGTCTTGAGGTAGTAGCACAAATTTTGCTATGGCTATTAAGTCTAATACTGACAAACTTTTATCTAAAGTGATTCGGTCAACATCTTCTACTTGTAAACCATGTTGCTTAAGACAATCAATAACTTCAAAAACCAACTCATCTCTCTTACGTACCAAAATCATAAAATCTGATTCTTTAACTTCAGAATTAGTAGCATGTAGAATTTTTTGGCTTGCTATCTGACTTTTTATAAAATTAGCGATTTGTTCCGCAAGTACTTGCTGAGCAGATTTGGATTTATTATGCTCTTCTGGTAAGGGCCAAAATAATTTAGTCTCTTTCTCTCCTCTAACTATTGGCCAGAGTTCTACTATACCTTTATCATTTTGACGAAATGGCAAAATTTTAGGATTCTCAGAGGTAAATAATTGAGGGGTAGTGTTTTTAATTTGTTGTAAAATTAGATAGACAATATCGATAATTTTTTCAGTAGACCTATATGACCATTCAAGAGTAATATTTTTGAAATTCTTATTTGCCTCAGAGAATTTTTTACATAAATTTGCATTAACAGAATTAAAAGAGCTAAGATTTGCTCCTTGGAAGCTAAAAATCGACTGTTTTTCATCGCCTACGACAAAAATAGTACTCTTTTTATGCTTAGTGGTAGAATAAAACTCTGCTATAATTGCAGTGATAATGCTCCATTGTTCAGGGCTAGTATCTTGTGCTTCATCAACAAGCAAATGCTCAATCCCACCATCAAGTTTATATGACACCCAATTTTTGGTAGTATCATCTGTTAATAATAATTGGGTTAAATAAATTAAATCATCATAATCCAGTAAGCTGTTCTCAGTTTTGTAGGACTCATATTTATCAAGAAAAATTTTTGCTAAATTACACAACAAATTTGAATAATTTTCCATATCTTGCACTTTAGTTTGTTGCTCTAACTGAAAAACTTTTTCTTGAATATATTCAAGTTCATTCAATAATTTTGGATAGTTTGTTGCTATAGATTTAGACAGCATATTCTTACGCTTAGTACCTTCTTTAGTAAGAAAAAATAGTTGAATTTCTTGATCTAGGTTAATAGCTATTGAGTATTTTGCAAGTAATTGCCGAGCCTTGCCATAAATACTTGGTAATTGTCCAGGAATACAGGAACTAATAGTTTGATGTTCTTTGTAATCCACTTGCTTAGCAAATAGTTTCTTAAACTTAATCTTTTGCTGGATTATTTCAGAGAAAATATCATTGATAGTTACTTCATGGAAGTTTGTCAAAAAGAAACTAATCAGCTCGTTATAAGTTGGATCTAAATAAATTTGGTTTCTTATTTTGTTAATAACCCCTTGTGCTGTAATATCATCAAGAATCTGAAATTCTGGATTGATACTCGATTCTAAAGGAAATAATTTAAGCATCTTTTGACAAAAAGCATGAATAGTATAAATGTTAATCCCATCTTCAGAGTTTAGTAGCCTGTAATATAAAGTCTTGGTATATTGCACCTCACTTTCTAAAGGCTCCCTAGTAAGCAATAAACCTAACTCTTTAGTCAATTTAGTAGTTCCATCTACAGCAAATCTAGCAAGTTTACTTCTAATTCTACTCTGCATTTCAAGGGCAGCTGCATTAGTAAAAGTTAAGCATAAGATTTTGTTAAATGGAGTCCCACTAATTAGTAATCTGAGTACTCTATCTGTTAGGATTTTGGTTTTGCCTGTGCCAGCTGAGGCAGAGACCCAAACAGAATATTGTGGGTCTGATGCTTGTTGTTGTAATTCATTCATTTTATAAAAGGAATCCTATTATTTAAAGCAGAAAAGTATACATATCTTAATCTATTTTTCTTTCGCCCATAAATCCATATCATATTGTTTACAATACTCAAACATAGATACAGTATTAGGATGATTTATGCCAAACTCCTTGACTTGCGGTTTACCAAAAAATTTATAACTAAATAAGTTTTTTGCTTTACATGCAGCTTTAGCTCCTTGACTATATAAATAACTAACATATGCCATATTTTTACGATTATCTCTATATAAGTAATAATATATGGTATAAGCTTTATTATAGGATTCTATTGCTGATTTTATATTATCTTGGGTAAATAGAATATCACCTTGCACTACATACATAGCAGCTAAATCTGGATCTTCCAAATAATCTGCATTTTTGGGGTTTCTACGTTCATCGACTAGAAATATGGAGATAGCCTTGTTAACATGTTCTGAGGCTTGATTTAGCATGCCTAATCCTAATTCACTTCTTGCCATTACACTATAAATACAACCAAGTACTTCAGTATCTTTGCAATGTTTACATAAATTATACAATTTCTTAGCTTGCTCATATGCTTCTTGGTATTTTCCAAGATAATTTAATATTTCTATTTTAAGTGTATAAAGAGGTATAAAAAATAGATCATCAGGACTTAGACCATTTTTAATGAAATTTTCTATAGTTTTACTATTTTGTTCTAATGACTCAGTATACTTTCCTTGTATAAATAATAACTGTGCTTTAAGTATATGTATATAGCTTAGTTCACTTTGATCCATTAAACCTTCACTAGACATTTTTTCCATAATTTGAATGTTTTTTTCGGCTTCTTGAACCTGCCCTAAAATAATATTACATATTGCTAAATTATAGAATAAAGTCCATTTGTAAGATTCATAACCTGCAACATTCTCAAATATTTCTTGTCCTATTATAAAACATTCTCTTGCCGCCCTATAATTAGAATAACTTATATGATAAAGACCTATTGTTTGCATATACCTTATATATGTATATTTTTCATCATTATTCATTAACCATAATTTAAATTTTCCTTCCTGATCAGCTTTATTAAACCAAATAGCCTTCTTTGCTACAATAGAATAATTAAGAGAATTATGATATTGAACCATTATTTGCAAATTAAGAGCCATAATTTTATATATATTTATATTATACTTTTCTGAATTCCTTAAAATTATTTCAAAATTTTCTTGTATAGTTTTAGCATTTCTAAAAATACGAGCTTTTACTGGATTCTTTGGTATATAATTCATTAATTTGGTAATAATATCCTCTAAATAAGATTTATTATTCCTGCTACCATTAATCTCTGCTATTTTTTGGACTATAATATCATGCGTTTCAAAGATCGGATTAGCTTCCTGTGGGTCAATATTAGATATTAAGGCAAATTTAGACAATTGATAAATATCATCATTTATGGTACTTTGATCATCCGTAATAAAACTTAGTAATTCTTTTGAAAAACCTTGATTATTTATTAAGGAGATTTTATTTAATAAATTTCTAGCACTTGGTTTTAATTGATTGATAGTTAATATAATGTTCGATTTAATTCTATCTGTTGATTGTTGAATTTTCTCCTTATATTTGGCTTTATCTAAACCTTTCACATTATTTAATAATTGTATCCCTTGTACTGTCATGATAGGATAACCAGCAAATTCTTCGCTCAAGAATTCTACTACCTTTGGATCATTATTTTCTAAAATATTGTTAGCAAGAATACTGACGTCGTTTTTTGCAAGGGCAGTCATTTTGACTATATTCAGTAATATTTCACTATCTTGGGAACAAAATATAACATGCCCATTATTTTCCCAATCAACAAATTCCTGAACTTTCTTATTTTCACTTACCTTCAGATTATCAAATATTATTAACCATTTATCTTGACTCGATAAATAGCTCATTATTTCTTTTCGTACTAATACAATATCTTCTGGTATTAGAGTAGATTTAGTAGAGTTATTAACCGTACTATTAATAGCTTTGACTAGCTTTAGTAGTTCTTGATTAATATCTAAATTACAGTCAATAAACCAAATAAGTTTATAGTTATTTTGATTTTCATAACAATACATTCTAGCAAGTTGGGTTTTTCCCATGCCGCTGGTGCCTATAATACTTGCTTGTCGATATTTAATTAAGTTATTTGTAAGCAAAGCTAGTTGTTTAACATGATCAACAAAATAAGTAACTGGTGCAACAAAATTAGATACCTGGCTAGATATTTGATTCTGGGCAAATGAATTAAGGGGAGTTATAAATAATATTAATATTATTAAATATCTATATATAAAATCTAGTTTCCTTTTGTCCATAAATCCATATCATATTGTTTACAATACTCAAACATAGATACAGTATTGGGGTGATCTACTCCGAATTCCTTTACTTGTGGTTTACCAAAAAACTTGTAACTATGCAAATCTCTTGCTTTACATGCAGCTTTCGCCCCATGATTATATAAATAACTAACTTGAGCCACATTTTTCCGATTATCCTTATATAAATAATAATATATGGTATAAGCCTTATTATAGGATTTTATTGCTTCTTTTATGTTATCTTGAGCAAATAAAATATCACCTTGTGCTACATAACTAGCCGCTAAATCTGGATCTTCCGAATAATCTGCCCCTTTGGGATTCCTACGTTCATCGTCTAAAAATATGGAGATAGCCTTATTAACATGATCTGAGGCTTGGTCTAGTTTACCTAGCCCTAACTCACTTCTTGCCATTTGGGTAAAAATCCAACCTAATATTGCAGGAGGTACTTTTTGGGAAGATTCACACAAATTGTATAATCTCTCAACTTGAACATATGCTTCTTGGTATTCTTCAAGATAATTCAATGTCTCTACTTTAAATAAATAAGGATTAATAAGAAATAGGTCATTAGGACTTAGCCCATTTTTAATACATAGTTCTATAATTTTATTAACTTGCTCTAATGATTCAGTATATTTTCCTTGCACAAATAATGATATTCCCTTAACACTATATATATATCCTAAGTCACTTTTATTTACTAAACCTTCATTAAACATTTTTTCTATAATTTGAATATTTTTTTCTGTTTCTTGAACTTGTCCTAATGCAATATTACACATTGCTAAAGCAAAAAATAGATACCCTTTTGAAGACTCATCCCCTTTCACATTATCGAATATTTCTTTTGCTCTTATAAAATATTTTATTGCCATCCTATAATTAAAATAACCTCTATGATAATCACCTATTGCTTTTATATACCTTGCATATGTACATTTTTCATCATTATTCATTAACTATAATTTAAATTTTCCTTGCTGATCAGCTTCGTTAAACCAGTTAACCTTTTTTTCTGCGTCATAATAATTAAGAGAATTGTGATATTGAACCATTAATTGTAAATTAAGTTCCATAAGTTTATGTATATTTGATTTATATCTTTCTGAATTTTTTAAAATTATTTCAAGATTTTCTTGTATAGTTTTAGCACTTCTGAAAATACGACCCTGTAATATATTTTTTGGTACATAATTCATTAATTTAGTAATGATGTCATCTAAATAAGCTTTATTATTCCTGTTACCATTAATCTCTGCTATTTTTTGGACTATAATATCATGCGTTTCAAAGATCGGATTAGCTTCCTGTGGGTCAATATTAGATATTAAGGCAAATTTAGACAATTGGTAAAGATCATCATTCAATGTACTTTGATCATCAGTAATAAAACTTAGTAATTCTTTTGAAAAACCTTGATTATTTATTAAAGCTATTTTATTTAATAATTTTCTAGCATTTGGTTTTAATTCATTGATAATTAACATAATGTTCAATTGAATTCTATCTGTTGATTGTTGAATTTTTTCCTTATACCCGGCTTTATCTAAACCTTTTACATTATTTAATAATTGTACCCCTTGTACTATCATGATAGGATACCCAGCAAATTCTTCGCTCAAGAATTCTACTACCTTTGGATCATTATTTTCTAAAATATTGTTAGCAAGAATACTAACGTCACTTTTTGCAAAGGCAGTCATTTGGGCTATATTCGGTAATATTTCACTATCTTGGGAACAAAATATAACATGCCCATTATTTTCCCAATCAACGAACTCCTGAACTTTCTTATTTTTACCTACCTTTAGATTATCAAATATCAGTAACCATTTATCTTGATTTGATAAATAATTCATTAGTTCTTTTCGGACTAATCTTATATCTTCTGATATTAGATTAGATTTAGTAGAGTTATTAGCCGTACTATTAATAGCTTTGACTAGCTTTAGTAGTTCTTGATTAATATCTAAATTACAGTCAATAAACCAAATAAGTTTATAGTTATTTTGATTTTCATAACAATACATTCTAGCAAGTTGGGTTTTTCCCATGCCGCTGGTGCCTATAATACTTGCTTGTCGATATTTAATTAAGTTATTTGTAAGCAAAGCTAGTTGTTTAACATGATCGACAAAATAAGTAACTGGTGCAACAAAATTAGATACCTGGCTAGATATTTGATTCTGGGCAAATGAATTAAGAGGCATTATTAATAATATTAATATTATTAAATATCTATATATAAAATCTAGTTTCCTTTTGTCCATAAATCCATATCATATTGTTTACAATACTCAAACATAGATACAGTATTGGGGTGATCTACTCCGAATTCCTTTACTTGTGGTTTACCAAAAAATTTATAACTAAATAAATTTTTTGCTTTACATGCAGCTTTTGCTCCTTGGCTATATAAATAACTAACCTGAGCTACATTTTTACGATTATCCCTATATAAGTAATAATATATGGTATAAGCTTTATTATAGGACTCTATTGCTGCTTTTATGTTATCTTGAGCAAATAAAATATCACCTTGCACTACATAGCTTCCTGCTAGCTCTGAATCTTCCGAATAATCTGCATTTTTAGGATTCTTACGTTCATCGGCTAAAAATATGGAGATAGCCTGGTTAACATGCTCTGAAGCTTGATCTAGCATGCCTAATCCTAACTCACTTCTTGCCATTATACTATAAATACAACCAAGTGCTTCAGGAGTTTTGCAATGTTTACATAAATTAAGTAATTTTTTAGTTTGGGCATATGCTTGTTGGTATTCTTCAAAATAATTTAATATTTCTATTTTAATTAGATAATGAGGCATAAGCAATAGATCATCAGGATTTAGCCCATTTTTAATGAATGTTTCTATAGATTTATTATCTTGCTCTAATGATTCAGTATATTTCCCTTGTATAAATAATAACCTTGCCTTAGCCCCATGTATATAACCTAGGTCACTTTTATCAATCAAGCCTTCATTAAACATTTTTTCTATAATTTGAATGTTTTTTTCTGTTTCTTGAACCTGTCCTAACATAATATTACATATTGCTAAATTATGAAATAAAGTCCATTTGTATGACTCATAACCTTGCAAATTATTAGATATTTCTTGTGATCTTACAAAATATTTTATTGCCATCCTATGATTAGAATTCAAACTATGATACACAGCTGCTCCTTGTAGGTACTTCGCATATGCATATTTCTCATCATTATTCATCAACCATAATTTAAACTTACCAGTACCTTGTTGATCATTTTTATTAAACCAATTAACTAATCTTTCTGCATTACGGTAATCGAAATAAGTAGTATATTGCGGCATTAGGTGTATATTTAGTTGCAGAAGTTTATATATATTTGAATTATATTTTTCAGCATTTCTAGCAAGTATTTCAAGATTTTCATATATAGTTTTCGATTTTCTGAAAATCTGGGATTTTATAATGCTCTTTGGTATACAACTCATTAATTGAGTAATAATATCCTCTAAATAAATTTTATTATTCTGATTACCATTAATTTCAGTTATTTTTTGAGCAACAACATCGTGCATTTCAAAGATCGGATTAGTGTCATTATGGTCAATATTAGATATTAAGGCAAATTTAGACAATTGGTAAAGATCATCATTCAATGTACTTTGATCATCAGTAATAAAACTTAGTAATTCTTTTGAAAAACTTTGATTATTTATTAAAGCTATTTTATTTAATAATTTTCTAGCATTTGGTTTTAATTCATTGATAATTAACATAATGTTCAATTGAATTCTATCTGTTGATTGTTGAATTTTTTCCTTATACCCGGCTTTATCTAAACCTTTTTCATTATTTAATAATTGTACCCCTTGTACTATCATGATAGGATACCCAGCAAATTCTTCGCTCAAGAATTCTACTACCTTTGGATCATTATTTTCTAAAATATTGTTAGCAAGAATACTAACGTCACTTTTTGCAAAGGCAGTCATTTGGACTATATTCGGTAATATTTCACTATCTTGGGAACAAAATATAACATGCCCATTATTTTCCCAATCAACGAACTCCTGAACTTTCTTATTTTTACCTACCTTTAGATTATCAAATATCAGTAACCATTTATCTTGATTTGATAAATAATTCATTAGTTCTTTTCGGACTAATCTTATATCTTCTGATATTAGATTAGATTTAGTAGAGTTATTAGCCGTACTATTAATAGCTTTGGCTAGCTTTAGTAGTTCTTGATTAATATCTAAATTACAATCAATAAACCAAATAAGTTTATAGTCATTTTGATTCTCATAACAATACATTCTAGCAAGTTGGGTTTTTCCCATGCCACTGGTTCCTATAATACTTGCCTGTCGATATTTAATTAAATTAGTCTTAAGTAGATTTAATTGTTTGATATGATCGACAAAATAAGTAACTGGTGTAACAAAATTAGATATTTGTTGTTGAGCAAATGAAGTATGCGGCAGTATTAATAATATTAATATTATAAAATATTTATTCATTTTTTTGCTCCTAGTGAATGGTTTCAGGAAAATTACATTACTATTTGTTATCTTTGGTTTGTTCATTCATATTTTTTCTTATCTCAATTTATTTAACTATATTCTTCAACTATTGGCTTTATAGCAGTATATCCCAGAATAGTTTAGAAGTCGTAGAAAAAACAACCATCGTCATTGCGAGATCACGTAGTGGTCGTGGCAATCCCTTAACTATTTGCCCAAGGCTTCTTCAAGTAATTTTTCTTGCTGCTCATTATGTATGTTAAGTGCACCAACGGCAGGTGAAGCAGATTCATTTCTACCAACATATTTAAATTGATTATTAATTGACATATCTTTTAGGGTGTCATTTAAGTGGTCTTTAATGAAATTCCACGCTCCCATATTTTTAGATTCTTCTTGACACCAAATAAACTCCTTAGCCTTATTATATTTACCTAATATTTTAATGATAACATCTTTTTCAAACGGATATAATTGCTCAACTCTAATAATTACCATATCTGAAATAGTTTTTGCTTCTCTTTTTTCTAATAAATCATAATATACCTTGCCACTACATAATATAACTCGTGTTACTTCCTTGGCATTTATCGTCTCATTAATTTCGTCTAGTACAGGTACAAAGCTTGTATTCTCATCAATATGCGATAGAGGGGATACAGCCATTTTATGTCTTAATAAAGATTTTGGTGACATTACTATTAGTGGTTTACGAATATTACTGTATATTTGACGACGTAATAAATGAAAAAATGAGGCTGGGGTTGTAGGATAGGTAACTTGAATATTATCTTCAGCAGCAAGCTGTAAAAATCTCTCAAATCTTGCAGAACTATGCTCTGGACCTTGCCCTTCCAATCCGTGTGGTAGTAGCACTACTATACCACTCATTCTGAGCCATTTGTTTTCACTACTGGAAATGAATTGGTCAAAAATTATTTGAGCTCCGTTAGCGAAATCGCCAAACTGAGCTTCCCAAATTACTAAATTTTTTGGATTAACTAATGAATAGCCATACTCAAAACCTAAAACCGCATATTCAGATAAATTACTGTTAGCAATTTCAAAGTTTGCTTGACTTTGCGATAAATTATTTAATGGTGTATAAGTACTACCATCTACCTGACTATGCAATACTGCATGGCGGTGAGAGAAAGTGCCACGCTCAGAATCCTGACCAGTAAAACGTATTCTGGTACCTGAATTTAATAGACTGGCAAATGCTAATTGCTCTGCAGTTGCCCAATCGATGGGTTTATCTTGCTTTAAAATATTTGCTCTTAATTCAAATAATTTTACAAGTTTAGGATTTAAAGGGAAATCTTTTGGTATTTGACAAAGCCTTATACCAAGCTCTTTTAAAGTATTTTTACTAACACCAGTAGAGAGTATTTTAGCATTTGACCTAGTGTAACCAGACCATAACCCCTCTAAGTACTGAGCTTGTGGTTGATAATTTTTGGCATGTTCATATTCTTGGTCTAATTTTAGTTTAAATTGTTCTTTTAACGTCGGAAAATGATTTTGGTCAATTATTCCGTCTGCCATCAGTTCATTGGCAAAAACTGTTGCTGGGGATTGTTTATTTTTTATTACATTATACATAGCACCTTGAGTATACATAGGCTCATCACCTTCATTATGACCGTATTTACGATAGCATATGATCTCAATGACTATATCTCTAGCAAATTTATGTCGGTAATTCACTGCCATATTAGTAGCTTTGAGTACAGCTTGAATATTATCACCATTTACATGTAAAATTGGACTATTAATTATTTTAGCAAATTCAGTAGAATATCTACTTGGTCTGGTATCATAACTATTTGTTGTAAAGCCAAGCTGATTATTAATAACAAAGTGAATAGTTCCACCAACATGATAAGCCTTTAAATTCGACATAAATAAACTTTCAGCTACTACACCTTGACCACAAAAAGCAGTATCACCATGCACTAAAATACCCATTACTTTTTGACGATTAACATCTTGAATGTTGTCCTGTTTTGCTCGTACTTTACCAGCTACCACTGAGTTTATCGCTTCTAAATGTGAAGGATTATCTGCCATAGAGAGGTGAACCTTAGATTGACCTCTTATTCGATCTGACGAATAGCCAATATGATATTTTACATCACTCGAAATACCTAAATTATTTGACAAGATACTGCCAGTCATAAATCCAGATAGAATAGCTTTATAAGGTTTAGTCATTACCTTAGTTAAGGTACTAAGTCTTCCTCGATGTGCCATACCTATTACGACATCTTCTACTCCATGAACAATAGACATATCTATAGCTTTATCTATAGCTACTACAGCTGCCTCTCCCCCCTCTACTGAGAAACGCTTCGCCCCAGGAAATTTTGTGTGTAGATATTGTTCAAATCCCTCAATTTCCACTAGATCTTGTAGTATATCCTTCTTATCTTGTGTTAATACATTAAAAGTTTGAATGTTACTTTCCATTTGTTCACAAAGCCAGGTTCTTTCATCTTCATTTGTCACATGATCAAACTCTATAGCAATATCTTTAGCATAAGTTTGATCGAGCAAATTAACCAGTTCACTAACTGCACATGATTTTATTCCAAAAAATTGATCATCAATTTCTATAATATTATTCAACTGATCTTTAGTAAAACCAAAATCTTCTATATTAAGCTTCAACTGACTTTTAGTTTTAAGAGCTTCAAGATTCAATGGATCTAGTTTTACTAAATAATGTCCATATTTGCGATAGCTGGCAATCAGCATTTTTACTCTGAGCTTGTTAGTAACAGTAGAAAAATCCGTATCAAGCCCCCCCCCTCTTTCACAAGGCGAAGTGATAATATGAGCAATGCTTTTTGTAACCTGATGGCTATTATTATTTTCAATATTTTGGAAATAATTTTGCCAGCTTTTATCAACTGCTGTATGATCTGATAAATATAGTTGATATAATTCTTCTATAAAGATAGCATTGCTACCAAATAAAAAGCTGGTTTGTTTAAAGTTTTTGTCCATAACTCCTTATTCCTGATTAGGTTATGTCTATAAGCATAACAGATTTTTTTGCTCCACTAATAGCTGTGTTCATTTTTTTTGCGGTATTGCTTATTTTTTTTCATTGACCACTACGTGGTCTTGCTATAGGCAAATACGTCATTGCGAGCCACCGTAGGTGGCGTGGCAATCCATTTTTAATCATTTCTGGATTGCTTCGTCGACCTTACGGTCTCCTCGCAATGACGGTTTCTCAATTATTGTTTTCTTAAACTGATGCTTATGCGTCATTGCGAGCGAATGTACGTGAGCATGGCAATCCATGAAGCTTGTTATATTGCTTCGTCGGCTCATGCCTCTTTGCCACGACACCAAATCTGCTGCACCCTTTTGCTCATAGTAGAATCACCAAACTTTAAATTGTCAATTGATGATTGCTCCAGAGCATGCACCAATAACATATTATCTGCTATGTCAAGCGTTACAGTTCCTGGTGTAAGGGTAATAGAATTAGCATATATTACACGACTAATATCGTTTCTCTGTTCCGAATCAATCCATTCAAAAACTGGTTGTAAATTAAGATTCTTCCGCCAGATAATCTTCATTACCCCTAAGCTAGATAGCAGTATTTCTTTAATTAGCCAAATAAAATATAGTATAGAATGATAATTTAAATAAACCCTACGGGGCATTAAATTGAGTTTTATTGCAAAAAGATAAGTTATACCGACAATACTCAAGGAAATCAACAATGTAAAAATATCTGTAGGTACGCCTGTTAGACCAAACAATGTCAATAACAACACAATTAAAGTAAAGATTCTAGTGTGCATCATATCCTTTTCCATCTCTAACAGTTGATGTAAATGGTAGAAAGAGCATTACCATAAAAAATAATGCACTTATAATACCAAATATGCTATTTATCGCAATGACAAATGCTTCCTTATTTATATTATTGGCTAATAAAAAATACGATACTTTTTCTGGATCAACCACTCTGCCATCTAATAATTGCCCCATAAACTGTAACTTCATTATAGCGGAAGGTGAAGTGGATGAAATATTCTCATTTAGATATTGACTAAAAATCTTAGTTTTATCTGTAAGAAGAGTACTAATAACTGCAATACCAACGGCTCCTCCAAGATTACGAGTAAGATTATATAAACCACTAGCATTTCCTATCTTGTCT
The DNA here is from genome assembly GCA_020410785.1 of Rickettsia endosymbiont of Culicoides impunctatus. Taxonomy (GTDB): domain Bacteria; phylum Pseudomonadota; class Alphaproteobacteria; order Rickettsiales; family Rickettsiaceae; genus Tisiphia. Next base: position 791,256 of record CP084573.1, on the reverse strand, counting down.
TTACTCATACTCCCTAAAGCAAGATTATTGGTAGGTAAAAAGCAAAACATCATCGCCAATCCTCTAATAAATTGCGGTAAGAAAAACTCGACAAATTTAGCATCAGCTGTTAAAAAACTATTTAAATAGCATCCTAAACTAAACATAGCAAGACCAATAGCCAGCATAATTCTTAAATCTATTCCGGAACCCAGCATCCTTCCGGCAAGTGGAGCCGATAGAAATTGCCCGATACCCGTAATCATCATAGTAAAACCAATTTGTACAGTATTAAAACCAGCTATGGTAAATAAAAATAAAGGTAATAAATATACTGCACCGTAGAGTCCTATACCTATAACAAAAGAATAAACACAACCAAAAGTAAAATTTTTGTTAACAAAAACTGTTAAATCTAAGATTGGATTAAAAAATGTTAGTTCTCTAATAACTAACGTAATGAACCCAACAGCAGTCAGGATGATAAGGAATAATATCAAGCTATTCTCTGTCCAGCCTTTTTTATTTCCTTCTTCTAAAACATATTGCAAAGAAGCAAGAGTAATAGCCAGCAAAATAATGCCAAGAAAATCAAAATTTTTAAGCAAATCATAATTAGGTTGGTCAAAATCAGCATATAAATATACGATTACACAAACAAAAATACCAGGTATTACATTGAGTAAAAACATAAAATGCCAAGATAAATATTCAGTAATGTAGCCTCCAAGTGTTGGGCCAAGTGTTGGAGCCATCGTTACGATTAGTCCTACTATCACTGTAACTGCTGGGCGTTTTTCAACAGAAAAAATTATAAATATTGTACTAAAGACTGTTGGTATCATTGCTCCACCAAAAAATCCTTGTAAAGCTCTAAAAATAATCATTGTTTCTATGTTGGTTGCCAACGAACATAGGATACTCATGACAGTAAAGCCTAAAGCAGCAATAAAATAAGAAATTCTAGTAGAAAGAAGTCTAGCGGTAAAACCAGTTATTGGGATTATAATCACTTCCGCTATAAGATATGACGTTTGAACCCAGGATAATTCATCGCTAGAAGCAGAAAGTCCCGAGGCAATAACTGATAAAGAACTGGCAACAATTTGAATATCCAATATTGCCATAAACATTCCGACTGTCATTGCAAAAAATGCAAGTAGCTGCTTGTTTGATAATGGGGGAGAAGGAATAGCTTGTTGTGTGAGCATTAGCTAGTTGATCGAAGGAATTAAACGCTACCAATTATAGCATAGTATGTATATCACAAAATTAACAATTTTACAAGTATAAAGACTTAAAAAAATATATATTTTAGTGAAATTACTAGTAGGAACTAATAGAATAGATTATAATTAATACAAGTGTATAAAATAACTAATTGGTTATAATATGTCCAAGAAAAATACAAAATCTAATTCTTTGAGTAATAAAATACAAAATCTTGATGAAGAATTTGAAAAAGTATCTGACGATTTAGATAGAGAATTATCTAAAGTCGAAAAAGTGGCGGACGTATTCAATGATTCATTAGATAGAATTGCTGGTTCTGGTTCTGAGCAGGAAGTAGATAAATTAATAGAGGAAATGCAGTCTGAAGTTAATTTAGATAAGAAAAGTGCGGCATTAGGGAAACAAAAAGATCAAGAATTAGAGGCTAGACTTAAAGCTATAAGTAGATCCAAGACCTACGGAAGAAGCATTAAAAAATCCTGCGCCAGTACCAACTGTCGAAGAATTAGAGGCTAGGCTTAAAAAGTTAAAAGATTCAACACCAACTGTTGAAAAACCAAAAAAGAAAGTTGAGAAATTAAAAGACAATGAGACTAAACAACCTCAGTCGATAAAACCAACAACGAAAGTAGTTGATAAAGTAGCTGTCCGTCCAAAGGATAATAAGTTAGAGGCTAATTCTCCTGCAACATCGCCAGAGCCATTAGTTAAAGAACCGTCTAAATCCGATAAGAGTGATAGAGATACCTTACACCCATCAATGACAAAATCTAAGCAAAGTTGGTTTGCAAAAATTGTAAGTGCTATTATAGATGTTATTGTTGATAATATTAAAGGACTCCTTGGTAATCCACAAATTCAAGACTCTTCTAAGCAGCAGAACCAACAAATGACATTAGAGAAAATGCAAGCAGATGTTAAGAAGCTAAATGAACCATTAGTAGCACTTAAAAAGGTACAAGAATTAAGAAAACACGAATTAAAGGCAAAAAAAATAAAGCAGAGTTTGCAAAAGGTTAGACCAGGAAAAGCACTACCTAGCACTCCAGTAAAATCATCAGTAACTAGGCAAAAATCTAATACAAATAGTAGATAGATTCTGTTGCATTAATCATTTAAGTAAATTAAACTAGTAAAAGTGACTGGTTCGGTAAACAGAGAGTTAATGAGAACGATTGATGCGTTTAAAGAAAAACTCATTTATCTGAGCTAACTAAAAAATAGTATCATTTTATAATTGTGACGCAATATGTTTAAAAATTTATTACAACTTTACAGCATGATAATTTGTCTTTTTGCTAGCCTGACTCTTATGTTCACATTGGTGCAAGTTATGCAAAATATTGCAAGTCTAGTATTACCAGAATATAAGTATAATCATGATATAGCTAAATTTAACTCTGTCGAGAACTTTATTAATTCGAAGAATCCACAGGAAGCGGAAAAGATTAGATTATTAAGTAAAATAGAAATAGACAAAAAGATAAGTCTTGAAAAAACAAATTATATGCAAAAAGTAGAAAAAGATACAATATTTAATCTAATTAGTAATACTACTTGGGTAATTACTAGTTTAATATTTTTTATTATCCATTGGTTGCTGTATAAAAAATCATCCAAGCGTCATTGCGAGGAGATACTTTAGTAGCGTGAAGCAATCTATTTTTAATCACTTTTATGGATTGCTTTGTCGGCTCACGCTTCCTCGCAATGATGCGTGAACTTTCACTCATATATTATCACCTAATTCAATTGCTTTACTAATATCTGATTATTTTATTCTATTAACTGAGGCAGGTGAGAAGAAATCGCCTTGCATAGCATCTATTTTTAGATTGATTAAGAATTTGGCAATTTTACCATTTTCAACAAATTCTGCTACAGTTTGAATACCCAAATCCTCAGAGAGGTTAATTAATCTTTTAATGAAGTCTTGACTTTGCAGATCGCTGGTGATGTTACGTACGTAGCTACCATCAATTTTAAGAATATCTATTGGCAAATTTTGTAATTGCTTAAATGAAGTAAACCCAGAGCCGAAATCATCTAAAGCAAATTTGCAACCGTATTTTCTTAATCTGTGCATAAAATACGTTATTTGTTGATAATGCTGATTAAGGCTAGTCTCAGTAATTTCGATAATTAATCTTCCTGAAACATCATATGTTTGTAATAATTTTTCTGCTATTACTAGCAAAGGAGAATCTAATGTGCCAATATTTGAAATATTAACTGATAGCATCAAGTCTGGGTTAGCATCTAATTCTTTGATTGCCATTTCTAGCACTACTTGATCTACTATAAAAATTAAACCTTTCTTTTCAGCCTCTGGGATTATTGCTCCTACAGAACATAGATAGTTATTTGTATCAGGAATCCTTAATAAACATTCATAGTAATGAGCTTTCATTGTTTTACGGTCAATAACTGGCTGATAAGCAAAAACCATTGTTTTGTTTAATAGGGACTTTCTTAAGAGATTAAGCTGTTTATTGGACTCTTTAATGTATTCTATATTATAATATTTAGAGTCATACTCACGATAATAATTTTGGTCACCTGGATAAGAAATTAGCCAGTTCAATAAATTATAAATTTCTTCAGCTTTATTGCTAAATTTGGGAAATTCTATGCTAGCAATACTACAATTCATATAAACTGTAGGTAATAGATCATCAACATAAAGCTGGGATAATAAATGTGCTTTTAGGGCAATTTCTTTAACTAGATTTGGATCTAATATCGGTAGAACTAATAATATTCGATCATGTTCAATGTGTTTATAAATTGATGTGACAGAATTGCTAATTAATTCATTGCAAATTTCAGAAATAATTTTATTAAGTTTGTCAATTATGTGAATGTCTTTTGCCATCATAGCATTTAATTCGTCATAATTTAATAGCTTAAAAGAGATGCAATATCCACGCTCTACTTTATCAAGCTCAAACTGTAAATTTCTAATTTTCGTATCTAATTTCACCATAACTCAAATAATATAAATTTACTAAATACTAAAATCCTAGTAGAATGATACAAGTAAAAGTTTTATATTATAAAATTATGAGCAAAATAAATAGAATAAAAAGCAAATTAGATGTGTTAAAACCACATTATTGCGAAATAGTTGATGAAAGTTCCAAACATGCTAGCCATACTGGTGGAACTACTGAAAGCCATTTTAGGGTTAAAATTTTTTCAACAGCTTTTATAGGAAAAAGCTTGCTAGAACAACATAAAATGATTAACAATCTTTTAGCAGATGAGTTAGCTAGTGGGTTACACGCCTTATCAATTGATACGAAAAAACCTAAATCGCTTATTGATTCACAGCAAACTAGTTGACGATAGAAATGGAGTCGGAAGAATATTAGAAATCATTATAACCTAAAGGAGGAATTATGGGACTTGCAGATAAGTTACTAAAAGAAGTTAAGTCTATAAAAGAAGGTCTTGCTAAAGAGGCTAAAAGTTTGCGTAGAGAAATCCGTGATGAAATAAAGCCTCCAAGTACTTTTGAAGAAGTTAAAAGAGTTGGTGCGGATATGCTTAATGCTTTAGAAAAAGAAGGAAAAGATTTAAAAGGCGATATAAAGGATATATTTGTTCCTGTAATTAAGGCAGTGAAAGAAGGGTTAAAAGAAGCGAAAGACGCTGCTGGAGCAGGAGAGATTTTTGAAAAATTGCATGATAAGGTTCCATTCAATAAAAATGTATCGTTTACAAAAGATTTGAAAAATTTCTTAAAAAGTATGGGAACGGTGTTCACTTCTATTCTTAAAGATGATGACACGCAAAAGGGAGCATGGAATAATCTCAAAAAAGCTACAAGCAAGCTTAAGGGAACGATACAAAAAACATTATCGGTAAAAACTGGTATAGGTAGATAGCTATACCCCGTTATTGTGCATGGGTGTCAGTTTAAGAAGGTAATAATTGGAAAGCCGTCATTGCGAGAAGGCGTTAGCCGACGAAGCAATCCACTCTTTTATGGATTGCCACGCCACCTACGGTGGCTCGCTAATAGACAGAAAAGCTATAGAATCAGTCTTTAACTTTATGTTATATTTGGAGTGTGGTGCATTATGATATATGATGAAAAAGAATCTACGTTGTTTGAAAACCTTAAAAGTTCTGAGGCGAATAGTACTGCAATTGAGGAGTCTATAAATGAAGATTTTAGTGGTCAAGAGAAGCCAGATGAATCAAAAGTGTTGCCTCTAGATGAAGTACTAAGTAATTCTTTAGATAATCAAATAATTCAACCAAAAGAAAGAAAAGCAAGGGTTGTAAAAAGCCTTGATGATATGGAGCTTGAACGTGCAAATAAGTTAGCAGCTACTTCTCCTGCAAAAGCAGTAAGAAGTAAGGATGATTTGTCGATAATTGAGCAAGAAAAAAGTGAGAAATTAAAATCGGTTAAAACAAATGAGATTAGAATTTCAAATGAATTTCTAAAATCTTTAGAACAAGAAAATAAAGAAATAAAGACAGAATCAAAAATAAAAAGAGCTATCTCTTACATAGTTTCTGCTTGGGAGTGGACAAAAAAGACCAAGGCTTTCAAGGCTATAGATTGGCTGTTAAATACAAGATTAGGCAAAATTGTACTTGGTAGTGCTGTAAGTCGTGTTATTACGACTACACTTGCAATAGTAGTATTAGCTGGGATATCACCCCCTATAGCCTTAGCTATGGCTGCAGTAACATTAGTTGGGGTAGCTGGCGGAATGGTAGCTGAGACTATTAAAATAAGAAAGCTTCGTAAACTTGCCCAAGAAAATGATCTGTTAATGCAGAATCGAAGAGATATAAGCAAACAACAATATTTATTAACACTGGATTCCAAATTAGCTCAATTGTTGGAAAATAAATTATATGTCCCCACATCTGTCCCAGGTGAAGAAAATAGACATTATCATCACGTATCTTCCAAAGCAGAAATGGCATTTAGTACAAGTAAATTTTTTATGGATAATATTAAGAGCGCAGCTAGTTTAGCATCTAATATAGTTGCAGCTAGCACTGGTAATCCTGTTAAGATTGCTGCAGCGGTTAAATCTGGTACGGCTGCAGCGGTTACTTTGATTACCTCAGGGTTAACTGAAAAACAATCAGCTGATCTTGTCACAGCATTTAAAATTAATATTAATGGTGAACTCCGTAAGAGTGATGTTGCCAATTATCAGAATTTACAAGAGCTGCGTGAAATCGCCCAAAAACAAAATATTCAAACTGCTGCTTTGACTGAGTTGATCCGAGATAAAGATTATTTCAAGTTAACTGATGAACAAAAACAAAATAAATTTGATATATATCAAGAAGCTTTAACTGAAATAAGCCACGACAAAGATTATAGAAAATTAACTGATGAGCAAAAACGAGTTATGCTGCATGCAGCAGTAAATAAGCTGGAAGATAAATCTAATGAAAAGCCTAGTGAACAAGAAACTGAAACTAAAGAAAAGAAAAAAAATAGTAATATACTGGTATCAGCGGCAAAAGGTATGGTAAGCTTTTTAAAAGATTTTGGTAGGGCACATGATCCTTTTTATAAACAACCTGAGGTCAAAGGTGATAGTTCATTAACTAAAGCTATGGGGGCTGCCAAGAAATCTGCTGAGGAAATCGTAACACCTGCGGTTATAGAACAATTACGAAAAAGTAAATCTGTGCCAGATTTATCGCAAAAAGAGAGTAACCTTACCCACCAGAAGAAATTGCAAAGAAGTAATTCTTTAGAACGGCATATTGAACGATAAGTTGTGAGTGAGCGTTCACGGAAAAAAAGTTAAAGTACAAGACATCTATTAGTGAGAAGGCGTAAGCCAAGAAGAAATCCAAGAACAATGGATTGCCACGACCACGTAAGTTAGCTCGCAATGACGTCTTGTACTTTAACTTTTTTCCGTCAACACTCACGTAACTCAAGCTTTATTTCTATTCATGCAACAATGCCATTAAGAATGATGGATGATTATAAAATTCAGGGCAATTTAAAAGCCTATTGTATTTAACTATAAATTTATTATAATGTAACCTCAATTCGGGATAAGAATAAGCCTTTTAAAGAATGGGTAACAGTAATGTACTGAGTTAGGAAGTAAAAAAATAAGCAATATCGCAAAAATAATGAAAATTAGCTATTAGTGGAGCAAAAAAATCTGCTATATATAACTGAATTTGGCATAACTTGTTATATCGAATTTAGGTTAATGTATTGTTTCTTTTATCTAGGCTCTGTGAACAAAATTTTAATTGTTTAGATTTTGAGTATTTTTAAGCGAAAATTAATAAGATTTTTGCCGGAATAGTTAGTTCTATTTCAAAAAAATCTTATAATTTGCAGCTAAAAAGAGTCGAAATCTAGTAATTTAAATTTTGTTCACAGAGCCTAGGAGACTGCCTGCAATAACTAGAGTAATTCTATATTTACCATAACATAATTACCATAATGCAATGAGTAATAAAATAAGTAATCCATCTACAATAGTAGTTGCAATGTCTGGGGGGGTTGATAGCTCAGTAGTAGCTGCTATGCTTTGTGAACAAGGACATAAAGTCATTGGTATAACACTACAATTATACGATCACGGCATAGCCACCAAGAAAAAGAATGCTTGTTGTGCTGGGCAAGACATTTATGACGCAAAAATGGTGGCGGATATGTTAAATATTCCGCATTATGTACTGGATTACGAGTCTAAATTTAAAGAATCAGTAATTTATAACTTTGCCGATAGTTATATTAGAGGCGAAACACCTTCGCCATGTGTACAATGTAACCAGTCAGTTAAATTTAAGGACTTACTAAAAGTAGCAAAAGATTTAGGAGCTGACTGTCTTGCTACCGGTCATTATGTTCGGAAAGTCGAAGGTATAGATGGAGCAGAATTACATACTGGTATTGATATTGCCAAAGACCAAAGTTATTTTTTGTTTGCAACTACTTTAGAACAACTAAATTATCTATCTTTTCCTTTGGGAGAATTAAGCAAAGAGCAAACAAGAAATATTGCTACTAGATTTAACTTAGGCGTTGCAGATAAGCCCGATAGCCAAGATATTTGTTTTGTACCAGATGGTGATTATAGGAAGGTAATTAGTAATATCCGAACTGATGTTAATGAAAAAGGTAAAATAATCCATGTAGACGGCTTTGAACTTGGGACACATAATGGTATCATCAACTATACTATAGGTCAACGTCGTGGACTTGGAATAGCTTTTCATGAGCCACTTTATGTAGTAAGAATTGACCCTAATACAAAAATTGTCTATGTTGGTCCAGATTCGGCATTAGATTCTACCGAATTTACTATTAAGAATGTTAACTGGCTTGGTAAAGAAATGGTTGTCCAAGAGGAAGTTGAGGTACAAGTTAAGATTCGTTCGACTCGTCCTGCTACCTTTGCCAAGATTAGTAGGATAAGTAATACAGAAATTAGGGTAAAGTTAATGTCTGCAGAGAAAGCTGTAACTCCTGGTCAGGCTTGTGTCATATATGATAATGCTCGAGTTCTTGGTGGGGGATGGATTACTAGAGAAATTGCATAAATACTTTTAGTATTTTCTATTATTAAAATTGGAGAGATTAATGAGTTTTTTAACAAGAAAAAGTTTTGAATCAATAAAAGAGCTAGGGAAGACTAGTGGTCTTAGCAAAACTCTAGGGGCATTTGATCTGATATTATTAGGTCTTGGGGCTATAATAGGCACGGGTGTATTCGTGACCACGGGCATAATTGCAGCTAAATATTCCGGTCCAGCAGTTATGCTATCATATGCTATTGCTGGTGGAACATGTATTTTTGTTGCCTTTGCCTATACAGAGCTTGCTACCATGTTACCGACTTCCGGCAGTGTATATACTTATTCTTATGTAGCTTTTGGTGAAATATTTGCTTGGTTAATTGGTAGCGTTATTATATTAGAACTCGGTTTTGCTGCTGGTGCGGTTGCAGCTGGCTGGTCAGGATATGCTCAGGGTATATTGTCAGCAGGCGGAATAGATTTACCTAAAGCTTTAACTACCGTTCCTAGCAATGGTGGAATAATAAATTTACCAGCTTTTCTTATTGTAGTATTTGTCTTTTTTATTTTATATTTAGGAACAAAAGATAGCAAAAAGCTAAATGCTATTTTAGTTTTTTTAAAAATGGCAGCTATATTTGCTTTTATCCTATCTGCCACCCCACATTTTGACGTCACAAATTGGCATAATTTTCTGCCTTTTGGTGCTAATAATATGCTAGTTGGGGCGTCTATCCTACTTTTTGCTATGACAGGCTTTGGTACTCTAGCCTCTACAGCTGAAGAATGCAAAAATCCAAATCGGGATTTAATGATTGGTATTATTGGCTCATTAGTAATTGCAACGATAGTATATGTTCTAATAGCTGGACTAGTCACTGGTATAGCCCCTTTTGATCAACTTAATAACGATCAACCACTTGCTTACGCTCTTAGCTTGAATAATAGTAATATTGGGTCTGCCATCGTTGCTACTGGAGCAGTATGCGGTATGACTACAGTACTGATGATGAATATTTATGGTACATCTCGTATCTTTTATGTAATTGCCCGAGATGGGTTATTGCCAAAGAGTTTTGCAAAACTGCATGCAAAATACGATAGTCCTTATATTACTATCTTAATATTTTCTGCTCTTGCTGCATTATTAGGAGGATTTTGTCCATCTGCAATTCTTTTTCAGTTATCATCTATGGGGGCTCTAATCGATTACTCAGTAATTGCTGTAATAGTCATGTTGTTTAGAATAAAAATGCCAAATGTTCCAAGACCATTTAAGTGTCCTGCTGCATGTATCATTATACCATTTGTTTTAATAGCTTGCTTATATTTACTATCTATACAAATGTTTGATAGTAACTTTAATTTGATGATTGCAGGGCAATTATTAATATATTGGTTTGCACTAATGTTTGTTCTGTATATTCTTAGATTGTTCTTTATGAAACGACAAGTTTAATTTGTATGAGTAATGCACTACAACCATTACGTGGTACTAAAGACCTACTGCCTGCGGATTATATAATTCACGATTATATAATTAACACAGCAAAACATATTGGTGAACTTTATGGTTATCAAGCCATGAGTACGCCGATAATTGAATATAGTAAAGTTTTTGATCGTACACTTGGAGAGAGTTCTGATGTAATAAGCAAGGAAATGTACAATTTCCTTGATAAGAGTGATAATAATATTTCTCTTAGACCTGAGTTTACAGCCGGTATTATTAGGGCTTTTATCTCTAATAACCTGCAACAAACATTACCTATTAAGTTCTTTTCAAGCGGTCCAGTATTTCGTTATGACCGACCACAGGCTGGTAGACAAAGGCAATTTCATCAAATAAACTTTGAGTATATTGGTGGAGAAGAAGGCTCGAGTAACGATGCTGAAACAATTAGGCTTGCCTTAGATATTCTTCAGGCTTTAGAAATAGATAAAGATACAACTTTAGAAATAAACTCAATTGGTTGTGCTGCAACTCGTACCATCTACCAACAAAAGCTGGTAGAGTATTTCAATGATTATAAGTCAGAATTATCAGAAGATAGCCAAAAGCGACTCGTCAGAAATCCGATGCGGATATTAGATTCAAAAGATGAAAATGATAGAAAAATAGTTGCGAATAGCCCGTTAATGTCTCAATACTATAATAGTGATACTGCAAAATATTTTGACGATGTACTAAAATACTTAGATTTACTGAATGTAAAATATATCATTAACCCAAGGCTAGTAAGGGGGCTTGATTATTATTGCCATACAACTTTTGAGTTTACTACTAGCAAACTTGGCAGTCAGTCGACAATTCTTGCTGGTGGAAGATATGATGGGTTGAGCAAAATTATGGGCGGGTCAGAGACAAAAGCCATTGGCTTTGCTGCTGGAATCGAAAGGCTTGCTTTAATGAGAGAATACAACATACCTAAAGCCAGACCAGTATTTATCTTTCCTATTAGTGACAATAATTTAGAATATTGTTTAATCTTAGCCAATCAATTACGCCAAAAAAATATTTCTGTTACCTTAGACGCCAAAGGCAAAATAGCCAAGAGAATGATCCGGGCTAATCTACAGAAAGCTAAATATGTTATTTTTGTTGGTGATGATGAACAAATGAGTAATAGCTTTAAATTAAAAGATCTTGATAAAGAACAAGAATATTTATTACAATTTGAGAAAATTGTAGAATTATTAGTTAATGTATAAAAATTGTATGGTATGCCGTAGGTGGCGTGTCAATCCATAAAAGAGTGGATTGCTTCGTCGGCTAACGCCCCCTCGCAATGATGGTTTTTCAATATTGTTTTTTTAAGTTGACGCCTTCTCGCTAATAGACGTCTTGTACTTTAACTTTTTTTCCATGAACGTTTACTTTTTCTCAATAGATACTTATGTTAACTCCTTCAAAATTGTTTATTATTTGGTTGTTTGGTTTAACTAGCGGATTTACCTTAATGATTACAGGCAATACCTTAAACTATTGGCTTGCTAAAGAAAATATTGATTTACAATCTATTGGAATGTTTGCTGTTATCGTAATACCTTATTCTATCAATTTTTTATGGGCTCCTATTTTTGATACTGTAAAGTTAGGTTGGTTAAGTAAGCTACTTGGTCATAGATTATCTTGGATTTGTCTGATTCAAATTTTGTTGGCATTTGCTATTTTTCTTTTAAGTACCATGGATCCTCATCATAGTCTAATATTGTTTGCACTGGTAGGATTAATAATATCATTTTTAAGTTCAGCTAAAGATACTGTCCTAGGAGCATTTAGAACTGAAATTATTGCCAAAGAATCTCAAGGGGCAGCTTCTGGAATTTATATTTTTGGCTATCGTATCGGTATGCTAATATCAGGTTCCGGAGCTATTTATCTATCAAGCTACTTGGGATGGAATAATATATATAAAATCTTTGCCATTTCTGTACTTGTTTGCTCTGCTATTTTAGTTATGAGTATCTTACGATTAAAGCATGACTTAATTTCCCAAACTTATCAGGATTATAAGGTAAATAGTTCAAACTTTATACAAAATATCTTGAGACCTGTAGGATCTTTTTATTTAATCTTTTTAATAATAATCTTCCTTATTTTATATAGATTACCAGATGATTTTATTTGTATGATGATTAATCCTTTTCTGATACATATTGGTTATAACGAATTTGAAATAGCTAGTGCAGGGAAATTTTTTGGCATAATATCTGCAATAATTGGTGGGCTAATAGCTAGCTCAGTGATGAGAAAAAAGAATATCTTGGATAGCTTGCTGATATTTGGAGTAATTCATGCCATAGCACATACCTTATTTATTCTGCAAGAGATTTATGGTAAAAATCTACCTTTATTCTTTATTACAACAGGTTTTGAGAGTATAACTGGTGGAATGACTATGACAGCCTACATTGCTTTTATTGCTTCAATTTGTCAAGGTAAATTTCGTGCTACACAATATTCGTTTTTCACTTCTATGATGGGATTTTCACGATCGATTTTTCCAGCTCTTTCAGGATATATTGTTGTACAATTCGGATGGCAAAACTTTTTTACATTTATTATTATCACAACAATCCCTTCCCTCCTTCTGCTACTAAAAATCAGCTCATTACTAAAAGTAAAAATGAAGTAAATGATTCCAAGTGTTAAAAAGCGTGCAATAATGACCCACTAAATGGGTTAATGTGCGTTCAATTTTGATCTACCCTAAAAGTGGAAAATCGTAGTCTTATTAACCCATTATTTTCAACCTATTTTAACTTTACCTTGGGAACGAATAATGCTTCTTATAGTATTACGTGCAATATCTAATTCACGACTGATTGAGCGTATTGACTCGCCACGGCGGTAACGCACTAGTACTTTTCTTTTACTTTCCATTATTAACACTCTGATTTAATACTCCTATTATTTAAATTGAATAATAGAAGTATAGGTTGAAAATAATGGGTTAATAAGACTACGATTTTCCACTTTTAGGGTAGATCAAAATTGAACGCACATTAACCCATTTAGTGGGTCATTATTGCACGCTTTTTAACACTTATGCCACATTCCTACATAAATGTTGCTAGTTCCCTTATTGATAATTCACATAATTATAGGATACGTCAGTTAATTAATTAAAAAAGAAAACCATCTTTAGTTTTCTTTTTTAATTAATTAACTTGACGTATCCTATAATTTGTCATCATAATATCCAAATATGGAATATTTGGATATTATGATGACTGTAAAAAGATATTTAAATTTAGACTTACCACAGGGACAATCAGCGTTTCTTTGGGGAGCAAGAAAAACTGGTAAGACAACATTTTTACATCAAAAATTTCCTCATGCAATTTTCATCGATTTATTACAAAGTGAAGTTTTTGCAAAGTATTCATTAAACCCTCACTATATTCGTTTAGAAATTCTTGCTATACCAGAAGAAAAAAGATGCGGAATGGTTATAGTAATAGATGAAATACAAAAAATTCCCCAGATTCTTAATGAAGTTCATTGGATGATAGAAAACATAAAAGGAGTAAGTTTTATACTTTGTGGTTCTAGTTCTAGAAAGTTAAAATCGTCTGGTTCTAACCTGCTTGGCGGTAGAGCATGGAGATATCAAATGTTTCCTTTTTGCTATTCAGAGATTAAAGAATTAAATTGGGATAGAATTTTTAATAGAGGTTTAATACCTGCTCATTATTTTTCTGAATTTGCTTCAAAATCACTATCTGCTTATGTATATGATTACTTGATTAATGAAGTGCAGCTAGAGGCTAACATTCGAAGAAGGGATCCATTCATAAAGTTTCTAGATGTTGTTGCTTTAAGTAATACTGAAATGATTAATTTTACTAATATTGCTCGAGATTGTGGAGTTAATAAAGCAACAGCAAAAAGTTATTTTGAAATTCTAGAAGACATGTATATAGGATATTTTTTGTACCCATACGCTAAGCGTAAAAACAGACAGATTATTACACAAATACCAAAATTTTATTTATTTGATACTGGGGTTGCAAATTATCTAGCTAAATATACTTTTACTGGATTTTATTCATCAGAAGCTGGTAAAGCTTTTGAACATTATATTTTTCTTGAACTAAAACTATATCAGGTTATGTTTAACATTAGGGAAGAATTATTTTACTACCGTGATTCTGAAGGACATGAAGTAGATTTTATATTAGGAAATCAAGCTTTTGAAGTTAAAACTAGATCTAATATTACATTTAGAGATATAAAAGGACTTCTTTTGTTTGGGCAAGATTATGGAGCAATGTTAAACGTCATATCTACTACTGACAGAAAAAGGATTGAGACTTTTGGAACTCAAACTGTAACGATTTGGCCAGTACAAGAATTTCTTGAATCATTATGGTCAAATAGTTTGTACTAGATGATGTTCATTATAACTTTTGTATATAAGATTGAATTTTAAGTTATATCAAAATTTTGTAGAATTTTGATATAAGCAAGATGCATTGTACCAATGCTTACTTTTTTTTTACCAAAACTTACTCTATATTTTATGACAAGTAGTTTAATGCTGGGATATTATCAAAATTCTTTACTGTGATAGTATGGTTTCGGGTCAAGATTTTTAATATTTGAGATAACATAGCGTAAGTTTTGTTACCATTCTGAATCCTATTTAACTTTGGTCAAAAGAGAATCAAGAGTATCTTTAAGAGATTGTACCGGTTCAAATGCAAGTTGACCTTCCAATACCTTAGAAGACTTTTTAACAATACTTTTAACTTACAATTGCTTCGTCGCCACTAAAGTGATTCCTCGCTAATAGACGGTGGTGCGTGTTCCTGCTGACCAAATGTTTGTCGGTAATAGTAAGTTTCGCAAGGGTATAGTTAATTCAGGATAATTTGGTGCTAGGAACGATGGAGTGACGCCTATAAGTAATAGGCGAGCGACGAGTGACGACGTCACCAACTTCTCATCAATTGACTATAACATCTATTACTTTTCCCGTCCTGTGCTTTGGGCTTTGTTATTGCTATTGCCAAGTACTACTTTCATAGCATTACCAATCTGTACTAGTTTGGATAGCGGTTTTAAAGTAGTGTTTAATGATGTAAGATCTTGCAAAAACTGTGTAGGGACAATATTTTTTGTTTTGTCTTTAACTAAATTTACAAAAGCTGTGGTGATTTTTTCTCTGTTGGGTATTAATTTGACTGCTTCTTGTATTTGAGATGTGATAGTAAATATATTTTTTGTTGCTTTATAACAACAATCTAACTTTTCAATGACAGTTTTATTAGGACTTAATGTAGAGAGGAGGTTTCCTTTTATACTACATAATTCTGGTTCGATTAAATTTTTTAGATATTTTTCTTTGTTTGGCATATTTCCAAGGATTTTACTCGCACCATCACGTATAGCACTGATAACCCCAATTATACCACTCTTATTATAAGGAAATTCTTCGGACAAGTCAACAAGTTTTTTAAAATACTCTTTTTCTTTTGGCTCTTGTCTAACCGATTTATTAATCTTCTTCAAAGAGTCTACATCTAACCCTAATTCTGCTACAGCTACAGGTGAAACTCCTGTTATTTCTGCTATTTCAGCAATTTGTTTAGCTTTACAGTATTTTTCTTTAAGGTCTGGATGTTTTTCTATTCTTACTAATTTTTCTTCAACTACTCCTAGTTTTGCCTTCCAATTATCTACTGTCTTTGTTAGATTTTCCGTACTGAGAAAAGATTTTACCGAATCTAACAAGCCACTTCCTTTGAGTACCAAACCAACTATCGGCATTTGTATAGATATTAAAGCAATTAATAAATTTCCACAAAAATCGATAATCTTTTCTGACGCTCCAGGATACGAGGCATTTAGTTTGTTTTGAAACTGTAAAATACTTTCAAGAATGTTTATTATGTATTCAATGAAAGTACTTTCAAAAAACAACATTTCCTCCTTTACTTGTTCTTGTTCGTCAAGATATAGGTCTAATTCATCTAAGGAATTGCCGACTGTTTCTTTGAAATATTCAGCTATTCTCGATTTTGTTGTTGATCATTCGAATCTGAATCTACAAATATGTCATATATATAGCCAGCTCTTTTTTTTATACGCTTTAAGTTACTGGAAAACATTTTGAGTGTTTTCATAGAATCAAATTTCAATTGCTTTATAGTACTAGCAATAGAAGTGTTCGATAAGATACTAGGTAAAGCACTTTCTGCAAGGAGAGAATATATATTAGGCATAATAAATTGTTTATATTTAAATTTTTGAATCGATAATTTACCATCTGTGCTTAAAGATAATACAAATAAAAACTATAGTTTAACACTGTTATGTTGCTCTTAAGGTTAGTTTTTGATATGTTACATATTGGCTTTATCACAATAGGTCAATTTTTAGATCAATGATATCTTTAACTTATTGCAGAAGCTAGCAAATTTTTTTAACATAAACATATTTAGAAAATCAACTATGTATAAATTTACACATTTTGCCATTATCATTTTGTTCAACTATTCGGTTTTTGCTGTCGACTTACCTGATGCTTTATCTAGTGCATACAATAATAATGGCGAATTACAAATCATTAGACAAAACTTTTTAAGTGAGATTGAACAGTTTTCTGCAGCTTTCTCAGGTTTTATGCCTAATATATCTTATAATATTAACTCTAACATTAGTAAGAATAAACCGAATAGTCAATATGCTCCTAATTCTTCTAAAAAAGAGACAAAATCACAACAAAACACTTTTATATTAGAGCAGCCTATATTTAGTGGTGGTAGTAGTGTTGCAAATTTGAAATCTGCTCAGTCAGCTTTTAGAGCATCGCGTGCTAAATATTATGCGGAAGAACAGAGGGTTCTTTTAAGCTTAATAAAAAATTATCTCGATTGTTATGATGCAAAAGAGAAATATGAGATTTCTGAAATTAGTGTAAAAACTAACAAACATCAATTAGCAACCATTGAAGAAAAACTAAAATTAGGTGAAGCAACATCAATAGATTTAGCTAGTGCCAAGGCAAGCCTTGCAGTGGCTGAGACTAATAGATTAAACGTATATGCTAATTATCAAGCAACAAAAGCAACCTTTAGTCGAGTTTTTGGTATAGAAGCGGATGATATTGCTATGCCTCCTATGCCGGACAACTTACCTAATTCATTAGATGCTTTAATAGAGAAGGCAGTAAATGTTAATCCTAGCATAGACAGTACAAGACATAGTGTTAGAAGTCATAAAGCTGCCCAAATAGCAGCAATGGCTGAACTTATGCCTAAGGTAAATTTTAAAATTGAGTCTGGTAAAAACATCTATACCCCAGAGACTCCAATGACTAATAATAGCAGAAGTACTACATCAACTTTATCAGTTAACATACCTATTTATTCTCATGGGGGTAGCGAATATTCAAAAATTAGGAAAGCTAAAAATAGCACTAGGAGTGCAGCTATTCAACTTGATGACACAATAAAGCAAATACGAGCAAGTGCTATTGGTAGTTGGGAAGGATTTGAAGCAGCAAAATCTAAAATTATCGCCACATCACAAGGAGTAGAAGCGGCTCAAATAGCTTATGATGGGATAATGCAGGAGGAAATTGTTGGTTCCAAAACAATCTTAGAAGTTTTAACTGCTGAAGAAAAATTATATAATACTAAGATAGCAAAAGTTGATGCATGTAGAGACTCTATTTTAGCGGCTTACCAAATAAAATCTTTACTAGGGGAATTAACTGCAAAAAGCTTGAAATTAAAAGTTAAATATTTTACTCCTGAAGATGAGTTTAAAGGACTCAAGAAAAAACTTATTATAGGTTTTTAATTATGAGTAAAGACCATAACAAAAACCAAGATATGTCAGTTGAAGAGATACTGAAATCAATTAAGGGAATGATTGATAATCGTAATGAACCCCCATCTAATGATGACGATATATTAGAATTGACTAATATAGCTTGGAATGAAGAAGATAAGCTAGAAGAGGATAGTACACATAGTCAATTAGCAGAAGAACTATTGCAGGAATCCTTGATATCCGATAAATCTGCAGCAGAAACTACTAAGATTTTCCAACATTTCTCGAAAACAGCTCGAGAGATTAATATAAATGCTTCAAACTCTAAGGTTAAAACGTTAGAGGATCTAATTGTTGAGATGATACGACCACAATTGAGTCAATGGTTAGATAAAAACTTGCCTTTATTAGTAAAGCAGTTAGTAGAAAAAGAGATTCAAAAGTTATTGCCAAATGATCAGAAATGACTTAGTGCAAGAAGTAAATTATGTTATAATCAGCGTAATGCGAGCTAATAATATAAAATAACGTGAGAATTCTAATGTACTTTAATAGAACTCTTGGAAATGATAGTAGGGGTTTCGTCATTCTAAAATTATTAGCTAGATTAAGCTACAGGAAATTCTTAGTAACCCTTCTAATAACTATTTCTTTGTTTATAGATAGGGCTTATTCTGCTCCACCACCCCTGCCGTCTCCAACGTTGCCACAATTAGAAAATGAGAAAGTGAATAAACACAAAGAAGATTCACAAGAGACAGATTCTTTAATGAAAGAAATACAACAATTTATGCCCTCCAAGAAAACGGATGATCAAGTACCAGAACCAATAAAACCAGCATCTACACCACAAAATACCAGTAATGAAGCTAGTAAAGAAGAAGGGGAGACAGATTCTTTCATTGATTTAGGAAATAATAAATTACCAATTCTAGACAATACTCTATATGATAAAAAAATAAATAACCCAAAAAAATCGGATCAATTAGATAAAATTCCGTCCCAGAAAATTGAGCTAGAAGAATCCAGTAAAAACAACAATAATAATATTAACAACAATTCTCCTACCCTGCCACCAACTGAAAATCAAAATATAGAGAGTCAAGATACTGTACCCCTTAAGCCTATTGAGTCACCTATTTTGCCTAAACCCCAGATAGCTGGAGATCAGATAGATTCGCTGTCTGGTGACAATAAGTCTGATATCGAAGTAACTACCACTATTATACCGCCTGTAACTATGCCTGATAAAGAGAAAAATCAAGTAGAGTTGCCGCAAATAGGTAGTGAAGATAATAAGGGAGTGGTTACGCCTAATCTAGATATAGCGCCTTCTTCACAAGAAAAAAAGCCTACTGAGCCACAAGCAGCTGATCCTATCATACCAGCATTACCTAAGGAAAATACTGAACCTAAAATGACTAAGCCTGATATTACACCGATTCTCACAAAGGATTCTCCAGTTGCTGAGACACCGCAAACTCAAACGCCTGTACCAGTCTTTGTAAAAAAGAATAAGCAACCAGATGAGTCTAGTAACATTGACGAAAAGCAAGATAGTAATTTAGTTAAAGAAGAAAAAGAACTAGATAAGAAACAGCCAAATAAAACTATTCCAATTGCCAAGAGTGCAACTATTACCATTAAAGAAATATCACCGGAAATGGCTCTGTTCATAGAAGATGAAAAACAAATGTTATTTTTGCCAGATGATGATATAGTATTAGGAGAGCTTACAGAAGAGGCAAGATTAAATCAAATGGCGATGTATGCATTTATTCAAATGTTTAAGAGAATTTATGATAGTGAGCATAGAGAGAATCAAAGAAAGATAATAAATAGGTTTATTGATAATTATAATAGAGACGTGCATATTACTAATAGTATAGTAAATGATGCAACAGATAGAGCATTTGAAGCAGTTAGCAAAAATAATTTATTTACTCTTAGGGTTCTTTTGGATAATTATTTAATCATCCAAAAAAGGGGGGATGATAATTACACTCTTTTGCATGAATCTGCAGAAACTGGCAATTATTATATAGCAAAATTTTTGATTATGCGTGGGGTAAACATTAAGGCTACTGATTATCATTATAGAACAGCATTGGAAATCTCTGATGAGCAAAATAATAATGTTAGTTGCTTGATCAGAAAGGCAACAGCAAATTAGTCTCGAAGGAAGCTATGGCTAGGAGGTATAGTGGAGGAAGAGTTGACTATTTGCTGCATAATCCCTCTAACTGAACAGCA
This sequence comes from Rickettsia endosymbiont of Culicoides impunctatus, assembly GCA_020410785.1. Lineage (GTDB taxonomy): Bacteria > Pseudomonadota > Alphaproteobacteria > Rickettsiales > Rickettsiaceae > Tisiphia. Next base: position 770,969 of record CP084573.1, on the reverse strand, counting down.
GTATTAAAGAGGGGTTGAGAGCAGATATATACTCAAATGATTTGAAGAATTGGATTTGAAAATGAGGGGCGAGCATACGCATAAGCGTCAGTTTAAGGAAAACGAGATGAAAAAGCTGTAGGGAGATATGACTTAAGATTGTATAATGATGATTCACGCACACAATTAATAAGGAATCCTCAAAATGAGTATATAAAAAAATAAAAGGTTTTTTTACATCATCTAAATTAAAAAAACTTGCTCAAAAATCCAGGAAAAAAACAGGTCTTCAACCGTTCAGATATGCGGTTTATAGCATGTTTTCTTTTCTCCTTAGACTGACGCCTATGTACTATCACAAGCATATGGAGCTATACCAACAATTGATGACAATTCATTGCTACTATAATTTTTATTCCCTAAGTCTGTTAGTGAGGAATTCATTAAAATTTAAGTTGAATATAAACTATTAACAATATAATATGGAGGCATTGAAATTAGATAAGATAAAATGATTAATATTACTTTTCCAGATGGAGTTCAAAAACAATTTACAAAAAATATTACGGGGTTGGAGATAGCTAGTCAAATCTCGACTTCTCTAGCAAAAGATGCTTTAGTTATTGAGATAAATAATGAGCTAAAGGACTTAAGTTTACCTATAGAATCTGATTGTAATTTAAGAATTCTTACCAGCAAAGATCCAGAATGTTTGGAAATATTACGCCATGATGCAGCTCATATTATTGCTGAAGCGGCTAAAGAATTATTTCCCAATATCCAGGTAACTATAGGACCCGCTATTGAAAATGGCTTTTTTTATGATTTTGCTAAGGAGCAACCTTTTTCATCGGAAGATTTGCTGAAGATAGAAGCAAAAATGCATGAGATTGTTAAAAGAAATGAGAAAATCACTAGAGAACTATGGAACCGTGATCAAGCTATAGAATTCTTTAAATCAATTGGTGAACATTATAAAGCCGAGATAATCTCAGAAATTCCGGCAAATGAGGATATTACATTATATCGGCAAGGCAATTTTGTTGATCTGTGCCGTGGTCCGCATGCTCCATCAACTGGCTTCATTAAACATTTCAAATTAATGAAAGTGGCAGGTGCATATTGGCGAGGTGATAGTAAAAATCCTATGCTACAAAGAATCTATGGTACAGCTTGGGCAACAAAAGAGCAGTTGGACAATTATCTGTATATGCTTGAAGAGGCAGAGAAACGTGATCATAGAAAATTAGGGCGGGAACTTGATTTGTTCCATTTTCAGGAAGAAGCTCAAGGTATGGTATTTTGGCATGATAAGGGTTGGAGCATATACCGTATTATCGAACAATATATCAGAAATAAAATCAGAAAAATGGGGTATATTGAGGTAAAAACTCCGGTACTTGTTGATAAAAGCTTGTGGGAATCTTCTGGTCATTGGGAAAAATTTAGAGAAGATATGTTTGCTCTAAATCTTGCTGATGATAAAACGCTGGCTATGAAACCAATGAATTGTCCATGTCATGTGCAGATTTTTAAGCAAGGTATCAAAAGTTATCGAGATTTACCATTGCGTATGTCTGAATTTGGTTTGTGTCATAGAAACGAGGCATCTGGAGCACTGCATGGTTTGATGAGAGTAAAGGCTTTTAGGCAAGATGATGCCCATATTTTCTGTACTGAAGAGCAAATTAACAGTGAGACAGTAAAATTTTGTAGTCTCTTAACCGAGATTTATAAAGATTTTGGTTTTTCGGATATAAAAATTAAATTTTCAGATCGTCCTAGGGTGCGGGCTGGCAGTGATGAAGTTTGGGATAAAGCCGAAAATGCTCTAAAAAGTGCCGTAAAAGAAGCCGGTTATTCTTACATATTAAACCCTGGTGATGGGGCATTTTATGGGCCAAAACTAGATTTTTGTCTTAAAGATTCAATAGGTAGAGAATGGCAATGCGGTACTCTACAAGTTGATTTTGTCTTACCGGAACGTCTTGATGCCCACTATATTGCAGCAAACGGTGAGAAAAAGAGACCAGTAATGTTGCATAGGGCTGTGATTGGTTCTTTTGAACGATTCATTGGCATATTAATTGAAGAATATGCCGGACGATTCCCTCTATGGTTAGCTCCTGTACAAGTAGCTATTGCTACCATCACTAGTGATTTAAATGATTATGCACTTGAGGTGCATAAATTATTGGTTAGTGAAGGGGTAAGGTCAGATATTGATATTTCGCCTGAAAAGATTAATTATAAAATACGTTGTTTTTCTAATGATAAAGTGCCTATAATAGCTGTTGTTGGTAAACAGGAAATGGCAAATAATACTGTGACTATAAGACAACTCGGATATGATCAACAAGAAATTATTTCTTTAGAAAATCTAGTAAAGCTTGTGAAAGATCAGAATACCCGCTATTTAACGTAAGTGGTATTTTGAATATAGCTAAATGTCATTGTGAGTCCACTAGCACTCCGTCATTGCGAACGAACATATGTGAGCGAAGCAATCCATTCTTCATTAAGAAATAGATTACTTCAATGCTACTAAAGTAGTTTCTCGCAATGACAGTTGAGGTTTATGTACTCCTTGCAATGACGAGTTAACTAGAATGGGTTAGTTATATGCTCAAAGTAATTTGAGTAATAATACAATTTTATTTAAACAATAATTATGGAGAAGTTTTATTTCTGGAGTTAAGAATAGTAATTTTCCGAAGGCTAACAGGGAAATTAGGGCTAGTCAAGTTCGTTTAGTCGGTGAAAATGGTGAGATGCTTGGCATCGTCAATATCAAGGAAGCTTTGGAGTATGCCGGAAAGGTTGCTTTAGATTTGGTGGAAATCTCACCAAATGCTGAGCCTCCTGTCTGTAAAGTGTTGAATTTTGGTAAGTTTAAATATGATAGTAAAAAACGTATACAAGATTCCAGGAAAAAACAAAGAATTATTGTCCTTAAAGAGATGAAGTTTAAGCCAAACATTAGTCAGGGGGATTTTGATGTAAAGCTTCGTAAAATCAAAGATTTTTTGAAGGAAGGTGACAAAGTAAAAATCTCCTTATGGTTCAAAGGTAGAGAGATTATCCATAACGATATTGGTATGAAGTTATTTGACCGTATATTGTTAGAACTAGAAGGTTTGGCTAAGATTGATTCTGCTCCTAAAATGGAAGGTAAACAGATAATTATGTTAGTCAGTCCTAATACAACAAAAATACTAACGAACTAATTAGAATTAATATTATGCCAATTAAGATTCTCATGCCTGCTCTATCCCCAACTATGACTGAAGGGAATATTGCCAAATGGCTGAAAAAAGATGGAGATAAGGTTGCTCCAGGGGATGTTATAGCAGAAATAGAGACAGATAAAGCTACTATGGAAGTGGAAGCTGTGGAAGAAGGGATTCTTGCTAAAATAATTGTACCACAAGGTACAGAGAATGTAGCGGTCAACTCACTTATCGCTGTATTGCTTGAAGAAGGTGAAGATATAAGCTTATTGGATAATTTTATATCAAATATTGATAATGCTGCTAAACCATCTGCAAAGCCCGCAATAGTTGTAGAGGAAAGTAAATCAGTTAATTTAACTCCGGAAAACAAAACAATAAAAGATACTGCTAGGATATATGCCTCGCCTTTGGCTAGAAGATTAGCAGCTATTGATAATATTGATTTGTCAAATATTCAAGGTAGTGGACCACATGGCAGAATAATTAAAAAAGATGTATTATCCTACTTAGTGCAACCAACAAATAGTGGTAAGATTAGGGCGGTGAACAGAAATAACCAGGAGTACAGGGCTGTCCCCAATAACAATATTCGTAAAATCATCGCTAAACGTTTGCTTGAATCTAAACAAACCATCCCACATTTCTATCTATCAATAGAATGTAATATGGATAAGTTGCTTGATATTAGAGAAGATATCAATAAATCGCTGATAGAAGAGAGTAATATTAAAATTTCTGTCAATGATTTTGTTATTTTAGCAGTAGCCAAAGCTCTAAAAATTGTACCGGAAGCAAATGCCAGTTGGTATGAATCTGCTATTCGATATTATAACAACGTCGATGTATCAGTTGCTGTAGCAATCGATAACGGTCTTATAACACCTATCGTCAGAAATGCCGATCAAAAAGATTTGGTGACATTATCCCGCGAATTACAAACTCTTATAAAAAAAGCCCGGGATAATAAATTAACTCCTGAAGAATTTCAAGGGGGCGGGTTTTCCGTCTCTAACCTAGGTATGTACGGTGTTAAGAGCTTTAATGCTATAATAAATCCACCACAAAGCTGTATCCTAGCAATAGGAGCAAGCTCAAAACGTCCAATAGTTGACAATGATCAGATAAAAGTTGCTACTATGATGGATGTTAGCCTTTCTTCTGATCACAGAGTTGTTGATGGTGCTGTTGGAGCCAAATTTTTAGCTTCATTCAAAAAATTTATAGAAAGCCCTGCATTGATGCTTATATAATTTCTGATTTGCATCTTATCTTCATCACAACTTAAAACTTAAATCATAGAATAAATTATGAGCTTTTCTGATAATCTAACAAAAATCTTAAATAAATACGAGGAATTATCAAAAAAATTAAGCACTGGTATAGTCGGAGAAGAATTTATCAAAGCATCAAAGGAGTATGCTGGATTAGAGCCAATTGTTCAAACAATTAATGAATATAATAAATCTACATCCGAGTTACGCGATATCAAAGAAATGGCACAAGAAGCAAATTTAGACCATGATACGCAGTCGATGATATATGATGAAATACATCGTTTAGAAGCCCTGATGCCCAAACTAGAAAGGGCAGTCAAACTCTCTTTACTACCAAAAGATGAAGATGATACAAAAAATGCTATTATTGAGGTAAGAGCTGGTAGCGGTGGAGAAGAAGCGGCATTATTTGCAGCAACTTTATTTAATATGTATCACAGATACGCCGAATTAAAAAGTTGGCGTTTTGAAATATTATCAATCTCAGATACTGGTATTGGCGGATATAAAGAAGCATCAGCCCTAATTCAAGGACGAGATGTATTTTCTAAACTTAAATTCGAATCAGGCGTCCACCGAGTGCAAAGAGTCCCTGAGACTGAGTCAAGTGGTAGGATCCATACTTCGGCAGCTACCGTTGCCGTCTTGCCTGAAGCAGAAGATGTAGACGTTAAGATCGATGACAAAGATTTACGAATTGACACATATCGAGCATCGGGAGCCGGTGGACAACACGTCAATACCACCGAATCAGCGGTAAGGATTACCCATTTACCAACTGGTATTGTTGTTGCCTTACAAGATGAAAAATCACAGCATAAAAATAAAGCTAAGGCTATGAAAATTCTTCGTTCTAGGGTTTATGAAGCAGAGCGATATAAAAAAGATATGGAAAGAGCAGAAGCACGTAAAGGTCAAGTTGGTTCTGGTGATAGATCGGAAAGAATTCGTACCTATAACTTTCCGCAAGGTAGAGTATCTGATCATAGAATTAACCTAACTCTCTACAAAATAGAAGATGTCGTAAAAAACGGGCAGTTAGACGAATTTATTGAAGCTTTAATATCGGCTGATGAAGCAAGAAAACTCTCAGAAGTTTAAATATACTCAAATGATTTGAGTATATTTAGCTTACCCGTCTATTAGCGAGATCACGTAAGATATCCCAAACGTCATGGCTCAGAGCCGCTTTGCGGCGACGCGGCAATCCATAAAAGTTGATTAGAAATTGCTTCGTCGGCTCACGCCTCCTCTCAAGGACAGAGTAATGTTAGTCGGGATAGTTATATGTTAATCATTTAAGTTTATAAGGAATAAACATGCAAATCTTATATTTTTTAAAGGCTACGCCATTTTATGTATATTTATTATTTGGTTACTTAATTTTTATAGGAGTTAAAGCAACTAAGCAAAGAGTTATATCACCACCAAGATCATTTATTGCTCCTGTTATTTTCTATAAAAGGATATTCTAGTGTAAAAGATTTAATGTTATTTTTTATAGTACTAATTATCTCTATTATTGTTAATTGGCAATTTTTTGACAAACCACCTATGCAAATTAATAATAATAAAATAATTATTCCAGGTTCGTGGCAACCATTTATATTGATAATCATCATTTTTTCAACCAAATATTTTTTTGGGTATATGCACGCTGTAAATCCAGAGCTAGCCACAAAATATAAAATAATAGAATTAATAATCTCAAGTTGGACATTGGGAATCATGTTTTTTAAAGCAATATATTATTATAGCTATAAAACAAAATAACTATGGCAGAAAATTGATCAGAGCCTAGGATACTGTCGGAAGTAACTAATTAATTGAAACTTTTTCAAGTGTTATACAAATTTTACTAGACTTAGAAAGCTAATAATTATATAAAACTTATCAATCGTTATAAAAGGGCCTGTAGTTCAGTTGGTTAGAACCCACCGCTCATAACGGTGTTGTCGCAGGTTCAAGTCCTGCCGGGCCCACCAAAAATCAATAGGTGAACGGTTTATTTTAAAATGATTAATTTCAGAATACTTTCAATTTACCTATTTAGACTATATTGTAGCTATTTTATTGGTATATTGCTTCTGCTTATTGGGGTTTTAATTCTTTCAAATATCTTTGATCTTTTACAGAAATTTAAAGATATTTATATTCCCACACATTCTTTTTGGAAACTAGTGTTATATAAAATACCTTACTTGGTTAATGAAGTAGCTTCTCTGCTTAGCTTTATTGCAATGTTATTTTTTCTAAGAAGACTAACTAAACATAACGAATTAATAACTATTTTATGCAATGGTATACATATTTGGCGGGTTATTACTGTTCCGTTTTTTGCAGCGATTATTCTTGGTATAATATTAATAACTATATGTAACCCTATTGGTACACTCGGCTTACATAAATATGAATCTTTAAAAGCAGAATTGCTTAAAAAGCCAGCTACTAACCTTAGCATATCAAAATCGGGGCTACTATTTCTTGAAAATTACCAAGGCAATAAAAGAATTATTCAGGCTGGATCTATTGATGTAGTGAATAATAAGTTAAATAAGATTATTATATTATCTTTGGATAATGAAAATAATTTTATAAAAAGAATTGATGCGCAATATGGCGTTTTAATAGATAATAATTTTACACTAACTTCCGTAAAATTTTCAGATGATAATAGCTTCAAAAAATATGAACATCTTACCGTTCCAACAAATTTGTCAATAAGTAACTTACTAAATAGTTTTATAACTCCTGAGATGATTGCTATTTGGGATTTACCAGATACAATTAAGCAATTAGTAAAATTTGGTTTACCAATAACTAACTATCAGATTTATTTCTATAAACAGTTATTTAAACCTATAATTATGGCTACTACCGTAATTTTAGCAGCATGCTTTTTTAGCCTCAGGCAACGTGATAATTCTCAGGAAAAAATTTTAGTAATTGGTTTATTTTTAGGTTTTATTATTTATTCTTTATTAGAGGTGTTGTTTAAAATACTTGCATATAATGCAACTCCTCCTTTCTTAGCTATTTTATTACCAAATATATGTATATTATTTTTCAGTAATTTTGTTATTATGCATTCTAAGAAAATTTGATATATTCAAATGTATTTAATCTTGAGAATTGATATAAGATGGTTAGAACTTAAGACTTTGGAGAAATAAAAATGCTAACAAAATTTTTCAGTAGATTTGCAAGTGATATGGCAATAGATCTTGGTACTGCTAATACTTTAGTGTATGTCAAAGGCAAAGGAATCGTATTAAACGAACCATCTGTAGTTGCATTGATTAAAGTGGATGGAGCATTTAAACCATATGCATTTGGTCATGAAGCAAAAAATATGTTAGGACGTACCCCAACCGATATTGAAGCTAAGAGACCACTAAAAGATGGGGTTATAGCTGATTTTAAGGGGGCTGAGGAGATGATAAAGCATTTTATCAGAACAGTACATAGTCGCCGCTCATTTACTGGTCCAATGATTATAATTTGTGTACCCTCAGGTTCTACACCCGTTGAACGTAGAGCCATCCAAGAAGCAGCAGAGAGTGCGGGTGGTAGAGATGTGTATCTTATAGAGGAACCTATGGCAGCAGCAATCGGTGCTGGCTTGCCAGTGACAGAAGCAACTGGTTCAATGATTGTTGATGTAGGCGGTGGAACAACAGAAGTAGCCGTCCTATCATTAGGCGGTATTGTATATGCTAGATCAGTGCGGGTTGGTGGTGATAAAATGGATGAGTCTATTATTTCTTACATTAGAAGGCATTATAATTTGCTAATCGGTGAAGCTACAGCAGAAAAAATTAAAAAGCAGATTGGTGCTGCTTATGTAGACGATAGTTTAGAACCAAGAGTAATGGAAATTAAAGGGCGGGATTTAATTCATGGCATCCCTAAAGAAATGCTACTAAACGAGAAACAAATTGCTGATAGTCTAATTGAACCAGTCAACCAAATTGTTGACGCAGTAAAAGTAGCATTGGAATGTACCCCCCCTGAACTTTCATCGGATATTGTAGATAAGGGGATTGTTATGACTGGTGGTGGGGCATTACTTCGAAACCTAGATCATGTTCTAAAAGAAGCAACTAAATTACCGGTAATTGTTGCTGAACAAGCTTTATCATGCGTAGCTCTTGGCACGGGAAAAGTACTGGAAGATTTTCAAAAATTAAAGCATGTGTTATTTAAACAAGATTAACAAATGGCATTACTGGCAAATAGAATAAAGAATCCTAGTAGAATATTAGGGTTATCTAAATTTATACTTGTTGCCGCGAAACGCGGTATAGTTTTAGTTTTTATCATATCTTCGCTTTACTTATTTATTGCTACTCCCAAAAGACTCTCTTCTATGTCTCTTGAAATCGTTGGACATGTTATGTTTAGTGGCTTGCTAATTCATGAAAATGTATTTAAACAAATTAACCTAATAACCCAAAATTTTATTTATTTACGGGACTTAGCAAGAGAAAATATTGAATTACAATTAGAGGTGGCAAGATTAAGAAGCTTGCAGAGTGATATATATTTAATCCAATCTGAAAATAGAGAGCTAAAACAACTATTATCAGTTATAGAAGAAGAGCAATATAGCTATGTTAGTGCTAAATTGTTAAGCGTCTCATTAAATCCCTTCAGTAAAACTGCTTTACTGTCAGCTGGGGCAAAACATGGTGTGGCAATTGATCAAATAGTTACCAACAGTGAAGGATTAGTTGGACGAGTAATACAGGTAAGCAACAATTATTCTAAGATAATTTTAGTTAATGACGTGAATTCTAGAATTCCGATCACTACAACCTCTTCAAAAGAAAAAGGTATCATGAGTGGTTATGGTAACGGTAGTAAAATACTCTATTTACCAAAAAACCACTTAGTGCAAAAAGGCGAGAAAGTTATAACCTCTGGTTATGGAAATATTTATCCTTATGGCATAACAGTTGGTTACGTAAACAAAGCAAATTCAGAAAATGTTCTTGTAAAACCTATAGTTGACTTATCTAAAACTAAGTTTGTCAGCATATTACTTCCACAATGAATCTTTTATACTATATTTTATGTTTGGACAAAATCCCAAAAGGGCAGCAATATTTAATGACGGGACTAGCCTAGAGATTAAAAGTATCTTTAAGACTATTCAGGGAGAAGGTCCTTTTGTCGGCATGCCTGCTGTCTTTATTAGGCTTGGTGGATGCAATCTAGCTTGTAATTTTTGCGATACTGAATTTGAAGATTTTAATATATTGACTATTAATAATATTATCGAAGAAGTCCAAAGACTTACAATTAATATTAAATTAGTGGTTATAACTGGTGGCGAGCCTTTTCGTCAACCTATAGAATTATTATGTCATAAATTAATAGATCTAGATTATTTGGTGCAAATAGAAACTAATGGCACATTATATCGTGATCTTCCGGATAAAGTGCATATAATCTGCTCCCCCAAAGCTACAAAAAATGGGGCTACAAAAAATGGTTATTCCCTATTGCGGGATGACTTATTATCTCGCATTAATGCTCTAAAATTCTTAGTAGCTAAAAATATACCAGAATATTCTAACATACCTGAAGTCGGGCAAAGTAAATATAATATACCAGTATTTATCCAGCCTATGGATCAAAACAACCCATTGCTAAATAAAGAGAATGAACAACTGGCTATTGATTTGGCACTTAAGTATGGTTATCGCCTTTCTATACAAATCCATAAGATTTTGGGTATTGAGTAAACATTTATTTCTCCCCCTCCTCTAATTTTTTATGATATAATTTATAATATTCTGCTTTATTTTCTATAAGCTGTGAATGAGTTCCTTGCTCAAATATCATACCAGATTTCATAACAATTATGTGATCAACATCCTTAATACTCGATAAACGATGGGTTATAATTAAGGTAGTCTTACCTTTGCGAATATTTACTAAAGAATTTAAAATTAATCGCTCAGAATTTTGGTCTAACGAACTTGTTGCCTCATCCCAAACTAAAATTGCTGCTGGCTTCAAAAATGCTCTGGTTATCGCCAAACGTTGACGTTGCCCCCCTGAAAGTGTTAAACCTTGATTACCAATCATCGTGTCGTAGCCGGATGGAAGCTGTGAAATAAACTCATCAGCATCAGCATATTTTGCTGCAGTAATAATTTCACTGCGAGTGGCATCTGGGTTACCATAAGCAATATTTTCTGCAACGCTAGTGTCAAATAATGTAGTATCTTGCGTTACTAAAGAGATTTGCCGTCTTAAAGAGTCAATTTTTATATCTTTAATATCGTAATCATCAATTAAAATTTGCCCGCTAGTTGGGTTATAAAATCTTACTAATAAATTAGCTAATGAAGTTTTACCGCTACCAGAACGTCCTATAACAGCTGTAGTCTTCCCTTGCATTAATTGTAAATTCAGATGCTTTAAAGCTACTTTATTATTAAATTTTAGCTCTACATTGTTAAAAATTACTGATGGATTAACCAACTGAACAGTTCGAGCATTTACACTATCTTTGATAATAGGTTCAGTATCTAGAATATTAAATATTCTTCTTGCTGCAGCAATACCCTCTTGTAGGTTCATATTTAAAGATACTAAACTCTTAAAAGGTCTATAAGCTGTAGTAAAAGCTGTAATAAAAGCAAAAAATGCTCCTGGAGTAGTTTCTCCTTCTATGACTAATAGTCCACCATACCAGATAAGTCCTCCAACTGTGATACCGCTTAATATTTCCATAAGTGGCGAGATCAGTGCATCCAATTTTGCAGTTTTTTTTAGAAAACGTAAAATATTACTGGAGATCAATAAAGCTCGATTGCTTTCAATTTTCTCTCCTAAGAAAGATTTAACAATTTTAATTGACCCAAAAGTCTCATCTAACCTTGAAGTATAATTAGCTAATTCCTCTTGAGCTTGACCTGATATTTTGCGAATTTTCCGTCCTAATTTTTGTATTGGATAAATTGCTGCTGGAAATGTCATAAACACAATACAAGATAGCTTAGGTTCTAGCTTAAACATCACTATGATCAGACCTACTACTGTTAAAAAATGTTTGGCACAACATACCAGTATATTCGATACTGCACCACGCATCATCGAAATATCATTAGTAAAACGTGATATTAAACGCCCCGATGATTGAGATTGAATAAACAGAATATCGGCAAATAATAGATGTTCATACATTTTAATTTGCAAATCAGTTAAAATTCTCTGACCAATAAATTTAATTAAATAACTTGAATAATATTCAGCAATCCCCTTAATAGTAAATGTTAGTACTACCATTAACGGTAAGAATAATAACATTTGACGATTATGTGTTAAAAATATTTGGTCAATGGTTGGTTGGACTAATTTAACAATATAAGCATTACAGCAAGCGTTAACTACCATAAACAATACTGCCACCCCAATCTGTTTTAGATAGGGTTTTATATGGTCAACTACTAGCCGTCTTAAAGTACTATAGGCACTATAGTCATAATTTATTAGATTATGTTTTTTTGGCAAAATTCGCTCCTTCAGTTTGGTAATTTGTTATAACTCTTGCACTATACAGATAAATTACTGTACTGCACAATATTAGTAATAATAACATAAAAAATCCTAGCACTAAGTATATTGAATTAAAATATTGCCATAATAACATACAAAAAAATGGCGTTGTCGATGAAAGTATCATTCCACCAAGTGAATGAGATAGGCTACACATTCTAGCCCTAATATTAGTTACAAACATAGATTGGATAATAATTTGTAATGGCACTACGTAAAATGGAGCAAGTCCGATAAGTATTACCGGAAAGTAAATTACCAAGATTTTCATATATAATAGCAATTGTACAATAATTATCACTAACAAACTTAATGATAGTGAGATGATAATTTGTTTTTTAGGATAAAACCTATCGGCTAAAAAACCAGACAACACCGACATACTAGCATAAATGCTTATTAAAACTATATTGATAATTTGAGATTGATGGCTATTCATAACCAATGCACTTTTTACAGCAAAGACTCCCCAAAAATAAATGAGAAAATGGTAAATACCCCCTATACAGCCACTGATTAATATTGCTAAAATAAATTTGCTAGGCAAATTTTTGATAATCTTTGCCAAATAAAAAAAGTTATAATCAGCAGATTTATGATCTTTTCTAGATTTTAAAAATTCTTCGCTTTCATGAAAATAGTGCCTCAGGAATATAATAATTAAGCCAAAAATTCCACCAATAATAAAATTCGCTCGCCATAAATAAGCAATTGACTCAAACTCTGTAGAAAAATGGTAAATTGTTGCCGCAAGCAATGCTCCAACCTGACTACAAAATGATACAATACCACTAGCACAATTTTTACTTGCCTTACCCACTTTTTCTACAACATAAATTTTTATTACATCACTGTCTCCCGCTAAACTCATAAAAAATGTCATACGGCAAAATATTAAAATTATTGTTGCCACTATACCAATTTTATCAAAATTAGGAGTTAACCCGATAAGAATTGTCGAGATAGTAGCTAAAAATACCGAAATTCTCACTGAGACAATTCTACCATATTTATCACTAATAAAACCAAAAATGATAGAACCAATGGGACGAGCTATTACAGCTATACTAAATATAGCAAAAAATAATAATATTTGTTGATCATTTGATCCTAATGGTAAAAAGTTCTTGGATAAAATAGTTGCTGATAGACCAAAAAGAGCATAATCATAATAACGGACAATTGTTGTAAAGAAAGCAATTAGGAACGCCGGTCTTGTCATACATCTAGATATATTATTTTTTTCATGGTATAATTTTTTTATCTTATTTGTGCATTGTTGATTTTTTATTGTTGAGTATATACATTTAATGCAAAAAAAGAAAATGTTAGTTATATGTGGACCTACTGCTAGTGGTAAGTCTTATTTGGCACATTATTTAGCCAAAATATATGATGGCGAGATAGTTAACAGCGACTCTATGCAGATATATAGGCATGTCCCTATTATTACTGCTTCACCATCACCAATATACCGAGACGAGATACAATATCATCTTTATAACTTTTTATCCGTAGATCAAGAATTTTCAGTAATACAATATGTAAATCATGCTCTTGAGAAAATTACAGACATCCGTAATAGAGGTAAGCTACCAATAATTGTTGGTGGTACGGGGTTATATATTAATTCACTGCTTTTTGGTTATAATGAAATACCCACAATATCTCCAGAGATTAGGCAATATGTTAGAGAGTTGCACTCTAAGATTGGCTCATGTCAATTCTTTAATCAACTAAAAGAGCTTGATGTATTGGCTAGCCAGAAATTAAATAAGCATGATAGTCAGAGGGTTATAAGAGCCTATGAAGTATTTATGCAAACCAAGCAATCTATATTTACTTTCCAAGCTACACAGAATATACCCATTCTTCCAGAATTTGACTTTAAAGTAATTTTTCTACATCCGGAGCGAGAATTTCTTTATCAAACATGTAATACTAGGTTAGAAAAAATATTTAATGAAGGAGCAATTGAAGAAGTAGCTCTAATTAAAGAAAACTTTCCCGATATAATATCTTCTGCAATAAAAACCATTGGTCTGCGAGAAATATTATCTTATCTAAATAATGAAATTACTTTACAAACTGCCTTAAATCTAGCACAAATTAAAACCAGGCAATATGCAAAAAGACAAATTACCTGGTTTAAAAACCAAATAAAAGACAAGATTACTCTAGAATATTCCAATAATCAACAATTTGAAGAGTTATTAATAGACTTACCTAAATCTATCTCTTAGTGCTGGAAAATTTTGTGCTATACTAAAAATTATAAAGAACATTAATTTTAAAACAGGCTATATTGAAAATGTAAGCTTTTTATGCTAAATATGAGGAAATTATGATATATTGCAACCAATCCAACCAAAAATCCTATCCTTTTGTTTTGCCGGAATTGCCTTATGGTAAAGGTGATTTTGTACCACATTTTTCCCCTGAAACGTTTGATTACCATCATGGGAAACACCACCAAGCATATGTAACTAACTTGAATAATTTGTTGCAAAATAATCAGGAATTACAAAAGAAGAGTTTGGAAGAGTTAATAATTTACGCAAGTACCAAGCCAGATGAAGCAGCCATATTTAATAATGCTGCACAAATATGGAACCATAGTTTCTTTTGGCATTCTATTAAGCCTTCAGGTGGTGGAAAACCTACTGGTATGATGTTGGAGCAGATAAATAAAGATTTTGGTAGTTATGAGAATTTTGCTACTGAATTTAAGCAAGCGGCAATAAGTCAATTTGCTAGTGGCTGGGCATGGCTAATCTCTAATAATGGAAAATTACAGATAGTAAAGACTAGTAATGCTGAAACGCCTATTACTAAGTCTATGAAACCGTTGCTTAACTGTGATGTTTGGGAACATGCATACTATATAGATTACCGAAACAAACGTCCAGACTATGTTTCAGTTTATATAGAGCATATGATTAATTGGCAATTTGCTGCTAGTAATCTTTGAAACTACCGTTAACTAGGCTCTGTGAACACTTATAGTCAATTGATGAGAAGTTGGTGACGTTGTCGCTCAATGCTCGCCTATTACTTATAGGCGTCGCTCCATCGCTCCTAGCCCCAAATTCTCCTGAATTGACTATACCTTGCCAGAAATTAATTAATCAACTTTCTTAAAAATCTCTGAAAGATCATGTTTATTTTTATAAGTTTGTTCAAATAATATTTGTTTTTCGGTATTAATCACTTGCTCTATCTTTTCAGTAAGCTGTCGAACATCAGATTGTTCTATTTCCTCTACCGGGATAACATCAATTATCTTTACTTGAATTACCCCTGGCTTCTTAATCCAAAAGCCCCTTGGCCAATATACCCCTGCATTGTGAGCCATCATCACTATCGGTACTTTTGCCAATGAAGCTAATTTTACTGCACTAGGTTTAAATTTAGCATTTTGTTCTGGTTTAAATCTAGTGGATTCAGGGAAGATAACCAACCATAAACCACTTTTTATCTTTTCCTGTCCTTCTCTTAAGATTTGACCAACCGAGATATTAGCATTACGGTCTACAGCAATTGGCTTAACCATTTTCAACCCCCAGCCGAATAACGGGATATTAAATAACTCTTTTTTTAATACCCAAGAATGTTCAGGTATAATTAATTGTACAAATATTTGTTCCCAGCATGATTGGTGATTAGACAATACTATGGAAGGAGATGAAGGTAATTTGTCTAGACCAACAACCTGGTATTTTAAACCACAAAAGATTTTAACCAGCCAAATAAATACATAGGAAAAAATAAACCCTATCTTGTATCTTATATAATAGTTGACATTGAAAAATGTTACGGGTATGTAACATATAAGGAAGAATGTAATGGTAAATATAGCAAGTAGTGCATAAAATGTTAATACTCTTAAACGCCAAAACATATATGGTTAACTCATTTGTTAATAATGAATAGATAGATATATAACAGATATATAATAACACATAAGATTACTTCTATCCATAGTATAATTATTTGGAGAAATTAAATGAAAAAAACAGCTCTATCCGGATGTCAAGTGACTGGGGATATGCATTTAGGGAACTATCTCGGAGCAATTGTTAATTGGTCTAAAATTCAGGATGAGTATAATTGCTTGTTCTTTTTAGCCGATTTACATGCTATTACTATAGATCGCTCACCCATAGAACTAAACTCTTCTATATTGCAAACTGTTGCTATATATATAGCAACAGGGCTTGTGCCAGAGAAAACTACCATATTTGCACAAAGTATGGTGAAGGAACATACGGAACTTGCTTGGATATTAAATTGCGTTACCCCACTTGGTTGGCTTAAACGTATGACTCAGTTTAAAGACAAAGCTGGAAAAGACCAGGAAAATGCTGGCTTAGGATTATTGTCTTATCCAGTATTGATGGCAGCTGATATATTATTATATAATGCTGACATAGTACCTGTTGGCGATGATCAAAAACAGCATTTAGAACTTACCAGAGATATTGCGGCTATTATCAACCGGAAATTCAATCGGGATGTCCTAAAATTACCTGAACCATTAATTCAAGGCTCATCAAGAATAATGAGCTTAAAAGATGGTCGTAAAAAAATGAGTAAATCTGATCCATCTGATTTATCTCGTATTAATTTAAATGATAGCCCAGATCAAATTTACCAAAAAATTAAAAAAGCTAAAACAGATCATTTAGCGGAAATCAGTTATGATCCTCAAAATAGACCAGAAATCAGCAATTTAATTGACATTTATTGCAGTTTATCTGGTACTAATGTTGACAAAATAGTTGATCAATACCAAAATGCCGGTTTTGCCAAATTTAAGGAGGAGCTAGCTGATATTATCATCACAACTCTAGCTCCCATTTATGGTAAATATGTAGAGCTAATGAAAAACCAAGATTATCTGATAACTACACTACATAACGGAGCAGATAAAGCTAAAATTACTGCTGCTAAAACTCTTGTTGAAATCAAAAAATTAATGGGCTTTGTTATATAAATTACGATTTATAGCTAATAGACGATTGGCGAGCAGATTTTTTATTCATCATAAGAAAATAGCAAAAAAACTTTGAACGCTCACACCTCATGCAAGGGGTATATATGAGCTTTGTTTATCAGAATAAGTAAAAATTCTCCCTGTTTTTATGTCAAAAAACCATAAATGAATAATTAGTTCTTTTCTGCTTACTTGTTCATTGATCCATGGAAACATCATACAATTTTGATATGATTGTTTAAGTGCTAATTTTGTATAATCATCAGCATTATATTGTCTAAAATTAGGTGTTTTTATTAGAGAAACCCAGTTAGTTATAAAATCATTTTGCTGTGAATCATCACTAGTTAATAATTCCTGGATTCCTCCACATTGACTATGTCCCAATATAATTAAGTGTTCAACTCTTAAAAAACAAACTCCAAATTCTAAGGCAGCACTCGTACCATGATGATATGTATCTTTTTCATAAGGGGGAACAATATTTGCCACATTACGGACAACAAATAAATCTCCCGGATCACATTGCAATATTAACGCTGGATCTACTCGAGAATCACAACAAGCAACTACCATAATCTTTGGTTTTTGACCATCACGGGATAGACTCTGCATGACAGATTTATTACCATCCGCATATTTTTTCCTAAAAACTTGATAGCCTTTTAGTATTTTGTTAAAACTTTGTTGCATTGTTAACCCTCAAAACGTCACTAGGCTCTGTGAAGTTTTCTAAATTAGAAACCTTCACAGAACCTAAAATTATAGCATATATTTTTCAAACACTAATAGGTTATTTTAGCCCATCCCAACGTTTTATTAAACCACTATCAATGTCAAAAATATCAAGCACTCGAGCAATTGAGTGATTTATTATATCATCCAAGGTTTCTGGTAAGTTATAAAAAGCCGGCACTGGAGGAGCAATTATCCCGCCATAACTCGTTACTTTCAACATATTCTCTAAATGCCCCCTATGTAAAGGAGTTTCTCTAATCATTAAGACTAATTTTCTTTGTTCTTTCAGTATAACACCTGCTGCTCTACTAATTAAATTATCCTCAATGCTGCAAGCAACTGAGGCGAGAGTTTTCATGCTACATGGAGCTATGATCATACCAAATGTCCTAAAAGAACCACAAGCAATCCTACAACCAATATCAGAAATATTATAATAATAATCTGCTAGCTCTTGTACTTGTTGTATAGAGTAATCTGTTTCATGTAGTATAGTCAAATGGGCAGATTTTGAGATAATTAAATGACTTTCAATATTTAACTGCCGTAAAATCTCAAGTAATCTTATACCATATATGGCTCCAGAAGCTCCAGAGATTGCCACAAGCAATTTTTTTTTATTATTAGCAGTCATAGTTATATTTTTTCCTTTTAAAGTATATTATATTGTATTAAAATAGTATTTGGTTTTATAAAGTTGACCTTATAGAAATCCTAGTTTTTAACTGATTATGGAGTTTAAAAATGAATATCAATAATCATATACAAAGCTTACAAAAAAAACATGATGATTTACAAAGACTAATAAACGCTGCATTTTTACATTTGCAGGATGATACTAAAATCAAACAGTTGAAGAAACAAAAATTAATGTTAAAAGATAAAATTTTGTTGTTATATAAGAATATCACCAGCAATTAAATTTATTGATTCTTTATAAAGCAGAAGGCTGTAATTAAAAAGATTTGTGTACAAACAATTTTTTAGTAAGGGTAATCTGTTTACTTTTTCGTTTCAATCAAAAGATTATTCGAGTATATTCAGAGTCACTGTTATAAAAGAATAATAAATATGGTACTATCTCTGAAAAGTAAAGGATTAACTGTTATTTTATCTTCCCCCTCGGCTGCTGGTAAATCCAGCTTAGCAAGAGCAGCTTTAAAAATAGACAGTAATCTTAGATTATCCATCTCTGCAACCACCAGAACACCTAGGACAGGTGAGATTGATGGAGTAAGTTACTATTTCAAGACCAAAGAGGAATTTAATAAATTAATTGAACAAGATGCATTCCTTGAATATGCAAATATTTATAATAATTATTATGGAACGCCTAAAAAAGTTGTAGAAGAGCTACTAAGTCAAGGGCTAGATGTTTTATTTGATATAGATTGGCAGGGTACAAAATCCATAAAAAAAATCTTATCAAATGTGATTACAATTTTTGTTCTACCACCAACTCCTAGTATTTTGCAACAACGAATTCAAAATAGAGGGCAAGATAGTAAAGAAGCGATAGAGTTGCGTATGAAATTGGCAACCAAAGAAGTACAATATGCTAAATATTATGATTACGTGGTTATTAATGATGATTTTGAGATCACTCTTAAAACAATATATTCGATAATCATCGCTGAACGCGTTAAAAGAATAAGGCTTAATTTAGATAAGTTTTATAGCGATTGGCAACATGCATTATTATAATTACAACCCAAGCGTTATTGCGAGGAGACCGTAGGTCGACGAAGCAATCCAGATTTATACTAATTTTATGAATCAACTTATATGAGTAATAAAAATTTAAATAAATTTAATTTAAATTTTTATTGCTTCTGTAGAGCTAGTAAATCACGTAACTTAACGTTTGCAATCATAATGATCTTCTGTATTAACGCTACCAGTGCAACCATTAGACCTCTTTCCTAAACCTACTTACTAACTTTTCGAAAAAAAAGAGATTATACGTCGCAACCCCATATGAAATCAAAATTATAAACTCCAGCTATAAGATTAAATTTAAGACCAAACCTTTTATGCCTATTTCAATATTTGTTAGTGATAATTTTGAAACGTTTTATCATACCAATAAATCTTCACCTCTTGTTTATTGTCTCCATTATTCAAATCATTTGAGTATATAAGATTTTGATATCTAATAATCAATAGTTTATCGATTCATTACTTTATTCTACAAAAAAGGGGACTTTTTAGCCCTTTTTTTTGTTGTGTACTTGGTTATTTTACAAAATAAGCTGGCTAATAAGTATAATTTATAGTAAACTTTAAATAAAAAAATAGAATCATGAGAAATTTATTATTACTAACGATCACCAGCATTTCACTGTTATTTTCTGTCTCTTCTTGGGCTATTGAAAATCAATTTTATTTGAAAGCTGAAGTTGGGACAAGTAAAATGAATAATGTTAAGTTAAATGATAAAAAATTAAAACATAATATGGCTGGTATTGTTGCCGGAGGAGGTGCAGGTTATTACATTCTAGATAATGTTAGAGCTGATCTTATGCTTAATTTTTTTGCTAATCAGCAATCAAAGTATTTTTTTGCCGGTACAGACTCAAAAATTAAATCCCAAATTACTACTTTAGTGCTTAGTGGTTATGTAGATGTTTTTGATATAAGTATTTGTGAATTCTTTATTGGGCTTGGTGCTGGGGTTGGTCAGCTGAAAAACGAAATTATCGGTAATAATAAGCTTGGTGCTTCAACTTCTACTAACAAAAAAAATAATCTAGTTTACCATCTTACTCTTGGAGTTGCTGCCAAATTAGCTCCTGTGGTAAAAGTTGAGATAGCTTATAGTTGGAAAGATTTTGGTAGCACAAAAGAGAATTATATTAAGTCATTGCCTTATAAAGGTCATAATGTAACGCTTGGTATAAGGTTTGATATATAATTTGTTAGGGTTAGAGTAAAAATGCACTATCATCGTGACGTTGCCAAAAGAGTTATATTAAAAGAATCTACTGCACTAATTGAATTATCTAATAATATTCCTAGTTGTTTTGATAATGTAGTAGATCATATAATTAATTGTAAAGGCAGGATTATTTTAACTGGTATAGGAAAAAGTGGTTATATAGCCCATAAGATAGCAGCAAGTTTTGCTTCTACTGGTACGGCTGCTTTTTATCTGCACCCAGCTGAGGCTAGCCACGGTGATCTTGGGATGGTAACTGAAGGCGATTTAATTTTCATGTTATCTAATTCAGGAGAGACCAAAGAATTATTTGATATAATGAAATATTGTAAGCGATTTTCTATAAAGATAGTTGCCATGACTATGAATGCCAACTCTACTATAGCAATCAATAGCGATTTTTTATTATTAATACCAAGAATTAATGAAGCATCCTATATTGCAGCTCCGACAACTTCCGCAATAATGATGTTATCTCTTGGAGATGCACTTACCACTTCTATACATGAAGCTCGAGGTTTTTCGGAAGATGATTTTCGGCTATATCATCCTGGAGGAAAGATTGGAGCTAATCTTATCAAGGTGGAAAGTTTAATGAGGGTAAAAGATCAGTTGCCTTTAGTATATGCCGATACTTCATTTACTGATACTATATTAGTTATGAATCAAAAAAGCCTTGGATGTGCTATAGTAGTAGATAAAGGTTTAAGTTTGGTTGGTATTATAACAGATGGAGATTTACGTAGACATATTAACGATAAAATAAATATGAAATATGCATGCGATGTAATGACTGCTAATCCACAACAAATTTCTTCCTCGAAATTAGCAGGAGAGGCCTTAGGTGTCATGAATAGCAAATCAATTACTAGCATACCGGTAACTGAAAATAATATAGTTATTGGTATTGTGCATATCCATGACTTACTTCGGGCAGGAATTAGTTAATGAATGTCCATGATAATGTTGGTAGTACTATGGTTAAAATTCCCTTCATCGATAAAAGTAGTAGTGCAATCATTTCATCTTATAGACGTTCAATTAGTATATCAAAAATCTTATCTTGTTTAGGGCTAGTACTAACCTTATACTTAATTTATATCAATTTTAATCCCATTAATAATAATTTAGAATTAATTGAAAACAATAGTGGGAATAGCTCTTTTAGCCCAAGTGATAAAACAAATTATGAAATAAAAATTTCAAATTCAACTTTTAATGGGGTAAATAAAAACTTAAATCCTTATCAAATTCAGGCTGTACAAGCGGTTAGGACTTTAGATAATAAATATGCATTAGAAGAAATTAACGCTAAATATAAAATAAATGACAATAAACTATTAGTGATCAATGCAAAAAATGGTATATTGAATGAGAATAGTCATGTGTTAGAATTAAGAGATGATGTCCAGTTTTTTTTAGGAGAAAGCATATTAAAAGCACAAGAAGCCCAACTTAATTTACTAAATAAAGAAACATTTAGTAGAACAGGCGTGATATTGTCTTATAAAAATTGTCAAATTACTTCTGATAATTTTAATTCCACAAATGACAATAATATTATAAATTTCAAAGGTAGCGTATCAACGATTATTGATGTATCAGATTTTTAGCATGATTTGCTGTATGTTGCTTTTCTTAATAATGAACTCAGCAATAGTTTATGGAGAACATCCATACTCAAAACATTCTAGTATGGATAAATTGTATATTAATTCTGATAATTTAGTAATTGACCAGACTAAACAGCAAGCTTTTTTTACGGGTGAGGTGATTTTATGGTTTGATGATATAATGGTGAAAACGACTAATTTAGAAATTTTTTATAAAATAGTTGATAATAAAAAAACTATTAATTACATATCCATACCGTCAAGATTGATTGCTAAGAGGAATGATGGTCAGGAATTATTAATTGCTACTTCTGCCAAATATTTTGTGGAAAGAAAAGAGATAGTCCTGCTTGGTGACGTAATAGTACAAAATAAAAATGGTATTATAAAAACCGACAAGCTAGTATATTATACCAAACTCAATAATGTAAATTATAGTAAATCCAATAATTAATTGGAACAAAGAATTATGTCACCTTTAATAATAGATAAATTACAAGTAAATAGTATTTCAAAATCTTATAATAAGAGGGTGATATTAAACGACGTATCTCTTCAATTAAAAACAGGAGAAATAGTTGGTCTTTTTGGTCCAAACGGTGCAGGTAAAACTACCTGTTTTAGTATTATTATAGGGCTTACCAAGCCAGATAGTGGGGCATTATTTTATAACGATCATGATATTACTCATTTACCAATTTATTTACGAGCTAGGTTTGGTTTTAGCTATCTTCCTCAAGAGCCATCAATTTTTCGTGGGTTATCTGTCGGAGATAATATTAGATTAATGCTAGAGGCTTTAGAAAATGATCAAGAAATTATCGAACAAAAAACATTAGATTTACTTAAAGAATTTTCTATTCTCCATCTACAAGACATGCCGGCAACAGGATTATCCGGCGGAGAAAGGCGTAGGCTAGAAATTGCAAGAGCAATAGCATTAGACCCTAAATTTATTATGCTTGACGAACCGCTTGCAGGTATTGATCCACTAGCGATTGAGGATCTTAAAAATTTGATCGTACACTTACGTAACCGCAATATCGGCATCTTAATCACTGATCATAATGTTAGAGATACCCTCAATATAGTTGATAGGGCATACGTCATTTACAATGGAAAAGTACTATTAGAAGGAACACCACAAGAAATAGCTACAAGCTATCAAGTAAAGGAAGTATATTTAGGACAATCTTTCTCTCTGTAACAGGCTATGGTGACGATATAACCATTACTTACCATAAGACGTCACTACGAACACCTTGCAATAGCCCGTCATTGCGAGCTGATGCATCCCCAGGAAATTGTTGCAAAATAGCAAGAATTGATAGAATATCATCATTATTTAATGATGATGGAGATAGTTAGGTTATGGATGTAAAAACAGTATTAAATGAAGTAATAAAAGAACATTGTCCTTTTATACAAATAATCGTTTAAATGCGTTACTTGATGTTGCAGAAGGCTTGCGATATAGTCAGAATTTGTCTTTGAGTGCAATTGGCAGGAACTTGAGTGGTGATAGTAAAGTAAAACATAAAATAAAAAAAGTTGATAGATGTATAGGTATAGTATTCAATTCAGGGGAATTTGGTGCTAGGAACGATGGAGCGACGCCTATAAGTAATAGGCGAGCGACGAGTGACGACGTCACCAACTTCTAATCAATTGACTATAACAAACATTTATATAACGAGGTTGATAGTCTCTATAGTGCTTTATCATATTTCATATTTGAGTATACAGCCTCCTAAACCTCTGTAATAAATTGATAATATAACGATGTTCAAACTTTTTTACGTATTTTTTAAATTATTTTTAATATTAGGGCTAATAGCTATTAGTGCTTGTATATATTTGTTGTATAATTACTCTAAGGATTTACCGGACTACTCACAACTTGCCGATTATCATCCACCATCGGTAACAAGAGTGTATGCCCAAAATGGAAAATTAATGGAGGAATATGCTTTAGAACGTAGAGTTTTTGTACCTATTAGTAGTGTGCCACGCTCTCTTATAGAGGCTTTTATTTCAGCTGAAGATAAGAATTTTTTTGAACATTCAGGAGTTGATATTATAAGCATAATCAGAGCAGCAATACTAAATATTTCTAATATTGTACACCACCGTAGGGTGGAAGGAGGGTCAACTATTACCCAGCAAGTAGTTAAGAATTTTTTATTAACCTCCGAGGTATCGATAGAACGTAAGATTAAAGAGGCAATTTTATCCTATATGGTCTCAAAAACCTTTACTAAAGATCAAATTTTGGAGCTATATCTTAATCAAACATTTTTTGGTAGGGGAGCCTACGGAGTTGCCATGGCTGCTCAAAATTATTTTAATAAATCTATTGACGATTTAACTCTTGCTGAATCAGCTTTTATTGCTGGGTTACCAAAAGCTCCATCAAATTTTAACCCGGAAAGAAATTATGCCAGGGTAAAAGAGCGTAGAGATTATGTCATTATTAGAATGTTGGAAGATGGTTATATAACGCAAGAAATAGCAAAAGAGGCAATAGATACGGCAATTACTTTACAAAAGCGGGATCGTAGCGAAACCGTTACCGCCGGTTATTATGCTGAGCAAGTACGGGAAGAAGTTATTCGCAGAATTGGCAGTAAAGAATATTTTTATACCGGAGGCTTAACAGTCATTACCTCACTTGATGCTAATATGCAGCAAGCTGCAGAAAATGCTCTTAGAAAAGGTATAAGAGAATATGACAGAAAACATGGTTTTAGAGGAGTTATCACTAATATAGATATAAATAACTGGCAAGATAATTTAAATAAACTAACAAAGCCACCCGCCATTCTAGAATATCAATTGGCGGTAGTATTAAATGTTTCAGATAATCAAGCGGAAATTGGTCTTTGCGACTTGAGTAAGTCCAAAATAGCTTTATCAGAAATGAAATGGGCGAAAAATAACCTTAAATCTGCAAAAACTCTTTTGCAGAAAGGGGATGTTATAGTAGTTGAAAAAGTAAATGCTAATTACTCTTTAAGGCAAATTCCTACTGTTAATGGGGCTATTATGGTGATGAACCCTACAACAGGGCAAGTGCTTGCAAGTGTTGGTGGGTATGATTTTGCGGTTAGTAAATTTGATCGTGTTACTCAGGCTTTACGACAACCAGGATCACTCAGTAAAACTTTTGTTTATCTGGCTGCTTTAGAAAACGCCATCCAGCCAAATAGAATTTTTGAAGATAGTAAAGTAGAGGTTCCACAAGGTCCTGGTATGCCAGTTTGGCGACCAAAAAATTACAAAGGGGATTTTTTGGGTTTAATTACTATGCGTACAGGTCTTGAGAAATCACGGAACCCTGTTACAGTTAGGGTAGCCCAATCTATAGGACTAAACAAAGTTGCTGAAATAATCAAGCGATTCGGCATTAATGATGAGCCAAAGAAATTTCCTTCTATAGTAATTGGGACACTTGAAACTACCTTAGAAAGAATGACCAACGCTTATGCAATAATTGCCAATTCAGGGAAAAAAGTCACCCCACATTTTGTCGAACTCATTAAAGATCGTAACGGTAAAATAATTTATCGTAGAGACAATAGAGAATGTGAAAATTGTAGTGTATCTGATTCCCAGCTTACTGATAACGTATCACCGCCTATCTTGTCTCAACCAGATTGTCGAATGATTACCGATGAGGCAAGTGATTATCAGATTGTCTCATTTCTTACTGGAGCAGTTGAAAGAGGTACCGCAATAGCTGCAAAGAAACTTGGTAAGGTTATAGCTGGTAAAAGCGGTACCACCAATGATAGTATGGATACTTGGTTTATTGGTTTTACTCCCAAAATAATTGTTGGAACATATATTGGCTATGATACACCAAAAACACTTGGAAAAACTGCCACAGGGTCAAGTGTTGCCTTGCCAATATTTATCGACTTTATGGAAAAGGCATATTCTGATATCCCTTCACTGGCGTTTAAAATACCAGAATCGATTAAATTATTACCAGTAAATCCACAAACCGGTAAAATTACCTCTTCTGGTAGTATTATGGAAGCATTCAAAACTCATGATATACAGATATTAGATTATCAACAAGAGACCCAAGATAATGATGATTTCCATAATAGCTCACCTGAAAAAGATAATTCTCAGGAGGTATATTAGGCTCTGTGGACAAGATTTGTCTAGACAACGGATAATACTATGATACTATTTCAATTATTGCCTGACAGTAACGTTTGAGTACTCATTTATTAAATAGAGGTATTCACTAACTGAACGTAATGAATTGGAAGTAATATCAATATGTCAATATTAGATAAAACTTTTACAGGAATAAAGAAGGTAATTAAATGTCTTATATTGAGTTGTTTTTATGTTAATATACTCTATGTTTCTGTAGTATTAGCTAAACCTCCACATGAATATTTATCAAATGCTTTTAAAAGTGTGCTTAAAAATTTTGAAGAAAACCCTAGAATGCTCATTCCTGGTGGTTCTATACTATTAATAGATTACGATAAAAGCAAGTCGATTAGTCAAGATACTGAACCTATAGAGCAAATATCACAGCCATTTGTTAATACGCCACCTGCATCAGCAACCGTAAATGTATCTCCAAATAATTTATTAAGAGACTCCTGTGATAATTGCGGAACAGACTCAAGTGATCAAAACACAGATTCTCTTGTTGAAAGGAATGATGTCCCCCATATTTATAGTAAAAGCAGTTAAGTTATGTTACAGCAAAGAATGCACAAATGGTGTTATACAATTCTTGTGAAAGCCCGATTTTTTGTTTAATCCACCTTTTCATATTAGCCCAAAATTTCTCTATTGGATTTAGGTCAGGAGAGTAAGGTGGTAAAAATATTACCCTACATCCTACTGATTCTATTAAATCTTTAGTCTTCTTAGACTTATGAAAAGCAGCATTGTCTAAAATCACAACTTGACCAGCTATAAGCTCTTTTATCAAAAATTGCTCTACCCAATTATTAAATAGTTCGGTATTACAGGTGCCATTGAATACAAAAGGGGCTATAGATTTATTACCTACCAAACCTGCTATAATATTCGTCCTTTGGTAATACTTCCCACTCTTCTTTGCTTGTAGTGTTTGACCTTTCTTTCCCCAACCTCTATCTTGGGTAATGTTCATCTCTATTCCGCTCTCATCTATATACACAAGCGCATCTGTAGCTAGATCTTTGATATCTTCTAAATACTTACATCGCTTTTCAGCATTAGCTTCCACATAGGTAAAGGCTTTTTTTATAACTAAATCCCAATTGTCTTAGCCAATATCTTGCCCCACTAGCGCTTATCCCAAATTTCTTACCAATATCTTCCGTTTTGCTATTAGGATTTTCTTCTACATACTTGATAAAATCATCCATTTCTATACTAGGCTTTGCTCCTTTATACTTCCTTGCTTGATAATGACCTTCTTTCTTATACCTTACATGCCATGTATTTACTGTTGTAGGGCTCAATTGAAAAACTCTAGATGCTGACCTTTGACTATTTCCTGCTTCTAGATATTTTATTACTTTTTCTCTTAAATCTATACTGTATGGGCTAGTTGACATTTTTCATTTTATATTATCACAATCACTAACATAACTCAACTGCCTTTACTATATAAGGAAGTAAACTTAACTATTCATGACAATTATAAGGTAATAAACTTAGATTATGACACAGATTCTCTTGTTGAGATTAATGATAATTCTGATAATAGTTCGTTAATAGGTTCTAGTGGTCATGACACAGATTCTTTTGTTGAGATTAATGATAATTCTGATAATTTGTTCACATCATTAGATTCTGCCAATACCCCGAGCGAGTCAGTGATTAGCCAAGATACTGAATCTGTAATACCAATTCATAGCCATCCGAATGTTAATACGATGTCACCTCCAGTGGAAGGAGTAGTTCAAGAAGAGCCAATCGTTCCAGAAAAAGCTGCCACTTCAGAAGTAGAAGCCACTCCAGAAGTAAAAGCTACTCCAGAAGTAAAAGCTACTCCAGAAGTAAAAGCTACTCCAGAAGTAAAAGCTACTCCAGAAGTAAAAGCTACTTCAGAAGTAGAAGCTACTCCAAAAGTAAAAGCTACTCCAGAAGGAGAAGCTACTCCAGAAGGAGAAGCCACTCCAGAAGTAAAAGCTACTCCAAAAGTAAAGATACTTCAGAAGGAGAAGCTGCATCTCCACAACCAGAAGCAGCTGTGATTACAACAACTAACACCGATGACATAGTACTATTACAAAAAGAAATAATAAGAAATATTGCCTTAGCGGTAAATGAAATAGTTATATTGTCTTATGAATTTGCAAATTCAATTATTGATTTAAGATTAACCAATTTAAGGTATTTAAACAATCTTACCGTCCTTAGCTCTGGCGATGACGTTAATATTGTTCCTAAAAATTTGTGGATTAGTGGCACGATTGGGAAAGCTAAGTATAATGGTAAAAGCATGTTAAATGGGTATACTGGCAAAATTAGTGCGGTAACTATTGGCGAGGATATAGAGTTGCCAAGTGGTAGTATTATTGGGGGAGCTTATAACTATGTTCTCTCCAATTTTAAATATAAGAATCGTATTAACAAAATTGTTGTACATACCCATGTAATGTCGATATATGGTCAAACTAATTTGTCGGAAAAAGTAATATTACAGGGTTTTCTTTCTCTTGCTTTGGGTAATGTTTCTACAAAATTATCAGCGTATAATCAGCTAGTTAAAGCTAAATTTGCTTATACTTCCTATAGTAGCAAAGCAATAATTGCTTATAATTCAGGGATTAGCAGAGTATCAATTGTCCCATATATTGGGTTTAAATATGGAGGATATAATATTGCTAGATATAATGCAAGTTTTAAAACACAAAGCCTATTAGTTGCAGCTAGTAATGGCAGAAGAACT
The DNA here is from genome assembly GCA_020410785.1 of Rickettsia endosymbiont of Culicoides impunctatus. GTDB lineage: Bacteria > Pseudomonadota > Alphaproteobacteria > Rickettsiales > Rickettsiaceae > Tisiphia. The sequence continues at coordinate 741,707 of CP084573.1, read as the reverse complement.
TCTGGGCTTATAGGGTTTGGAGTAATTATGCCAATGAATGTTAATAATACTAGCCAGATGGTTCCTGGGCTATATATGGAAGTCGAAAAGTTTTTGCGTAACAAACAAAAGAATCTGCATATGCAGATAGAGTCAGATCGATCTAACAATAGGGAGGAAGTATTATTACTTGAAGAGGCGGCTAAATACCAGTATAAAATTGGCGGAACTATTACTATAAAATGTCAACTAGCAGAAATTATGGTAGCATATGAATATTTAGTTTTTAATAATAAATATTCCCACCATCAAGGTTCGCTAAAATTAAAATTATTGTTCTAAGATTAGTAACAGAAGGGGGTGCATATAAGAATTTACCGTTTTTTAAAAGAATTCACTTTTGATTATATGAAGGTTGCCCCTCAGATATTTAATAGCAAGGTAGTCTAGTTATAGGGCTTTGTAAACCACGCATAAATTCTTCTGCGTTTAAGATTTTTCTTCCTTCTTGCTGTAATTTCTGGATGATCAAAGTACCTTTACCACAAGCTACCTCCAAAACACTATTATTATTAACTACGGTACCAGGTGGCAAATTAATATCCAAATCGTTATAATACGCTTCCAGAATCTTTATAACTTTACCTCTATATTCAAAATATACACCAGGCCAAGGATTCATACCTCGAATTTTACAATCTATTTTGTAGGCAGTCTCACACCAATCTATCTTCCCTTCTTCTTTCTTAAGTTTATGAGCATAAGTTACCCCATTCTTATCCTGGATAATTTTTGGTAAATTATCAATATTATCTAAGGTTTTAATCAATAAATCTGCTCCTATTTTTGCACATTGGTCATGCAAAATTGGTAAAGTTATTCTAGGAGAAAGTGACAATGAATGCTGCAATATAATATCACCAGTATCCAGCCCTTCATCCATCTGCATTATACATACAGAAGTTTCTAAATCACCTTCTATAATAGTACGTTGTAGTGGAGCTGCCCCCCTATGACGTGGTAAACTTGACGGATGAATATTAAGACATCCATATTTTTTAGCTTGCAGGATAACTTGCGGTATTAAAAACCCATAAGCAACTACCACTATTATATCCGCCTCAATTGAATTAATTAAATGGGTTACTTCTTCTGTCCTCAAAGTTTTAGGGGTATAAGTTGGAATATTATATTTTGATGCTAAGAGATGTACAGGCGATGCTACCTCATTTAGCCCTCTTCCTTTAGATTTTGCAGCTTGAGTAAATACGCCAACCACCTGGTGGTTGTTGCTGTTAATTAACTCCCTAAGAGTGGGTACAGCAAATTCTGGCGTACCCATAAAAATTACTTTCATAAATTATTATTTTTTAGCTTTTTTAATTTACGTAACGCTATATCCTTTTTTATATTACTTAAATAATCAACTAACAACCTACCATCTAAATGATCCATCTCATGTTGAATAACCCTAGCAAGCCAACCATCAGCTTTTAATTCTTGCTGTATATTGTTATAGTCTAAGAACCTTATACTTATAGACTCAGACCTTGCTACCTCAATCTGTTGCTCCGGTAAAGACAAACAGCCTTCTACTGCTACAACTAATTCTTTAGATTTGTATATTATTTCTGGATCTACGATAAATAACGGATAAAAATCTACAGTTCTTTCTGTGTCGTCATTCTTCTGTAAATCAACCACTAATATACGCTTAACTATTCCGATCTGAATTGCTGCAAGCCCTACCCCATGATCATGATACATGGTTTCAACCATATCATCCATCAACTTTCTTATAGTATCATTGACTGTACCTACGGGCAAAGATTTTTGTTTTAATCTTGAATCCGGAGCAGTCACAATAGGTAACACAGACATAATTTTTAAACCACATAATTAGTTATAGTCAATTCACGAGAATTGGGTAGCAGGAGTGATGCCTATAAGTAATAGGTGAGCATTGAGCGACGACGTCACCAATTTCTCATCAATTGACTATATCACTGCCTCTTTCTTTAGAATAGCATATTTTATCATTTTTTGCATCTCTGCAAAGCTTGACAATTATAAAAAATATTCTTTGCTAAATCTATTCCAATTGTGTTACATTTCAGCTATAGCTTTTCAGAATTTAGGAAAACCATTGATGGGATTATTTCTTGATTATTAATTATTTCCTAATAATCTAAAATTATAGTATAACTTACAAAAAACTTAAGTGGATATGTTTAATATTACTGCAAAAAATAAACAACTAGATAGAGCTAAAGTATCTAGTATTTTTTGTAAATTAGGACAAAAAGAAAAAAAAGGAAAGATTAAAATCAGTGAATTGTTAACTGACTTTCATGAAAATGGTCTTCTACTAACGATGCTTTTTTTTGCCATACCAATTGCAATTCCCCTGCCGTATCCTCCGGGTTTTACTACTATAGTAGGGATTCCCTTGATCGTTTTATCGATGCAGATGTTGCTTGGCTTGAGACAAGTTTCTTTACCATCCAAAATTAATAACTATCAAATTAGCAATGATATACTTATTAATATAAGTAACAAGATTGTGCCAAAAATTAAATTGGTGGAAAAATATATACGACCAAGATTTAGTTTTGCAACCTCTATATATTGCGAACAATTTATTGGTTTAGTATCGCTAATTTGTGCTATTGCCATATCAATACCTTTACCTCTAACTAATGCTATACCTGCATTTGGTATTACTATAATGGCATTAGGTCTTTTAAATCGAGATGGATTAACTATATTTCTTGGGTTTATGGTTTCTATAGTTGGTCTCATTATAGCTGTTATAGCAATTACGGCTAGCTGGATTAGCATAAAATATTTATTTAATCTATTTTTCTAACGTTATTCTTCCAATGAAACAAAAATTATATCAAGGATCAAGTAAAGTTCTTTATCAGTCACAAGAAGATTTTGCTTTTATTATGTCCTTTACTGACAAAATTACTTTAGAAAATGGTGAAATTTTTGATATTTCAGGTAAAGGGGTACTGAATAATAATATTTCATCCTTTATAATGAGTAAGCTTGATATGGTTGGGATAGAAAACCACCTAATTGAAAAAATGAATATGCGTGAACAATTAATACAATCTGTGGATATTTTCCCCATTCAAATATCGATTTCTACAGTAGCATGTGGCAGGTTTGTAAAAGAGTTCTCTATGGAAGAAGGATATGTATTCGATCACCCAATTATCGATTTTAGAGTTAGAAGCAGAGAATTAAAGCATCCTATAATTAATGAGCATCAAATACTGAATTTTGGTTGGTTAAATAAGCAAGAAATTGATGCAGTGAAACATCAGGCCATCAGAATACATGATTTTTTAAGTGGATTATTTGCAGGTATTGGAATAAGACTTGTTGAATGCAGACTAGAATTTGGTAGAGTGTTCAATGGTGAAGAATTTATGGTAATGTTGGCAGATGAAATCAGCCCTGATAATTGTCGTTTATGGAATATGAGTAATAATGAGAAGCTTGGAGCAGAAATGATTGCCACTGATCCAGAAAAAGCTATTAAATCTTATCAGGCAATAGCTGAATTATTAAAAGATAAAACTTATAGCTAATCCTATATTCAAAGATAATTAGTATTAGTTCCCTCTACTAAATGTAAATTGTCAATAGACTTCTTTCGAAACTAATCATATGAGCTCAAAATTATAAATTCCAGTTATAAGATTAAATCTAATGGCACTGTTAACAAAATAATTTAAATAATTTAGCAAGAGCCAATGCGATAAAGTTGAGGAAGGTGGAATCAAGCTTGTCAAAACGCATGGCAATTCTTTTATTTTCCATTATTAACACTCTGATTTAATACTCCTATTATTTAAATTGAATAATAGAAGTATAGGTTGAAAATAATGGGTTAATAAGGCTACGATTTTCCACTTTTAGGGTGGGGCAAAATTGAACGCACATTAACCCATTTACTAGGTCATTATTGCACGCTTTTTAACAACTGTGAAAGCTCACCATTAGAACGCACTTATTCTGTTTTAATAAACAATATATTTAAAATATGTTTAACTAACATAATTCTTGACTTATTATGTTTAATTAATGAACCTATAATAGGATTGAGTAATTTAGAATGTCGCATTAGATAAGGATCGTACTCAAAATGCACTCCACTTAAAATAGCCCTGCCCCTACCGAGTTTACACATTATAATAGCTGCCTTACAATCTTCATAATTAGCAATAATTTTTGTATTAGCTACATTTTGGGCATCTAAAAAATAGCCTCCTCCATTATAAAAAACCATAGAATCTTCAGGAAGATTAGGAGTATTTAAGATTATCCTAGCGGCTCTTGCTCCTTTATTTGAATTATAGTAATACTTACATAAGGCTGGACCTATGACACCCCCCTGATATATGGCAAGTTCTCGAGTGCTTACTACTTCTATGGGGGAAGATTTAGCAAATTCTAGGTAAGTACCACTATAATATGCTCCTGCACATATTCCGAGAAAACTACCACCTTGCATTAAATAGTTTTGTATATGCTTATTGCCTTTGCCGTTAAGATGTTCCGCATAGCATCTATCTTTTCCTCCTGGAATAATAAGTAAACTAGTATTATCAATCCAATCTCCTCTTATAATTTCTTCTGCAGAAATATAACTTATATGATATTTTGTTGAAACATAATGAACAAAACTATTAAAGGTATGATACAAGCTTTCCTTCGATGTACCTAGCCCATTATAGATTCTGATTGATGGTATCATTAAATTTTTTTACTCAAACTAATAGCTATATTACACATTAACTTGATAATTTTATTAATTATGGGGGCAAATACTACTTCATTACTACCTTGCACTAGAGCTATATCTTTATGCTCCGTTTCATCAGACTGAAATTGCTTTATACTATCTAACAATTCTTTTTCTAAATTATATTCTTCGAGATAGTCTATTTGCTTCTGATAATGTTGTTCAATCACTTCTTCTACACTTTGGGTTAGTAGCATGGCAGTTTTTGTTCCTATTAATATTGATCCACTACCAAGTACATAACCAATAATATGCCAAAATGGCATTAAGATCGTTGGTCTAACATTACCTTGTAATAACAAGTTAGTAAAGTAGCTTAAATGCACTTCTTCTTGCTGCATCATATGTTTTATTGTAGGATAGGTTTGATGGTTTCTACAATAATTTAATTGTCCCTCATAAATTCGTTTTGCACCGTATTCTCCGGCGCGATCCACTCTAATAATTTCTTTGATGATATTTCTTGAATTGGTAAAGTCGGGTCTTGCCATACGCCCTAGTTCATTTAAATAATGTTATTAAAATTTATTCTATCAAGAAATATAATACAGCAATCTATCAGTTCCTTAAAAGATAAATTTATATTTTATTGACAGTTTAGTGTCATTATTGTATAAGTAAATCTGTTCCTTTGTATTGGATATGAATTTATGAAACGCACATTTCAACCTAGCAATTTAGTAAGAAAAAGAAGGCATGGGTTTAAGGCAAGAATGGCAACTGTTGGTGGTAGAGAGATTTTAAGGAAGCGTCGGGCAAAAGGCAGAAAGAAGTTATCAGCATAGGCAGTGCTTATTTTATCTCTAAAAAATCAAAAAGAATTTGACCTAGTTAATAAGTTAGGCAAAAAGTTCTATAGTCCTTATTTTATCACAGTAATAGCAAAAGATTTTACTAAGCTTCTTGCAAAATTAAATGCAAGGAATAATGCTGGTGGCAAGACTACCAATCAAACACGGCTATGTAAGAAATCTGGTGAAGTTTTATTGCTTTTTGGCATAAAAGCCGGAAGAAAATTAGGAAACGCTGTTATTCGCAATAAAATTAAGAGGCGTATCAGGCATTTAGTTAGGCTTCTAAGTAAAGAAACACAAATTAAACCCAATAGCTGGGCAATAATAATTATTCCTAAGAAAGGTTTTGATCAAATTGAGTTTGCAACTTTACTAAGCGAATTATACAGGATATTTTCAAAGGCATAATAGACTCGTGAGTGTTCACACTACTAACCTAAATTTCTCTATTACTAACCCATTGATAGGCAGTAGGATCACTAAATACTTGTCGTAAAAATTGATTGTTCAGAGCATGGCTGGTTTTATAACCAGTGATGTTAGCTATTAGATACCCTCCTGTAGTATATAAATCTCCGAATAGATCAAGAAGTTTATGCCGCACGAATTCATCAGTATATCTAAGCCCATCGTGATTTATTATAATATCTTGATCTATACCTATAGCGTTATCGAGAGATGCCCCACGTGCCAGCCCTTTGCTTTTTAAATATTCAAGTTCATGGATAAATCCAAAAGTTCTAGCATCAGCAATATTATTTTTAAAAGATTCATTTTCTGAGAAGAGTAAATTTTGCTTGCCAATAGCTTTACTAGCAAAATCTATTGTCATATCAACTGTCATACTATGAGCAGGGCTACACACTAACTCGCAATCTTTGTGAATTGCCCTAATTTCTTTTAAGATTTTTAGGTATTTTTTTGGAGCATTTTGTAATTGTCGCCCAGCACATTCTATCATAAAAACAAAAGCTTTACTGCTACCATCCATTATTGGTACTTCAGAACCATCGATTTCAATTATTAAATTATCAATTCCACATCCCCAAAGAGCTGCCATTAAATGCTCTATAGTTGAAACGGAAATATTATGTTCATTTTTTATGGTAGTAGAGAAAGAAGTCTCTGAGACATTCAAACAACTAGCTTGAATAAAATTTATTTCTTGCCGCACATCAGTCCTGACAAAAACAATGCCAGTATTTTCTACAGCTGGTCTTAAAGTCAACTGAGTAATGTTACCGGAATGAACGCCTACCCCATAACAACTTACAGGGTTTAGTATTGATACTTGCATTGGTCAAATTTACTAATTTTAAAAATTAAATTGATTTTAGTATTTTAACCACTTATATGCAAGTGACATTATGTTACAAAATATTACATCAATATACACTTGTTAAAAAGCGTGCAATAATGTTGAACGCACATTAACCCATTTAGTGGATCATTATTGCACGCTTTTTAACAATTGCTGACGCCTATGTGCAATGACGCATAGTTTAACCAGAATATAACGGTAGTTTAGTCATAATTATTTACTTTTTTTGATAGCACTTCATCAAGTTCTTGTCTAAGATCTTCAGGAAGTTTTTCTATTTTATTGGGAGATTCTGTAGATTGTGATTCTTTTAACACATTTGTAGTATCAACAATCTCTGATTTTATGGGTAATTTAATGGATTCCAAACTATTTTGTGGTAGAGTCTTTATAAGATTTTTACTTAAATTATCTAGATAGGGAGTAGTTGCGGATTCTTTAAGCCATTTTGGATATTTATCAATATTAGTATTTTGTATAACGTCTTTTAGGGTTTTTGCTTGTAAATAACTACCAGAAAAGAAAATTATTATGACTAGGAATATGAACAAACAAATAATCATACCTCTAAGCATGCCGACGGCTAGACCTAGAGATTTGTCAATGATTCCACCACTTATAAAGGAAATTATCAAAAGAAATTGATGGGTTAAGAAAGAGCATAGGATCAAAGATATAATATATGAAATAACTCCAGAGGTAATTATCAATGCAATATGGTTAATAAAATATCGAGTAATAATTTCAGCAATGTATAGAGATAAGTAATAGGCAAAAAGAACTGAAAATATAAAGCCGAGTAACCTAATAGTAAGTTTTATTAGTCCCCCATAGGCTCCGAGCATTGATGAGGCGGTAATAATTGCCAGTATTGTTATATCAAACCAAGTAAACATTAGACTTTTCTAAAAATTACTTTAGGTTTAGAATAAGTGTAGGATATATTTATTATCATATTTCAAATTTTTATTGAATAGGCGTAATTTAACACTATATGTATCTAAAAGCTAGTGTATTAATATAATTATAGACTAAATAAATTTAACAATACAATAAACATTATGAATGAAAATAATAAAATTTTTGATAATCTATCTGGTAAGGTTTTGATAGCTACTCCTTACATGCTTGATGGTATATTTAATAAGTCACTTGTTTATATGCTGTCTCATACAGCAGAAGGAGCGATGGGCTTAATTTTTAATAATTTAGTGAATCATATAGAAATAAAATCGTTCTTTAAAATAGCTGATGATCGGCTAGATAATAATATTATGATGCCTATATATTTGGGAGGGCCAGTTGAGCATGAACGTGGATTCTTCCTGCATTCTGATGATTATAACGAGAATTTACTATTGAAGTTTCAGAATCATTTAGCAGTTAGCTCTAATCCCCAAATCCCTCATGATATTGCTTCTGGTCATGGTCCTAAAAATAGTTTATTTATTATTGGTTACACTTCTTGGAAAGCAGGGCAACTTGAAGCAGAGATTAAGGATAATTTGTGGATAATAACAGATTGTGATAGAGAGTTTATTTTTTCTGGTCATCCAGAACATAAGTGGCACAATGCTTTGCAAAATCTTGGTATCAAAGAATCTCACTTTACTTCACGAATGGGTAATGCTTAGTTTTTGTAAACTAGGCTCTTATATCACATTTTCAAGATATAAGAGCCTAACACCAAATCATATTAAAAAACCAATTCTTCAAGTTATTATAGTGGTTTATAGGAGGAGAATTTGACGTGGATTATTTTTTGTATAGTGATTGCAGGTTTGCTAATCTATGATCTTGGTTTTGCCAACAAAGAAAATAAGGTATTAACCTTTCGCCAAACTATTTATTTTAGTCTTTTTTACTTAATTATAGCATGCCTCTTTGGTATTTTTATTTTCTTTGATATGGGAGGAGAAAAAGCCCGGGAATATTATACTTGTTTTTTTATAGAAAAAGCCATGTCATTGGATAATATTTTTATTATTTTAATGATTTTCCAGTTTTTTTCTATTCCTTTGATCTATCAACACCGAATATTATTTTTGGGGATTCTAGGGGTTATAGTTTCTAGAGGTATAATTATATATTTAGGGGTCATTGTTATCTCAAAATTTTCTTGGTTATTATATGTTTTTGCGATTATCCTTATAATTACAGGTATAAAAACTTTTTATCTATCAAATAAAAATTTAAAAGTGCAAGAATCTTCTATTTATAGAATTCTACAAAAATACTTTAGTCTTACTCCAAAAATTTCTGGTTACAAATTTTTTATTAAAACCAGCAAAGGTATCAGTATTACCCCTCTTCTTGCATCATTAATAATGATAGAAGTCATGGATATTGTGTTTGCCATTGATAGTATACCAGCAATATTTGCTATCACTAAGGATCCTTATATAATTTATACTTCTAATATTTTTGCCATATTAGGTTTACGTGCCTTATTCTTGTGCTTAGCTAATGTTGTTAAGCAATTTAGTTATATAAAATATTCGCTAGCATTAATATTAATATTTATTGGTATAAAAATATTCGCTGAACATGTTATTGATATTCCATCTTACACTACACTGGCTATGACAATTATTCTTTTGTCGTTTGGCATTATTATTTCTATTATTAAGAAAAGGCGTATATAATAATGTAATAAGTTAACAATTATATAATAAGAAACAACTATGGTTTCTTATTATTGTAAAGCATAAAATTAAAAAGATTAGGTTATGGTGAGTGTTCACGGAAAAAAGTTAAGTGCAAGATGTCATTGCGAGGAGCCGCTTTGCGGCGACGCGGCAATCCAAAAAATGATTAAAAATTGCTTCGTTGGCTATGCCTTTTTGCAATGACGTTTAGCGAGCAGATTTTTTATTTATCATAAGAAAATAGCAAAAAACCGTTAACACTCACAGGTTAGGTGATAGATATCTTTAAATGTGAAGATTTATAAACAATGCTATCGTCTTGTTTATTTTCCGCTGGCATAAAATATATTTTTATGCTAGAAGTTTGAAATTGTTGTATCGATCTACTCGAAACTTACTTATGTATGAAATTATGTTTATTCTATACTCAAATGATTTGAAGAATGGTTTTTTAAAAATGAGGGACTCGCATACTCACGTACCTCATGTACGCTGCGTATGCTCGCCCCTCATTTTCAAATCCAATTCTCCAAATCATTTGAGTATATACACAGTTGTTATAAGTGGCTAGAGTTTGAATGTTTTACTAAATTTAATTTATGTTATGAGGTTCTAATTATGGATGAAAATATTATCGAACAAGATGTTATTGAAATAGTTGCTAACACATTAAAAGTAAAGAAGGATTTAATTACTCCTGAATCTAGATTTGTTGAGGATCTTAAGTCAGATAGTTTAGATATAGTTGAATTAATGATGGCAATAGAAGCAAAGTATAAATGTGATATACCAGATGAAGAGGCTAGTAAAATTTTAACTGTCTCTGATGTGGTGCAATATATAAAAAAAAATAATAATTCATAAGTTATAATTATGTCAACTAGAAGAGTCGTTATAACTGGTATTGGACTAGTTACCCCACTGGGAGTTGGGGTGAAACCCTCTTGGAATGGTATCATAGAGGGGCGTAGCGGTATTAAGGCAATTACCGGATTTGATACTTCTAACCTTGCTTGTAAAATAGCTGGTATTGTGGATCATTCAACTGATAGCGGCTTTAATCCGGAAAAATCTATTGACCCTCGTAATGTACATAAGATGGATTTATTCATCCAATATGGTATTGCAGCAGCTACTGAAGCAATCGAGGATAGTGGTTGGCAAGTACAAGATGAATTATCAGGAGATAGAACAGGTTTAATACTTGGTTCAGGAATCGGTGGACTTAAGATGATCGAAGAGACGTCAGTAAAGTTTCATAAAGAAAATAATGGCAAAGTTAGCCCATTTTTTATCCCCGCCTCATTAATTAATCTTCTTTCAGGTCATGTTTCCACTAAATACGGATTTACTGGACCAAATCAAGCAGTAGCAACAGCCTGCTCCACTGGTGCTCATGCCATAGGAGATGCTATGCGGATGATTCAATATGGTAATGTGGACGTTATGATTGCTGGCGGAGCCGAAGCCCCGGTTACTCCGGTTGGAGTGGCGGGATTCGTTGCTGCAAGGGCGTTATCTACTAAATATAATTCTACACCTGAAATTGCATCAAGACCTTGGGATCAAGAACGTGATGGCTTTATAATGGGGGAAGGGGCTGGAGTTGTAGTACTGGAAGAATATGAGCATGCTATTAGTAGAAATGCTAAGATTTATGCTGAAATTGTTGGATATGGTTCTACTGGAGATGCTTATCATATGACTTCTCCTCACCCTGATGGAAGAGGTGCTTATAAAGCTATGTTTAATGCTCTTAAAGATGCAAAAATTGATGCAAGTATTATTGATTATATCAATGCCCACGGGACTTCTACACAGGTTGGTGATACTATTGAGTTACTAGCTGTCCAAAGATTATTTTTGGATGTCAACCCGAAGGTTCTTATGTCGTCAACGAAATCATCTATCGGTCATTTGCTCGGAGCAACTGGTAGCGTAGAGTTAATATACTCAATTCTTGCCATACAGGATCAAATTGCTCCGCCAACTCTAAATTTACATAAACCGATACCAGAAGTAAAAATAGACTTAGTTCCTTTAGAAGCTAGAAAGGCAAAAATTAATTACGTACTTTCTAACTCATTTGGCTTTGGTGGAACTAATGCAAGTTTAATAGTTAAGAAAATATAGCTAACCGAATTAGCTATAATATTTTACAAAAGAGTATAATCATAAAGCTTATAGGTTATTCTGAAGAAAGTTTTAAAGAGGGGTACCTTAATTTTACAACTTACACTTTGTTATTCTTCCAAAATATGTTATACTCTACAGTTATGTTATCATCTTTAGTATAGTGAGTTTGCAAAAGAACTAATGGTTAATTCAGTTGGATTTGATTCCTAGGTTCTATTGACAGAACATTTAGGGTGAGGAACAACTTTCTTAGGCAAATTCAAATTAGTTGACTATAATTTAAGTTTTTATAATGGAAAGGAGTAAGCATGTCAATGTCATCTGAATTTAAAGTAGGAGAAAGAATTGTATATCCATCCCATGGAGTTGGAGAAATAGTAAATGTAGAACAGCAACTCATAGCTGGTACTGATATTAGGGTTTATGTAATATCGTTTCCCCAAGACAAAATGATTCTAAAAGTACCTGTAAATAGAGCGACTATTTCGGGTCTCAGAAAACTTGTTAGCAAAACTGACCTGACTATAATATACTCAACACTTCAGGGTAAAGCTAAGCAAGGTAATAGGATGTGGAGTAGAAGAGCACAAGAATATGAAAGTAAAATAAATTCTGGTAATATAGTAGCTGTAGCGGAAGTGGTACGAGATCTCTACAAGAATGTTGATAGTGATAGATCTTATAGTGAAAGAACTATTTATGAATCAGCATTAAATAGGCTCGCTGGGGAACTTGCAATTCTTGAGAATATAAATCCTGATGAGGCAATTAATAAATTAATTGAAGTATTGAAAGATAAACTTGCTGCATAAATCGAGAATATGTAGTCACTTCGTGAGCGTTCACGGTTTTTTTGCTATTTTCTTATGATAAATAAAAAATCTGCTCGCCACAAGCGTCATTGCCAGAAGGCGTAAGCCGGCGAAGCAATCCATTTCTAATCATTTTTTGGATTGCCGCGTCGCCGTAAAGCGGCTCTGAGCCATGACGTTTTGTACTTTAACTTTTTTTCCGTAAATGCTCACTTCTTGTTAGCATTGATTTCCAAGCTCAGCTTATAAGATAGCTTTTTGTACAATATCATTGAGTCTTTTGGCAAATTCACCAGTATCATTGACTGGCTCACCTTCTAGAATACATGCTTGATCATACATTAATTTTACCAACTCCTCGTTAGCATAGTCTTTACTATTTGAGATTATACCAGCGTTAATTTTCTCAATAATTTTATGCTTAGGATTTAACTCAAGTATTTTAGCCGATGATGCCATTAACTGTTTTTGCTCAATTAAGAATCTTTCCATACGAATATCCATCGCTCCATCACCAACTACCAGACAAGCAGGGCTTAGAGTAAGTTTTTTAGAAATCCTTACATCTTTTACTAATTTACCTAATATTTCTTTAAAATATTCTGTTAATTTAGTGTACTCATCCTTGTCTTCTTTTGTTTCTTCAGTTTTTTGCTCAGATTTTTCTAAATCAATATCACTCCTAGTAACTGATTTAATTGCATAACCCTTATAGCTACTATTAACATTAACCCAAAAATCATCAACCGTATCAGTAAACAGAAGTACATCTATATTTTTACTTAAGAATCCTTCTATTTGAGGGCTAGAAAGTAATTTTGCTGAATCATCGCCGCTAAGATAATATATAGTATTCTGTCCTTCTTTAAAGTTACTAATATAATCGTCAAGGCTAATCATTTTACTTAAAAGACTACTTTTAAATATACAGGTCTCAAGCAATTTATCATGATCACTAGTTGCCTCACACAATCCTTCTTTTAAAGCAGCACCAAAATTGCTCCAAAAGTTGCTATATTCCTCTATAGACTCATCTTTTTTCTTTTTGAGTTCACCTAAAACTCTTTTGGTTATTGCTGACTTAATCTTCTCTAAAGTACTATTATGCTGCAAAGATTCACGACTAATATTAAGAGGTAAATCCTCTGAATCTACTACCCCTCTTAGGAATCTTAGGTAAGAAGGTATTAAATCTACATTCTCATCAGAAATAAAAACTCTCTTGATGTATAATTTCACTCTCCTCTTACGATCAGGGTGAAATAAATCGAAAGTCTTAGTTGATGGAATAAATAACAAATTAGTAAATTCAACCGTACCTTCATTTTTATTATGAATAGTTAACCAAGGATCATCCATCGAATAAGACAAAGCTTTATAAAATTCTTTATATTGTTCAAAAGTCAAATCAGATTTAGGTCTTGTCCATAATGCTGAAGCTGAGTTAAGTTGTATTTCATTATTAGTTGATTCATCAATAAAATATATAGGTATGGCTATATGATCAGAATAACTTTTAACTATATGCTTCAATCTAAAATGATCAATATAACTGTCTTCTTCTGGCTTAACATGAATAACCACCTCAGTTCCCCTAGTGAAATCATGATCAAAATCATCTACAATATATTCTCCAAGACCATCTGACTGCCAAACATAAGCTTTCTCTTCTCCTGCTTTTCTTGAGGTAACAGTAATATTATCAGCAACCATAAAAGCTGAATAAAACCCAACGCCAAATTGCCCTATCAACATACTGTCTTTTTTAGCATCTCCAGACATGTTGTTTAAGAAATTTCCTGTACCAGATTTTGCAATAGTTCCTAGATTATCGATCAAATCTTCTCGGTTCATACCAATACCATTATCTCTAATAACAATCTGCTTTTTATCTTTATCAATTCTCACAGTAATTTTAAAGGTAGGATCATCTGCAATAAGTTTGGCATCACTTTGTGCTAAATACCTTAATTTATCACAAGCATCAGAAGCATTCGATATTAACTCACGCATAAAAATCTCTTTATTAGTATAAAGAGAATGGATCATTAAGTTCAAAATCTTACCAACTTCAGCGTCAAACTTCTTTTTTTCTTGGGTCATAGTCAAGTCCTATAATACTATTTAATGTTATTAATATAGTGTTTTAAATGCAAATTTAAATAGTCTAATTCAATATTTTTTATTGCTAATAATTTTAAGCTATTAGTACAACCTAATATTATCTCAAAATTATTTTTATTAATTTTCCATTTTTTAGATAGAAAATTGATAATAGAATGGTTAGCCTTACCATCCTCTGGAACTGACTTTATAAATAATTTTAGATAATGTTTATCATTAATTATCATAAACTCGCCTATCTTATCTGCCTTTGCATTAGCTTTAACCTTAAGAGCAAGAACGGCTACCTTATTATCTGGGTTATAGTTAAAAAATGGGGTCATGTTTACTCTAATGATTTGAGTATATACTAATTATAATGTGCACTAAGTGTTTTATAGAAAATATTTTTATTATTTTTACTAAAGTTCCTGCTTATTAGTGAGGAACTGCTTTGCAACAAACCATTATAGTCAATTGATGAGAAGTTGGGGGGCGTCGTCGCTCAATGCTCTCCTATTACTTATAGGCGTCGCTCCATCGTTCCTAGCCCCAAATTCTCCTGAATTAACTATATCGTCATTGCGAGACCATGTAATGGTCGAAGTAATCCATTTTTGGTTACTTTTATGGATTGCTTCGTCGACCTAAGGTCTTCCTCGCAATGACGGATATAGCCAATTCAAGAGAATTTGGGGCTAGGAACGATGGAGTGACGACGTCATCAACTTCTTATCAATTGACTATATAGTAATAATTACTAAATACATCCTTAAATCTATAAGTAAGAAATTAACTGATCTAATATGAAAACAATTTAATATTAATTTTGCACAAGTTGTGTACTCTTATAATCTATCTTACTTTATATGAAAATACTTGTATTTAGTAATTTATTTTACTATAATAAAATATTATATAAATTAACTATTTAGGTATTATCCAAATGTATATTAATACGTTTACTATTAGTTCTAAGGGGCAGATTGTCTTACCAAAGAAAGTTAGAGATATTTTAAAATCTAACATTGTTACCTTAGAGGTTAATGATAATAATCAATTAATATTATCCCCTGTCTGTGACCTTGGGGGAGCTCTTTCTATTTATCGTAAAGATTCAGAACCTTCATTTGATGAAATCAGACAACAAGCATGGCTTGATAATACCTATTCTAAAGAAGCTAATAAGGTAGTGAAGTGAAATATATTTGTGATAGCAACTTTATCCTTCGTTATCTTATTGCCGATAATCCAGAAATGTTTAGTAAAACCAAAGAAATATTTGAACAAGCTAAAACCGGTCATATTACTCTTATAATTGAACAAACAGTATTTACGGAGGTAATATTTGTCTTATCTTCTTTCTATAAAGTTCCCAGGGATAAAATAACTTTGACCTTATCTGAGATGCTAACTTATAAAGGAATTCAAAGTGATAAGAACTATTTTTTATTAGCTTTAGATTATTATTTAAAATATAATTTGCATATAGTTGATTGTATTCTTCTAGCTAAAGCAGTTACTACAGATTTACCCATTCTTTCTTTTGATCAAAAATTACTCAATTTAGCAAATAAACAACTAAAAAAAGAATAATATTATGGTGGTTATTTATTTTATTGGTTTCCTAGGTTCTAAAGAAATCACCAACTTC
The DNA here is from genome assembly GCA_020410785.1 of Rickettsia endosymbiont of Culicoides impunctatus. GTDB lineage: Bacteria > Pseudomonadota > Alphaproteobacteria > Rickettsiales > Rickettsiaceae > Tisiphia. The sequence continues at coordinate 725,441 of CP084573.1, read as the reverse complement.
TTATCAATTGACTATAAAACGAAACTATCTTTACTTGTAATGTTAAAGGGAAAGGCTGAAATTAAAGGTGATATACTTAACCCAATTGATGAAAGGTGGGATGCTAATCTATGACTAATCTAATCGTACTGGATACCCCTGCCACAATTGTTGAAAGTTAGAAGGTGGAGAGGGTTTTAGATAGCTTTTCCGTCATTGCGAGACCATGTAATGGTCGAAGCAATCCATTTTTGGTTACTTTTATGGATTGCTTCGTCGACCTATGGTTTTCCTCGCAATGACGGATATAGCCAATTCAAGAGAATTGGGTAGCAGGAGTGACGACGTCATCAACTTCTTATCAAAAACAGAATTGCTTCGTCTGCTCACGCCCCATCGCAATGACGTTGACCACACACGACTTTTAATTACCCAGTCTAAATTTACTGAATAAATTTAAATTAGTCTATTTTGAATCTATCCAAGATATATTGCCATCTCGACGGTAATAAACTATATTAATACGATTAGTATTACTATTTTGAAACATTAAAGCAGGAAGGTTTTCAAGATCCATTTTCATAACGGCTTCACTTACTGATAAAGTTAATATTTCTACAGATTTTTCTGCGATAATTACAGGATTATCAGAGGCTGGTACATTATCTTCGTCTTCATGTTCATGAGGCGTTATAGTATATTTGACTGCTTTAGGTGCTGCCTCGGATATTTTAATTCTATCATGACGATCCTTGAGTTTAGATTTGTACTTTCTAAGCTGTTTTTCAAGGCGAGAAAGAGCGGTGTCAAATGCTGAATATATGTCATCTGAAGCAGCATTACCTTTCAATACAATATGCCTGCCTGTGCCATCATTCATTACAATGTCACAAACCAGTTGGAATCCTTGTTTAGAGAAATGCACGTTTGCACTCACTATAGTAGAAAAATACTTTTCTGCTACTTGCGTAGTACGACTTTTTACATAGTCTTGCAAAGAATTGCCAATAGAAATATGTTGACCTGATACTGATATTTGCATAAAATCCCCTTTTAATTTAGTCAAGTTAAGCTAAAATATAATTAATTAGTTATCGCAGGCAGTCTCGTAGTATACTCAAATCATTTGAGTATATACCCAACTATCTATACAACTACTGTATAATCATATGAATTTCAAGCCATTATTTTGAATTTTTATAATGGCTTGATAATTGCTTTAGCTAAAATATAAGCCCTAGAACTTACTTTAAGCTATTTGTGCTAGTTGATATTCAACTAAAAGGCGAGATCATAGTCGTAATTTTACCTAAATTATAACATATTTGTTATAGTATTTTATAGATAAAAAATATGTCTATTGTTTTGTTTTAAATGATGGTTTTTTATTTTTACTATCTACTGAATTTTGTTGTGATTGCTTCCTAAAACTAGATTTACTCCTATGTAGTCTTATAATTTCCTTGGTTACTCTTACCACAAAAGATGGTTCAATATCACCTTCCATACAAGTTGTCTTAAAAGATTCGCCGTCACCAAAAATCCATGATTTTGCTTCTTGTTCTAGCTTTTTTGCAGCACGGAGTTCTGATATATTGGTTGCATCAATAATTGCCTGAGTAATAATAGCTTTACGTAACATGACATCAGGTGAATTAGTGTATGATTTAAGGCGTTCAAATGGGGATGGGAACTTAATAACATTAGAAGATATATTTACTTTATTTACCATAAATTTATTACCATTATATTGATTTTAATTAGGTTCTGCATGCAGAACCTAAGAAGTATAATGATTTTTATGGTTGTACTAATAGTTTCGAGATAAAAATTTATAAATATTTTAAACTATCTTAATATTTATAGATATATGTGGTAAAATGATTTGAATAATTGAAACGAAAAATAAAGGGATGTTGTACTGAGATTATATCGGATATGGTTTGAAATAGTAGGAAAATTATAATCTTTAGTAGTAAATATATTGTGAGCGTTCACGGTTTTTTTTCGTAAACACTCACGTGTCATCTGTTGAATCTGGCAGTTTGTTCTTTAAGATAAAAGGTATTTGTAGCAATAGGAAAACGAACATCATAGGTATTGCTCCAAATATTTTAAATATAACCCATGTAGATTCTGCAAAATTACGCCATATTATTTCATTTAATACTGCCATGAACAAGAGGAAAGCTGCGGTTCTATAGCTTAAAATATTCCAATTTTTATCTTCAAGTTGAATAAAATGATTAAACATATATTTCATAAATGCCTTATTTCTTACTGCACTGATAAAAAATGTCCCACCAAAAATTAAATATAGAATAGTTGGCTTGATCTTGATATACATAGAGTTACCACTGATCAAAACTATACTAGCTGAGACTAATAACACTCCAGAAGATATTAATAATGATCTTGAAACTTTGCCTTCTATAAAATAACACAAACTAACGCAAATAATTGAAGTAATAAGTATATATAACGTTGCACTTTGCATGCTACCGCCATAAAAATAGCCAATAAAAAACGCTATAAGCGGAGCAATTTCTGATAAAAAATTAAGCATAAATTAGGTTTATTTCTCTGTTACTAGTTTTTTGTGCATCTGATTTTTATTTGTATGAAGATATTAATTAATCCTAGAGTACAAATATAAAAAATGACTTGTAAGCCATTAGGCTTAGCAATATATCCAGTAATCATATTTAGAAATTTACCATAAATGCTGTTATCAGAAACTAGCCATGAGCTATCCCAAAGCTGGTCGGGCAGAATAGTAATAATTCCTGAAGAGGTTAATATACCAGCCGCTTCTGCTGCAAAGCCACTGGCAATAAGCATTAGTAAAATTGAAGATATACGAAATATATATTGTTGGTTTGCTAATTTTATAAAACCTAAATATATAACAATACCAAGTGTTAGTCCGCTAACCATACCAATAATTAACCCTAGTAGATAACTATTAGCGTCAATTACTTCAACTGAGGAAATACTGTAAACTAATAAAATAATTTCCATTCCTTCTCGAAGAATAGTTGCTGCAACAATCAATATTAGCATTATATAACTACTATCGCCGCTACTAATCTTTACAGACAAATCATTAAGATGTCGCTTTATCTTAATACCATAACCTTGCATCCATACTATGGTCCAACCAATTAACACAACTGTTAGTAAAATAACTCCAGAATTGAATATCTCATCACCCATACCACTAAATGATATGGATATAGTGCGAGTGAAGAACGCGAATAATGCAGCAGATACTGTGCCAAGCATAACTCCAGCAATTATATAAATTCTAGATTTTTCTAATTGTTTTGTTACGGCAAGTATTACCCCAAGCAACAAAGCTATTTCCAGACATTCTCTAAATACTACTAACGCTATTTTAAACATTTAAACCATAAATAAATTTAATTAACAATGAGAACCCCTTGAGCCGTCTCTTGGTGAAAATCTCCGAAGAAATCATATTTACCAGGAGCTAAAGGGGCAAGTATTATATTTATAGAGTCATTTGGCATAATGATCTTTTCGCGGTGCAGATCATGACTTTCAAACTCCTCTACAGTATTATCTCGGTTATGGATAATAAAACGAATTTTCTTACCACTAGGTACTGTAATAACATCAGGCTCAAATCTATGGTTTTTTATGACTGTTACAATTTCTAACATAGTATTATCTACATTATTTTCAGATTCAACTTTATTATTAATTATAAAAATTATTATTCCTGATAATAGAACAACGCCTATAAAGAGTCCAATGGTAGCTTTTCTTTTCATAATTTTAACTCGAAAGCTTTATTAAAGTTACAAAATACACTAATATAATCATAATCACAAGTATATATAGCAGAGTATAGTTTTTTTGTTTCTTATTTTTTGATAATTTCATAAGTATCCTTCCTAAATTATACAATATAATTGTATTACCACTAAGTTAAAAGATCTTGTTTTAATTTTAAATTATTATTTTTATTAATTATAGTCCTATAAACTTGTATATTTTCCAACACACGCTGCACATAATTCCTAGTGTGAGGATATGGTATTAGCTCAATCCAATCAATTACTTGCCATAAATTTTTTAGCTTTCGTGGATCACCAAATAGATCAATCCACTTTGATATGGTATTAGGACCAGCGTTATAAGATGCGATAGTTAGAATATATGACCCATCAAATCGTTGTAACAGTGTTTTTAAATAATTGCTACCTAGCATAATATTATATTCAGGATCAGTGGTTAGTTTTTTAATGTTACATTGATGATTAAGAGATTCTGCAGTATCACAGGCAGCAGCTTTTTCAAGTTGCATTAGCCCATGACCTTTAGCGTCATTAATGGTGTATTGATTAAAACCCGATTCATGTCTGATAATACTATATGTTAAAGCTTTCTCTACAGGAGAGGTTTTTACTGCCTTTATATGCGTGATAGGGAAAGCATAATCTTTAATAAAAACATGATATTGACAAGCGATTCTTGCTATTTCTACCATATGGAAAATATTATCATAGCTACTAATTAGCTTAGTAATTAATAAAATTTCAGATGGCTCTGATGATTTTCTAATAGCCGTATCAGCATATAAAAAAGCTAAACTATACTTACCATATTTAATTAAATGTTTTATGGCTCTAATAATTTCACTATTTTCCAAATTAGGCTTAATGGACTTAGGTTTTTGTGGTAGAATTAAGTGATTCGTTTTAAGCTCAATATTTGCCAACTGCCCATAAAAACGATCAGAATATTTAGCCGCCATATTATAAAATTTATTTGCTTGTTTTAAATCCCCTTTTGCTTGATATGTTCTAGCTAGCCAATATTGTCCCCTTGATATACTTAATGGCTTTGTTGCAAGTTTCATAAATTTATTAAAATGACTTAAAGCAAGGTCAGGCTTATCTAAGAATCTAAGAGCAAGCCAACCACTAAGCCACTCTGCTTCTCTGATATATTCATGGCTTACAGCAAGAGGTATAGTAATTGTTTTATAGCTATTGGCAAAATCTTTTTGGTCAATAAATTCTCTGGCGTAATAGGATTGTAGGCGATCCCAACGGGCAGAATGTATGTTATCTAGCTTAACTTTTTTAAATAGAGTAATACTTTTGCTGGTGGGGATATCTTTTTTTTTGGAATCCAAATAGTGAAATAATAAAGCAGGAGTATAATATTTTTCTGATAGTTTTTGAAAAAGTTTTTCACTGTCACTGGACTGGTTTAGTATAGAAATTTGGGCAAGGAAATTTTGTTTATAGCCATTACTTACATAGTGCATATATTTTTTGGCACTATTAATATCGGTTTCCCATAAATATTGATCAATTTTTTTCACATGCTCTTCTTCACGTAATATATTTTTGAAATTAGTTAAATATTGTTTTTCTTCTGGAGCAGTAAAGACGCCATAAATCCAACCATTTTTTATAATTTTTGCTAATTTCTGTTGATCTTTTATTAATTGTTTAGCAGCTAAAGCGTAGAACTTATGACCTAAAGGCGTGATTGGTTCGTTTTTATTAAACCAGTTTATGATTAAAGTTTTGTCTGTATCGTAATTTAGATATTGTTCAGCTCTCTCCTTTAGTTTGTTGATATGTGGCCAGTGGGGATTATCTTGTATGAATTTTATTACCGATGCAAAATTATTCTTTTTATAATTTTGGTCTAAGAACTGTTGAGACATGACAATTTTGATTAAAGCTTGATCTTTTGAAGCTTTTGCCATCTTTTCACAATCTTGCCATTCTTTGTTGTCTAGATGGGTAAAAGTGTTTTTAATAAAAGTATCTTTATCATAGATCAATGCCATTGACTCTGATGTTAATAGTTCTAGAATGATTAAAATCATTGACAGTATTGTCTGAATTCTCATAATCGGCAGTATGTAAATTATAATTATTATAAGGTGTTATTATGAATAGAGCATTTGTCTTTCCAGGTCAAGGATCGCAAGTAGTTGGTATGGGAAAAGAGTTTTATGATAATTTTCAAGTAGCAAGAGAGACCTTTGAAATTGTCGATGATACTCTTGGCAGAAAATTAAGTCATATTATCTTTAATGGATCAAGTGAAGATTTGACTTTAACAATTAATGCCCAACCGGCACTAATGACCATCTCTATGGCAATAGTGAATGTTATTAAACAACAAACAAATAGCAATATTAGTAATCTGTGTTCATATGTTGCTGGTCATTCTTTAGGAGAATATAGTGCATTATGTGCAGCAGAAAGTATAAATCTACAAGTAACTACCGAATTGCTAGCGGTACGTAGTAAGTCCATGCAAGAAGCCTATCCGCTAGGTGAAGGTTTAATGGCAGCATGTATAGGCATTCCTCTGGAAAAGCTGGAAGAGATTGTGAAAGAAATTACCAATTTTGATATAGCTAACGATAATATAAAGGGGCAAATAGTAATTAGCGGTGAGATTATGGAAGTGCAGCGGGTAATGTCTATTGTAAAAGATTTAGGATACAAAGCTATTAAATTAAATGTAAGTAGTCCTTTTCATTGTAGTTTGATGAAGCCAGCAGAAGATAAAATGGCACAAGATTTAGATAAAATAACAATTAACAAACCGTTTGTTCCGGTGATACAAAACGTTACAGCCAAACCAACAACTAATCCTATAGAGATAAAGAAAAATTTAATCTCACAGATTTGTGGTAGAGTAAGGTGGCGTCAAACTTTAGATAAATTAGAAAATCTAGAAATAGAACAAATAGTTGAAATCGGTGCAGGTAAGGTTTTGACGAATATGCTGAAAAAAACTGACCATAAATTTAATTTGATTAATGTTTGCACTATAGTAGAATTGGAAGAATTTCTTAAAATTGTATAGTTAGGAAAGTGATTAGAAGTGAGCGTTCTTATCCAAGACGTCATTGAGAGACCATGTAATGGTCGAAATAATGACAATATGGGGGCAGATGATTACAATTAAAGAGTGGGGAATTAATGCCAAAAGTCATTACAGTAACAGATATGGCGCGATCTTTTTCAGACATTATTGGACGAGTGCATTATCAAGGAGAAAGTTTTGATATTAAAAAAGGAACAAGTATAGTGGCAAGGCTAGTACCAACACAAAACAAGCCGACGCTTACGTTGGGCGAATTAAATGAATTTTTTGAGAATGGACCACATTTATCAGAAGAGGAGATATTGAAATTTGAACAAGAAATTGCTAAGGTAAAAAAAATGAAAATTAAAGGAGATATAATTAAATGGGATTAGTAATTGATAGTTCTGTAATTATAGCACTGGAAAGAAAAAAACTTAATTTTTCTCAATTTAATATTAGTCAGACAATATATATTAGTAGCATTACGGTAACTGAGTTATTAATAGGGGCAAATAGGGCAAATACAGAAGAGAGGCGTATAAAAAAGTCCGCTTTTGTAGAGCATATAATATAATTAGTACAATTGCCGTTATACCTTTTGGTACTGAAGAAGCGAGAGTATACGCACAGATTTTAAATAATTTATTCATGGAAAATATAACGCTGGGGTCTCATGATGCAATTATTGCAGCATGTGCAATAGCAAATGGTCATTCTGTATTAACTTTAAATGTACGGGATTTTAAAAGAATAAAAGGGCTGGAAGTGTTGGAAGTACAAGATGAACAGTTAGGGTAAGTCAATTACTTAAGACCAATATGTTGAGCATATATGATGGATAGTAGACTGAAAAATCAAGACGTCATGGCTCAGAGCCGCTTTGCGGCAACGCGGCAATCCAAAAATGATCATGAATGGATTGCTTCAATGCTACTAAAGTAGCTCCTCGCAATGACGGTTGTGAGGTTAGGTTGCTTCTTGGCTCACGCCTTCTCGCAATGACACCTTGTATTTAGTGTTAAAATAAAAATCTGCTATAATTTAGATTTTTTTCATTTATTATAATCAAATTCAGTTATAATCACAACTTAATTCAAAAACTAAGAAATACAACATGACAACGCAAGCAAATACTAAATTTCCTATAGAAATTGACAAGAAACGAGATAATTTATTGACTAATTTTGGTAAAGCCGTCCTAAAGGATAGGTACTTATTAGCCGGAGAGGATTTTCAGGATTTATTCGCTAGAGTTGCTAGCTACTATGCTGATAATACCCAACATGCCCAGCAATTATATGAGTATATAAGCAAGCTGTGGTTTATGCCAGCCACTCCAGTTCTTAGTAATGGTGGAACTGATAGAGGGATGCCTATTTCTTGTTTTTTGAATGAAACAGATGATAGTTTAGAAGGTATTGTAGACCTTTGGACGGAGAATGTTTGGTTAGCCTCGCGTGGTGGTGGTATAGGAAGCTACTGGGGCAACGTTCGTTCGATTAATGAGGAAATTAAAGGCAAAGGCACTTCTTCTGGCATTATTCCATTTGTCAAAGTTGTGGATTCTATGACCTTAGCTATTTCCCAAGGATCAATTAGACGTGGTAGTGCTGCTATATACTTACCAATTGACCATCCAGAAATTGAGGAATTTATTGATTTAAGACGTCATACAGGTGGTGATACTAATCGTAAAGCTTTGAACATTCATCATGGTATAGCTGTAACAGATGCCTTTATGCGAGCAGTAGAAAATGATGAGGATTTTTCTTTAATTAGCCCTGATACTAAAAAAGTTGTACGGGTAGTTAAGGCAAGAGAGATATGGGTGAAGTTATTAACTACTAGAATAGAAACTGGAGAACCTTACATAATATTTATTGATACTATCAATAAATATATTCCTGAACATCATAAAAAACTTGGGCTACAGGTAAAAACTTCAAATCTTTGTAGTGAGATTACTTTACCAACTGGTATTGATCATTTGGGTAAAGCGAGAACTGCTGTTTGTTGCCTATCTTCGGTAAATTTAGAATATTTTGATGATTGGCAAAATGATCCAGAGTTTATTCCTACCGCCATGCGTTTTCTAGATAATGTGCTTGAAGATTTTATCACTAAAGCCCCAAACACCATGGAGCGAGCAAAATATTCAGCCATGCGTGAACGTAGCGTAGGGTTAGGGGTTATGGGTTTTCACTCATTCTTACAATTAAAGGATGTACCGGTAGAATCGGTAATGGCAAAGGTTTGGAATAACCAAATATTTGAACATATTCATAAAGAAGTTGATAGAGCTTCCGTAATTTTATCTGATGAACGTGGGGCTTGTCCTGATGCAGATGAAGTAGGTAGTAAAGAGCGTTTTAGTAATAAAACAGCTATTGCTCCCACAGCATCAATCTCAATTATTGCTGGTAATAGTTCGCCTGGAATTGAACCATTTGCTGCTAATAGTTTTATTCAAAAGACTCTTACCGGATCTTTTAATGTACGTAACAAATATTTAGAAAAATTATTAAGTAGCAAAGGCTTTAATAATGATCAAGTTTGGTCATCAATTGCCACGCATGAAGGCTCGGTTCAACATTTAACTTTTTTATCTGCTCATGAAAAAGAGGTTTTTAAAACGGCACATGAGATTGATCAAAATTGGCTTATTGATTTAGCAGCAGATAGGACGCCACATATTTCGCAATCTCAATCTCTAAATCTTTTCTTAGCAGGTAATGTAAGTAAGATGTACTTAAATAATATCCATTTTAGAGCCTGGAAAAAAGGAGTAAAGAGTTTATATTATTGTAGATCAACCTCAATTCAAAGACCCGATAAAGTATCACACGATGTCAAGAAAGTAGATTTTAAAGATATTGAAATAGCTAATAAGAAAAAACAAGAAGAAGAGTCTTCTAAATATGATGAGTGTTTAGCCTGTCAATAATTTTTGATTTATCTAGGCTTGTCATATGGATTGCTCCGTCGTGTTTACGCACTTCTCGCAATGACGAATTAATAGGTACGTCATTGCGAGCGAACGTATGTGAGCGTGGCAATCCATGAAGCTTGTCATATAGATTGTTTCGTCGCTACTAAAGTAGCTCCTCGCAATGACGGTGTTGCAAAGCCCCCCTAGCAATGAGGTGTATAATTAAAAGTCAAATAAACTTAAAAAAAAGGAAATATAATATGTCTTTACTTGATGCTAGTCCAATCTATAAACCGTTTTCTTACCCATGGGCTTATGAAGCTTGGCATATTCAACAACGAATTCATTGGTTACCAGAAGAAGTGCCGCTAGCTGATGATATAAAAGATTGGAAATATAATTTAACTCCTGGAGAAAAACATCTATTAACTCAAATATTTCGTTTCTTTACTCAAGCTGATATTGAAGTAAATAATTGCTATATGAAACATTACTCCAGGGTATTTAAGCCAACGGAAGTACTGATGATGTTATCAGCATTTTCTAATATGGAAACAATTCATATTGCGGCTTATTCTCATTTGCTTGATACTGTAGGTATGCCAGAAACTGAATATTCAGCATTTCTTAAATATAGAGAAATGAAAGATAAATACGACTATATGCAACGTTTTGGGGTAGAAACAAAAGAAGATATTGCTACAACTTTAGCAGTATTTGGGGCATTTACTGAAGGATTACAGCTATTTGCTTCATTTGCTATTTTGCTTAATTTTCCTCGTTTTAATAAAATGAAAGGTATGGGGCAAATCATTAGTTGGTCAGTAAGGGATGAGACGTTACATACTGATTCAATCATTATGTTATTTAAAACTTTTATTAGGGAAAATCCTGAAGTATGGACTGAGGAAGTTCGTGGTCGTCTGTATGAAGCTTGTGCTACTATTGTCCATTTTGAAGATGCCTTTATTGAACTAGCATTTGAAGTTGGTGGTATTGAAGGGTTAACCGCTAGAGAAGTAAAACAATATATTCGTTATATTGCTGATCGCCGATTAATGCAGCTTGGACTTAAAGAAATTTATTTAATTGATAATAATCCGTTGCCTTGGCTTGATGAAATCTTAAACGGTATGGAGCATACTAATTTCTTTGAAGCAAGGGTAACCGAATATACCAAAGCTGCAACTGTTGGATCGTGGGAAGAGGTATTTGCTGATATGGATGGTAGGAGGAGTGCTATAGTCAATTGATTTGAAGAATTGGAACGCAAAACAAGGGGTGAGCGAGCGGAGCGTAGTAAACCTACGTGAGTACGCGAATGCCCCGAAGTTTTACGGAGCCAATTCTTCAAAGCAGAAGAGTATACCAGTTAATGTGTTCTTGCTGAACTATTAGGTTTTTTACTAATGCGAGATACGCGGTCTACCATATTGGGAGGAGATGGTGTTGGAACTTTAGTTTTAGGTGAAATCTTTTCCTCCTTAGGTGAATTGCTAGGTGGGTTGTTAATTGTTGTGTCAAAATCACTAAATAAATTTGTTTGAGTTTGAGGATTTATTTTATTTTTAATAGAACCCGAAGTAATAATGTCTTTTATATAAGACAGGATGAATCGACCGCAATTTATATTATCAGCTATTTTTTGATGACCTAGATATGATGATTTAAAGGTAACTCTATCTTTTCCAAATGTTTCTTCTAGTAAATTTCTAATTGGTTTTAGTGGATAAAAACGACTAAGCCATCCTTTGGAATCATGATGATGAGATGTTATATTCCCAGCGTTATCTTTATTCAACTCTAAATATGTGAAGTGTTTTCTTGTCAACAATCCAAGAAAATATTTGTTAGACTGACAAATAGGAATTATTGCTCTCTTCCAATTAGTATCTTGGTTTAATACTCCAAGTGTATCCTTTAATGGGGCTGCAGTTGTTGTAAGTGGACTACCTTTTTGAGCATCATGAGATGGGGTAGTGATATAATTATTGTCCTTTGTAAGATAATAATTGATTTTATTTTCAGGATTTCCCGGATTTTCATATGTCTCTGCTGATAGTTTATATCCTTGTCTTTTAGATAAATTTTTCAAGACATTATATACCTGAGTAGGCTTATATGCCATATATGGCTCAATTTCTTTCCGATCTTTCATTGCATTCCTATAATATATTACTTAGTGGTATACTCTTTTGCTTTGAAGAATTGGTTTCGCAAATATTTGTGTTCATGTACGTTCGGTTCGCTCACCCCTTGTTTATTGTCCCCATTCTCCAAATCATTTGAGTATAAATAAAATAATAGTATACTAAAATGACTGCAAAAAATAGATGTTTTTAACATCATTTGAGTGCTAAAACAATTTTTGCTATTAGTGGGGAAGATAATATATAGTATAATGTAGAATATAATTGGAGAATAAAATAATATGACTATTGAAATTACAGTTCCATCCCTTGGAGAGTCAGTATCAGAGGCTACTATTGCCAAGTGGCATAAAAAACAAGGAGATGTGGTTAAAGTGGATGAGCTACTTTTAGAGCTTGAAACAGAAAAAGTTACGTTGGAAGTAAATGCAGTTTCATCTGGGGTAATAAGCAAAATATTTAAGAATGAGGGAGATACGGTATCTGTCGGTGATAGCATTGGGCAAATTACCGAAGGAGCAGTTTCTGCTGTAGCTTTACCTAGCACGTCAGGTAAAGAGGTACAACAACCTGCAAATATAAACAGCATTGCTTCCCCACCTTCTGTACGAAGATTAGTGAGTGAAAATAAACTGTCCTTAGATGACATAAAAGGTACTGGTAGAGAGGGTAGGGTAACTAAGGGAGATGTATTAGGATTTATAAATAGTCCAACAACAACTTCATCTATACAGGCAACTGAATCACCTGTGAGCAATATTGCATTGGCAAATGCAGGGGCGGTAGAACGCGTTAGAATGTCGCGACTTCGTAAGACTATTGCAGATCGTTTGAAACAATCACAAAATACCGCAGCTATTTTAACAACTTTTAATGAAATTGATATGTTGAAAGTTATTAATTTGCGTATGCAGTATCGTGAAGAGTTCGAGAAGAAGCATGGTGTTAAGCTGGGGTTTATGTCATTCTTTGTAAAAGCTACTATTGAAGCTCTGAAAGTAGTAGCTTCGGTAAATGCTGAAATAGAAGGGGATGAGATTCTGTATAAGAATTATTACGATATTGGGGTGGCAGTAGGAACAGAGCAGGGGTTAGTAGTACCAATAGTCAGGCAGGCTGACAAATTGAGTTTTGCTGGTATTGAGAAAGAAATTGCCGGTCTGGGTAAAAAGGCTAGAGAAGGAAAGTTATCGATGTCTGATTTATCAGGAGGAACTTTTACTATTTCCAATGGTGGTGTTTATGGCTCATTATTATCAACCCCTATTATTAATCCTCCTCAATCAGGTATTTTAGGTCTTCATAAGACTGAAGAAAGACCGGTAGTGGTTAATGGCAAAATAGAAATACGTCCGATGATGTATGTAGCTTTATCTTATGATCATCGTATTATTGATGGTAAGGAAGCTGTTACTTTTCTTGTGAAAATCAAGGAATTAATTGAAAATCCAGATCGTTTGTTATTAAATCTCTAAGTTATAGTATGGTAAGCACAAAAGTAATTAGGAGTGGAAGTTATGGTAAAAGAAAAATCTGTTTTTGATAATATTGCTGTTAAAATTGAGAAATATCGCCCTACTATTGAGGATATAGGGAAATATATTGCAGCTCAGCATGCAGCTTTGGCAGACGACCTTAAGGGAAGTTTGAGTCTTAACCAATATTTAAAGAACATATATTTTTCTGATAAGAATGTAGTGGTAGCGGCGGATTTGTCTAATATGATTTTTGGTGTATCTGATAATATAACTGATACTATAACCGATCTAAGTGGAGGAGATTTTACTGGTTGTATATTTAAAAATACTACTTTTAGAGGATGTAATTTAGCTGATGCGGTATTTTGCGATGTTGATTTTAATCAGGCTTATTTCGAAAATACTATTCTAAGAAATGTAGATTTTAGAGGAGCTGATCTTGCTAATTGTCAGTTCTCTGACGGTTATAAGGGATATTCTCAAATGGGTAAGGAGCATGATATTGAAGGAATAAAATTCAGTACGACCTCTTCTTTAGGCAGAAAATATGCTGATATAAAAAGTGATTTAGTTCGCCAAAAAGAGCAGAAGGAACTTATAAATAGTAAGACAAAAGAAGTAAGTGATGCACATGCAAATTTAGGATATAAAGAAACAGCATGGGCAATTGGGGGGCGTGCAACTGGTAATAAGCAATATGACAGATTGGTAAAAGAGTTGAAGCTAATGGTTGAGCAAAAAATATTTCCTAGAAAAGATAATGTAATGCATAAAACTTTTCAAAATATTTTTGGCAGTGAGAGCTGTATTTTTGATCCAGCTTATGTACTAGGGTCAACTAAAGAACAGCGGGATCAAGAAACTCAATATGTACGTCTAGCTCGAGAGGATATAGAGAAATATTTAGAGAGGAGAAAGGCTGATAAAGATTTAAGTTTAAATGATTTTGCTAAAAGCAAATTAGAGCAATCGCAGATAAAGGCAGGAGCAAGAATTATTGCAGATTGTTCAAGTAGAGTTGATACTTCTACTAATAATGAATGGCATGATAGGGTGGATTTATCTGGCTTAGATTTTTCAGGAGCGGATTTGCGAGGGGCTGTTTTCTCCGGTTCCGTTTTATCCGGATGCGTGTTTAATGGTACTGATGTTAGTGAAGCAAGCTTTGAAGGTGCGGAGCTGGTAGCGGCTAATTTTGTTGGAGTTAAAGCAGATAACGCAAATTTCTTTAACAGTAATCTAAGTAAATCAACGATCACTGATCAGAGCCAGTTTGTTCATGCTTTTATGTCTAGTTCTAATGGTCAGGAAGTTTTGATAAGCGACTCTAATTTTGATTATGCGAATATAAAAAATGGTAACTGGGATCGTGCAAAATTTACTAATTCAACATTTAATCATGCAAATTTAGAGGGTATTTCTTTAATCTCAGCAGATTTACGAAAAGTACAAATGCAGCATACAATATTAGAGCAGGCCATTTTAATGGAGTGTAAAGTTATAGATAGTGATTTATCGAATGCTTTAATAAGTAAAGCTAAGGCACATAAAGCACAATTTAAAAACACTATACTAAACGGTATAGAAGGAAAAGGTATAGATTTATCAGAAGCTGAGTTAGATAGTTTTGTCAAATTGGGTGGGGCAAATTTAGAAGAAGCTATTTTAACAAAGATTAATGCTGAAGGGGTGAATTTTATTCGAACTAATATGGACAGTGTGAATGCCCAAAAGGCAAATTTTAGGAATGCGATTTTAGAAGATGTTAACATAACATGTGCTAATTTAACCGAAGCTGTTTTAGAAGGAGCCAAAGCCCACGGAATTAATTTAAGTTATAGTACACTAACAAAAGTTCATGCCAAGAAGGCTGATTTTTCGGATAGTATAATAAGACGTATGGAAGCTCAGCAAGCCGATTTTACTGAGGTAAATTTTACCAATGCTGATCTTACAAGATCAAACCTACAAAAAGCAATATTGGAAAAAGTTCAAGCCGAAAAGGTTAGGTTAGAAGGAGTTAATTTACGGGCAGCCAAATTAGCTGAGGCTAATATGGCTAAAGCGATAATCGATGTTGATACTAATATTATCGGTAGCGATTTGCGTGATTTACAAGGCAAATTTATTCAAAATGGTCAAGAAATTACCCCGCAGAAGCTCCAAGAACAGCAAATAATACTTGAGCAGGTAGAATTGCAACGGAAAAAAGATAATTCACCGAATATTGTTGTAGGTCTGTTAAAAGAGGCTGGAGCGTTTTTTTTTGATGCTATTAATGCATTACCTTCAACTGTTATGAATATGCCTGATGTAAAAGATATGTATGCAAATTTCCTTAAATTTCAAGAAGTGAGTTCAAAATTATCAAGTGGTGAGTTGCTAGTTGAAGCAAGACAAAAATTACGAACAGAACAAGTGGAGTATGCATCTCATTTGATCAAGGGTGCTGGTACAGTACTTGATAGATATGTTACTAGTTTGACTGAAGAACAATCTAATCTTTTGAAAGATATTATAGCCCAATATTCTGTATTGCCAGTTTTAAAGGCTGTATTAAATCCTACTGTTGGCAAGAAGAAAGTTGGTACTAATATACTTGATGAAGTAGATAAAGATTTTATTAGAAGAATAGTGCCGTTATCAGTAAATTTAGTAAGTGGGGTGTTAGAAGGAGAATCAAACAAAAAAGTACAAGAAATTTGTAAGAATCTTATAATTCCTGATAAGAAATCAGGACATAATATCATAAAAAATGCTTTGGAAATATTTGTTAGTCCTCAAGTGGTAGCAGTGGTCAAGAAAGACTTAGTTGAGTTTTTACGCAGTCCAGTTAATCAAAAAGAAATTACCCAAATTGCTGAGTACATTTTAGACGATAAATTTACTAGATTCGTGTCAAAAGAGTTTTTTGACGATACTATATCACTGGCAATTAATGCAAGTAGCACAATATTAGTTCATGCTCCTAAAGTGGTTGGAATCTATGAGTTGTATATGAAGCATCAAGACCTTGCTTTAGAGCTGTTGACTGGTGGTGGAAATTTATCTTCTGACAGAAAAGAAGAAATAATACTAACGCAAAAAGCTATGGTATCGTCTATTGTGGATAATATTGATAAGGTTGTTCAAAGTCTATCTTATGACTTAAAACATACTCTACCGCAATATTTTGTTAAAAATAAAGGAAATATTCTAGAGTTTTTGGATAAACCAGAAGTTCAACAAAATTTACGATTTTATGGTTTGAACCCTAAGTTTGTATATGATGCAACAGCCGCAACTATTCCGTTTATTGTTGATGTCTTGCCGATAGTAACAGAGCTTACTGAAAATTGTTTAAAAGACAAAGATGGTTTAAGGCTAATCATTGAGCAAACTAAAGATATTATGAACGCACCTAAATCTGAACAATCAGAAAAGGTTAGTAAATTAGTCGATTCTCTTATTAAATTTAATAAAGATAATCCTAATGTCAAAAAGGTTTTACAGAAGGAAATTCCCGATCTTTTAATAAAACATGCTAAAGATCTCGGTCCTGTGGTTGAGAAATTTCTTAATGAAACCAAGATGGGTAAAAAACTAAAACTGAAAGGTGAAGCAGTTGTTAAGGTATTAGGGAATCATTCTAAAGAGCTAGGAGCAATAACTACTGCATATAGTAAAAAAGAATATGGGGCAATGGTTCGTCCATTGATGGGCTTATTATTTGATAAAAGAGTTCTAACTTTAGCTGTAGGAGCTGTCGCTAATATTTTGAAGCATAATTTTCAAAAGCATTTTGTGTCTAATTCAACACGTGGAAAAGTAATTGGTGAAGAAATGAGCAAGATGATAACAGATATTTTGCCTAATCTTAAACCAAATGACAAAAGAGATTTGTCTAAAATTTTTCAAGAGCGGGCTTATCAGTATAGTCAACAAGCTCGTCTATCTAATGAATATTCACCGATACTGGATTATTCCTTAAGTAATAAAGATTTAAGAGGATTGTCTTTTGAGACCGTTGATATGAACCTAGATAATTTCGAAGTTGAAGGATTTAACTTTAATAAGGTAACATTAGGCAAATGTTCGATTAAAGGTGCGGTACTTAAAGGATGTTCTTTTAAGAAAGCTATTTTTAAAGAACATATAGACTTTGAAGGGGTTACCGTTGATGGCAGTACTTTAATTACACTTCTGCCAGCAATTCAGGAATATAACAAAAAGCATCCAGAAAAAACAATAAATTTAGATAAGATAAAAGTTGTTGGTGATATAAAAGAAGAAGTTAAAGCAAATCCTTTGTTAAAAAATGCAGATTTAACTAAAGCCACTGTAAAAAAATAGAAATTGCCTCACCAGTACCAGCATCTAAGCTTGGTCAAGCAATATTGATAGAGCGAAGTAAAAGAGAGCATAGCGGAACTCTAGCAAAGTAAGGAAAGCAATTATAATCATTTTTTTTGGGGGGATTGCCACGACCACTACGTGGTTTTGCTAATAGATGTGGGTAAGGTGAATATATAAGTAAATTTTATTATGACTCTAGACAAGCCAAAACATGACGAAATCTTTCGCAAATCTATGGAGAATCCAATAGTTGCCAAAGAATTTTTGGCAACTCATTTGCCGAAGGATGTGCTGGCTTTAATCGATAGCACAACTGTAAAATTAGAAAAAGATAGTTTTATTGAGTCAGACCTTTCTGAAACTATTTCTGATGTATTATTTTCTGTTAAGTTTAATGATCATGATGGCTATATTTTTTTGCTATTGGAACATCAAAGTACTGTTGATAAAATGATGGCATTTAGGTTATTTAAATATATGATTAACATTTGTGATCTATATTTAACTACTAATCCTAAAGCTAAAAGCCTTCCATTAATTTATCCCCTAATAATTTATAATGGCAAGAAGAAATATAACGCATCGCTCAATATATGGAATTTATTTAGCCATCCAGATTTAGCTAGAGGTTTCTGGATCAACGATTGTCAGCTTATTAACGTACATGATATCCCCGATGAAGAACTCAAGGAAAAAGTATGGTCTGGGATTTTGTTATTTTTCCTCAAACACATCCACGAACGTCAATTACTGAAGAGATGGCAAGAAATCTCTCATCTCTTGCCTAAATTGAGTGAAATAACAATAGGCTATGACCATATAAGAAATCTATTACAGTATACTTTGATCTTTATTGAGCAAAATGATAAAATAGAGTTAGAAAAAATATTAAAAAATAGTTTAACTAAAGAAAAAGGAGAAGAACTTATGCCTAGTATAGCTCAAGTATGGAAAGAAGAAGGGATTCAAATCGGACTACAAGATGGTATTAAAATCGGAGAGGCTAGAGGAGAAGCCAGAGGAGAAGCTAGAGGTAGAGCCGAGGGTAGAGTCGAGGCAATGAAAGTTATAGCAAAAACTATGCTACTTAAACATAATACTATTAATGAGATCATTGAATTAACAGGCTTATCTAAAGAGCAAATCGAGAGACTAAAATAGACCTCTTGCAAAACTCTACTTCTGTTGGTAATTTGTACGTCAATGCGGTACTCGAATCCTCACTTACATTAGAGTGTGCTGTGGTTCCGAGTCTCCTTCAATCCTTGCTCATAAGCGAGTTTTGCAAGAGGTCTAATGATTGCCGTCATAGATTCTTCGTCGCTACTAAAGTAGCTCCTCGCAATGACAATTATTCGTTTTTATAATGTAGTATTTTTTGTTATTAGTTGTAACTTTAGCCTGCCTCTGGAATTATTTATAAAATAATGTTTGACATTGTTTTGAATAATCGGTATAAAACTTCACACAGGGTAAATAAATCCTGTAGCTGTTTGACAAGTTGATAAAGCTGAAAACTAAATACACACTGCGATTAATAAAAATTCTATGATCGCGAGTGGATACTGTAATGGTGCAGAATTAGTTCTGTACACATCGTACAATCTCAAGTTTGAAAAAATTAAAGTAAATAAAATAAGAGCATTTGGTGGATGCCTTGGCACTAGAAGGCGATGAAGGACGTAATACGCTGCGATAAGCTTCGGGGAGCTGCGAATAAGCTTTGATCCGAAGATTTCCGAATGGGGAAACCCACCTGCTTAGCAGGTATCGTATAGTGAATACATAGCTATGCGAAGCAAACCCAGCGAATTGAAATATCTTAGTAGCTGGAGGAAAGGACATCAACCGAGACTCCGTTAGTAGTGACGAGCGAACGCGGACCAGGCCAGTGGCTTCAGAATAAAAACTAGAACAACATGGAAAGGTTGGCCATAGAGGGTGATAGCCCCTTATAGGTAAAAAGTTTTGGAGTCCTTGAGTAAGGCGGGACACGTGAAATCCTGTTTGAACATAGGGGGACCACCCTCTAAGCCTAAGTACTCTCTAGTGACCGATAGTGAACAAGTACCGTGAGGGAAAGGTGAAAAGAACCCCGATAAGGGGAGTGAAATAGACCTGAAACCGAATGCTTACAAGCAGTCGGAGCAGACATTTATGTTCTGTGACGGCGTACCTTTTGTATAATGGGTCAGCGACTTAGTTTATCTAGCAAGCTTAAGCCGTTAGGTGTAGGCGTAGCGAAAGCGAGTCTGAATAGGGCGATTTTAGTTAGATGAATTAGACCCGAAACCGAGTGATCTAGCCATGGCCAGGTTGAAGGTGGAGTAATATCCGCTGAAGGACCGAACCCACTACTGTTGAAAAAGTAGGGGATGAGCTGTGGCTAGGGGTGAAAGGCTAATCAAACTCGGATATAGCTGGTTCTCCGCGAAATCTATTTAGGTAGAGCGTTATAGCGATTACCGTCGAAGGTAGAGCACTGGATGAGCTAGGGGGTCCTACAGACTTACCAAACTCAACCAAACTCCGAATGTCGACGAGTACAGCATAGCAGACAGACTATGGGTGCTAAGGTCCATAGTCGAGAGGGAAAAAGCCCAGACCGCCATCTAAGGTCCCTAAATCATGACTAAGTGTTAAAGGATGTGGGAAAACCAAAACAACTAGGATGTTGGCTTAGAAGCAGCCATCATTTAAAGAAAGCGTAATAGCTCACTAGTCTAAATAAGTTTTCCTGCGCCAACAATGTAACGGGGCTCAAGTCATGTACCGAAGATGCGGATTTGCACTTTAATAGTGCAGATGGTAGCGGAGCGTTCCGTAAGCCTGTGAAGGTGAACTGTGAAGTTTGCTGGAGGTATCGGAAGTGAGAATGCTGACATAAGTAGCGATAAAGAATGTGAGAAACATTCTCGCCGAAAGTCCAAGGGTTCCTGCGTAAAGTTAATCTGCGCAGGCTTAGTCGGCTCCTAAGGTGAGGCTGAAAGGCGTAATCGATGGGAATCAGGTTAATATTCCTGAACCTGAGGGATGTGACGGAGATAGTAAATTGTATACGCTTATTGGATTGCGTGTGCGGTGAATATCTTCCAGGAAATAACACCCTCGTTAAAGACCGTACCCCAAACCGACACAGGTGGACAGGTAGAGTATACCTAGGCGCTTGAGAGAACGATGCTGAAGGAACTAGGCAAATTGCATCTGTAACTTCGGGAGAAGGATGACCTGTGAATGGGCAACCATTTATAGGTGGCACAAACTAGGGGGTAGCGACTGTTTATTAAAAACACAGGGCTCTGCAAAGTCAATAGACGAAGTATAGGGTCTGACGCCTGCCCAGTGCTGGAAGATTAAGAGGAGGGGTGCAAGCTCTGAATTGAAGTCCCAGTGAACGGCGGCCGTAACTATGACGGTCCTAAGGTAGCGAAATTCCTTGTCGGGTAAGTTCCGACCCGCACGAATGGCGTAACGATTTCCCCGCTGTCTCCAGTATCGACTCAGCGAAATTGAATTCTCCGTGAAGATGCGGAGTTCCCGCGGTTAGACGGAAAGACCCCGTGAACCTTTACTATAGCTTTGCACTGGTATTAGGAATTAGATGTGCAGGATAGGTGGGAGACTATGAAGCGGTGGCACAAGCCACTGTGGAGTCACCCTTGAGATACCACCCTTTTGATTCTTGATATCTAACCGCGATCCTTGAATCAGGATCCGAGACAATGCATGGTGGGTAGTTTGA
Organism: Rickettsia endosymbiont of Culicoides impunctatus; assembly: GCA_020410785.1. Taxonomy (GTDB): domain Bacteria; phylum Pseudomonadota; class Alphaproteobacteria; order Rickettsiales; family Rickettsiaceae; genus Tisiphia. Next base: position 703,955 of record CP084573.1, on the reverse strand, counting down.
CTGGGGCGGTCGCCTCCCAAAGAGTAACGGAGGCGCGCGATGGTTAGCTCAGGTTGGTCGGAAATCAACTATTAGAGTGCAATGGCATAAGCTAGCCTGACTGCGAGTCTGACAAGACGAGCAGAGACGAAAGTCGGTCATAGTGATCTGGTGGTCCCGAGTGGAAGGGTCATCACTCAACGAATAAAAGGTACTCCGGGGATAACAGGCTGATGATTTCCAAGCGTCCATAGCGACGAAATCGTTTGGCACCTCGATGTCGGCTCATCACATCCTGGGGCTGGAGAAGGTCCCAAGGGTTCGGCTGTTCGCCGATTAAAGTGGTACGTGAGCTGGGTTTAGAACGTCGTGAGACAGTTTGGTCCCTATCTGCCGTGGGTGTAGGAAGTTTGAGAGGATCTGCCTTTAGTACGAGAGGACCGAGGTGGACGTACCTCTGGTGGACCAGTTGTCGCGCCAGCGGCATAGCTGGGTAGCTAAGTACGGAAAGGATAACCGCTGAATGCATCTAAGCAGGAAACCTACCTCAAAACTAGACTTCCCTATCAGAGCCGTGGAAGACCACCACGTTGATAGGCCAGGTGTGGAAGCACGGTAACGTGTGTAGCTAACTGGTACTAATAGCTCGATTGATTTACTTTGCTGAGGTTGTACTTTGTGTGCAGCATTAATTCTGTAAAAAACATACCAAGTTTTCAGTTTTATCAACATTAAATTTTTTTATTTGCCTTCTAGGAGGCTGTCAAAGATAGTTGATGAATTTTTAGGAGAAACGAAATCGAGTACCGCAGCGTACATAGACGTACGTGAGGAGCAAAGGTGAGTTTTGACGCCAAAATTACCAACTAGACCTCTTGCAAAACTCGCTTATGTGCAAGGATTTGAAGGAAGACGCGGACGCAGAATCGTAGCATACTATAATGTATGTGAGGATTTGGGTACTGCATCATTGTCCAAATTACCAGCATAAGTAGAGTTGTAAAAGATATTTGTTGACTTATGATGTAAAAAATTTGTATTGCTAGCTTGGTGGTTATAGCACAAGTGAAACACACGACCCCATACCGAACTCGAACGTGAAACCTTGTAGCGCTGATGGTACTATGCCCTGAGGCATGGGAGAGTAAGTCACTGCCAAGCTTGCAATACAAATTTCTTTGAAGGCTATGCAATTTGACATTAAATCTTTATATTCCAATTATTAGAATCATTTGAGTATACCATTCAATTTCAGTTCTTTAAATCATTCAACTATGTTATTATCTAATCTCAGTTCGACATAAAAAAGTGTTTGAAAGGAAGTGGAGAGGAGTGATAATATTCTCTAAATAACCTCAATTCCGGATAAGAATAAGTATTTTTAAAGAATGGGTAATAGTAATTACTGAGTTAGGGAATAAAAAAATGTGAGCGTTTACAGAAAAAAGTTAAATTACAAGACGTTATTGCGAGAAGGTGTAGCCGACGAAGCAATTCTTGATCATTTTTTGGATTGTCGTCGCTGCAAATCGGCTCCTCGCAATGACGCTTGGCGAACAGATTTTTTATTCATCATCATAAGAAAATAGCAAAAAAAAACCGTGAACGCTCACAAAAAAATAAACAATATTGCAAAAATAATCAAATAGCTATTAGCGGATCATAAAAATCTGTTATATTTATATATATACTCAAATGATTTGGAGAATTGGATTTGAAAATGAGGGGCGAGCATATGCAGCGTAGATGAGCTACGTGAGTATGCGAGTCCTTGATATTTTCAAAAAACAATTTTTCAAAGCAGAAGAGTATAACCTAATTTGCAATAACTTGTTATACTGAATTCAGGTTATCTAAAATTAGACCCAAAAAAGAGGAAAGGAATATGCACCATATTAACAATAAATTTTACATGCCACTAGTGACATTACTTTGTATATTTACTTATTTATTAAATTTCTTTAATAAAATATCTCAGTGTTCTTTAGTATTTGTGTTTTTAGCTTTAACTACGAATATTATATCTGAACTATATGGCAAGAAAAAAGCTATGATTGCTGTAGTATTGTGTACAATAGTAGGCTTTGGTTTGTTATGGAATTTCGATTATTATATTAATGGTCGTGTTATTAAGGGAGTTGTGTTTGCAGCTTTTGTCTCTGTATTGCTGTCAACATATTGTAGTACAAGTGTATTTTTACATCTCAAGTCAGCATCAGCATATTCTTTTAATACCAGGAATTTTATTAGTTTGATAGTGTGTGCCATTGTAGATGGTGTTGTGATGTTAGGATTTTTCATAAATATATTCTCTACAAGTAGAGTTTTATCGATATTTTACCAAGAAGTATTATTTAAATGTATATATTCATTAGCAGCTTATATATGTATATTTAGCGGATTATCTCTAGTCCAAAAAATACATGACAAAAAGATTAGGTCAGCGTTCACAGTTTTTTTGTCAATTTTTCAAAATGAAATAGCCCATATGCAAAACCGATAATCGTAGGAATCATAATAACCCATAATCCCCAATTGCCAAAATAGTCAATAAAATAGACAAAACCAAAAGAGGTGACAACAAACATTAAAGCCCGAGATACAGCGAATGTCATAGTAGCACAGGTAAAACGTTTAAATACAGGAAAGCTTTTATAAAAAATAGGGCCAGCAGAACCTACGCACTCTTGCAATAAAAGCATAAAAAATTGAATCAGAAATAACTGATAAGGAGCATTAAGATTATTCAATAAATACGGACAAAATATAATAAAAATAGAACATATTATGAGTATAATTTTTATGGTTAATAATGGGTACACTTTTAAACTTAAATAACATAATATTGATGTGGTTAAGAGTTCCATTATACAGACAATAAAATTATGATATATAATCTCAGATATTGTATAACCAAAGCTATTTTTTAAAATATTATTACAATATATATAGATAAAATAGAAACATACCGGTGTAACACATTGTAATAAAAAGAAAGCAATTAGTGTTTTCCTATTAACTTTTGCTTGCCAAACGGGATTGTCTTTTAAGATACTTGGATCTGCGTTAATTCTTTCAAGAACTCTTTTTATTCGACGTTTGGCATCAACAAATTCTGTTGTTTCTCTAAGTTTATCTCTCGCAACAGAACCAATTAATGCAACTGCTGCACCTATCCAAAATGCCAGACGCCAGTTAAAGCCATGAGAAGTAACAAGTGCTGCAACCCCTAAAGCACCTATAACCCCTAGGGTACCAAAAATCCACATCAATCCCACACTTGCATATTGGGCTGGTGGCTTAATCGTTTCAGTTAAATAAAGCTCTGCCCCTATTATTTCACCCATAGAAGCCATTCCTTGAATAATACGGCAAATTGTCATAATCCAAGTCGCTGTGATTCCTATCTGGGCATAAGTAGGCAGATTAGCAATCGCAAAACATGATGCACTCATCAAAAAAGTTGTGATGATTACTGTTGACTTACGTCCTATATTATCACCCAACCAACCGAATATTAAGGCACCAATAGGTCGAAAAACAAATGTAATACAAAAGATAAAATTCTCTCTTAAAGAGGTTGTCTGAAAATCAGTAGGTTCAAAAAATAACTCATTAAGAAACGCTGCCATATGGACATATAACATTAAGTCAAAATATTCTAGAAATGTACCAATGGACAGTATTCCTATAGCTTCTTTTTGTCCTCTAGTTAAACTTCTTTGTTCTTGTTGATACCTTATCATTTTTTCATCTTTAGTAGCTTTACTGTTAATGATAACAAAAAGAACTAATATTAAAAGTAAAAAAGTTAATTTTTAGTTAGTAATATTACCAAATCCTAATAAAGCTTAAAGAATATGGGAGAAATTTCTTTGACATATTTATAGTGAGTGTTCACGGAAAAAAAGTTAAAGTACAAGACGTCATTGCGAGTAGTTGTAGCCTAAGGTAGCTACTCGCAGTGACGGAGGAAAGGTTGTCTAGAACCTTAACGGGTTAGCTATAAAAGTTGTTATAATGAATTTGTGGTCAATTGAATAACAAAATTTGGCATTACTTCCTGTTCAGTCGCGGCAATTTTCAAATGTTGTAATTTTTCTTCGATAGTATGATATTGGCTATGAAATATTGTTGCATTACCTGTTAGTACTAAAGCTGAGTCAATTCCCAGGTTATTTGCTCCTAAAATATCAGTAAAGAAAGTATCACCTATCATAAGAATACGTTTCAATGAAATATCGGGTAATTGGTTTAATACTGCATGATATATCTCTAGATGTGGTTTGCCGCTATAAATTACCTCACCACCAAATTGCTTTATTTTTGCCGCAAAATATCCAGAACAATATCTTCGTATGCCTTGTTGCACAATTCCAAGGTCTGGGTTGGCACATATAGTAATTATGTTTCTTTTTACTACAGTTTTAAATAAATCATCAAACTCATCTAAATCTAAATCTTTTCTTTCATCGCGATGGAGCGTTAACAGAAAAATATTAGCTTCATTTATATTTGTGGTAATAGGTATCTGCAATTCATTCAGCAAATCATTGTCATCTTGACCAAGATGATAAACCACAGGGGTTTTGATGCCAAATCTTTTATCACTTTCTAGTATCATATTGATGGCTACTTCACCAGAACTAAAAACCATTTCTTCTGTTGTGTTAATACCCCAAATCTTATTAATTTTGTTAAATAAGGAGTCCCTGCTGCGTGGAGCATTAGTAACAAAAAAAACCTTCTTTTGCTGTTTAATTATTTTGTTAATATTGTCAACTACCCCAGGATAAAGCTGATTGCCTTCTATTACCACTCCCCAAAGATCAAATAAAAAAACATCGTAATCATCCATTACAGATGAAACATCTTTAAAAATTAGTTTTGTCATTGTTGTGTACACTCTATGAAGTTTTTTATAAGATATAGCTAACCAGGACTTACACTTCCTCGCTAATAGACAGAAGCATAACTAATCAGGTTAGCTATAATTTAACATTAGACTGATAATAAACAATAAATATTTTTAGTAAAATAATATTTGTTAATAAACTACTTGAAAAATATACACTTGCTGTAATTTTGCTGTATAGTTATCTTTTATCTTTTATTTAATGTAGGATATGTCAGATAATCAACAAAAATCAATAGCAGAATTAGAATACGGGGCTGACTCCATCAAAGTTTTAAAAGGTCTTGAGGCAGTTAAGAAAAGACCTGGTATGTATATTGGTGATACTGATGATGGTTCAGGATTACATCATATGATTTACGAGGTGGTTGATAATGCCATCGATGAAGCCTTAGCTGGTCACTGTGATCTAATTAGAGTAATCCTAAATGCCAACGGCTCTGTAACAGTGCGTGATAATGGACGTGGGATACCTGTTGATATCCACGAAGAAGAAGGTATATCAGCAGCTGAGGTTATTATGACCCAATTGCATGCTGGAGGTAAGTTTGACCAAAACTCTTATAAAATATCTGGTGGGTTGCATGGTGTTGGTGTATCTGTGGTAAATGCCCTGTCAGAGTGGTTAGAACTTAGAATTTGGCGAGATAATAAGGAATATTTTATAAAATTTAGAGATGGAGCTACTGAAACATCACTCGCACTAAAAGGGGAGTCAGTAGAAAAAAGCGGTACAGAGATTACTTTTTTCCCATCTATTACCACTTTTAGCATGATAGAGTTTAATTTTGCTACTGTAGAGCATAGACTTAGAGAACTAGCATTTTTAAATTCTGGTGTTAGGATATTATTAAAGGATCACCGTTTTGCTGAACAGCAAGAAGTAGAATTTTGCTTTACTGGTGGTGTAGAAGCTTATGTTAAATATATAGATAAAGCTAAAACTTCATTACATAAATGTATATCACTCAATACTAATAATCAGGCAACAGGGGTTACTTTTGAATTGGCAATGAATTGGAATGATTCATATCATGAAAATATTTTATGTTTTACTAATAATATAAGACAACGTGATGGCGGTACGCATCTTATTGCCTTTAAAGCAGCTCTTACCAGAGTTATCACAACTTATACCGAGAATATTGGACTCAATAAAAAAAGTAAAGTAAACTTCACAGGGGATGATACTAGAGAAGGATTGTCATGTATTTTATCAGTAAAAGTACCTGACCCCAAATTTTCATCACAAACTAAAGATAAATTAGTTAGTTCTGAAGTCCGTCCTATCGTAGAAAATGCTGTGTATACTAAGGTTTTAGAATGGTTTGAAGAGCATCCTAGTGACGCAAAAATAATTATTAATAAAATTATTGAAGCGGCAACTGCTAGAGAAGCAGCCAAAAGAGCAAGGGAATTAACTCGTCGAAAATCAGCCCTTGAAATTTCAAACTTGCCTGGAAAACTTGCTGATTGTCAAGAAAAAGACCCGGCTCTTTCGGAGTTATTTATTGTTGAAGGAGATTCGGCTGGCGGTACAGCAAAGCAGGGTAGAGACAGAAAGTTCCAAGCAATTTTACCATTACGAGGTAAAATCCTGAATGTTGAAAGAGCTAGATTTGATAAAATGTTAAATTCTGAGCAAGTAGGAACGTTAATAACAGCTCTTGGGACAGCTATTGGTAATGAAGATTTTTCTTTGGATAAACTAAGATATCATAAAATAATTATTATGACTGATGCTGATGTTGATGGTTCGCACATCAGAACTTTATTGCTTACTTTCTTCTACCGGCATATGCGGCAATTAATTGATAAAGGATATTTATATATAGCTCAGCCGCCTTTATATAAGGTAAAAAAAGGCAATAACGATTTTTATTTGAAAAATGAACAAGCTTTGCAAGATTATTTAGTAAAAAATACTATTAGTGATGCAACAATTATGTTGTATGATGGACGAGAGATCAGTGGTTCTGATCTTGAGGAGATAATCAAGAAAGCTATCCGGTTCGTTACATTACTTGATCAAGTTGGCAAAAAATTTAATCGGCAAATTGCAGAATGTTTAGCTATCAAAGACTTGTTAGGTAATCAAATATTTGCGGCAGATAAGACAAATGAAATAAACCAGGCTTTGAATATTTTAAATCTTGGTGATATATCACCTGATAAAACAGATTGGCAATTTGTAGTTAGAACCAATAAAATAGAATTTTTCCGCTTTGTTCGGGGGCAAAAAGAAAGTAAATTTTTATTGAAAGAACAGCTTGAATCTTTTGAGTTTACTCAGCTAGCCAAATCATTTATCCCACTTGTAGATTTATTTATTGAACCAACAAAGTTATTAATTAAAAACCAGGAATATATTATTACACTGCCTAGTATGCTGCTGAATTATATATTGGAAAGCGGAAAAAAAGGTATAGCTATTCAGCGTTTCAAAGGTCTTGGAGAAATGAATTCTGATCAGTTAGGAGAGACAACATTAGACCCTGAAAGAAGAACTTTATTGCAAGTTAAAGTACATGAACAAGATAGTGCTGAAGTAATTTTTTCAACATTAATGGGAGATATTGTTGAACCTAGAAGACAATTTATTCAAGCAAATGCCTTGAATGTAATTAATTTAGATGTTTAATCTAGATTAGAGGATATGGAGTAATGATACAGGATGATTTAAAAGTGGATTGCTTCGTAGCCTTCGGCTTCTTGCAATGACGCCTGTGTTTATAAATCGGCTATTAGCGAGATCACGCAAGTAGGGCGTGGCAATCCATATTTATGGAAATGAAAAAATAAGCAATATTGCAAAAATAATGAAAATAGCTATTAGTGAATCATAAAAATCTGTTATATTTATAGATATATAAAAACCTAAGATTAAATTATTTAAAAAATTACAAAAATGAATATTCATGAATACCAAGCAAAGATGATTTTGAGACAATATGGTATACCTACTTCTACAGGAGTTGTGATATCGCAAAAAGAAGATATTGATAGGCTAATTGATGGTTTAGAAGCAGAAATATATGTGGTTAAAGCCCAAATTCACGCAGGTGGTAGGGGAAAAGCTGGTGGTGTAAAAGTTGTAAAAAGCAAAGAAGAGGCAAAGAAGGCAGCTCACGCGATGTTTGGAATTGACCTAGTAACTCATCAAACATCATCTGCTGGGCAAAAGGTTCGTCGTTTATATATTGAATCTGGCTGTGATATTCTAAAAGAATATTATTTTAGTGCTGTTTTTGATCGTAGTAATAGTAAAGTAACTTTTATAGCTTCTACGGAAGGTGGTGTAGATATTGAAGAAGTTGCTCATAATACCCCACAGAAAATTATCAAAGTATCAGTTGATCCGGCAACGGGTATACAACCATTTCATTGTCGTCAAATAGCATACAAGCTTGGCTTTAAAAATGAACAAGCTAAACAAATGATGAAAATTGTTGAATCAACCTATCAGGCTTTTATAGCAACTGATGCTAACCAAATTGAAATTAATCCATTAATAACAAAATCGGATGGTAGTTTATTGGCACTTGATGCTAAGATTAACTTTGATGATAATGCATTATTTAAACATCCTGATATTTTAAATATGCGAGACAGTGATGAAGAAAATGCTCTTGAAATGCAAGCAAATAGCCTTGGTCTTAGTTATGTCAAGATGGATGGTACTATTGGTTGTATGGTAAATGGTGCTGGATTAGCTATGGCAACAATGGATATTATCAAGCTTTATGGTGCTGATCCAGCAAATTTTTTAGACGTTGGCGGTGGAGCTGATCGTGAGAAAGTGACAGAAGCACTAAAAATAATTTTATCAGATATGCATGTACAAGGAGTTTTAGTTAATATTTTTGGTGGTATAATGCGTTGCGATATAATTGCTGAAGGGATTATTGCTGCAGTAAAAGAGATTGGTATCAAAGTTCCACTGGTTGTACGTTTAGCTGGTACCAATTTTGAATTAGGTAAAAATATTTTAGCAAATTCTGGTTTAAAAATAATCGCTGCAAATGATTTAGCTGATGCTGCCGTTAAAATTGTTGCTGCGGTAAAGTAATTGTATGAACTTAGGCATTATTACAAAATAATTTTTTTAATTTTAGTGCCATAAACACCCTGGGAAATTATGACCTCAGACAAGCCAAAACATGACAAAATCTTTCGCAAATCTATGGAGAATCCAATAGTTGCTCAAGAATTCTTGGCAACTCATTTGCCGAAGGATGTGCTGGCTTTAATCGATAGCACAACTGTAAAATTAGAAAAAGATAGTTTTATTGAGCCAGACCTTTCTGAAACTATTTCTGATGTATTATTTTCTGTTAAGTTTAATGATCAGGATGGCTATATTTTTTTGCTATTGGAACATCAAAGTACTGTTGATAAAATGATGGCATTTAGGTTATTTAAATATATGATTAATATTTGTGATCGATATTTAACTACTAATCCTAAATCTAAATGTCTTCCATTAATTTATCCCCTAGTGCTATACAATGGAAAAAAGAAATATGACGCACCGCTTAATATATGGGAGCTATTTACCCATCCAGATTTAGCCAGAGGCTTTTGGACAAATGATTGTCAGCTTATTAACGTACATGATATCCCCGATGAAGAACTCAAGGAAAAAGTATGGTCTGGGATTTTGTTATTTTTCCTCAAGCACATCCACGAACGTCAATTACTGAAAAGATAGCAAGAAATCTCTCATCTCTTGCCTAAATTGAGTGAAATAACAATAGGCTATGACCATATAAGAAATCTATTACAGTATACTTTGACCTTTATTGAGCAAAATGATAAAATAGAGTTAGAAAAAATATTAAAAAATAGTTTAACTAAAGAGAAAGGAGAGGGAATTATGCCTAGTATAGCTCAAGTATGGAAAGAAGAAGGGATCCAAATCGGAGTACAGGATGGCATCAAAATCGGAGTACAGGATGGCATCAAAATCGGGGTACAGGATGGTATTAAAATCGGAGAAGCTAGAGGTGAAGCTAAATTAATAAAAATGATGATAAACAATGGCAGCTCTATTGAAGAAGTAGTGAGAATTACTGGACTATCTATTACTAAAATCAATGAATTACTGAAAGTACAGTAAATTAATGAATTATTAAATTAATCATTGTAACAAAATAATTTTTTAATTTCTAGGAACTAATTAAGATTGGGTTCTGTTATAACCCAAGATGTTTTGTAAAATTAAAAGGGTACTTTATTGCAGCTTCTTAGTCTCAAAAGAGGGCTATTTTAATCATTATCTTAAAAAATACGGAAAAGGCATGTATGTCAATATTAGTTAATAAAAACACAAAAGTAATTTGTCAGGGTTTTACTGGTTCACAAGGGACTTTTCATTCTGAACAAGCCATCAATTATGGCACTAAGATGGTAGGAGGAGTGACACCTGGAAAAGGTGGTAATACTCATTTAGATATACCCGTATATAATACAGTACATGAAGCAGTTGAAAAAACTGGGGCTACTGCCAGCGTTATTTACGTTCCACCACTATTTGCTGCTGATTCGATCTTGGAAGCTATAGATGCAGGAATTAAATTAGTAGTGTGTATTACAGAGGGTATACCAGTACTTGATATGATAAAGGTTAAAAGGGCATTAGTTGGATCAAAAACTAGATTAATTGGTCCTAATTGTCCCGGCATTATTACCCCTGACGAGTGTAAAATTGGCATAATGCCTGGTTATATTCATAAGAGAGGAAGAGTTGGCATTATATCTCGCTCCGGTACTTTAACGTACGAAGCAGTAGCACAGACTACAGCTACTGGTCTTGGTCAATCTACCTGTATTGGTATTGGTGGAGATCCAGTTAACGGTACTGATTTTGTTGATTGTATTGAAATGTTTTTAAAAGATGATGAAACCGAATCGATTATTATGATTGGTGAAATAGGTGGAGATGCTGAGGAAAAAGCTGCTGAATTAATAAAAAGTTCAAAGATTAAAAAACCAATAGTTAGTTTTATTGCTGGTATTACCGCTCCTGAAGGGAAAAGAATGGGGCATGCTGGGGCAATTATTTCTAATGGACAGGGCTCAGCTGAACAAAAGTTGGAGGCACTACAGAGTGCAGGAGTTACTATCACTAGATCACCAGCTGATATTGGCAAAACTATGTTTGAATTATTAGGAAGAATTTAAATTTAAGAGAATACACACATACGTCATTGTAAGGAATACATAAGCCTCAAGCGTCATTGCAATTTTTAAATTGCCATGGGGGTTATGTGTAAGGTAAAGTTATTTATCGAATTAGCATATTAAGCGGAGACTAAATGCTTAGCAAACTGTATAATAATCTTATTTTACAAATTAAAGCTAATAAACATGATTTCTTAAGGTTTGATCTGATCAAGCAAGATGCAATAAAGTATCTTGCCGCTCAGCTTACTGCAAAATATGATACTGTGATTATTATAGGTTTTGGTGCGTCTTGCCTAAATGTTAGAGCGTTGTTAAGTATGAAGGCAGTAGCTACTAAAAGGCTAATATACCTTGATAATTTAGATCAGTTGGCAATTGATAAAAAATTATCAGTAGTTAACTTAGATAAAACTGTGTTTTTCTCATTGAGTAGGTCTGGGAATACCAATGAAACCTATTTATTAACTAAGTATGTTTTAGAAGTTTTGCGTGTTTCTCCTCGAAATGTGTATGTAATAGTACCGTTTAATAATAGCTTGTTATATAATTTAGCGAGGTCTTTTGGGGCAAATTGTTTAGAACATGATAATGTAAGTAGTGGAAGATTTGGCGTAATTTCTAATGCTTCTTTGCTACCAGCGGCAATTGTAGGAATTGATATAGATAAAGTCGTTGCAGCTGCTTCCCAGAAAATATCAGATATTATCCTTGATGGCTCTGATAGACTTTCTGCAAAAGTCGCTTATGCTGAGGGATTTGAAGGAGACTCGGAACGGAGAACCGCAGCGTACTATAGGGTGCGTGAGGATTCGAGTACCGAATCGACGTACAAATCACCAGCAGAAGTAGAGTTTTGCAGAAAGTCTAATATTTGTGAGATAGCTGAACACTACCTCAATCAATATTCTTTAAATAGACATATGTTAGTTATGTTTAATTATAGTTACCAATTAGATGGTTTATGTAGATGGCAGCAACAAATTATAGCTGAATCGCTTGGCAAGAATGGTTTTGGTATAACTCCTATAATAGCAAGAGGCACATTCGATCAGCACAGTCAGTTGCAACTTTATTTAGAAGGTCCGGATGATAAATTTTATAAAGTTATTACTAACAACAAAGATAACTCAGATATGGCAATGAGTCTAGCTGCTCATGCTAACAATATATATAATGCATTAGTGCAAGTTAAACGACCAGTGATGTTAGAGAATTTTGTACATATTGATGAGTATGTAATTGTAGATCAAATTATTCATACAATGTTGAGTACTATGCTAATGGCAAATCATTTGAAAATTGATCCATTTAACCAACCATCTGTTGATCAATACAAGAAGATATAGTAAAGTATACTAAATTACCGCGAGGAGTTGGCGAAGTGATCACCCCACCTTCCAATATAGATATAGAGGTGATAAATTCAATAAAGTGATAGACATATTAAACTATGATATTCATAGTCTTGTAAGTTTTAGTCTACATTATTGAAATAGACTTGGCATAAAAACAATATAAATTTTATCAGTAAGTAATTTTTTCTTAGCCAGAAGGCTTGACTTAGTTGGATTAATAAAGTTATATTGTATAGGTGGATTTAAGAATATAAATTAATTTATGAGTGTTGTTATGAAAAGTGGTAATGAAAATGATACAAGTTTAACTGTTGCCAATGAAGCTGTGAATAAGGTAGCTGAGGCTGTAATTGCAGTGAGTACTAATTTGCCAGTATTTTCTGCCGAAAAAAAAGATTTAGACGATATGGCTGAGATTCTAGTTGGTGCGATGAATGTCTTGGAAAAAAGTAACTCACTTCAAAATGTAACAGCTAAAGATATAAAAGAGTTGGAAGAAAAAGCTGAGAGCATTAAGAGTCGTTCGTCAATTGGTACTCAAATAAAGGCATGGTTTAAATCATGGTTCATCCCTTTCGTTAATTTTTTAAAATCTCCGTTTAGTAAACAACATCAAGAAAAATTACAACAAGCAACAGAAGATTTTGTCAAAGGAACTGAGGATATACAGAAACAAACTATACAGGAACAAGTTGTGCAGGAACAAATAGCTACAACTATTCCAGTAAAAGAAACCCCGGTGCAACCGTCTTTGGTGGAAACTCCTAAACCTCAAACAGTGATATCTACAACAGAACCGTTAGTAGTGGCAGAAACAACCTCTATACAAAATGTTGTTCCAGCACAGGTTGTAGCTCCAACTATGCCACCAGTGCAGGTGACAACTAGCACTCCGACAGTTATGCCGCTGTCAGTGCAGGTAACAGTTAATAATGTTCCAGGTGTTCCACCGCCACCGCCACCACCACCACCACCACCACCACCGGCATCTACCCCACTTGATCCTTTGGCAGCTCTAGGTAAGGAGAAGAAGTCAGTAAATCAAGTAGTTGCAGAACCAGTAGATGATATGGTAAGTGAATTGAAGAAAAAGCTTGAGGCACGGATGGTAAAAGCTGGGGAAGTGGAATTTAAGCCAGACTCGCCTGAACATCTTAAAGAGTTTGCTGAATTTGACAAGCTGAGAAAAGATGAGATAGCACGCCAAGCTAGACAAGACGAAATAGACGCTCCAAGAATAGCAGCTGCACTGAAAGCAGAAGCAGAAAAGCAAGTAGCAAGTGCAAAAGTTCCTTCTAAGGTTGAGCTTAATAAGGAAGGAGGAGTACCAATACCACCACCTCCTCCACCTATGCCTGGTGCAGCTGGTGTTCAACTACCTAAACCAGTAGTAAACAAACCCCCGGCGGCAGGAGTGAAGGTACAGGCGAAGCCTGTTCAACTTGCTGTTGATAAGGATGCTATCATAGAAGCGGTAAAAGGGTTGAGGAAACTTAGTGAAGATTCTACCCATAAAAAACCAACAGAAAAACCTGTGATAAATTTTAAAGCACATCTAAAAACAAGAGAGAGTAATAGTAGATAACTGCTTAGTCAAAAAGTTGTAGTAAGCGTTTACGGAAAAAAAGTTAAAGTACAATACGTATATTAGCGAGAAGGCTTAAGCCAAGAAGCAATCCATTCCTGGTCATTTTTTGGATTGCCGCGTCGCCACAAAGCGGCTCCTCGTTAATAGACGCTTGACGAGCAGATTGTGTAGAAGTCAAGATTTGATCTTACAGACCCCATAAATTAACTTATTAGATTGTCAGATAAATTTTGACTGTCAGATAAGTGTTCAAGATACAAGATCTCATTATTTTTTTCAAACGCTAATTTTTTACTATCTTTAAAGGTTTGCATTGGAGTTTTACCATAGCAATACTTGCCGGAATGAGGACGTTCGTTATTATAATAATGTAACCAGGTATCAAGATCTTTTTGCAATTCAAAAAGTGAATTGTAAATCTTTTTACTCATTGCAGTATCATAAAACTCATTTTTCATGGTTTTATGAAACCTCTCACATATCCCGTTAGTTTGAGGGGAATATGCTTTTGTAACGGTGGGTTCTATTCCTTCAATACTTAAAAACAATTCAAAGGCATGATGTTCTATATTTCCTTTATATTCAGTACCACGATCAGTTAATATACGTAGTATAGGAATACCTTGTTCTTCGTACCAAGGTAGAACTCTATCATTTAACATATCAGCAGAGGTTATAGCTGTTTTGTCTGTGTATAATTTGGCATCCGTCACCCTGGAATAGCTATCGATAAAAGTTTGACCATAAACCTTACCTATTCCTTTAAAGTTGCCAACATAGTAAACATCTTGACAACCAAGATAGCCTGGATGTTCTGTCTCTATTTCCCCATGTGCCTCTTTAAGATTCTTACGATTCTCCAAGACACGTAATTGAGCTTCCGTAAGTATAATGCCATCCTGAGCCATTTTAGTTTCTAAAGCTACTAGCCGTTTCTTAAGATTATTGAGATCGTTCCTAAGCCAGATAGATCTAATGCCGCCGGGAGATACTAAAATCCCATCTTTTTTTAATTCGTTCGATACACGAAGTTGACCATAAGCGGGGTACTCTATTGCCATGTCTAATACCGCTTTCTCTACAATAGGATCAACTCATATTAGCCAATATGGGTTTCTTACGGCTTATTTCATACAAGGCTTCATCGCCACCATTCTCATATAATTCCTTGAATCTATAATAACTATCTCTGCTATACCCCATTGTCTTACATGCACTAGATACATTTCCTAAGCTTTTTGCTAGTTCAAGTAATCCTATTTTTGGTCTTATTATTTTCTGATTTAAATTCATTTTAATCTCCATTTAATAATTTGTTTATTTTACTAAATGTAAGATTAAATCTCAACTACTTCATTTATGATTGAAAGCTTTTTACCTTAAAACTTTTTCTATGATAAGACGAAAGACCATAAATGCTTATAGCGTTTAGATGCTCTTTCGTCCCATAGCCGAAGTTTTTGTGCCACATATATTCTGGAAATTCTTTGGCATATTCAAGTAATAAACGATCTCTAGTAACTTTTGCAATAATAGATGCTGCTCCAATAGAAATCGATAAATTATCGCCATTTACTATACTAATAAATCTTGGATCGTTAAATTTCATGTTACCATCTATTAATACTGTATCCGGTTTAACAGAAAGATTTGCTACTGATATAGTACAAGCCTTTTTAGTTGCTTCAAGGATATTAATTATATCTATCTCATCGTGATACACTATACCAACAGACCAAATATAATTTTGAGTTATTTGTTCGTATAACAAATTCCTCCTTTCTCTAGTAAGTTTTTTGGAATCTTTGATACCATTTATGATTTTTGTTTGATCAATGATAACAGATGCAGCTACTACAGGGCCAACTAGCGGTCCTCTACCAGCTTCATCTACTCCAGCTACTAATCCAATATATTTTTGTTCTAATTCAAACATAACCCCTCCTATTTGTACAACTAACCTGATTAGTTTGTACAGTATTTTTACATTGACACAAAAGCTTTTCTTCTAATATTATTTAAAATTAAGTCTCGTATCGTATAAAAAAATTGAACATAGCGTATAATTACTTTGAAATTAATTGAAAACTTTTCTTTTATCCCTTGAACTGTTACAAAACCAAGCATATATAGAATACACAATGTGTAAGTATTAATTTTATGGAGGTAAGAATGTCTTTTAGACCGTTGCATGATAGAATTGCGGTAAAACCAATTCAACAAGAAGAAAAAACACTCGGGGGAATCTTTATCCCTGATACAGCTAAGGAAAAGCCTATGCAGGGGGAAGTAATAGCTGTAGGAAAAGGAGTGAGAGGGGAGAATGGTATTATCCACTCATTAGAAGTTAAAGTAGGCGATAAAGTACTATATGGCAAATGGGCTGGTACTGAAGTTAAAGTTGATGGTTTATATCTGATAATCATGAAAGAAAGTGATGTCATGGGCATAATTAGTTAATAATTTATCTAAATTATTATAAGAATTATTTAATTTGTAAGGAGAATATAATATGGCAACAAAATTAATAAGACACGGCTCAAATGCACGTGAACAAATGCTAAGAGGTATTGATATTTTAGCTGATACCGTAAAAGTAACATTAGGTCCAAAAGGTAGAAATGTTGCAATTGAACAGTCATTCGGATCACCAAGATTAACCAAAGACGGTGTGACAGTGGCAAAAGCCATTGAACTAAAAGACAAAGCCCAAAATTTGGGAGCTCAATTAGTAAAATCTGTGGCAAGTAAAACATCTGATGTTGCTGGTGATGGAACAACTACCGCAACTGTTCTAACTCAAGCAATAGCAAGGGAAGGTAACAAAGCGGTAGCAGCTGGCTTTAATCCTATGGATATAAAACGTGGTATAGATTCAGCCGTTAATTTAATAGTTGAAGAAATTAAGAAAGCTAGTAAAAAAATCAGTAGCCAAGAGGAGATTGCTCAAGTTGGTACTATTTCATCAAATGGTGATACAGAAATTGGTGCAAAAATTGCCGTAGCAATGGAAAAAGTTGGTAAAGAAGGGGTAATTACCGTTGAAGAAGCTAAGAATTTTAGTTTTGAAGTAGATGTAGTTGAAGGTATGATGTTTGATAGAGGTTATCTATCACCATATTTTGTTACTAATTCCGAAAAGATGGTAGCTGAATTGGAAAATCCTTTTATCTTATTATTTGAAAAGAAATTATCAAATTTACAGCAAATGTTACCAGTGCTTGAAGCCGTAGTGCAATCAGGACGTCCTTTATTAGTAATTGCTGAAGATGTAGAAGGAGAGGCGCTTGCTACCCTGGTAGTGAATAAATTACGTGGTGGGTTAAAAGTTGCTGCAGTTAAAGCTCCTGGATTTGGCGATAGAAAAAAATTCATGATGGAAGATATCTCTATTTTAACAGGTGGTCAGCTTATCAGTGAAGATCTTGGTATGAAGCTTGAAAATGTTAATATCAAAATGCTAGGTACTGCTAAAAAAGTTACTATCTCCAAAGAAAATACTGTCATAATTGATGGTGCTGGTAGTAAGGCAGACATCGCGGCTCGTTGTTCTCAAATTCGAGCACAAATTGATGAGTCTAGTTCAGATTACGATAAAGAAAAATTACAAGAGCGTTTAGCTAAACTTGCTGGTGGCGTAGCTGTCTTAAAAGTTGGTGGTGCTACTGAGGTTGAAGTAAAAGAAAGAAAAGATCGTGTAGAAGATGCTTTGCATGCTACTAGAGCTGCCGTGGAAGAAGGCGTTGTTGCTGGTGGCGGTGTTACTCTTTTCTATGCGGCAAGAGCTTTAGAGTCGCTAAAAAGTGCTAATGAAGATCAACAGGCTGGTATTAACATCGTTAAGAAGGCTTTGCAAGCTCCAGTAAGACAAATTGCAGAGAATGCTGGTATGGATGGAGCTATTGTAGTTGGAAAACTTACTGATAGCAAAGATAAAAACTTTGGCTTCAATGCTCAAGATATGACTTATGTTGACATGATTAAGGCTGGTATTATCGATCCAACTAAGGTCGTGCGTACTGCTTTGCAAGATGCAGCATCAGTTGCTTCTTTGATTATTACTACTGAAGCATTTATTACTGATGAACCAGCTGATAAAGATGAATCTGCTATGCCACGTGGTGGTATGGGTGGCATGGGCGGTATGGACTTCTAATACCACTAGGGACTGCCTACGAATAAGCTTTATTATCCACCCCTGCTTTTTCTTGCAGGGGTGGCATGTTTTAATAGTAAAAGTTAGGCAAGACAAAAGGAGATAATCAACAAGGCAGTATATGTTGCGTTAAGAATTGACTATATCTGGGCAATTCTTTTATTTTCCTAAGTCTGCCAAAAAGCCTTTCAATAATATGTCGTTTGCGGTAAATTTTGGTATCATAAAAATCCTTTGGTGTTAAATTGGAGTTATTAGGCAAATAAACTCCTTTATATGGAATAACGGGAATAGCATTTTTGATTTAATAAAATCTCTAATATTGCCGTTATCGTATCCCTTGTCCGCAACAACAAAGTCAATTTCTTCCCAAGGTCAGTCTTGCCATAATTGCTCAACCGTTTTGCAATCCTGACTTTGAGCGGGAAATAATTGGCAGTTAATACAACCATTACTGGTAATTGCTAAATGGATTGTAGTACCTATTCCCTTCCTACCCCTCCCTGTCGATTGTAAACCTTTATTTTTTTAAAGCACCTACTCCAGTCGATGTAATGGTACAATTGAGCCATCAACGAATACTATATCCATTAACAACTGTTTAACACTTTGAAGCTGGTACAACAAGTGCCAAAAGAATCCATTCTCACTCCATCTTTTGTATCTTGTATAGATTGTGTGCCAATTTCCATATTCTGATGAAAGGTCACGCCAGGGTACTCCTGTCCTCAGTACATACAGAACGCCACAAAAAAATTTATAATGACTCACTTTCGTTGGCGTCCTGGTTTCTTGAGTTCTCTTTTTATTATTGGCTCTATCAATTCTTTAAATTTGCTTTCACTAATTGGGTATTTCCTTATTTCCTCCATATTTGAACCTAATTAAACTTTCTTTATTGCTCAATTATTCTTACCATACCTTTATCTTTATATCAAATTATTTTGTTAACAGTGCCATATCTTATTGTGCATAATTATTTTGCCTATTTTTCTTCTACTTGTAAATTGTAAATAATTTTATAAAAAATTCGCATAAGATTACAAGGCAGAATTTACAATATCAGAACCTTTACAATAACTTACTAACTATCCGATTTATTTTTTCAAAATTATCACTGCTTTCTTGCAGTTGCTTAATTAAACCTTTTTCAAGATTCTTGACCTCTTTTATATCTTTATCATTAAGTTTGGGTATTTTAATACGAATAAGCTCACTAAATGGCAGACTTGCTCTAGCTGAAGAAAGCGAGTAATTCATTATAACCTTAAGAAATCTTGGTTGTTTCAAAATTGATACAATATAAAATGGACTATAGTTTGCATTTTTACATCTCACAACAACGTATGCTGGGCTTGCAAATGCCCCATCTAGATGTGGAGGGACAACCCCAATACTACCTATATTAATTCTATATGGATTATACACTATATCACCGATTTTTACAGGCTTATATTTTTGGGTAGCTTCATGACCCCGCATTATATCGCCAAGAAATATACCATTTTGTGAGACTTCAATGATTTTGTATTCTAAGTCTGAGTTTTTTAAAGGATCGATGCGATCTGTAATTTCTTCAATTAAGTTGTCATTTAGTTGTATCAATTCGCCCTTAACTTGTGGTATATCTTCCATATAGTAAAAAGGTCTTAAATTCCAATTGCCACTTTGCTTTATTATTTCTCTATCTACAGTATTAGCTTGTCCTTGAATTTGCGTTGGCTCATCTATTTCGCTAAGAAGCTTTTTGATATCACTATACCCTTCTATAGGTTTACGTCCAGTATTTAACTCAAAACCATCATTATTGACAATAAAAAAATATGCTTTTTTAAATTGTCCACCTTTTTGAAAATATATAATATTTGTTTTAGTTGGCGTGTATGGCATAAAAACACCCCTTGGTAGTGAAATGACAGAAAATTTTTGGGTGTTTTTGGCAATCATTTCACGAGTTTTACCTATTGCCCCATCTTCATACAAAAAACTTTCTGGTACCACTACAGCTGCTCTGCCATTTGGTTTTAGAGACTCATAAATATGTTGCATGCAAATGGCATCGGCATTCTTTGTTGGTATTGAGTAAAACGAACCATATTCTGTTTCCTGTGAGTAAGGAATATTAGATAATACAATATTATATTTTTCCTTTACTGGCTTTTCGAGACTATCCATTTGCTCTATGTTGCTATGTCCATCGCCAAATAGAATCATATTCATTTTGGCTACCCTTGTTGTTGAAGTTAACTCTCTTCCATGTAATGCCTTCTTTCTAATCCATTCAAGTATTTCATTATTTGTTGTATCTGCCCGAGATGATAAATATTTAAAAGATTCCAACAAAAAGCCACCAGTCCCACAAAATGGATCGTAAATTGTTTCGCCATATTGTGGTTTTATTATATTGACCATGCTACGTACAATGTGTCTTGGGGTAAAATATTCGCCTAAGTCTTTATTGCCATTTGTGACAGTTTTTAGGAAATATTCAAAAGCATCTCCCTTAATATCTGTATCTGTAGATGTTAAATTAATTGGATCAATCAAATCTATAATATATCTCAATGTTGTAGCTTTTTTAATGGTAAAGGGGGAGATGAAAATACTACCATATAGCTCACGTAATTTCTTCCACACTGAATCTGAAATAAAATCTAATAAAGCCTGATTATCATTGTAATATTTGTTAATAAAATTTTTCCATAAAAACCGATCTTCCAGTCTTCTTATTCCTTTAACATGGTCAGTAAGGGTTTCATATTCATCTATCAATTTTAGAAAAAGGATTTCCGAAAAAGCTGAAAATCTTTCGTAACCATCTCTTAGCCCCTCTTTTCTCAATAAATTGTTTACTGATTTAAAAGTATCCATTAACTCATCGCGAGTAAAATTTATCCCTTTTGGTGTTGATAGAATTTCTGCTCCTTCATTTATAAATCGTAATGAAGTAAATTGATCCACAAAATCCTGTAATTCTTCTCCATCAATCTTTAAAGGTCTACTCTGTAGTGTATGTCTTGCAAGAACGAAAGTCTCGTTAAAGACAAAAACTAAAGGAATCTGTAAAGGTTTAGCATATTTCTCTATAGCTTGATTCATACCTTTATCCAAATATTCTCCCGGTTTTTTTGCTTCAATAACTGCAATTGGTATATCTGTTCCAGATTCATACAAGATATAATCAGGCTTATTTCCCATTAGCCTAGTATTCTGCATTTCAGTTTTTGCCTGTTCTTGAAAGACATTACATAGCGGATTATTTTGATCTAATATCCAGCCAAGATTTTGTAGTCTTGTATTAATTTTGTTTCTAGTGTGAGCTTCAAGTGGAAAACGTATTGTCATATTATTTAACGCAAATTGCCAATTAATGTAAGTGGTAGAAGGTGGGCGACAACTAAAATTACTGAAGAAATGATAGCCAAGTGGAATGATAAAGCAACATTAATTTACAGAATTCATATTGCTTTATCCTTGGTGAAGTAATCTCATATATTAAAAGCTTAGCAAAAATTGCCCAAGGTTTTCATAGGAGCGTATGGATAGGCTAACAGATTTATTTTTGGATGGCAATATTACAAAAGCAGAACATGAAGAAAAACGTGAAGATATTGCCAGAGAAATAGCAAGTCACGACAATGCCGATGATAAATTTTCATAATGCCTGATCAACTTAATAGAACTGCCTTCCGGAGCAGCAGAAGCCTTCAAAGGTTCCACTGCCGAAGGAAAACGTAAATTGATAAATTTAGTATTTGCTAACCTGGAAATAAAAGGCGGGAAGCTAGACTTTAAGCTACGTCCACCGTTTGATATGTTCGTAAAATGTACCAAAATCGAAGAATGGTACACCCTAGTGTCTGATTTCCGAACCTTGACAGAGTTAAAAATGGCTACCGTTCAATGTTTTTCATCCCTATCACTTTTACCCAATAGCAATTATGTATAACGTAAACCGTCTCACATTTTTATTACAAAATACTATACTAATTTTAAAGGTTTTGTTTGTTTTGAATTTTCTCTACTAATTTATACTCTAAATTAATGGTGGATCAATTTAATGGCTTTTTGTGGTAAAGAAGTGGCACTACAGTATCAGATTGATGTAATTTCTTAAATTTACTGGCAGATACAATGCTGATGACTCTAGCCTCTGAAGCGTATAAAACTTTTCAGGGTTCTGAAATACCCCAAAAACGCAAAATGATAAAATTCGTATTTCAGACCCTTGAACTGAATGGCAAAAAACTTGAGACCTCTCTACGTTTCCCGTTCGATATTTTTGAAAAAACGACAACTCGTACGGAAGTGGCGGATAGGGTGGGATTCGAACCCACGGTACGGTTGCCCGCACGCTAGTTTTCAAGACTAGATCCTTAAACCACTCGGACACCTATCCAAGGTAATACATATCAGATAAACTGAATAAGTTCAAGTATAAATATTTGTATAATATAATTCGAGATAAGTTAAATTAGACTTCCTGCAAAGAAATATCAACATTCTAATTTAATCAGTTAACGATTTTGCTATTAGACAATATAAATTATTGTAAGAAAACTTGAATATTTTTTAACTGACGTTTATACTGCCCCCATCATGCATTTATAATACTATTCCCATCATTTTGTAAAAAGAAGTAACTATGATAAATCCACGTTTTTATAAGAAATCTACCTCTTATAAATTATCGGAAATTATAAAGTTAATAGACGCTGAAATATTATACTCCAGTGACTTGCTAATCCATGATATTAAGTCGTTAGAAGAGGCTGATGTTGGTGATATAAGTTTTTTAAGTAATAGCAAATATATTGCTCAATTCCAAAACACTAAAGCTTCATGTTGCATAGTTCCGGAGAATTTTTCACAAGAATCTAATAATCGAACAGTTTTATTAAAAGTAAAGAATCCGTATTTCTTTTATGCAAAATTAGTGGATTTGTTCTATAGTAAAGCAAAGACTTATCCTAACAAAATTATGCAATCTGCCTATATTTCGGATTCTGCCATTATAGGAAATAATTGTTATATAGGACATAATGTTGTTATTGAAGATCATGTTGTAATAGGTGATAATTGCGTTATAGAATCTGGGACGAGTATAGATTATGGAGTGGTAATAGGTAATAGAGCATTAATATACTCAAATGTTTCAATAAGTTACAGCATAATAGGTGATGATGTGGTAATATTATCTGGAGCAAGAATTGGACAAGATGGTTTCGGTTTTGCAACAGATAAAGGGGTTCACAAGAAAATTTTCCATACTGGTATAGTTAAAATAGGTAATAATGTTGAAATAGGTAGTAATACTACTATTGATAGAGGATCAATGAATGATACAGTAATAGAAGATTTATGTAGAATAGATAACTTAGTGCAGATAGGACATAATGCTATAATAGGAAGGGGGTCGATTATTGTCGCACAGGTCGGTATATCAGGTAGTACTACAATAGGAGCATATTGTGCTCTTGGAGGGCAAGCAGGACTAGCCGGACATATAGTACTAGGTGATAAAGTTCAAGTAGCAGCAAAAGCTGGGGTGATAAAAGATGTTGAACCAGGAGTAACAGTTAGTGGGTTTCCTGCCGTACCGATTAGGGACTGGCATAGACAATCAATAATTATAAAACAGCTTATAAAGAAACGGAATATAGATGAAAATTAATATTATAGAAATAATGGAAATGTTGCCTCATCGCTATCCATTTTTATTAATAGATAAGGTGTTAGAATTTAAGCTTAATGAATCAATTGTTGGTATCAAAAATGTTACTTTTAATGAACCACAATTTACTGGTCATTTTCCAACAAGACCAGTAATGCCCGGTGTGTTAATTGTTGAGGCTATGGCTCAGCTTTCTGCTATTTTAGTAGCAAAATCAATGGATTTTACAAAAGATAAGGAGATATTCTTTATGTCTATTGAAGAGGCAAAATTTCGTAAAATTGTTGAACCAGGCGATACATTACATATTTATGCTAAAATAGAACAAAATAGAGGTTCTGTTTGGAAATTTTCAAGTAATGCTAAAGTTGATGATCAGATAGTTGCAGAGAGCAAATTTACTGCAATGTTTAAAAATAGGAATTAATGATGATTTTACCAGCTATACATGCAACTGCCATAGTAGATCCAAGGGCTTCAATTGGTAAAAATGTCAGAATAGGTCCTTTTTGTACTATTGGACCAGAGGTGGTTTTAGCAGATAATATTGAGCTAAAATCACATGTAGTTATAGAGGGGAAAACAAAAATTGGTGCTAATACAGTTATATATCCATTTGCTTCTATTGGTCAGTCTCCTCAAATAGTTAAGTATGAGGGAGAAAAATCAGAGGTTATCATAGGTAGTAATAATACTATTAGAGAATATGTAACTATTCAAGCTGGTAGTAAAGGTGGTGGTATGGTTACTTCTGTAGGTAATAATGGTTTATTTATGGTTGGAGTACATATAGCCCATGATTGTACTGTAGGAAATAATGTAATTTTTGCAAATTATGCTAGCCTAGCTGGTCACGTTAAAGTTGGTGATTATGCTATTATAGGAGGGCTTTCTGCTGTTCAGCAGTTCGTACGTATAGGGCAACATGCGATGATAGGTGGTGGGTCTGCAGTGGTAAGAGATTTGATTCCATTTGGATTAGCTACAAGTGAAAGGGCAGTTCTTGAAGGTGTAAACTTAGTTGGGATGAAAAGACGTGGCTTTGATAGTCAGGAAACACTTGATACTATAAAAGCTGTAGATGAGCTTTTTATTAGCGAAGGTATTTTTACTGATAGGATTGAGAAAGTTTTAAAACGATATAAAGGCAATTCTATTGTAGAACAAATTATTTCCTTTGTAAAACAGGATAGTACCAGAGTATTTTGTCAGCCAAGACAAGTTGATCAAGATAGGGCAAACAGTTAAAATGTTACAAATATACTCTTCTACTTTCAAGAATTGGCTTCACAAAATTTGGTGGTATTTACGTACTCACATACAAAGAGTACGATATGCTTGCTTCCTCCTTGTTTTTCGTTCTCATCCTACAAATCCTCTAACTATAAAAAATGTACTTGACCAAAATTTGCCCCTAGCTTTACATTCTAATTTTTCTAACCCTGTGAGTATAGTTGGAATTATAGCAGGAAATGGTTCATTGCCAATCTCACTGGCTGAGAGTTTTATTAAACAAGGAGGACAATGTTATATCGCAGCCTTAGAAGGAGAAGCGGATCCGATATTGTATAAGAATCTTACCCACCAATTTTTTAAAATCGGTATGGTTAGACCAATAATTGAATATTTTCGTAAGTATGATGTAAAAAATATAATTCTTGCTGGTGGTGTAAAGCGTCCTAATTTGAGATCAATTAAAGTAGATTTAATGGGATCAAGGCTACTTGCTCGCATATTGAAACAAAAATTTTTAGGAGATGATAAACTTCTTAGTGTAGTAACAGATTTTCTAGAAGAGAAGGGATTTCAAGTAGTGTCTAGTTATGAAATATTGAGTGCAAAGAAGGATGTTATGACCATAATTGTTCCATCAGCAACAGATAATACAGATATTGAGTTAGGAATGAAGCTATTGGATAGTATAGGACATCTTGATGTAGGACAATCAGTAATTGTTGATAATGGATATAT
This sequence comes from Rickettsia endosymbiont of Culicoides impunctatus, assembly GCA_020410785.1. Classification (GTDB taxonomy): domain Bacteria; phylum Pseudomonadota; class Alphaproteobacteria; order Rickettsiales; family Rickettsiaceae; genus Tisiphia. The sequence goes on along the minus strand of CP084573.1, from coordinate 678,131 downwards.
TATAGGTATTGAAGCAGCGGAGGGTACAGATAATCTAATAAAAAGATGTTCATATTTACGTAAGAATTCTACAGGGGGGGTACTTATTAAAATGATGAAGAAGGGACAAGATACTAGAATTGATATACCTACAATAGGACCAGAAACAATAAAGAATTTAGCTAATTATGGTTATAAAGGGGTAGCAATACAGAAAGAAAAAGTGATGGTTATTGAGCTAGAAAGAACTATCGAGCTAGCTAATAAATGTAGGCTTTTTATTATAGAAAAATAAAATATTTATTAGAATGATCTGTGTGGGAATTACTGGTAGTTATGCTTCAGGAAAAACTTTTGTCTTAAATTATTTAGCTGATTTAGGATTTATGACTTTTTCTGCTGACGAATATATTAAGAATCTCTACAAAGAGCTGTCAATACAAAATATAATTCTTAACTTACTGCCTGATCTAAAAATTTTTGATAAAAGAAAAATTGCAGAGCTAATCTATGCTAATGATTTATCAAGAAGCAAATTGCAAAATTTTATTCATCCATTTGTAGTGGAAAGTTTGTCTCTTTTTAAACGGCAAAATAATGATTCAGAAATTATATTTGCTGAGATTCCATTACTTTTTGAAGCTGGATTTGATAAATATTTTGATTTTTATGTTACAACATTCTGCTCAGAAGAATCTAGGTTAAAACGTGCAATGTCTAGAGAAGGGTTTAGTTTGACAACTTACAATAAAATAGCCCAAATTCAATTGTCACAACAAATTAAAATAGCAAAAGCAGATTTTGTTATTAATACTGATGTTAATATAGTAGATTTAGATAAACAAATAACTCAACTAATACAAAAATTAAAATGTCGCAATTAAGAGAAGTAATTTTAGATACTGAAACAACTGGCTTAGATCCCAAAAGTGGACATAGGATTGTTGAGATTGGGGCTATTGAAATGGTTAATAAAGTTCTAACCAGTAAGCACTTTCACTTTTATATTAATCCACAACGAGATATGCCGACAGAAGCTTATCGAATACATGGTATATCAGGAGAGTTCTTAAAAGATAAACCACTTTTTGCAGAAATTGCCGAGGAGTTTTTAGCGTTTATTAGTAACAGCCAGCTTGTTATACATAATGCAACATTTGATATTAAGTTTATTAATTATGAGTTGTCTCTGCTCAAAAGGTCTGATACAGATTTTTTAGAACTTGCTAATACTATTGATACTCTTGCTTTGGTTCGGAAGATGTTTCCTGGAATGAAGGCTAATCTTGACTCATTATGTAAAAGATATAAAATTGATAATTCTTCGCGTAAGTTGCATGGAGCCCTTAAAGATGCGGCATTACTGGCAGAAGTTTATGTTGAGCTTACTGGAGGTAGGCAGATAAGTTTTAACATTAATAGTAAAAAGGTACAAAATACAGATGAGCTGTTGGTTAGAACTACTATGGCAAATAAAAATAATACTATAGTTATCAAACCAACTAAGGAAGAGTTACAAAAACATAAAGAATTTTTGTCAAAAATTCTTTCCCCTATGTGGTTGTAGAATTATATAACATCAACTAAATTACTTGCAGGGGTTTAACTCCTTAAAAGTCCATCTGCAAGTTGTAGCAGAAAATAGCATGAGGTAATTTAAATATAAGGTGAATAGGTGATGGGATATCAACATGAACAAAGAAGCCTAACTAAAGAACAGAAAGAAGCAATAGGAATACTCTCAGTTGGTACATTCCTAGAATATTTTGACTTAATGTTATATGTTCATATGGTGGAGTTTTTTAATGAGTTATTTTTTAAACCTACCGATTCTCATACAGCCTATTTAATAAAGGCTTTTGTCTTTTGTTCTACATATATTCTTCGACCTATTGGTGCCTTAATATTCGGTTGGTTAGGTGATAATATAGGTCGTAGGCATATGGCCTTCTAGCCACAAACCCTTCAAATTTCCGACAAAGTGTTTGTTAAGTGGTTTGTAATTTTTTCTTTAAGTTTCTCTTGTTAATATAAGTATTAAGTGCAATGTGGTTGGTATATTCAAGCACACTAGAAATTTTACGGACTGAAAGACCATAGTCCAATAATTCTTTGATTTTTTCCGCATGTTTATCAAATTTACTTTTTTGAATTGTTCCTTTTGGTTTTCCTAAAATTTGTCCTTGTCTTTTCTTGGAAGCCAATGCTTCTTTTGTTCTCAAGCTGATTAAGTCTCGTTCTAACTCAGAAAACAATGAGAAAAGCGTCAATGTAACCTTTGAATTTATGTCTTGTTGGCTGATATCTAAGTTTTGTTTCAAAACGATAACGCGAATATTACGCTTCGCTAAAGAGTTTACTATGGTAATAACCTCTGTAGTGCTTCTTCCGAGTCGGCTGAGTTCGGTAACAAGCAATATATCACCGTCATTTAACATACTCAGCAGTTCATCAATACGCCTTTGTTTACTACTCTTTCTTGATGAAATGGTGATTTCGACAAATTCGTCGATAGACAGAGATTTCTTTCTGGCAAATTCAAGCAATTCTAGTTTTTGATGATTTAAATCTTGCTTGTCTGTAGATGCTCGCAAATAAGCAACAATTTTACCCATTAAAACGCCTTGTTAAGTTATAACCAAATTACAGTAAAAAATAATACATCTTGTATATAGTTTTTAATGTGTATTATATATTCATTTCGCACGTGTGACAACGCCCATTATGAATAATACAAAAAACAACACTCTTATGTCATCACCAGACAAAAGACTTTCCATTATGTCGGATCTGGAAGAATTTGCATTTTATGGATTTCCTGATTTTGACGACCAACAGCGTTTGAATTACTTTGTGTTTACTCCTGAAGAATGGGAAGTCATATTACAGGGCTCTTCAATGGAGGCTCAAGTTTACGCTGCTATACAAATGGGATACTTCAAAGCAAAACATATCTTTTTTCGTTTTTCGTTTCATAAGGTTCCACAAGATGATCTACGCTTCATTTTAACTCACTGTTTTACCAATCAAACACTTCAGGCTTTCAACATCACCAAATATGAGCACTACCGCGTCTGTGACTCAATTATCAAATTATTTAGCTACAAGCCTTGGTCAAAAGAGTTTTTGCCAAAGCTCTATGATCGAGCAAGGCTTAGCGTTAAACGGGAGATTGCGCATGAATTATTAGCATTTTTACAATCTGCAAAGATTGTTCGCCCAGGCTACTCAACTTTACAAAAAATTATCAGCCACATTCTTGTCGAAGAACGCAAGCGCCTAAAATATTGTTTATATTCAGTACTTACAGATGAATACAAACAAAGTCTCAAACAACTTATTAAAAATGAAAACACTCTTTCAGAGCTAGCGGCTCTCAAACAAGATCCTAAAAGTTTTGGTTCGACAATGATGAACATTGAATGCAGAAAGCATAACCTATTGAAACCACTGCATAATTTTGCCAAAACTATTTTACCAGTCCTAGAAATTTCTGCGCAAAATATTGCCACTTACGCAAGCCTTGCCAATTATTACACAATCTATGATTTAGAACGATTTGACGATGAACGAACCTATCTCTATCTGTTGTGCTACGCGTTTAAACGTTATCAACAAATCAGCGATAATTTGATTGATGCCTTTAGCTTTCAAGTTAATAAACTAGAAAAAGAAACCAAAGCAAAAGCAGATGCCTATAGCGATGAGGAGCCAGATGACAAGGAGAAACAGGTGGGACAACTCATCTTGTTATATGTAGATGATAAATTAAGCGATTCTATGGAGTTAGGAGACGCGCGTAAAAAAGCGTTCGAGATTTTACCGAAAGAATCCATTCGCACTATTGGCGAAAAAATGATCAAAAAACACAAACCAAAACGCAAACAGCTTATTATGTGGCAAGAAAGAGACAGGGCTGTAGCACGCTATAAGCATCACTTGCGTTCCCTTTTGCTCGCCACAGATTTTAAAAGCCAGCATGCCGATAACCCTTTATTAAAAGCTATTCAGTGGATGAAGGAAGTTTTTGCTAAACAGCAATCGCTTACTCAACAACACAGCAAACATTTCCCGCGGGACTTCATATCAAAACGATTGGAGCCTTATTTGTTAATAGATGATAAAAATGGTGAGTCGACTATTCGAGCAAATCGCTATGAAATAGCCGTGTATTGCCAAATTACCAAACAAATAGAAACAGGTGCACTCTATATTGACGACAGCGTGCGTCATCGTCCTTTTGCGCACGATCTTGTATCCCTTGAGGAGAAGAAGCATATCTTAGACGCGCTTGCAATTCCGTGGATCAAAACACCATGTGACTCACAACTTGATTTACTTTTTAAAGAACTTGATACCCTGTGGATCGAGGTTAATCATAGCTTAAAACAAGGCGCATTGAAACATCTAAAATATAACCACACAAAAAAGGAAGTGCTGTGGGTTAAGCCAAGGACTGTTAATGAAGAAGAAACCTTAGAAAAACAGACTTTTTATGGTAAACTACCAGTTTGTGACTTGAGCGATGTCTTGCAATTTGTTAATGATAAGTGCCACTTTCTATCAGTACTCACTCCTTTACAGCCCCTTTATATCAAACAGAAGGTAGATTTTAATAACTTAATTGCGGTCATGATTTCCCAAGCCACCAATATTGGTAATCATAAAATGGCACAAACCAGTGATTGTGTTTATCATATCCTTGAATCTACCTATAAACAGTATATGAGGCTTGTCACTCTTAAAAAAGCCAATGCAATTATTGCCAATCATATCACCAATTTAAGTATTTTTCCTCATTATACTCTTTGATCTTAATGTACTTTATGGCGCTGTCGACGGACAAAAGTTTGAAGCCCTAACACCCACAACTAAAGCACGGTACTCGCGAAAATATTTTAAAAAAGGTCGTGGGGTAGTTGCATATACAATGCTATCCAATTACGTGCCAATTAACTCAGACGTGATTGGCGCTCACGAGCACGAAAGTAATTTTGTGTTTGATATTTGGTATAACAACACATCTCTGATTAACCCAACGGTTATTACTGGTGACATGCACAGCGTCAATAAAGCTAACTTTGCGCTTTTCCATATGTTTGGCGGTGAATTAAGACCAAGGTTTACAAATCTAAAAAGTGAACTAAACAATGTATATGGGACAAAGGATCCGGCTTCCTATGTAAATTTTCTAGTTCAGCCAATTGGTATAATTGATCGTCAGTTGATAATAGATGAAAAAGATAATATAGACCGTATTATTGCTACTCTAGCTTTAAAAGAAATGAGCCAAAGTACGCTGATTAAAAAGCTTTGCGCGCTTTCTACGAACAACAAGACAAGAAAAGCTCTTTTTGAGTTCAACAAATTAATCAGAAGTATTTATACATTGAAATGCATTTTAGATCCTAAAATCCTTGAGAATGCGCATAGATCACAAAATAGGCTTGAATCCTACCATACATTACGTGGAGCTATTGCCAAGGTTAGCGGTAGAAAAGCTTTGCTGGGACGCACTGATCTTGAAATGGAAATTAGCAACCAGTGTGGTCTATTAATTGCAAGCGCCATTATTTATTACAATGCTTCAATTCATTCCCACCTGCTCAACAAAAATCCAAATAACAAAAAGGTACTAAAATTTCTTAGAAAATTATCCCCCGCCGCTTGGCAGCATATCCACTTTACCGGTTACTTTAGTTTTTATGACAATAGAAGAAAAATAGACATCGATAAAATGCTAGAAGATATATTGCTTAACTGAACACTGACTTATACGCCTAAACACTTTGTCGGAAATTTGGACGGTTTGTGGCTAGAAGGCCTAATTTCAAAGAAAATCTTTTGTCCAAAAAATTACAAAGAAATCATCAACTCTGATGTTTTTAAAAGATTGCAATTTTTTTATAAATTTTAGCTTTTTGTTCTGTCAGATACTTAATTTTACATAGTCAGAACGGTTAAGCGTTTCAAATTAAAACATATTGCATTCATAAATTCAGTGAATTGATTTTTTGCAATACAAATTCCTATTTTCTTTCTACTCTAGTTTCGCAAGAGCATACTGTTATTCAAAATAAACTCTATAGATTGATGGATTTCTTAGCAGATGGCACTTTAACTAGAGAAGAATTTTTTCGTAAGAAAGTTCAATTAAAGGAAAGACAATATGAATTAACTGAATTAATTAAGAGTTATGACAAAGTAGATGATAAGCTTTCTAAAAAGCTTGCAGACCTTATAAGTATCAGTACAAACGCCTATGAAACTTTTAAAGGTTCGACAATTGCTGAAAAAAAGGGAATTACTAAATTTTATATTTTCGAACCTAACACTCGAGGGCTGTAAACTGCATTACGTTCTGGCTTTTCCACTCACAGAATTGCAAAGAAGTAGCAACTTGTACAGAAATGGTGACCCCTACGGGACTTGAACCCGTGTTTTCACCGTGAAAGGGTAACGTCCTAACCGCTAGACGAAGGGGCCATAAACTCTTTAGTCCGTCTATTAATTCTTTAGCAATGAATCTATTCGAATGATTTTAAGAACTAGTAGCGTTCAGTTTATACAATATCTATGAAATATTGCAAGCATGATTTTATCGTTTCTTTTTCTTTTTTCCCTCTGTAGTTTTATTGAACCTACCAATATTCTTTACAAATTTTTGTAGTCCGTTTAATTCTGTACCATAAGTTTTCGTATATTCTCCCATTATATTTATATCATCTTTATGCGAATCACTAAGTACTAAAACTTCTTCTATTATATTTTTTTTATTAAAAGTAATTTTTACTATTTTTTGTTCAATTACTTTTGGTTCAAGCCATGCTCTCCTAGCTAAAGAACGTTGAACATAATACCAAGTATTAGGAGTATAGTCAGGTATAATTGTTGGCGTACCAACTAAATCTTCTACTTCCGATTTGTTAAGTTTTTTTTCTTCAAGTGTAGTTAATAAATTATCATCAATATACTGCCCCCTTGATTCTATAGTTTTACAACTACACAATGTGAGTAATATAGATGAAATAAGAAAAGTTTGAATTATAATGAATTTCATAAATTTTGTGTTTAAAATACCTAGATTTTGTAATGGAAATATAATATACTGCTATATCGATTTGACAAATACTTTTTATTCTAAAGTGTAATTTTTAAGAGGCTATATGGCAGTTCCAAAAAAGAAAACATCAAAATCAAGACGCAACATGAGACGTTCTCACCTTGCACTTGGTAAAATTAATGTAGTAATAGATTCTCAGACGGGAGAATATAAGCTTCCTCATCACATATCTTTAGCTGATGGCACATATAATGGTCGTCAAGTTATTGTCCAGAAGCAAGAAAAAGATGAAGAAGTAGCATAAACCACAATGACTTGTAAAATTCTTGGGTGTGGTGCCTATTTGCCGGAGCGTATTATTACTAATGCAGAATTATCGCTATCGGTTGATACTAACGATGAATGGATTCGCTCAAGGACTGGTATATTACAAAGACATATCGCAGCTGATGATGAATATACATCACATTTAGCTACTAAAGCTAGTCAGAGTGCTATAGATGATGCTGGATTAAATCCGGCATCTATAGATTTGATAATTACCTGTACCACTACTCCAGACAATAGTTTTCCTTCTACCGCCTCTAAGTTACAAGGTTATCTAGGGCTTGGTAATGTACCTTCATTTGACCTACAGGCAGTATGCTCGGGGTTTATATACGGTTTACATGTTGCCGACTCTTTGATGAAATCTAGAAAATATAAAACCATATTATTAGTTGGTGCTGAAAAAATGTCGTCTCTAATAGATTGGAGCGATAGAAATACTTGTATTTTATTTGGTGACGGTGCCGGTGCGGTAATTCTGCAATATAGCGATGATAATTCCGGTGTAATAGATAGTAATATTTATTCAGATGGTCGTTCTTGTGATATTCTTTACACTGATGGTGGTGTAAGCAGCAATGGCAGAAGCGGTAAAATAAAAATGAAAGGACAGGAAGTTTTTAGACAGGCAGTAGAAAAGATGAGTAAGACATGTGAAGAAATATTGTATAATAATCTTTTTACTGCAGAGAATGTTGACCATTTTATTCCACATCAGGCAAATGTAAGAATTATAGATGCCGTTGTAGATCGACTAAAAATCGATCCAAGTAAAGTAGTAAAAACGGTTGCAAAACATGCTAATTGTTCGGCTGCTTCAATTCCTTTAGCCCTTGCTTCTCTTAAAGCTTATGGTAATATCAAAAAAGGTGATATATTGCTTTTCACGGCTATTGGTGCTGGAGTAACTTGGGGATCGGCTTTAATCAGATGGTAGCAATTATGGTTGATTCAGGTGGATTTAATGATGATGAGAGAGACGAGACCAGCTTGAGTGAGTCCAAATCAATTAACTATACTACTATTACTAAAGAAAAAATTGCTTATATATTAAAAGCTAAATTGGGGCTATCAAACCTTATATGCGAAGAAATAGTTGAACAAATATTTAGCAATATTCAGCAAATAGTAAGCAAGCAAAGATTGACGTTAGAAGGTTTTGGCAGCTTCTGTACTAGCATAAAAAAACCTAGACCTGGTATAAATTTTCATACAAAAGAGGCGGTGATAATTCCAGAAAAACAAGTAATACGTTTTATACCTGCTAAAAAATTAAAATTATTAATTAATAAAAATGCAGGATAAAAAATATTACTCCATTAGCGAAGTAACAAAACTTCTAAATATTCACTCTCACCAGCTAAGATATCTAGAGCGTATGTTGCCAAACCTAGCTATACATAAGATACGTAATAGACGATATTATACAAGCCAGGATATTGAGTATTTGAAAACCCAGATGACAACAAAGAGTGTATCGATAGAATTAGAATCGCCTCTTGAGCTACTAGGTAATCAAATAAATAAGATTGATTGTCTAATCAAAAATTTTTATGAATTATCGTTAACTATCCAGCAAATTATTTCTGGAAGCCGTCATTGCGAGGAGCCACTTTGTGGCGACAAAGCAATCCAGGAAAGTGATTAGAAAGGATTGCTTTGACCATGTTCTTGCTAATAAGCATCTTGTATTTTCTCCAATTTCTGAACTATTATGGAGGTTATGCGTAAGGTGAATTAGTAATTAACATTATATTTAACTTAATAAGTGTAATCCTACCTTGCTTTAAACTAATATTTTTAAATCTATAATTATTATCAAACAACTATAATACTTGACAAAAATAATAGTTCGACTAGTTTTAGTGGTTATAAGATGCTTCTCCCACAGCTACCAAGTAGGTTTGTATACTCTTCTGCTTTGAAGAATTGGCTCCGCAAAACTTCGGGGTATTCGCGTACTCACGTACTTCATGTACGCTCCGCTCGCTCACCCCTTGTTTTACGTTCCAATTCTTCAAATCATTTGAGTATATAGAGAATCTATAGAAATCAAAAATTTAACAACAATGTAAAATTTATGTCACATTTAAAATATAAACGGGTTTTGCTAAAAGTTTCTGGCGAAGCCTTAATGGGTGATAAGCAATTTGGTCACGAATATTCTGTAATATTAAGGATTGCTGAGGATATAAAGGAAGCAATAGATCTTGGCGTACAGGTATGTGTGGTTGTTGGCGGTGGTAATATTTATCGTGGAACTAATTCTGCATTTGGTATTGAAAGAGCTGCCGGTGATTATATTGGCATGCTTGGTACGGTAATAAATGCACTTACTTTACAAAATATTATGGAAAGTTTAGGCGTTCATACTAGAGTCCTTTCAGCAATCCCCATGATGAGTATTTGTGAGCCTTATATACGTCGTAAAGCAAAAAGACATATAGAAAAAGGTAGAGTAGTAATTTTTTCCGGCGGAACTGGTAATCCATTTTGCACTACTGATAGTGCGGGTGTCCTAAGAGCCATTGAAATGAGTTGTGATTTATTATTAAAAGGCACTAAAGTTAATGGTGTATATGATTCCGATCCAACGAAAAACCCTAATGCAGTAAAATATTCCACTATCAGTTATACTGATCTTCTAAAAGAGAACTTACAAGTTATGGATATTGCTGCCGTTGCAGTGGCTAGAGAAAATAACTTGCCAATTAAGGTATTTTCAATTAGAGAGAAAGGTAACTTTGCAAAAGTACTGCAAGGAAAAGGTGAGTATACAAAAATTCAAGAAGATTAATAGATATGGATAAAACAACTATATATAAAGAGTTACAATCAAAAATGGATAGCTCGTTAAAAATATTGGATCACGAACTTAAGGGACTCAGAACTGGTCGAGCTTCAGTTAATTTACTTGATCCGGTATTGGTTGAAGCCTATGGAGATAAAATGCCTTTGTCACAAGTAGCAAGTCTTTCTACTCCAGATGCCAGGACTATCACGGTGCAAGTGTGGGATAAATCTATGATAAAAGCTGTAGAAAAAGCCATTACTGATGCAAATCTAGGTCTAAATCCGTCATCAGATGGACAATTAGTTAGAATTACCATTCCATTACTTACTGAAGAACGTCGCAAAGAGCTTGTTAAATTTGCTCACAAATATGGAGAAAATACTAAAATTGCATTGCGTAATATCAGAAGGGACGGTAATGAGGAGTTAAAAAATTCAGAAAAAGACAATATCATAACTAAGGACGAACACCATAATTTTTCAGAAGAAATCCAAAAATTAACTGATGAGTATAGTAATAAAGTCGACTCGCATGTTAAGCAAAAAGAACAAGAAATAATGACTGTTTAAAAGTCTAAATTCCCTAATAACAATGATGTTATTGCCGTATATGCAGGAAATATACTGAATAATAAGGGACATATTTTTTAAAAAATGACTTCATGCTATTAGTGTAGATATATTTCATGGTATAATATTATTTTAAACAACATTGACTTTAAATATTTAGGTATATAATGATTACAAATGAAGAAGTACAAAGAATAGCAAAACTTGCTAGGTTTGATTTTAGCCAAGAGGAAATAAATAGTTTTTCCCAGCAGCTGACTGAGATCATGAATATGATTAACATTTTAAACGATGTAGATTGTAGTAACGTTCAACCACTTACTTCAGTTTGTGGTATGAACCAAAGAATGCGAAAAGACCAAGTATTGTATGGTGATCTCTCTGATGAGTTATTTGCTAACCTGCCAAATGATAAAGCAGAACTTGCCAGAGAAGTAAAATGTTTTGTAGTACCAAAAGTAGTAGAGTAAAATATGTCAGAAATTATAAAATTAACCATAACCCAAGCCCTGAAAGCCCTAAAGAGCAAAGAATTCTCATGTGTTGAGCTAACTAAAGCTCATATTGCAGAAATGGATAAGCATAAAGAGCTGAATGCCTATATTACTGAAACTACAGATACGGCTTTACAGCAAGCTAAAATTGCTGATCAAAATTACCATAAAGGAATAGAAAAGTCATTAGAAGGAATTCCCATCTCTGTAAAAGATATTTTTTGTACAAAAGGAGTATTAACTACTGCAGGCTCAAGAATGCTTAGTAAATTTATACCAACATACGAATCGACTGTAAGTAATAAAGTGCAAGAGCATGGTACAATAATGCTTGGTAAGACTAATATGGATGAATTTGCCATGGGTTCTGCTAATATTACCAGCTATTTCGGTAACGTTATTAGTCCTTGGAAGGCTGTAGACGCACCTGCCACTCCACTAGTCCCAGGTGGTTCTTCTGGGGGAGCCTCAGCTTCTGTTAGTGCTTTTTTAGCTATGGCAGCTCTTGGAAGTGATACAGGTGGCTCTGTTCGTCAACCTGCCAGTTATACCGGGGTTGTCGGATTCAAACCAACATATGGTCGATGTTCTAGATATGGGATGATTGCTTTTGCTAGTTCGCTTGACCAAGCTGGCGTGCTTACAAGAACTGTTGAAGATAACGCTTTAATGCTACAAGCCATGATGGGATTTGATGAGAAGGATTCTACTTCTATCGACTCCGAGGTACCACAACTAAGGTCAGCATGTAATGCTAGTGTAAAAAATATGAAGATAGGCGTTCCATTTGATCTTATGAGAAAACAGGGTGTACAGCCTGACATTATTAAGATGTGGAAAAATACTATTGATATTCTTAAAAATGATGGGGTAGAAATTATTGATATTTCATTACCATATTCTAAATATGCACTATCTGCATATTATGTGATAGCACCTGCTGAAACCTCATCTAATTTATCAAGATATGACGGTGTAAGATATGGTTTTAGAGCAGAAAATGATGGAGTATCTATTGAAGAAATGTATCAAAAAACAAGGAGTGCTGGTTTTGGCTCTGAAGTTAAAAGACGTATTATGATTGGTACTTATTTGCTTTCATCTACTCTTATGGATGCTTATTATTTAAAAGCACAAAAAATAAGACGCTTGATTTCAGATGATTTTAACAAAGCTTTTGGGCAAGTTGAGGCAATAATTTTGCCATCTGCCCCATCCGAAGCCTTTAACTTAGGTGAGAAACAAGATAATCCTGTGACAATGTATTTAAATGATTTATTTACTATTCCAGCTAGTCTTGCCGGTCTTCCTTGTTGTTCTGTACCAGCTGCTTTATCTTCTAGAGGATTACCTCTTGGGATGCAAGTAATAGGCAAAGCCCTTGATGAATGTAATACTTTAAAGGCGGCAGCAGCAATCGAGCGTGGTTCGAAAAATATTAGTTTTATATATTCTAATAAACGGAGTTAATTGGATTATTAGAGTTTAGAATGCCAGAGTTACCGATCTTATCAATAAGCATTTTCTTGCCTTTACTAAGTGCATTATATATCCTGCTGTTTATTAGACAGAGTAGGTCGGTTAATAAACAAGTTTATGCGATATATGTTGCAGTTTTAAGCTCTGTACTAACATTAATAGCTACTATTTGTTTATTAGTTCAATTTGATAGTACATCAAAACTTTATCAGTTTGTCGAATGCTATAATTGGGTTCAATATATAGGTCTTGAATTCCACATTGGAGTCGATGGAATCTCAGTATTTTTTGTTGTTCTGACCAGCTTTTTAACCCTTATCTGCATTATAGCTAGTCTATTTACCGTCAAAAAATATATTAAAGAATTTTTGTTTTGTTTTTTATTAATTGAATCTTTTTGCATTGGGGCTTTTTCCTCAATGAATTTACTATTATTTTACTTATTTTTTGAAGTAATATTAATCCCAATGTATCTAATTATAGGAATTTGGGGAGGTGAAAATAGAGTTTATGCGGCTGTGAAGTTCTTCCTCTATACTTTCTTTGGTTCGGTATTTTTCTTATTGTCGCTGCTATATATTTATAGCCAAGTTCACAGCTTTAATATGCTTGTTCTGAACGAATCAATACCTTTATTAGCATTATCGGTGCAGAGAGTTTTATGGTTGGCAATCTTTATAGCCTTCGCGGTAAAAGTTCCTATGCTACCATTCCACACATGGCTTCCTGATGCACACGTACAAGCACCAACTGCTGGGTCTGTCATTTTGGCTGGTATATTATTAAAACTTGGAGCATATGGTTTTTTACGAGTGTCATTACCAATGTTTCCAAATATATCAAAAGAATTTGCATTTTATGTATTAGTGCTGAGTATATTTGCTGTAATATATGGTTCATTAGTGGCACTAGCTCAAAGAGATATGAAAAAGATGATAGCTTATTCATCGATAGCTCATATGGGCTACGTTACTGCTGGGATTTTTAGTTTGACAGAAGTGGGAATTAAGGGGGCAATATATCAAATGATTAGTCATGGTGTGGTAGCATCTACTTTGTTTTTGATAGTTGGTACTTTATATGATAGATTGCATACTAAGGAAATAGACCAATATGGTGGTGTAGCAAATAAAATGCCAATACTTGCCACTTTGTTTATGATCGCCATGCTTGGCTCTATAGGTTTACCAGGCACTAGCGGTTTTATAGGAGAATTTTTAAGTTTAATAGGTATTTATCAAGCCAATATAGTGCTAGCTATGATAAGTGCTGTTGGTATTATTCTTGGAGCTGTTTATATGCTAAAACTTTACAAAGAAGTAATGCTAGGACAAATTACTAATGTTCAGGTTGCAAGCTTTAAAGATTTATATCTCTATGAAATGATTGCAATTATACCATTATGTATAACAATAATTTACTTAGGTTTGCTGCCAAATGCAATTATCAACATGCTTGATGTATCAATCCACAAAATTTTGTCACAACTATTATCTGTTGTAAAATAGTTGTGATATAGTCAATTGATGAGAAGTTGGTGATGTCGTTACTCATTGTTAAAAAGCGTGCAACTAGTCACACTACGCCCTGCCTTGATACGAAGATTTATGCTTATTGCTTTGCGAAATGTCCTGAGCCATTGATGAACACTTAGAGAACTTACTATCATGTCCCCCTAATTCTTTCAACGCTTTTCTAAACAATGGCATTTTTATATTAATATCGCTTGACTTTCCCCTAATAGCAGCAGACACAACCGAAGCAGCAGTCTTGATTACATTAACAATTTTTTGCCAAGTTGAAGGCATTTTTGTATCTTGTATTTTTATGCAGTCATTAGCTAATTCTTTGAACCCTTGATCAACACCCTTTATATCGCCTTGCTGATGTTTCTCTTTTATTGAGTTAATTTTGTTTTCCAGAGATTTTCCCCTTTCTTTTCCAATCACTTCAGACAAAGTATCTTGATTAGCAACTACTGTCTCTACAATATTGATTGTTGATGCAATAGTATTAGTACTATTTTGTTGGGTTAAATTACTTGCTATCAGAGTTGCTTTTTGACGTAACTCTAAATTATATAATTGGGAATTAAGACCTGGCTTATAGTAAAAGCAGTTAAGTTATGTTACAGCAAAGAATGCACAAATGGTGTTATACAATTCTTGTGAAAGCCCGATTTTTTGTTTAATCCACCTTTTCATATTAGCCCAAAATTTCTCTATTGGATTTAGGTCAGGAGAGTAAGGTGGTAAAAATATTACCCTACATCCTACTGATTCTATTAAATCTTTAGTCTTCTTAGACTTATGAAAAGCAGCATTGTCTAAAATCACAACTTGACCAGCTATAAGCTCTTTTATCAAAAATTGCTCTACCCAATTATTAAATAGTTCGGTATTACAGGTGCCATTGAATACAAAAGGGGCTATAGATTTATTACCTACCAAACCTGCTATAATATTCGTCCTTTGGTAATACTTCCCACTCTTCTTTGCTTGTAGTGTTTGACCTTTCTTTCCCCAACCTCTATCTTGGGTAATGTTCATCTCTATTCCGCTCTCATCTATATACACAAGCGCATCTGTAGCTAGATCTTTGATATCTTCTAAATACTTACATCGCTTTTCAGCATTAGCTTCCACATAGGTAAAGGCTTTTTTTATAACTAAATCCCAATTGTCTTAGCCAATATCTTGCCCCACTAGCGCTTATCCCAAATTTCTTACCAATATCTTCCGTTTTGCTATTAGGATTTTCTTCTACATACTTGATAAAATCATCCATTTCTATACTAGGCTTTGCTCCTTTATACTTCCTTGCTTGATAATGACCTTCTTTCTTATACCTTACATGCCATGTATTTACTGTTGTAGGGCTCAATTGAAAAACTCTAGATGCTGACCTTTGACTATTTCCTGCTTCTAGATATTTTATTACTTTTTCTCTTAAATCTATACTGTATGGGCTAGTTGACATTTTTCATTTTATATTATCACAATCACTAACATAACTCAACTGCCTTTACTATAACAGATTGCACAACAGTAGGTTTTAACGGTGGTATAAGCTGGTTCTGTGGTTCAATAATTGGCGTAACAGTATGTTCTAACGGTGTTATAGGCTGGTTATCTAGTGTTGCATCCTGTTGTTTAGCAGTCTGTAGTTGTATAACCTCCTGCTTTGGTAACTGAGTTATCTTGCCTTGAACTTCCTTGCCTTTAAGGGATTGTAATTCAGCGTCTGTTAATTTTCTTAGGAAACCTATATCATCTACCACAGCTTTAATAGAAGGTTTGTTTTCCACAAAAGCCTTCTTCAGCATTGTTTCTAATTCTCCTTTTTCATAAGATCGTTCAAGAATTTTCTCCAGCTCTGTTTTCCGAAATTTACTCTCAAGGGTTGTTTTTAGTTTTGTTTTATAAAGTTGCTTAGTCAGCACCGCTTCTTTAGCTTCTTGAGTCGCTGCATTATCACGAATTAGTGCTAATTCTTTGGTATACAGAGAGATTTGCCCTCTCGGAATGTTATTACTAAAAATATCTTCCATTGTACTTGCACCACTGCGGGTTCTACTTAATACCTCCTCATTATAATTGTCAATAAAAATTTCTGCTAGTTGGTTGATATCAAACTTTTTAATAATAATTGTTATCCCTTGCTTCTTGTCTCCTTTTTCAATTGTGCTTAATTCTTCAGCAGTAAAGTTATCAGTAATAATTTCTGGAAATAATTTTTCACCCCCGCATTTAGTAATAAATGTGTCTGCTAATTATTCATGAGTAAAGTTATTAGTAATAATTTTTGCTAGTGCTTTGTTATCAAAATTGCCGCTAGTAAGTAGTTTTATTTCTGTAGTATCGTTAAACTTATCCAAAGATTCCTTTAAGCTTTTTTTAACCTCCTCATTAAGGTACTTATCTTGTGTGCCAAAGTCATCAACAAAAATTTTTGCTAATTCTACGTTACTATAACTACCATCACGAATTTTCTTTATTGTTTCTACATCACTGCTATTAGTAAAAAATTCTCTTAAATCTAGTTTCTTGTCAATATCACCAAGAGGAATTTGTTCCAATCCTACTTTCTGCTCATTATGTTCCATGACCGCACACGTAGCATTAAACCTAGATAATGCCATACGAGATAGCGGAATTTCTTCTGCTGCATGAGTTAATGCCTTATGAACATCAAAATTTTCTTTTATTAAGTCATCCGCAAAAAATATTAATCCATCTAAACATACAGCCAAATTACCCTCTACCTGGTAGACACCATACCGAAAATCTATATTCTGTTCATCAATAATTATATCTTTATATTGTGTCTTAATAGCCGAGTGGATATCTTTGATAAATCCTTGATATTTCTCTTGGTATTCTGGCTTAGCGTCTGGATTATTCTTAAATGATGTTTGATCAAGAACGGTTGTCCTATATTGACCATCCGTATCTTTGTATATTACTACTTCTACACTATGAGCTGTGCTGCTAGTACCTGTTGTAAAGCTTCCCAAAAATATCTCCTTAGATTCTCCGTTAACACTAATTTGTTTAATATCATACATATCACTATTACTAAAAATACCTGTGATACCATTTGCTTGATTATATGCTAATACCATAGCATTAGTTGTTTGGTTCTCAAGCCCGACTAAATATTTGTTATCATCTTGTACACATACAGCATATTTCTGGTTGTCAATATTTACAATAACAGGATCAATCTGTGAAACATTTGGTTTATTTGACTGATCAATTTTGTCATTATTTAACACAGCCTTGCTAATTGTATCTTGAAGGTCTGTTCTAGCATACTGAGTATCGCAGCGACTAAGCTCTTTAATAGCTGGATTATTTACTGCTAGATATTGTTGCTTGTCAAATAAGCCATTCAGTTCAGTGCGTAAATTTTCTAATTTAGGGGAAGGAACATTACCATATTTTACTATTATTTTAAAATATTCCTCCTTTTCATCAGAATTGATAGTATCAAAAAATTTAGTTAACGCACTTTCTAAGGAGCTTTTAGCTCGCTCATCTTCTTCAATCAAAAAAGAATAACCTCCTACTATCTTCACTGCTTCTGAAATTCTATCATTACTCATAAATATACTCCCTATTTGGTTCATTGTAACGGAACGCGTGAAAAACGCAATACATAACTTATATCCATAATTGATATGTACTATTCGAGATAGCTATTTTTTGTATATTTACCGCCTCAGTTAAAATGACTAATTGTCTATAATCCTAATACCCATAAGTTTCATACCAAATATTTTAATATATAGTCAATTCAGGAGAATTTGGGGCTAGGAGCGATGGAGCGACGCCTATAAGTAATAGGCGAGCATTGAGCGACAACGTCACCAACTTCTCATCAATTGACTATAATCGTCTTGTAAAATTTTGTCTATACTATGGCACCAATATCGGTAGTGATGGAGGAAGAGTTGACTATTTGTTGCATAATCCCTCCAGCTGAACACAAGTACTAAAGAGGGGTTAAGAGCAAATATACCCCTTATTTTCCAACTTGTAAGGAGCATATAGGGAGCATATGAATTGCTTTATAAAATTACAAAATCCCTGGAAGGGTAATAAGTATTGGCGGGGCGTAGTGAACAATTTCAGAACCCAGTCAGATACCAAATTGCTTATTATACAAGTGCTTACGCTCTATTATTAGAGATTCGTTACTTCATATTGTAACTCCATATTTTTTCCAGAAAATGCTAAGGAAATTTTTAATATTTGTTTTACATGTGAATGCTCTTTTATTTTACTATCATATTTTTTGTTAATAATTTGTTGTAAGCCAGATTTGGCTATATCTGCTAGATCTTCTGAGGATTTAGCGATTTTATACTCGATAATCATCGCTTTATCGCCTTTACCAACTTTTGGGATCATCATCATATCTGGACGACCATCTCCTGATTCTTGTTCGCTCGATATTATATAACTAGAACCTAGCATATTAATAAAGCCGAGCATAAAGCCACTATAAAATAATTCGGCTTTTTTCTCTCCTGTTTGATAAAAACTAGTAGAATTAAGCAGTAACTCTTGCAAACGCTCTTTAAACGCCTCTATTTTACCATCTGGTAATAAAGTAACGAAAGAATAATAGCCAGAATTATCAATTTTTATTTGTTTAGTAACCCATTGTAGCATTCTCTTTTCATAAATATATTTCACCTCGTAGTTAGGAGCAGATAAATCATAAATATCTCTTTCTGGCATCTTGGTAGTTGTGTTTAGGTAGCCACTAAATAATAATAAGCTAAATAACCCTTCTGGTTGGTTAATATCAGCAAAATTTATATGTTTAGTAATAGAAGAAGTAATAGTTTTACCTGCAGCTAAAGCCTGGATATTTTGTTGCATCTCATCTGAAAGCAATACATGATCAATCCAATCAGTCCCACCACTATCAATCCAATAATGATCAAGCTTGCCTTTACTTGCCAAACATTGCATAATTGACCATGGATTATAAATGACTTCTCCACCAAAATTATAGCCATTATACCAATTTTTAATTTCTTCTGGCTTTGTAGTGGTTGGTACTTTAGTTAATAATTCATCAACTTCTGCTTGAGTAAACCCGTAACTGCTAGAAAATCTTTCATCTAGTAAACTACATTCAGTTAAATTATTCAAATCTGAAAACAAATTAGCCTTAGCAACAAGCAATATGCTGGTAATGAAGCCTTTTTGTAATGAATCATTGGTTTTAAGACTATTACCAAATATTGCCCGAAATAGAGATATTACTTCCTCAAATTCTTCTGAATTATTGCCAAATTTCATATATGCACTATTAATTGGCGTATCATATTCGTCAATTAATATATAGACCTTTTGATTGAAATGTTTAAAAAGTAAGTCACTTAAAAATTTTAAACTATTCTCAAGCTCTACTTTGTTAAACTTTCCAGAAAAATATCTAGTTAATTGCTCTTTTCGTCCGGCATCTAGCGTATCATCATCTTTTGCTTTTAAGTAATGATATTCCCTAAATAATTCAGTTATTTGATATCTGATTTTACTTTCAATTTCTTCATAACTACTACCCCTAACACCCTTGAAACTTATAATAATAACTGGAAATTGACCTTGGTAATCAAGCATAATCTCTGAGTATTTTGCTATTTGTAAAGGCTGTAGTAATCTTTTTTTACCACTAGTTAATCCTAAATCTACCTCTCCACCAGCAAATAGTTTATAGTTCACTCTTTGTTCTTGTAGTATAGGATTGCCATGTTGATCTACCTCTATCTCAAAAAATCTCCGCACCATGTCCATATTAAGACTCTTCCCCCAACGCCTTGGACGAGTGATTAATACGACATCCCCACCATCAGCCAATAGTTCTTTGATCATTAGACTCTTATCAACAAATACATTGCTATTAAGCAACAATTTCTTAAAATCATCAGTACCAACTAGCATGGTTGGTTGATAATTAGCGTCAATTTTGTTTGTTTCTTCTATCATTGTTTTCACCTGTTCCTTCCAACTATAATATCCATTATACTCCTTTTTTATTCTCCACTAATAGCTAATTAGCAAAATTTTTACTATAAAATTATAATATATCTCTTTTTTATAATTTGTACTAAAAACATGATAACTAGTTGGTTAAATACCTTTGTTAACAGTGTCTAGCTTAACCATATAATACCAATTGAAATAATTGACGCGGTATATTAATCCTTTAGTACCCTACATAAAATTATACTCTGGTATCATATGGCAACATCAGCCAAGGCTGCACAAAGTACCTGAAAAAAATTATAACTTCCTGGTATCTGATTTTATTATAATTTTTTCTCTCTATATTTTTATCTTCTTGTCGCCATTCTATTTGATTAAGCTATATGTGGTAAATAATAAGTTTCCTAAATTTATCTGTTGAAATCAGTGCATGAGTTGTTATTAATGATAGTAAATTTGCTTTACACAGTAGAGTAAAAGAAGAAATAGCCTAAATTATAATGACAATTCCTATCGGATTAGTTACAGCTATATAGAAAAAACTTTTACTGTGGTAGATTTACAACCTATAGAATAAATATTATGATAAATAGTATATAAATTGTTGTCATTAAAATTAAGAATGTGTAAAGATAATTAACTCAACAGTAGAATGGATGTTGAAACAACAACCTAACTTTTGAGATGATGCTTAATTAGCTGTAAAGCTGATTGCTAAACTAACACAATTAAAATGGGAGTAAATATCATGAAAACACAAAATGAATAGTTATCAAACAAAATTCTAATAACCAAACTGTAGCTAAAATATATTTTCATCATAGTGGCGTATACGATATAAAAATGTATGGTTCGCTAACTATAGGCGGTTCAGATGTCGCCATTGTGACAAATCAGTTGTAGTTGCAACACATCTTTATCATACGGAAGAGATAACAGATACAACTGCCATTCAGCAAAGTTTGATGGGAGATAGTTCGCATCATGATTGATAGTTTAAGGACTCTTTGAATTTATAATTTACTCACTATCTCAGAAGTCATTTTAACAACTTTTAAGATGGTGGTTTGTATTTTAGCAGGAGTTATGAACTTGATTGCATAGTACATAAAATGTGGACTCCTAAGCAGGTATTGATTTCCATTCAAGTAGCGATAAAGCAGTTTTAGAATTACACAATAATGCGATTGATTATATATGGATTTATAATAATTAAATGAACTCTACTAATACTATCAAGGTGATTATAGATATATTTAGGACGGTATTGAATTAACAAGGTAATAATTTATGAGTAAGAGTAACTTAGAAAGTTTATCTAATCAGTTAAGTCAGGCACTAGCACAACAGGCTACTTTAAGTGATCAACTACAAAAGCAAGTAAATATTTCTAATACTTTTAAATATTTATTCAATTCATAGCGAGAATTAAAGGCTATTACTTTAAATCCCTTAATAGTAATAACCAAAACTATTTCTCCAGAGGAATTAGCTCATACTGATGTGCTTAAGGAAGCAAGTAAATCTCAACACTTAGCAGCTTTTGATCTTGCACTTGCAAAGATTACAGATTTAGATTATCAAGATATAGATGGCAAGACAGTTTTGATGCATGCAATTATTAATGGGTTTTATTATGGGGTTGATAAACTCTTGCAAAAAGGAGCGGATGTTAATTTAATAGATAAGCAAGGGGCGAATGCTTTGATATATTGTGCTCAGATTCCTCATATAAAATATATAAAACAGATTGCTGAGAAAACTGCTGATATTAATTATAAATCTGCCCTCTTTGATGGTGGTACAGCTCTTCATCTTATTATAGCTAATACGCAAAATGTTTTATTTTTCAGTGAAGTACAATTGGAATTAAAGTTAACTAATTTAGCATACTTTGATGTAGAGCAAGGAGGACATGCAGTTTGTGACTTAGAAAGTAATATGGGTGCAATAATGATAGGTAGGAGAGAGAGTGATGGGTACACAATACAGCAAGAAAAAACACTGGCTATCACTAAATTTTTAACCGATAGGGGGGCTGATATTAACGCACAGAATGATAAGGGGCTTACACCATTCTTTCTAGCTTGTACTCATAAATTTAACTATTTGGCTTCTTGTTTTGTCAATCAATTTCAGTTGGATTTTAGTATAAAAGATTTTAAAGGTAACATGTCTTTACATTATGCTACCCTTCTGGAAGATACTAATATTTTACAATTAATTTTAAACAAAGGGGTTGATATTAATAGCCAAAATAGTGGTGGAGGGACAGCTTTATCTTTTGTGATTTGTAATGATAAAAAGCCTATGGTAGAATTTTTACTAAATAAGGGGGCTGATGTTAATGTTGCAGCTAAAGATGGAGGGTATCCATTACATTTGGCTGTTAATAATAATGCATTAGAACTAATAAACTTATTAGTTAAGTATGATGATATAAATGCTAGAACTACTGATGAACATAAGGTTACTGCTTTATGGCTAGCAGCTCAAGATGGTAAGTTAGAGATAGTAAAAATTCTAGCAGACCTAGGAGCTGACTTAAATATTGTCCGAGTAACCACTGGTATGCCCCCTCTACATGTAGCAATGCAAAAAAAGCATCCTGAAGTAGCAGAAGAATTATTAGCCAGAGGAGCTGATGTTAATATAGTTGATGCTGGTGGATGGATAGCATTGCATTGGGGAGTAAATTTAGAAGATATTAATATTGTCAAAAATATTTTAACCAAAGGAACTAATATTAACGCCAAAAGTATCGTTGGAGCAACTTCTTTATTTTGTGATGTATCGAATGGTAATAAATTAATAACAGAATTGCTAATAAACCAACAAGCAGATACTAATATTGCAAGTAATGAAGGTGTACTTCCATGGCATATAGCTAGTTTCAAAGGGTTCATTGAGATAATGAAGATATTAGCTCCTACAATTTTAGATATTGATTACAAAACAACTAATACTGAACAATATACTGCTTTATGGTTAGCATCGCAACAGGGGCATGTTGACATAGTTAAGTGGTTAATTGATAAAGGGGCTGATATCAATGCTATTCGTCAAAGTGATGGTTGTACAGCTTTGCAAACAGCAATATGTAAGGAACAGTTACAAGTAATAGAGTGGTTAGTTGCTAAAGGTGCAAACGTAAATAAAGCTGATAAAGAGGAGGCATCACCGTTATATTATTCTTTAGGTTATGCAGGGCAACCAATACAACCAAATATAGTTAAGTTTTTAGTTAGCAAAGGTGCGGATGTCAAACAATCAATGTATGATGGTGACACGCCATTACACATGGCATGTTATAGAGCTAATACTGGGGCAATAAAATTGTTACTTGATCATGGGGCATCAATAAACGAAGTAAATAATGATGGCTATACTCCATTGCATTTTCTAGTTAGTGCGGAAAATACTATTGAAGTGGATAAGAAGCTAACTGCGATAAAATATTTGCTAGAGCGTTCGGCATCTAGCACAGTCAAAAATAAAGAAGGTAAAAGTGCCATTGATTTAGCAAAAGATAATTTTCCTGAAGCTCTACCTTGGCTTGAGCATCCAGAAAATTTACCGTCTATTGGTGAGTTTGAAGCAAGTATTATAGGTATAAATGATTTTGCTATTTGATATATAGTCAATTCAGGGGAATTTGGTGCTAGGAACGATGGAGCGACGCCTATAAGTAATAGGCGAGCGACGAGTGACGACGTCACCAACTTCTCATCAATTGACTATAGCTAATCTGATTAGTATTTAGCCATAGCAGATTGACGTCATTGTTAGAAGGCGTAAGTCGACTAAGCAATCCAGGAAAGTAACCAGAAATGGATTGCCACGATCGCTATTGGTTTCGCAATAACGGAATAATGCTAATCAGGTTAGCTATAGGAATTAGGAAGGAAGAAATTATGATGGTGTTAAAAAACTTTTGTGTTAAGGGTGATGATATATGAAACAACGTATACAAGAACTTTCTAACCAGAGAGCAACAGCGGTTAATCATAAGAACAATATTAATAGGGAATCGTATTATTATAATGAAACAGTAACAACAAAACATAGAACCTATATTTTATGGATAAATGCCGACCCCTATTATAAACAACACACAGAGAGAAGATTTAGACAAGGGGACTATGATAGAGATATAGCAGCGGCAAATGAGAGAATTAGAAATTTAGATTCACAAATTAACTCCTTAAGACAACAAGAAGAACAATCAAGGTTAGCGGCTATTGAGCAGGAAAGACAGCAAAAAATAGCTGCTGAACAGGCAAGATTAGCTTCTATTGAGCAAGAAAGACAACAAAAAATAGCTGCTGAACAGGCAAGGTTAGCTGCTATTGAGCAGGAAAGGCAACAAAAAATAGCTGCTGAAAAAGCAAGATTAGAGGCTATAGCTGCTGAAAAAGCAAAATTAGAAGCGGTAAAACATGGCAATGACGTAATAAGTGCTAATATTAGCCAGCAGCAAAAAGCTGTTTTGGATATGCTGAAATCAGCTGATAGCCAGCAGCGAGCATTTTTTTTATCTGAGCTATTTGGTAAGTATGATAGTGAATCAATGACAATGATTAGTATGATAAAATCTCTAGGAGTTGATGCTAATCAGTTAGCATATTATGCTATCAAGAAAACAAATAATGAATTATTTGTTTTAGCTCTAAATTATGGGGCTAATTGTTGTGATTATCAAATAGAGGGCAAAACATTATTACAACAATTAATACATAGTGGTAACGAAAGCTTTATTAAAAAGATTCTAGCAACAGGACAGGATTTAACTAGTACGGTAGTGGAGGCGATAGGTCAAAATGATATTGTTACTATCAGTAAATTATCATCTTATGATAATAGTCTCCTATCACAAAAATTTGCTGGTTATACGCTTTTGCAAATTGCCATTTCTGCACAAAAAGCAGAAATGGTTCAAAAGATTTTGCAGTTAGATAGTGCCAGTGCAAAAATTTTAACTAATAATGGTGAATCAGCTCTGAAAATTGCTGTTAGATCAGGGAATACAGAGATTTTAGAAATGGTAACTCTGCATAGCAATTTACAGGCAGAAATAGCTCAGCTTGGTTCGAAAGTTGAGCAGGCTCTGAAAGATAAGATATTAGAATACCAAGATATTGAAACTGTAATTAAACTGTTGCGAGGTGAAGAAATATCGCTACAACAATATTTGCTTAGCAAGCAAAACCATGAAAATGAGCATGAGCAAGTTAATAGTAATAAAGCTATTGAAGAAGGAGTTAGTGGAGTTGAGGAACAGCGTTTAGCTGAGGAGTTTAATACTCTGACAATATCCTTAGATCATGATATAGAGCATTGTAATGAAGATATAACCCTACAAGGAGAATATGGTGATTATTCTTCCCATTAATATGCTGTTTCATAGGAAACAGTTGGAAATAACTAAAATAATTCTATATTTGGCTCTTTTTAGCTGCAAATAAACATGATTCTCTTAGGGAATTGCAGAAGGGAATATCACTTACCAACAGCAAATAATTTGAATTAGCTAATATATGTAAATGTAAATGCCAGAATTATATGATAATTCTGCTACAGAAATTATAGGTAGCGGGGTTTTAGCTCTTGATGTAGTAAAGCAACCATATTTTAAAGAAATTGTAGAGTTTGCTCACAGTAGTGGGATTGTTTTACCTATTACACCTGATGCTACAAATGAAGAGATCAGGACTCAAGGTTATATATTAGTTAGTTCATTATTAGATAACATCATTGCTAGCCCCCAGAAAGAATCAAACTCTAATATTCTCGGTAAATGTTTAGATACATTAAAAGCGGTTGGAGAACATGGTAATGCTGTTCTATCCAGCTATGTTAACGATCAATTAATAACATTATTACTTAGCGATAATTATTCAGAGCATAGAACTACTATTTGTCATGTACTGATCAATGGAGAATATGTAGTTAGTGATCAGCAAAATATCAAGCTTAACACGTTAGTTATCTCTCTTGATTCCAATTTTTCCACTCCTATTATTGAATTATTATTAGCTAAAGGTAAGATTAGTACTGAAGTAATAGATAATGTACTAAAATTTATTAAGGCAAGTAAGATTGGTGGTACCGATAACTCAGTATATAAGCAGCAATTATTATTAATTGTTCAGAGTTTCAATGATAATAATTCTCTTAAAGAAAAACTAGCACCTCAAATATTAGACTTTTTCAAATTATTCCAAGATATAAGCTTTTTATCTGAAATGGCAAAGATAATTGGTAATGCAGATTTCTTTAAACCTGTCATTAATGAACTAAAAAATAACTTCCAATGTTTAGAAAAATTATTAAAAATAGAGAGTAAGGTTTGCCAAACAAAGCAAAAAATTATAAGTCAAGGTAGTGTCCCAAATCAATTTGGTTATCTGTTAGATAGTCCAGATGTTATTCTTACTGAAAATTCTTCAAAGTTTATATTAGACTTATATAATATTAATCTACCAAATAAAACTTGGTTATTAAATGATTATTATCAAGCTTTAAAATATACTCAAGTATTGTTAAATAAAATCTTACGATGTAAAATCCCTGTTAATACAGAATTCATATGTTGTTATGAGAAATATGTGACAGAGTTACTGCTTAGCTCTTATTTTCGTGCAGGTTATCCATCTATCTTAACATTTAGCACAAATATTTGTGCAATGCTATTAACGCAAGGCTGCAATATATCAGGGGAATGTTTGGAAGTCTTGATAAGTAGCCTTAGTAATAATCCGATAAATAATGCTAATCTTGCTAACATATCTGAAATATTAGCGAGATTAGCCTCGCATAATAAGATTCCAGTTTTGACCATCAATACAAGTATAGCATTATTGAAGAGCTGCACTAATAGTCCAAATCAAAATAATATCAATAATATTGTCGGAGCATTTGAGAATTTTGCTAGATTTAAGATTCAAGATGATAGTTTGACTGATATTATATGTGAGAAATATCTTGGTCAATCATTGGTGCTCGATCGAATATTAGGAACTTTGGAGATTATTGCTAGTAATTCAGGTAAGCTTCCTGAGCAGAGTATTAGTTCATTAACAGAGTTTATTCTAGACCTTGATAATGGGATAACATTACGCATTAGGGCAATAGAGTTGCTACAAAGAGTAGCAGGAGGAATAAGGGAGGAGGATGTATCTAAGTTACTGAAAGGAGAAAAGCAAACTATCTATATGGAAGTTGATTATAATAATAGTCAGCTACCATTAGCAAATAATATTGATTGGAAGCAATTTGATTTAGAATATTTACAGTCAATCAAGGATACTGGAGCTACAGGAGATATTTTAGATGATATTGGTGATAATAATCTAATTGCTAAAGAATCCAGTACTGAAGTAATAGATTATAAAACATCACTAGCTGTAACAAAACTACTGGCTAAATATGCAGCAGCAAAACATGGTAGACTTACTGAGGTAAGTATTAATTCTTTGGAACAAGCATTAAATAATGATGTTCTAGCCGCAGAAGCCTTAGCAGCACTTGCGATTGTTGCTGAGAAGCATCCAGCTTTACTTAAGCAGGAGTTATTTGATTATATAAAAGAACACCACTCACAAATACATTATCAAATATTATTTAATACAAGTTTGGACTCACTAGATAAGTTGCTCAATGATGAGTTAGCGGAGCATAGTATAGCTAAAGTATATGATAAGTCTAAACTAATTGGCGAGGAATTAAATAAGTTAATTGATTTGCTTAAGGGTGATGGCGTACAGAATATAGGTAGATTATATCAGATAATTAGTAAGACACTAATAGTTAATCCTGACTTATTTAGTGAATGTTTGCTATTAGTGCAGCGAATAATTTTGCTATACTCAAATGATTTAAAGGAGAGTACAAATGAAGATATTAAAGTAATTAATCAGCTGATAGATTTTAAGCAGATATCTTACCGGGATTTGTGTTGGTTCCTTAGTAAAGGCTGCTACTCGAAGTTATTACATAAGGCTATTGAGGAATATTTTAATAGTAATATTGATAAATTACTAGAAGATTCTCATACCTTGAGAGAGATGCTTGGAGGTCTAAGTTCTTTGGTAGTGATTAGTGGTGATTTAGCTTTAGATACTATTAATAATTTGATTAGTTTAGCTAAGGATTTACCGGCTCAGGCGGTTAATATTATCAGGATTATTCAGCTAAATAAGGCGAATTTAGCTGATTATCAATTTAGCTTATTAGAAGAATTATTTAACAATAGTAATAAACAACTAACCTTAGTGCTATCGAACTTATGGGCTAAGGCTGGTAAACAATTGCTACTTCCTAAGTCAATTGCAGTATTATTTAAATTTTTAGAGTCCAAAACACCCTTGGGAATTTTGCCTACTAGTCAACTTAGAGAGGAAGCAAAAATCTTATTACAATTGCGATCAGCGGATGCCAGTATAGATAAGATATCTCTAATTACCTCTCTGGAAGGTAGAGAATTACAAATAGAGAGCATTAATACCATTTTACACTTAATCAAATCAAAAAATTTGACTAAAGCATGTATTAAAGTTTTAGCTAATTTATTCCCTCCACCTTATTTAGATGAGGAAATAAGTGAAATTATTTGTAAATCCCGTGAGGGGTTAGAGGACGAATATCTTAAGTTAAAGGCATTTTTAACCGGTGATGTGGAGGTTTTTTTACTAAGTGAACAGCAGAGAAGGATTAAAAATATTATAGAGATTAAATTCCCTGATTGGCATTTAACTCATTTCTATCTTGAGCAGTTGGAGAAAAGCTTAAATTATCATTCCGATAGTCCAGAGTTTATGGAGGAAATTTTATTGGGAATAATATTAGAGAAAGCAAGCTCTATAGAAGAATATAGTAATTTCTTGAAATTAATAAACAAGCATAATATTAGCCAACAAGAGATAATAAGTAATTTAGGCTATGCCAGCCTAGCAAATATAATAGATGTTATAGAAACTAAAATATTATCTGAATCATTAGAGAACCTTGAAGGTCTTGGAGCAGACGATATTTTGGCAAGGATTAGGCAGTTTTGCTATCAATTAAAGTCAAAAGGCTGGTCAGTAAGTAACTTAGTTGAGATTTTACAATATATTAATGCAAATAATATATTGTTTTTTGTAAGTGGCTTTACAACTATTTATGAATATCAAATAACCGATGAACAAAGGAACAAAGAAGGTGATACGGTAGTTGATATTGTTAGTAAAGAGCCTGGCAAGAAATTGGAGCCAGCCATTTATACTATTGCTAGTAATCAATTTGAGCATAAATTGGAGAATAAGGGGGCTGAATTACTAAAAAAGTTTGTTGAGCTTAACCCTGATTTAGCAGGGAAAGCTGAAGAATATGTAGCTACTTTACAGAGAATCCAAAGTTTATATTCAGCTAGTGATAATGGGTTAGCTATAAAAGATTGGAATGCAGAACAAGTAAAAGAGTGGGCAATAAAATTTAAGGCTAGTTGTTCACTGGGAAGTGTTATTAGTAAAGATGATCTAGTAAAACTTATAGCAGTACTACAAAGAGCTAATAATCTACATACGGTACAAAATGGTAAAGAAGGGCATTTACTTCGCGATACGCAAATAGCCTCCCTATTATTGTTACTTGATTATGCTCCAATTAACAAAGGTAAATTACTACAAATCGCAACTGGTGAGGGCAAATCAACAATATCTGCCATGCTAGCTGCCATATTAGCCTTAAATGGAGAAAAAGTAGATTTGATCACTAGTTCACCTGTTCTGTCTAGCATTGGTTATGAAGGAGCTAGGGGTTTTTTTGAGTTATTGGGACTAAGCGTTGATATTAATATCGGGAAAGCCAATACGAGTGGAGAAAAAGCTTGTTATTCCTGTGATATAGTATACGGAGATGCATTAAGTTTTCAAACCGACTTTCTCAGTAATACTAGTGGTCAAGGTGCAAGCCGTGGTGATAGAGATTTTGCCGTCACGATAGTAGACGAAGTAGATAGTATGCTAGTAGATAGCAGCAATCATATTGCTAAACAAACATCACCTGTTCCGTTGATGGAATATTTACTACCTATTCTGACTATAGCATGGAATAATTTTCAGAAAGTCATTCTACCTATGAATTTTGAAGAAAGTTTTGCTATTGAAAGGACTAGGGAAATGATAGAGAGCATTATCGATGCATCACCCATACCAAAACATCTAGTGCAATATGCTAAATTCCAGGCAGGTAATTGGGCGGCAAGTTTAGTAGGAGCTGCACTTAAGTTGCAATTAGATATAGACTATGTAATTAACATTAATGCTGATGGTAAGAAAGTAATCAACCCTGTAGATAGTAGTACAGGGGTAACGCAAGAAAATATGGTATGGCAAAATGGCTTGCACCAATTCTTACAAATAAAGCATAATTGTCGTATTTCTTCAGAAGGATTAACTACCTTTTTTATTAGCAATATTTGTTATTTCCTAAAATATGGCAAAATTCTTGGCATGACCGGTACACTTGGCTCTGATAGTTCACAGAAATTTGTAAAAACTGTATATGGAGTAGATATTACCTTTGTCCCAACTTATAAAGACAAACAGGTTATAGAGTTACCAGCTAGGCTTGAACCAACCTTAGATGATTTAAGAGAGGCAGTATGTGAGAGTAGCTACCAAGAAGCGATATTGCACAATAGAGCTGTACTAATAATATGCAAGAACATCAAGGATGCAGCAGAGCTTTGTACAGCGTTGGAAAATAAATGTGGCAATAAGGGGAAAATTATTAATTATTCAAGAAGTGAAAAGACCTTATATAACTCCGATATAGAGCAATTAGCCCGATCTAATACTATTATAGTTGCAACTAATTTAGCTGGTAGAGGAACTGACATTAAGACTAGTTCAGAGGTTGAGGCAAATGGTGGGCTACATGTTATATCTACTTTCATTGCCAAGAATGCCAGAGATGAAGCACAAGTAAAGGGTAGGACTGCAAGGCAAGGTAATAGTGGAAGTTATCAGATTATCGCGTTAGATAACAACTATTATGAGTATCAATCTCTAGGTATAAGTAGCGAGGAAGTAGTTGCTGCTAAAAAGCAAGAGCGTGATGCACAAGAAAGTTATCATGTTACCCATAGTATAGAGCATACTATACCATGTTTTCTTGCTCAAGATGACTTATACCAAAAATTTACTTCTGTCTACTCAGAATTCGCTAAAGCAGTTGGGGATAAAAGAAGAGTTGATGGCAAGGTTAAGCAATTCATCGAGGATTTTGGCTTATGGCTAAAAACCCACAAAGAAAGTGATAATATAGATACGTTTATTACCGCTGCTAAAGCTAAGCATCAAGCTGGTAATTATAGCAATCCTAGTTATGCAGTTCTTCACTATTATGGTCTTAGTGATTCTGGAGCTATTCTTAGAACTCTTGGCAAAGCCACAAATATTGATGATATCTATAATTTTGCTGCTCATTATTATACAGCAGAATGCTTTATTAACAGAGGTCCCGAAAATGATGAGAACTATAAAAGTAATGCAATATCGTCGTTACTGGAAACTGGCAACAGATTATCTGAAATTTTATCATATTTAACAGCCATGGCTACAACAGTAGCTACCTCCACCAGTGCTGACAATGAATTATTAAAACAAATTACTACTAAAATTGGTTTTTTTAAGAGTTTTTATGAGCATATAAACTCAGCACTTAAGGTCATTAACGAATCTGGTGAGTTGGAAGTAAGAGTTAAATCAAATATTGGCAAAGACAAACTAGCTCCTGATTTAAGCAAAGACGATATAGTGGAAATCGAGTTTATGGGCATTAGTACAATATTTGAGCTAGATACTTATAAACCACGGCAAGAATGGCAAGATACCATGTTAGTAGCAGTTTGTGCTATTGCCCAAATGGCAGTAGGGGCATTTATTGCTGTTGGGACGCTAGGTGGTGGTATGCCACTTGCTACTAGTATTTTTATTGAAGGGTTGATGGATGCCTATAAGGTAGCTGCTAGCGTTGCTAAAGGTAAAGCAATTAATTTAGAGGATTATTTCCTCGGTAAAGCAATTAGCTATGCGGTAATTGGTGCACAAGTTGGTTGTACTAAACTAGCTGAAGCTTCTGCTGCTAGAAAAGCCGCAGCAGAAGGAACAAAACAAGCAGCAACTGAGGCAACCACGAAAAAATCTTTAGAAACTACAGTAGTTCAAGGAGCTACCAAGAATCTAGAATTAGAGACAGTTAAGCAGCTAGCTAAAACAGCAGGGGTTCAATTCGCTAAAACTATAGCTGTTGAGCAAGCCTGTAATTGGGTAAGTAACGAAATAAGAGAAAATGTCCTAGATGGTGTAGAAGAAAGGATAGCTGGCGGTGTTGCAAAGGTAGCAAGTAATGCTTTAAGTCATAATACTATATTACTAGGCAAGGGTAATGTAGAGCGTCACCAGATGATGACAGAAATACAACAGGGTATTTTCCATGCTACTAAGACCAGGGAACATGCTAGGATTATCAATGAGTTAGTGTCTGGAATATCTTCTGCTGCAGCTAAGCATAGTGATTTGGCAGGGGCTATACATACTGTCCATAGAGTAGGCGGTATGATAGATATAGCGAGCAAATTAGAGCCGATCATAGATGATATAAAACATAATATAGAAACTAGCATTAATAAAGCAGGAGGAAGAGCCAAAGCTAAGTTTAAAGATCAGACTATGGAAATGAGTAGTAGCGAGCAGGATAGTAAAATTGCCGATTTATCTAAGGAGATAGGTAATATGGTTGGTAAAGCGATGTTAAATCTTATTCAGGGGAAGCTAGTTAATCCGATTGTAGGTAGTGGTATTAGTCTAGTTGCTGATAAGTTGCTTGAGAATTACCAAAAAGAGCAAATGAATCAATTAAATAAGTATAAGAAAGAAATTGATATGAGAAAGGCTGAACTTGCTGCTTATCGTCCTGCTAGCTATAGTGGTGCTATTCCTAAACTTAGTGGTGGTCCTCCTTACCCTAAACCCAGTGGTCATCCTAACTCCAATAGTTATCCTAACCCCAATAGTCATCCTGAACGAAGTGAAGGAACTAATAAAGCTCCAGATACCAATCTTCCATGGTTGACCAGCGGCGATCTAGTACTCAATTCGCTATCGAGAAAGTCAGGTTCTATGGTTGGTAATGACTATTCAATGGTATTATTGTCATCTTCATTGAAACAGCCGATCTATGTCTTTGAAAATGGTAAGATGTTGCAATCTTATGGCAAAAATCAGGGTGGTAAGGCAATTACTATCGGTTATAACCCAACTAACCAGCAATATTTTAGTTTTTCTAATAAAGGTTCGAATAATAGTGGCAGCATATATGATGCTATATCCGGTAGCACTCAAGGTAAGTACTCAGCAGATATCTTAAAGGGCATAGCCTGTCCGATTGTGCCTAAAGAACCCTTAAACCCACCATCACCATCAACTCCTCAACCGAAACCCTTAAGTCCAGCAGAATTATCGGGAGCTAAATTTTTGCTAGCTACTCTAACAGCCGATAAACAGGCAGCACAAGCTAAACAGCAGCAATATTACCAAAACATCCTGCAAATTGCTGGGCAGAATATGCGTGATGCTGAAGCCAAGAAGCTCGCCCGGGATGAAACCTTAATGCAACAAGCTTATGCAGTAGGCGGGGAGATGGGGGGTGCTATAGCTAAAATTATTAAACCAATGGAGGAGTGCAAAACCACTGGAGATACTGATAAGAATATAGCTGACTATTTCAATAATCCAAATAACAAATATGCTAATAATCAGCTAGTTAAGTCAGTAGCCCAGGCTGGAGAAGTGATAGAATGGGCTGGTAGCAATTTTGCATATGCGGTATCGCATATGGAAGGTGGGCGAGAAACACTGGTAGCTATAGGTGCGGTTGTTGGAGGTGCAATTGATGGGGTCAAATATGTTGCCAAGGGTGCTACAAAAATCGTACTGCCTAAAGATGTATATAACCATATAGCACAGCACTATAATGACTTACCACGAGGGGTGCAAATATCGCTAGAAACAGCTTTACTCTCTGCTATGCCAGTTGGGACTGTTGTAAAAGTTGCAGGTAATACTATAGGAAAAATTCCATTAGCTAATGTACCAAAGCTACTTGCTGTAAACCTATCCCTCATATCCCTATAGACCCCCTCTCTCTGGTTAAATCCAAACATTACAATCCACTATTGGCTATCGAAGATGGAGTTGGTAAAATATCTGTTGACACAGGGGCTGTCCTAACCAAACCAACTATCCCACTGGAAATCAAACCCATAACCTCATCTGTGCTTCCTAAGGTTGAGCATAAATTACCAACTTCTGAAGTGGCAATTGAAAGTAGTGGCAAGGTAATAGAGGGAGTAGGAAAACTGCCTGTTAAATATGAAGGTGAAAGTATATTGTTCCAGTCACGTGATGCTGCAAGACAGTTTGGAGATACCCCGCAAGTACAAAAAGCTGCTAATAAGTTTTTTGGTAGTGCTACTAATGAAATTCATGAAGCTACGAATACTTTAAAATATGGAGATTTTGAGATAATAAAAATGGAAAATGGAAATATAGTTATGAAACATACTGCAAAATCCAAAACTCCTGGATATAATAAAAGCTTCATTAAGATTATTGATAATGATGGTACTACATTACGTCATTTTAAGGAAACAATTGATCCTAGAGGTATTGTTATCGAAATAGAAATAATAAAATAAAAATTTATGGTATAAAATTATGTTAGAATTTGTAGTGGTTACTCGAGAGTATTTATTAAGCTTACTGGATGCTTGGCAACAAAATAAAATAACAGCAGCTGAGCTATATGAAACGGCTAATCAGCTTTATGATGCTGATAACACAAAAGTTTTAGATTGGGAAAATGGAGATGGTTTTTCAGTGACAATGGAAGTGCTACAATATCTTGAGTCGCTAAATATGAATTTTATAGTTCAAGAAGATATTGAACCATGTAAAGAATTTCTGCAAACAAAAATGGGTCATTATAAGGAAGGAACAAAGAAGTGGCAGCAGTATACCTCTTCAATAAATTACGAAGAAAGAATGAAGCAACTAAAAGGTCAATATCCATATATTAGCTAGCTAAATACTGTATCTATTAATACAAGAACTTCCTGCTAGTGAGGCGAGTAAAACAGGGGCAGCTCTTGGTGAAAATATCCTAACCAAACCAACTATCCCACTGGAAAGCAAACCCATAACCTCATCTGTGCTTCCTAAGGTTGAGCATAAATTACCAGCTTCAGAAGTGGGAGAGCTATCGCAATCTACTTGGAGTAATTGGGAAGATGTAGAGAAAGTCATTATAAACAATAAAGAGTATGGAAATTTATTATATACTAGACATGCTCTAGAAAATACTTATCCTGCTTCACTAGGTAGGGTGGCTGGACATACATCAAATCACCCACCTGTAGGCATACCGCCTAATTTTGTACAAATGATCATTGAATCCCCTTATACTAAAGTATATGAAAAGGTGAAGGATGGAATAGGACGAACAATATATGAAACTGAAAACATAAGAGTAATTACTGAAAATAATATAGTTGTTACTATTAGTAGAAAGAAATAGGGGTGCAAATATGCATAATGGTAATAAAAATATTTTAAATAGAGTATTTGATAGTATAGAAAAATTTCGTACAAAGCAAATAAATGCAGATGATATGGTAGCAAACTTGAGTGGCAATATCAGCGCACTAGAAGGTGTAACCCAGGAATTCATAGATAATTTTCATGGATTTATAGGAGAAATAGATTTTATTAAATATACTAAAAATTCCAATTTGGTAGATGATCTTATATTAAAGGAGGTTAATGATTATGACAGTTATTTAAGAAAATACTTTAGTAACAGGTAATACGAAATTAACACATTTTATAAAATAACCTAACCAAATTAAATGCTCAAGAGATAGAACCTAAACCTAAATTGGAAAATAAAAAGTAGGATCAAAATGAGGGATTGGTGGTCAAAGCAAGAGAGGAAAGATATTAAAAGAGTCTGTAATAGATGGATTAAGGGTAATTTAACTGCTAAAGAAATCAAAAAAAATATTGGTACGCTATCTTGGGCAGTTAGTTGCTTATTACCTGAATTAGAAAAAGAAGTATATGCTAGCAATGCAGTAGATATATTAATTGATGATATTTTAGAAATGGATTCAATATCTAATGAAGAAAAAGATGAGTCAATACTAGAATTGGTAGAAATTAATAAGGAAGAATTACAATTTCTAGCTAAAAGGGTAATTGAACAAATAGATATTAATACACAGGAATATCTGGAGTGGTATAAAAAAGAAGCAGAGGAGCGTGGTTTTTGCCGTAAATCAACAGAAGAGCTAATAGCAAGACATACCGAT
Organism: Rickettsia endosymbiont of Culicoides impunctatus; assembly: GCA_020410785.1. GTDB lineage: Bacteria > Pseudomonadota > Alphaproteobacteria > Rickettsiales > Rickettsiaceae > Tisiphia. The sequence goes on along the minus strand of CP084573.1, from coordinate 641,507 downwards.
ACAGAAGATGAATGATCAGCTCCTCGATGATTACTAATAATTTCTTTTAAATTATTATATTTTTTTCATTCTGCTACTTAGTGGTAGTGATTTTTGGTGTATATTATAGCAAGTTAAGAAAATTAGTTGCTATGTTAAATCTTATTCAGGGGAAGCTAGTTATAGCTAACCCGGCTAATATTACGCCGAATTCACAAACGTCTATTAGCGAGAAGGTCACTTTACAACATTACGTCATTGCGAGAAGGCGTGAGCCGACGAAGCAATCCAAGAAAGTGATTAGATTTGGATTGCTTCGTCGCAACAAAGCTACTCCTCGCAATAACGTTTGGGATGTATATACGTCATTGCAAGACCATGTAAATGGTTGAAGCAATCCATTAAACTAGATTGCTTCGGAGGTTTACACCTCCTCACAATGGCATAGTAAGGGTCTATCAGAAAGATTGTGTAAGTATGATATCAGAATTAGTCCATCTTTGATCGACATTTTCCCATTTTTGGTCATCAGTACCACAAAGTATGGCAAATTGATTTAAGGCAACTGACCAATCTTTAATTGGCATTGTCCACTTCTTTTGGGCGTTTGTCAATGCCAAAAATATTATTTTTTGAATTGATTTGTCATCTGGAAATACCCCTTTATTTTTAATAATTTTCCTGATTTGACGATTGGCTGATTCAATAGTATTAGTAGTATATATTGCCTTTCTAATCCCTTCAGGAAAGCTAAAAAGCGGGGCTATACCTGACCAAAGACGTTGCCACATGTCAGAAATTACTGGATATTTTCCGTCCCATTTTTTACTAAAGTTTTGTAGCTCTCTAATCCCTTCCGACTCGTTTATTGCTGTATAAATTTTCTTTAAATCAGCTGTTACCGATTTTAAATCTTTATATGATACGTACTTGGTAGAATTCCTAACCATATGCACTATACATAATTGTACAATAGTTTTAGGAAAAACACTATTTATGGCTTCAGGAAAGCCCTTTAGACCATCTACACAAGCAACATATATCTTTTCAATTCCTCTGTTCTTTAGTTCAGTTACCACTTGCATCCAAAATTTAGAGCCTTCATTCTTGCCAACCCAAATACCAAGTAGCTCTTTCTTACCCTCCATATTAACACCTATAGCTATATACACTGCTTTATTTATTATGGTATGATTATCTCTTCCTTTAACATATATGCAATCAAGATATATTATCGGATATATACTATCAAGGGGACGATTCTGCCAACTTATAATATCCTCTAAAACTCCATCAGTTACTTTAGATATTAGCTCTGCAGATACTTTGGTAGAATAGATTTCCTCTAAATGTCCTTGTATCTCCCTTGTGGTCATACCTCTTGCATACAGAGATATTACCTTCTCATCAAACCCTTTAAATTGTCGAACTCCCTTAGGAATTAATAGAGGCTCAAATTCTCCTTCTCTATCTCTTGGAACATCTACTGTTATATTCCGACCATCTTCATCTATTATAGTCTTTTCATAACTACCATTGCGTCTGTTTCCAGATTCTTTCTCATCCTTGGAATGCTTTTCATATCCAATATACGATTCCATCTCTTTTTCTAGAATCTTATTAACTAGTTGTTTTTTTAACTCTTGGAATATACCATCTTTGCCAAAAATTTCTGATGGATTGCTTTGTGACAAGAGTTCTGACACTACTTTTTCTACAGATGGATTTGTTGTTTTTGTTTTCTTCTTCATATTAACCTCGTGCAAGTGTTTTTTACTATTCTTATTTTTAATACTTTTTTCAACTTACACAATCTTTATGACAGACTCCATAGTAATTACTTATTACTTACATCCTCGTAATTAGCATCAACTACTTTATCGTCATCACTTGCCTTAGCTTCTGTATTACTATCATCTTCTGACGGATATTTGTACATAGCTTCTCCAATTTTCATGCTTGCTGCCATAAGAGCGTCAGTTTTCGCTTTAATTTCTTCAGGATTATCTGACTCTAAAGCTGCCTTTAACTCTGTTATAGCATTTTCTACTTGTTGTTTATCACTAACTGATATTTTACCATCATATTCTTTTAGAGTCTTTTCAGTTGAATAAATCAAGCTATCGGCATTATTTTTAGCTTCAATTAATTCACGACGCTTTTTATCCTCATCAGCATTTTTTTCCGCATCTTTGACCATTTGTTCAATTTCTGCATCACTAAGCCCTCCAGAAGCCTGGATAGTTACTTTTTGTTCTTTACCACTAGCTTTATCTTTGGCAGAAACGTGAACTATACCATTAACATCGATATCAAAGGTTACTTCAATTTGTGGTGCTCCTCGTGGGGCAGGGGGAATACCATCAAGATTAAATTGCCCAAGCAGCTTATTAGCAGCTGCCATTTCCCGTTCACCTTGGAATACTCTAATCGTTACCGCATGTTGGTTATCGTCCGCCGTAGAGAATGTTTGACTTTTCTTGGTAGGAATAGTTGTATTACGATCAATCAGCCTAGTAAATACCCCCCCAAGAGTTTCAATACCTAAAGATAAAGGGGTAACATCTAGTAATAATATATCAGTAACTTCTTTGTTTAATACCCCACCTTGAATAGCAGCCCCTAGAGCTACGACTTCATCAGGATTTACTCCTCTATGTGGTTCGCGACCAAAAAATTCTTTTACCTTGTCAATAACTTTTGGCATTCTAGTCATACCGCCAACTAGCACTACTTCCTGAATATCTGAGGCTTTTAGCCCAGCATCTTTTAAAGCTTTCTTACATGGTTCTATTGTATCATCAATTAGCGTTGCCACTAAGGATTCTAATTTTGCTCTAGTAAATTTTATATTTAAATGTTTAGGACCTGAACTATCAGCTGTAATATATGGTAAATTAACATCGGTTTGCGGTACAGATGATAATTCTTTTTTAGCTTTTTCTGCAGCTTCTTTCAAACGCTGTAAAGCTAAAGGATCTTTGCGTAAATCCATACCGCTTTCTTTCTTAAATTCATCGATTAAATAATCTAGAATTCTTGAATCAAAATCTTCCCCACCAAGGAAAGTATTACCGTTGGTAGATTTAACCTCAAATACTCCGTTACCTATTTCTAAAATTGATACGTCAAACGTACCGCCACCAAGATCATAAACTGCAATTATTTTGCTTTCAGCTTTATCAAAACCATATGCTAAAGCTGCGGCTGTTGGTTCGTTGATTATCCGTAATACGTCCAAACCAGCAATTTTTCCAGCATCTTTGGTTGCTTGACGTTGTGCATCGTTAAAATATGCTGGTACAGTAATAACTGCTTGCGTTACCTTTTCACCAAGATAATTTTCAGCTGTTTCCTTCATTTTTTGCAGAATATAAGCACTAATTTGACTAGGTGAATATTTTTCTCCGTTAACTTCAACCCAAGCATCATTATTAGCAGCTTTTACGATTTGGTACGGTACAAGGTCTTGATCTTTTTTAACCATAGGATCAGAGAAATTTCTACCTATCAATCTTTTAACGCCATATAAAGTATTCTTTGGATTGGTCACAGCTTGACGCTTTGCTGGTTCGCCAATTAATTTTTCACCACCGCTAGCAAATCCTACCATTGAGGGAGTCGTTCTAACTCCTTCGGCATTTGCTATAACTTTCGGTTCTTTCCCTTCCATTACTGCAACGCAGGAATTTGTTGTTCCTAAATCTATACCTATAATTTTTGCCATATACACTCCTAATTCCGATTAAACAATTAAACTTAACAAGTTCTGATATAGTAATTTACAATCTATTTTACAAGAGGTGGTGGTGAAAAAAAATCGTGAAAATACTTATTATGGGAGAAGGGGATAGGGCATTTGGACGAGTCACCTATTTCACTTTGCACATTTCTACGATTTTGAATTCCCCTAATCTTTTCTTTATTAGAACCTTCTCTTACTTCGATTAATCCTTGCTCTATATATTTTAACTTAGAGCTTTCAGCATAAAGAACCATATGCTGAAAAAATTTTGTAAACTTACCCACTAACTTATTACCACCATTCCAATACAGATACTCAATCATCAGCATCTCGTTAGGTTTTAGCTTATCCCAAGACTTACCATAAATATTTTTTAGTTCGATGCGATTAACAGCACTCTTGTAGTCGTATATCATTCGAGATTGTTGAGTTGTAATAGTTTGCTGACCATTATAAACTTTGTCAAATGATATCAAACCCTGAAATATTGCCTGCCAAACAATTTTTGCTTTGGGATTATCCATATTAAAACCTATTCCTATGGTCTTGTTGCCCTTAATATCTTTATATATCTGTAATATTTCATTTTCATTACCTTTAATAAAAACAAATACCATTTCTTGATAAAATTGTAGATGTTGCGGGTTAGAAAGATTTAAACCATGTAATTTATTCCGTAATTCAGCGGCAAATTTTATACTTACTACCATAAATTTATAACCATTATTATCTTAGACTTCTTGCATAAGTCAATCTAGTTGGGGATTTTGTTGTCGAAACTCGCCTCCGCTCCTCATGTACGTTTATGTACACGAAGGTAGCAGGCTTCGTTTCTCCTAAAAATCCCGAGAGCTTTTTTGACTTATGCAAGAAGTCTCTTGAAAAAATCAATAATAACAGATTTTTAGCTAGCACTAAGAGTGTCAGCACAATTTTTTATTTTTTTTGACTATTTCTTGTATATTCATTTTGAGGGTTCCTTATTAAGTTGTTTGTGAATCCTCACTTATACAATCTTAGTTGTATTTTCCTATATCTTTTTCATCTCATTTTCCTTAAACTGATGCTTATGCACAATGACGAGACTGTTCTTACCCAAGCGTCACTACGAATACCTTGCAATAGCCCGTCATTGCAAGACCACGCAAGTAGGTCGTGGCAATCTACTATTCATTGGATGTTATTTTTTTATACAACTTTGAAATTAAATATTGACTTCTATATAAAAAACCTATTATATCAATTTAGTTAGTTTTTATTAACTATCTTGTTAAACTAAATGTTGATCAATATTATAAAATAGGAAACAATTTTTATGAAATATTTCTCGCCTTCTCATCTTCTTACCACATCTCTTGTTCTACTTTATACTACAACCTCAACTTTAGCTAAGGTAGTCTTTACAAGAGAAAATACGGGTATAGAAAAAGCTAATGATAGTACTTCCGAGCTAGATGTATCATCATCCCTACCGTCTATTTATCAATATCAGAATGATCCAGCATTGGTAAAAATAATTAAAGAAGCTACTGAAAAACCTACATACGGTGACCCTGTAGCTAAACAATTTAGGTTAGATAGGGAAGAACGCTCAGAACTCAAAGAGTATAATAGTCTAGATGGCGGTGACCTCAACTCTTTATTTAAAGAACCTGTAGATAATTATGATGTAGTTCTTCATAATAGAAGTAAGCGTGCTGCGGATGAGATCGTAGAAGTAAAGACCCTTACTTTGCCAAATGGTAGCTGCTTGATGGTTGGAAAGGGAGCAGTGTACACTCCTCCGCACTGGCTATTTTCTCCAGAACGAACCAACTTATATGCCAAGTGTTTAGTGGATGAACCCTGCCAAAATCAGAGATTTACTTTAAGCGAAGAAGGGGAGCAAGTTACTTGGGGAGATTCTTTACGAGAGCTACAACTAACAAGCTCTACGGAGCCGCAAATAGCACAGATAGCTTTTACACATAAGCAATATTATGAGAGTGATGTAAGAAACACTTATGTTAAGAATTACAAATGTGGTTTACCATCTTCATCGCATTATGAACATTTTAAGGAGTGCAAAAGTTTGAAGTCTAAAGGTAAACATGAGGAAGCTCTAGTAGAATGCGCTAAGTCTCTTGAAGCACATCCAAATTTTGCACCAGCCATGGAACTGTTGGATGAGCTAAACACAATACTAGAACCAGTAGTTACTAATATTGAACCATCTTCTTCTGTTTCTTTTATTGAGGAAAACTCTACTACTATAACGGAAGAAACAATTACTCCCGTAGACCCTTCTAATGCTGCATTTAAGGGCATTGCCGCTCCTACAGCAACGCCACAGGAACAAACTACTATAGGTCAAGAAGGAAAAGTAATGGGTGGTCCAGTATACGGAGGAGCTGCAGTTATTGCTGCAGTAGCAGTAGCTGCTACTGCTTATGCTTGCAAGAAAGTTAAGGATATTCATTATAAACGTTGTAATGGCGTGCAAAAAGCAATAGTCGAAGCAGAAGACATCCTGTCTGATACCGGTGAGATTATGTTATCCCTACTACCTGGGACAAACCTCGCGCAAAACGTATTTACAATAGTTGGGAGTACTGTAGATATGGTAGAAGATGTAGTTTCAACGATAGGAAATGGAAGTGAAGCAACAGTGTAGCTGTATAAGTTACCAAAAAAACAGTGAGCGTTCACGGAAAAAAAGTTAAAGTACAAGACGTCTATTAGCTAGGAGGCTCCTTACAACACCGTCATTGCGAGGGGGCGTAAGCCGACGAAGCAATCCAGAAAACGATCAAAAATGGATTGCTTCGACCATTACATGGTCTCGCTAATAGCGTACGATATATTTAAGTTAATTCTTCTATTAATGCTATAGTACTAGCCCTTAGGTCTAGATCATAATCTATAGTATTATTTATTATTCGCTTAATATTGGCAAATTTTGTTACCAAACAATCAGGTGAATTAGAGGATAATTGATTAAATATTTTATTCTCTAATTCATTGGATTCAATATTAATATTAAGAGATTTTTTAGTAATTCTATTCACTAGATATATCATGCTATAAGCAAAATCTCCCCATAATTCTTTGTTTTTACTGGTAAACTCTGCTATAATATTTAGCCTCACTTTAGGGTCTGAACAATTGGCAATATATGTAATAAATTTAACATATATCTCACTTCCCACTAAGCGATTTTGTGATTTTATATTAATTTTAGCACATCTAGATCTTATAGTGCTGATTATGCCAGCAGCTCTTGAGGTAATTAAGAAAATAAAACTATCTTTTGGAGTATCTTCTAAAAGTTTAAGACAGGAATTTGCTGCATTAAGATTCATTAGATCGGCTTGATAAATAACAGCCACTCTATATTTAGATATTGACGATGTTTTATAAAAAAATTGCTGTAAATCTCTAATTTGGTCAACAGATATATCTTTGACATTAGTGGTAACAGAATTATCCCTTGCTACTAACCGATAATCTGGATGATTTTTTAATTGAATTTTATCTTTAAACAAACTGGTTTCTATAAATATTAGTAAATTCTCTAAAGCTTTTGCCGTATCATCCACGTCAATCAGCCAACTATTATAAAGCCTGCCTTGTTTAAATCTATCTTCAAGATATTCTTTAATCATTCTATTTAACTCCACTTGTCAATTGATCATCCTCATTGTTGCGTGCTTTTTCACTCATCTGACACCGCTCCTTAAATTCCCTGATTTCAGCAAGTAACATTTCGATATATTTTTATCTCTTCTGAAAAAAATAATCCATGTAATATTTTATCTTCTTTCTCACCATTTATATGAATAAGCTTTTTTAATTTTTGGTATAGCAGTTTTACTTCTTCTATATCCTTGGTAAAAATGCTGGAAAAGTCCTTGCTACTCTTGGCAATATGCTCACTGTTAACCCGAATATTGTGAAGCCACTTGATAAAAGTCAAGATTAATATTATTTCTATAATGAGTACGCCAACTACTGAGATCATTAATAATTGTATTGTATGATTCATGCTAGTTAACTATCAGATTATAAAAAAAATAATGAAGTTTGACTAGTTGAAAAAATTCGTGTATGATCACAGTTACACCTCGATAATGGTTGTAATTTAATAGCAATGCTATTGGATTAATTTCACTAGTAAGTACTTTTTGTCTGTAAAACTTTTGAGTACTTACTAGTTTATAACCTAAATGTAACATTCAGGTTTTAGATTTATTAATAAGCTAAACGCTTGAGTGTTACACTGGCTTTTTTAGTTTGAGATTATAGCAACCCGATTAGCATACACCGTCTGTTAGCGAGGAAGCGTAAGCCTCCAAAGCAACCTAAATTTAATTTTTCTGGATTGCTTCGTTGCCACTAAAGTGGCTCCTCGCTAATAGACGCTAAGGCTAAATACTAATCGGATAACTAAACCAAAATATATATTTTTGGTTAAAAAATTAGTCAGTAGTTACTGAGCTATTTTTTTGATCCCATCCTATTTTAAGAGTCTAATATAATTATTTGGTGGTGTCAAGAAAAATATTCGTGTTTCATGAATATTTTTATTACAAAGTGTAGTTATATTTTACCCATGCCTCTTGTTTATAAAATACAAAAATTTTTAAAAAGAAAATTCGACAAATTAAACTTAAAAAGAAAGGATTTTGTACATAAAACCAATATTTCTTATGCTACTATTTGCAAAATTATGAATTTATCTCAGCCTAATCCAGAAATAGGCACTATACTCAAAATAGCGAATTATTTTAAGTGTTCTATGAATGAAGTTGTAGGAAGAAATAAATATGTTACGCAAGACGAATTTATTGATATTTCTTTAAGTAATATTACTTCTAATTTAAGAAGTTTTATTAATAAAAAGCTACAAGAACAGAATTTAAATCCATATAAATTAGGTAGATATATTGGATTCAGTGAAAATCCAATTCAAGATTTTATAAAAGAGAATAGTACTCAAGAGAAACTTAGTAGTCCAATCACCGTAGCCCTAGCAGACTATTTTCAAATATCACTAGATGAAATGGTTGGCAGAATTAAGCCCACTACTTCTAATAATAAACCTTCTCAACAAACTAATGAATAGTGGATTGCCACGACCATTACGTGGTTTCGCTAATATCGTATATGTATAGTCAATTGATGAGAAGTTGGTGACGTCGTCACTCGTCGCTCGCCTATTACTTATAGGCGTCGCTCCATCGCTCCTAGCATCAACTTCTCCTGAATTGACTATATCCCAATCGTCATGGCTCAGAGCAGCTTTGCGGCGACGCGGCAATCTAAATAGTGTTGTGTAAAACAATTTTCAGAATATGTTCACTAATCTATTATTATAAATATTGACATTATACATAAAATATCTATAATGCACTCCTAGTTATATCCGTTTGTTACGGATATATATGTGATTATTAAGGATTTTATGGCAAAAGGAAAATCCCAGAATAAAGGAAGAGCAGGCAATCAATTTTCTAAAGAATCGTTCGGAAAGCTTTCACAAGATTTACAGATATCAGTGTTGTTAAGATTATGGGATCATTCGCTAACGGAGCCAAAAAGCCTAGATATCTTTAAATTATTATGTCCAAAGCCAGAAGAATATTTTATAGAAACAGTATTATCTTCTACACAATTTGGTTCAAATACAGTAAAGCAAAATATTTGTGATATATTTAAAATACATTTTTATTCTGTCACAGGAAGTAATTAGGGCAACCTAATTAATAGCCTGAAATATTTATTTTCAGATCACAAGTTAAATATTAAAGATTTAATATTAGATAATGATATTAGTTTTGATAGAATTATAATTTATTTAACTGCAACTAAAGGCAAAAAGAAATTACTAGAATATCCTCACCAAGGCAATGGTGTTGATTTGGGAGGTGATTTATACAATGTGGAATCGGATTAAAATGTACTAAAATTAAGAGTGTTAATCCTTATCCTATACTCGCATTAGAAACCCCTTCATTAGACTTCTTTCGAAACTCGCTACTTATCTTCCAGATAAAAAAGTGCTTGAAACGTCTAAGTAATAGGGTTTGCAGAGATTTGTAGTCATGTAAATATCACTTTTTACTTGACATGATTTAAATTAATAGATATAATGTTTTTATGTATATTAATAATATTTTCAAACATCAATTTCCACTGTTAAAGCACATTCTCATCAGCATTTCTTCAATTTATCTGGCATAATGATGCACCAAATGACAACATGTAGTCAGTAAAGAAAATTTAATTTCCTATCCCATATACCGCATACTAATCCCTTTTTATGGCATAATTTTTGCTCCTTCTCATCTGGAAGATAAGACGTGAGGAACGGAGTACCGGTATCACGCACAAATTACCAGCAGAAGTAGAGGTTCGAAAGAAGTCTATTCTTGTATTACCAACATTTCCTTATCTTAAACTCGCATTTATATCTAAAAATTAAATAATTTTAGAAATAACTTGATTTTTCTGAGGAAATGGGGCAATATCTGCCTTAAGCTGAAGAAGCGGGCGATTAGCTCAGTTGGTAGAGCATCTCGTTTACACCGAGAATGTCGGGAGTTCAAGTCTCTCATCGCCCACCATATACCTCTAAGCTTTCAGTTTTTTTATAATCTTAATAACCATTCCATATGTAACTCATATGTCACTTCTCAGACAAAAATCCTGAAAATTGACCTACAAAATAGTCTATTTTTTATCCTATTACAAGGGGGGAAATATGACAGAATCGTTAATTCTTCCTAACGCTTTAGTTGAAAATCCTGATGTTATCTTTTATAATTTTGTTGGTAATTTCGTCCCACCTGAATGGCGAAACCTTACTAATAATTGTGGCAAGCAATTAAGTAAAACTTCTCGTCAACTTCTGTCTTTGATAGTTTCTCGCCTACAGATTTATCAAAAAGATAAACTATCGGAAGAATTACAAGAAGGCTATCACTTTTTCGAAAAAGAGCTAGGAGTTTGTCAAAAACGGGTTAAACAATGTCTAATAGAATTACAAACAAGTGGGTTCATTGATCACTCTTTAATTACTACGATCAAACATAACCTAAAATGCCGCAATATTTTATGTATCAGAATTCTTAAAAAATTTATAAGTTTTCGTAAAGCTAATGATAATTCTTATCACTCTGATTGTATAAATATTCAATCTAGCCATAAAAATATTTCACTTCAACCGGAAAAAAATTACCACTCAACTGTAAAAAAATCAAAAAAAAACACATCTATATATATATCTATAATATCTAGGTTGTGTTGACAAAATTTTATGTTAAGTTATCAGAGGAGAATAAAGAAGTTGCAATAGTAAGAAGAAATGGTAGTTTCTAGTTATCGAAACCAAGAAACTACCGATATGAAGTATTACATAGAAGACCAAGCATGGGAAGCAATTTTATCATTTTTTAAGAAAAAAAAAGCTATACACAACAAGAATGAGGAAAAAATAAGACAGTTTATTGAAGCAATATGGTTTATTGCTAGAACAGGTTGTCAATGGCGTCTTCTGCCTGATTATTATGGTTGTTGGTACAGTGTTTATCGCAGATTTAAGAGATGGGTTGACAAAGGTATATGGGAAGCTTTAATGGATCATGTTAAAGTAGATGTAGATATGGAATCAATGATGATTGATGCAACTATTGTAAGAGCACATGCTTGCTCATCTGGATATATTAAAGGTAATCAAGAGGAAGCAGCTTTAGGTAGAAGCAAAGGTGGTTTTAGTACTAAAATTCATGCCCTCGTTGATGCATTGGGTAACCCACTGAAGTTTATACTAACTGCTGGGCAAAGAAATGATATCACTCAGGCTGAAAATCTTACTAAAGATGTTCAGAATACGACGGTGATAGGCGATAAAGGATATGATAGTAGTGCGTTTGTAGAAAGCTTAGAAAATAAGGGGTGTGAGGTTGTTATACCACCAAAATCTAATCGTAAAGTACAACGTGAATATGATAAACATATTTATAAAGAACGCCATTTAATTGAATGTTTCTTTGGTAAAATCAAATATTTTAGGCGTATATTTTCTAGGTTTGATAAAGCCCCAACCACCTTTTTAGCCTTTCTAAATTTTGTTGGAGCTTTAATATGGTTACGTTAAAAATTTTGTCAACAGAACCTAGATGCGGTAAAAAGGATTGTTTTTGTGGACAAAATTGTGGACAAAGTTTGCCAGAGCTTGAATCAACTAAGGAGCCAGGCTTTAATTTGCCGCAGGAGGTAAAGGTAAAAAGGGGTGAACAGAATTTACCAGAGCTTGAGTCAACTGAGGAGCCAAGCTTTAATTTGCCGCTTGAAGTAACGGTAAGCTCAGGTGAACAAAATTCGTCAGAGCTTAAGTCAACTGAGGAGCAAAGCTTTAATTTACCTCAGGAGGTAAAGGTAAGCTCAGTAAGTGAAACGTTACCTTACAATTCCCCAGACAGTAATTCCGGCGACGCATCTCCAACTGATGATGAGTCAGACTCAGACTCAGATTTAGACTTAACAGGCGGTTCTTCAAGTAGCAATGAGGCTGAGCAACAGCCGGAAGCTGCAAGTTGGATTAGCAATATTACCAAAAGGGCTAAAGGTTGGTATTCGCCTAGGAAGCTAGAGGAATTTTACCCATTAACTGAGGAAGATGCGGCTTTGTTAAGAAGGAGAACAGGTCGTAACTACGAATTGAGTTATGTTAATAAGCTGTTGATTAAACATAGCGAAAAGTCTCCTAATAATCGCTTTCCCTGCAAGGAAGCAGTGCTGAATTACATGAAAAAAACTTTGATTCATGAAATGCGTCCACCATCTATGGCAAATAACCCAAACTTTAACTTCGGGAAGAATAATGCTATTAAGGCAAGAGAGACGCGTTTACGGAAGGTAGAAAATAATAAGGACACTAAGCCACTGAGTCAGTTGAAACGCAAAATTGTTGGGGCTTTTGACTCTGATATTGCTGATGAAATACTGATGAAGTGCAGTTTTTTTGGAGTATGTGACGATGAATACAAAATTGATTTAGCAGATATCTCTTTGTCAGAAAGTGATAAAGACACATTACTTAAGCAAGTGCAAGAGGTATATGGCAAAGAGGTTCAACAATTGCGTATTACTAACAAAAGAACTCCATCGGATTATTATTTAGAGCTAAGTGAACTAAACCCAGAGTCAGTGTGGTATAAAATACGGAAATATTTGATAAAGTTATACGGTGAACTCATCGATAAAGCGTGGTTCAGCAAGTTAGAAGCAATTGAAGAAGATACTACTTGCAATAAGCTCATTCTTAAACCACCCAGTCCCTTTGTTGGGGATTGGATTATAAATCATTACGGGAGAGTTTTGGAGGAGGCTTGCAGCAGCCATAATTATACTTTTGAGTTTATGAAAGTCGATAGAATGGCTTGACTGTAAGCTATGGCAAATAGAGCAAAAGACTAATTGTATTAAGCAAAAAAAGAATGATTACAAAAGAATTAATAATAATCCACCAGTTACTGAAGGTTGAAAGGTACATACAAATCACATATGAAATTGTAAGGGTTTGGAAAATATGAGAGTAATGCGGCTTACAAGAATAGGATCTTACGTTATTAACGTAACGTTCCGCCTTAAACTGGTTGTTTTTAACCAATTTTTGTCACTTTTTTACATTTTTGGGCAAAAATTGCCCGTGAAATCACCCGGGGGGTGTCCACGTTGCAAAATGGGGTATAGGGGGGCGTTTCGCGAAAAATTTTTTGAGGTAATTAGTCACTTGTTATTAAAAAATTTCACTTTTTTTAGTTTTTATTTTACAAGAATTAGCATTTTTATATTGCTTGAATAAAAATTTAATAATAATATAAAAAATAGAAAATAAGCTATTGACAGCAATTACTAGTTGTAATACTATGCAAAACATAAGAGGAATTTTAGTGAATCAACTGGCAAAAAACCTGGAAGTCAGGTATAATAGAGGTTATTACAAGGAATTTTTAAAGAGTTCTATATGATTAAAAATTATGGTTTGTTTGAAAAATATTTAGCAAAGATATCATCTAGTACCATCAGTAAGTTTGGTTCAATAGAGGATATCTCTAATTTCCTATTATATCTTTGTGAGCATGGTAACATAGTTATTGCCGCTAAAAAGGCTGGTTGTATCTCGCCACTTAGGTTGCATCGGATTATTAATAGCGATAAATATTTAGCTAAATGTGTCAATTTAGCTTTAGCAATTGCAGTAGATAGAGCAGAAGGGGTATTATATGATAGGGCAATTAACGGTTATGAGGAAGTGACCTATAACAAGGATAATCAGGCAATTGCTACTAAGAAAAAATATTGTTCTAAGTCTTTACTGGAATATCTTAAAGCTAATTCACAGAAATACCAAACGAGAAAGTATGATACTAGTTATCATAGGAAAAATACTGATGAAGCTGAACAAACAGCAAAAGCCCAAGAAATGGCAAAGATGATTGATGTAACTAATTTTGAAATAGAATCTTATGGGGCAGATAGTTCAATGTGATGGAAACTACTAGTAAAACCAACAAAGAGCTAGCTAATTCTAGCAGCATTAAATTTCCGGTGGAGTGTCACCCTATCCATTCCAATTACCTTTGTGGAGATATTTATACTCGGGTGGTAAGAAAGCTATTGCCTTTGGCATAGAAGGGCTGGTAAGGATATTATGGGTATTAACTGGATCACTGCTAGTGCTATTTGAGAAGTTGGCATTTATTGGTATGTCTACCCTACCTATAATCAAGCTAAAATGAGCGTATGGGATGGTATGACATTATCGGGGCGTCCTTATATGTCATTTATCCCTAAAGGCATTATTGCTCGTAGTCAGCAATATAAGCAACGGATATTATTTAAAAATGGCTCAGTGATTCAGTTTGTCGGTAGTGATCGTTATGCTACTATCAGAGGGAGTGGTATTAAGGGAGCGGTTATCTCAGAATATTCTTACCATGATCCACGAGCTATGAGTTGCGTTATAGAGCCGATGGTAATTCGTAATAATGCCTGGTTGCTTTATCTTTATACGCCTTCCGATAATCCAAAATTAACCCATGGCGAAGAATTATACCGGAAATATCAGGATAGTTCGGAAGTATTTTGCCAAATAAAAACTATTGAAGATACTACGGATAATGAGGGACAACCATTAGTCGATAAAAATAAGTTGGATTCTGTCGATATGACTAACGAAGAAATTCAAAGAGAGTTTTATTGTGATTTTGCTGCCTATCGTTACAAGAGAGGTGATCAAGGCGGTACCTTTGTTGAACAATTACGGTTAGCTGAAAGTCAGGGGCGTATTGGCTATGTGCCATTTGATGCAAGCTATCAGGTTAATACTTACTGGGATATAGGTATTGTTGATTATACGGTGATTTGGTTCGTTCAAGAGAAACAAGATTATATTGATATTATCGATTTTTATATGAATAGGGGCAAAGATTTAGAGTTTTATCTTAATCATTTAAGAACTAGACCCTATCAATATGGGCGTAACGTATTGCCGCATGATATGAGTCGAAGACAAATGCCGACTTTGGATACTCGATTACAACAAGCTAACGAGATAGCCGAAAAAGTAGGATTCCCACCTTTTGCTATTGGTAGGAAATATTTACGAGAGGAAATGATAACTAAAGCTAGAAATCTGCTAGGCAAGTGCCGAATAGATGCCGAGAAATGTCAGCGTGGTATTAACGGTCTCTATGAGTTTGATGCCACTAAAAGGGGTGTGCATTCTAGCTCCTCAAGAGCTACTGATATAACTGAGAGTTTTTGTTATTTAGCGATGGATGTTAAAACTGGTAATGAGCAACAGCAATCACAATATAACATACTAAAATATCGTAAAGTAATGAATGATTATAATTCTTTGGAGAGGTAAAGATGATGGATGCAAGTAGTATAAATATAAACAACAATAATATAGGCGAGGTAGTATAATGTTCTGGTTACCAGCCCTGGCAGTTGCAAGTATAGTTGGAACTTACTTTAGCCGGGATGTTTCTAATTTTGTTTCTAAGTATGTTCCTGGTGGCAAATATCTCACTGGTTCTGATACAAAAAAGTGCAAGCGTAACTATGAGGAATCGCAGGATCGCCATAATAATTATGCTCGTGAAGCACAAACTAATATCAATAATCTATCTCGCGAAATACAACAATCGATGCAGGGTTTACGTTCTCTAGAGGAGCAAAAATACCAACATAGCAATAGAAGCTATGCGATGGAAAACCAATTAAATCAGTATGCTAGCCAATATGATAGTGGTTTAAAGAACATAGAAGCCCAAAGAGCTAGGCTATCTTTCTCAGGCGAGCAACTTAAACAATCTTTTGCAGCATTGCAACAGAAGGCTCCAGCTCTTGAAGCAAGAATGAGACAGGTGGAGCAATTACCAGGCGTTTTCCAAAATCTCTACGACCGAGTAGCCCAGCAAAAAGACAGTTTGCGAGGCTTAACCGAAGAAGAAGCAGGCAGCACAATTGCCAAACATCAGCAAGATGTTGATTCGTTAAAAAAACAACGTCAGGCAATAGAAGAGAAAATACGTCATTCTATGAATGATATTACCAGGGAACACAAAAATATAAGTAGTGAAAAAGCAGAGCTTAGGCATCAGTTAGGTAACTATCAAGCAAGTCAAGATCGTCTATTGCAAGATACTGGTAATTTTGATCAGGCAAGACATCAATTAATTAGCTGCATTGAACAATATAAACAACACCAAAACAGAGAAGAACAAATAGCGGCTGATTATGCTAGTAGACAATCGCATATTGAAGGTCTGCAAAACCGATTAAATGATTATGGTTCATCTGCTCAAAGACAGTTGGATAGTTATGCTCACGATGTAAAATGGCGAGCTGGGAAATATGAGGACTCAGCCGACATTACAGGTTTGGTACAGGGGACAGCTCTTGGCTGCCTTAACTTTTGGAGCTGGAATGGGACTCACATCACTAGGAGCAGGGGGAGCAGCAACTGTAGCGGGAGGAACTTCAATACACTTGGACAGATAGGTTTTGGAGTAACAAATGTTTAGCTCCATTGGTTGGTATTGGTCATTACTTGAATACATCAAATATTATGCATAGACTTAGAGGGGGAATTGAACCAGTTGATCTTGCTAATAACCATCAATATGATGGTATGTCAGGTAATTTAGAGCAAATGGCAAGATATGGTAGATCAGGACTAGAAAAAATGCCGATAGCTGAACTTGGTGGTTTAAAACAAGCAGTGGAGCATTTTAACATGCGGTCAGTACCCCGATTAAACGATTTGCCACAATTATCTGAATCTCTTGGCAAGGTAGTCTCGCTTAAGGATATTGAAGGGTTAACCCTTGGTTTGCCTAGCATGACAGCCGCTAGCGGTAAGCAATATAATTATGAGGTGTTATATGATAACGATTTTATCAAGAAACTCAAGAAAGTATCAAAGAAGCTTGGTGAGCCATATTTAAACCCAAACTCAACTATAAACTCAAATTCAACCCGTAATATGGTAACAGCTTATGGCTGATAATGATTTAAACAAAAAGATTGAATATTTTGACAATCTCAAAAGCAAGCGGGAGAAATGGCATCATATATGGGATGAGCTGAAGAAATATGTTTGTCCACAAACTGAGAGTAATAAGGTAATATTTGATTCAACTTCTATTTGGTCAAGAGAGCAATTAGCATCAGGCTTACAAAGCTTGCTAGTAAATCCAGCAATGAACTGGTTTAACCTTACTATAGTATCGTGAAAATGACGAGCAGCAAGAACATTTAGACCCCAGCTGAACGCAACATGCTAGCCCAAATGCTAGAAAAAACCCTAATGGATATATTCAATAATCCGACTTCTAATTTTTATAGTCAGATTCATCAGTTTTTTCTAAATCTAGCTGCTTTTGGCACTGCAATATTTTATGTTGAAGAAGATATAGAATTAGCACAAACTCTGTTCTTCCGTAATATTAATTTACAGGAATGTTATTTTGAAGAGGACAAGTTTGGCTTTGTTAATACAATGTACCGACTATTTAGCATGCCAATTAAAACTGCATCAGCTAAATGGACAGAGTTTACCCCTTTCAAGGAAAGATTAGCCCGGAATCCTGATGAAATAGTAGAAATATTGCACATAGTTAGCCCACAAGCTCAAAACCAGAGAAATAAAGGCAGAAAAGCAACGGTAACATCTAGCCCTCAACATCTAGCTCATCAACACTTGAATATAGCTCAGAATATATCTACCTAGCTGAACAAAAAATTATTAGTCAATCAGGTTATTCTTATTTCCCGTTTTTTGTAACGCGGTGGGTAAAAGAAGAAGGTGAAGTATACGGCTATGCTCCAGCTCATCATGTGCTACCTGATATTAAATTGCTCAATAGTTTAAGGCAAATTACCCTGAAAGTAGCCCAGAAACAACTAGACCCACCATTATTAGTGCCAAAAGACGGATATTACTTACCACTCTATACTACGCCAGGCAGTGTTAATTTCTATCGTAATGGTATGGCAGATAAAATAATACCATTAACTGGTATGGAAAATATCTTACCTACTGAGATAGAACAAAATCAATGTCGGGATGCTATATATAAGGCATTCTATATCGATATATTCAGGATGCAAAAGGAAAATAAAGAAATGACTGCCACCGAGGTACAAATTAGAACGGAGGAACAATATCGTTTAATGTCCCCGATGGTTGGTAGAATCGAGAGTGAGTTGTTAAATCCGTTAATCATGGTGATATATCAGACACTGATTAAATATAACAGAGTACCAATCTTAGAGGGAGCAACAAACCCTCCTGAGATAGAGATTGAATATGTTTCACCATTATCCAGGGCTCAGAAAACATCAGCAATATCTAGTGTTGAGCAAGTATTAGGTTTCTTCCAACGAAGTGGTATCAGTAACTTTTTTCCTGAGATATACGATAATATTAATTGGGATGAATGTTTTAAACTATTTTTTGAGTTGCGAGGAGCTCCAAGCTCAATCCTCAAAAACGAACAAGAACTATTACAAATCAGACAACAACGTAAGATGATGCAAATGCAACAGTTACAACAGCAACAGATACAAGGGTAAGGAATAACCAATGAAACTATCAATTAACTCCTCATCTTCACCAAATTTACTAACAAAAGAGCAATTAAAATCAATTTATTGCAAGCTTTTTAGTGGAGAAGATGGTAAAATAATATTAGAGGATTTAGCTCAGATGAGCGGCATATATCGTAGCAATTTCGTTCGGCAGGAAAGTGAGTACACTGCCTTTCTTGAAGGACACCGGGCTTTGTTCCTATATATATGCTCACAGGCTTAAGAAGATGATGGAGTTAATAATATTGATGGTGCTAAAATGAACCAGATAAATAAAGGCAACATTTAGTAATAATTAAGAGGTTATATTATATGTTTTTATCAAAATTTCTTGATCCTAAAAATGATTTTTGTTTTCGCCAAATATTTGGTACTGAAAAGAATAAAGATATACTTGTTCATTTTTTAAATGATGTTCTCAGCCTTGAAGAAAATGAGAAAATAATTAATGTAACGTTTTTACCAACTAACCAAGACCCAGATATTGCTGCATATAGGCAATCTATTGTTGATGTGCTATGTCAAGATCAAAACGGTAATCAAATAATCGTAGAGATGCAAGTAAGTAAACATAAAGGATTTGAAAAAAGAGCCCAATATTATGCAGCTAAAGCATATTCTCAGCAAATACTTGAGGAAGATGAGGAATACAAGAAAATGGCAGTATATGCCAAATTAAAAGGAGTAATATTTTTAGCAATAGCGGATTTTATGATGTTTGACGATAAAAAACATTGGAAATCAGAGCATCGTCTTTTAGATACAAAGACCTATGCCAATGATTTAAAAGATTTTTACTTTGTTTTTTTTGAGTTGACGAAATTTAATAAAACTATAGAAAATCTAAAAACTATTGAAGAAAAGTGGATGTATTTTTTTAAGCATGCAGGAGATAGTGCATTAACATTAACAGAAATAGAGCATTTAATAGGTAAGGATGAAATTATTAGGAGAGCCTTTGAGGCTGTAGACCAAGCTAGCTGGAGTGAAGAAGAATTGCGTACCTATGAGAAAATAGTAAAAACTCGTCTTGATAATTTAGCGGTAGAGCAACAAAAAATTGAAGATGCTGAAGCTAGAGGGGAAGCTAGAGGGGAAGCTAGAGGTAAAGCTGAAGGAAAAGCTGAAGGAAAAGCTGAAGGTATTAAAGAAAACGCTATAGTCATGGCAAAAAAAATGTTGGCTAAAAGAAAGACAATAGATGAAATCATTGAATTTACCGGGCTAACCCTTGAAAAAATAGAAAAGTTAAAAGAAGAAATGGAAAAGCTAAGAGAAGAATAAGCAGATGAGCAAAGAACTAATTTGAAGTAGTTGAGATTTAATCTTACATTTAGTAAAATAAACAAATTATTAAATGGAGATTAAAATGAATTTAAATCAGAAAATAATAAGACCAAAAATAGGATTACTTGAACTAGCAAAAAGCTTAGGAAATGTATCTAGTGCATGTAAGACAATGGGGTATAGCAGAGATAGTTATTATAGATTCAAGGAATTATATGAGAATGGTGGCGATGAAGCCTTGTATGAAATAAGCCGTAAGAAACCCATATTGGCTAATATGAGTTGATCCTATTGTAGAGAAAGCGGTATTAGACATGGCAATAGAGTACCCCGCTTATGGTCAACTTCGTGTATCGAACGAATTAAAAAAAGATGGGATTTTAGTATCTCCCGGCGGCATTAGATCTATCTGGCTTAGGAACGATCTCAATAATCTTAAGAAACGGCTAGTAGCTTTAGAAACTAAAATGGCTCAGGATGGCATTATACTTACGGAAGCTCAATTACGTGTCTTGGAGAATCGTAAGAATCTTAAAGAGGCACATGGGGAAATAGAGACAGAACATCCAGGCTATCTTGGTTGTCAAGATGTTTACTATGTTGGCAACTTTAAAGGAATAGGTAAGGTTTATGGTCAAACTTTTATCGATAGCTATTCCAGGGTGACGGATGCCAAATTATACACAGACAAAACAGCTATAACCTCTGCTGATATGTTAAATGATAGAGTTCTACCTTGGTACGAAGAACAAGGTATTCCTATACTACGTATATTAACTGATCGTGGTACTGAATATAAAGGAAATATAGAACATCATGCCTTTGAATTGTTTTTAAGTATTGAAGGAATAGAACCCACCGTTACAAAAGCATATTCCCCTCAAACTAACGGGATATGTGAGAGATTTCATAAAACCATGAAAAATGAGTTTTATGATACTGTAATGAGTAAAAAGATTTACAATTCACTTTTTGAATTGCAAAAAGATCTTGATACCTGGTTACATTATTATAATAACGAACGTCCTCATTCCGGCAAGTATTGCTATGGTAAAACTCCAATGCAAACCTTTAAAGATAGTAAAAAATTAGCGTTTGAAAAAAATAATGAGATCTTGTATCTTGAACACTTATCTGACAGTCAAAATTTATCTGACAATCTAATAAGTTAATTTATGGGGTCTGTAAGATCAAATCTTGACTTCTACAAAATTACCGACTATATTATAAAAGATAGTATCGGGGTTTTCAACTAAGTTATCGAAAAAAGTTAACGATTCTGTCATATTCTCTCCCCGTGAAAAACGGTTAAAAATAGACCTTTTTGTAGGTCAATTTTGGGGAATTTTGCCAAAAAAACACTACAAAAGCAATATAGAGGCTTTTTAAGGAATTTACGAAGTAGCTGAAACGGTGATATATATAAGGGTTGGGAAGAATTTTTAACCCCCACTCTTCACTCTTGCGAGGAGGCGTAAGCCGACGAAGCAATCCAGAAAAAATGGATTGCCACGCTCACATACGTTCGCTCGCAATGATGTTTTGGCTAAAAATAAAATTTAAAATAAGATATCCTTATTATGTCTACAAAAGATTATTACCAAGTACTTGGAGTTAATAAAACTGCTAGCCAAGCAGAAATAAAGAAGGCTTATCATAAATTAGCTATGCAATATCATCCTGACCGTAATTCACAGGATCAACAAGCAGAAAAAAAGTTTAAGGAAATAAGTAGTGCTTATGATATACTAAAAGATGAGCAGAAAAGAGCAGCATATGATCGTTTTGGACATGAGGCTTTTCATAATTCAGGAGCAGCATCGTCAGCTGGAAGGCAGGCTTCTAGAGGGGGAAATCATGATTTGAATGATATATTTGGTGAGTTTTTTAATGATTTTATGGGCGGCGGGGCAAGAAGGTCGCACCAGTCCACTAGCGTTAGAGGTTCAGATTTAAAATATGACATCACAGTTACTTTGTCAGAAGCATTTCGTGGTATCGATAAGAATATTAGCTTTACTAGTGAAGTAAAGTGTTCACCATGTAACGGTAGTGGTTCAGAAAATAATGATACTGGCATGACCAAATGTGATACTTGTGGAGGACACGGAGCTACAAGAATACAGCAGGGTTTCTTTACCTTAGATCAAACTTGTGCAAAATGCCAAGGTGCAGGGCAAATAATTAAAAATCCATGTAAAAAATGTCATGGTCAAGGGCGTCATTCACAACATAGGAATTTATTGGTAAATATTCCAGCTGGTATTGAGGAAGGCACAAGAATAAGACTTACTGGTGAAGGAGATGCCGGAATGCGAGGAGGCAGTAATGGAGATTTGTATATTTTTGTTACTATTAAGCCACATGACCTGTATAAAGTTGATGGAATTAATTTGCATTGTCGACTACCTATTAGTTTCATTAAAGCTATTTTAGGTGGAGAAATAGAAATACCAGATATAGAAGGTGGTAAGGTAAAGTTAAAAATACCAGCTGGCACACAAAATGGCGAACAACTAAGACTAAAAGGTAAAGGTATGTCTAAGGTTAGATCAACCATTAGAGGGGATATGTTTGCCCACATCCATATTGAGATACCGAAAAATCTTACTAAAAAACAAAAAGAGTTACTAGAAATGCTAGATACAGAATTGTCAAGCGACAAAGATGAAGATGATGCTAGTTTTTTTAATAAAATGAAAAACTTATGGTCATAACATATTTTTTGGATAAGATAAAGTTCTGATATAATGCACCACATAGTAAAATATCGGAGTGGTTACTATGGTAAAAAACAGTTTGAATAAATAACTATTAAATATTAAAGATATCATTTGTCCGTAAGGTATCACCCCAATAACTGTAACAAAGATAATTACGATCGATGTATCAACAAATAACGATATTGCACTACTCAAATTTCTTAGAAAAAGGTATTTATTATTAGTAAGTTTGCGAATCAGTAAATAAAGTCTTATATCTATCATCTGAGCTGTATAGCTAGCTATCATTGAACCAAACAGTGAAATGCTATATGCCCCAAATACCGAATTAAAAGTATTATTATCAATTTTTGACCAGTCAGTAGCTTGTAGATAACCCATAAAACTGATAATACATAATACTAAAATATTTATACTAGTTGCCAATCTAACGCAAAACTGTGCTTTTTCTTTTCCATAAAATTCTGATATTAAGTTAGTTATTAGAAAAGTGATCGGATAAAAAATTGCACCAACAGATAGCTCAAATGTATAAATAGAGAAAATAGGTAAATAAACAAATTTCTGATATACTAAGTTGCTAACTACTATTAACACAACAAATAAAGCACATAAAAAAACATAAATTTTTTCTTGTAACTGCATATATATATATACTAAAAAGTGATTAACAATGGATTGCCGCGTCGCCGCAAAACGGCTCCTCGCAATGACGCTTGGCGAACAGATTTTTTATTCATAATAAGAAAATAGCAAAAAAACCGTGAACGCTCACATTAATTCTTTGCTCGACGACTAAGCCAACTTTGCAAGTAAGTCTCTGCAATATCACTATTTTCTATTAACAAAACGTTTTCAGCATTTCTATTATCAGCTGCGTTAGTAAAATTGAAGCTACCGGTAATCACCTTATTTTTATCAATAATCATAATTTTGTTGTGAGCAATACCTGGTACTTTATCTATTGATACATCAATACCAGCTCGTTTCAATTCATGCATTTTAGAATATCTATCGTGTAAGTTACTACGATCCAGTAATACCCTTATTTCAACACCGTTTTGTTTCGCCTTAATTAATTGATCAACTATCTTTTGCAAAGTTAAGCCAAATGCTTGAATATAGATACTATCCTTAGCCTTAGATATTTCTTCTGCTATTAATGAGCCACAACCGGATGGAGGGGTAAAGCAGACATTCAAATTATCAGTTTCAGTATGAAAACTATGCCAAGAAGTTGTATCATTTATTTCATTATAGCCTACTCCGGTAGCAATACCGAGTAAAAATGATATTATCACTGATAATTTTGTATTATGCTTTTTAGATATTTTTTTCATTTTCTATAATGTTTACAGCTAGGAGACTGCCTACGATAACTAATTAATTATAATTTTGGGATTTGACATTATCCTTTAATTTTTGAAAATCCTCAGCAGCATGATAAGAAGAACGAGTTAATGGACTGGCAGAAACCATTGAGAATCCTTTAACTTTGGCAACTCTTTCAAAATATTTAAATTCTTCTGGAGAAACATATCTATCAACTATAGCATGATTTTTGGTTGGTTGTAAATATTGCCCGATAGTTAAAAAATCAACTTTAGCTTCTCTTAAATCGTCCATTACTTGCATAATTTCATCGTTCGATTCTCCAAGACCAACCATCATACCTGATTTAGTGAAAATTTTAGGGTCTAATTTTTTTACATTATGCAAAAGACTTAGTGAATTGTAGTACCTAGCTCCTGGTCTAATAGTTTTATATAAAGAAGGTACTGTTTCTACGTTATGATTATAAACATCAGGTTTTGCTGATGCTATTATGTCAGCGGCTCCTTCTTTCTTAAGGAAATCGGGTGTTAAAACTTCAATTGTGGTACTAGGCGAAGCTAGTCTTATTTCTTTGATACAATTGGCAAAATGTTCAGCTCCACCATCATCTAAATCATCTCGATCAACTGAAGTAATTACCACATGTTCAAGTCCTAATTTCATCACAGCTTGAGCTAATCTTTGTGGTTCATGCGGATCGAGTAAATCAGGGCGACCGGTTTGAACATTACAAAAACGGCAGGCACGAGTGCAAACAGAACCCAGTATCATAACTGTCGCGTGTTTTTTTGCCCAACATTCTCCGATATTAGGGCAGGCTGCTTCTTGACAGACTGTGTTTAATTTTAAATTTTCAATTATCTTTCTTGTCTCATGATATTGATATGAATTTGGTGCTTTAACCTTTATCCAATCAGGTCTTTTTATAGCTGGCACTTCTTCTATTTTGATTATGTTTGACATATAATCCTACTTATTAAACAAATTGTTTTATTGGTAGTTTAATTATATCGGTAAGACTAATACTATTGTCACAATTATAGGATAATTTTGGTTCAATAGGAATCTTACAGATTAAGGGTATATTATATTCTTTGGCAAAATTTTCTCCACTATTGCCACTAAATATCTGGATTTTCTTTCCTGAACTTGCTTCAACTAAATAGCTCATATTTTCTATAATACCTAAAATTGGTAAGTTAAATTTTTTGTATAAATCAATCGACCTAACTACGTCTATTGCTGCCATCTTTTGCGGAGTAGTTACTATTATTACTCCATCTAAGTGATAATTCTCTAAAATACTTAAGTGAATATCACCAGTACCGGGTGGCATGTCAATAATTAAATAATCTAACTCCTGCCAATGAGTGAGAGATAATAGCTGGTAAATGGTTTTGCTAGCCATTGGACCACGCCACACAATGGCAGAATTATTCTGAATAAGAAATCCAATAGAAATAATTTTAATGCCCCGCGATTTTAAAGGGGTCATTTTATTATACACTATTTCTGGCACATCACTAATACCAAATATTTGCGGAATTGATGGCCCATAAATATCAGCATCCACTATTCCTACCTTGTATCCTTCCAGATTTAACTGCTCGGCTATCAATGCGGTTATAGTAGACTTGCCAACTCCCCCTTTACCAGATGCTACCAATATTATCTTTTTCACTCCATCAATGAAATGCCTAATTTTTGGACTAGTTGATTTTCTAGCTAAATTTTTGCTACTAGTTAAAACTATAGTGATTTTGCCAATATTAGCTATTTCATTTAATTTATTGATGGCTTTAATTTTTATTTCATCGACTTCCTTAGGATCCTTGCCAAAAATATCAATTGCAAATCCAATATTTTTATCCTTAATTACAATATTAGATATAATATCGATTAATTTCGTATTATCACTAAAGGTAATATTTGAAATTTTATTTAGTATTTGTTGCTGGTTTATATCAATCATCGTTTTTAAATAAAGTTACAATAGGTTATTTTTTTGGTAACGAACTTGACGCAGTTAGAGATACAAGATATAATTATATACTAAATTTCTTTTATAAGGTATTAGTGCTAACTATATTTAGTGATAATATACAAATTAACAAAATAGTAATAGCAGAAAATGTTTAATCAAATTTTAAAAAAATCCCCTTGGGACGATTCTGAAGAGGAAGAAAAAAGTGAATATAATATATTTACTAGACCAAGGAAAAAGAATAAGTTTAACTTTCACGAGTTTTTTAATAACTTTGGCTTCAACAACAACATAATGATATTAGTGTTTTTTTCATTAGTTGCCATTTGGTTTGCTTCCGGAATTTATGAAGTTAAGGAAGGAGAGGAAGCTGCTGTAATGAGGTTTGGTAAGTTTGTTCGCAAAGGGTCTCCTGGTTTGAATTATCATCTTCCCATGCCGTTTGAACAGGTAATAGTTGAGAAAGTAAACCAATCTCGAAGAATTGAGATTGGTTATAGATCAACAAGTAACCTTAAACCTAATATGGATAATACAAAAGCTATAACGGCTGAAAGCACTATGCTTACGGGTGATGAGAATATTGTTGCACTAAATTGTGACGTAATGTGGCATATTAGCGATTTGGAAAAATATATTTTTAATATTGTCAATCCAGAAGAGTCGGTAAAAATAGTTGCTGAAAGTGCGATAAGAGAAGTGATCGGCAATACCCCTATCTCCTCAATATTATCGGATCAAAAACAAGAAATTACTAATAAAATTGAGGCTTTAACCAGGGAAATCCTTGTTCATTATAATGCTGGTGTTGAAATTGAAAAAGTACAGCTACTAAAAGCTGAGCCACCAGCTGAGGTAATCGATGCTTATAGGGATGTACAAACTTCTAAAGCTGATAAAGAACGTGAGATAAACCAGGCACAATCTTATAACAATGATATTTTGCCTAAGGCAAGGGGTGAAGCTGCTAGAATATTGCAAGAAGCGGAAGGTTACAGGCAAGAAGTTATCTCAAAGGCTGAAGGGGATAGTAAGAGGTTTGTTGCTGTCTATACACAATATGTTGCTAATAAATCGATAACTAAGGATCGTCTTTATTTAGAAGCTATAGAAAAAATTCTAACGGATACCAGTAAGGTTATTATGGGTACTAATGGCGTTTTGTCGCATATGGCAATTCAGCAAAATAAAATTAAGGAGTAGTACTGGATGAAGACAATTTATTATATAAGTTTTGTAGCTCTTGGATTATTCTTAGCAGTTATTAGTGCTTTGTTTACTGTTGATCAACGTTATTCTGCTGTGGTATTTCAATTCGGTGAAGCGGTAAGGACAATTGAAAGCCCTGGATTAAATATCAAAATTCCATTCATTCAAAATGTTGAATTTTTTGATAAACGTATCTTAAATGTAGAGGCAGAGGCAAAGGAGCTAACTGCTTCTGATGGAAAAAGGGTAATCGTTGATGCTTTTGCCAAATTTCGTATTACTGATCCTGTGATGTTTTATAAAACTGTTCATAACTATCAGGGAGTTAAAATTAGGCTTAATAAAAACCTAGAATCTTCAATGAGAAAAGTTATAGGTAGATTACCTTTAACTAGCCTTCTTACCAATGAAAGGTCTGAGATAATGTCAAATATCTTAAATCAAGTTAATCAAGAGGCAAGAAACTTTGGACTTGATGTAATTGATGTTAGAATTTTAAGAGCTGATTTACCGAAAGAAAATAGTGCGGCAATTTATCGCCGTATGCAAACTGCTCGTGAAAAAGAGGCAACTCAAATAAGAGCTGAAGGGCAAGAAGAAGGAGCATGCATAAGATCCAGAGCTGATAAAGAAAGTAAAATATTGCTTGCTGAAGCTTACATGCAATCTCAAATCATTAAAGGAGAGGGAGATAGGGAGTCAGCCAAGATATATAATCTTGCTTATTCTGTTGATCCAGAATTTTATAAATTCTATAGATCGTTGGAAGTATATAAAAATACTTTAAAGAAAGAGGATACTTCTTTTGTGTTGTCTCCAGAAGCCGAGTTATTTAAATATTTAAATTTGGGGAAATAATAGTTAATTGATGACGTTTGGGTTACATATATGTCATTGCGAGACCATGTAATGGTCGAAGCAATCCATTTTTAATCACTTTCCTGGATTGCTTCGTCGACCTTGCGGTTTCCTCGCAATGACGTTTTACAGTTAATTAAATAGATGATATGGTTCAAAATATTGTTAAGTGTAATAATTTACTGAAATATTTGGTTATAGCTCTTCTGATGAACCTATGGCTGGCATCTTCTGTTTTTGCTGAAAATATTCCGTCAAATCAAATTCCATTAACTAAGGGTGCCGCTACTCCTGAAGAATCTAGTAATTTACAGTTGGTGCCAATAAAACCTGAATCTTATAAATATAGTTTTGCCGATATTGTTGAGCCACTTATTCCAGCTGTGGTAAATGTTTATACCGTACAATATAGTCAAAAATCAGAAGATTTTCATAAAAAATCTTTTGAATATTTTCCGTTTGATTATTTAAATGAACTTTTGGAGCGTTTTAATTTACCTTTTAATTTTGATGAAATGTATTCAAACCCTAAATCTGTTCCGCTTGGTTCTGGTTTTATTATAGATGCGGCTGGTTTTATTGTTACTAACCATCATGTAGTTGCCAATGCAGATGAGATTCACGTAAAATTAACTGATAATAGAGAAATGTTAGCTAAATTGGTAGGTAGTGATCAAAAAACCGATCTTGCTCTTTTAAAAATTGAGGCAGAAAGTCCTTTGCCTTTTGTAAAATTCGGTGATTCTGGTAAAGCTAGGGTAGGGGATTGGGTTATTGCTATCGGTAATCCTTTTGGTAGACTTGGAGGAACTGTCACTGCTGGTATCATATCTTCAAAAGGACGTGACATTGATAGTGGGATAGTAGATGATTTTATACAAACTGATGCAGCTATTAATAATGGTAATTCCGGTGGACCAATGTTTAATATTGATGGTGAAGTTATAGGAGTTAATACGGTAATGTTCTCTCCTTCTGGGACTAATATTGGTATTGGATTTGCCATTCCATCTAATACCACCAAATCAATTATCAACCAACTAAGGCAAAATGGAAAAATTAATCGCGGTGGTCTTGGGGTAATAATTCAAGAAGTAACTAATGAAATAGCTGAAGGATTTGGGCTAAAAGAAACCTCGGGAGCATTAGTAGTGGAAGTACAAAAAGATGGTTCAGGTGAGAAATTTGGTATAAAGCCTGGAGATGTAATAATAGAGTTTGCTGGACAACCAGTAAAAAGTTCAAGAAGGTTACAGGTAATGGTTGCAGAAGCCACCGTTGATCAAGAAGTAAAAATTGTAGTCGTACGCGATGGCAAGAATCACGAACTAAATGGTAAGATTAGTCAAGAAGAGGAACCAGAGGCTAAAAGAGTAATCGACAAGGTGAGTGATAAAACCTCCATTGTAAAAAATGATATTACTTTCAGCAATTTAACTGATAATCTTAAACAAAAATTTGCCATTGGCAATAAAGCAAATGGTGTCATTGTAACTAACCTTGCTAAGGATGGAAAAAATTACCAATTTAAAATTGGTGATTTAGTAGTAGCATGCAATCAACAGCCGATAGTTTCTATAGAGCAATTAAATTTGTTGTATGAAAATGCACAAACTATGAAGAAACAAAATATAATATTGTTGGTACAGAGACGAGGTGTTTCTATGTTTATAGCTTTGCCGGTAACAAATTAGATTTATAGCTAACTTGATTAATATTTGTTTGTCATTGCGAGCGAACGTATGTGAGCGTGGCAATCCATAAAGCTTGTATATGGATTGCTTCGTTGACCTTACGCATAAGCATCAGTTTAAGAAAACAATAATTGAGAAACCGTCATTGCGAGGAGACCGTAAGGTCACGAAGCAATCCAGAAAAGTGATTAAAAATATGGATTGCCACGCCACCTACGGTGGCTCGCAATGACGACTTTTCTACTTTATTTTCTTAAACTGACGCCTATGCACAATGACGCCGTTTGATGCTCCGACTTTACCCAGAGCCTAGGAGACTGTCGGAAATAAATATGCTTTTTAAATTTAAAAAATATAATGTTTACTATGGATAATAATGTTAAAATATCAGTATTAAGTTTTTATAGTTTTACTAAACTAGAAAATCTTGAAGTTTTGCTGCCAAAGATTTTACATCTTGGCAAGAAAAGAGGGGTTAGGGGGACTATTCTTTTAGGTCCTGAAGGGTTTAATGGTTCAATTTCTGGAGCAAAAGAACAGGTAAGTTTTTTATTAGATGAAATTATCAGCCTTACGTTAGCGGAAGATGTAAATATTAAAATAAATTATTGTGATATCCACCCTTTTCAGAAATTAAGAGTAAGGCTTAAAAAAGAAATTATTGCTATGGCAGTTGGGGATATTGATATTGCCAGTCTTAAGGGAGAGTATATTGAAGCAAATGATTGGGACAAGTTTATTAGCCAAGATAATGTGGTAGTAATAGATACTAGGAATGACTATGAAGTGTGTATCGGTACTTTTAAAGGTGCTATAGACCCAAAAACAGAGACATTTAAGCAATTTCCAAAATGGGTAGAACAAAATAAAGACCTACTCGTTGGCAAGAAAATAGCGATGTATTGTACCGGTGGAATTAGATGTGAAAAATCAACAGCCTATTTAAAGAAACTTGGCTTTAATGATGTTTACCATCTTAAAGGTGGTATCTTACAATATTTAGAAGATACCCATAATCATAGCAATTTATGGCAAGGAGAATGTTTTGTATTTGATGATAGGAGAGCTGTGGCAAGTGACCTATCACCGGCTGAAGGGCATTGGTTGCAACGCGGTGATTGACTATAGTCCTATTCTTTAGAGGTTTTTTCTTCTTGTTGGGGTAAAAGTTTTGCTTGCTCAATATTCTTGTCTAATTCCACTTGGCTACAAATTCCAAGTAATACTGGATCACGTGGGCGAATATTCTTCATGTTCCAGTGACTACGATCACGAATAGCATCTATGGTAGATTTGGTAGTACCAACTAACTTAACAATTTGAACATCTAAAATTTCTGGGCAATGTTTAAGTAACCAATATATCGCGTCTGGTTTATCTTGACGTCTAGCGATAGGAGTGTACTTAGATTGTTGTTTTTTCTTGCTATTTATCAAATCGTATGCAACATTAACAGAAATCCTTAAACTACTAGCTGAATCTTTTGTACAACGTATGATTTCTTCTTTGGTTAACTGTCCGCCAGCGATTGGGTCTAACCCCTTAATACCGTGAGATACTTCGCCATCAGCAATGCCTTTAATTTCAAACTCATGAATTCCACAAAAATCAGCTATCTGCTTAAACGTTAATGCAGTATTATCAATTAACCAAATAGCAGTTGCTCTAGGCAGTATAGGTAATTTCTGTTGTGAGTTCATAGTAAACTAATATAATATTAATATGTGATTTTCTAAAAAATATAGTCTCTTCTAGCTGATAAGTCAACAATAGACTTCTGTACAAGCTGCACGGGGCAGTTTAAAAGTTACGGAAAGCAGCTCAGAAACCCGAAATGTCACTGCGAGGGAGGCGTGAGCCGACGAAGCAATCCATTTAGGGTCACTTTTTGGATTGCTTTGTCGCTACTATTAAGTAGCTCTTCGCAATGACGCTGGTTGTTTCTTCGTGACTTTTAAACTACCTTACAGCTGCATCTTACTTAAAACCTAAAACCAACACCTATTGCAATCATTAGCGGATTAAACTTTACTTTAGAGGAGACAGACTTTTTTACTAAAGGAGATTTATAATTAACCTCGGTATTAAGAAAATACTGTTTTATATCTAAATTGATCAATGTATCATCCTTAGCGTATAAATCAACCCCAAGCTGTAACACAGCACCGTGACCATTTTTGACTGTACACCCTTTGGATTTATTGATAAAATAAGCTCCATGATAACCAATACCAATATAAGGTCTGATAGCACCAAAAGGAGCTATATGATATTGTCCTGTAACAGTCAATGGGATCATATAAAGAGATTTTCTTTTACCAACATCCTCTGGATTACCACCATAATTATGAGCCACATTCTGTAAACTACTATTTTTATTACGTAATACATCAAAACCTAAAGATAATTCTGCGGCAACATGACTAGCAAAAAATACCGAGGTGGAAGCCTCTATACCATAACCATTTTCGGCAAAGGTACCAATCGATACTGGATTTTTGGCAGTAGCCTTAGGAAAATCTGTTTGTTTTGCACTAGATTTTATCCCCACTGCTCTCATCTTAAATACTAGATTACCTTCATCCCCATAATAATCAGCATCATAGTCATTATTACCTGTATTATTAGCAAAGATAGAAATACTAGTGCAACTTACCAACAGAAATACCCCTAATTTTTTTGCAACTTTTATCATAACTACTAAACCTTCTCTTGCTTTAAATATATTGCTGTACTATATATATCCTTCTTATCTGGAAATCAAATGATAATAAGATTTTTTTAAACTTGTCTAACAACGATGATACTATAACACTAAATATAAGAAACACTAAGTATAAAAAACAAATAAACTAAAAAATTTTAGGTCTATATGAATAATAAATTAAACACTTATTTTATTGGTATTGGTTGGTTTGTATTAAGTATGATAACTAGTGTAACTAATGATATAACGGCAAAATATCTTGGATTCAGGTTACATAGCTTTGAGGTAGCTTTTTTTCGCTTTCTCTTTAGTGCTTTAATTCTTGTGCCGTTTATTTTTTATTACGGGAAACAGACTTTAATAACTAATCGTCCTTTTGTCCATATTGCAAGAGGGGTTTTGTTATTTTTTGGTATGACATCTTGGACTTATGGCTTACAACTTGCACCAGTGACTACTGCTACAGTTGTTAGCCTAGCTATACCTTTATTTACCTTGGTTTTAGCAGTATTTTTCTTAAATGAGAATATTATTTGGCAAAGATGGGCGGCAACTTTATTCGGCTTTATTGGCATTGTTGTTACTCTGAAACCACATGCTAGTGATTTTAATCCACAAATATTAATTTTTGTATTAGCTGCTATATCTTTTGCTATGTTAGATATTATCAACAAGAAATTTGTAGTAAAAGAATCAATGATTAGCATGTTATTTTATTCTGCTCTAATAACATCTTTAGTATCAATACCACCATCAATAATGTATTGGAAAACCCCTAATGTTTCAGAATTTGTTTTGCTATTTATTTTAGGAGCAGGAGGCAGTTTAATTTTATTCTTTCTATTAAAGGCTTTCGCCTTAGTTGATGCTACTGCCATCGCTCCTTATAGATATTTAGAGTTAATCATTTCAGCATCAGCTGGATATATTGTTTTTAATGAAATTCCTGAAAGTAGCACTTTATATGGGGCTCTGATAGTAATCCCTGCAACATTGTTTATAATATATTCTGAGAAAGATAATATTACACAAGAAAATATGATGCAAAATGATAAAATATCGCATGAATAAACGTAAATTAGTTTTTGCAAGCGGTATAGCAAATGCATTTGAATGGTATGATTACGCACTATTTAGTCTTTTTGCCCCTATAATAGGGGCAAAATTCTTCCCTGGATCAAACCCTAGCTCGTCTTTATTACATGCTTTTGAGGCATTTGCTCTCGGTTATCTAACGAGACCAATAGGCGGGGTGTTTTTTGGAGTGATTGGAGATCGTTTTGGCAGAAGAATTGCTTTAAGTGCCTCTATATTTTGTATGTCTTTGCCAACAGCCTTAATTGGTATATTACCAACTTATGACGAGATAGGTATTACCGCAACTATATTGATGATTTTAGTTCGAATGTTGCAAGGTTTATCAATGGGCGGAGCACTTACTGGCTCAATTTCATTTGTTATTGAACATGCAGGTGTAGACTACCGTGGTTTTAGTAGTAGCGTATCAATGTCCAGTATTTGTATTGGTTTATTGTTTGGTTCAGGAATTTCGCAGTGCATACAAAGCCTGTTATCAGCAGAGCAATTTGATGATTGGGGGTGGAGAATACCATTTTTATTAGGAATCTTTATTTTATTTGCTGGACTTTATATCAAGAAATATACAAGTGAAACTCCTAGTTTTCAAAGTATGAAGGAAGATGGTGGAATATTAAAGTCTCCTCTAAAAAAAGTTATCTCTGTCTATTGGTTTGATATGATAATATCCATCTTTATCAATTCCACAGGCTCAGTACTATTTTATTTACAAGCTACTTATCTCATGTCATTTTTGAAGATAAATCGTAATTTTACTAATGATGAAGTTAATAACTTAGCTAATTATTGTTATATAATCATGGCAATTGTTACTTTATGTTCTGGCTATTTGTCGGATATAATTGGTCGCAAGAAAATTTTTGTATTCAATTTATTGGTAATTATTTTAGTTATCCCATTTTTGATACAGGCAATTGAAACTGGCGATTTTTGTGTTATAATTATATCTCAAATAGTATTATCAATTTTAGCTGCCTGTTATATTGGTCCTGAGCCTGCATTGCAAGCTGAATTCTATCCAACCAATGTCAGAAATACGGCTTTATCATTATCTTATAATATAGCAACTAGTATTTTTGGTGGTACAACGCCTTTAGTGATAGCATATCTTGTACAGGAAACTGGTACAATTACTTCGTCTATTTATTACATAATTGCTTGTGCTATTTTAAGTTTAATAGCTCTGTATTTTTATAAGGATCGTTCGACGGTGTCATAACTATTTTAAAGATTTTTCTAGCATTTATAGCAAAATTATCTATAAATTACTTAGTGGCTAATAAAAATAATATATACTATAGATAAACCGAGAAGGGTTAACTAAATATATGGTATAATTATGATGTCTTGATAAACAAAAAATTTTAATTTTATGACAGAAGTGATAGCTAAAGAACAATTAGAACAATATATAAATCAAATAGAAGGGCTTGAACAAGAAAAAGCTGAATTATCTGAAGCAATAAAAGATGTATTTGATGCAGCCAGCTCCAGTGGTTTTGATACCAAGGCTATGAAGTCTGTGTTAAAACTAAAAAAACTCGATAGAAATAAGCTGGCTGAACAAGACGCAATCTTAGAATTGTACAGGCAAGCTTTAGGTATATAAATTAAAGAATTTAATAATGAAATTATATCCGTTAAGACTATTACCTGAGCAAGTTAATTTTGATTTTATCAGATTTAAAAAAGTAAGCTATACGATGTCCATTATTTTGTCTCTTGTGAGCATTATATGGATAGGAATTTATAAGTTTAATTTTGGTATTGATTTTTCTGGTGGAATTGTTATAGAAGTGCGGCTTGATCAATCGCCTGATTTAACCAAAATGCGTGAAGTACTTAATAACCTTAAGATTGGTGAAGTAGTATTGCAAAATTTTGGTAACCAGAATGATTTGTCGATACGAGTTGGTAGCAATAGTGAAGACACTTTAATGCACAATATTGAGCTGATCAAATTGACTTTAAGCAACCAATTTCCTTATAAATTTGAATATCGTAAAGTAGATTTTGTTGGTCCACAAGTTGGAGCTCATTTGATAAAATCAGGAATAACGGCTCTAATTCTTTCTTTTCTTGCCATAATGGCTTATACTTGGGCTAGATTTGAGTGGTATTTTGGTCTTGGTATACTGATAGCTTTGTTACATGATGCTATACTAAGTTTAGGTTTTATGAGTGTGATGAGGTTAGATTTTAATCTAACTTCGATAGCGGCTATTCTTACCATAATAGGTTATTCTGTCAATGATTCAGTAGTTATCTATGATAGAATTAGAGAAAACTTACGGAAATCATATCAGAAAACAATGCCACAAATTATTAATCAGAGTATTAATGAGACTTTGTCTAGAACCATTTTAACAGTTGTGACAACCTTGTTGGCAAACCTAGCTTTGGTAATATTTGGTGGAGAAGCTATTCATAGCTTTAGCTTATTAGTATTTTTTGGGATAATAGTTGGGACATATTCTTCTATCTTCATATCTGCTCCGGTACTAATGTTATTTGTTGCCAAGAAATTTAGTATAACCAAATAACCTGATTTAGGGTAATCTAATTAATTAAGGTAAGTATAATGACAATTATAAAAATTTTCACAAGATTCAACCTTTTTTTGTTACTATTTATGACAAGTATATTTTATTCTGTCTATTCATACGCAAGTCAGACTATTTATATCACTTCAGATGATGGTCCACTTAAAGGAACAGAGAATATCATTACGGTTATGACTGAGGAGAAGATTCCCGTTACCATGTTTATGGTAGGATTACACCACGATTCTAGTAGTTGGTCAAAAAATATTGTGATGCTAGCTAAGAAAAGTCCTTTTATTCAGATAGGAAATCATAGTTATTCTCATGCTCATAATCGCTATCAGCAATTTTATCATGATATTCCATCGGTAATTAATGATCTTAAAAAGAATAATAATACGCTAGGTTTAAAAGGTTCCCATATTGATACTAGACTTCCTGGGAGAAATGTATTCCGTCTTCCTAACTTAACTAGAGATGATCCGTATATTTCAAAACAGGAAGATCAAGTTGAAAAGATAGATGATGATGCTATATACAAGAATGGTTTTTACCTATATGGATGGGATTTAGAATGGGTGCACTATAATAATGGTCGTCCTGTACAATCTGTTGATCATCTAGTAGAAGAAATAGCAAATAAATTTGCAGAACAAGGTACTGCATTACCTAATAAATTAATTTTATTAATGCATGATGAGATGTTCCAAGATTGCTTTAATGGTAAAGAGAATTTACGAAATTTAATTAGTGCATTGCGTAAGAAAAATTATAAGTTTGATTTTATTAAAAATTATAATCCTTGATAAGCTTCAAAAGTAATTGTGAGGAGCCACTTTAGTAGCTCCTCACTAATAGACTTCCTGCATAAGTCAAACTTTAGTCAACATATTATCGGCTCTTTTTTCAAAGGCATCGACCATTTTTTCAGTAGCATCAGTAAAAAATATACCAACTAATTTGTCAACTATGGCAAACTTCATTTTAAAATCAATAAAGAACTCTACTTTACTACCAATATCTTCTTGAGAAAATTGCCATAAATTTTTTAAATATTTAAATGGTCCGGAGATTGCCTCGACTTCAATGGAGTATCTCTGCTTATTTAAATCATTTGAGTAGATAATTCTTGATTGATAATTGTCTGAAAAACCTTTTAACTGAATTACTAACTCAGCTATAATTTGATTCTCATTTTCTGAGACGATTCTAGCAGCCCTACACCATGGTAAGAATTCAGGATATGACTTCACGTCAAGAACTAAGTGAAATAATTCTTGGGCATTATATGGTAGGATTTTAACTTGATGAAAACTTGGCATAAATTAATTTACAATTGTAGCATTAAAAATCAGTTACCCTGCCTTTATGCTGCCAATCTCCGTGGATAGTTGGTTCTTGACCTTTAAAACCACCTATTTCTTCTGGCTTTTCTTTTTTATCTTTTATGGTAGTATCTTTTTTGTTATCCATAAATGTACTAATCCTCTGTATTACGTCTTTTTATTTTTATCTATACATGTTAAAACTTCAGTTGCCGATTTCTCCAATTCTTGCATTACTGCAATATATGGGAAAGGACCGTAACTAATTCTAGATACCCCTAAATCAACAAGGTTTTTTACTGTCGTTACATCTTGCACCATTATGTTGACAGGAATAGGTGAAGATTCACATAATTGTTTTATAAAATTATCATTTGCTAAGCCTGGTGCAAAAAAACCATCGGCTCCAACTGCTGCATAAGCTTTGCTTCGTTCTATAGCTTCTTTTTAGTCTTGCTCATTATGTTCAGATGTATCTTTTTGAAGAAAGATATCCGTTCTAGCATTAATAAACATATTAGGAAGTAACGATTCCTTTATAGCTTCTTTAACTGCTTTAATTCGTTTACATTGCTCTTCTATAGAGTATCTTGCTTTTTCTTTCCCAATAATTTGATCTTCAAAATTTATACCAACTGCACCTGTTTCAACTATGAGACTAACATTTTTTGTTAACTCACTTAACTCCGATGCAAATCCTGATTCAAAATCAAAACTTACAGGTACTTTAACTTTTTCAATAATATTCTTTAAATCTTGCAAGGCTAATTTAAGGGGCAACTTCTCACCATCTTCATAACCATAAGATTTTGCCACCGCCCAGCTACTTGTAGCTAATGCTTTCGCCCCGGACTTCTCTACAATCTGTGCTGATCCAACATCCCAAACATTATACAACACTAAAGGATTACCCTTTTTGTGAAGTGTTTTAAACAAACTATCTTCTATTTCTGTGAATTTTCTTTTCATACTATATTATCTCCTTCTGTTTGAGTTAGTTTTTTTCATTGTTGTTTCTTCCTTAATAATATATTTTACTTCAAAACATAATTCTAATCATTAAAATCATGTTTTGAAATAAATAAAAAAGTCAAAATGTCTAGGCTCTGTGAACAAAATTTAAATTACTAGATTTCGACTCTTTTTAGCTGCAAATTATAAGATTTTTTTGAAATAGAACTAACTATTCCGGCAAAAATCTTATTAATTTTCGCTTAAAAATACTCAAAATCTAAACAATTAAAATTTTGTTCACAGAGCCTAGCAATTGACCATTGGAGTTAAAATTATGAAAACTTCTTGTCTTCATAGAATATATACCAATATCAAACTAATTGAAAACTGTTCGTTAAATCTTACAGAAGATCATAGTCACTATCTTAAAACAGTATTAAGACTAAAAATTGGTGATCATTTTAGAATCTTTAACGGTATAGATGGTGAATTTATAGCACAAATTACCGATATAACAAAAAATAATTTGTGTGTTAGACTTACTAATATTTTAAGAGAAGCAATAGTTGAACCTGAGCTTACTTTAGGGATATCGATTATTAAAAGTGATAGAATGTTAGATGCCATAGATATGGCTGTACAACTTGGGGTGACAAAAATTATTCCATTAATCGCAGAAATATATCAATTCCGTAATATTAATAATCAAAAATTGATGAAATGTATTATCGAATCTACAGAACAATCTGAACGTTTAACACCACCCATTCTTATGCCATTAACGTCACTAGGTCTTTTCCTAGATCAGAACTTAGATAATTCTATAATATATGCTAATGAAAATGAAGATGAAAATAATACATTATTAAAAATTATGCCTATATACTCAAATATTTCAGTTATTGTCGGTCCAGAAGGCGGTTTTTCACCAAATGAACTTAAGATGCTTTCATTGAGACCCAATAGCTTATCAATAAGTCTAGGAACAAATGTTCTACGAACTGAAACTGCCGTGGCAACGTGTTTAGCACAAATTAAATTATTTATAACTAACGATATTTAGTATCAAATAATTTGAAAAATTAGATAATTTTTATAAGAAATCTATTAGTGAGAGAGTAATTTTGGTTATACTAGGAATTGACCCATCTTTAGCTGGTATGGGATGGGGAGTAATTGATACTAATCCTCTGAAATATTTAGCTAGTGGGGTGATAAAGACTAAATCAAGTGAACTGATGCATAAAAGGTTAGCTTTCATTACGGCGTCCTTGCAAAAGGTAATAATGCAATATCAACCTGTTATTGTTGCAATGGAGGAAACTTTTGTTAATATGAATAGTGTATCATCTTTAAAATTGGGATATGCTAGAGGGGCGGTTATGTCACTTATTGGAGGATATGATGTTGCTTTTCGAGAATTTAAACCTAATGTTATTAAGAAATCAGTAGTGGGATATGGACACGCTGAAAAAAATCAGGTTTTGCAAATGATTAAGCTTTTACTACCAGGGGCAGTTGCTATCAGTAACTTTGATGAAGCAGATGCTCTTGCGGTAGCCTATGTTTGCTTTGCTTACACCCCAAAAGTTTGAAAATTAATACATAATATAATTAAGTATTAGAATATGTCGCGAAATCAAAAACATCCAGGCTCAAAAGATTTGAGCATGCCAATTATTATTTTAGTAGAACCTCAAATGGGCGAGAATATCGGTGCCACTGCCAGAGCAATGAAAAATTTTAATGCTTCAGAGTTGAGAATTGTTATGCCTAGAGATGGTTGGCCAAACAAACGGGCACGTAATGTAGCGGTATCGGCGATAGATATTATAGATGATGCTAAGATTTATGATAGTTTAGAAGCGAGTATCGAAGATATTGATTATTTATATGCAACAACTGTAGCATCACGTAATATCAATAAAGATTATGTTCTGTCAGAGAATTTAAGTCAAGATTGTCCGGCAGGTCTTAAAGTAGGCATTATGTTTGGTCGTGAAAATTGTGGTTTGCAAAATAGGGAGATTACTTATGCCCATAAGATTATTAATATTAATACCGGAGATTTTAATTCTCTGAATATTGCCCAGTCGGTAATTATTATATGTTATGAGTTGTTTCGTAGTAAACAGTCGAGAGTAAATGTTAGTAATGAACAGGAGTTAGCGTCAAGAGGTGAATTAGGATATTTTTTTGAACATTTATTTACTGAATTAAATAATAAGAATTTTTTTAAAGTTCCTGAGAAGAAATTACACATGACGCAAAATATTATGAATATTTTTACTCGTATAGATAAATTATCTAGTGCAGAACTGCAAACTTTAAGGGGGGTAATTACAACTTTAAGTTCACAAAAATAGCTAATATAGCGAGGTTTGTTAAAAACTCTTTGCTTTTATAAAAAAATTAGCTATAGTTCCACCTGTTGCCTCTTAATAGTGAAAGTGGTAGGTTATATAGTTTTTCCGTAGCTTTAAGGATTCTTATATATTCTTATCATTGCAAGAGCCTAAGAGTCAAAAGAAATAATTTTGGAGTATTGGATGCCAACAAATAATCAATTAGTACGTTTTGGAAGAAAGTCGAAGGTTCGTAGAACAAAATCCCCGGCTTTGGATTCCAATCCATTTTTGAAAGGTGTTTGTGTAATAGTGAAAACTGTCACTCCTAAGAAGCCTAACTCTGCTATTCGTAAGATGGCACGTGTTCGCTTAAGTAATGGGCAGTATGTCAATGCTTATATACCTGGTGAAGGACATAATTTACAAGAACACTCAACAGTATTGGTAAGAGGTGGAAGGGTTCCTGATCTTCCAGGTGTTAAGTACCATATAGTACGTGGTGCTTATGATACTCAGGGTGTAAAAAATCGTAAACAAGGACGCTCACGTTATGGTACGTCCGCGAAACAGCAAGCTGTAAAAAAATAATTTGAAATAGAGAGAGATAAGATGTCACGTCGTCATGCCGCAGAGAGAAGGGTTGTCTTGCCTGATATGAAGTATAATAGCCCTCTGCTTGCTAGGTTCATTAATAATATTATGAAAGAAGGGAAGAAAGCTCTAGCTGAAAGAATAGTATATTCTGCTTTTAGTAAGATAGAGAAAAAGCATAAGGTAGACCCTTATGAAACTTTCAATAATGCGATGAATAATGTTAAGCCATATCTTGAGGTTACGTCAGTAAGGGTAGGGGGGGCAAATTATCAGGTTCCTTCTCCTGTCGATGAAAGAAGAGGGTATGCACTTGCATCACGTTGGATTATTAATGCAGCCAATAAACGTTCTGAAAAAATGATGATTGACAAGTTAGCAGAGGAATTATTTGAAGCGTCAAATAGTAGAGGAGTTGCTATTAAAAAGAGAGAGGACACTCATAAAATGGCTGAAGCTAACAAAGCTTTTGCTCATTTTAGTCCTAAAAAATCGTAATCAAGGTAATTAAGTTATATGTCAACTACGGAATTCTCTCTTGCTAATACTCGTAATATTGGGATTTGTGCTCATATTGACGCTGGTAAAACTACTACAACCGAGCGTATTCTTTTCTATACTGGTAAATCACATAAGATTGGTGAAGTCCATGAAGGTGGTGCTACCATGGATTGGATGGAGCAAGAGCAAGAGCGTGGTATTACCATTACTTCTGCTGCTACTACCTGTTACTGGCAAAATAAGAGAATTAATATTATTGATACACCAGGTCACGTAGATTTTACTATAGAAGTAGAAAGATCTCTGCGTGTTCTTGATGGAGCGGTAGCAGTATTTGATGGGGTGGCTGGTGTTGAGCCGCAATCAGAGATAGTATGGAGACAGGCTGATAAATATGGAGTGCCTAGAATGTGTTTTGTCAATAAGATGGACAGAATGGGTGCCAATTTTTACCAATGTGTGGAAATGATCAAAGATCGCCTTGGGGCAAAACCTTTAGTAATTCAGTTGCCAGTTGGTATTGAAGAAAATTTTAAAGGGGTTATTGACCTAGTTAAGATGAAGGCAATAATTTGGAAGGATGAGTCTCTTGGTGCTGAATATGCATACGAAGATATTCCTAGTGATTTGCTAGAGAAAGCTGAAGAATGTCGGGCTTTGCTTGTTGAAATGGTTGCTGAAATTGACGATCATTTGATGGAAAAATATTTGTCAGCTGAAGAGTTTACGGAAGAAGAAATTAAATCAGCAATAAGGAAAGGAACAATCGATAGAGC
The DNA here is from genome assembly GCA_020410785.1 of Rickettsia endosymbiont of Culicoides impunctatus. GTDB lineage: Bacteria > Pseudomonadota > Alphaproteobacteria > Rickettsiales > Rickettsiaceae > Tisiphia. Next base: position 598,703 of record CP084573.1, on the reverse strand, counting down.
TTTTTTCCCAGTATTATGTGGTAGTGCTTTTAAAAATAAAGGTGTGCAACCCTTGCTAGATGCAGTTGTTGATTATCTACCTTCACCGGTTGATATTGGAGTCGTTAGGGGAATAGAGGTTGATTCTGGAGAAGAAAAAGACTTTAAAATCTCAACGTCTGAACCTCTTGCTGCTTTAGCATTTAAAGTAATGACTGATCCATTTGTTGGATCTCTTACATTTGTTAGAATTTACTCTGGTAAGATTAGTTCTGGTGCTACTGTGATTAATACGGTAAAGAACCAAAAAGAACGAGTAGGCAGAATGCTGCTGATGCATGCTAATGAAAGGGAAGATGTTAAAGAAGCTTTGGCAGGAGATATTGTTGCCTTGGCTGGTCTTAAGAATACAACTACTGGTGATACTTTGTGTGGTGTGGATAAGCAGGTTATTTTGGAGAGAATGGAATTCCCTGAGCCAGTTATTGAACTAGCTGTAGAACCAAAATCAACTGCTGATCAAGAAAAAATGGGAATGGCATTGTCTAGGTTAGCTGCTGAGGATCCATCTTTTAGAGTGTCGAGTGATCAAGAAAGCGGTCAGACTGTTATTAAAGGTATGGGCGAGCTGCATTTAGAGATCATGGTTGATCGTATGAAACGTGAGTTTAAAGTTGAGGTTAATGTTGGAGCTCCACAAGTAGCTTATCGTGAGACAATTACTCAGCGTTGTGAGATTGATTACACACATAAAAAACAATCCGGTGGAGCTGGGCAGTTTGCCCGGGTTAAAATAATATTTGAGCCTCAAGAAGCTGGGGAAGGATTTCTTTTTGAAAGCAAAATCGTTGGTGGAGCTATACCAAAAGAATTTATTCCTGGTGTTGAAAAGGGTCTAAATAATATTAAGGATACAGGGGTAGTTGCTGGTTATCCAATGATTGATTTCAAAGCAACTTTGATAGATGGAGCCTTCCACGATGTGGATTCAAGTGTATTAGCGTTTGAGATAGCTACTAAGGCTGCTTTTAGGGAAGGTATGCCAAAAGGTAATCCAAAGTTACTTGAACCAATTATGAAAGTGGAAGTGATTACTCCAAATGAATATATGGGTGATATTATTGGTGACCTAAATAGTCGTAGAGGACAAATGCAAAGCATGGATCCAAGAGGTAATGCACAGGTTATAACTGCCAATGTGCCTCTAGCTGAAATGTTTGGCTATATTAGTACTTTGCGTTCTTTATCACAAGGTAGGTCTCAGTATAGTATGGTTTTCTCTCATTATGAGCAAGTGCCGTTACATGTAGCTGAGACTATTAAGGGTAAAAAATAAAAATATTTTTCACATAAAGTATTAGTGGATCATATATGATGTGATATTATATAATTTATAGCAATACATCGTCTATTAGCGAGGAACTACTCTAGTATGGATTGCCACGACCTACTTGCGTGGTCTCGCAATGACGCCTGGGGGATGTTGTAATCCTCAAACGTCATTGCGAGGAGACCGTAAGGTCGACGAAGCAATCTAGGAAAATAGTTAGAAATGGATTGCTTCGATCTACTTGCGTGGTTTGGCTAATAGACGTATATTTTAAAATTGCTGTGATTATAATTCATTAAGAAATAATTTGCTTTCTTAATGAAAATGTGATAGGAGTGTAGCTCAATTGGTAGAGCGTCGGTCTCCAAAACCGAAGGTTGCGGGTTCAATTCCTGTCGCTCCTGCCAAATATAATGAGTTCGTATAATATGTTAAAGGAAAATAGAGTATACAAATTTTATGAGCAAGTAAAGCAAGAAGTTTATAAAATTGTTTGGCTCGGTAAGAAGGAATTGATTACTTCAACTATTATAGTGGTAGTAGCTGTATTTATTTTTAGTATAATTTGTTTGGTATTAGACTACGGTATACATAGCATAATGCAGGTTTTACTTAATATTGGGAAGTAGAAAGAATAGGTTTAAGGAAAATTGTGGTGCAGTGGTACGTTATTCATACATTATCGGGATCAGAAAAGCGTGTAAAGCAAATGATTCTTGATCAAATTGCTAAGCAAGGTATGTCAGAATCTTTTGAAGATATTGTTGTTCCGGTTATTGAAGTACCTGAAGTTAAGCGTGGTAAGAACGTTAAGACTGAGAAGAAATTTATGCCTGGTTATATTCTGATTAAAATGAAGATGACCGATGATACTTGGCATTTAGTAAAAAGTGTTACTAAAGTTACAGGTTTCTTAGGTAGTAAAAGTACTCCACAAGCCCTTAGTGAAAAAGAAGTACAAAATATTTTTAGCAAGCTTGAATCTGAAACCAAAGATGCTAGAACTTCAAAATTGTACGAAATTGGTGAAGCAATAATTGTTACTGATGGTCCGTTTGAGACTTTTACAGGGGTTATAGAAGAAATTGATTATGACAAAAATAAGTTGCGTGTGTCTATATCTATTTTCGGTAAAGCAACTCCTATAGAACTGAATTTTACGCAAGTTAGAAAAAATAGTTAGTTTGCTTTGTGGTGATTAATGGTCATTGCGAGGAGGCGTGAAGCCGACGAAGCAATCTAGGGAAATGATTAGAAATGGATTGCTTCGACCATTACATGGTCTCGTAATGACGTATGATGTTATTGCAAGGAGCTACTAAAGTAGTTCTGAGCCATGACGTTAAGTTATTTTCCTTATGGCTTTTAAATGCCATGTGTAAGGTAAACAAAGACCTCTTGCAAAACTCGCTTATGCTGAGGAATTTGGAGGAAACGCGGAACGGAGAACCGCAGCGTACTCTAGTGTACGTGAGGATTCGAGTACCGCATTGACGTACAAATTACCAGCAGAAGTAGAGTTTTGCAAGAGGTCTAATAGACTAATTGGTAAATTATTATTAAATAATTACCAATTGGTGTTGAATGAATAAAGATAGGATTATAATGGCAAAAAAAATAAAGTGTTATATTAAGTTAACGGTGCCAGCAGGTAAGGCTAACCCAGCCCCGCCTATTGGTTCTACCCTTGGTCAAAAGAAGCTTAATATTATGGAGTTTTGTAAGGCATTTAATGCTGCTACTCAAGACGTTGAACCAGGGATGCCTATTCCAGTTATAATTACTGCTTACGAAGATAATAGTTTTACTTTTGTAACTAAGACTTCCCCGGCATCGTATTATTTAAAACAATTTGCTAAAATTCCTAAAGGTTCTAGTGCTACTAAAAAAGAGGCATTTGTTGGTAAGATTACCATGTCAGATTGTATGGAAATTGCCAAAATTAAGATGGTGGATCTTAATGCTGATGATTTAATAGCTGCCGCTAAAATTATTCGTGGTACTGCTGAATCTATGGGTCTTGAAGTAGTAGGAGATTAATATATGATAGTTGATAAAAAGGATGCTGTGAATAATAGAAAGTTAACTGGTGGTAAGAAGATACAGGCAGCAAGAAAGAATATAGAGCTGGATAGCAACCGTACTTTAGAAGAAGGAATAGAAGCACTAAAGTCTGTATCCTATACTAAATTTGACTCTACTTTGGAAGTGGTGATGAAACTAGGAGTAGATCCTAAACACTCGGATCAAATGGTGCGTGGTGTTGTTGCGTTGCCAGCTGGTACCGGTAAAGTTAGTAGAGTTGCAGTGATTTGCAAGGATGAACAGATAGAAGAAGCTAAAGCAGCTGGAGCAGATATTGCTGGTTCCACAGAAATTATCGATGATATTAAAGCTGGAAAAATTAATTTTGATGTTTGTATTGCAACGCCAAATATGATGTCAGTAATAGGTTCAGTGGCAAGAATTCTTGGTCCAAAGGGCTTAATGCCTAATCCAAAACTTGGGACGGTAACTACGGATATCGTAACGGCAATTAAAAATGCCAAAAGTGGTCAAGTAGAGTATAGAGTTGAAAAGGCTGGTATTATTCATGTTGGAGTTGGTAAATTATCATTTTCCAAACAAGATTTACTAAATAATGTATCAACTTTGATATCTGCTGTAGTTAAAGCAAAGCCTTCAGGTGCTAAAGGAAATTATTTAAAAGCAATATATCTATCTTCTACTATGGGACCATCAGTAAAAATAGATTTAGCAACTATATCGTAAAACACGACAGGGAGAGTTAAGGTGTTAAGATCAGAGAAACATGAGTTTGTCGTAGAACTTGAAGAAGTGTATAAGCGGTCAAACTCCGTGATAATTACTCATTATCATGGACTTACTGTTAGTCAAGTGACTACGCTACGTAGGTCTCTTAAAGCAAAAAATGTGGGATTCAAAGTAGTTAAAAATACTTTATCAAAAATAGCAGCCAATAAGGCTGGTATTGATAATATTACACATTTGTTTGCTGGTCCTACAGCGTTAGCATATTCTGAAGACCTTGTTGAAGCTGCAAAACTTATCGTAGAATTTGCAAAAGCTAATGAATGTTTGAAAATAGTTGGTGGTTTAGTAAATAATCAAGTATTAGATGTCAATTCTGTACAACAACTGGCAAAATTGCCTTCATTAGACGAGCTTAGAGGTAAAATTATTGGGGTTCTACAGGCTCCTGCAACTAAAATTGCTGGAGTTATACAAGCTCCTGCATCTGGACTTGCTAGAGTTTTGCAAGCTTATGCAAATAAAAGTTAATTTAATAAAAAAGTTTTAAAAGGAAGAAAATTATGACAGACCTAGTAAAAATCGTAGATCAATTATCAACTCTTACAGTAATTCAAGCAGCAGAGCTTTCAAAAATGCTAGAAGAAAAGTGGGGTGTAACAGCTGCAGCTCCTGTAGCAGTAGCTGCAGCTCCTGCAGCATCAGAAGTAGTAGCTGAAAAGACAGCCTTTGAAGTTGTTTTAGTTAGTAGTGGTGATAAAAAAATAGAAGTCATTAAAGTAACTAGAGAACTTACCGGTCTTGGCTTAAAAGAAGCTAAAGAGTTAGTTGATGCTGCCCCAAAAACGATTAAGTCCGGTATAAATAAAGAAGAAGCTGAAAGCTTTAAAGCAAAATTAGAAGCAGCTGGAGCAAAAGTTGAATTAAAATAATTTACATAATATCAATTATTTTATGAAAATTATAGCTTAATTCAATTGGTTTCGGTTGTGTTCTTATGCTTTGAAGAATTGCTTTCGCAAGTATTTGTGCTAGTTCTTCAAAGCATAAGAGTATACATGAATAATCCAGCTTGATTTGTTATATCAATTCAGGAGAATTGGGTAGCAGGAATGATGGAGCGAAGCCTATATGTAATAGACGAGCGACGAGTAACGACGTCACCAGTTTCTCATCAATTGAATATAGTAGTTTTTCTTTAAAGCAGAAGAGTATATACGGATCACAGGATTTAGATATCTATATGATATATTTGGTGAAAGCGTTTTTAGTACTAAATCTAGGTTTGTATTGTTGATAATGGGAATGAACTTGTTGTGTGATATTATATTTTGCTTGAGGGTTATGGTACTAGATATATTTTTGTGCCTACAAAAGCTATTGCATTTTTTACAAAAATATAAACAAAAAGCTATTAAACTTCTAAGGCAGATTTCTTTTGCCGTGGGAGAACTTTGTATTTATTTATCCAAAATTCTGAATCAGGTGAAGATTTGCAGCAGATTTGTGCATTTTAGTAATCCACACTATATTTTTACATTAAAAAATTTATTCACACTGTTTAGCGAAAATAAAAATAATTTGAGATTATGCTTGAATAATTTAAAGAATTGGTTCCGTAAAACTACAAATTATGCAGGTGCTTTTGTTCCTAATGTGTATATGTCATACTTCCTTTTTTTTTTATATTACAATTCTTCAAATCATTCGAGTATACATTACTTCTAAATCAAGTTCTTTAAGTGGCTTTTTACTTGGTTTCAAAATAAAAAATTATTAAAAGCTATAATTTTTATCAAAAACATGACAAAAACTTTGTTCACAGTAACAAGTCTATTTTTTCAAGATTATAGCCGAGTTACCAATTATATATATATTGGTAACTCGTGTTAAGATATAGATAATGAATCGGGAGATTATATGGCAACGCAGTCCTTATCAATTGGTAAACGTATAAGAAAGAATTTTGGTCACATAAATTTGGTAGCATCTATACCAAATTTGATTGAGGTTCAGAAAAATTCTTATGAAAAAGGTTTCTTACAGTTTGGAGTTAGAGACTTTGAGCGAGAAAACAAAGGACTACAATCAGTATTAAGTTCAATCTTTCCGATTCATGATCCCTCTAATATTGCCTATTTAGAATTTGCTAAATATGAGTTTGATAATCCTAAATATGATGTTGAGGAGTGTACCCAAAGAGGTCTTAGTTATGCTGCTCCCCTTAAAGTCACATTGCGATTAAGTATTTGGGATATTGATGAAGATACTGGAGCAAGAGAAATCAAAGGCATTAAAGAACAAGAAGTTTATATGGGGGATATACCCCTAATGACCAAAAATGGTACCTTTGTTATTAATGGTACAGAAAGGGTGGTAGTATCACAGATGCATAGGTCACCTGGTGTATTCTTCTATCATGATGAAGGCAAAGTTCACTCTTCAGGCAAGTTTTTGTATTCTGCTAGGGTTATACCTTATAGAGGATCATGGCTAGATTTTGAATTTGATGCTAAAGATGTTATGTATTTTAGAATAGATAGGAAAAGAAAACTTTATGCTACTACTCTTCTTAGAGCTATTGGAATGTCTACCAGTGAAATTATAAAATTCTACTATGATACATTAACCTGTTTTACCAAGAATGGATGTTGGGCAACAAAGTTTATACCTGAGTCTATAACCGCTCATAGACTATCTAATGACTTAGTAGATGCGGATACTGGCAATATCATACTTGCATCTGGTCAAAAGATTACCCCTCGTCTGGCTAAGAAATTTGCTCAAGATGGAGTAAAAAATATTTTGGTAGAACGTGAGTATTTAGTAGGCAAATATTTATCACAGGATCTTATTAATCCGGATAATGGTGAAGTACTAGCTGGCATTGGTGAAATGATTACAATAGATATGCTGGATTCTATTATGACTCTTGGAATTTTGTCTGTTGATGTACTTGCTATAAATACGCAATCAGGTCCTTACATAAGAAATACCTTATTTGCTGATAAAAACCAAAATTATGAATCAGCATTGATCGACATATTTAGGGTATTAAGACCAGGAGAACCAGCTAACATTGAAGCTGCTAAGATATTATTTAATAATTTATTCTTTGAGCCTGAAAGATATGATCTTTCGGAAGTTGGTCGTATTAAAATGAATTCAAGATTGGAACTTAATATACCAGAATCTACAGTTATTTTAACTATTGAAGATATAAAACATATTCTTAAGGTTTTAGTAGATATAAAAGATGGTAAAGGTTCGATAGATGATATTGATCACCTTGGTAACAGAAGAGTTAGGTCAGTTGGTGAACTAATTGAGAATCAATTTAGGATTGGTCTTGTTCGTATGGAGAAATCAGTACTTGAAAGAATGTCCGTGGTTGAGCTTGATGCTGTTATGCCTCATGATTTAGTAAATTCAAAAGTTTTAGTTTCTGTAGTAAAAGAATTTTTTAGTACTTCACAACTTTCTCAGTTTATGGATCAAACTAATCCATTGTCAGAAATAACTCATAAGAGAAGATTATCAGCTTTAGGACCTGGTGGAATTAGTAGGGAGAGAGCTGGATTTGAAGTAAGGGACGTTCACCCCACCCATTATGGACGTATTTGTCCAATTGAAACACCAGAAGGACAGAATATAGGTTTGATCAATTCCATGGCTACTTACGCCAGGGTTAATAAACATGGTTTCATTGAAACTCCTTATCGAAAAGTTGTAGATGGTCATGTAACTGATGAAGTTGTTTACTTGTCAGCAATTGAAGAAGGGAAATATAAAATTGCTCAAGCTAATGCAGCTACCGATCAAAAAGGTTTGTTACAGGAAGAGTTAATTAATTGCCGAATCGATGGTGGTAATTTTGTTATGCTTACCCCTGCAGAAATAGATTATATTGACGTTACCCCGATGCAAGTTGTTTCTGTTGCTGCCTCACTTATTCCATTTTTGGAAAATGATGATGCTAATAGAGCATTGATGGGATCAAACATGCAACGTCAGGCTGTACCACTTATTAGAAGTGATGCCCCTTTAGTTGGTACTGGTATTGAAGGAATTGTTGCACAAGATTCTGGAGTTTCAGTTGTAGCCTTACATGATGGAATAGTAGAACAAGTTGATTCAACTAGAATAGTAGTTAGAACTAAAGAGCAGAAAACAGATGGCTCACCTGGTGTAGACATTTATAATTTATTAAAATTTCAAAGATCTAACCATAATACTTGTATTAATCAAAAACCATTAATTAATGTTGGTGATTATGTAGTAAAAGGTGAAGTAATTGCTGATGGACCAAGCACCGATAATGGAGAGATAGCTCTTGGTAGAAATGTTCTGGTGGCTTTCTTACCATGGAGTGGTTATAATTTTGAAGATTCAATTTTAATATCAGAACGTATTGTAAAAGATGATGTTTACACTTCAATTCATATTGAAGAATTTGAAATAATTGCTAGAGATACTAGACTTGGGCCTGAGGAAATCACTCGTGATATTCCAAATGTTAGTGATGAAAGTTTACGTCATCTTGACGAAGTAGGTATAGTATATGTTGGGGCAGAAGTAAAATCAGGCGATATTTTGGTGGGTAAGGTTACTCCTAAAAGTGAGTCACCTATGACTCCAGAAGAAAAATTACTTCGAGCTATTTTTGGAGAAAAGGCTTCGGATGTTCGGGACTCCTCTTTACGTGTTCCTTCTGGGATAACTGGTACAGTAGTGGAGGTACGAGTATTTTCCCGTAGGGGAGTAGAAAAAGATGAGCGTGCTATAGCTATTGAAAAACAACAAATTGAAAAATTATCAAAAGATAGAGAGGATGAACTTCGCATCATAGAGCATTTTGTTTTTATGCGTTTAGAGAAGATTCTAACAGGACAAATAGTTGTTAGTGGTCCTAAAACCTTAAAGAGCGGTCAATTAATTAGCGACCAAACCCTTAATTCATTATCAAAAGGACAGTTTTGGCAGCTGATTGTTGAAGATGCTGATGTAATGAATGAAATTGAACAAATTAAACGTCATTATGATGAAAAGAAAGACAGGCTCAATAAGCGTTTTAGTAGTAAAGTAGACAAGTTACAAAGTGGCGATGACTTACCGCAAGGGGCACTTAAAGTTGTGAAAGTATTTATTGCGACTAAACATAAGCTGCAACCTGGAGATAAAATGGCAGGAAGACACGGGAATAAAGGTGTTATCTCTCGTATTATGCCAGAAGAAGATATGCCATTTTTAGAAGATGGTACAGTAGTGGATATAGTTCTTAACCCACTTGGCTTACCTTCACGGATGAATATAGGACAGATTTTAGAGACTCATCTTGGTTGGGCGGCAGTAAATCTTGGTAAAAAAATATCTTCTATGTTGGATCAAGTTCATAACAATAAGACGGATATAGAAGAGCTTAAATCTTTTGTATCAAAGGTATATGGACATAATTCAACGTCAAAAGATATAAAGAAAATGTCTAATGAAGAAATTATGGCATTTTGTCATAATATCGATAAGGGAGTATATTTTGCAACTCCAGTTTTTGATGGGGCAAAGGTTGAGAATGTAAAAGAAATGCTAACTATGGCAGATCAAGATCCATCAGGTCAAACTAGCTTAATTGATGGTAGAACAGGAGAATATTTTGATCGTACTGTTACAGTTGGCTATAAATATTTCCTAAAACTGCACCATTTGGCTGATGATAAAATTCATGCTCGTTCTATCGGTCCTTATAGCTTGGTAACTCAACAACCATTAGGTGGTAAATCACATTTTGGTGGTCAGAGATTCGGTGAGATGGAATGTTGGGGCTTGCAAGCTTATGGTGCTGCTTATACATTACAAGAAATGCTAACTGTAAAATCGGATGATGTGGTTGGCAGAATTAAAATTTATGAATCTATTGTTCGAGGTGATAATAATTTTGAATCTGGTATCCCTGAGTCATTTAACGTAATGATCAAAGAGTTTAGATCCTTATGTTTGAATGTAAAACTTGAAGATACCACAACAGATTAATAATATAGTGAATTAACTTGAATTTGCAACGTTATAAATCCGATGTATTTAGCCTCAGCGTCATTGCGAGAAGCCACTTTAGTGGCGACGAAGCAATCCAAAAAAACGATTAAAATGGATTGCTTCGGAGGCTTACGCCTCCTCGCAATGACGTTTGGCGAGCAGATTTTTTATTTATTATAAGAAAATAGCAAAAAAACCGTGAATGCTTACAAAAAATAAGCAATTCTGCAAAAATAATGAGAATGGCTATTAGTGTAGTATAAAAATCTGCTATATTTATAGATATAACCGAATTTGCAATAACTTGTTATATCGAATTCAGGCTAAACTAGAGCTGATAAAATTTTTTAAGGAAAAATCTTTATGACAACAGGAATGACAAATTTTTATGGGCAATTGAGCAGTACTCAGCAATTTGATCAAATAAGAATCAATATTGCTAGTCCTGACCAAGTGCGTTCATGGTCTTTTGGTGAAGTGATGAAACCTGAGACGATAAATTATCGTACTTTCAAGCCAGAGAAAGAAGGGTTATTCTGTGCTAGGATTTTTGGACCCGTGAAAGACTATGAGTGTCTTTGTGGTAAATATAAGCGTATGAAATATCGTGGCATTACTTGTGAGAAATGCGGTGTTGAAGTTACTACATCTAGAGTTCGTAGAGAAAGAATGGGGCATATTGAACTAGCAGCACCAGTTGCTCATATATGGTTCTTGAAATCTTTACCATCAAGGATTAGTACCTTGCTAGATATGACTATGAAGGATCTAGAAAAAGTTCTGTATTTTGAAAGTTATGTTGTTGTTGATCCTGGGTTATCTGCTCTACAGAAAGGTGATCTTTTATCGGAAGATGGTTTTCAAAAGGCACAAGATGAGTATGGAGGAGATAATTTTACGGCTTCTATTGGGGCGGAAGTGGTTCATCAGATGCTTTCAGAACTTGATTTACCTGAGTTAAAGAAGAGATTGCAGGACGATTTATTAAATACATCTTCGGAAATTAAAAAGAAGAAGATTGTCAAAAGACTTAAGTTAGTTGAAGATTTTCTTGAATCTGAGAATCAGCCGGAATGGATGATTATGACTGTCCTGCCAATTATTCCACCTGAAATTAGACCATTAGTTATGCTTGATGGAGGAAGATTCGCAACTTCTGATCTTAACGAACTTTATAGAAGAGTTATTAATAGAAATAATAGATTAAAAAGACTACTGGAACTAAAAGCACCGGATATTATCATTCGAAATGAAAAAAGGATGTTACAAGAATCGGTCGATGCATTATTTGATAATGGTCGTCGTGGTAAAGTAGTGAAAAATACTAATAAACGTCCATTTAAGTCACTTAGTGATATGTTAAAAGGTAAACAAGGTCGGCTTCGTCAGAATTTGCTGGGTAAAAGGGTGGATTATTCTGGTCGTTCCGTTATCGTTGTTGGACCAGAGCTTAAGTTGCACCAGTGCGGTTTACCAAAGACCATGGCGTTGGAGTTATTCAAACCATTTATTTATTCAAAGCTTGAATTACATGGAGTTGCTACTACTATAAAAGCTGCTAAAAAAATGGTTGAAGCTGAAAAACCAGAAGTATGGGATATTTTAGAAGAAGTTATACGTGAACACCCGGTATTGCTTAATAGAGCACCAACTTTACACCGTTTAGGTATCCAGGCTTTTGAACCTTTACTGATAGAAGGAAAAGCTATCCAGCTACATCCTTTAGTCTGTGCTGCATTCAATGCTGATTTTGATGGTGATCAGATGGCAGTACATATCCCTCTTTCAATCGAGGCTCAGCTTGAAGCCAGGGTACTAATGATGTCGACAAACAACATATTGAGTCCGGCAAATGGTCGTCCGATTATCGTACCTGATAAGGACATAGTACTTGGTCTGTATTATTTAACCATGGTTTTTGACAATGAACCTGGTGAAGGAATGGCATTTTCCAACATGTCGGAGGTTGAACATGCATTGTATAATAAGGTAATAACTATTCACTCAAAGATAAAATTTCGCCGCAATATGCTTAATGCTGAAGAAGAAGTTGTAGCAACTATGGTGGATACTACCCTAGGTAGATTAATGGTCGGAGAGTTATTGCCTCGTAATTATAATGTTGGATTTAAGTTTGTAAACAAAGCAATGACTAAAAAAGATATATCTGCGGTAATTGACTTAGTGTATCGTCATTGTGGTCAAAAGGCTACGGTAATTTTTGCTGATCAGCTAATGAAACTTGGATTTAAATATGCTTGTTCCTCAGGTATTTCCTTTGGTATGGATGATATGGTTGTACCAAAATCAAAAGATACTCATATTAATGCAACATTAACTGAGGTCAAAGAGTTTGAACAACAATATTCTGATGGTCTAATTACCTATGGTGAAAAATATAATAAAGTAATTGATTCTTGGTCTAGATGCACTGATAAAGTAGCAAATGACATGATGAAAGAAATTGCTATGATGCCGGTTAATGATAAGCCTAATCATCAGAAAGTAAATGCTATATATATGATGGCTACTTCAGGAGCAAGAGGATCAGCAGCACAGATTAAGCAGTTAGCTGGTATGCGTGGTTTGATTTCTAAACCGTCAGGTGAAATTATTGAAACTCCTATTATCTCTAATTTCCGTGAAGGTCTTACTGTTCTTGAATATTTTAATTCCACACATGGTGCTCGTAAAGGTCTAGCTGATACAGCATTGAAAACAGCTAATTCTGGGTATTTAACCCGTAGATTAGTTGATGTTGCTCAAGATTGCATAATTACCGATGAAGATTGTCAAACTACAAAAGGCATAGAAGTCAGAAGTATTATTGATGGCGGTGAAGTTATTGTGTCACTGGCAGAGCAAATTCTAGGCAGAACAGTTGCAATTAACGTCTATCACCCGGTTACTAATGCTCTATTACTAGCAGCTGGTGAATTAATTAACGAAGTAAAATTAGAAGAAATTGAATCTTCTGGTTTAGATGTAGTGCTAGTACGATCTGTTTTAACATGTGAGATCGCTGATGGAATATGTGTAAAATGTTATGGTAGAGATCTAGCTACTGGTTCCTTAGTTTCAGTAGGAGAAGCAATAGGAGTGATTGCTGCTCAGTCAATTGGTGAACCAGGTACTCAGCTAACCATGAGAACTTTCCATATTGGAGGAGCTGCAACAAAAGGTGCGGAAATATCTTCAATAGAAGCCTCTCATGATGCAAAAGTAAAGATTCTAGGACTTAATGTTGTTGTTGATTCCGAAGGTCGTAAGATCGTAATGGGTCGTTCATGTGAGTTATTATTGTTGGATAGCGATAACAATGAGAAAGCAAGACATAAAGTACCATATGGTGCAAGATTAATAGTTGATGATTCAGATAAGGTAAAAAAGGCACAGAAATTAGTAGAGTGGGATCCGTATACTATTCCGATTATTACCGAGAAATCTGGTAAAATTGCATTCAAAGATATGGTAGAAGGGGTATCAATTCGTGATATTACTGATGAAGCAACTGGTATTTCTAGCAAAGTCATAGTTGAATCAAAACAATATTTACGTGGAGCAGAGTTGCGTCCTCGTCTCCAATTAGTTGATGAGAATGGAGAAACTATTGTGCTATCCAATGGTTTAGAGGCTAGATACTATATACCAGTAAATGCTATTTTAAGTGTTGAAGATGGGGCTAAAGTATCGGTAGGTGATATTTTAGCACGTATTCCAAGGGAATCAGCCAAAACCAAAGATATTACTGGTGGTCTTCCAAGGGTAGCTGAACTTGTTGAGGCTAGACGTCCAAAAAATCATGCCGTTATTGCAGAAATAGATGGTAGAATTGAATTTGGTAAAGACTATAAGTCAAAAAGACGTATTATTATTCAGCCAAGTGAAGGTGGTATGCCAATTGAGTATATGGTACCAAAAGGCAAGCATGTTGTTATTAATGAAGGTGACTTTGTTAAAAAAGGCGATATGTTAATTGATGGCAATCCAGTGCTACAAGATATTTTAAAAGTAATGGGAGTAGAAGCTCTTACAAGTTACATGGTTGGAGAAATTCAAGCAGTATATCGTTTACAGGGTGTAAAAATTGACGATAAACATATCGAGGTAATAATCCGTCAGATGCTACAAAAAGTAGAGATAACCCATTCTGGCGATACGACATTGATGGTTGATGAGAAGATAGATCATCGCGAATTTGCTGAAATTAATGAAAAAGCTATCAAGAATGGTTTAAGACCGGCGGAAGCTCAGGTAATCCTGCAAGGTATTACTAAGGCATCGCTGCAAACTAGATCGTTTATTTCAGCGGCTTCTTTCCAAGAAACAACGAGAGTTTTAACGGAAGCGGCTATAGCTGGAAGAGTTGATAAGTTACGTGGGCTGAAAGAAAATGTCATAGTTGGTAGATTAGTGCCGGCAGGAACAGGTTTCTACATGAATAGAATGCGTAAATTTGCAGCTAGGCTAGATCAAGAAGAGGTTAATTATCAAAAAACTTTAGATTAATTAACCTATCTTTTATAGCTAATCCGGTTATAGTCAATTGATGAGAAGTTGGGGGCGTTGTCGCTCAATGCTCGCCTATTACTTATAGGCGTCGCTCCATCGTTCCTAGCACCAAATTCTCCTGAATTAACTATATGCTGTTGTAATACTTATAGAATAAAAATTGTAGGGTACTATGCCCTAGGCTCTGTGAACAAAATTTAAATTACTAGATTTCGACTCTTTTTAGCTGCAAATTATAAGATTTTTTTGAAATAGAACTAACTATTTCGGCAAAAATCTTATTAATTTTCGCTTAAAAATACTCAAAATCTAAACAATTAAAATTTTGTTCACAGAGCCTAATTCAATCTGTTTCACTATACCAAAAAGATATAAGCTAAAGTTAGGAAGGAAAAATATCCAAACGAGTCGGTTATGGCGGTCAGGAATACACCTGAAGCAGTGGCAGGATCAATATTTAAATAATGTAGAGTAATTGGTATTGCCGAACCAAAAAGACCAGCAATTAAGAAAGTTAGGATAACGGCTATGGAAAAAACTAAGCTAATCTGTGGATCAGAAAGCATTACTAAGATTAACAATGCACCAACTAATGCCAATATAGAACCGTTAAATCCACATACAACCACTTCTTTAAGGAGTACTTTTAACACGTTATTATGATGGATATCTTTATTGGCAAGGGTTCTAACTGTTACTGTCATGGCTTGGGTTCCAGCATTTCCCCCCATAGAAGCAACAATAGGCGTGATAGCTGCCAATGTTATAAATTTGGCAATAGTCACACTGAACTGATTAATAATTATCGATGTCATACAGGCGGTAATTAGATTGACAAATAACCAAGGAAATCTATGTCTTACAGTATAAAATAGATTGTAGAATGTATCTTGGGTATAAACACCACCAAGTGACATTATATCTTTTTCTGTTTGTTGTTCAATGATGTAGAGCATGTTGTCTATTGAAATGGTACCTATTAATTTACCGCTTTTATTGACCACTGGTACAATTGTTAAAGCATATTGTTTGAAAATAAAGCTTAATTCACTTAAGTTGGTAAAGAGATCAGTAATTTTAAATTCAGGATTCATCATATCTTTTACTAATTCATCCCCCTTATGCTTAAGTAAAGTGCTTAGGAGTATACTACCTATAGGGCGATATTTATTATCTATCACAATAGCAGCATGAAAATCTTGGGCTATATGTTGCTGTCTAATAAAATCTATAGCCATAGCTACTGTCCAATCTTCTTGAAATGACACAAAATGTCTTTCAATTACTCTACCAACACTGTCTTCTGGATAAGTACACCCTTCGATAATTTGTTGTCTCTTTTCTACTTTGAGATTATCTAAGATCATTTCTTTGGTTATATCATCAAGATCTTCTATAACTTCAACAGCATCTTCTATAGCAAGTTGATTAATTAAATGTACAGTTTTTTCTATACCCAAATTTTGGATTATTAATGGTTTTCTACTTACACTAAGCTGTACTAGAGTCTCAGGCTTTAGTGTATCTTTTAACAAGGGAAGAATTATTTTATATGTTCTATGATTTACATTATCTAAGAAATCTGCAAGATCTGCATAATGGAGATTAGTCATAATCTCCACGGCTTTACCAACCTCATCATTATTCAGAAGATTATTAATTTGTTCAAATGTTGCATCAAATTGGTTTTGATGGATCGGTAACATATTTTTTGGTGGATTCTGCATAACTCCTCGTTTAGTGCATATTCTGGATAACGAGTTATCTAGAATGCAGTTATATACTCAAATGATTTGGAGAATTGGATTTGAAAATGAGGAGCGGAAATACCCAGTGTACGTGAGTATTCAAGTCTCTGATATTTTCAAAGAACAATTCTTCGAATCATTTGAGTATTAATGTAGAAATAATCAGGTTATTTTAACATGTTAGGTTTTATAAGACAACTAAGTTGAAACATATAGAATTGGTGCGGTCGAGAAGACTTGAACTTCCACTCTGTTAAGAACAACCCCCTCAAGGTTGCGCGTCTACCAATTTCGCCACGACCGCATTTAATATAATTATTTCAACAATATCTTAGACTTCTTCAGATATCTGCTATATCTTCCTAAGAAGGATCGCAAGGATTATATCCGTTGTTCTAAGATAAGGATAGTGCCTAATTCAATCACTTTTACTATAGCTTGAATTTTGGCTATATATAGCAAATTATTCTATATATATCAACATATATACTCAATGAAACTCAACAATATGATGAATAAAAAATCTGCTCACCAAGCGTCTATTAGCTAGACCACGTAGTGGTCGTGGCAATCCATTATTCTTGCTTCGTCGGCTACGCCTTCTCGCAATGATGAAGGAATTATATAGAACATTAACGGGTTAGCTATAAATTAGTTTTAAAAGCAGTTGTATTTTTACTAACACAACTGATTTTACTAAATTAGGACGCTTGGCTATTTCTAGAGCGACCAGAATAAGGCTTTTTATCGTTATTATTACGAGGAAAATAACTTTTTCTACCATTATTGTTATTGTTGCTATTATTACCATTAAATGGTCTTCTACGATTCTTATTTCCGGTCATTTCTTCTCTTGAAGTACTCTCGCCTTGGTTCATTAGACGATCAATAGCTTTCCACCTAATATTATCTTCTGGCGAAATAAAGGATAATGCACAACCTGAAAGACCGGCTCTACCAGTTCTACCTATTCTATGCAAATAATCTTCTGGAGACATTGGTAGGTCATAATTGATCACATGTTGTGTATGCGGTATATCTAAGCCACGAGCCGCAACATCTGTTGCCACCATAATTCTATGGCGAGAAGAGCGAAACGATGCAATTACATGATCCCTTCTACCTTGTGTTAAATCACCATGGATAGCTTCAGCTTTGTGATCTTCAAATTTTAACATTTTTGCCAACTGATCGGCGCCACGCTTAGTTTTCACAAAAATAATTATAGAGCCATCACGTTGGTTTAATTGCTTTATAAGCTCAGGGAATTTCTCTTTATCAGAAATTCGCAAAGTTTCTTGTTTTATTTGAGAAGCAGCCTGAGTAGTTGAACCAATAGTAATACGTTTAGGGTTAATCACATATTTTTGCGATAGTGCAATAATATGTTTTGGCATAGTAGCTGAAAACATTAAAACCTGTCTTTTTTCAGGTATATATTTATTTATTTCTTCCAACTGTTCTTTCATGCCCATATCAAGCATTCTGTCCATCTCATCAAGTACCACTAATTGCACTGTGTTTAATTTTAAGGTGCCACGTAGTAAATGATCTATAATACGACCCGGTGTTCCAATAACCACTTTAGGATTTGCCTTTAGCTGCGTAAATTGTTTATGCATTGGTTCACCACCTATTAAAACCGCACTAGGAAGCTTAATTTGAGTAGTTACATTAGTTAAAGTAGTACGTACTTGACTAGCTAATTCCCGAGTTGGTACAAGTACCAAAGCCATTGATTTAGTCTGTATAAAAGAATTGACGATTGGTAGTAAATAGGCAAGGGTTTTACCCGAGCCAGTTTGACTAGAAGCAAGAATATCACTACCTTGCATCGCAATCGGTATAGCCTCTCTTTGAATTTCTGTAGGAGAGGTGATGTTCATCTGTTCAAGTGATATAATCACTTCGTTTGGTAAATTAAAATTTTTCATTATTAAATCCAATGTTATTTATCGTAAATTAAAAATACTCAAATGATTTGAGGAATTGGAAGGTAAACTGTAATTAGACTCCAACTCTTCAAAGCATCTGAGTGAGCATATATTCTATACCTTAAAAAAGAATAAGTTTATGGTTAAGTTCTTATGTTATAAAGCGGGTTATTAATTGTTGTATAGTAAAAGCGGCTGTAACTATAAATACAATCCTATCATAGATACTCTTTTGCTTTGAAAATCCATTTCCCCAAATCATTCGAGTATACTTAAAATAGTCCAATAAAATTACAGCTTAACTTACAGTGAACACTGAATTATAAAAGATAATGCACAGAGTGTATAAAAAGATGATACTACCCAAAATTCACTAGTTTAATAACCACTCATAAATTTTGAGTAGTTGCTTGTAGTTTTAAATAAATATTATTTTATTTGCAGATTAACAGCAGAAATTTTCCCCTTATTATCTTCTAGATCAAAGCCTACACTTTGACCTCCATTAAGATTGCGGATCCCGGCACGCTCTACAGCCGAGATGTGAACAAAAACGTCACTCCCACCATCGTCTGGTTGAATAAAACCAAAGCCTTTGGTTGTATTAAACCATTTGACCTTACCTACTTTAGTAATCATAAAAACCTTTTAGTATAGAGTTACTTATCTGAACTTAATTCGAACTCTTCCGTAGAAATTAAACCCAACAACTGGCAGACAGAAATAAGGCTTTCATGCTATTAAAGAGTTAATTATTAAACTCAAGAAACATGGTACTCCTTTTTTTAATAATTGTCAATAAAGGATAAGAAAATATCCATAGATTTTATAATTTTTCTTTGAAACATAGACATTTTAGCACATTTTCTTATTAATTACGTTATACGAGTACGTTGGTAACGAATACGATAAAAACTAATATAAAGTAAAGGGGTTACATAAAGTGTTAATATCGAGCCAACAGCGATGCCTGTTACTAGAACCATAGCCATTTGAAAACGACTATTGGCATAATTCCCACTATCAAAGAAAAGCGACAATAAACCAATACTCATAGCCAGAGAAGTAATTAAGATGGCTCTGATTCTTGATGTGGCTCCTGTTACTATTGATTTTATCCCTCCTTTCCCCTGATGCATTGCACTACATAACAATACACTATGCTTAGTCATTAATCCCGCTAATGTGATAAGTGATATTTGAGTATAGATATTTAACCCCCCTTGAGTAAAATATAAACTCAATAAAGCTATACTTAAAGCTACTGGAATTCCTCCAACTAAAATAACAAATGATAGTAGTAAATCGTTAAAGCGGGCGAACATTAATAAGTAGAGTCCAAATACAGATACTAAAATTAGCAATGTAAATGATGACGTTGAATCTATAAGCATTTTCGTTTGTTCACTATAGCTAATATCACTATCACTTGGCAATTTACCATTTAACTGATCAATAGAATGCACTGCATCTTGCAATTTAACGCCATGTTTAGCAGTGGCAATTACTTCAATAGAATATTGCTCATTATAACGCATAATTTGATTAACTGTATTCACCCTATTAATATCACATATATCCTTAAGCTGAATAATCTCTTCTCCATTCTTCTGTGTTGTAACAAACATATTTTGTATATTACTTAGCATTTTACCAAATTTGGGGTCTGATTTAGCGACAACATCATAAGTATTATCATAATGCTTAAAGTTTCCTATCTTTCTAGCATTAAACAGAATATCTAAAGTATTTGATATATCTTTCTGACTTAAGCCATATTTGAATAACTTATCTTGGTTACAAGATACTTTATAATCTTGTACAAGTGAAGTGGCAATAGCTGTAACATTATTAAATAAATTCTTTGAATTAGCCTGTATAAAATGCACGGCTTGCCAAGCATTTTCCATGGATGAGTGGTTATTGACATAAAAGCTTAACTCAACGTTACCCTTTGCTGAACCAGTATTTTTTCCCTGGGCAAACTTCACTGAAACATCTCCACCAACCGCTATTTTTGCAATTTTAGCTTCAATGTCATGCAATGTCTGCACCGCTTTAGTTTTATCTTTTAATATTATCCAAACCGTTGAACGTGGCGATTCTTCAATATTCAAGGTATATTTAATATTATCATAACTATTGATTGTTTTAGTAATTTTCTCCATATAATGATGGATATAACTTAAATTTGTATTGGGCATAAAGATGTTGGTAAGTATAATCATATCTTTTTTTTCAAATGGCTCAATTTCTATTTTCATAGAGTTAACTGCAACATATGCACCAGACACTACAACTATAGTAACCAACAATAAAAATACTCTGGCATGACGTATAATAAAAAATAAAGAACCTTTATATTTGCCAGTAATCATATCCAGCATCTTATTAACAATTTGAGCAAATTTGCTTTCATGCTTATTATTTGCTAGTTTTAAAAATAATATGGGGGTTAAGGTAAACGCCACGATAAAGGACATCACTAAACAAGCAATAATTGACAAAGAAAATTCCTGTAAAATTTTTCCTACCTCTCCTTTAATGAACAAAATAGGGATATATATTACCACTAGCGTAAGCATCAATATTAAAATAGATAAAAAGAGGTTATAAATTGCTTGCAATATACTAGTTAAAGCATTTTTACTTTCCCGATAGTAATGCTCAGCATTTTCAATCACTACAATAGAATCATCGACCACCAGCCCTATGGTCAAAACCATTGCCAACATCGTTATTGAGTTGAGTGTAAAACCACACAAATATAGTATAATAAAACAAGCGGCAAGTGAGACTGGAATTGCACAAATTGCAATAATTGAATATCGCAATGATCCCATTAGCAGTAACACAATTGCTGATACCAATAACACCGATTCTAACAAGGTTTTTTTTACTTCTTGAAACGCTTGTAAAATATCTTGGCTATCATCGATAACAATTTTAAAAGTTAATTGAGGGTTAGCTTTTTCGTAATATTCTAAGAAATGTTTTACATTTTGTGATACATCGACTGGATTGGCATCTGACTTAGCAAAAATACCTAATAAAATAATTTTATCCTTACCAAAATAGGCAAAGCTAAGTGCCTCTTTATCTGATATCGCAATGCTAGCAATATTTTTTAGCTTTATAGCCACATTATTACTTTCCAGATTGATGTCACCAAAATCACTTAACTTATTGATGGTGGTATCAAAAGAGATATACTCCGTTTTATATTGATTTGATAATTTACCACCAGAGAAATCGGTGTTTTGTAGCGTTAACGAAGCAAGGACACTATCTAAAGGAATATAATATTTTGCAATTTTTTCTGGATCAATATCGATATTAATCACTTTTTCTGTCACGCCAAAACCAGATGAGTTGGCTACACCATCGACATATTTAAGCTTTTTTTTAATTGTCTCAATATCCTCAGCAGTAACTAACAAATTATTATTAGACCCCACAGCAATATATAGTAAAAGCAGTTAAGTTATGTTGCAGCAAAGAATGCACAAATGGTGTTATACAATTCTTGTGAAAGCCCGATTTTTTGTTTAATCCACCTTTTCATATTAGCCCAAAATTTCTCTATTGGATTTAGGTCAGGAGAGTAAGGTGGTAAAAATATTACCCTACATCCTACTGATTCTATTAAATCTTTAGTCTTCTTAGACTTATGAAAAGCAGCATTGTCTAAAATCACAACTTGACCAGCTATAAGCTCTTTTATCAAAAATTGCTCTACCCAATTATTAAATAGTTCGGTATTACAGGTGCCATTGAATACAAAAGGGGCTATAGATTTATTACCTACCAAACCTGCTATAATATTCGTCCTTTGGTAATACTTCCCACTCTTCTTTGCTTGTAGTGTTTGACCTTTCTTTCCCCAACCTCTATCTTGGGTAATGTTCATCTCTATTCCGCTCTCATCTATATACACAAGCGCATCTGTAGCTAGATCTTTGATATCTTCTAAATACTTACATCGCTTTTCAGCATTAGCTTCCACATAGGTAAAGGCTTTTTTTATAACTAAATCCCAATTGTCTTAGCCAATATCTTGCCCCACTAGCGCTTATCCCAAATTTCTTACCAATATCTTCCGTTTTGCTATTAGGATTTTCTTCTACATACTTGATAAAATCATCCATTTCTATACTAGGCTTTGCTCCTTTATACTTCCTTGCTTGATAATGACCTTCTTTCTTATACCTTACATGCCATGTATTTACTGTTGTAGGGCTCAATTGAAAAACTCTAGATGCTGACCTTTGACTATTTCCTGCTTCTAGATATTTTATTACTTTTTCTCTTAAATCTATACTGTATGGGCTAGTTGACATTTTTCATTTTATATTATCACAATCACTAACATAACTCAACTGCCTTTACTATACATCATTGGTAAAGCAGAAAAGCTTTCAGTGGAAATTATCGGGTCTTTAGCTCCCTCTGGCAAGAGAGCCTTATTTTTTAGTATCAAATCTCTAACTTGGTTAATTGCTTGTTCTATCGGAACTTTCTTGGCAATACTTAACGTTATTTTACTTTCTCCTAGCTGACTAACAGCAAGAATCGACTCAAGACCATCAACATGTGAAAAAACCTCTTCAAAAGGTTTAGTAATGTATTTCTCTATCAAATCCGGTCTGACGTTCGGGTTGATGATCGAAATGTAAATATTTGAAATAGGTATATTGGGTAAAAGTTGAATTTTTAGCTGCAAATATGTGTATATACCAAACAGTACCACCACAATATTGATCACCATAAAAATGCTACTATGTTCCAACAATTTTTTTATCATAAACCTGTTTTTATGATGCTTTCTTATATGGTGTTATTGTTTTCGTCGGTACAACCGGTTTTTTTACTGAAATAGTGGACTTGGTTTTGGTGCTTAAGCCATCTTCTTCCTTAATAACTTTAGGGGTAGCTCCTACTAATGTTTCTCGACTAATTACCTGAACAGGAGTTGTAGTTACAAGTTGAGTCTTGTTCTGTTTTTCTCCTGATATGTTAGTTTCAACAACTTGATTAGTTGGCGATGATGTCAAATCACCTACACTACCTACACTAGATATACTAATTGAACGATTGCTTCTAGAAGTTACACTACTGTTATTATTACTATTCAATGGTGTACTGCTTCCCTGTATCTTTTTCATTTCATTGTGCGTTTTAGCTAACTCTTGATTGGCTGCTTTTACTGATAAGTTTTGTTGATTAACGGGCTGTCTCCGGACTCCCGGAACATTCGCCTTCTTATTTAGTGGCACCTTTGTTTTTCCCAAAGCTTGCAAAGCAAGAGCATCCCCAGTCATATATTTAAGTGCTTGCATCTCTTTCTTTATTTCGTCTTCTTTTTTTTCGAATTCTTGACGAAGCCGTGCATGCTCATCCTGAAGATTTTTTAGATCGTCAGCTCTTTTCTTATTATTTTTTATAGAAGCTCCCCGAACTTTCTCATGCTTTTCCTCAAGATCTTTTATCTCTTTAGCTCTTCTTTTCTTACTTCTGAAGAAGCCTTGCTCAGCCTTATCATAGCCAGCATCAAGCTTTGTTAGTTTATCAGCTCTTTTTTTCTCAGCCGTTACTAAACTTCTTTGCTCAACGGCATGCTTATCCTGAAGTGTTGTTAGCTCTTTGGCTCTTTCTTCCTCTTTTTTCTCAAAGAATTGCTGACCATTCTCCTGCTTCATGTTCAACTCTTTTAACTTCTCATCTATTTTTTCCACATTTTTTGTGAGTAACTTACCAGCCTCTGTACGTTTATTCAGTATATCTTGTATCAAGTTATTTTTGTCATCATCCTCTTTTTCAAACTTTTTCTGAGCAAGTTTAAGTTTGTTCTTAGCTTCTTGTATTTGTTTATCTAATGTTTCTTTGTTATGACTACTCCTGTACTTCACCTCAAGTTTCTGTATATCATCAGTTAGTTTCTTCGCTTCTTTTGTGAAGGTTTGACAATCAGCATCACGCTGAACCCTATGTTCCTGTACCTCTTTAATCGTGTCCTGCTCATATTTAGCGTAGACTCCCTGAAGGTTCGTCTTTCCCTCTATACAATCTTGTATCTCTTGCATTCTTTCTCCATCTTTTGTTTTGAAGTTTGTCCGAGCACTCGCATGCTTATCCAGAAGTGCTGTCATATCTTTCTCTCTCTTTTTCTCACCTCTTCCAAAGGCTTGCTTAGCCTTCTCATATTCCTCATCAGCCTTGGTTATCCCTTCTTTTCTTGTTTTTTCAATTTTTCCAAAGTTTCGCTTAGCATTCTCATCTTTATCCCGAAGTTCTTCTAGCTCTTTGGCTCTTTCTTCCTCTTTTCCCGCAAAGAATCTCTGAGCATTCTCGTACTTCGTCTGAAGATCTTGTATCGCTTGCTCTCTTTTTTTGTCACCTCTTTCAAAGGCTCGCAAACCAGCTATTTGCTTCTCCTTAAGTACTTGTATCGCTTGCTCTCTTTTTTCCTCATTTTTTTCGAAATTCTCTACATCTTTTTTACGCTGACTGTCATTCTCTTCTATCTGTTTAGTTATTTGATTCTTTAAAGCTTCTTGGGCTTGTCCAGTAAGCAGTGCACACTGATTCTCAAGCTCTTTTATCTGCTTAACTCTCTTTTTTTCTTTTATTTTGAACTCTTGCACATCCTGTGTACGCTCATTATCAATATCTTTCATCTGTATTTTTATTGCTTCCATTTCTTTTGTTAAGATTTTCACACCTTTAACATAGTCATCATCAATATTTTCTATCTCTTCTCTCATTTCCCTTTCTTCTTTTGCTAATAACTCCACATCATTAGCATGATCATTATCAATAGCTTCTACTCGCTCATTTATAGCTTCCTCTTCTTTTACAAGAGCCTCCACATCCTTAGCATACTGACTATTAATATTTTCTGCTTGCTTATCTATCTCTTCCTCTTCTATGGCTAAAACTTCCTCTTTCTTAGCATGTTTATCATCAAAAACCTTTATCTCCTTGTTTACTGTATCATCTTTAACAGCTACTAATGATTTTTCCTTCTCTACTATCGTAGCTTCGTGGGTCTTAACTAACGCATCTTTTTCTTCAGTCACAGTTACTATCTCAGCTTGTGCAGCTTTAAGATCTGCAGCCAACTTATCTTGCTCAGCTTTGGCAAGTAGTTTAGCATCTTCATAAGCCTTAACCGCTGCAGCTTTTTCTTGCTCCGCTGTAGCCAGCTTAGCCTGAGCTTCAGCCTGAACTTTTTGCAAATTATCTTGTTCAGTTTTGACAAGTTGTTTAGCATCTTCTAATGCTAGTGTATTCTTTTCTATCGCAGCCTGTGCATCTTCTTTCTCTTTAGCCAAAGCTGCTGTCTGTTGTTGTACAACTTGCTCCGCTGCAGTCAACTCTGTTGTTCTTGTATCCAAAGCTACTCGTTGGTTAGCCAAATCTGCGTCTTTTGCAGCCAAAGCTGCTGTCTGTTGTTGTACAACTTGCTCCACTGCAGTCAACTCTGTTGCTCTTGTATCCAAAGCTACTCGTTGGTTAGCCAAATCTGCTGCTTGTGTAGTCAAAGCTGCTGTCTGTTGTTGTACAACTTGCTCCGCTGCAGTCAACTCTGTTGCTCTTGTATCCAAAGCTACTCGTTGGTTAGCCAAATCTGCTGCTTGTGTAGTCAAAGCTGCTGTCTGTTGTTGTACAACTTGCTCCGCTGCAGTCAACTCTGTTGTTCTTGTATCCAAAGCTACTCGTTGGTTAGCCAAATCTGCGTCTTTTGCAGTCAAAGCTGCTGTCTGTTGTTGTACAACTTGCTCCGCTGCAGTCAACTCTGTTGTTCTTGTATCCAAAGCTACTCGTTGGTTAGCCAAATCTGCTGCTTGTGTAGTCAAAGCTGCTGTCTGTTGTTGTACAACTTGCTCCGCTGCAGTCAACTCTGTTGTTCTTGTATCCAAAGCTACTCGTTGGTTAGCCAAATCTGCGTCTTTTGCAGCCAAAGCTGCTGTCTGTTGTTGTACAACTTGCTCCGCTGCAGTCAACTCTGTTGTTCTTGTATCCAAAGCTACTCGTTGGTTAGCCAAATCTGCGTCTTTTGCAGCCAAAGCTGCTGTCTGTTGTTGTACAACTTGCTCCGCTGCAGTCAACTCTGTTGTTCTTGTATCCAAAGCTACTCGTTGGTTAGCCAAATCTGCTGCTTGTGTAGTCAAAGCCGCTGTCTGTTGTTGTACAACTTGCTCCGCTGCAGTCAACTCTGTTGTTCTTGTATCCAAAGCTACTCGTTGGTTAGCCAAATCTGCTGCTTGTGTAGTCAAAGCTGCTGTCTGTTGTTGTACAACTTGCTCCGCTGCAGTCAACTCTGTTGTTCTTGTATCCAAAGCTACTCGTTGGTTAGCCAAATCTGCTGCTTGTGTAGTCAAAGCTGCTGTCTGTTGTTGTACAACTTGCTCCGCTGCAGTCAACTCTGTTGTTCTTGTATCCAAAGCTACTCGTTGGTTAGCCAAATCTGCGTCTTTTGCAGCCAAAGCTGCTGTCTGTTGTTGTACAACTTGCTCCGCTGCAGTCAACTCTGTTGCTCTTGTATCCAAAGCTACTCGTTGGTTAGCCAAATCTGCTGCTTGTGTAGTCAAAGCTGCTGTCTGTTGTTGTACAACTTGCTCCGCTGCAGTCAACTCTGTTGTTCTTGTATCCAAAGCTACTCGTTGGTTAGCCAAATCTGCTGCTTGTGTAGTCAAAGCCGCTGTCTGTTGTTGTACAACTTGCTCCGCTGCAGTCAACTCTGTTGTTCTTGTATCCAAAGCTACTCGTTGGTTAGCCAAATCTGCTGCTTGTGTAGTCAAGGCTGCTGTCTGTTGTTGTACAACTTGCTCCGCTGCAGTCAACTCTGTTGTTCTTGTATCCAAAGCTACTCGTTGGTTAGCCAAATCTGCGTCTTTTGCAGCCAAAGCTGCTGTCTGTTGTTGTACAACTTGCTCCGCTGCAGTCAACTCTGTTGTTCTTGTATCCAAAGCTACTCGTTGGTTAGCCAAATCTGCTGCTTGTGTAGTCAAAGCTGCTGTCTTATCTGCTGCATCTTTAACCGCTGCCTCTTTTTCTTCATTCAAAGCTGCTATCTTGGCATCTGAGTTTTCATTAACCTTCTTAGCCTCTTCTAATGCTAGTGTATTCTTTTCTATCTCAGCCTGTGCAGCATCTTTCTCTTTATTCAAAGCTGCTATCTGTGCTTTTGACTCTTCATTAACCTTCTTAGCATCTGCTAAATTCTTATCCTTCTCTGCTATCGTAGCTTCGTGGGTCTTAACTAAAGCATCTTTTTCTTTAGTTACAGTTACTATCTTAGCCTGTGCATCTTTAAGCTCTGCAGCCAACTTATCTTGCTCAGTTTTGGCAAATAGTTTAGCATCTTCGTGAGCTTTAACCGCTGCAGCTTTCTCTTTCTCCGCTGCAGCCAAAGCTACTGTCTTATCTTTTACAGCTTGCTCCGCTGTAGCCAAAGCTGCGTCTCTTGTAGCCAAATCTGCTGTCTTATCTTTTACAACTTGCTCCGCTGCAGTCAAAGCTGCGTCTCTTGTAGCCAAATCTGCTCGTTGGTCAGCCAAGTCTGCTGCTTGTGTAGTCAAAGCTGCTCTCTTAACTTGTGCAGCGTTATCTACCTCATCTTTTGCAGCTTGATCTGCAGCATTTTGTTGTCGAGGCAAAACTTCTGTCTGTTGTTGTGTTTTTTCAGTAGCCTTTGCTAATACCTTGTCCTCCTTTGGTACTATAGCTTCAGCTGCTTTAACCTTAGCCTGTGCATTCTTTAATTCTGGTTCTTGAACCAAACTTCCCATCTGTTGTTGTGAACCAGCTCTATTTTGTTGAGCCTGCTGACTAAATGAATTAGTTTTTATCTCAGGTTGCTTAGATAATTGGGATTCTAATTTTTCTAGTTTCTCAAATGCTAGTTTTTTCTTCGTGTATTCATTATCCAAATTACTTATGTTGTTTTGCAATTCTGATAATCTCTTTTCAGCTACTTCGATATCCTCATGCAATTTCACAATATTTTCTGAAGGTGCTTTCCGTTCTAAATTCACTTCTTCCCTTTGACCAATTTGGCTGTCTGGTTGCTTATTATCATCTGAAATTATTGCTTGTTGACTAGAATTCCCAGTTGCCTGACTTGGTGATTGGTTAGTTTTAGTATTTTGATCTTTTGTAGTAATATCAAGATTTTCATCATCATTTACATGTTTTTTAGAATCCATTTGAGAGTTTGTATCCTCTTGAGTAATACGCTTATTACTACCAATATATTGTTCTGGGGTAGGATTATTACTAGGAGCAGCTCTTTGTCCAGTACTTGATGAAGAATTTGAGCTATTATTATCGTTACTATTCTTATCGTTATTATTATTTTTGGAATCTTCTAGCTCTGCAGCTTGCTTCGCCACTTCTTGCTCAAGAGCCTGTTTTTTCTTGTTTAGTGTCTGTATTTCCCCAGCTTGTATTACATTCATTCTCCTAAGTTGAGCTGGATTATCAACCTCAGCAGCATGAACAGAACTACAGAATAATAGTATCATAAGAAAGTATAGTTTTTTCATTTATCTAATTAATATTTGTTTTAGTTTTTCAATATAAATAAGGGGAAGGTTAACATTACCCTGTTATTAACTATTCTATAATATAGCAGATTTTTATGTTCCACTAATAGCTATTTTCATTATTTTTATATTATAATTCTGACTTAGTTGTTTCATCTTCAATCGAAACCTTAGCCCCATCATGCAATCCCTTCTTTCCTGAAATAACCACTTGATCATTCGGTTTAATACCACTAACTATCTCTACACTTTGACTATCACTATCACCTATTTCAACCCTTACTTTTTTAGCTATATTATTCTCAATAACATAGACAAAATAATAGGATTCAAAAAAGATAGCTGAGTTTGGTAATTTTATCCTTTGCTTATTGCTATTGAAAACAACATTTACATTAACAAATAAGCCAGGCGTGATTGAATTGTCATCATTTGGAATAAACGCCTCAATATAGACTGAGTGATTCTTATCTTGAGCAATTTCTGAAGTTTTAAAATCGCTTAGTTTAAGGGCTAAATCTAAAGCAGGAATATAGATGTTAACATAACTATCCGGTGAGCTTTTAAATTTTTGATAGTCGCTTTCATCGAGATCAAATGCAACCTTGATAATATGAATATCATAAAGAACGGCTATTTTATCCTTTTGTGTAACAAGTTCTCCATCAGCAACAAGTTTTCGTTCAACAATGCCACTTAACGGAGCAACAATATAATGATTGGTCTTGTCATCAAGTAATGCATAATATTTATGCTTAGCATCAAGATATTCTATGCGGTGGTTTACATATTCTGTATAGCTAATGAGATTCTTATCCGATAGCTGTTTCATCGCATTAGCTTTTTTCTCTTTAAGACGATACTCTTCATTTGCCAGTTCAATCAGGTAGTCAATTTGCGTGGTATCTAATACTGCTAAAATATCACCTTTATTGACATAACTACCTATCGGCAAATCAAGCTCTTTAATTCTCCCTGTTACATTGACTTTAACTGCATGTGTTTCATATGGCAAGGTTTTGCCTGTTGTAACCAATATATCATTTGTTTCCTCTGAATATTGAGCCTTAACCACCTCAACAGGAACCATGGTCGCTTGATTATCAACTTGCTGAGCGGGGATTTGTTTATCATTTGCTTTTTTAATAAAAACTATCACCACAACAATCGCTGTTATAACAAATAATATCCCATATATAACTTTTCTTCGACTTATTAACGCCATATCTACCTGCCTTATGAGTCGTAAGAAAACAACACTTACAAATTAGTTTCTTATAACTCTATGTTATTTAATTAAACACACTATGATTTATAAGAGTTATTATTTTACAACTCCTAAAAGAATAGCTAAACCGACTATTTTCATCCGTTTTATCCGATGCAATATACACATTAAAAATTCATTGTCAAGTTAAATTATTATGTTATTGAAAAAATATAAATTTGATGATTACTATTTTACAAATAGCTTCCTATAGCTAACGCAAATAAGTTTTAGATATCCCAAGCATCATTGCAAGGAGGCGTAAGGCGATAAAGCAATTCATTTATGGTCACTTTTTTGGATTGCTTCGTCGCTAATAGATGAAGGAACTATCTAAAACATTAACGGGTTAGCAACTCTATTACTCGTAACCTGATAGTCTGTATAAACTTTATATCTTTATTATTCTTACATAATTTTAATATATTATCACGAAATAATTAATAAATGTCAAGGATTCCACAGAAATTTACGGTGAGTATTCACGAAGAAAAAGTTAAAGTACAAGACGTCATTGCGAGAAAGCGTGAGCCTAGAAGCGATCCATTCCTGGGCATTTTTGGGATTGCCGCGTCGCCGCAAAGCGACTCCTCGCAATGACTCTTAGCGAGCAGATTTTTTATTCATCATAAGATAAATAGTAAAAAAAATGTAGGATACTATCGATATATACTCAAATGATCCAATAAATTGCTCTAATCTTTTTCATATTTAGACATTTTAGCAGCTAAGCGGTATTGATTAATTCCATCAATATGAGATTTAATTTCCTTTTTAATATGCTCTTTTCTTTCTTCTATTTTTTTCAATACTGCTTCGCTATACTCTAAAGATTGGTTATCACCATTGGCTTGGGCTTTCTCACGCATAACATCATAATATTCTTGTCTACGTACATATCTATCCTCATCAATCATTCTTTGCTCAATCTTATGGGCATTATCAATCATTTCACGAGTTTGAGTATCTGTTGCTTTCTCTCGCATAAATCTTTCCCCCATTAATACCGGATTTTCTCTATTATCTTCGCCTTGAGCAAGAGCATTATATACCTGAAAAGCAAGGTTTTGGTTAGTTAATTCTTCATAATAATCAACATCTGCTGTTCTACCATGTAATTCAAGTCTAGCTAGATATTCAGGAGATGAGATATCTTCCTGAACAGCAATAGTCTCTTTATTGATTTTGGTCTTAAGTTTTTGATATTCCAAAGATCGTTGTTCATCCTTAAGTGATTCAGTATGAGTTCTAAGTCTTGGATCATTATAATTAAAATCTTCCCACTCAGCTCCAGTCAAGTTACCCTCAAAAGCATCCCGTAAATCTTTACCAACAATAGCAGTCAGAGCTTCCCGCTTTAACCCTTCATAACCAGCATATATTTTCTCCCCTATATTCCTACGTTTCCTATCACGCAATTCTTTCTTTTCACCAATACGCTTGTTCATCTCTTGCCAACTTCTTAGAGGGGCTATATTCTTACCGAATAATCCTATTCCTCTTTTTGACATTTCTTGATGCGAATTCATATAAGCTTGCTGGAAATCTTTGGTAAATTTCACATCACTTGCTAATTCTCGTAAAGTTTTACCATCTTTAGTTTTCATTAAGTCATTAAGTTGTTTCTTTTGCTCTTCATCAAGAGTATCATATTTCTTACCTGCCCCAAATTTAAGAGCTGCTAAATGATCACGAAGTTCTGAATAACTACCAGTAAATTCTTTAACTGGTTCATCAGGTTTAATAGTTTTCATAACCTCGCTAATAGCTCTGTGATAATCACTTTCAGCTTTAACATTAACGTCTTTATAGTCTATACCATAATTTCTTTTCACTTCACTTAAAACACTCGAATTTACTGATTTGGGATCAAGTGCCTCTCGTGCTACACCCCCCATCTTCCAATCTTCATACTCACCGGCAAAAAACATACTTACCTTCTCAACTTGTTGATCCGCCCTTTTCTTGACAGCCCCAAAAGCATAGTTTGCAGGTCTCTCTATTTGTTGCTGAATAGGGGTAAAGGCACTTTGTCCAACTCCTTGTAAATTTGTTAGATTACCCGATGTGCTAGATAAGAATTTAGCACTTGAAACAGCTATATCATTAAATTTACTTAGTAAATAAACACATACAAAAATTAACAATAATCCATCCAACTGAACAAACTTACCATTAAAAAAGTTGTTAATTCTTGTTAAATCGTTGACTGGATCTAAAAATGGTAACTCAATATACCTATCTTCAGTACATTCATAAGCTAGACATAGTTTACCCTCCGGCGAACTGCCCTCTGGCGAATCATCCTTTACACGATGATCGACAGGCACTAATATTTTAGCCATTGTCTTCGAAAAATTGTTAGCTTTCATTGGAGATGGAAACCACCAATAAAATATCGAGTCACCAAGACTAGTATCTAAATCTTCATTAATACTACCAAATAGTTCATTTATCGGACCTAAATTTGGGAAGTCATACTTACATACACCAAAACCAAGTGAAGAATATATCTCTGTTCTAATAATCACTGAAATAAACGCTAAACCAGTAAATAATATAATCGGTTGTATAGCATAGGAAATCAGTTGCCTTAACCAATTTTCAAACAATGAGCGGGTGATACCAAATAACATAAAACAAATGAATATTGGTGCCATTATGATAATCATCCCAATAATTATCAATGCCGTAAGATATATAATAGTAGCCTTAAATACCATCATGAAGATATAATAAAGAGCTATCAGGAATAGAATTATATATATAAACCCTAATGGATCGACAAATAGTAACGAAAATAGTTTTGCCATAGTTTGTGGGGCAATCATCAAACCTATAATACTCCAAGACCCAGGCCCAGTCGTAGCAGTTTGTTTAATTATTTCTAATATTTGCTCCACCCCTCCTATGAAAAACACGAATAAGTAATCATGGAAAAATTGCCAACTACTAGTGGAGCTAAGTAAAGTAGATACTATACTAACTTTTAATATTCTGATTATTAATTCGGTATGTGTAAGATTAACATTGCCAATCAGAAAAGAAAATCCTGTAAATATGATATACAAAGTTAACAGAGCCGAAACAGATAGACGATATCCTGGTGTTTTTATAATATTCTCGTAAACTGCCCTAACTAGACCCTTTTCTTTATCGTCACCAAATAATTCAACCTTTATTAAATTTGTTAGAAACTCAATAGGATCTGACCTAGTGTCATTAATCCCAGATTTAATAACTACACGATACTGACCATTATTATCATCGTAAAATTTATCTAAAATCTTAAAATATAATGGAGATTTATCGTATTGCCTTTTTTTACCTTGATCTTCATCATATTTATAACTTATCCCTCCAGCTTTTACTAATTCACCTCTTTTATTAAGATCATAAAGTTCATGACCAACAAGAGGCTCACCAAGATGGGCGGTAATTCCTTTTGGTGTACGTTGGGTATCCAATGAAAGATTAGGATTTGTATTATTACGCTCAGCAATCAATAAATATAGTCCCACTCCATTTTTAAATAAGCATGGTGCATTACTAACTTTAGCATCTTTACTATTAGTACACATCTTACCATCTATAAATTTGCATTCTTGTAATCTCTTACAAAATTCAGATAAAGTATTGGTATTATTTTCTTGACCATACCATGCACACCAAGCTGATAACTCTGAAGGGCTATTTTTATCTCCTTTAGCAAAATCCCAAGTTTTTACCAAGATAGTTAGTGGTTGACCATTTACACTATATCCAGTATCAACCCAAGGAGCCGATTGATTATCTTGTTGTTGCCCACTTAACTGTTCTTTTTTATATCTTGAAGAAATTACAAATTTTATAAAGCCAAAATCATCTGCATCAATGCACCTATCCCCAGTACACCCTGAAAGGCAAAATATAGAAATTAATAAAATAACAAAAATATTCTTCATTTAGAAAAACCTAGACTTAAATAGTGACTCACCTTACGCATAAACCCCGTGACAATTTAAAAGTTGTAGAAAAGTACAAGACATCATTGCGAGGAGACATAAGCCAACGAAGCAATCCATAAAAGTAACCAAAAATGGAGTGCTTCGTCGGCTTACGCCTACTCGCGATGACGTTTGAGGTACATACACCATCATTGCGAAATCATGTAATGGTCGAAGCAACCCATTTTTAATCATTTTCTTAGATTGCTTCAATGATACTAAAGTAGCTCCTCGCAATGACGCCAGACTATAGTAATTATTCTGTTTTATTAGATACACCACCTGCTCCACCACCGTCTGAATCATGTCTTGAGGAAAATATTTTGCCTGTATATTCTTTTTTGTTTTCAGAGTCCTCTTTGTTCCTTGCTCTATAATTTTGATCTATTACCTTGTCTTTAAATATCCTAGCTGGAGCAAGAGCTACATCCTTAATAGGTTTTGCTACAGTTCCCATATCCTGCATAATAGATTTTGTAGGATTATCAGGCTCTTGGAAATTCCCCTCCCGCCTTGCAGGTTGTACATTAGTCAATAGGACAACCACTTTAGTAACATAATCCACAAGCCCATGAGCCATTAGGCAATAAGCATAGAATAACAAACAACTGGTAAATATTACCAAAAATGTACCTGTAGAATTTAATAAATC
The DNA here is from genome assembly GCA_020410785.1 of Rickettsia endosymbiont of Culicoides impunctatus. GTDB lineage: Bacteria > Pseudomonadota > Alphaproteobacteria > Rickettsiales > Rickettsiaceae > Tisiphia. Next base: position 563,943 of record CP084573.1, on the reverse strand, counting down.
GTTTAAATCATTAATTTCTGTAACTGATGGACTAAAAAAAGGTATCCCAGGTAAAAATGGCAAACTGAAAGAAAAATTAATTGGTATATCTATATGCGTTAAATCTAACCCTATAGCTATTGGTAAGAATCCTGGATTCCAACATGCTCTAACCACAATTTTTAAAAGTTGCTCAGACATTACTTGATCTATTAATAGAAAAAATATTAATAATATGCTTGGTTGCATCATATAACTAAATAAAGTAGATAGCCATTTATCAAAGATACTTTTCGTTTTTTCAAATAGTACCAAGATTATAAAGAATGGTGCTAAAGATATCATCACTGAAAGACCAATATACGCTATAACGTAACCTATGATGACTTCCAAAATAGCTCTGAAGTAAAGTATAAGAGAATAAATAGTTATGATAGCAACAACAATAAGACCATTATGGATTTGTAGTAGCTGTATAAATAGTAATAACCAAAATCGACCATTGGTATATTTGTCAAATATTGGATCAATAAAACCAAAAATGTTAGACTGAGAACTGGTAAGCCCTACTACATTTGTCATTATATAGTCAGTACCCTTAATAAAAGCACTAAATAAATAGTCATTGAAAAAGCTCCAACTATTCTCTCCTATTAGGATTACTATTAAAGTTATTTTGATAATTCTCGTTAATAAGTCCTTAGCAGTTATTTGGGTAGCACCCGCTAAAAAGGTTAAGGCATATATCATTACGTAGAGAATTAATGCCGATTTGATGATTCGTTGTAATGTTACGTTTTTAGTTAGTTTAGTATAGAAATTCATAGTAAATTCATGAAACTTAGCAGTAATAGGTTCAACGGCTCCTTTATATACGATCTTTGAGAACCAAGTGCTTCCAGTGTAATTAGCATAATTTACGCTAATTGCTCCCATTACCTCTTTATTAGGGTTCTTGACTCTAACCCATAAATAGCCATCTTTGTTAGCATCAATTGAAAAATCTTGGGTAATTTGTGTACCTACGGTCGATTCAGCTGGCGTTTCACCATCGTTCGTTATAATATATTCAACTTCTATGTTTTTTTGTTGTGCATCACTAATAACCTTATCACCGTTACCTATTTCCACAACCATAATGTAGCGTCCAAAATGTAAGAAACTAGCACTCAAATCTACATTGGAGCTATTAATATAAGAATTAAGCTCATTAAGATTAGAAAAACTAGTCCAATCACTCATTAGGGGCTTGTCTAAAGCAGTAAACATACCTTGAATTAACCAGCCAGTTGAAAAATCTAAATCCCCGGCAATATCAGATTTATAATATAAGAAATTCTTTTTTAAAAATTTAGAATATACAAAACTTTCTGTTTCTTTCTTTATAATCTGATTATTCACCCCTATCTTCATTCCTCTTCCTTGATCATAGAAGCATACGGGGGTATTGTTTTTATCATTGGCAGAATCAGGACAACTTGTAATAGCTGAGTAATTCATACGTTGTATAGAAGTTTGAGTTAATGGCTTACCAACTAATATTAGCTTATCTAATATCTTATACTTGGTATTTGTCCCAGTACCACTACACTCTATGCCATTTCTTGAGGGATCAATAGAATCACACAATCTTTCTACAGTTGAATATAGTATTTTATTATCAAGGTTACTATTGGTATAAAGTGACGGGACTGCCAATATATTATTATCAAGTTCTTTATTTAACAAATCCTTGTCAGTAGCTGCACTAAAAAACTCTCCTGCTGCTGCAAGAGTTATGTTTATTACATCACCTTTTTCCACACGAATTTTTTGTCTATTTTTAGCAAAATAGTCTACATAATTTTGCATTTTGTTAAATGCCAAACTAGTCCAATCTTTAGTTGGATCAGTTGTATTAAATTGGGGAAAATTAGTAGCTTCATACTTATGAGTTGAAGAATTAAAAGTTTTAATAAATATTTGAGGTTTATTGAACCTTGGATCTATACGGTAAATCACCAAATATTTTCTTGGATTACTTACAGCTCCAGTAGTACTCCATTCAAACTTAATTGTTTTATCTTTGTTGACATAGTTACCAGTAGAATTCCATATATTTGGTTTTGCAAGGTCTAAAGAAATCCTACCTTCTTGGAAACTATGGAATTTTGGTACTTCTAGGCATGATGAAAATAAAGCACTAAGCCCTCCTAAAGTCGCATTCATCCAATCAAGTTTACTATCATCAGCTTTGGCAGGATGGAAGGCTAAGAGAATTACTAAAGCAACAAATACTTGTCCCTTAAGTAGTAAATCTACCAATAAAATTAGATACTTAAAATTTCTCATCCTATTCACTTAATTAATTTGGATTCGTATTAGAAGTACTTTCACTATTCCCCCTTCTTACCACCACTACTACTTGGATTTTGATCCTTATCTTTTCCATCCTTGGTATCAATTTTTGATCTAGCTTTATTACCCTTATCGAGTGCTTTATTTCTATCTTTTAATCTTTTACTAGCATCTTGCTTGATTGCATCTCTTCCTTGTTTGTCTAAACCAACTTTTTTCAAGGCTCCTTGCTCCATTGCCGATGACATATTTTGTCCCATAGAGGTAGCAGAAGGTCCAGCAGTACTAGTTAATTTTGCCACCATTTGACCAGAAAATTCAACATAACCATACATTCCATAGGAAATGATGATTAAGGCAATATAATGTTGCATATTCATCCCCATCATGCCAGAACGAGGATCCATTCCCCAAGGTGCAAACCAATTAATACAAAAAATCTCTAAATTAGAGAAAATCGCAGGAAGACCTGGAATAGCAGGAAATGGAATTTTTATTGGTAAAGCACATTTCCAACATACACTATAACCAGTTGTAAAATCCAAGTAAATTGTAAATAACTGAGTAAGTATAATAATTCCTGCCATTAAGATTACCGGTTCTATCATATATCTAAAAGTAAATCGCACCCAATTATCAAATAAATATCTAGTAAAATCAAATAGCATAAATGTAAGAAATAGTGGAGCTATGCCGATTAATAAAGCTGTTGCCATAAATGCCATAATATAAACTGCTACCGCCCGAAGAACGGTAATGATTACTATAATTATACTAATAAATAGTATAACAAAATAAATCAGTCCACTAAGACCCATTGATAATAAAGATAGCACTTGACCAGCAAAAGTTTTACTAAATAATATTTTACTCATTAATGCATCTAAGAACATAAAAGGATTTGATATCTTATCCGTAGATGAAAACATACTATAACCACTCATATTAGAGATTATCCCATCTGAAAAATTAGTGATAAAATCAAATATATATTCATTAAAAAATCTAAAAGTACTCTCATTCATTAATCCACTAACTATGGCAATTTTTGCTATCCTAATTACCAAATCCTGTTGATTGATTTTAACCATGCCTAGTAAAAACATTGCCCCATATAACATAACGTAAAGAATTAACACTGCTTTTATATAGTTAAAAAAGTTACTACAAGTAGTAGTTCCACCACCATAGCAAGTCATGTTCTTAAAAATCGTTACCGCAGCATCCTTGATTTTTCCTTTTAACAACTCAAATAAAGGATTTAGAACATTAAAAGTAAAGCTACCCACCTTTTGTGATGTACGAAATTCTACTTTGTACCTACCATAACTTTCTTTATAATCCTCTTTTGCATTGTAAATTCTCATCCATAAATATCCAGTATCATTCGCCGTAATTTTTGCATTACCATCTGCATCTTTTACTTGAATATTAGTAGTGCTATAAATTGTACTAGTCTTGTTAGGATTTTCACCATATGGCATTACTAAATACTGTACTGCACCACGATTCTCTATAACATCATTAAAACTATTGCCATTACTTCTCCGACATTTGGTTTGCTTAATGTTTAACACATAACCACCAGTATTTTTGCTATAGTCATCATATTTTGACCATAAACGATATTGTAAATAGCTTTTTGCTGGAGCAGTTATAATCTCGTTATAAATAATTTGATATTTACTGTTATCAGCTTTATCATTATTCACCGGATCGTATTCTTTATCTTTATCATTTATTTTAGCAAATTCATATTTTATTCCTTCTAAAGATTTCGCATTAGTCGGGGTCTCACTGTTATCGATCCTAGATAATAGACCTGTTGGAGCGGAATACCAAAAATATCTTTTTTTCTGGTAGTCTCCTTGTATATACTCTTTATCTTTAATACTATGATCAACATCTGGGCATGTAGAAGATGGAATATTTGAATTATTAGAACATTCCGGATGAAAATCCGTAAATAATTTTCCAACCTCACTAGACCAAGGAGATGTAAAAAAACCATCATCTCGATAAGGTTCTGGTGCTTCCTTCATATCATTAACCCAAGCCCCGTCTTTAGGGCAGCTATAGGTTGCACAACAACCAAATGCTACAGTACAAAAACCACCAATTAGTTCCATACAACCCAAAAAACAACCAGAAGGACAGGACCTTACACTGGAGCCATTATATAAACCATCAACCCATTTACAACCACTAACATATTCCCCATAATATATTGAATATCTACCACATAATGGACTGTATTTTCTCTTTCCTTCTGAGCAATCTGCCGTTTCTATAAAATTTTTAGATTCACCATCTTGCTTAACAAACTTAAAGATATTTTTTACACTAACATTAGCCATATCTGGCAATTTTTTTTGATCCGGCAAAATTGATATTACAACCTCATCATTAGCAAATAATTCAGCTATATTTCGCCATTCATCAGTTTTAGCATCAAAAATTAAAGATAACGGTTCCACATTAGTTTCTTCAACTCTAGGAATGGCAATTCTGTTACCATTGCTATCCAAATCTGAAAGTTGTTGGATATTATTTGGGGGAATATAAGCCCTGCAGAGACTTATATTCCCTTTTATTGAAAACTGAATCTCCTGCTTATTTGTAACAGCTAGGTTAGTATTTAACCATTCTCCGTAATGGTTAGGATCATATTTAGTATTGAGCGAACCATCTGGGTTTGTTTCAGTAATAACAGTATAGTTTCCTGTTGCATTAAGCATTAGCGTATTAGTAATATAATCGTTATTACCACCCTGTGTGTCATCATATCTCATAAGACAACCATTAGTAATTTTTACTGATCCTATCATCGCAAGCACTACCATAACAAGGCTAACCAATAAAGCAATTAGCCCTAGTAGCATTATAAGTTTTGATAAATTTCCTTTCATATGATAATATCCAAGTTAACCATTACCCAGCACCACCAGGACTCATACCACCACCGCCACCACCTGCACCCATATCGCCACCACCTCCACCCATACCACCACTACTGGAATCTTTTGCTTCTTCCCCTCCTTTCCTTGGTTTTTCTACGGGATCCTTTTCGGGTACTTTTCCGCTTGATTTTTCTGAAGCATCTGCAATAAAGTCTATCCCTTTCTTAACCATGTCAACTATCTTAGTAGGACTAGCTGTTACAGAATCCATGATAGGACCACCAGTAAGCTCAGCTGCAAACTGACTAATTGATTTTGAGAAATAATAAAAAATAATTGAAAAAACTAATACATATAGTAAATCTATCATCAATGAGAAGATATCTATAACAATTGATTTAATCGGGAAAAAACTTAAAAGATGATTTTCCCAACCTACTCCTGAATAATATTGTAATAATTTATACCCAGCACTATTTCTACAATCTTCAGGTTTATCTATTGGCAATCTAAGCTCAAAAGTACTAAACTGAACCTCATTATGTACATAGTCATGCCTCATAAACTGGCAATTCTTGTATATTGCCGAATCGTACATAGTAAGCAACAAGGCAATAAAACCAGCTACTACCGCAGGCTGCAATGCACAAGATATACAAATTTTTAGCCATGCGTCAAAATATGCTTTGGTTCTGGTAAATAAAGCCATAGGAATAAATATAGGAGAAATATATGTCATGACATATATGGTAACTAAACATACTAGGTAATGGGTTAAAAAATATAAAATTATTGAAATAAATATTACAGAAAATATTAACCCAGATACTACTATTATGATATTACCAGCTAATAAAAAGCCAAATAATACAGTAAAAAATCTGAATGCCCCCACCTTACCCAAATCATCCGGAGCTTCACTACCAGGTTTTTTAAAATCTTCAATAGCAGTACCTTTAGTACCGTTCGACACAGTACTAGGAACGTTATTTAAAACAGCTTCTGTATTATAGATTAACCCCATACCCAAATAATAAGCTATCCGACAATCAACAGCATCCCAAAGGGCATAAAAACTATAACCATTTTTATATTTCTTAGCATCAAATTCACATAGCCCTCTAGAACCACCAGAATTAAAAACTATTTGGGCAAATTGTGGAGTAAGTTCAGTAAGTAACGGTAAACCATACTGCAACATCCCATTGTCAGTAGTTTCTTTACCACCCTTAAAATAAGCTGGTCCAATACCTGTAGCAAAATAAGTCACCATTATTAGTTTCATAACAAAAGTTGCTATTTTATCCAAATTACCATATTCTTTGCTTAGAATCATATTAACAGCAAAAAACATAACATATAATATTAACGCTGCCCTAATAGATATTTTCAAAGATTCTTGAAAGGTTGAGAATGGGTTAAGGGCAACCAAACTAACTTTATCATTTTTTGGATTACAGTTACTATAACGGAAAAAAACTTTATCCAGAGTTTCCTTCATGCAATCTACAGCTAACCCAGAAAAATTAAATAATGACTGACTTCTGGTAGTACCCATATAACAAGTTTTACCTATATTCCGACATTGTTCAGATGGTGGCGGTGGTGGAGCTGGTGTGCTAGTATTCTTACAAGCTAATGGAAGTTGCCCTTTTGAGGTAAACATAACTAAGCATAATTTTTTATTAACAAATTTTACTGTCAAAATAATATCCTTCAACAAGCTGTTACCACCTAAATTGGGATTATTATCAGTGCTTAACTCGCTAAGGTGCTTAGAATCATTTAAATTAAGAGTAATAACTGTACATTCTTTAGGACTCCCTTCTTTATTTTTTAGACAAAATTTAAATTTTGCATCACTTGGATCGCAAGCATCAGGAGCAAGAGGGTTGGTCATATCAATACTATACATAATATGACCATAAGCAGTATTTTGTTTTAAATAATCATCTGTCTCAAATGAAGCTAATGGACACATATCCCCAAAACCAGCAAAAACCTCAACTGCAAAAAATATTAAGCAAAATTGTATAAAAATTTGTATGGCTTTATGAGTTTTCATCAGAGCCATCTTTTTTTACTTTTACATTAGCATTATCAGCTATAACTTGTCTAGCTGCTCTATTTTTAATAGATTTTGCTTTGAAATCTTTAAATGCCTGTTCCTCTAATTTAGCATTTCTATCTTTTATTTCACGATTTCTTATTTCTTGTTTAACGTAACCAGTATCTCCAGGTTTTAAGGTGTGATTCTCCATTTCTTTCGAAGTTTTAGGAACTAATCCATATGATTTTTTTTCTTTTGCTTTGTTTGGCGTTTTTCCTAATTCTTGTTTATTTGTAGCTGCCTGTGATGATTTATTAATAGTATCGTCTGTTTCTACCATTTTAGTAGTTGGAGGTATGATAAGTTCACTAGTACTCTCCAAACTAACTCTTGATTCCTTTGAAGACCCTGCTGCACTTGAAGAGCCTCCTTCAGTTACACCATCTGTAGTAGCTTCTGTGATATGACGGATTGGTAGAGAAGCCACACTACTACCTAAAGACTTAATCGCTCCTCCTACTGCTCCAGCAGCTCCAGATGAGCCAGTGCTTACGGTATCTCCTCCCGTCGCTCCAGCAGAACCACCGGTGCTTACAGTATCTCCTGCTGATTCACCGCCAGTAGTACTACTACTATCTCCAGCTAATTCACCTTTATCGCCACCTTTACCACCACCAGCCAAATCCTTAGCTCCCCCTCCTCCAGCTGCTTTATCAGCTGCTCCCATTTTTCCAGCTGCTCCAATAGCAGCCATAACAGCTTTATATATTGCTTGCGGATGAATTGCAACACTACTAAGTGCCACACCCTCGGTCATATCAGCCGCAAATTCTGCTAACTGAGCACTAAGGTGATACATTAAATACAAAGTAAAGCAGGCAGTAATTAATGCTAGCACAATATCTTTAATTTTTTCAAAAATTAATTTTGGTGATACAAAGAACATACCGGGTCCCATAATAATACCCTGCAGAAACTGGTATTTAGATAAATGACTACTTGTACTACCACTACCTGGTTTTTCTTTGACCATCTCATTTAGGTTATCTTTAGCAAAATCAACAACTGTTGCAAGTGGATTATTAAGCATATAACCTAGGCTATTCTTACAGCTTTTAACATCTTCTACTTTATTATAATTATCCCAGTCATTATCAACAAAAAATATTTTCACAGCTCTTTTTCCGTCGCCACCACTTTCTATACTATTGTTTATGGTTTTACTTGTATATTTACAGTGACCATAAAAACCAAAATCGTAAACTGAAAACATCATAATCATAAAGGTCACCACCACCATAGGTTGTAACAAAAATGATATTAACAACTTTACCCACGATTCGAAGTAACCTCGTGTATATTCAAATAAAAACATTGGTACAAAAAGAGGTGCTAAAACACCCAATATTACTATGGATATCATGCACATCACTGTAGCATTCACCATAAATGCTCCAACAGATATCACTAATAAAGGATAAGAAAGTGCCAAAGACACGAGAGTCATGTTACCTGAAATAATAGCAGGAATCAGTAAATATACATAAGGTGGAGCTGAAAAACTAAAAAAGTCAAAACTTTTGAAATCATGATTTCTATATTGATTTTCTACCATCATCGTTGATAGTATATCTAATCCCAAATAATGACTTACCCGACAATCTAATGCATCCCATAATGGCATATAAGAAAGATTTTTATTGACGTAATCTTTGGGTTCAAATTTGCACAACTCTGATGGTGAAGCATTCATAACCCAACCACCAAGCGTATCTATTCCTCCTAATAACAAAGGAAAAGCCCACTGCACCATACCATCTAGTCGATTATAGTCAGAACCACTACCAGGAGTAATGTTTATACCTACAGAGAAATAGGTTACAAATAACATTTTTAATACAAAATTAATTATTTCATTTTTAGGTGGAATTTCACTAGAAAGTATGATTTTAAAACCAAAGAAAATTACATATATAGTTAATAAAGCGGTAACAGTTCTATGCATATTACGTTGAAATTGAAATAATACACTACTCTCCCTTTTACTGGAATTAATCACTTTATTAACATCATCAAATGTACAAACATCTTTACTAATTAGTAATCTTGCTGTCATTTCTTTAATACATTCTATTAATGGTGAAGAGATGACTATGGCTGTCTTAGAATTCTCATAAGCATTTTGGTAACAACTAGAAGATGACGTGCCACAAGCAACTATTGCCATTGGATCAGTAGGGGTATTCTGACTTTCTTCAGCCTTGCTACTACCCATAAAAGGTCCATATATAGATTCAGGGTAAGGTTCCCTAACATACTTACAACCAACCGCCACCCAATCTGCTAATATAGTGGGAGCAGCCACACACATAGTATCCTTTTGCTTTATTACTTTAAAAATAACTGGCAAAGGTACGTCCAACATTACATCGGTATAACCATCTTTCTTGCCCTCATAAATAGTATGATATGCACCCTTATTGTATTTCCAAGCCTCCATAATACCATCCCACGGGTCTAATCCGGTTAATACGGCTTTAGCAATAGCAATGGCAGATATGGCTATTGCCCCCATCCTAACCTTTGCTAGTTCAATATTATTACAAAATGCAAAGGTTAATTTAGGATCCTTTGGATCAATTTTATTACTTCTTGCACACTGTCCCCCAGGGAATGATTTGTCAAATAATTCATGGTCATTTATTTTAAGACGCAGCATCGTATTGGCATAAACCCCTGGCGAGATTATATTCGCAGTAGCAAAGGAAAAAAATGATCCTGGTATACAAGTGTGAGAAAATTCCGTACGTAATAAGTCACCAACACCCTGAGTTTCACAGGTCAAACTTGAAAGAATATCAATTATAGTATCTAAAGTACCTTTTTCTTCTGCAAAACTATTATGGATAATAGTAAAATTTAATGTACTACATAAAATTAATATCCTAACAAATGTTTTAGCACCATAAAATAGACTTCCTGCATAAGTCAGTCTAGTGGGTGATTTTCTATGTTTGTAATGCATAAATTAACTAAAGTGACTTTACTTCCTCATAAAATATAGGCAACCATTTTTCAGGATCATCACCATATTGCCCTCTAATCCGATTCAACAATAACACTGTTTCAACCCGACCAGACAGAACATTAATAATATCATTCATACCATCTAAACTTATTTTAGCAACAAGCGCATCTACTCCCTGTTTTATTAAAAAATAACGCGATGTTGGATCTGTAGTTTTTATTAAAATATATTCACGTTGACTAAGCATAAAGGCACTACGATAAATATCGGTTGCCTTAAGATTTGGTAAGAATATTTGTGTCGCAGTTTGTTGAATCAGAGTATCACTAATTCTGCTTTTAGCTGCATCTTCAACACTTTGGGTAGCAAAAATTACAAAAGTATTTAACTTACGCAAAACTTTTAGCCAGTCCTTAATTTTGGGGGCAAATACTGGATTATCAATCAAAGCCCATGCCTCATCAAGAACTATCATAGTTCTTTGACCATCTAAAGAAATACTAATTCTATGGAAGATATATAGTAATACAGGAGCAAGACTAACTGGATCCTTTAATAATTCAGTCATATCAAAACCAAATACTCGAGCTTTCTGTAAATCAATATTATCTGTCTGATTATCAAATATTCTGGCATGCGAACCTCTCCCAACCCACATAGCAATCCTACCTGCCAAACTATTAGGACCATCTATACCCAAAAATGCTACAACATTTTTTAATCTTCTATCTTTCTTCTCCAGCTTAAAATTACCACTTACTGCTTGTGATAAAGTCTTATTATCTTCTGATGATACCGATTCTCCATTAGAAGTAACCAATACTTTAAGCCACTCTAATATAAAGGCTCTATTTTCTCCAGTATCATCAAGTTGCAAGGGATTAAAGTTACATTCTCCCCCCGGATCAATTGTGGTATAAACCCCATTAAGTGATCTAATAAATATTTCAGCACCGTGATCTTTATCAAAAAAGAACATTCTCGGTTTAAATTTTTGTGCTTGGGCACATAAAAAATTCATTAGCACTGTTTTACCAGCTCCAGTTGGACCAATAATCAAACTATGCCCAACGTCCCTAACATGAAAACTGAAATAAAACGGAGTACCCGAAGTAGTATCGAGTACAGTCACATATTCTCCCCAGTGATTATTAAAAACCTTACCTAATGGATAATTATGCATAGATGCAAAACTAGCCATGTTTAAAGTATTGATAGTCGAACCTCTTACTATATAATCCATATTCCCAGGAAGCTGTCCCCAATAACTCGGTTCCATATTAATTTTTTCTCTAACAGGTTGAATTCCAGAATTGGATAGTTCAACAGAAGCCATAGATAAAGTATCTTCAAGAGATTTTAAATTACTATCAGAGCAGAGAAGTGAAAAATGGTGTTCTCCAAAACCAATATCACCACTGGTAGCCATATCAAGTGCTCGAGAAATTTCGGCAACTTGTGATACAGCCTTATCATCTGCTTGAATCATCCTATTTTGTTGTAGTTGCATTTTATTAATTGCCACTGTTCTATTAGCAAAAATAAAACTCTGAGTCATAACAAATTCAAAGGGCATTTGTAAAAAGCCATCAAAAATTCCAGCCGATGTGGATGGCCCATATTCTAAAATACTTAGTATACCAGCATATCTCCTGCCCGCTGGACCACGTGCTTCTATAGATCTAGAACCAAAAAACAATCTATGGGTTGGAAGATATTGGTCTATTGAGTTTCTGGGAACAACCATTTGCATTGAAGAACCACAATTTACCAGAGTGCCTAAAAACTCCATAATATCACAGCAATAACCACTACTAGATTTGCGTACACCAAGTAGCCTGGCACCGTAACTATGGAATGTATTAACTACTCTTGAGGACATTTCTCGAAGACTTTCCTGCATTTCTCGCATGTCATTTTCCCAAGCCGATTTATTAGACTTTTGCATTAGCTTCTTAATGAAGTACTCGATTACAGCCGCTCCAGCTTTATCTGGTCTATAAAGAATACTAACATACAACTCATTAAAAAACGACTTAGAACCAGCATGTTTCTTACGCCATTCATTTGATAAATAAGTTGTGAAATCATTAGGTACTTTTATGGTAGGGTCATAGGTATATTCAATCTCATCAAAAATTACTGGTCTACGCCTTCTGATCGTATGGAAATACATCACAATATTGCCTGATGACATATTTTTAAGTAACGAATTCCTGATATTTTTTTTAATATCTAAATCTTCATCATCAGCTGTTTCAAAGGAAAACCCCCCTATCTTTACTACTTGTAATAATTCATTATTTTTGGTTAGGATAGTATTACTATCCCAATGGCACTTATAAGGAATAAAGTGAGAAGTAGGTTTTTCTTTCCTAGAACTCGATTCTTTTGCTGTTTTTGTTACAGATAATTTTATCATTTTTTGTCATTTTATACTGTTCTTTTAAATACCGTATGAGTTCGCTCCATAGAATGATTTATTAGGACACTGACTACATTTAGAAGATTTATTTAACAACAATTCTATAAATCTTGGTTCTTTAAAACATATTACATACCCTATCATATGAATTATAAAAGCAACAAGTAAATTCATAATACTATTACTTTGAATAAATAACGACATAGATATGATCATATTAAGTGCTGCAAACTTTATACTTACCCCAAAGATCATTGCCGGTCTTGTTAAACCAACAAATAACGGATCTGATACTAAACTACCTGACATAAATTACCCCTCTTTAACTCTAATTAACCCAAATTCAGTTATATCTATAAATATAACAGATTTTTATGCTCCACTAATAGCTGTTTTCACTATTTTTGTGATATTACTTATTTTTTTGCCCACATATTTTTATACAATTGGTAACTCACGTTCTTTACTTGTAAACATGCTTAATAATATAGAATCAGGGAAAGCTGCATCGAGAAAATGCACGCAATCGGTATTATTTTGAATAGCACTTAAAGCTGTCCCAATCAAATCAACTTTTTTAGGATCAACAGCTTCATTCAGCATTTCTTTCAATACATCAACATCCTGTACACGCATATATTTCCCCCCGGTAAATTCTACCCCATCATATAATAATACTAAATGATCTGCATCTAATGAGGACGCAATTATCGAGGCGGTCATATTTACATCAAGTAGATGTGTATTACCTTTTTCATCACTAGCTACTGGTGATATAACCGGAATAATATTACTATCTTCAAAATTTATTAAAATCTCAGGGTTTACTATAACTGGTTCACTAATAAACCCAATATCTATTACATCTTTATTAGTGTCTCTTTTATGCAATAATTTTGATTTCTTAGCTTGAATAAGATTAGCATCTTTGCAAGAAATACCAATAGCATAACAACCTAAACTACAGAGCTTGGAAACTATACGCTTATTAATATATCCGGACAAAACCATTTCCATAATTTGTGAGCTTTTATAATCCGCTACCTTAATATTATCGATAAATTTTTGATCACAGCCAAATAATTTCAGCGTATCATTTACCAAATTAGTATGATCATGCACTATAAAGATTTTGATGCCACAACTATCAAGCAACTGTATTACTTCTGCAAAACTCGTCAATAATTTGTCATCATCAATAATTAATGACGGTAGCTTAAATACCATAACTTGATCTCTAACTTCACTACTACGTCTTATTATATCTTTAATTAAAGCAGTATCTTTGATATCTGAAAAGCCTTTATCTTCCTTATCTTTATAATTTAATGCATTTTGCCAAACTAAACTGCAATTCTTTTGCACCTTCTTTACTCCTACTACTTGTATAAATTACATTACAGGAGTAGCCTAAAGTTGCAAGAAAATTCTGTGCTGTCGCCGTTAGGTTTTCTTTATCTGTTACCTTATCTGACTTTGTGAAAACAATTTGGAAATCTTTATTGCAAGAAAGTAACAATTTAGCAATTTCCATATCATTTTGCTTTACTCCTCTTCTGGCATCAATCAACAAATTTACTAATTTGAGATTTACACTCATTCTGAGATAGTATGTTATTAATACTTCCCACTGTTGTTTGATATATATTGGCACTTCAGCAAAGCCATATCCAGGAAGATCAACTAAAATAAGTCTATCGATAAAGGAGAAAAAATTTATTTGCCTAGTGCGACCAGGAGTATTAGAAACCTTAGCAATACTTGAATTATTACAGATACTATTAATCAAACTCGACTTACCAACATTTGATTTACCAACAAAGGCAATCTCTGGTACAGATGTATTAGGGAACTGATTTATTTTTGCCACACCAGCTATAAATTTTACCTCTTGCCGGAATAGTTTTGTAACCTTATCAACCGACATTCTTATCTAGCTTATTAATGTAATATTGCTGAATTATCGATAAAATATTATTCCAAGACCAATAAATCACTACTCCCACTGGAGCACTACTAAACATTACTAAAAGAACTAGAGGCATAAATTTCAGTACTTGTGCTTGAATTGGATCGGCTGACTGTTGTGGAGTCATCCTTTGCAATAAGAACATAGTAAGAGCCATGAGAATAGGCCATGCACCAATCATTAGGAAGCTTGGACAAGCAAATGGCAGTAGTCCGAACAAATTAAAAATTGATGTTGGATCAGGAGCAGATAAATCTTTTATCCAACCAAAAAATGGTGCTTGACGCATCTCAATAGTTACGTATAACACTTTATAAATTGAGAAAGATACTGGGACTATTACAATAAGCGGCAGACAACCAGCGAGGGGATTAATCTTCTCTCTTTTGTACAAAGCCATAACTTCTTGGTTAAGTCTCATTTTATCATCAGCATATAACGCCCTAATTCTCTCTGCTTCTGGCTGAAGATTCTTCATTCTTTTCATAGCACGATATTGTTTATTAGCCAAAGTAAACATTAGTAATTTTATAATAACAGTTACGATTAAGATACTAACCCCGAAATTACCAACGTAATGATAGAAAAAATTCATAACATTAAAGAGTGGTTTAGTGATTATATAAAACCAACCAAAATCAATAGCCCGGTCAAATAATTTAATATTATATTGCTTTTCGTATTTGTCTAATAAGTCAACTTTCTTTGCTCCGGCAAATAATCTTTGCGATATAGTGAGTTTTTGTCCTACTTCTATAGTGTGAGTTGAGGAGATGAAATCAACCTGATATTTTTCAACACCGTTCTTTATTGCGTAATTGAAGTTAGAGCTATACATATTAGCTTTATCTGGAATTAAGGAAGCTAGCCAATATTTATCTGTTATACCAACCCAATCAACAACGCCTTGCAAAAATTTTTCAGTTTTCTTATCTTTTAAATCGTCAAAAGAATATTCTTTAAGTCTACCATCAATAACACCAATTGGTCCTTGATGGAGATTAACCAATTTCTCTTTGCAGCCAGTATATTTACGGTTAATTAGTCCATAATATTGCACTGAGACTGGTTGATTACTATCATTTACCGTAGTTTGATCTATGGTAAATAAATAATTACTATCCATGCTTATAGTAATCAAAAATTTAATCCCATCTTTGTTGATCCATGATAAATTTACAGGTTTTGTAGGCGTTAACTGATCATTATCAGTCTGCCAAAGAGTTTCACTATCAGGAAGAATAATACTACTATCCTTGTTAAACCAGCCTATTTCAGCAAAATAGGCTTCTTCTGACTGAGAATGGGCAAATAACACAACAGGTTTACTGTCTGGTGATAAATCTTGCTTATATTTCAACAAAATTAAATCATCAAACCGAAGTCCTTTTAAAGCAATCGATCCAGAAAGTAGCTCTGAGTTTATCCGAATTCTCTTGGTAGAAATAGGTGATTCAACTTCTTTAGGGATTGCTACTTGAGTATTCTTTTTCTTTAACTCTTGAACTTGCTTGTTATATATTTTATTTTGCTGTTCTAATTTTTGTAATCTTGGTTTATCATAAAAATATTGCCATCCAAAAATAATCCCAAGGGACAAGACAATTGCAGCTGCTAAATTAACTATGTTATGATTCATTACCGATCTAAAAAATAATTTATATTATATAAAATAAAATGGAATACCCTAAATTCAGGGTTTTCATTATACTACTCCTATGAGTTCTATAAGATTTAAGTAAATTAATCAAGAAATTTGATTTATTGATTTAATATACCAGCATCTCTTGTATTATTATTCACCATTAATTATATATTAAAGACTTAGTGGAAGAAAATATTATGATATATTTATAGTATAGCTCATAACAAACTAACGTCATTGCGAGGAGATCAAAGGTCGATGAAGCAATCCATATAACAAGTTTCATGGATTGCCACGCTCACATATGTTCGCTCGCAATGACGGTGGAAACTAAAACGTCATTGCGAGGAGGCTTACGCCTCCGAAGCAATCCAATAAGTGTGGATTGCCGCGACCTACTTGCGTGGTCTCGCAATGACGGAGTAATACTAATCGGGTTGGCTATAATAAACTTTGAGTTAATTTAAAATTTATGAGGTTATGGCAATGAACATAGATAAATTTACTACCCACGCAAAATCTGTATTGTCTAATGCCCAAAGCATAGCAGCAAAAAATGATCATCAGCAAATATTGCCATTACACATATTGGCGAGTTTATTAAACGATGATAGTGGAGTTATTGATAATCTTATTAATACTTTAGGTACTAGCTTCGATGATTTGAATAGAGCTATAACCGTAGAATTAAACAAAATCCCAAAAGTGCAAATAGAGGGAGGAGGACAACTTTACTTATCATCAGAAGCACTAAAATTACTTGATAAAGCATTAGAGCTTGCAAAGAATAATGCCGATAGTTTTATAACTATTGAGAGAATTTTTGAGGCATTATCATATGATAAAACCTCTGCTGGTAAGATTTTATCAGAGAATGCAATAACTAATAAAAAAATAAACGCAGCAATTCTACAGTTAAGAAAAGGTAAGACAGCAGATAATAATTCTTCTGAAAGTAGTTATGACGCCCTAAAAAAATATGGTAGAGATGTAACCGAGCTAGCAGAACTTGGTAAACTTGATCCAATCATCGGTAGAGATGAAGAAATTAGAAGAACCGTGCAAGTTTTGTCGAGAAGAATGAAAAATAACCCTGTACTAATAGGAGAGCCAGGAGTTGGTAAAACAGCCATAATAGAAGGGTTAGCCCAAAGAATATTTAGCCAAGATATTCCAGAAACTCTAGCAAATTGTCGAATCATTGAACTTGATATGGGAGCTTTAATTGCTGGGGCTAAATATCGTGGTGAATTCGAAGAACGACTAAAAGCTGTATTAAATGAGATTAAGCACTCTAGTGGGGAGATTATTTTATTTATTGATGAGCTACATCTTTTAGTAGGAACTGGTAAGACAGACGGAGCCATGGATGCATCAAATTTACTAAAGCCAATGCTTGCTAGAGGAGAGCTCCATTGTATCGGTGCTACGACTTTAGATGAATATCGTAAATATATCGAGAAAGATACCGCTCTTGCCAGAAGATTTCAAGCAGTTTACGTTAGTGAACCAACAGTAGAAGATACTATTTCGATTCTGCGTGGTATTAAGGACAAATACGAATTACATCATGGAGTAAGAATTGCTGATAGTGCTATAGTTGCCGCTAGCACTCTATCTAACAGATATATTACCGATCGTTATTTACCAGATAAAGCTATTGATTTAATCGATGAAGCATGTAGTCGGCTAAAAATAGAATTATCTAGCAAACCGGAAGAATTAGATGAGCTTGATCGTCGTATCATTCAAATAAAAATTGAGCTAGCAGCTCTAAAAAAAGAAGATGATGAATATTCAAAAAAGAAAATTATCCAATTAACAGACGAATTAACTAAACTTGAATCTCGTTCTTACGATATGAATGCTAGCTGGCAAGCTGAAAAATCCAAAATACATATTGAACAAAAATTAAAAGAAGAGCTAGAAAAAGCTCGTTTAGAACTTGAAAGAGCAGAAAGAAGTAGTGATCTTGCCCGAGCTAGCGAGCTGAAATATGGTATTATTCCTGATTTGACTAAGAAACTACAACAAGCAATAGAAGGGGGAAATAACAAATTATCAAAAGAAGTTGTATCAGAAAACGATATAGCTATAATTATTTCCAAAATTACTGGTATACCGATTGACACAATGCTATCAAGCGAACGTGAGAAGTTATTAGCGATGGAAGATAAACTACGTCAATCGGTAATCGGTCAAGATGAAGCTATAAAAGGAGTCAGCGATGCTGTGCGTCGTTCTCGTGCTGGAATACAGGATCATAATAGACCACTTGGATCGTTTTTATTCTTAGGTCCAACTGGTGTTGGTAAAACGGAACTAACCAAAGCTTTGGCACTTTTTTTATTTGACGATCGTAATGCCATCCTCAGAATTGATATGTCTGAATATATGGAAAAACACTCTATATCACGTTTGATTGGGGCTCCTCCAGGCTATGTTGGTTATGAGCAGGGAGGAGTTTTAACAGAAGCAGTACGTAGGAGACCTTATCAAGTTATTTTATTTGATGAGGTAGAAAAAGCCCATACGGATGTTTTCAATATCATGTTACAAATTTTGGATGAAGGGCGTCTAACTGATAGTCAAGGAATAACCGTTGATTTTAAAAATACCATCATTGTTCTTACTTCCAACCTTGGGGCTGAAATACTTATTAATCAACAGCAAGATGATGACCAAGATGCAATTAAAGAACAAGTAATGCAATATGTACGAGCAGTATTTAAACCTGAGTTCTTAAATAGGCTAGATGAGATTATTCTATTCCATAAACTAACTCGTGCTGACATACATGATATTGTCAAAATACAACTAGTTAATTTGAAAGAAATTCTTTCACAACAAAATATTACATTGCAATTTGATCAATCGGCAATAAATTACCTGGCTGATAAAGGTTATGATTCAATGTTTGGTGCTAGACCATTGAAAAGAGTTATTCAACGAGAATTACAGAATAATTTCGCCAAAATGATTCTTTCTAATAGTATCGGTAGTGGTGATATTGTAAATATAAAATCAATAAATAGTGAATTAGCTATTGATAAAGTTATAACTTAATAATAATTATGAAAAATGCATAATATTAAACCCAAGATTTGGGTATTAGCTGACAGCAGGGTGGGTAATGTCAATCAAGCTATAGCTTTAGCAGAAAAGCTTGGTCTTGGTTATCAATTAAAACCTATTGAATATAATTTTTGGGGTAAATTACCAAATTTTTTACTAGCCCTTAGCCCTATCCATGTAAAAAAGCAGCTGTTACAATCGTGGGAAATGGAAGGCTTCCCTGAGTTAATAATTTCTGCTGGGAGAAGAACCGCTTCTTTAGCGAGCTATTTAAAACATAAATCTGCTGGTAAAGTAAAAATTGTTCAAATTATGCACCCTAATCTACCATTTAAGCAATTTGATATAATTATTTTACCGCATCATGATAAGGTTAGCAGGGAAGAACTATGCACGAATGACAAGAATATATTGAGAATTACTGGAGCTCTTAATAATGTTCAAGCAAAAATACAGGCTGGCGGTATTGAGTTACGCAAAAATTATCCAGACCTTAAGCAGTTTATATCGGTAATTATTGGTGGTAATAGCAAAAATTATCAATTTACCGATGAAAATGCTCGAGAATTTGCTGCAATATTATCTAATCTTACTAAAAATCAAGATGAAAAACATACCTTGTTTATTAGCTTTAGTCGACGTACTCCTAATTCAGCAAAACAAATTATCAAAAATAAGGTACCTTCATCGGCTATTATTTACGACCCAACAGAGGAAGAAGCTAAACCTAACCCTTATTTTGGTATGTTGGCACAGGCAGATTACATAATTTCTACTGCTGATTCGATTTCTATGTGTAGTGAGGCAGCTTCCACTGGTAAACCTCTTTATATATTCTGTCCTAGTAATTTTAAATCACCTAAACATCTAGCATTTACACAAAATTTGCTAGAATTAGGAATAGCTAAAATACTAGACAAATCTGTAATTCAGCTTGAAAACTATAATTATGCCCCTCTTAATGAAGTAGAAAAAATTGCTAATATCATAATTACAAAAAATTGGATAAAATGATGTTCCGTAATTCGACGACAAAATCACCAACTAGCCTGGCTTATGCAGGAAATATATTAATTGATTCTCATTGTCACCTTAACATGTTAAAAGAAGATTTATCAGCCATAATAAGCAGAGCTGAGAACAATAATGTTAAGTACATGCAGACTATATGTACTACCATTGAGGAATTGCCGGATATTTTAGAAATAGCCGTAAGATACGGTAATATTTTTGCTTCGTGTGGAGTTCACCCCAATGAAGTGAAGGAAATTGTCTCGTGCGAAACTATTATGGAATATTGTAATCATCTGAAAATTATTGGCATTGGTGAAACTGGTCTAGATTATTATTACCAGACATCAGACAAACATCAACAAATTAGTTCTTTTGGGCAACATATACAGGCATCTCAAAGTACCGGGTTGCCAATTATAGTCCATACAAGAGAGGCGGAACAAGATACTATTGATATTTTAAGTAGCGAAATGCAAAATACTGCGTTTCACGGTCTTATTCATTGCTTTACCGCTTCAAAGCATTTAGCAAAAAAAATGCTTGACCTTGGTATGTATATATCGATTGCTGGAATTGTAACCTTTAAAAACGCTACTGCTTTACAGGATATAGTACGTTATATTCCACTAGATCGGTTATTAATTGAAACAGATTCTCCTTATCTTGCCCCTGTTCCGATGCGTGGCAAACAAAATGAACCAGCTTTTGTCAAATATGTAGCAGAAAAAATAGCTGAAATAAAAGAAACAAACCTAGAAACATTAGCAAATGCTACTACCACAAATTTTATATCTTTATTTACTAAAACACATCTTCTTATATAACCCCTCCGTCAAAAATGCTAAAAATTAAGAATTAATCGTTCTTGTTGATACCTTGTCATTTGAGTATACACCTAACCTAGGCTCTGTGAACAAAATTTAAATTACTAGATTTCGACTCTTTTTAGCTGCAAATTATAAGATTTTTTTGAAATAGAACTAACTATTCCGGCAAAAATCTTATTAATTTTCGCTTAAAAATACTCAAAATCTAAACAATTAAAATTTTGTTCACAGAGCCTAGTTTTCTTTTGCCCATAAATCCATATCATATTGTTTACAATACTCAAACATAGATACAGTATTAGGATAATTTATGCCAAACTCCTTTACTTGCGATTTACCAAAGAATTTATAACTATGCAAGTCTTTTGCTTTACATGCCGCTTTAGCTCCTTGACTATATAAGTAACTAACTTGAGCCACATTTTTACGATTATCCCTATATAAATAATGATATATGCTATAAGCCTTCTTGTAGGATTCTATAGCTGCTTTTATGTTATCTTGAGCAAATAAAATATTACCTTGGATTACATAACTTGCTGCTAAATCCGGATCTTCCGAATAATCTGCGTATTTTGGATTTTTATGCTCATTGGCTAAGAATATGGAGATAGCCTGGTTAACATGTTCTGAGGCCTGGTCTAGTTTACCTAGCCCTAATTCACTACTTGCTATTTGGGTGTAAATACGACCTAATATTTCAAGAGCCTCTTTTTCAGAGGATTTACACATGTTATATAAATGCTCAGCTGTGGCATATGCTTCTGGGTATTTTTCAAGATAATTCAATATTTCTACTTTAGATAAATAAGGATTTATAAGTAGCTTGTCATCAAGAGCTAGTCCGTTTTTAATTGATATTTCTATAACTTTATTAATGTTTTCTAATGATTCAATATATTTTCCTTGTATAAATAATAATTTTGCTTTTATATTATGCATATAGCCTATGTTATTTTTATCCATTAAATCTTCATTAAATATTTGTTCCATAATTTGAATATTTTTTTCTGCTTCTTGAGCCTGTCCTAGTGCAATATTAGATATTGTTAAATGATACAATAAATTCCATTTTCTAGATTCATAACCTTTTAAATTCTCAAATATTTCTTTTGCTCTTATAAAATATTTTATTGCCATCTTATAATTAGAATAACCTCTATAATACCCACCTATTGCTTGCACATACCTTGCATATGCAGATTTTTCATCATTATTCATCGACCATAAATTAAATTTTCCTTCCTGATCAGCCTTATTAAACCAATTAACCTTTTTTTCTGCATTATAATAATCAAGAGAATTATGATATTGAAGCATTATTTGAAAATTAAGCTCCATAAGTTTATATATATTTGAATTATATTTCTCTGAATTTTTTAAAATTATCTCAAGATTTTCTTGGATAGTTTTAGCATTTCTAAAAATGCGAGCTTGTAATACACTTTTTGGTATACAATTTATTAATTTGGTAATGATATCCTCTAAATAAGCTTTATTACCCTCGCTACAATTAATCTCAGCTATTTTCTGAGCAATAACATCGTGCATTTCAAAGATCGGATTAGTGTCATTATGGTCAATATTAGATATTAAGGCAAATTTAGACAATTGATAAATATCATCGTTTATGGTACTTGGATCATCAGTAATAAAACTTAGTAAGTCTTTTGAAAAACTTTGATTATTTATTAAGGCGATTTTATTTAATAATTTTCTAGCACTTGGTTTTAATTGATTGATAGTTAATATAATGTTCGATTTAATTCTGTCTTTTGATAGTTGGATTTTTTTCTTATACTCTTCCCTATCTAAATCTTGAATTTGATTTAATAATTGGGCTCCTTGTACTATTAAGATAGGGTAACCAACAAATTCTTTTTTCAAGAACTCTGCTAATTTGGGATCGTGATTTTTTAGAATATTATTAGCAAGTGTAATAGCATCACTTTTTTCAAAGGCAGTCATTTTAATTATATTAGGTAATCTTTCACTATCTTGGGAACAAAATATAACATGCCCGTTATTTTCCCAATCAACAAATTATTGAACTTTTTTATTTTCACTGACTTTCAGATTATCAAATATCAATAACCATTTATCTTGATTCGATAAATAGATTATTACTTCTTGTTGTACTAACCTCATATCTTCTGATACTAGATTAGATTTAGCAGTACTATTAATAGCTTGAGCTAGCTTTAGAAACTCTTGATTAATATCTAAATTACAGTCAATAAACCATATGAGTTTATAATTATTTTGATTCTCATGAGAGTACATTCTGGCAAGTTGGGTTTTCCCCATACCACTAGTTCCTATAATACTTGCTTGTCGATATTTATCTAAATTATGTTTGAGTAGTTTTAGTTGTTTAGTATGATCGATAAAATAAGTAACTGGTGCAACAAAATTAGATATAGATATTTGTTGAGCTAATGAATTAAGGGGCATTATTACTAATATTAATATTATAAAATATTTATTCATTTTTTGCTCCTAGTGAATGGTTTCAGAAAAATTACATTATTATTTTTACTTAGTGGGGTCTCTATAAGATTAACATGACTGCAACCTATTTTACAATCAAAATTTATCTGACAATCTAATAAGTTAATTTATGGTGTCTGTAAGATCAAATCTTGACTTCTACACTTTAATATTGTCTTACCATTTTTATCTATACCGTGAATTTGAAAAATTCTTTTTGCAATATCTATATCAATTGTGATAACTTCCATATAGGTCTCCTTATTGTTGTTTAGGATTCATTTCCTATCCTAGAAGATTAGCATCTGCGTCTCATTCTGCATATAAGGCATATCCATACCATTATCTTATAATTGAAATAATCTCTATGAATCATACAAATTAGTGCTGGATACAAATCTAAAAATATGTATACTACACGTTGTAGTGACTCTTTGTTCATAAGGCTTACCTAGCATAAGTCAATCTAGCTGGAATTCTGGCGTAGAAACTTGTCTCCGTTCCGTAACAATCGTTTATGTATGCGGGGAGGTAGCCGGCGTTTTTCCTAAGGATTTCTGGGCTATCTTTGACTTATGCAGGAAGTATATAATATACTCTTGTTGAATAGCTGGATATTTATGAATAAAAGTGCATTCATTTAAATTCTATCTCTAATCTTTTTTTAAATTTGTGGTGTACTATGAATCGTTTAATATTAGTAATTTTTTTTAGTATTTCTTTTTGTTTAACTGGGCAAAGAGTTCTAGCTGATGAAATAAGAATAGGAATACTAAAACACGACATAAATGTTAGGTTAAAACACCGTTATGAGAAAGGATACGACGTTAATTTAGAATATCTTTTTGGTGAAGAATACGAATTTTTGCGTGGCTATCCTCATATAGGCGTAGATATTAACAATAGTAAATATGCAAGTAGTGCTTATACTGGGCTTACTTGGCATTTTGATATGATGGAATCTATATTTTGTGAGCTAAGCTTTGGAGGGGCGATTCATAATGGTGAATTGAAAAAATCAGAGAAACAACGAGCCTTAAGAAAGCGTCCCTTAGGATCAAGGCTTTTATTTAGAGAAAGTGTTAGTTTTGGTGTAAAACTTAATGAAATACATGCAATTACATTAATTCTTGACCATATCTCTAATGCTGATATATTAAAACCTAATGCCGGTCTAACTAATTTAGGCATACGGTATGGTTTTAAATTTTAAGTGGTTCTGTTGCATCTGTTTTGTTTTACAAGTTAGCTATATGAGGTTGTTTTGCTGCTTTAAGTGTGTTCTTGAGCAAAAAAGCAACCGTCATTGGTCCAACACCGCCTGGGACTGGTGATATATATCGTACTTTATCGACAACATTGGCAAAATCAACGTCTCCGACCATTTTGTCACTATGGGCAAGTTTACTAATACCAACGTCAATCACTATAGAATGGGGATTAAAATATTCTTCTGTTAATATCAAAGGAGAACCGATAGCAGATATTACTATGTCAGCACGGGAAGTTATAGCTTTTAGGTTTTGAGTTTTTGAGTGACATAAAGTAACAGTACAATTTTCTCTAACTAATAAAGCTGACAATGGTTTTCCTACAATATTAGAACGTCCTATAACTACAGCATTCTTGCCAGCTAAATCTTTCTCAACTTGTTTAAGTAACTCAATGCAGCCAAGAGCTGTGCAAGGTATAAAGCCATTACCTGAGTTACTATGTAGATAACCAACATTTATAGGGTGAAAACCATCAACATCTTTGCTAGGATCAATAGCAGATAAGATTAAATTTTTATTGATATGCTTAGGTAAGGGAAGTTGTACAATAATCCCCGAGATATTTGAATTATTATTAAGTATATTGATTTCATTCAGTAGATGGTCAATTTGAACTTCATTCGGCAAATTGATTTGCAAAGCATTCATACCAATTTTTGTTGCTGCTTTGAGCTTATTTCTTACATATATACTACTAGCTGGATTATCACCCACTAGTATAATAGCAAGAGTTGGTACCAACTTAAACCGTTCCTTGAGTGAATTAATCTCTATCTTTAGTTTATATAATATCTGGTCTGCAAAATATCTACCATTGATTATATTACCGTGTTCTTTCACTATTTATACACTCCTTTGGTAGTTGAATATTCAAAATGTAAGGCTTTACCTTCAAATACCCTACTATAGGCATGATGTAAACTACTGGCTGCTTCTGCAAAACCACTAAGAATTAATTTTAATTTTGCTGGATAACTAGCAATATCACCAATTGCATAGATACCAGGAATATTCGTTTCAAAATAACCAGGCTCGACAATTATATGATTAGTTTTAATATTTAATCCCCAATTTTTTATCGGACCAAGTTCTTGGGTAAGTCCAAAAAATGGCAGTAATATATTTGCCGGTAAGGTGCGAATATTTTCCTCAAAATCCTTTACTCCAACGGCTTCTAAGATGCCATCTTTTCCTACTAAATGTTCTAGTTGATAATTAATTACCAATTCAATTTTACCATTATCGGCTAATTCTTTGAGTTGCCTTATAGTTTCAGGAGCTGCTCGAAATTTCTCACGCCGATGTACTAAATATATTTTTTTAGCAATTTCGCAGAGTGATATTGCCCAATCTACAGCCGAATCTCCACCACCAGCTATGACTATTTCTTTGTTAGCCAAACTATTGCGGTTATTGATAAAATAAAATACTGATTTTCCTTCAAATGCTTCTATACCAGCTAGTGGAGGTCTGTTAGGTCCAAAAGAACCACAGCCAGCAGCAATAATAATAGCTTTAGCAGCTATTGTGACATTTTTAGAAGTGGTGATTTGGAAATAGTCATCTTCTTTTTTTAATTGTATAACTTGCTGATTGAGATGACAGACCGGATTAAACGGTTTAGCTTGTAATGCCAATTGTTCTATTAACTCTTCTGCCATAATTTTAGGGTAGGCTGGTATGTCGTATATCGGCTTTTCTGGATAAAGTATACTACATTGCCCGCCTATTATTTCCTGTGAGTCAACAACATGGCAACGCATACCAAGCATCCCAGCTTGGAATATAGCAAATAACCCAACTGGTCCTGCTCCAATTATTATAATATCAGTATTGTGCATAAAATAAAATTTTATAAATAAAAAATCGTAAAACTCTTAGTGATACCAGGATATTATGTTAGAATGGACAAATAATCAACTAATCAGTTTAATTTAAATAGGTCTATGATAAATTTTTATTTAGTCATCAACATTTTGTTCGTTGCTTTAATGATTTATTTATTGCTTAAAAATGGAAATATTTTTGTAAAACTCTTAGTGCTGAATAGTTTAACTAGTATAATGACTTTATTCATTTGTTTCCTTGGGGCATTTAAAATGAATAATTGTTATTTAGATATTGCTCTGATTTATTTTCTGTTAAGCTTTATAGCAAGCGGAGCATATTTAAAGTATTTTATTGGTCAGTCTAATAACGTAATGTAATGAAAAAAGAAATAGTAATATTAGGTTGTGGTTTAAGTGGTATGCTTACGGCATTATCATTTGCCGGGAAGAATATTAAAACTACGATCCTTGAGTGTCAATCAATAAACTCTAGTAGCTTTTGTGCTGATATCAGGACTACTGCCTTAACTCCTGCTTCTTCACGGTTTTTAGAAACTATTAGTGTTTGGTCTGAGATTGAGCCAATAGCTGGCAAAATGCTGGAAATTTATGTTGTGGATAATAAGGCACCAGAAATGTTGTGTTTGCCAAATATCAAAGGTAATGATGCATTAGGTTATATAGTAAAAAATAGTGATTTTAAGCGAATATTACTAGAAAATGTTAAAAAAAACTCATTGATCAACATAATTGATCAGTGTGGTTATCAAAAGATCGATAGTAAAGCTGATCATTCGATCATCTATTTAGATAATCAGAAAACTATAAATAGTGACTTGTTGATTGTTTGTGATGGGCATAATTCTAAAGCCCGTCAATATTATTTCTTCAATAAAATAGAAAAATCATATAATCAAACTGCCTTGACATTTAATATTAGGCATGAGAAAAATCATGAAAATTGTGCTATTGAACATTTTATGCCATCTGGTCCTTTTGCCATTTTGCCTCTCAAGGATCAAAAAACCTCATCGATAGTATGGACTACCAGCCAAGAGCAGGCTACGTTATTGACCAGTTTGCCGAGCGAAGAGTTTGAGTATTTGGTAGGTAGAAATTGTGGCAATTCTCTAGGAGCTATTGCGGTGGATAGTGATATTAGTTCTTTTCCTTTAAAAGCTCGTGTAACTAGTAAATATTTTCATAATAAGATAGTAGTAGTGGCAGATAGTGCACACGTAATTCATCCGCTAGCTGGTCAAGGCTTAAATCAGGGCATCAAAGATATTGAGACTTTAACTGGGTTAGTTGCAAATAGCGGTATAAATGTAGGGGGGCTGGAACGATATCAAAAATTAAGACAAAATGATAATTGTAATATGTACATGATTACTGAGAGTCTAAATAGTATTTTCTCAAATCATTCAAAACCCTTATGGTACCTAAGACGTTTAGGGCTTAAAGCTATTGATAATATAGAGCCGATTAAGAATTTGTTAAAACAATATGCCATGGGTAAAAGGTTTAATCTTTAAAATTAGAAGGTTATTGTAAAAAAAATCAAAATAGCAGTTGACAGCATAGTAGATTTTGCATATGATTACCCCACGAAAAGATGATTATTCATCAACTCGTAAGCTGTTTTTAAAAGTAAATAATCAGATATAGGTAGTGACAGCAAAATGTACTTATCACTTAAAGTGATAAATTAAACCTGTCAATTTTTTGAATAAAAAGTAGACAGAATCAAACTTGAGAGTTTGATCCTGGCTCAGAACGAACGCTTTCGGTATGCTTAACACATGCAAGTTGAACGGATTAATTTAGGGCTTGCTCTAAATTAGTTAGTAGCAAACGGGTGAGTAACACGTGGGAATCTACCCATCAGTACGGAATAACATTTAGAAATAGATGCTAATACTGTATATTCTCTTCGGAGGAAAGATTTATCGCTGATGGATGAGCCCGCGTCAGATTAGGTAGTTGGTAGGGTAATGGCCTACCAAGCCAACGATCTGTAGCTGGTCTGAGAGGATGATCAGCCACACTGGGACTGAGACACGGCCCAGACTCCTACGGGAGGCAGCAGTGGGGAATATTGGACAATGGGCGAAAGCCTGATCCAGCAATACCGAGTGGGTGACGAAGGCCTTAGGGTTGTAAAGCCCTTTTCAGCAGGGAAGATAATGACGGTACCTGACCAAGAAAGCCCCGGCTAACTCCGTGCCAGCAGCCGCGGTAAGACGGAGGGGGCTAGCGTTGTTCGGAATTACTGGGCGTAAAGAGTGCGTAGGCGGTTTAGTAAGTTGGAAGTGAAAGCCCGAGGCTTAACCTCGGAACTGCTTTCAAAACTACTAATCTAGAGTGTAGTAGGGGATGATGGAATTCCTAGTGTAGAGGTGAAATTCTTAGATATTAGGAGGAACACCGGTGGCGAAGGCGGTCATCTAGGCTACAACTGACGCTGATGCACGAAAGCGTGGGGAGCAAACAGGATTAGATACCCTGGTAGTCCACGCCGTAAACGATGAGTGCTAGATATCGGGAGAAATTCTTTCGGTTTCGTAGCTAACGCATTAAGCACTCCGCCTGGGGAGTACGGTCGCAAGATTAAAACTCAAAGGAATTGACGGGGGCTCGCACAAGCGGTGGAGCATGCGGTTTAATTCGATGTTACGCGAAAAACCTTACCAACCCTTGACATGGTGGTCGCGGGAAGCAGAGATGCATCCCTTCAGTTCGGCTGGACCACACACAGGTGTTGCATGGCTGTCGTCAGCTCGTGTCGTGAGATGTTGGGTTAAGTCCCGCAACGAGCGCAACCCTCATTCTTATTTGCCAGCGGGTAATGCCAGGAACTATAAGGAAACTGCCGGTGATAAGCCGGAGGAAGGTGGGGACGATGTCAAGTCATCATGGCCCTTATGGGTTGGGCTACACGCGTGCTACAATGGTATCTACAGAGGGAAGCAAGACGGTGACGTGGAGCAAATCCCTAAAAGATATCTCAGTTCGGATTGTTCTCTGCAACTCGAGAACATGAAGTTGGAATCGCTAGTAATCGCGGATCAGCATGCCGCGGTGAATACGTTCTCGGGCCTTGTACACACTGCCCGTCACGCCATGGGAGTTGGTTTTACCTGAAGGTGGTGAGCTAACGTAAGAGGCAGCCAACCACGGTAAAATTAGCGACTGGGGTGAAGTCGTAACAAGGTAGCCGTAGGGGAACCTGCGGCTGGATTACCTCCTTTAAAGACTTAATATAGCAAGTATTACTTTTGTAATATTTGCCTAAGTTCGACTTTCGCTGTCACTACCTTTAACTGATTGTTTATCAAATTTTTAAAAACAGCTCTTTCTTTAAGTTTTTCCCTGTACATGTTATAATTAACCTGCTAATCTCTAATAAAGTGATATTAATTATTTTTGCCAGGTCATAATTTGTGTATTATGACCTCTTGTATAACCTAAAGATAATTGAGGAATTTTTAGGAAAAACGAAGTCGAGTACCGCAGCGTACTTAAATGTACGTGAAGAACGGAGACGAGTTTTGACAACAAAATTACCAATTAAATTAGGTTATGCAAGAGGTCTATTCTTGGTTTTCATCGGGTATACATCATAGACTGGTTTTTCCCAAGTTAGGAAAATTTGTAAAGTATCATGATATAATTTGAGTATACTCAGATAAAAAATCAAGAATTGTGTTGTCGTTATTCAAGATACGCAGTGTTCACATACTAATAGTTGTGGGGCAATGCTGAATATTCATGCAAAAAATTGCAACGGGATCGGTATTATGTTAAAATATAATCTTCTAATTTAGTTAAGAAGTATAATAAAATGAAAATAAGGTATGATTTGTATAGAAGCGTACATAAGTTCATTCGTAGGGAGCTGTGCCAGTTTGGAGAAAAGCTAGGTAAAATAGATTTTCAAAAAATAGTAGCTGTAACTAGTATTAAAGATTCTTTTGATAATATTGTATTTGATCTAAAAATGCATGCACAAAAAGAAGAAAAATATTTTACCCCACTGTTTGATAAAAAAGGATCAACCGTGCATAAGCACGTTAAACAAGAACATTTCAACCAGCAAGATGAGTTGATGACCTTTCAGGGGCTTTTTGAAACTGCAATAAAAACAGTGGATGATGAAGAACGGGTTGTACAGGGTCGCCATATCTGCTCCTCATATGATCAGTTTTTGTCTCACAATCTTCTGCATTTTTATCAAGAAGAAAACATATTAATGCCTGAATTATGGAAGCTTTATTCTGATAAAGAGCTGCAGCAGGTTACCATAGATAGTTATAAAGGTCTGCCTAAACATGTTTTATTAGATAGTTCGAGCTTCTTCCCGGTTTTAAATTTTCTTGAAAAGCACACTTATTTACAAGATATTAAAGAAGCTTGTTCACCTGAACTGTTTTTTGAAATTTGGAAGCGTACATTAGTCTCAGAAGGCTGTTTCACTGCTGATGAGAAATCTATTTTTGCCATTGAGTTTGACTTACCCTTAATTGTAGACAGTGCAGAACTTGTTGATATTTCTTAGACTACCAGTAAGATGTTGTGGTTTTCTATAGTCAATTGATGGGAAGTTGGTGACGTCGTCACTCGTCGCTCGCCTATTACTTATAGGCGTCGCTCCATCGTTCCTGCTACCCAATTCCCCTGAATTGACTATATTTATATATTAGACCTCCTGCAAAACTCTACTTCTGCTGGTAATTTGGACAATGATGCGGTACTCGAATCCTCACGTACATTTGAGTACGCTGCGGTTCGAGGTGAAGCGTCTCCTTCAAATCCTTGCGCATAAGCGAGTTTTGCAAGAGGTCTATTATTATCTTTTAAAATATTTGGACATCTTATCAACTGTTTTTAGGCAATGTCATTAACGTTATTCATCTTTCTTCTTATCATCTTTTATTCCTTCCTTAAAAGCTTTAAGACCTTTAGCAAGATCTGACATTACTTGAGGCAATTTACCAGCACCAAACAATACTAAGATAATTAATAAGATCACTAATAAGTGACTGAAGCTCATTCCCATAATATCAATTTTGTAAGTTTTAAGTTAAAGTTACTATAGCAAATTTTGTTCACAGAGCATAGTACTACAGTTGTAAATTAATTTCTTCTGATAATTTGTGCGTCGATCCAGTACTCAAATTCTTACGTACATCTGAGTACGCTGCGGTTTTGTGCTCCACGTCTTCTTCAAATTCCTCAGCATAAATTAATTTACAACTGTAGTACTATGCTCACGCCTTCTCGTTAATAGACGTCTTGTACTTTAACTTTTTTTCTGTGAACGCTCACCTTTTTGGTGCGTGAATTTGGTATAATATTAGTCGGGTTAGCTATAGGTTAGACAATTTTCTTATATTCAAAGTATATTTTTCTTACCGAGTAAATCCAGGCAATACAAACAACGATAAATACTACCATTAAAAATGGTGAAATAGAGCTAAAAGTTGCTGTTGGTACTAATGTGAAAATAACTGACTGTATTAATCCGCTCGAAGATTTACCAACTTTTGAGCTAATAACGTCAACAGCTGCTTTACCTTTGGTTTTTAGCTCCTTGTCTAGAGGGATATATAGCATCTCTTTAGAGGTGTCCCAAATTGAATATTTAGTACCTTTCACTAGAATGTTCTGTAAAGCCCCAATTGATACCGCAAGAGCCAGTGGTGTCATAAGAATAGCACTGTCAAATAGAGACAATACTTGGTGGTCAAACACGATTAAAATAAAGAATAATGTACCAGTAACCATCATGATAATTGGCGAAATTACAGCCGCAACAAACCAGCTATGACTACGCATTATATTGTTGCCTATTATAGTCATTATCATGATAGTAACACCAGTCCAAAGAATATAAAGGCTATTAAATTCTGCATAACTATTAACAGTGGGGTATAATTCTTTTATTTTTGCTTTCCATACTGCTTCTACCAAATTCATTGATAAACCAAAAGCAGCAGAGCAAATTAGCATTAACCATAAATATTTTGATCTTATGATATATCTAAAACTTTCGATTAATCCCATTCCATCTTTAGTCGATCTAGCAGCTTTAGCCTTTGCGTAAAATGTTGGATTGGTAAAAACATTTTTGCTAATAAATCTTACAAGTAAATATGATATAACAGCTGCAACTACCACGAAACTTGTTGATATTTTTACCAATATAGTTTTATTGTCCGGTACGGTAAAAAAATACTTAGCTATAGTGTTAGCAGATGATAAGTTTGACATCAAAAAGCCAACAAATATTAAAGCAGAATTACCAAATAATGAAAAAAGAGTGTAAAACCTTTTTGCTTCTTCTGTTGTAGTAAGCTCATTAGCAAACTGCCAAAACAGTAAAACATAAAAGATATTGGGCCAAAGCTCAGATAATGTATAAAAAACCACATAACTCCAATTACCAATTAAAGCTATATACCATTTTAAATGAGGATAATTCCCCATAATTTGTTCCAGCGAATTTGGATTAATGTGGAAAATATGGACATTAGGATAAATGATGAAAGCAAAAACAATAAAGAAACTAATAAAAAAGGTAATTAAATAGCCATAAATCTTTTCAAAACTATAATGATTAAGCATCTTAGCATAGATTATAACGAATAGAGCTGCTGCAGGTGTTACACAATAAACTTTAGTGAAACTTACTACTTCAGCACTAATCTCTGAAATTAAAATACTATCTTTTAAAATTCTTAATATATTTTGGTTAAATAAGACACAGAACATCAAACCACACATCGGTATGAATTTTCCAAGTTCATGATTATGGATAGGCCAAAAGATAGTTCTGAATTTGCTGCTAAATGAATTTGACTGTATACTAGTCATAATAAGGGTTCCCTAAGACAAAAAAAAAACTCAATGCATGTATCAACTTAAAGAATGATCTTTTAATGAGTTGAAAATATTCAAGAGTTCTTCCTTAATTGCTTAAGGATTATTTGTACAAAATATACAGGTTAGGAACTTATATATTATTAACCTTCATATGTCAAGCTATTTAGATTTATCTTGTATAAAAAATCAAAAATTGCTATACCAATTAGTAATACTTTGTATAGGGGGAGAGCAATAGGGTTGGATATATGTGTAAATTGATTTAGGTAAATTAGCAGTGCAAAAATTTTCATTTGATTTACAATCTCAACATAAAAAAGCCAGAACTGGTATTATAACTACTAAGCATGGTCAAATACGTACCCCAGCTTTTATGCCGGTTGGCACGAAAGGTACGGTAAAAGCCATGTTACCAGAAGCAGTTGAATCTACCGGAGCTGATATAATACTTGGTAATACTTATCATTTAATGTTACAACCAGGGGCTGAAAGAGTTGCCAAGTTTGGCGGTTTACGTAAATTTATGAATTGGTCAAAGCCTGTACTTACCGACTCAGGTGGTTTTCAGGTAATGTCCCTATCAAAATTACGTAAGATTACAGAAGAAGGGGTAATTTTTAACTCGCATATTGATGGTAGTAAGCATATGTTAACTCCTGAGCGGGCAACAGAGATCCAATATCTTCTAGATAGTACCATTACCATGGCGTTTGATGAATGTACCCCATATCCGGCAACATTTGAGCAAGCAAAATCATCTATGGAATTAACATCTAGATGGGGAGTTCGATCGAGAAAAGCATTTGTTCAAAGAGAAGGTTATGGTCAATTTGGTATTGTACAGGGAAATATCTATCAGGAATTGCGTGCCGAGTCAGCAAAGAATTTGGTAGAATTAGATTTTGAAGGTTATGCTATTGGAGGGCTGGCAGTAGGTGAGGGACAAGAAATAATGTTTAAAGTGTTAGATTATGCTCCAGATTTATTACCTAAATATAAGCCAAGATACCTTATGGGAGTTGGTAAACCAGATGATATTATTGGGGCAGTTGCCAGGGGAATAGATATGTTTGATTGTGTTATTCCAACGCGTTCTGGTCGAAATGGTCAAGCTTTCACCAAACATGGTGTAGTAAATATTCGCAATAGTCAGTATAAGGATGATCAGGAGCCGCTTGAATATGATTGCCCATGCCCAACATGTAAGGATTATAATAAAGCTTACTTGCATCATTTGGTAAAGAGCCAAGAGATTTTAGGAGCAGTACTTATGACTTGGCATAATTTGGTGTATTTCCAAGAATTAATGTCAAGAATAAGGCAATATATTCAACAAGGAAAAGACTTTGATTTTATGCATTAGACCTCTTGCATAACCTAATCTAATTGGTAATTTTGTTGTCAAAACTCGTCTCCGTTCCTCACGTACATCTTAGTATGCTGCGGTACTCGACTTCGTTTTTCCTAAAAATTCTTCAATTATCTTTAGGTTATGCAAGAGGTCTATTAGTTATCAGGGATAATTTTGCATGGTATAGATATTTGAAAGACTATAAATGATTACAGAATGTTGATATATAAAAGTTATATAATAAAAAATATAATACCATCTTTGGTAATAATTATTTTTTCAGTTACTAGCCTTGTATGGATTACCCAGATATTAAAGATGTTGTACTTAATTGATAAGGGCATAAAAGTTCAGGATTTCTTAAATTTAATTATTTTAGTTATTCCATCTTTGTTGTTTATTTTATTACCTTTTGCAACTGTTATTGCTGTTATTTATACTTATAATGCTTTGAGTGAGAGACGTCAGATAATTATTTTGCAAAATTTGGGATTAAATAATATCCAACTAGCTAGTCCAGCATTGATTGTAGCTCTGGTAGTTACGTTATTTGCTTATTATATTTCGATTAGTTTATTGCCATTATCTCATAGCAAGCTTAAATCAGATCTTATTTTTATGAGGAATAATTATGCATCCAATATTCTAGATGAGAAGACATTTAATCCAATTTCTAAAGATATAACAGTTTATTTTGATAAAAAATTACCTAATGGTACTATGAAAAGTTTAATCATTTTTGATAATCGTAAGCATGATAACCATGCAATCTTGTTTTCTAAATCAGGGATGTTTACAATATATAATAACAGCTCATCTTTTCAATTAAAAGATGGAGTTAGGCAAGTATATGATCATAATGGTAATTTAAGTAACTTATCATTCGAGCTTTTAACCGTAGAATTAGTTAGTAATGATAGTAAAAATTTGGTAAGGGATGAATATAGTCGAGAAATCAATGAGTATTATATTGATGAATTGTTAAAACCCAACAATATTTTATCAGAGCAAAGGAAGATTAAATTAATTGCTGAGGGACACCAAAGATTGATTTGGCCTATGTATAATTTTGTACTGGTCTTTCTTACATTATCGGTTTTTTTACGGCAGCCTTATAATAAAAAATCTAGTTTAAGACAGATTCTAATTACGGCAGTTTCTGCCGTAATTATCACATACTTGCATTTTGTATTACAAAATCTTGCTTCAAAAGATTTAAATTTTATCTTTGCTTGTTATGCTAACATGATTATTGCTATTATTTTAAGTCTATATTTATATTTCCGTAAAATTATATGAGTTTCCAAGATTTACCACAATTTATAAAACTTCTCGAGCAAAATGGGCTCCTTAAGCGTATATCCTATCCCGTATCATCTAACCTTGAAATAACAGAAATCAGCAGAAGAATTTTAATACAAGATGGTCCGGCTCTGCTGTTTGAAAATGTTATTAAAAATGATGGAACTAAGTCTAATATGCCAGTTCTAACTAATTTATATGCTAGTACTGAGCGAATCGCCTTGGGACTTGGTTTGAAACGTAAAGAAGATTTAAGGAAATTCGGAGAATTGCTAGCTTTTCTTAAAGCCCCCGAACTACCTTCTTCCTTTAAAGAAACCTTTGCCATGTTGCCATTGGCAAAAAGAATGTTGGCTATGTCGCCAAAAATGTTATCAAAAGCTCCCTGCCAGGAAGTTATAATTGATAATCCTGATGTTAATATATTACCGATACAAACCTGCTGGTCTCTTGATATTTCGCCATTAATTACTTGGCCAATAGTTGTTACTAAAGGACCTAGTCTAGAGAAGGTAGATAATTTTAACCTCGGTATATACCGAATGCAAGTAGTCGGGCGTAACAAACTTATTATGCGATGGCTTAAAATGCGAGGTGGATCACAGCAACATAAACGTTGGCAATCATCAGAAAAAAAAGAGCCTTTCCCTGCTGCAGTGGTTATTGGGGCAAGCCCTGCTGTGACTATGGCGGCTGTTATGCCGCTGCCTGATAATATGTCTGAGTATAATTTTGCTGGATTATTAAGAGGCAAGTCAATTGAACTGGTAAATTGTGTTAGTATAGATATGAAGGTGCCGGCTTATAGCGAAATTGTTATAGAGGGGCATGTAAGTTTTGATGAATATCTACCAGAAGGACCATTTGGTGACCATACAGGTTACTATAATGACGTTGAATATTTTCCAGTCTTTAACGTTAAGGCTATTACCATGAAAAAGCAACCTATATATTTAAGCACTTATACTGGTAAACCTCCAGATGAACCATCGGTGCTTGGCGTGGCATTAAATGAAATATTTATTCCGATAATTCAGCAACAATTTCCAGAAATCGTTGATTTTTGGTTACCGCCTGAAGGTTGTTCTTACAGAATTGCCATTGTATCTATCCGCAAGGCTTATCCAGGTCATGCAAAAAGAATAATGATGGGGATTTGGTCATTTTTAAGACAATTCATGTATACCAAATTTATTATTGTGGTAGATGATGATATAGATATTCGAGATTGGAAGGAAGTAGCTTGGGCAATCTCAACTAGGAGTGATCCTTCTAGAGATACTACGTTTATTGATAATTCGCCAATAGATTATCTTGATTTTGCATCCCCTGTATCAGGACTTGGTAGTAAAATGGGGATAGATGCAACTAATAAAATATCCCCAGAGACTAATAGAGCTTGGGGGAAGAAAATAGAAATGACTAGTGAAGTCATTGAAAAAATTGATAAAATTTGGGATATGCTGGGTACCTGAAATATCATTGCGAGGAGCCGCTTTGTGGCAACGCGGCAATCCAAAAAAGTGACCAAAAATGGATTGCTTCTTGGTTTATGCCTTCTTGCTAATAGACGTCTTGTACTTTTTGGCAATTTTTAAATTGCTACGAGGTTTATGTGAGTTAATTAATAAAGATATACCAATGAGTAAAAATCGAATGAACAATTTAGTGTTCAAT
Source organism: Rickettsia endosymbiont of Culicoides impunctatus (assembly GCA_020410785.1). Classification (GTDB taxonomy): domain Bacteria; phylum Pseudomonadota; class Alphaproteobacteria; order Rickettsiales; family Rickettsiaceae; genus Tisiphia. The sequence continues at coordinate 525,886 of CP084573.1, read as the reverse complement.
CTTATCTATGATTCCTTCTTTGATTCGTTTACTATAGCATTCTTTAATAGGCTATCAAAAAATTCAGTATTCTCAAATCATTTAGCTAAAGTAACAAGTTCTATACCACCAGAGTATGATGATCAAGTAAAAAAGATATTATGTGTTTTACATGAAATGAAGTTAAGAAAAATAGGAGATGAATTAGATCATATAAAACATATTATTACTATTCTGCATAATGAACTATTACCTCTAAAATCTTTACCAGTACTTTATCTTAAGGTAATTAAGGAGGCAAATATAGCTGAGCGTAATGACATCTTGAGTAAGTGTAAAGATAGTTCTGAGCTGTTACAGATAAAAAATTTATTATTCCCTATTAATCATGCTATTAACAATACAGACCTTACTACTACTCGGCTTGGACTTATAGAGGAAGAAGATGTTGTTGGGACTATAGGAAATAATGATAATCAATGGAGTGAAACCTCTGTATAGATTAATCATGAACCTTTGTCAATAATCGCTCTTAGTTAGGACTACAGTTGTAGTTTAGATGTGATCGTTCACGATTTTTTTGCTATTTTCTTGTGATGAGTGAAAAATATGATTACCAAGCGTCATTGCTAAGAGCCGCTTTGCGGCAACGCGGCAACCCAAAAAAATGACCATGAATGGATTGCTTCGACCATTATATGGTCTCGCAATAACATTTTTATGCTGTTTATAATACTTAGGTACTATAAACTATACCTCTATCTTTTCTATAATAATAGCCGAATCTGCTTGCTTAGTGATTTTTTCAATCTTCAATCTAGCCGCTTGTAGCTTTTTTTCACAGTGTTCTTTTAGTAACACCCCTCTTTCAAAGCTACTAATCGATGAATCTAAGCTTTCCTCACCAGTATCAATTTTTTTTACAATTTCTTTTAATTCTGCTAAGGCAGCTTCAAAGCTCATATTTTCAATAGATGTCAAGTCTGGCATCGCCCCTCTATTATTTGTTGTTTCAATTTTATCTAGTTCCTAACATATTTCCTATCTAGTTCATTATATAACCTATAAATTGCCATCTCACGATCTTTAATTTTTTTACTAGCAATTTTTAGTAATCGCTCTGACGATTCTTCTGTTAACTGAATTGATGAATGTAGTTGTTCAGCAAGCTTTTTCAGTGATTCCTGAATTTCTATAAATGATTTTTGTAATTGCACTTTAATCGATATAGAAGAATTTTCAAGCTCGTTAAGTTTTACATATATTCGTTCTCCCAGCTGATTAATTTTATCTTGCAGTAAGCTTAATTGTTGCTTCCTTCCCTCTATTAGGTATTTACTAGTCTCATTCACTTTCGCTTGTATCCTAACTTCAGGAGTAACTTCTAAATTCCAAGCCAGCCCTAATTTACTCATCACATATATTATCCATTTATGGACATCAAAATGATACCATTTAGCACCATTACGGTAATCTGATGGGAATGCATGATGGAAATTATGCCAATTTTCACCTAATAAGAATAATGCCATCCACCAAATATCTCCGGCAGTACCTTTGTAATATTTCTTGCTACCAACAAAATGACATAGAGAATTAACGCAAAAAGTTGCATGTTGTTGTAATGCTCTACCCATACCAATAAACAAGAACCCAGCATAAGCAGAGATTATAGTACCACCAATCAAATAACCTATTAATGCGGGTACTATAGTGTTCATAAATAGAGAAGTTTGCCAATAATACTTTAATTGCCATCTCAGCAATTTATTTTTACCAAGTTTAACCATAGTAATTCGGTCAATGGACTTATAGCTTCCATCAATGATCATCCATCCAATATGTGACCATAAAAACCCTAAAATTCTATTCTCAAACTTTAATGGGCTATGCGGATCTTGATCTTTATCAGTATAAGTATGATGCTTATAATGATTTGATGCCCAAGATAAAACTGGCCCTTGGAAAGTAGCGGCTGACATCATAACAAGAATAAATTCTACCACCTTATTTGTTTTAAATGCATGATGCGACCATAGACGATGCAACCCAACACCAACAGCAATATTAGAGCCGTAATAGCCAGCTATGAACAGACTTATCTCAAATAGACCTATCTTATAGCTAGCATAGTATTTTATAACCAAGCATGAAAGTATAATTGGGTATATAATTAGAACAAAGAAAATGCTCCAAACGATTCTTTTTAGCATATATCTAATTTTTTAATTAAATAAAATTCTTAGCAGTATTGTAGCATATTATGTCACAATATACAAATAATATGTTGCATTACATTTTACGTTTCCATAATTTATTAAACATACGCTGCCCGAAATAGAAGCTAATAATGCCAGCAAAAATAGCCTGATCGTCTATATTCCATAAAACATCAAGATATTCCACAAGGATTGCCGTACTTTGTATAGTTTTATATTGCACATATTTGACATAGGCATACATAATAAAAAAACTATATGCCAGAACAGGGCGAACTGAACCATTTAAGGCATCAACCCAATTAATGCCTGATTTATATGTTGAATATAAAGTATTATTCTCCGCAATGTCTTTGGAAGTGTTAAGCTCTGAGAGCAGTTTGGTATTCCCTAATTTATGGCTTTCAATTTGCCGATCTAAAAGATTAAGCTCATGTTTTTTATCATTTTGATCCTTTAGAATTTTTAAAATTTCTGGAATAATTGAGCTAATAAAGCCCGTTATTGAAGCAAGTAGTGTAATCATAAAAATCTCATTAATTCTTGTATGATATCATTATACCAAAATTTTTCCTTGCACTAATACCCGTCATCCACTTTTTTTAAAATTCTAATCAAATTATTTGACTATAAGTATATGCAGGAAATAAGTCACAATTAATAAAAATTCATAAATTTTTTACAGACTATTTAAAACCTTCTTGACTCTATAATTATAGTACAATATCCTAAAAATTCCATATAATCCCAAATTATCCCAAATATGACCAAATCTAATTATGGAATAATTTGTACAACCACGTCATTGCAAGAAGCTATTTTAGTAGCGACAAAGCAATCCAAAAAAACAATTAAAAATGGATGGCTTCGTTTTGTGACTTCCTCGCAATGACACCAAGGTGTGGTTATATACCATGTTTGACACTACCAATTATTGGAAGGTAAATAAGTAAATGAATATTTTTTTGTCAAAATATATAAATAATCTTGATAAGAAAGGTAGGGTTTCGGTGCCTGCTAGCTATAGAGTAGCTTTGTCTAGCCAGTCATTTAATGGGGTTATTGTCTATCCGTCTTTTAGAAATAAGTGTATTGAAGCGTGTAGTTTAAAGAGGCTTGAGGAGTTAAGCCAAATGATTCAAACCTTAGACCCATATTCTGAGGAACGAGATGCTTTTGAAACAATCATTCTTGGCGGGGCTATCCAGCTTACGTTTGATGGTGAGGGTAGGGTGATTTTGCCTAAATCTTTAATAGAACATTCTGACATATCAGAGCAGGTTTGTTTTGTAGGAAAGGGATTAGTCTTTGAAATTTGGCAGCCGCAAAATTTTGAGACCTATCTTTCCTCAGCTCGGCAAATAGCTCAAAATAACCGTTTAACTCTTAAGAATATTAATAAGGAAATATGATACAAGAGTCCTCTCATACAGCTGTTATGTTAAATGAAGTTAAGGAAGTCTTGTGTCCTAAAGATGGTGGAATTTATCTGGATTGCACTTTTGGTTTTGGTGGTTATAGTCGAATGATACTCGATTCTTGTAATTGCCAATTAGTGGCAATTGATCGTGATCCAAATGTTATAACTTACGCCAATCAGTTGATAAAAGATTATCCTGGTAGAGTGAGATTTATTCAAACAGGGTTTGCTGAAAGCTTTTCAGAATTAGGTTCATTGAAATTTGACGGCATAGTTATGGATTTAGGGGTTTCTTCTATGCAGATTGATTCTGGCGATAGGGGATTTTCCTTTACTCATGATGGTCCACTCGATATGAGAATGAGTGGAGTAGGGCAGAGTGCTGCAGATTTTATCAATAATGCTGATGAACAAGAAATAGCGGATGTGATTTATAAATATGGCGATGAGTCTTATTCTCGAAGAATCGCTAAAAGGATTGTAGAACATAGGAGGTTAGAGCCTATTACCAATACAGCAAGGTTTGCTCATATTGTTCGTAGTAGTATAGGTTTTCGAAAAGGTAAGATAGATACTGCTACCAAGAGTTTTCAAGCAATTCGCATTTACATTAATGATGAATTGGGTCAATTAGAAAGATTTCTAAGTAATAGCAAAAATATTCTAGCAGCAAATGGTCGCCTAGTAATTGTCTCATTTCACTCATTAGAAGACCGAATTGTTAAGAATTTTTTTAAAGCAAATTCTGCTAAGTTAGTTGCCAGGTCTAAATATGCGGCAAAGGTTTTTACTAAAGAAAATTCTAAGGAATGGCTTAAGATTCTTACAAAGAAGCCATTATGTCCATCGTCTAGAGAAATTGCACTTAATCCAAGAGCAAGGTCTGCAAAGTTAAGGGCTGGACAGAAAATAGAGGGTGCTACATATGGCGGTTAGAATATTTAGTTATATAGCTGTCTGTACTATAATTTTTTCCATTTATGGGTTATTTAGAGTGAAAGATAAGGTTATTATCTTACATTATCAGCTTGGAGAGGTTTCAAAACAACTGATTGATGAGGGTAATAGAATTCACGTGTTAAAAGTCGAACAATCATACCTTACTTCTCCAGCTAGACTAAGAAAATTATCATCACTTTATTTACAATTAGATACTGTTAAAGTTAAGCAAATGATTAGTGATCCTTTAATGCCTGAGAGTAAGAAATATGCCAAGTCTCATGAAGTGAGTGGTTCATATTTTAATAAAAGCAATGTTAAGTGGCGTTATAAAACAACTCCTAATAGTAAATACATAAAAACTGTTTCAACTAAAAAATCAGAGTATATTCGATGAAAGGTACTCTTTTTGCCTATGAATACGCCATTGCAAGAAGGCGTAAGCCGATGAGGCAATCTAATGAGTGTGGATTGCCACGACCTACTTGCGTGGTCTCGCTAATAGCGGAAGGACTTCTTAGCCACTGGTCATTGCGAGGAGGTACTTTAGTACCGACGAAGCAATCCAGGAAAGTGATTAGGAATGGATTGCTTTGTTCGAGTTTCGTGGTTTATCGCAATGACGCGAGTAGGTTATGAATAATAATATAGTTTTATTAGCATTGATAAAAAATACTATAACTAAAATGAAAAGAAGTTTTAGTAATATTATTTTATGGGATATTTGTGCTGACAATACTAAAATCAGATTATTCATAGTTAGTTTTTGTTTTGCTGTGTTTTTTTGTGGGTTATCATACCGCTTAATAATTGTTGCGACTAATGGTTATGTTAAGCCAGAATATCAAGTAAAGAGTAGTAACTTTAGAAAAGAGATAGTAGACCGTAATGGTAATTTATTAGCAGTTAACTTACCCTCTTCCTCATTATTTGTTAATCCACAGAAAGTAATCAACCCAGAGCAATCTTTAGAAAGATTATCTAAAATCTTGCCTGAGATTAATAAAACGAAATTACTTGCAGAACTAAAGAGTAATAAAAGTTTTGTATGGGTAAAAAGGGACTTATTGCCAAAAGAGCAAGAGGCGGTGTTAAATTTGGCAATGCCAGGCTTTAGTTTTGAACAAGAACAAAAGAGGATATATACTTTCTCCAATTTATTATCACATGTTATAGGATATGTGGGTAGGGATTTGGCTGGTCTTGCTGGGCTGGAAAGGAGTTATGACAAATTTTTAACTAATTCGGATTTTGACTTAGCACAGCCAGAACAACTTAAAAAACCACTTAAATTATCTATAGATGTAAGATTACAGAATATCCTAAATGAAGAAATAGATAAGACATTAAAGGAATTTAGTGCAATAGGAGCGGTAGGGATAATTGCCAATCCTAATAATGGTGAAATTCTAGCTCTGATTAGTAAACCTGATTTCAATCCACATTACCCGAGTAGTGCAAAGCCAGAAGAGTTATTTAATATGGCAAGTCTTGGTATTTATGAGATGGGGTCGGTATTTAAAACCTTAACTATGGCTGTAGGTTTTGATACTGATGCTATAGCAATGAACGATGCTTATGATATTAGCTATATGAAGGTAGGGGCGTTTAATGTAAAAGATTATCACCCAAGGCATGGATGGCATAGTGTTCCAGAAATTTTTCTGCATTCATCAAATATTGGGGTTAGCCAAATTATGTTAGAAGTCGGCAAAAATGATTTCAAAAAATACTTAAAAAGATTAGGGTTACTAGATCAGCTTAAAATTGAATTGCCAGAGAGAGGCACCCCTCTGTTTCCATCCGATAAGAGATGGAGTGATTTAACGAGTGTTGTCATGTCATATGGCTACGGTATTTCAATTAGTCCTTTACACTTTATGCAAGCAGTATTGCCGGTAGTGAATGGTGGGACATTATATGATTTGACTCTAATCAAAAGACAAGATGAGCGTCTTGTTGGTACAAAGGTTTTTAGTGAAAAAACCTCTAAGCAAATGAGTGAATTATTTCGTTTGGTGGTAAAAGAAGGAACCGGACGTAGGGCTGATGTGAAAGGATATCTTGTTGGTGGGAAGACTGGTACGGCTGAGAAATTAACGGCAGATGGGCATGGAAAAAGAAGATATCTTAAGAATAGCAGAATGTCATCATTTTTAGGTTTATTACCAGCCTCTAATCCACAATATGTTATTTTTATAATGTTTGATGAACCAAAAGGAACGAAGGAATCTTTTGGTTTTGCTACTGCCGGTTGGACTGCTGCTCCTACCGTTGGGAGAGTCCTTGAGCGAATGGTGTCACTCTATGGAATAGAGCCGATTGAAAAAGGCGAGGAATTGTGATAACGAAGAATGGGCGATTGCCTCAGAGCGATGACGTCACCAATTTCTCATCAATTGACTATAGTATGCATATTTATCCAATTATCTCCTACCTTGGTTTCGACAATGAGTGGAACCATTAATTTAGGTGAATTTTCCATAGTAGTTTTAATTAGTTGTGTCGCTAGTTCTACTTCATCAATGGGCGATTCAAAAAGTAATTCGTCATGGATTTGTAAAATTAGCTTGGTTTTCAATTTTAGTTGTTGCATTTTACGGTCAAGATCAATCATCGCTATTTTGATTATGTCGGCACTAGTCCCTTGGATTGGAGCGTTGATTGCTGCCCTTTCGGCAAATTGCTGTAAGGAATGTTTTTTATCATAGATTAAGGGAATAAAGCACTTTCGCCCGAAGAGATTAAGGACATAACCATGCTCTCTGGCGTAATTTTTTGTATATTCCATATATTTTTGAATTTCTGGATATTCTTCAAAATATTTCTTTATATATTCAGCTGCTTGTGTAGAGCTAATATGTAACTGCTTTGCTAGTCCAAAAGCACTAATACCGTAGATAATGCCAAAATTTATAGCTTTTGCTTTATGCCGATGTTCGGAAGTTAACTGCTCTTTAGTAATTTTAAATATATTACAAGCGGTTTTACTATGAATATCCTCACCATTAACAAAAGCTTGTTTTAAAGAAGGTATATCTGCCATGCTACTTAATATTCGCAGTTCAATCTGTGAATAGTCCGCTGAAATTAATTTATGCTTATCTTCTGCAATAAAAGCTGCTCTGATTTTATTACCTTCTTTCGAGCGAATTGGTACATTTTGTAAATTGGGTTCTTGAGAACTAAGCCTACCAGTACTAGTTGAAGTTTGTAAAAATGTTGTATGTACCCTATGAGTTATCGGATTTACTTGCATAGCTAAACTATCCGTATAGGTATTTTTTAATTTAGTTAGTTGACGCCATTTTAGCAATAAATCAGCAATAGCAAAGCCACTTTCGCTAATTTTTTCAAGAATTTCTGCACTAGTAGAATAAGATTTTGCTTTTGATGACAATTTACCAAAGGGTAATTGCATTTTTTCAAATAAAATTTCTCCCAGTTGCTTTGGTGAAGCGATATTAAACTTTGTGCCGGTAATAGCAAAAATATTATGTTCTAATTGAGTAATTTCACTGCCAAATTCATCCGATAACTGTTTAAGATATGGTGAATTGACCTTAACCCCAATTTTTTCCATTTTATCTATTATATAACATAAAGGTAAATCAATATCTCGATATAGTACTAAGGCATGATTATCTTTTAGTTCTAGCAACAGTTTTTGGTAATTATCACTAAAGCCGGTAACTACTTTCGCTAAATTGTCTAAACTATCCTGCTGTATTCCATCAAATGGATTCTTCTGAGGCTTGCCAGCAGAAATCAGATATTGCATTAGTTCGATATCTTCAACAGAGTATATTTCATTATCGACAAAGAATTTTAATAATGATTTAAGATTATAGGTGATCTTCTTAATAGATTTATTTTTTAGCAATTGAAGAATATCAGCCATAAACCATTGTTCCAGGTAATTTTGACGAAAATCGTAAGCAAGTAAATCAGACATGTTGCCAGAAATTTTAGCAATAAACTTAATATTGTAGCATTTACCATCAATTGATAAAATTATAGAAGGAGTTTGCCCAGGGTAATCCGATAAATGAATATTGACAATCCCATATTCTTCTGCCTTAGTTAGCATAGCATCAAGCTGTTGTTGAGAAGCAACTTCTTGAATTATAATTTGCTTAGTAGGTAAAGATTCGTTGGTAATTTGTATTTGGAATAAGTTCTCCACTCTTTTATTTAGAGACTTGAAGTCATACTCTGCCAAAAAATCAGAAATTTTCTTACTATCAGGTGCGGTATACTGCAATAAACTAAAATCTAAATCGATATCAACATTATAATCTAGACTAAATAATTGCCAGGAAATTAAGGCTAAATCTTTTGAGGAGCTGATGATTGCTCTCTGGCGATCGTTAGTGATTTGATCGAGTGAATTTAACAGCTCTGCTAATGAACCAAATTGTTTAATAAGTGTTGCCGCAGTTTTAGGGCCAATGCTTGGTACGCCCGGTATATTATCGGACTTATCGCCGATCAACGCCATTACTTCCCTGATTTTACTTGGTTCTACACCAAATTTCTCTATCACGTCATCTTCGGAAATATATTTTGCTTTTATTGGGTCATACATTTTAGTATGCGAATTAATTAATTGCATTAAATCTTTATCAGAAGAAATAATGATAGTATTTTGTTGTAATGCAGAAGCTTTATGGGCTAAAGTGGCAATTATATCATCTGCTTCATAACCAGCTTTCTCAATCATTGGAAAATTTAGGCTATTTGCTGCAAGGCGAATAAGTGGTAATTGACTCTTTAAATCCTCTGGTATAGGGGGTCTATTTGCTTTATATTGCTGATAAATTTGATGACGAAAATTCTTACCACCAGAATCAAAAACTACAATAGCATGTTCTGGCTTAAAATCATTCAATAACTTCAATAGCATTGAAGTAAAACCATAAAGTGCTCCAACAGCTAAGCCACTCGGAGAAGTTAATGGTGGCTGAACATGGTAGGCTCTAAAGATAAATCCGTAGCCATCAATTATTAATAAAGTATTTTTATTAGTCATTTTGTTATTAGGTCAAATTGTTCTATTTATGTAGTATACAACAATTATAATCTGCACTAAGCTTTATTAGTAATAATTTTATAAATAATGAGAAGTTGGTGATGTTGTCGCTCATCGATTAACTATAACATGGATTGTAAACACAAAACAAGTAGTGTATAGTATTACCTATAAATACTTAATGCTATAAAGGAGAATTCGTATGAAAAGAGCTGATGAGAATACTGTAGTAAGCGTTAAAATTGCACCGCAAATTAAGAAGAGGTTGCAAGTACTTGGTAAAATTAAGCAACGTTCAACACACTGGCTAATGAAGGAGGCAATTACCAATTATCTCAAATTAGAGGAACATGAAGAACAATTAAAACAAGAGACTATCCAGCGTTGGCAAGAAATGAAAGAAGGTAAATTTTTAGGAAATGACAAAATAACTGAGTGGCTTGATAGATGGGGAAGCGATAAAGAAGAAGAAAGACCTTAATGGAAAGATTAGTATGGTTGGAATCGGCAATTACAGATTTGGTACGACTGAGAAAATTCATTGATAAAAATAATCCTAATGCTGCAAAGAGAGTGGCAGAAGTAATAAAGAAAGCAGTTATCAAACTTATAGAATTTCCTTTAATAGGTAAACCTGTGACTAATCTAATAGATTATAGGGATTTATATATTCGATTTGGCTTATCAGGTTATATACTACGATATCGAATATATGATGATACCATTTATGTAGTTCATATCAGACATGCTAAGGAAATAGAATTTAAATAATAAAAAAGAAATACCAATGTTCGACAGTTGTGCCATTCTAGGAAGCTACCTGCGATAACTATAGTCAATTGATGAGAAGTTGGTGACGTCGTCGCTCAATGCTCGCCTATTACTTATAGGCGTCGCCCCATCGTTCCTGCTACCCAATTCCCCTGAATTAACTATAAAGTAATTCTATATTTGGCTCTTTTTGGCTGCGAATAAACATGATTTTTGGAAATAGATACACTATTCCTGCAAAAATCATATTTATTCTTGCCGAAAAATAGCTCAAAATATAATTAATTAGTTATCGCAGGCAGACTCCTAGGCTGAAACAGGTTCTTCCACAAATCCCTTAATTGATATTTTATTTGACTTTTTAGACAAACAGCAAAAGCCGATAATTCCGATAAGACAACAAATGGGAACTATAGAAATTGCCACAATAAAATCATAGTGACTATAAATAGGAGTGCCAGATTCACTCAGTAAGCCGTCCCAATTATAAGAGATTAAATAACTCATAATTTTGTGAAAGAAATGCCCAAAAGACATGTTGATACAGTTGACTATCGCAACGGCAAGTCCAATAGATTTCTCCGTAACAAGGTTACTGACAATGGTAAAGATTAGAACCTGATAACAACAAAAAATTCCTAATAAAAACATTAAAGAACTACTAGTAAAGAAATTTAATGAAGGACAATATAATAGAATAATAAAAATTACTATTGTCAGCAATCCAGTGATAGTTATTATAGCATCAGATGATTTTACTAAATTAGCAATAAGAGCAAGTATTGGACCGCCAAGACACATCCCTATATAAACAAATGAGGTAGCTAAGTTACTATCCATATCATTCATTTGATAAATTTGTTTAAAAAATGGAATAGCCCATACATCAGCAAAACCTTCCAATGCTCCTACCATTAAACCACCAAAAATCCCGATTAACAGAATAGTAGGGTTTAATAAGAGTTTCAATATCGATAATTCGGAATCTAGAGTAGTAGTAGAATTGCTGCTTACATCATCATTTTTTATCAATAAAATCATTAGCCCAATAATAAATCCGATGGCGGCTAAACTATTAAAAGTTACGTCATAACCAAAATGGGTGAATAATAGTTTCATTGGAGTAATAGCAAATACTGCTCCAATTAAGCCAAAAGTAAAAGAAAGCCCTAGCATTACGGAGTGGTATTTAGCTGGAAAACAGCTTCTAGTAATTTTAGCTACTGATAAAAACCCAACAGCAGAACCAGCTCCAATCATAAATCTACCAATGAGTAAATAATTAAAATTTTCGCTGGCAACAAAAGTTAAAGTACCAAGAGAAGTAACCAAGATAGATATGAATGTAACAATTCTAAAGTTAAATTTATCGAGCATTATGCCAATTGGTATTTGCATCCCTGCATAACCTAAATAATAATATCCAGCAACTGTACCAAATGCTATGGTATCAATGGCAAATTTTTGCATAATTTCTTCTCTAAGAATTCCAGTCGAAAGTCTTAATATAAATTGAAAGGCAAAAAACATGCTGGCAAGAGACCATAATAAAAATGGTTTTTTCAAGGATAGAGCTGTATTCATAAAAAATTTAAATTATAATAACGTTGTATTTTAAGGTAACAAATTATAGTATAGGATAATATTTTGTCAAACCTTTATAGACTAGTTTGAATTATGGAGCAGTTTGAAGCCTATTCGTTATTATTTACCGATAGTTTAGTAGGTAATTTAGTTATAAGTTTAGATAGTGAACTAATTGTTCATTCTATGAAAATGTTTGGTGTTTATAATAATTTAATAATAGTGGTGGTAGCAACTATTGCTTCATTAGTTGCTACTAGTATAAATTATTTTTTTGGTATAATGTTATGGAGAATTTTTTATTTTTCTAAAAATACCCAGATTCATACTAACCAGCAATTATTATCTCAGTTTTTTTTAAAATATAACATATTGATATTATGGCTTATATTCATACCATTATGGGGAAAATTCATTCCTTTAATTGCCGGCTTTACTAAAATAAATTTTATAAGGGTTTTAGCTATTAGTGGTGTTATAAAATTATGCTATTATAGCTATAGCATCTATATAATCTAACTAGTACGGAATTAATGAACCTCTATAGAATCAACCCATCTTCATCATTTTTAGATATATTAGCTGATTTTATCTTAGATAATTTCAGTGAGAAGAATTCTATTAGCAATCTTAAGGTTATATTGCCGAGTGGTTTTGCTTGTTGGAATTTACAAAATATTTTGATTAACAAACAGCATATTGCGATTTTGCCAAATATTATTCCTTGGTCTAATATTATGGCTGAAGGTGAAGAAATTTTTGCTATCGCATCAGAAAATTTACAGCCGATAACGTTTTTGCAAGAAAGAACTATCCTAGCTGAAATCATTCATAATTATTGTGAGTTACAATTTAGCATAACACAATCTTTACAATTTTGTTCAACAATATCTGAGTTATTTTACCAGCTAGCTTGTAATAATTTATCGATAGATTCGGTAAATGAAATAGAAAAAATTAATCCATCGCAACATTGGAGTGTTATTTATCAATTTCTTAAATACGCCCATTCTGAATGGCAAGAGAAGATAAAATTGTTAAGAAAGCAAGATCGGCTAAATTATCAGGTCACTATGATGGATGCAGAGATAGCAAGGCTGAAAAGAGCTGATACTAGTTTGATAGTAGCCGGTATAGTAGGGCATAATCCCATATCATGGAATTTCTTAAAGAATGTTGCTAATTCACCGGATAGTTTTATAATTTTACCGCCTATTAGTACGTGTCATTCCCGCGTAGGTGGGAATCTAGATATCGCACCGAAGCAGGATGACATGATAAATGTTAATCAGGCTATAGTCAATTCAGGAAAATTCGACTATATAGTCAATTCAGGAGAAGTTGATGCTAGGAGCGATGGAGCGACGCCTATAAGTAATAGGCGAGCATTGAGCGACGACGTCACCAACTTCTCATCAATTGACTATAACTATAATCATGAAGAAGATTGCTTATATAACTTTAAAAAATTACTAACAGTTCTAGATAAAAATTTATCAGATTTTCATCCTCTAGGTAATCATCATCCAGAGTACTTGATTTTCGATAAGATAATTTTTGATGATATAGCTGATGCACCTCAACAATTATACTTAAATCAGAAGAGTATAGCTGTAGATCATATAAAATATTTTGAGCTTGAAGATATTTTTCAAGAGGCAGAACAAATAAGCCTGATTTGCCAACAATCTAGTGATAAGAAAATAGCTATTATTGTCAATAATCAAACAACCAAGAATTTTTATTGTAATTTTTTGACCAAATATTCCTTAGAGTTCCAAGATTTGCTAGGTAATAATTTATCAGAAACGCTAATTAGTTCTCTAATAATTGCCATTAGTGAAATATTATGTAATGATTTTGATATAAAAAAGTTATTTTTACTATTAAAGAATCCTTTGATTAACTGTAAATTAGTTCAAAGATTAGAACTGTTAATGAGCGGCAAAAACCGTTTTATCAGGCAATCTGATCAAATGCTGGCTCTAGTAGAAAAAACCAATGATAATGAATTAATAGAATGGTCTAAGAAGCTAATAAACTTACTTTATAGCAATAGTGGCAATAATTTTGCTAAAATATTAAAATCCTCGATTAGCATTGCTGAAAAACTTTACCGAGATATTTGGCATGAGCAGTCAGCTGCTGAATTATCAAATTTTTTATCGGAGTTAATAAATACTAATTGTAATTTAACCTTAGATAATAAAAAAGATTTTCCAAAGTTACTGAAGGGTTTAATGTCTAATTGTAAGTATTTTGCTCATAATAATTATTCTAAAAATATAATTATTGGTAAAGCAGAAGATTTAATATTGCTTAAATTTGATTTAGTAATTTTAACTGACTTTAATCAAGGATGCTGGTCATCATCCTCATCTATCAGCCAATGGATTAATGAGCAAACGTTAAAAAAATTACATATGGTTGTTGGAACTTCTATCGATCAATATTATTTTTATTTATTTCTGCATAATGCCCAAGTAATAATTACTAGATCAAAAAGACAGGATGGTAAATCTGGTTTGTTACCATCGAATTTGTTACTAAAATTGCAACTTATTGCACAACAGAACTTGTTGCATCAAAGTTTGATTGCAGAAAATTGTTTGACATCAACCCTATGTCATTCCAGCAATCCTTCCTGTCATTCCCGCGTAGGCGGGAATCTATATCCCGCATTGAAGCAGGATGACATCATTTCTTCGCTAACAGACAACAATTTACTATGGGAAAATACTAATGTGTGTAGCCCCATTTTTCCTGATACAATATCGGTTACTGATATAGAAATGTTAATACGGAATCCTTATAGTTTTTACGCTAAGAAGATTTTGAATGTCAGGAGTAGAGATAGGGTAGGGCAGGAGCCTAAAATATCTGAATTTGGTAGTTTTGTTCATAAGGTTTTAGAGCAATATTCGAAAAATTATAACAAGTTAGAGAATAACAAAATTGGCTTAATATTGGATATTAGTAATAATCTTTTACAAGATGTTATCTTACCAACCTATACGCAAAAAATTTGGCAAATAAAATTTATGCCTATTGCTGAGTCTTTTGTTGAATTTGATGAACAACGTAGAAATGGTTGTAAATATATTTATTCTGAAACTAGAGGAGCAATTTCATTAAATATTGCTGGGCAAGAATTAACAATAATTGGAGTGGCTGATAGAATTGAGATAGATGAGTTTGGGGCAGCGGTCATTATCGATTATAAAACCGGTAGCTTACCGAGTAGAAAAGATATAGAAACTGGGTTATCCCCGCAGCTAATAATTGAGGCGTTAATGCTACAAGAAGGTGGTTTTGGTATAGAAGTTAATAACGTAAAACAGGTTAGTTACGTAAAAATTTCTAGCTCGAAGCCAATAATCCAAATTTTAGAGATAGATCTCACTAGAGAAGAATTGGCTGGGCATAAACAAGGTATGATACGGTTATTGGAATATTATATAATGAATAAAAGCTTTTCATATGATATTGATTTACTAAAACATGATGACTATGCGCACCTGGCTAGGAGAGACGGGTGATAGTATATAATACCAATTCCCAAATTTAATTTAGTATAAAGATTAGAAAAATAGGTTATAATGTAAAAGATAGATAAAATTAGGAATGTAATGGGTACTCATCAAAAATTAATAACAGAAGATTTATACAAACAGGCTATAGCTCAATTTGCAAGTACGAACAAAGAGAATAGGACTGCTATCAGCAATTATCTTTTTTACTTTTTTTATAAAAACAAATAATTAGTTGATTATCTAATAAGTTAATTTATGGGGTCTGTAAGATCAAATCTTGACTTCTACAGCTAATGTGTTTGCTAAAAATTTATACCTATATATCTGCATCCTTTAGGAAATCGTATCTATTTGGTATTCTAGTGCCACTTCCTTGCCACAAAAAGCCATAGCAATTTTGATGATTTTCTGAACATGTGAGTGTTCTTTTATTTTAGCCTCATATTTTTTTCTCACGATTTGATCTAACCCTTCTTTGGCAACAGATTCTAAAATATCAGGAGATTTACATATTTTATATTCAATGATAATAGCATTGTCACTTTTACCTATCTTGGGTAGTAGCACAATATCAGCCCTACCGCTACCGGTTTCTCTTTCACTGTCTATTATATAGCCAAGAGATAACGTGTTAATCAAACCTAGCATAAAACCACTATAAAATAGCTCGGCTTTTTTCTCGCCAGTTTGATGAAAACTAGTAGCGTTTAGTAATAATTCTTGTAATTTTTCTTTAAATTCTTCTATTTTACCTACCGGCAACAAACTAGCAAACGAATAGTATCTAGAACTATCTATCTGTAACTTACTACTCACCCATTGTAATAGCCTGGTTTCATATATATATTCTACTTCCTTATTAGGCACTGATAATTCGTAGATATCTTTTGCAGGTTCGATAGCTGTTGGGTTTAAATAACCACTGAATAATAACAAACTAAATAACCCACTTCGTGTATTAATATCGCTGAAACTGATTTGTTTGGTAATAGTGGAGATAATACTATTACCGGCAGCTAAGTTTTGTAAATCTTCCTGCATCTCATCTGATAACAATGTTTTATCAATAAGCGAAGTACCACCACTATCAAGCCAATAATGATTAAGCTTGCCCTCATTAGATAAACACTGCATAATTGACCAGGGATTGTAGATGATTTCTCCACCAAAGCTGTAACCATTATACCAATATTTAACTTCTTCTGCTTCAGTATTGAGTGGTACTTTAGTTAATAAATCATCAACCTCTGCTTGAGTAAAGCCATAAAATTTGGCAAATTTTTTATCAAGTAAAGTATACTCACTAACATTATTTAAATCCGAAAATAAATTAGCTTTAGCAACCCGTAATATACCAGTTATTATGCCTTTCTCTAAGTAAGGATTGCTCTTTAGGCTACTGCCAAACATTCCAAGGAATAGCTCAAGTACTTGTTCAAACTCATCTGGCTTATTACCAAACTTAATGTACGAACTATTGATCGGCGTGTCGTATTCATCGATCAATATGTAAACTTTTTGACCAAAATGTTTGTACAGTACTTCACTCAAAACACGTAAACTATCTTTTAAGTCATTTTTTTCAAGTTTCCCATCAAAATATCTCCTTAGTTTTTCTTTTTGGGCATTATTTAATAGTCCTGTATATTCTGTTACATGATGATTTAAGTAATGATGACTTGCAAATAATTCTATAATTTGATCCTTAATACTTAGTTCTATTTCCTGATAACTACTGCCTTTCACATCTTTAAGATTGAGCAAAATTACCGGAAATTGACCCTGACGTTTCATGCTACTTGCATCACTCGCAATTTTCAAAGGTTTTAGCTCTTTAATTTCGTCAAATCCTAAATCTACTGTACCACCAGTAAATAGCTTGTTATTTACTCTACCTTCTTCAGCTAAAGGCATACCTCTCTTATCCACTTCTATTTCAAAAAATTTCTGGAGCATGTTCATATTCAAGCTCTTACCCCAACGCCTTGGTCTAGTAATTAGGATAACCTTACCATTGTCCTCTAGTAATTCTTGAATCATTAGACTTTTATCAACAAATACATCACTATTAACAACCAAGTCATAGAACTCATCCGTACCTACTAGCATTCTTGGCAGCTTATTTTTACCTTGAATGGTACTAATATCTTTAACTGTTGTATTAAGATCAGAAAGTTTAAAAGTCATATTATTATATTATATTGGATTTAAGAAAGTGTACCATAAATAAGCTAACTGCACCAGCAATTATCTTTTGAGTCCTTAACTATTAACCTAAAGCTATTCTTGAAAAAGACTGATGATAACCTATATAAGTTCCTAGGCTCTGTGAACAAAATTTTAATTGTTTAAATTTTGTTCACAGAGCCTAGTAGTTTGTGACGGTGCATCTGCCCATAAGATAAGCAAGGAAGCATTACCAAGCAATATGCAATTAACATTTCTACCGCCATATAGTCCGCAGTTGAACCCTCAAGAGAATATATGGGATGATATGAGGGAGAAATTTTTTTACAACGTTGTTTTCAGCTCAATGAACGGAGTAGATTCTATCTTGATTGATGCTTGCAATCATTACGAAAATAACCCATCGGTCTTAAAACCAATTGCTACACGGTCGCTCACGCCCGCACAGCAATAGTCATTATTATGGCTATTGCTGAATACCCCCTTAAAGTCAGTATAAATCATTATTTACATTGACTTCAATATCTATTATACCATACTTTTAACTTACAATTGCTTATTGGCTTAAGTCTTCTTGCTAATAGACGTCTTGTACTTTAACTTTTTTCCGTGAACGCTCACAGATTTCTTGCGTCGCATCTAATAGTAGACTATTTTAAAAATAACTCTATTATTAGATGTAATGATCCTAGGAAATTATAAGTTAACTCTTAATTTTTTCACAAGCATTTTAGAACAAGAATATCACCATCTCAGTCTTTGGTATTTTGTTAGTTTCATTTGTGGTATTGGTACTTATTTTACCTTAAGTAAGGAACCTTCTTTTATATCTATTCTAACTATTTTCACAATTTCCTTATCGCTACTAATTTTAAGAAACAATATATTTGGGCGATTTATTTCGGGAATAATTATTGCATTTTTTTGTGGTATGCTAGTTGGTAAATATCGCGTATCAAATTTACATGTTGGTACTATTAACAATCCAATAATCTCAAGAGTAAGTGGTATCGTAGAATCGATGAAACCAACTACTCATGGTATGCAGGTTATATTATATCAAGTAAAAATTCAAAAACTTAAACAAGTTTTACAAAAAGTCAGAATAAGTATGCCGGCAAAATATGCCCAAAAAATTAATATTAACGATAATATTAGCCTAGTGGCAAGGCTTTATAAACCACAAAGCAGTATTCTGCCGGGTGGTTATGATTTTGGCTTTTATGCATATTTAGCGGATATTAATGCTACTGGCTATGCACTGTCCCCCCTTAAAATTATAGCACATAGTGATCTCTACACTAATAGTTTTGTCTATAAAATTAAAAAAAATATTTACAACCGCCTGATCCAAATACTTGGTTCTATAAAAGGTAATTTCGCCGCTGCGATATTACTAGGTGAAAGCAAAGCCATCGATCGAAAATTAATGAAAGAAATGAGACAAAGCGGTATATCCCATATACTTTGCGTCTCCGGCTTACATTTATCATTGGTAGCAATGCTGTTTTTCATATCCACCAGATTCTTGTTAAATTTATCAAACTATATTGCTTATAATTATGATATAAAGTTAATTGCAGCAATTTGTTCTTTAATAGGAAGCTATGGTTATTTGCAACTAAGCGGTATGCAAATTGCTGCCACCAGAGCCTTCATTATGACAGCAATCTTTATTTATGCGGTTATGATAGGACGCAAGCCATACCCTCTAAGGTTATTAGCAATTGCGGCGTTCATCATATTATCAATGAATCCAGAATATATATTTCACCCCAGCTTCCAATTGTCTTTTGTCGCAGTATTATCACTAACTGCTGGTTATGAATTTTACATAAGGAATCAATGGATCTTAGGTGAAAGTAAGGGCATCTTTTCTTCAATAAAATTTTATATTGCCTCTAATATTTATTCAAGCTTCCTTGCCGGTATAGTTACTGCTCCCGTTGTAATAAACCAATTTTATACATTTCCTACTTATTCTATTCCGATGAATCTTATTGCTATACTAATAATGTCTTTCTTTTTAATGCCATTATCTATTACCTCCGTATTTTTAATGATCTTTGGTATAGACCAGTATTGTCTAAAATTAATAGGTTTTTTCATTAATATAATTATTGAAGCGGTGAAAATTACTAACACGTTACCATTATCAGTATGGTATTTTGGCTATATAAGCAAAGTTAGCTTAATTACTTTCTTATTTGGCTTTTTATGGCTTTGTTTGTGGAGAACTAAATGGCATTTTCTTGGTCTAATTATAATTATTATATCGGTAATTTTAATGCTGAATTCTCCCAAACCTAATGTCATATTTGATATAAATTTAAATGCTGTTGGTATAAAAAATAACAATGGTGAACTTGACATTTATGCCAATGAAATGCCAGAATTTAAACGTTTATATTGGGCTAACTGGTTTGGTCAAAAGGATGCTAAAATATTTCCCTTAAAATTCCCCTTAGAAAAAAATATTTTTACTTCCCATGGATACACAATTTTGATAGATTCTAGTTTGATAGATTTGAAACAAGTTGCTTCGAATGAAATATGTAAAAATGTCGATATATATATTAATCTGCTAGGTAACAACCAATGTAAAGGCAATAAGATTACTGTTAGTAGAGAATTTTTAAAAGAATTTGAAGTAATAATGATATTTTGTAATCAGCATCAATGTATCATTGAAACCAATAGTAACAAAAGGTTTGGTTTTAGGTAAAAATATATAGTACCCTACATAAGAGTCATTGCGAGACCATGTAAGTAGGTCGTGCAATCTATTGTTTTTGGATTGCTTCGTCGGCTACGCCTTCTCGCAATGACGTTTGGGTTGCATTCCTGTCATTACGAGGATTACACAAACCTCAGGCGTCATTGCGAGACCATGTAATGGTCGAAGCAATCCATTACTCAAGCTAAATAACATTAATTAAAGATATTTTTATGCCATTAGAAAAATTTAAATCAGATATAGCTGATATTGTTGGTGAATCAAAGGAAGGATTTGTAGAGGAAGTAAATCGCTTAAAAAGTCTGCTCAATTTTAGCTTTGATTCGCGATATGGTTCTGAACTTGCCAAAGCTGTAAAAAAGATGGGCATAGAACAAGAAACAGTAATACAGGTATCTTTGGATGATGATACCGCAAATGTACTGTCACCAACTGAAAAAGATATTGGACAAAATTTTGGTGAGTTTAAAGGCAATATTGGTACCACTCTCAATGCTCATGGCGAACTTGCTAAAGGATATGCTGCTGAATATGCTCAAGGACAACCTCATTTAGATAAATTTGGTCAGCAAGCTAAACAAATGAATGTGTTGATAGATAGATTACCACATAATTCCTTGCAGGAAGCAACTGAACAAATTGAAACCATTGCAACTATAGGGGCTGGTACAGACAAAATATATTCGAAATTACAATCTTCCCCAAATGATCTAAAGCATACTATACATCCAGAACATATTATAACTATCAATAAGTTAGGGGCAGGACTTAGGAAATATATTGAATCATTTGTTAAATCACCTGAAGAACAAAAAGAAGCTTTTATGCAAAATGGGGTTGATACGATTCAAGCTATTGATAAAGCTAATAAAACTGATGGATTGCAAAATAGTAAGACTGCATTAGAAAAAATATTAAGCAAATTTCACAGTACAGAAACAGCTGGTTCTAAATTATATCACCGTCTAATAAAAGTTCTAAAGAAAGATGATATATCTTTAAGCAACACTATTAAACCCGACACCACCCCTTCTAACATACAGCACTCTAATAGAGATAAGGGACGGTAGGATCCATTTCTAACCATTTTTTGGATTGCATCAATGCTACTAAAGTAGCTCCTCGCAATGACGGTGTGCGGATAAGTTCTATAACTTTTTTATTTAACTAATGCAGATTTCTATGCCGTTTTAAACCTGATTGACTTCTACCCCTGAATTCGATATAACTTGTTATATTGAATTTTAGGCTACTATATAAGGGATTCCTATGGACAGTTTAATAATTAAAGGTGGTATCCCCCTTGAAGGTAATATTAGCATTAGCGGAGCTAAAAATGCGGCATTACCGATTATGACAGCTGCATTGCTTACGGATAACCTTAGCATTAATAATATTCCAAAGCTTACCGATATTCTCACAATGAAGAAATTACTTGAGAATTTAGGCAGTGTTGTCACGGTAACTGATAATCAAGATTACTTGAGTATGGATATCGATAGTAGCAATATTAATAATTTTACTGCCCCATATGATATAGTACGTAAAATGCGTGCTTCTATTTGGGTTCTTGGATCATTACTCTCTAGATTCTCTAAAGCTAAAGTTTCCTTACCTGGAGGATGTGCTATAGGGGCTCGACAAGTAGATTTACATATAGCAGCATTGCAAGCTATGGGAGCAGATATTGATGTTGATCATGGCTATATTAATGCTAAAATCACAGGCAGATTGAAAGCTGTACATTTTGTTTTTAAACAAATATCTGTTGGGGCAACAATTAACGCCATAATGGCAGCTACTTTGGCTGAAGGAGAAACGATATTATCTAACTGTGCTAGAGAACCAGAAATTGTTGATCTATGCCATTGCCTTAACAAAATGGGGGCAGAAATAAATGGAATTGGTACAAGTGAAATAACAATTATTGGTAAATCTTATTTAAAACATACCAACTATTCGATCATGCCGGATCGTATTGAAGCTGGTACCTACATGATGGCTGCTGCCATTACTAAAGGAAATTTAAATATTTATGGAATTAACAGCAATATTGTTGAAAATATAGTATTAAAACTCATTGAAGCTGGCATAAAAGTTGAATCCATTGATAATGGTTTAAGAGTTTCTTATGTAGATAAATTAAATCCTGTGGATATCCATACAAGCCCATATCCAGGTTTTTCAACAGATTTTCAATCTCAGTTTATGAGTCTTATGACTCTTTGTAACGGTTCTTCTACAATCACGGAAACTATTTTTGAAAACCGGTTTATGCATGTTCCTGAATTATGCCGAATGGGTGCAAATATAACAATTAAAGGAAATAGTGCTATAATACACGGTGTACCTTTTTTAACGGGAGCTGAAGTTATGGCAAGTGACCTCAGAGCATCGGTATCTCTAGTATTAGCTGGGCTTGCCGCCAATGATACAACAAAAATACATCGAATCTACCACTTAGACCGTGGATACCAAACATTGGAAAAAAAACTAATCAATTGTGGGGCAAATATAGTACGAGTTACAGGAGATAGTGTTTGAAAAATCTTGAGCATTCACGGTTTTTTTGCTATTTTCTTATGATGAATAAAAAATCTGCTTGCCAAGTATCATTGAGAGAAGCCAGTTTGCAATACATCGTCATTATGAGGAACCGCTTTGCGGTGATGCAGCAATAAAAGTTGATTAGAAATTGCTTCGTCGGCTATGCCTCCTCGCAATAACAGCACGATGGGTGCTTATTCGGCACTAATTCAGGTTAATTGACTATAAGACAATATCCCTAGGCTCTGTGAACAAAATTTAAATTACTAGATTTCGACTCTTTTTAGCTGCAAATTATAAGATTTTTTTGAAATAGAACTAACTATTCCGGCAAAAATCTTATTAATTTTCGCTTAAAAATACTCAAAATCTAAACAATTAAAATTTTGTCAACAGAACCTAGGTAAGTATATTGTTCAGCGTTGATTTTCTATAGCTTTAGCTTTATTTCTTACTGTTGTTATTTTTTGCACCTTTTTATCATCAGCATCCATAACAATATGCTTTATGGTATGCTTAATTGTTATATCTTTGAAATCCATCTCTTTAAGGTCAATCTCAGGAAATAATTTTTGTTTTTGTTCTTGTTTTTTTGTTGTAATTTTAGCAATGTCACTTTTTGGAAATACTGTTTCATCAAAATTTTGGGGACTAATTCTCTTAAGAGCAGTTAATTGTTTATCTGTGATATTCTTAATATCTACAGTCTTGTTATCATTAAAAACACCTAATCTATTTGCAGCTTCGTTAATGTTATCAGTTGCTAGGAGCTTTGATATTCTCTCTTTAAGAATGCTATTAGTGACTTGATGAGCAACAAGTTTCTCATTAATCTCCATACTTCCTGTCTTTAACTCCTCTGCCGCAAATTCATTGCTTTTACTTTCATGAGCTACCATTAAATTTACAGCAATTTTATCTAATGTTTTCTTAGCAATAGTAAAAATTTTATCCTTTCCTTCATTTTTGCCACTAAATGCGATATTATCAGCTATATATTTTGTAATTTTCTGGCGATTAACATTTAAATATTGCGGATCCAAACTTGATAACGATGAATGTAGTATAGAAAAAATTTTCTCTTTTTCTTTTGGTTTTAATGATACTCTTGGTTTTCCTTCTTTCTGTGTTACACTGTTAATAACGTCTACTAATATATCTGTAGCAAAAGATTTACTATCTCTTGAGCTATTCCCCTCTTTAGTAAGTTCATCAAACCGTGCTTTACTTGTAACTTTACTCTGAGCTATTTCTGTCAATCTTTCTTTAGGAAACATAATTTCATCAAATCGTTTTGGATTAAACTTCCTAATGTCTACTATTTTTTCTGTTGTACGTTCAGATGGTTCACTGGATTTTATTTTTTTTACTAGTTCAGATTCCGGATTAAAGATTGTTGTTAAAAACTGCGATAACTTTTCTGCTATCTGTGAATCTTTCAACTGATGGTTATAAATTCCTTCATTAATCTTCTTAGCAGCAAATTTATCACTTTTAGCACCGTCAAGTCTTTTTATGTCATCTGCATATTTAGTTAATATTTTATCACTAACAGTAATGTTATTGCTAAATAAGCTCTTACTCGCATCTTTTTTAATATTTTTTGCAATAGTTTTGGCAATAGCTTGCTCTTCAGTTTTTAAATAGTCGACGTCAAGTTGTGATAATTTATCAGATAATTTCACAATAATTTTGTTTTGTTGTGAATAGTCTAATTTTCGTTTTCCTCCTTCTTCAACTAGTTTAATAGCTTTATGTATTATATGCGTACTTAATACCATCTCTTTAACATTATCTGAAACCCCTAGTCCTGTAGATTTCTCTACCTCTACACTATTATTGACCTGGGCTTCTCTTGCAAGCTTAAATTCTTTTTCAAAATTCGTTGGCGCTATATCTCTAAACCATTGCCATTGTTCTCCTGTAATATTGGCGGCTTGTTCTGCAGTTAATTGTATCTTATCATCTTGCAGCGATGGTTCTGTACCTAAAATAACTCTCATTTCATCAACTGTAACTGCATTATTTTGTATAAAGTTTGATAATGTTTCTGCTAACTCAGTAACATTAGTCATTTCTGGATTAATTTCTAGAGGAAATTGTTCTTTACTGGCAGTTGATTTTTCTACAACAGCCTCTTCTACTACTTCAGCTACTTTTGACAATATTTCTTGTTGCTCACTAAATTGCTTATTAATATTATCAGCAGAGATGTTTGTAACTTCTTGCGGTACTTGCTCTGTTATATCTTGTCGTTGTACTTGTTGTGTTACGTCTTGCTGCTCTTGTTGTACTATATTTTGCGATAGAATATTTTTTTCTGGCTGCTGAATATCCTCATCCATAGAAACATATCCTTCGTCTTCCAACTGTTGGCGTTGCTCCATCTCAAAACTGTGCTGTTGAACTTTTTCAGTCTCTACATTTATAGATTTAACTTCATCTGGTATTTCTTGAAACAAATTTCTATTAAATCCTACTGGGTTAAATCTTATTAATCCCTTGAGTTGCTCGGCAGTAATATGTTCAACTTGTTTGTCAGTTAAGCTTAGCGATTTTGCATTACCAGTAATTTTATTCTCTTCAGATAACCTCAGTACTGCACTTACATCATTAAGAGAAATCTGGTTCTCTTGTATAAATGTTGATAATCTCAGAGCCAACTCATCTTTCTTTGCATTAAGCAAAGGATTAATTTTTTCTTCAATAAATTGGTTATTTCGTTCAGCATATTTTTCAGTTATTTTCTGAGCTATTTTTTTAACTTTATCCCTAGCAATGTGACCTTCCTTTCTTAATTCAGAGAGAGCCGTTTTACCTTGTTTTATCTCATGGGTAATATTTGTTATAATAGCTGTTTTATTCTCCTACAGAAATTGTGGATCAAATTTATCTAGTACCTGAGATAAATTCTTCTTAATTTTCTCTGCAGTTGCATTAGAAATCTTTAGCTTTAATTGTTTTATAGATTCATCTATTGTACTACTTACCATTTCTTTAGCTGCTTGCCAGTCTTTTGTTTTTTGCTCACCAATATCCAAAGCAACTTTTTGTGAGTTATCCTGTTGAGGCATAGATTTTTGGGGAACGAGCTGTCTACCCTTCTCCAGAGAAGTGTTCTCAGCCTTTCCATTCTCAGTCTCTAATTCCTTGATAAAAGCATCAACCGATTTAATAGCTGCACTTGAAATCTCCTCTTGGTCAAGTTGAGAAAGTTTGTCATCCCTATCTATCAATTGACCATTTTTTACTTTTAAGGATGTATCTCCTTGCCGAACAAAATTTTTAAACTGCTGTAGTTTTTCAGCAGAAAAGTTTTGCTTATCTTGGTTAAGAATTTCCATAGTTCTAGCAACAACTTTATCTGCATATTCACCCTTGGTAAGCTTCTGTCCTTGTAATTTTAGCAAAGCCTCTTTAGTAGCTTCCATAGGAATTTTATATTCCTCTCTATCTAACCCAAAATTTGTTAGTTTACCAGCGAAAGCACTACGCTCTTCAAGTGGCAAAACAAAACCTTTTAAGGCATCTTCAGTCTTTGCAACTTTAAGTTTAAGTTTATCTAATTCTTGATCAGTGCTTATAAATTTAGAGCATAATTCTGAATTTAAGGCAATAGTATCAACAAATTGTTGTATTTTGTCATCTGATAGACTTGTACGAAAATTTTCTGCTCCCAAACTTTCTATTACACTCATAGATGCTTCATTAAACTGTAATATCTTGTCAGCGTAAATCTTCACATTAAAAGTTTCTTTATACTTACCTAACCTACCTATCAAAGCATCTATATCTTTAATTTTTTCCGCAGCCACTCGTGATACCTTATTAGGTACAACCATACTCTCATTATCTGAACCATAAGCTGAATCTAAACTAACATCATCACCATCTTTTTTAGACATACTATCCTCTTAAGCATCTTAAATTTTATTAGTGAGTAAACGTAAGTATTGGCACTTACGTCCCTCATTAGATATAATGTTGTCTTCAAATTTCAAAGCCACTGTCAACCTATCAACATAATTAAAGATTAAATCACAAAAATATTATTACCTCAAGAATAATCGTACTTTAGGTTCTTATATCTTGAAAATGTGATATAAGAGCCTAGGAGGTTACCTGCGAAACTAAAGTAATTCTGTGCTTGCTCGCCCCTTATTTTCAAGCCCAATTCCCCAAATCATTAGAATATAGTTTTTGTTGGAGCAGTTTAGAGAAATTCAAGCTATTCTCTTAAAAATTAGCTGACATTTGAAAGTTTAAAATTCGTTAGCACTTCCTAAGTTTTTATAGTATAATGTAGTTAGATGATAGATGTATGCTCTTCTGCTTTGAAGAATTGTTTTCGCAAAACTTTGGGGCATTCGTGTTCTTACTTAGGTTTACTAAGCTGTTCTCGTTCACCCCTTGTTTTATGACATAATTTTTTAAACTATTCGAGTATATTTTTTATTTGAGGTATATCAACAAATTAAGCATTCGTAGCTCAGATGGATAGAGCGTTGCCCTCCGAAGGCAGAGGTCGTTGGTTCGAATCCAATCGAGTGCACCATTCTTCGATTTTGGTACATTTTACGAACATATTAAACGGTGGACGTAGCTTAAAGTCTAGGAGGCTGCCTACGATAACTAATTAATTATATTTTGAGCTATTTTTCGGCGAGAATAGATATGATTTTTGCAGGAATAGTGTACCTATTTCAAAAAAATCATGTTTATTCGCAGCCAAAAAGAGCCAAATATAGAATCATTTTAGTTATTGCAGACAGCCTCCTATATCTGAAAACAATATCATTATAGAATAAAATTTGACTAGCACTAAGTATAAATTTAAAAAAATATAATAATTTTTTAAATATTTTATATAGCTAACTCGAGAAGGTTTTAGTCATAGTAAACTAACATCATTACGAGGAAGACTGCATAAGCGTCAGTTCAAGAAAACAATAATTGAGAAACCGTCATTGCGAGGAGACCGCAGGTCGACGAAGCAATCCAGAAAAGTGATTAAAAATGGATTGCCACGCCACCTACGGTGGCTCGCAATGACGACTTTACTAGCTTTCCGCCTTCTTACAATGACGAATTATAGGCACATGCATCTATAAATAGACCTCTTGCATAACCTAAATATAATTGAGGAATTTTTAGGAAAAACGAAGTCGAGTACCGCAGCGTACTAAGATGTACGTGAGGAACGGAGACGAGTTTTGACAACAAAATTCCTCAATTATCTTTAGGTTATGCAAGAGGTCTAATATAAAATTAATCACTTTTTCACTTAGTGGAAGAAAATTTTATAGTATACTCAAATAATCGCTTATATTAACTATAGTGTCAATTGATGAGAAGTTGGTAACGTCGTCACTCCTGCTACCTAATTCTCCTGAATTGATTATATAGGATTTTTTATACTTGCAAAGTAAACATACATCAATAGAATTAGACCATTAAATTATAAGAGGGATTTATGCTCAATAACATTAACTTCATCAGTAAGGAATTATCAAATAATCAAGCAACTATAGTGTTTATTAGTGAACAGCTGAAATTAGACAGTAATTTATTACTACTTGATCAACAACATCATGGTTTAATTTCTAAAACTATTCAAAATAAATTACTATTTACTGGAAAATTTGGACAAATTAAAATTGTTAATTCTATCGCTAAAGATGGAGAAATAAAATATTTAATTATGGTTGGCACTGGTGATGAAACAAAATTAACAACCTCTTGCATTGAAGAGCTTGGAGGAAGAATCTTATCCTGTAGTACTTGCAGTAAAATTAGTACTATTGGCATAAAAATTTCTCATAATATCGGACAACATCAACCAGCTATTGTTGCTTCTCTTATAGCTAGCGGCTGTTTGCTTGCTTCATATAGATTTGATAAATACAAAACTACTCAAAGTGAAGGAGAAAAATTTGTTGTAGACTCTCTTGAGATTTCTATAGATGATCAGTCTAAAGCAGAGGAATTGTTTAATGATAAAAGATCATTAGCTGAGGCAGTATTTTTTGCCAGAGATATGATAAATGAACCAGCCAATATAAAAAATCCTCAATCTTACTCTGAAAAAATATTAGAACATCTTGAACCGCTAGGAGTTGAAATTATCATTATCGGTGAAAGAGAAATGAAAAATCTTGGTATGGGAGCTTTACTTGGTGTTGGACAAGGTTCACAAAATGAATCCAAACTTGTAGTAATGCAATATAATGGCTTAGATGATGATACCCCACCTGTCGCTTTTGTTGGTAAAGGGGTTACTTTTGATAGTGGTGGGATTTCTATTAAACCAGCAGCCAATATGGGAGATATGAAATATGATATGGCCGGTTCAGCTGCAGTAGTTGGAGTAATCATGGCTTTGGCTAGTCGTAATGCACAAGTTAATGTGGTCGGGGTTGTTGGTCTTGTAGAAAATATGCCTTCAGGCAATGCTCAACGACCAGGAGATGTGGTAACCACTATGTCCAAAAAAACAGTGGTGGTGGATAATACTGATGCAGAAGGTCGGTTAGTCTTGGCTGATGCAATTTGGTATACTCAAGAAAAGTTTAAGCCTCAATGTGTAATCGATCTGGCTACCCTTACTGGAGCTATTGTTGTCGCTCTTGGTAAAACTTATGCTGGGTGCTTTACCAATAATGATGAATTAGCTGGTAAGCTAATAGATGTTGGCAATAAAGTTAATGAAAAATTATGGCGTATGCCTCTAAATAAAGATTTTGATGAGATGATAAAGTCAGACATTGCTGATCTTGCTAATATTGGTAACGTCCCTGGAGCAGCTGGTAGTTGTACAGCAGCTCAGTTTATAGGGAATTTTATTAAAGAAGGTATGGTTTGGGCACATCTTGATATTGCCGGTGTTGCCTATAATAAAAAAGGCAATCCCCTTGGTCCTAAAGGAGCAGTAGGTTATGGTGTAAGACTTCTTAATCAATTTATTCAAGATCACTATGAAAAATAATCAAACAAATCGTATTTTTGTACTTGGGGCTGAAAAAGGTGGAGCTGGTAAAAGTACCTGCTCTATGCATCTAATTACCGGTTTATTGTATAATGGTTATACGGTGGCTAGTATTGATACTGATTCACGGCAGGGGTCTTTAACAAATTATTTAAAGAACAGAGATGATTACAATTTAAAGAACCCGGACAATACGGTTAAAACTTCTCAGCATTTTCATTTGACTGAAAGTCAAGAACAAGTCGTTGCACTTAAAGAAGAGGATGAAAGAACTAGGTTTGAACAGATAATTGAACAGACAAAAAATGCTGATTATCTAGTAATCGATACACCAGGAAGCTACTCTTTCTTATCTAGATTAGCTCATTCTTATGCTGATACGGTAATTACCCCAATTAACGACAGTTTTTTTGATTTTGATGTATTAGCCAAAGTTAACGCTGACAATTTGTCAATTATTGCCCCATCAATCTATAGTCAAATGATTTGGGAGCAAAAGATGCAGAAAGCTAATCGTAATGGCGAGACAATTAACTGGATTGTTATGCGTAATCGATTAAGCAACTTGGATGCAGTAAATAAAAGGAAAGTGGGGGCTGCTCTTGAACAATTAGCAAAAAGAATTAGCTTTAAGATTGCTCCAGGCTTTAGTGAAAGAGTAATTTTTCGGGAATTATTTTTACAAGGACTAACATTACTTGACTTAACAACAGCTAATCATGATAAAACACTTAGTATATCTCATGTAGCTGCTCGTCAAGAATTGCGAGATTTTTTAAACTTTCTTGGTATATGAGAGTGAGCGTTCACGAAAAAACGTCATTGTGAGGAGACCGTAGCACAACTGTTGAAATAGAAGGTAAAGCGGGTTTAGATAGCTTTTCCGTCATTGCGAGCGAACGTATGTGAGCGTGGCAATCCATAAATTGTCATATGGATTGCTTCGTAGGCTAACGCCTCCTCGCAATGACGGCTTTCCAATTATTACCTTCTTAAACTAACGCCTATGCACAATGACGTTGAAAGATATTGCAAGTCTCGCAATGACGCTTGGCGAGCAGATTTTTATTATCATAAGAAAATTTGCAAGAGTCTAATGAAAAAAATAAGCAATACCGCAAAAATAATGAAAATAGCTATTAGTGGAGCATAAAAATCTGTTATATTTATAGATATAACCGAATTTGCAATATAGTCAATTCAGGGGAATTTGGCACTAGGAACGATGGAGCGACGCCTATAAGTAATAGGCGAGCATTGAGCGACGACGTCACCAATTTCCCATCAATTGACTATAGCGGGTTATATCAAATTCAGGTTAAACTAAATAGGGATAATAAATGTCAGAATTTACCAATTTGCAATATTATAAAAAAAAGGAAGCTGGAGCTAATGAAGCTGGAGAATTAGGGGGGATATATAGCAGTCAAGATAATATTCTATTTATGGTTAAAAAGGAAAATAAGCCTGAAAAAAATATATCAGAGTTTTTGGGTTCCCAAATTTTTCAAGCAACAAATCCAGAGTATGGAGCCAAAGTTTCGCTCATTGTACCTAATCATCTTACCACGAAAGTAGATCAAGAAGGAGGTCTGCAAAATGATGGTTCTGAAGTATATGTGCAATCTGAATTTTTTAAGAATTACAGTGGAGACATGTATGTTGATATGGATAACCACATGTCTAAAAAAACTAAGCCAGGCGGTTGGTTGCGAAAAGACGGAGGAAGACCGCTTTTTATGGGAACAAGAGAATTACTATCTAGTACTTTAACTAAAGCTTTTGAAGAACTGCATTATAGCGATTTTGATAAAATAGCTCCAACTAGCTTATTAATAGGCGATTTTGATATTCATACAGGTAATATAGGAGTTGTAAGAGATCCTAACAATTCTACTATTCCTCCTAGACTAGTTAGGTTAGATTTTGCTGGAAGTTTTGACCAATTAGATGATGAGATACGTCCACATTCTTGGTCTAGACATCTACCCTTACTAGGACCAACTAATCATTTTAGAGAATTTCCAAGTACCATAAAGTATAATGATTTATTTGTAAAAGGTTTACTTGATACTGCACAAATTGATTTAAACAATACTATTGACAATAGCTTCGTTGAATTATCAAAATATTATAGTGATAAAGCACTAGCAAATTGGGCAAAAATGACAATGAGCCAGAAATTTAAAAATATAGCACCAGAAAACATAAAGATTGCTGATGTTAAAGATGCTCTTAAAGAAACTATGCAAAAGAGACAACAATCATTAAAAGAATATGGGTTGCAAATTAAACTCGGTCTTTTAGTAACAAGGGGAAAAATTAATAAGCTAGAATTAAAAAAATTAGTTCAAGAACACTTCGATTATTTTAACAATATAATCGACCAAAGGAAAAGACTAGAATTGAAGAAGAAAACTGAGGGAAACTATGTTGAATATATTTTAGGTAATAAAACTCGAGAAGTACTGTTAATTAAAGAAATAGCTCAAATAGTAAAAGAACAAAAAAAAGCACTAACAAACCCTACTTTAGAAAGAACTGATCTATCTGTAGCATCTAAAAAAGCACTAGATGTTATGCATATTAATGACACGATAACAACAACTACTGAAACTCAAGCTACTGAACAGACCTCACCCTACAAAGTAGCTCCATCTGAAATAGTCCCAGCCATAGTAGCACAGAGCAAAGTAGCCACGATTGAAGTAGATTCTGTAACATTGGCTTTTAGACAAGAAATTATTGCTAAGCAACAAACAACATTAAAAAACATCCTTGCTGAAGCAAATATTACAGCAATCTCAGTGGCTAATCTTGATGTTAATTCTCAGCAATTTAAAGAATTTGTAGAAAATAACAACGAATTAATACAAAAAACCTGGGCTAACTCTATTACAAAGAGTACTGTGACTCAAGCGATGAATGATGAAGTGCAAAGTTATGCAAAAATCCATCAGGCTAATAATTTTAAACCGTTAACTTGGAGCAATCAGCCACCAATAGACAATACAACTGATACCAGGTCAAGAGTTATTAAAGTCAAAGATGAAGAATTATTTAAATTAACAGAAACTAAGGTTAAAACCTCTACTAAAGTAATTTTAGAAGACGGAGTAACGGAAAAAGAGATTAGCAATTATCGCAATATTAATTTACCATTAACCATCAAACCATCTGGTACAGCTGTGCATCTTTCGTTTCCAATACAAAACGAGAAAGGTGAAAATATTGAGGTCTCGAAGGCACTTTATTTTACTACTCACTATAACGAGCAAGGAAAACTAGTAGAAATAACCAACCCATTATCATTAAAGTTCACTGGAGATGATAAAGGTGCTATAGGCTATATACAAAGAGGGAAGCATATTTACACTATCCCGGTGACCAAGGGTCAATATGAAGCAATGCTACAAGAAGTAGCAAAAAATAAAGGATGTAATATTAATATGTCACAAACCATTATGCCCCCTGAGGCAAGTGACGCTATAATGCATAGTGAATTAAAGCAAATTCAAAGTAAGTTAAAACGTCATGTGAGCATAAACAATGAAGTACCTAAGATAGCACCCAAAATGCTAAAGACATCATCCCAACAGCAATATTATGATAGAACTTGAAAGTAGCACGGTTAAAATTCTCCCAAAAATGATTTTAAGAATTGGATTTGAAAATGAATGTTGAACGCGTGCAGCATATACTATCAATTCGAGTGTAGGATAAGGGAAGTTCAGAAGTATAGGAATGATGAGGGTTGTAAGTAAGGAAGTGTTGAGGTATGGCTCTGTGAACAAAATTTAAATTACTAGATTTCGACTCTTTTTAGCTGCAAATTATAAGATTTTTTTGAAATAGAACTAACTATTCCGGCAAAAATCTTATTAATTTTCGCTTAAAAATACTCAAAATCTAAACAATTAAAATTTTGTTCACAGAGCCTAGACTTTCTGCATAAGTCAAAGATAGTTGTTAGTGTTACTTGCCTCCCCAGGAAACGCCACCATCAACTGTAATACATGAACCTGTAACATAGCGAGATGCTTTGTTTGAGGCAAGGTATAAAATTGCACCGTCAAGGTCATTAGGTTCTGCTATAAAATTTAGAGGTGTAAGTTCTGATATTGCTTTACGTTTTTCTTCTGTATTTAATTTGTAATCTGTAAGCGGTGTATGAAATATACCAGGTATAATACAATTAATCCGGATATGGGCTTTTGCCAACTCTCCGACTAATGCCTTTGTCATTTGGATAACAGATGCTTTAGAGGCACAATAACCAGCGATATTTTCGCTTAAACGGTTGGCTCCATTGACACTACTAATATTGATAATACTCCCATGGACTCCATGGTTTCTCATATGATTAGCAACTTTCTTGGTAACGTACCAAACTCCCAGTACATTGGTTTGCATAATAGACTCGAAATCATCTAGTTCACATGATGTAAAGATTGGTGTAGGTTTTGCAATTCCGGCATTATTAATGCAGATATCTATGAGTTCTCCTTGTTGTTTTAGCGTATTAAAGGCTCTTTGAACAGAGTTCTTATCTGCCATATCCATTTCCAGGGCAATAGCATTGCTAAGCTCAGAGGCTAAAGCTTGCAGTTTATCTAGTCTTCTACTAGCCAATATGATTCGTACCCCTACGCTAGAAAGAAGGCGAGAGAATTGCTCTCCAAGACCACTGCTTGCACCTGTAATGAGGGCTGTTTTGCCTGTTAAATTGAAAAGTTGCATTGTTTTAATCTCAATTACCAATTATACTTAAATGATACTATGCATTGGAATATAGCTAACTCGTTAAGGTTCTAGATAACTCCTTCATCTATTAGTGAGGGGCTACTTTAGTAGCGATCAAGCAATCTAAACTTATAACAACAATATCAGAACTTATTCGACTTAGCTATATAAAACAAGGGATAAGCGATTGCAGTATAGTAAAGTTCGTATAATATCTTGTGGTAATTTCTCGTACAGAACAACCGATAGGTTAATTATGAAAAGTAATGAATTTATTGAATATATTAAAGATATACTAGCCCCTTTTGGTCAAATCACTACTCGTGCAATGTTTGGTAGTTATGGCATATATAAAGATGGAGTAATAATAGGAATAGTTGCAAGAAATGAGTTGTACTTTAAAATAGATAACAAAGTAGTTGAGTATTTAAAATCTTTTGTTTCCGAACCATTTACATATAATAGCTCAAATAAGTTGATAACTATATCATATTGGAAAGTGTTACCTGAGATTTTAGAACAAGAAGAAAAGTTAGTGAATTTAGTCTCTATGGCATTTGATGCATCTATTAACTCTAATAATAAAAAGTTACCTTAGTAAGATTCAATTTAATAACACGGTGACCCAAATATAAAAATAGAACTTACACAAAAAAAGTTATTGACTCCCTTTTCTGGATGCTGACTAATAAAAAGTAAATAAACTGTATTAAATTTCCTCTAATATTTTGCTAGCTAATGCGTATAGTTCCTGTTCTATCCGTGTTACCCGAGCTAGTCTTGCCAGAGGTATAAAGTCGTGTAAAGTATCCAAGGCAATTCTTTTTTCTTGTTCTCTTGACTTAATACGATGAAGGGTTTGCATTTTATAGTCAATTCAGGGGAAGTTGGTGACGTCGTCACTCGTCGCTCGCCTATTACTTATAGGCGTCGCTCCATCGTTCCTAGCCCCAACTTCCCCTGAATTGACTATATCATTAAAGATGCACCTAAAATTTACTTTCTTGATAGACCTCCCACAATAGAAGAAGAGAAAAATATCTTGATTCCTATGGATGAAGATTTATATTCCCCGCTACTACGGGCTGCCAAATGGTGTCCAAAGTAAAGCAATGCTACTTGCTCAACAACAAATATTTACTTTCTTTCATGAGGTAGTTCAGCTAATTTCAAAAAGTTTGTTGTATATGATAGTAAGAAGTGCGATAATATAGCAATAATTAACATAGTTATTTGATTTTTATGAGATTAATAAAATGCTTTTTGCTTATTATATGTTCTTTTTTAATAGTTAGTTGTGATAAACCATCTCAAGAAAAGAGCTTAATAGTTGCAACTTCTGCAGATAATCCCCCTTACGAATTTATTCAAAATGGGCAAATAGTGGGACTTGACATTGATATTATTAATGCTATAGGAGAAAAATTAGAGAAGAAAGTTATAATTAAAAATTTTGATTTTAATGGCTTACTTGCATCCTTAGCTAGTGAAAATGTTGATATAGTAATCGCTGGATTAACAGTGACTGAAGAACGTAAGAAACACATTAGCTTTTCAGCCCCTTATGTAACAACTAACGTATCAGTATTATATAGAACAGCAGATGATTTGAAAAATGTTGGAGATTTGGATAATAAAATTGTTGGTGTGCAACTTGGTACAACATGGGCGGTGATAGTTCAGGATTTAGCCAAGCAGTTTAATATTAGAACAAATTATTTGTCAAATAATTTAATGCTAGTCGAAGAATTGAAATCGAAAGTTGTAGATGTGGTAGTATTAGAGGAATCGCAATCTAAGAAATTTATTGAGAATAATCCTGATCTTGCTAGTTTTAGTTTAACAGAATTCTCATCTGAACTTGCTATCGCTATGCCAAAAGATTCTAAACTTGTTGAAAATGTTGATAAAGCTATTAGTGAATTAAAAAAAGATGGTACAATTAGTCGCATTACTAAAAAATGGCTGCAATAGTGGATTCGGAACAATTTAAACAAGCTCTTAGCACTTTGCCTACGGGCGTTACTATTATCACTACTTTATATAATAACAAGCTATTTGGTTTTACGGCAGACTCTTTTACCTCGGTTTCCTTATTACCGCCATTGGTATTGTTTTGTATTGATAAAAAATCCTTTAGTATGAGTGCTTTTACTGGTAGTGAGTATTTTGCTGTTAGTATTCTAGCTGAAAATCAAGAGAATATTTCTAGACATTTTTCTAAGTTTAATGCTGATAAATTTGCTGGTATTTCATATAATTTAGGACAAATTACTAATTGCCCTTTGATTGAAGGAGCAGTTTGCCATATTGAGTGCAACAAGTTTAGTCAATATGAAGTGGGGGATCATGTTATATTGGTTGGTAAAGTGATAAGTGCTATGGTAAAAAGTAATTTAAAACCATTGGTGCATTGTTTAAGGCAATATAGAGAGTTAAAATGATTTCTATAGGTATTTGTGGTGCTACCGGTAAAATGGGGCAGATGATAATTCAAAAAATGCATGGATTAAATAGCTGTACTCTTTCTGCTACATTTTCTAGAAAAAATAGCATAAGGGATTTTGCTGAATTTTGTCAAAATTCTGAGGTGATTATTGACTTTTCTAGTAGCGAGATATTGGACAAACTTCTTGATTATGCCATTATGTACAACAACAAATTAGTTATTGGTACTACTGGTCTGACTAACTATCAACTTGATAGTTTACATGAATTTTCCAAAAATTTGGCAATATTCTATTCAGCTAATATGAGTTTAGGGGCAAATTTACTAGCGATGCTAGCGAAAAAGGCAGCAGAAATTCTAGATAATACTTACGATATAGAGATTTTAGATTGTCACCATCGTATGAAAAAAGACGCTCCGTCTGGTACGGCGATAATGTTAGGTAAGGCTGTGGCAAAAGTTAGAAATTTAGACTTTAATAAATGTGCGATATTTGACCGTACTGTAAAAGATCAAAGGCAAACTGGCGAAATTGGCATTGCTTCTATTAGGGGAGGGCATTTACATGGAGAACATCAGGTGTTATTTTTAGGGGATAACCAAACCCTTACTCTAAAACATCAGGGATCAAGAGAGTCCTTTGCTGATGGGGCAATTCAGGCTGCCATCTGGATATCTGATAAACCACCTGCTCTTTATTCAATGAACGATATGTTGCCATCTCTTCAAAAGTTTTAACTATAGTCAATTCAGGAGGATTTGGTGACGTCGTCGCTCAATGCTCGCCTATTACTTATAGGCGTAGCTCCATCGCTCCTAGCACCAAATCCTCCTGAATTGACTATATTAACAAATATTTGTATTATTTACAGCTGTACATATTGACATAAAGCCCTAATAGTAGTATAATTACGTAATATTGATGAACAATTATAGGAGTCACGATGTCTCGTAGGTGTGAGCTTAGTGGGGTTGGTGTTTTACACGGTAATAAAGTGTCACACTCGCAAAGAAAAACTAGAAGACGCTTTGAGCCGAATCTAAGAGTGGTGAGGTTTGCAAGTGTTCTCACTGGGCAAGAATATAAGCTTTCGGTAAATGCTAAATGTCTACGTTCTGTTGAGAAAGTAGGTGGTTTTGATGAATATATGCTTAAAATATCAAGTGATATACTTTCCGATAAAGCACAGGTAATTAAAAGAAAGATAGCTGAAAAAAAAGTTGGTGCTGCATTATGAAAGCTGGAATACATCCAAAATATAAAAAGTTCAAAATTATCATTAGTAATGATGTTTTTGAGACAAATTCCGGTGGTCATGCAGAAGAGATTTTGATGGATGTTGATTACAGGAAACATCCAGCATGGACTAAAGAATCTGGAAATGTTGTTAACCAATCTAACAAAAATGTTAGTGACTTTAACAAAAAGTTTGCTGGGCTTAGTTTCGGTAAGAAGGTTTAAGCAAGTTTTACTTGTTCATGAAATTGAAGCATATCATTTGCTAACAAATAAAAGAACAATTTTTGAAATCAGAAGAAATTGATATTATCGTGGGGTGGAGCAGTCTGGTAGCTCGTCAGGCTCATAACCTGAAGGTCGTTGGTTCAAATCCAACCCCCGCAACCAACTGTAACGGTATTAGACATCCTGCAAAACTCGCTTATGTGTAGGGATTTGAAGGGACGCTTCACTTCGAACCACAGCGTATTCTAATGTATGTGAGGGTTTGAGCATGTACCCTACAATTTTTATTCTATAATTATAACAGCATAAAAACGTCATTGCGAGAATAGACTTCTTTCGAAACTTGCTTATGTGCAAGGATTTGTAGGAGATACTTCACTTCGAACCGCATCGTACTCTAATTTACGTGAGGAGCAGAGTACCGGTATCACGCACAAATTACCAGCAGAAGTAGAGTTTCGAAAGAAGTCTAATGTCACAACTGTCGAAAGTTAGAAGAGGAAGGGCTTTTAGACAAGAGGGGTTAAAAGTTGTATGTGGTTAACGTTTATTAGCGAGGAAGACCGTAAGTCGACGAAGCAATACATAAAAGTAATCAAAAGATGACCTGTAAAACTGCTTCCTCTTCTAACTTTCGACAGCTGTGGGTCTCATGCCTTTTCGCAATGATGTCTGGGATATCTAAAACTTATTCGGGTTAGCTATAGGAGATGGGTATAAGAAAATTATGACGAAAAGATATTGTTTCAAAATTGATAAACTTATTCGTGATTTAGTACCAGGAATTATGCGTTCGCGTGGTGTTTCGGTATTTGAACGCAGTATGAAAGAAGATGAATATATTCAGCGTCTTAAAGATAAGTTGTTGGAAGAAGCACAAGAAGTGATTGATGCAAAAACACCAGATGAAGTTTCTGAAGAACTAGCTGATTTGCTTGAAGTGATTTATGCGTTAGGCAAAGAATACAACTTATCGATGGAACAAATTGAAACAAAGCGGCTTGTTAAGAAGCAGCAAAATGGTGGTTTTGATAATCGTATTTATAGCTCTCATATAGAAATGTCCTCTGACAACAAAGATATTGGTTATTTTTTAGCTAGACCAGAAAAATATCCTGAAATAAAACTATCTGATACGAAATAATTGTGAGCGGTCACGGTTTTTAGGTCATACGTCATTGCGAGGAGCCGCTTTGCGGCAACGCGGCAATCCAAAAATGGTTAGGAATGGATTGCTTCTTGGCTTACGCCTTCTCGCTAATAGACGTCTTGTACTTTAACTTTTTTTCCGTGAACGCTTACGGTTAAGCTATATATCTATCGAACTTTCTTAATAGAATCTAAAGTAGTCTCTAAAATCATACTTGCTGCAATTGAATCGTCTTTTTGGTTACGTTCTCGTCTCTTTACCCCTAACGATTTTAATAAGCTATTGGCAGCAAGGGAAGTAAGTCTTTCATCTTGTAGATATATAGGAAGATTTGTCGCAAAGCTTAGTTTTGTGCTGAATTTTAAAACAATTATAGTTTGTTCACTAGATTGACCATTCATACTAATAGGCAAACCTATGACTATACCACAGATGGAATAAGTTGCGATTAAATCTAATATTGACTTAATCTTATTTTCTTCTATCGTTTCATAAATAGTTTTTATCGGCATAGCGATGCTCTGTTCTTGATTTGAAATAGCGATGCCTGTTTTCCGTATTCCATAATCTACGGCAATAATTGGTTTATTAGCTTGTAGAAGTTGAAAAAATTCTTGCAATGTTGCTATTATCATGATACCTAAGTTACAATTTATACAAAGTACGTGTTTATTATGTCAGAGCTAATTCAAAAACACCTAGATAGTAAATTAATAAAACTATCTTTAGTTTTTGCCCTTATTTATTTCATATTTTTTAATTCAGTAGTTTCTTGTTACAAATTCAGTTACTACAAGGTAACTTTTGTAAAAGCGATATTGGAGTTAGGTAAAGACTTTCTGTATATTTACTTTACTTGTTTTATCATTTTTTTTGGTTTAACTATCCATCGGCTTGTTTTTATAATTGGAACAATATTTTTATTTATAACAGGGGCAATTGCCAGCTATTACCTATATTTTTTTAGAATTTCTCCTACAAAAGAAATGATGGGTAGTTTTTTCTCCACCGATTTTAATGAAGTATACGAAATAGTCAGCATCAAGCTAATTGTTTGGTTAGTTTTCAGTTTATTTAGCTGTGTTTATACAATGAAACACTTCTCCATTTTAGATAGTAAACTATTTGTTACAAAATTACTATCAGCAATTTGCCTTTTAATTACCGTTAATAATATTATCACACCACAGTTTAAATTGCTAGACAGTTATTTTCCTATTCAATATCTACATAATACATATTTATGTTTTTCTAATAGTAAACACACCATGCGTGAGGATATAAACAAGAAATTTTCTTTTGCCGATCAATCTGATCAAAATATTATAGCGGTACTTGTTATAGGAGAATCAGCCAGGTTTGATCATTTTGCTATTAATGGTTATACCAGGGATACTACGCCATATTTAAGTACTGTTGAAAATCTTTTTTCATTTAAAGCACAGTCTTCGTCTAATCATACATATATTTCAGTTCCATCTCTTATGTCTCGCCATCCTGCTAGAGATTTAGAGAAAAGTATGGAAGACACGAGCTTCTTATCAGTTTTCACCACACTTGGTTTTAATACTAATTGGATTGGAACTCAAAGGTTGTTACAATGTTTAGATAGTAAAAACAAATCTGCCATTTATGATGAGGTTAAGTTTACCATAGTACCAGGCGGCTCTGCTTTGTTAAGAATGAATGAGTATGATGAAAAAATGTTACCTTATGTTAAAAGTATTGTAAATAATTCTACTACTAAAGAGGTTTTAGTTATTCATACAAGTGGTAGCCATTGGAAATATTCTGCTAGATATCCTAAAGAATTCCAAAAATTTATTCCTAAGTGTGATTCTTATGCTATGGTAGATCAAAGTGTTTGTAAGCCTGAAGAGTTAATTAATGATTACGATAACACTATTGCATATACTGATTTTTTTTTATATAATGTAATAGATTTATTAAAAAATAATAATGCCATTTTAATGTATGTTTCTGATCACGGTGAATCTTTAGGAGAACATGGTTATTACGGTCACGGTGGAACAATGACTCCAGAACAAACCACAGTACCTTTCTTAGTTTGGGTATCGGATGAATTTAAAAAGAAACATCCTGATTTGGTGAGTTCTATAGCTAATCATTTAGGTACTGAAATTAGTCATGACTATGTATTTCATTTGATTCTTAATTGTGTTGGTATCCGTTCGACAGTGATTGAAAAAAGTTTAAGACTATGTGGTAAGAAGTAAAATGGCTAAAATTTACCTAATTGCTGGTGAAATATCAGGGGATTTTATAGGGGGTCGTTTGATACGAAGTCTGAAAGAACTATATAAACTGGAGGAAATGAAGTTAGAGTTTGTTGGTGTTGGGGGAAGCCAGATGGAAGAGGCGGGGTTAGAGCGTAGTCTTTTCTCGATGAGTCAAATAAACCTCATAGGCTTCGTCGAGATTATACCACATATTTTTAGGATCACTAAGTTAATTCAACAAACTATTGACGATATTATTCAACATAATCCAGATTTATTAATTACTATAGACTCACCAGGATTTACTTATAGGGTGGTAAAGAAGGTTCGAGAAATTAGACCTAACTTAAAGATCATGCATATTGTTGCCCCATCGGTCTGGGCATACAAGCCTTCCCGGGCTATGAAATACGCTAAAATTTACGATTATTTGTTAGCTTTACTGCCATTCGAGCCGCCATATTTCCAAAAAGTAGGGCTAGATTGTCGA
Organism: Rickettsia endosymbiont of Culicoides impunctatus; assembly: GCA_020410785.1. Lineage (GTDB taxonomy): Bacteria > Pseudomonadota > Alphaproteobacteria > Rickettsiales > Rickettsiaceae > Tisiphia. Next base: position 483,416 of record CP084573.1, on the reverse strand, counting down.
TATATTGGTCATCCAATATTAGAGCAGTATTTTTATGATGATAAAGATAAACAACAGTTAAAGCAGGAATTACAAATACCTATTCATTCAAAATTATTATGTGTTACTTGCGGTAGTCGTAAAGGTGAGATAATAAGACATGCACCTATCTTTATAGAAGCAATTAATTTACTAGCAAGGCAGTTCCCTAATCTTCAAGTGATATTTGTCCTGGCTGCTCCTAGTCATCAGTCTTTAATTGAACAATTTTTATCAGAGGCAGTATTTAGCTATCATTTCTCAAGTGACAGACTTAAGATTTTTGCTGCATCTGACCTTGCTCTAGCAAAATCGGGTACTAATACTTTAGAAATTGCTGCTTGTAATACGCCAATGGTTGTTGCATATAAATTAAATATCGTAAGTTTTTTTCTAATAAAATTATTGATAAAAATACCTTACATTTCTTTGATTAATATTATTGCTAATAGGGAAATATTACCAGAATTCATTCAATTTAACTGTACTAAATCAAATATAGTAGCAAGGCTTACATCACTGTTAGTTGATAAAGAAAAAGTTGCTGAACAACTAAGAGAAAGCCAAAAAATCTTAATAGAATTAGGTTTAAAAGGGCATAATTCTTCATCAACTGTTGCAGCCCATACTATAAAGTCAGAATGTTTAAGCTGAAAAAATAAAAATAGACCTCTTGCAAAACTCTACTTCTGCCGGTAATTTGGACAATGATGCGGTACTCGAATCCTCACGTACATTTGAGTACGCTGCGGTTCGAGGTGAAGCGTCTCCTTCAAATCCTTGCGCATAAGCGAGTTTTGCAAGAGGTCTAATATTCAATTTTATTGCAATAAGCTCTTAATAGTTTTTTCTTTACTGTTAATATTGTTTAGCTCACTCTTAAGATGCAATTTTTCTGCTTGTTGTTTAGCTTTATCGCAATATTCTAAAGCTTTGTTGAAATCTCCCTTGCTAAAATAAGCATCTGAATAAGTTATATAAAAAAACATTTTTATTAGATTATCAGCCTTTTTTTCGATTAAATCATTATGCTTATTAAACTCTACTATTACTTTATCAACTTGATTGGTTAAAATGAGTAGTTTCCCATACAACTCTATTGATAGTAAAAACTCTCTAATGTTGTGAATTTTATGGAATAGCTCTATTGCTTCTTGAATTGATTTTATAGACGCCTCTATTTCTGGTGTATTTGTATTAATTGTATCTGTTTTTTTATTTACACTATTTTTTGCTAAGACAAGATTAGCTTTATAGTACAATAATTTTGCCTTTAGACTTTGCATATCACTATCCTTTATTGACTTATTTACTGTTATATTATTGTATCTGTTAATTGCTGTATTTATTTTTTGTTCTGCCTTTTGATAATTACCAATTTTACAAAAATATGCCGAGTATATATATAGAATTTTACATTTTAATATTTCTAAGCCTTCAGTTTTCTTCAAATATTTATTAACCTCATCAACTATCTTGAGAAAATCTTCATATTTCTCTTGATAAAAGTATACTGAAGAAATCATTAAATCCATTGCCGCAAGATTTTCATTATAGTTATCCTGAAATTTATTTTTAAATTGTTGACTAGTTTCAATAAGTTGTTGAAAAGAATGAATAAGCTTAAATTCATGTTCATTCTCTATAAAAAATTTCAATAGTGATTCAAACCACTTTAAATTTAAGGTAGAATAAATATTATTTTTACTGTCTAGTGCTTGACTAAGCTGATGACGTAACACTGCTTGTACTAAGCGATGAATAGTAATGTTATCATTACCATCATAATTGATCATGGAATATTGCCATAATAGAGCAATATGCTTATTTAACGTTAATTTTGGGGACAATAAATGTGGGTAAGCTATTTGTAGCCATTTGAGTAATAGTTTACGAGAGATTTTATTTGGTGCTAGATAAGCACATACTGTTAAAAGTTCAATAGCTATAGGTGGTTCATTGTTAATCTCAGTATCTTTAACAATTGCCTCTAAACTAATATTCCAGGTTATTGCCACTGGGTAGTTATAGTTATTTGTTTCTTCTAAAAATGTGTTATCCGATAGCAATTCTGTTTCATACTTTTTGTAAAGATCTAAATATTCTGGAATAGTGATATGTTTTTGCTTAATGTAAGCCCCAGCTTGTACTAATGCTAATGGTAAATATCCTAAAACTCCAACTAATTGTTTTATATCATTCTGTTCTTCTGCTATATTTCGTTGTATTAAAGTCTTTATTGTTTTGATAGCCTCTTCTTCTGTCATGATATTAATAGGCAATACTGAGAACTTTGTTGGCCAATAACGCTGACGAGTTGTTAAAATCACATATCCACCAGATTCTGGTAAAAATGGTTCGATTTCACGATAATTGTTTACTTTGTCATAAACTAAAAGCCATCCTGGGTTTTCAACTAACCATTGTTTAACATAAGCAATAATGTTTTCTTTTGTATATATGACTTCCGCGTGTCCTAATAATTTAGCGAATTCAATATATTTATTATATAAATGATCAATATTTTCTGCAAGAAACCAAACTTTAAGTGTATAAGGATGTTTTGTATGATTTATATATTGCAAGGCTAATTGTGTTTTGCCTATTCCGCCAAGTCTAGCACATGCAGTAATTGCTAAATTACTTGTTACATCAGATGTATGATTGTGATGTAATTTATTATACAAATCCCTCAATAGTTTTTCTCTACCAATAAAAACATGATCTTGTCTAGGTATATTCCAACTAGTTATATTCTTCGGAAATGTTGTTGTATCTTGTAGCTTAGACCATTGCACTTCTGATTCTTGATTCTTAACTGTTTTTTCAATAGTTGGGCTAAATATTAAAAGATAAGTACTACAAATAATCAAAACCAATACACCAATTATTGGCAGATAAATATTCTTAGCTTTACCTTGAATATTTTTATCTGTTAAATGAGATTGAGGAGAAAGTGAATCAGAATTATTTGATATAATATTATTATATCTTTCACTAAACTTAAGAATAGTGTTGTCTACATTCACATTAGAAAAAATTCTTGCGATAATTTCTAAGAAAATAAAATAATATTGCTTGGATGGGGATATGTCAATATATTCAAAGTTAGCTTGTTTAGGTAAAAATTTTATATATTGTTCTTCTTGCGGTGTAAGGAAAAATACTTTAGATATATCCTGATCATTAGACATAATAACAGAACTATCACCTTCCTGTTGTTTAGCTATATTAGCTTCATTTACCTCTAAAACATAGATGGTACATTGCCTTAATTGCTTTTTGCCTATGTGCTTGTGCTTGCCTAAAACTATAGGAGTATTATTAAGGTATTCTAGGCCTTCTAGCCACAAACCCTCCAAATTTCCGACAAAGTGTTTGTTAAGTGGTTTGTAATTTTTTTCTTTAAGTTTCTCTTGTTAATATAAGTATTAAGTGCAATGTGGTTGGTATATTCAAGCACACTAGAAATTTTACGGACTGAAAGACCATAGTCCAATAATTCTTTGATTTTTTCCGCATGTTTATCAAATTTACTTTTTTGAATTGTTCCTTTTGGTTTTCCTAAAATTTGTCCTTGTCTTTTCTTGGAAGCCAATGCTTCTTTTGTTCTCAAGCTGATTAAGTCTCGTTCTAACTCAGAAAACAATGAGAAAAGCGTCAATGTAACCTTTGAATTTATGTCTTGTTGGCTGATATCTAAGTTTTGTTTCAAAACGATAACGCGAATATTACGTTTCGCTAAAGAGTTTACTATGGTAATAACCTCTGTAGTGCTTCTTCCGAGTCGGCTGAGTTCGGTAACAAGCAATATATCACCGTCATTTAACATACTCAGCAGTTCATCAATACGCCTTTGTTTACTACTCTTTCTTGATGAAATGGTGATTTCGACAAATTCGTCGATAGACAGAGATTTCTTTCTGGCAAATTCAAGCAATTCTAGTTTTTGATGATTTAAATCTTGCTTGTCTGTAGATGCTCGCAAATAAGCAACAATTTTACCCATTAAAACGCCTTGTTAAGTTATAACCAAATTACAGTAAAAAATAATACATCTTGTATATAGCCTTCTAGCCACAAACCGTCCAAATTTCCGACAAAGTGTTTAGGCGTATAAGTCAGTGTTCAGTTAAGCAATATATCTTCTAGCATTTTATCGATGTCTATTTTTCTTCTGTTGTCATAAAAACTAAAGTAACCGGTAAAGTGGATATGCTGCCAAGCGGCGGGGGATAATTTTCTAAGAAATTTTAGTACCTTTTTGTTATTTGGATTTTTGTTGAGCAGGTGGGAATGAATTGAAGCATTGTAATAAATAATGGCGCTTGCAATTAATAGACCACACTGGTTGCTAATTTCCATTTCAAGATCAGTGCGTCCCAGCAAAGCTTTTCTACCGCTAACCTTGGCAATAGCTCCACGTAATGTATGGTAGGATTCAAGCCTATTTTGTGATCTATGCGCATTCTCAAGGATTTTAGGATCTAAAATGCATTTCAATGTATAAATACTTCTGATTAATTTGTTGAACTCAAAAAGAGCTTTTCTTGTCTTGTTGTTCGTAGAAAGCGCGCAAAGCTTTTTAATCAGCGTACTTTGGCTCATTTCTTTTAAAGCTAGAGTAGCAATAATACGGTCTATATTATCTTTTTCATCTATTATCAACTGACGATCAATTATACCAATTGGCTGAACTAGAAAATTTACATAGGAAGCCGGATCCTTTGTCCCATATACATTGTTTAGTTCACTTTTTAGATTTGTAAACCTTGGTCTTAATTCACTGCCAAACATATGGAAAAGCGCAAAGTTAGCTTTATTGACGCTGTGCATGTCACCAGTAATAACCGTTGGGTTAATCAGAGATGTGTTGTTATACCAAATATCAAACACAAAATTACTTTCGTGCTCGTGAGCGCCAATCACGTCTGAGTTAATTGGCACGTAATTGGATAGCATTGTATATGCAACTACCCCACGACCTTTTTTAAAATATTTTCGCGAGTACCGTGCTTTAGTTGTGGGTGTTAGGGCTTCAAACTTTTGTCCGTCGACAGCGCCATAAAGTACATTAAGATCAAAGGTATAATGAGGAAAAATACTTAAATTGGTGATATGATTGGCAATAATTGCATTGGCTTTTTTAAGAGTGACAAGCCTCATATACTGTTTATAGGTAGATTCAAGGATATGATAAACACAATCACTGGTTTGTGCCATTTTATGATTACCAATATTGGTGGCTTGGGAAATCATGACCGCAATTAAGTTATTAAAATCTACCTTCTGTTTGATATAAAGGGGCTGTAAAGGAGTGAGTACTGATAGAAAGTGGCACTTATCATTAACAAATTGCAAGACATCGCTCAAGTCACAAACTGGTAGTTTACCATAAAAAGTCTGTTTTTCTAAGGTTTCTTCTTCATTAACAGTCCTTGGCTTAACCCACAGCACTTCCTGTTTTGTGTGGTTATATTTTAGATGTTTCAATGTGCCTTGTTTTAAGCTATGATTAACCTCGATCCACAGGGTATCAAGTTCTTTAAAAAGTAAATCAAGTTGTGAGTCACATGGTGTTTTGATCCACGGAATTGCAAGCGCGTCTAAGATATGCTTCTTCTCCTCAAGGGATACAAGATCGTGCGCAAAAGGACGATGACGCACGCTGTCGTCAATATAGAGTGCACCTGTTTCTATTTGTTTGGTAATTTGGCAATACACGGCTATTTCATAGCGATTTGCTCGAATAGTCGACTCACCATTTTTATCATCTATTAACAAATAAGGCTCCAATCGTTTTGATATGAAGTCCCGCGGGAAATGTTTGCTGTGTTGTTGAGTAAGCGATTGCTGTTTAGCAAAAACTTCCTTCATCCACTGAATAGCTTTTAATAAAGGGTTATCGGCATGCTGGCTTTTAAAATCTGTGGCGAGCAAAAGGGAACGCAAGTGATGCTTATAGCGTGCTACAGCCCTGTCTCTTTCTTGCCACATAATAAGCTGTTTGCGTTTTGGTTTGTGTTTTTTGATCATTTTTTCGCCAATAGTGCGAATGGATTCTTTCGGTAAAATCTCGAACGCTTTTTTACGCGCGTCTCCTAACTCCATAGAATCGCTTAATTTATCATCTACATATAACAAGATGAGTTGTCCCACCTGTTTCTCCTTGTCATCTGGCTCCTCATCGCTATAGGCATCTGCTTTTGCTTTGGTTTCTTTTTCTAGTTTATTAACTTGAAAGCTAAAGGCATCAATCAAATTATCGCTGATTTGTTGATAACGTTTAAACGCGTAGCACAACAGATAGAGATAGGTTCGTTCATCGTCAAATCGTTCTAAATCATAGATTGTGTAATAATTGGCAAGGCTTGCGTAAGTGGCAATATTTTGCGCAGAAATTTCTAGGACTGGTAAAATAGTTTTGGCAAAATTATGCAGTGGTTTCAATAGGGTATGCTTTCTGCATTCAATGTTCATCATTGTCGAACCAAAACTTTTAGGATCTTGTTTGAGAGCCGCTAGCTCTGAAAGAGTGTTTTCATTTTTAATAAGTTGTTTGAGACTTTGTTTGTATTCATCTGTAAGTACTGAATATAAACAATATTTTAGGCGCTTGCGTTCTTCGACAAGAATGTGGCTGATAATTTTTTGTAAAGTTGAGTAGCCTGGGCGAACAATCTTTGCAGATTGTAAAAATGCTAATAATTCATGCGCAATCTCCCGTTTAACGCTAAGCCTTGCTCGATCATAGAGCTTTGGCAAAAACTCTTTTGACCAAGGCTTGTAGCTAAATAATTTGATAATTGAGTCACAGACGCGGTAGTGCTCATATTTGGTGATGTTGAAAGCCTGAAGTGTTTGATTGGTAAAACAGTGAGTTAAAATGAAGCGTAGATCATCTTGTGGAACCTTATGAAACGAAAAACGAAAAAAGATATGTTTTGCTTTGAAGTATCCCATTTGTATAGCAGCGTAAACTTGAGCCTCCATTGAAGAGCCCTGTAATATGACTTCCCATTCTTCAGGAGTAAACACAAAGTAATTCAAACGCTGTTGGTCGTCAAAATCAGGAAATCCATAAAATGCAAATTCTTCCAGATCCGACATAATGGAAAGTCTTTTGTCTGGTGATGACATAAGAGTGTTGTTTTTTGTATTATTCATAATGGGCGTTGTCACACGTGCGAAATGAATATATAATACACATTAAAAACTATATACAAGATGTATTATTTTTTACTGTAATTTGGTTATAACTTAACAAGGCGTTTTAATGGGTAAAATTGTTGCTTATTTGCGAGCATCTACAGACAAGCAAGATTTAAATCATCAAAAACTAGAATTGCTTGAATTTGCCAGAAAGAAATCTCTGTCTATCGACGAATTTGTCGAAATCACCATTTCATCAAGAAAGAGTAGTAAACAAAGGCGTATTGATGAACTGCTGAGTATGTTAAATGACGGTGATATATTGCTTGTTACCGAACTCAGCCGACTCGGAAGAAGCACTACAGAGGTTATTACCATAGTAAACTCTTTAGCGAAGCGTAATATTCGCGTTATCGTTTTGAAACAAAACTTAGATATCAGCCAACAAGACATAAATTCAAAGGTTACATTGACGCTTTTCTCATTGTTTTCTGAGTTAGAACGAGACTTAATCAGCTTGAGAACAAAAGAAGCATTGGCTTCCAAGAAAAGACAAGGACAAATTTTAGGAAAACCAAAAGGAACAATTCAAAAAAGTAAATTTGATAAACATGCGGAAAAAATCAAAGAATTATTGGACTATGGTCTTTCAGTCCGTAAAATTTCTAGTGTGCTTGAATATACCAACCACATTGCACTTAATACTTATATTAACAAGAGAAACTTAAAGAAAAAAATTACAAACCACTTAACAAACACTTTGTCGGAAATTTGGAGGGTTTGTGGCTAGAAGGCCTCGTAAGTCAACAGTGATCATTACAACTTTTTTAATGTCTGCATCATGTTTTGTTATGGCTAATCTGCCTACTTATGCTCAGATAGGAAGCATGGCAGCTTGGATAGCGATAATTTGCCGTGCTGTTCAAGCTATCTCTTCTATAGGAGAGGTGACAGGGGCACAACTTTATTTAACTGAAATGATTAATCCACCAGTTCAATATACAGTTATAGGATTAATATGGGTTTCCTGTGTCATAGGGTCGTTATGTGCTTTAGGGATTGCATCACTTGTTACTTCTCATGGTTTTAACTGGCGTCTGGCATTTTGGATTGGTGCAGTAATTGCATTGGTTGGTTCTGTTGCGAGAAAAAAACTTAGAGAAGTACCAGAATTTGCTGATGCCAAATGTCGAATAAAAAGAGTTTTTGAAAGAATTAATACAGATCCAACTGTATTAAAAGACAATCCCCTTTGGCAAGCAAAAGTTAATAAGAAAACATTAATATCTTTCTTTTTATTACAATGTGCTGCACCGGTATGTTTTTATTTTACGTATATACATTGTGGTAATATTTTGAAAACTAGCTTTGGTTATACAATGCCTGAGGTCATTCATCATAATTTTATTGTCTGTATAATAGAGCTGTTAGTCATGTTAATATTAACTTATTTAAGTTTAAAAGTATATCCGTTATTAACTGTGCGAATTATACTTATAATATTTTCTATTTTTATCATCTTTTGTCCATATTTATTGAATAATGTTAATTCTCCTTACCAATTATTCTTGATTCAATTCTTTATGGTCTTACTTCGTGGATGCTTAGGTCCTGCTGTTTCCATTTGTTATAAAAGCTTTCCTGTATTTAAACGTTTTACTTGTGCTACTATGACATTCGCTTTATCTCGGGCTTTAATGTTTGTTATTACCTCTTTTAGTTTTGTCTATCTTATTGAATATTTTGGCAATTGGGGATTATGGTGTATTATGATTCCTACAATCATCGGTTTTGCCTATGGGCTATTGCATTTTGAACAATTGACAAAAAAATCTGGAAATTATCCACACAAAGGAGTCGCATAGCTATTTGGGTTAGCTATATATTAAATAATTTAATCTGTCCATTAATAACATTTTATTGATAATTACCATGATCTAGAAAAGCCTACTTTGTTTGCTCGTGAAATTATATAGAACAAACAATAAACCATGGTATTTATTACAGTAATTATTGGTGTAATTGGTACATCAAGGTATAATGATGCTGTTAAACCAAGGAAATTTACAGTTAAAGCTATGATAACTGAATTGATAATCATTTGAGCAGGGTTACTAGAAATCATCCTAGCCGTCATGGCTGGAATTAGCAAGATACTAGTGACGAGCAGTGCTCCAACAATTTTAATAGTTGAGAATACTGATAAAGATAAAAGTAACAAAAATGCCAATTCAATGGTTCTTACTTTTATTCCTTTAATTTGAGCAATATCTCTATTAATTACAATTAGAATAATTTGACGGTAGAAATAGCAAATGAAAAAAATAACTGACACAAATATGCTTGATAAAATCAATATATCATTTAAAGAGCTAGATAAAATATCGCCAAATAATAGGCTAGTGATTTTAATCTGTAATGGATACATATAACTTATTACCAAAGCCAAAGATAACATAAAATTTGATACCAAAATTACTACACTACTGCCACCTGACCTATTTTTTAGGGTGAATACTAAGATAGCAAAAATAATAGCGACAACTAACCCCGAATAAACAACAGGCAAATGGATCAGAATACTAATACTTCCAGCCAGTAAACTTGCATGCGACAGACCATCACCAAAATAAATATATTTCTTCCATAAACTTAGACAACCAAGGGGAGCAAAAATTAAACTGATTAGAATTATAGTTAATATTATTAGAGGCATTTAATACGATTTTTAATAAATAAGTTGAGAATAGCACTTAGTGCTTAATTATTTTTGTGGTATATATTATTGTATAGCTAACCAGATTAGTATTACCATGTCTATTAGCGAGGAGCCGCAAAGCGGCGACGTGGCAATCCATAAAAGTACTAGAAATATGGATTGCTTCGTCGGCTTACGCCTCCTCGCAATGACGTCTGGGATTCTAGAACTTGTTCGGGTTAGTTATAATATTAGTAATATTATAACCAGTAAAGGAATATGTCTACAAAATCTTCTATTAATCAAATAGAGTTAGAAAAATTTAGTAAGATTTCTAACCAATGGTGGCAGGAAGATGGAGAATTTAAAATTCTTCATAAAATAAATCCAATTCGTATTGGTTATATAGTAGATAAGATAAAAGAGCATTTTAACGTACAGGATGACCTATTACCTTGTTCAAATTTAGAAATTCTAGATGTAGGATGTGGCGGGGGATTAATTACCTCGGCTCTCTGTAAACTAAATGGTATAGTTACTGGCATAGATGCTCTGCAAAGTAATATAGATATTGCAGTACAGCATGCCTCGGAACAAAATTTGAATATACAATATCTTAAATCCACTGTTGAAGAATTAGTATATTCAGATGATTTAAATAAAAAACAGTATAAGTATGATGTGGTGCTGTGTTTAGAAGTAATAGAGCATATAGATAATCCTGGTGATTTTATAAAAAACCTGGCTAGTTTAGTAAAACCAAATGGTATGATTATAATTTCAACGATTAATCGTACGGTAAAATCCTATATGCTAGCTATTTTGATGGCAGAATACCTACTTAATTGGGTACCCAAAAACACTCATGATCATAATAAATTTCTTAAACCATCGGAAATTTACTCGATGTTCAATGATAATAATATTGGGCTTAAAGAACTCAAAGGCTTAACCTATAATATCGTTAATGGACGTTGGCAGTTGAGTGATGATATAGATGTAAATTATTTTGCTTACTTAACTAAATAAAGGAAAATATGACTGTAATTACTAGATTCGCTCCATCTCCTACTGGCTTTTTGCATATTGGCGGAGCAAGGACGGCATTGTTTAATTATTTATTTGCTAAGCACCATAACGGTAAATTTTTGCTGCGAATTGAGGATACTGATCAAGCAAGATCAACCAAAGATGCAGTAGATGCTATATTTTCCGGCTTGAAATGGCTTGGTTTAAACTGGGATGGAGAAGTAGTTTTTCAGTCTAAAAGAAATGATTTATACAAAAAAGCTGCTCTGAAATTACTAGATCAAGGAAAAGCTTATTATTGCTTTACCCCCCAACAAGAAATAGATAGGCAGAGAAATAACGCCATAGCTAATAAACAACATTTTTTGTTCGAAAGTCCTTGGCGGGATGTGCCACCTTCTAATTTGCAGGAGCAGAAGAATATCCCAGTTATCCGCCTGAAAGCTCCAAGAACTGGTCATACCATTATCCATGATGCTTTGCAAGGGGATGTAACTATTGAAAACTCGCACCTTGATGATATGGTGTTGTTACGTAGTGACGGTACTGCTACCTATATGTTAGCGGTAGTGGTGGATGATCACGATATGCAGATTAGCCATATTATTAGGGGGGATGACCATTTAACTAATGCTGCTCGTCAAAAAATACTTTATCAAGCTTTTGGCTGGTCTGTACCACATATGGTACATATACCGTTAATACACGGAACTGACGGAGCAAAATTATCTAAAAGACATGGGGCTCTTGGAGTAAAGGCTTACCAAGATATGGGGTATTTACCTGATAGTTTGTGCAATTATTTACTAAGATTAGGCTGGAGTCATAAGGATGACGAGATTATTTCAAGATCCCAAGCTATAGAATGGTTTAACCTTGATGGGCTAGGTAAATCGCCAGCTCGTCTTGATTTTGCCAAAATGGATAGTTTAAATTCTCATTATTTACGTCAGCTTGATGACCAAACATTAACAGAAATGACTTGTCAGAGTTTACAAGAAAATTATCAAGTTACTGAGAAAGAAAAGGAATATATTAGGCAAGCAATGCCAAGTTTGAAAATAAGAAGTACCAGTTTAGTCGAATTAGCAAAACTAGCTAGGATTTATTTGATTAATGTTCCTATTATTTACTCTGAGGAAGCTAAAGAACTAATCAATAATTGTGATAAAAATTTGTTGGATCAAATTATAAAGGAATTGGAGAATTTAGCAAATTTTGATAAAGACTCAATTCAAATAAAATTTAAAGAAATTGCCAAGGATAATAATATTAAACTTGCAGATATCATGCCACCCATTAGGTCTTTAATGACAGGTATGATTACTTCTCCAAGTGTTTTTGAAATTATTGCTATAATTGGTAAAGAAAATGCTATTGCTAGGTTATTGTATAATGACGCTAAGGAATGAGGGAATGATACATATATTCTACAACCTAGTTGGAACCTATACTATTACGAGAATTTTAGGTAATTATGGCATAGCTAAAGGAATGGCTTATTTTATAGAGTACAAGGAGCCTCTATATTCAAAATATCCATGTATATTATATAGAGAAGAACTTGATGTTAAGTACTATGGGAATACCAATAAGGTAAGAGCTGTTAAGGAATATTTATATTCCCTAGAGCAAAGCAAAATTGTTAAATATTTTGTTAATGAGAATAACCATGCTTTATTTTACCGAATGCATTTTATCTCGGGTGGTCCTTGCCAGGCTGAAGCTATAGTAAAGGCAGTTGAGTTATGTTAGTGATTGTGATAATATAAAATGAAAAATGTCAACTAGCCCATACAGTATAGATTTAAGAGAAAAAGTAATAAAATATCTAGAAGCAGGAAATAGTCAAAGGTCAGCATCTAGAGTTTTTCAATTGAGCCCTACAACAGTAAATACATGGCATGTAAGGTATAAGAAAGAAGGTCATTATCAAGCAAGGAAGTATAAAGGAGCAAAGCCTAGTATAGAAATGGATGATTTTATCAAGTATGTAGAAGAAAATCCTAATAGCAAAACGGAAGATATTGGTAAGAAATTTGGGATAAGCGCTAGTGGGGCAAGATATTGGCTAAGACAATTGGGATTTAGTTATAAAAAAAAGCCTTTACCTATGTGGAAGCTAATGCTGAAAAGCGATGTAAGTATTTAGAAGATATCAAAGATCTAGCTACAGATGCGCTTGTGTATATAGATGAGAGCGGAATAGAGATGAACATTACCAAGATAGAGGTTGGGGAAAGAAAGGTCAAACACTACAAGCAAAGAAGAGTGGGAAGTATTACCAAAGGACGAATATTATAGCAGGTTTGGTAGGTAATAAATCTATAGCCCCTTTTGTATTCAATGGCACCTGTAATACCGAACTATTTAATAATTGGGTAGAGCAATTTTTGATAAAAGAGCTTATAGCTGGTCAAGTTGTGATTTTAGACAATGCTGCTTTTCATAAGTCTAAGAAGACTAAAGATTTAATAGAATCAGTAGGATGTAGGGTAATATTTTTACCACCTTACTCTCCTGACCTAAATCCAATAGAGAAATTTTGGGCTAATATGAAAAGGTGGATTAAACAAAAAATCGGGCTTTCACAAGAATTGTATAACACCATTTGTGCATTCTTTGCTGTAACATAACTTAACTGCTTTTACTATATACATCAGTGTAACTTGGATATTTATCAAGCTAGTTATATATTCTTAAATGAAGATGCTTTTGACTTGAGTTATAAGATTTTAGGTCCTAATAAAGATTATACCATAAAAACTAGTTTTATTAGGCTTTGTGCATAATATACCATTCCTCCCACTTTAAAGAACAATCAATCCTTTAAAGTAGGGGAGAATGATAGCTAGCTTCTTCTATTACCAAAGAATCTCAAAAGATATAAGAACAAATTGATAAAGTCTAAATATAAGCTAAAAGCAGCCATTATAGACATTTTTTGTCCTAATTCTCCACCACCAGACATAAAATACATCGACTTAATTTTTTGAGTATCCCATGCAATAAGCCCCATAAATACAGCAACCCCAATTAGAGATGTTGCAAAATATATAGCAGAACTTTGTAAGAATATGTTAACCAACGATACAATGATAAGACCAAACAATCCCATAACAAGAAATGAGCCAATTGAAGTCAAATCTCTATTGGTACTGTAGCCATAAAGACTCATTGCTCCAAAGACAGATGAGCAAATGAAGAAAGTCCGAGCAATTGACTCTCCAGTATAGATAAGCCCAAGAGATGCTAAGGACATACCAGTTAACGCAGCATAAACCCAAAACAATACTTTAGTAGTTTCTAAACTCATCTTGCCAAAGCCCATAAAGAAGTACAAAGCAATTCCTACAGGAGAAAACATTACCAACGTTCCCAAACCAGTATTGCCCATAAACTGTCCATTTGGTGCAATCTGAAATAAAAGTCTGGCTAATGGTTCAAATGATATAGTAGCAATAGCTGTTACTCCAGTTAGCACAAGAGATAAAGCCATATAATTATAGACTTTTAGCATGTATTCTCTCAGTCCTGCATCATATGTTTTCTGAGTGGCAGTAAAAGTTTTTGTATAATCAACCATAAGAAACCCCATGAATATTTTATTATCTCTATTAATATAGTATAGGATGCAAACCTTTTCTTTTCAAGAAGAAAATTCTAAAATAAAAATTTAGTTTTAATCCAATAACTTATTTACATAGTACAAATATCTAGCTATTTTACTGATTAGACATATTTAGCCTCTGTGGTGGAATGGTAGACACAGTAGACTCAAAATCTACAGCCCCAAAGGCGTGCTGGTTCAAGTCCGGCCAGAGGTACCAATATAGCTCTTAAAATCTATGCTAAATAATAATTTTTAAAATAATCTTGTATACTCATTAATGTTTCGTGTATAAATTAAGTTTAAAAAACTTATCAAGTTCTATGATGAAATTAGCAAAATTATTATTTTATACAATCACTACCTGCTTAATCCTATCTGGTTGTAAAACTAAGAAGACGGATGAAGACTTAATAGTTCCAGCTCCAGAATTATACAATGATGGTCTTATTTTACTGGAAAAGCAACAATATTTGAAAGCTGCCGAAGAATTTTCAAGAATTTTTTATCAAGACCCTGGCAATAAAATGACTCCTCAAGCTGAGTTAATGCAGTCATATTCTTTATTTTTGGCATGTCAGTATGAGGAAGCGATAGATGTGTTGGATAGTTTTATTAATCTTCACCCAATGCATGAAGATATTGCATATGCCTATTACCTGAAGGCATTATCCTATTATATGCAAATCTCGAATGTACAACTTGAGCAATCAAGAACCTTTTTAGCTAAGAAAAGTTTTGAAGATGTTACAACACTTTTCCCCAAAACAAAATATTCAATTGATGCAGCTTTAAAAATTGATCTAGTAAATGATCATTTAGCAGGTAAAGAAATGGATATAGGTCGTTATTATCTCAGACAAAATAACCCTATAGCTGCTATTAATAGATTCCAGCTTATTGTCGATAATTACCAAACTACATCACATATACCAGAAGCACTTTATCGCTTAGTGGAAAGTTATTTAATGCTAGGGCTTAGCAATGAAGCAAAGAAATATGCCGCGGTACTCGGTCATAACTATCCGGACAGTACTTGGTATAAATATTGTTACTTACTAGTTAATAACTCTTTAAAAGAATGAAATATAATGTTACAAAGTCTTTCGGTTAAGAACTTTATTCTGATAGACGAATTGGAGATAGAGTTTGAAAAAGGACTATGTGTAATTACCGGAGAAACTGGGGCTGGTAAGTCTGTCTTGCTAGATGCAATCTTATTCTCTTTAGGTAATAAATTTTCTGATAATGTAATAAAACATGGGTGTGATTATTGTTCAGTTGCTACGACATTCACTCTCAATAATGATTTAAAAGAGCTTTTGCAACAATTTAATATTGAGTATGACCAAGAATTACTGATAAAACGTATCCAAAAATCTAACAACCGCAAAAAATTTCTTATCAATGATCAAGTAGTGACGGTAAATACCTTGCAACAAGTAGCCGATTATTTATTTGAACTTCATGGGCAAAACAGTCATACTTCCCTTCTTACTCCTTCCTCTCATATTAACATTCTAGACGATTATGGAGAGCTTGTAAATTTAAGAGCTGAATTATCAAAGCATTTCGATATTTTACAGACAACTACCAAAGAAATCAATAAAGTTACCAGAGATAAAGATGCTATAGAACAAGAAATAGATTATTTAACCTTTGTTACCAAAGAATTAGAAGCTCTTGATTACCAAACAGGAGAAGAAGAAAAGCTTGTTACTATAAGGCGTAGTTTACAAAATCGTGATAAAGAAATACAAGTGACCCAAGATATATTATCATATCTTGAAGCCCCTGAAATTAATAAGTCAATTAATAATGCTCAACGTTTGATAAACCGTAACTTACAGCAAAACGAAGAATTTGCCTCTATTTCATTAAATTTAGATGATTGCTATAATAGCTTAGAAGAAGCACGTATAAAATTACAGAATATTATTAATAACATTGATAGAAATGAATTTAACTTAGACGAAGTGGAAGAAAGGCTATTTAAAATTCGTGATATAGCACGAAAATATAATATTTCTTGCGATAAAATACCTGAATTTCTTGATAATTCTAACCAACAATTAAATATCCTTAAGAATAAAATCAATAATGCTAAAACATTAGATATAAATAAGCGAACAGAATATAAAAAATATTTTGAACTAGCTGAAGCTTTATCATACAAGCGTTCTATTAGTGCAAAAAATCTAGAATTAGCTGTGCAAAAAGAGCTTGAACAGCTTAAAATGGAAAAGGCAATTTTTAAAGTAGAAATAGTACCTAAAAATAATCCTGCTAACAACCAAGCTAATAATAAAAATTTTGCAGAACTAAACGTTGGAGAGCAATTTTCAGGAGAAATTAAGCAAAACCCGGAAGGTATAACTAGTCAGATGCTGTTATGCAAGATGTCTGATGGTATTGATAATATACGTTTCGTTGCCTCAACGAACCCAGGCATGCAACTTGCACCTATTGATAAAATTGCTTCTGGTGGCGAATTATCAAGGTTTATGTTAGCCATAAAAACCTGTCTTTTTGATAAATCACTGAAAGACACTATTATCTTTGATGAAATAGATACAGGAATTGGTGGTATCGTAGCCGATAAAGTAGGAGAAAAGCTTAAAAAACTTAGCTCTATTGCCCAAGTGATTGTTATTACTCACCAACCTCAAGTAGCAGGTAAAGCAGATCAGCATATTATCGTCAACAAACTACAATTGGATGAAACTACTAAAATTACGGTAAAAAGCCTGAATCTTCAGGAAAGACAAGCTGAGCTTGCCCGCATGATTTCAGGAAAATCCATTACCGATGCGAGCTTAAAAGCAGCTAAAGAGTTGCTTAAGCCTTAGGCTCTGTGAACAAAATTTAAATTACTAGATTTCGACTCTTTTTAGCTGCAAATTATAAGATTTTTTTGAAATAGAACTAACTATTCCGGCAAAAATCTTATTAATTTTCGCTTAAAAATACTCAAAATCTAAACAATTAAAATTTTGTTCACAGAGCCTAGGAGGCTGTGCCACACAAGTGAGTGTTCACGGAAAAAAAGCTAAAGTACAAGACGTCATTGCGAGAAGGCGTAAGCCAAGAAGCAATCCATTTCTAATTACTTTCCTGGATTGCTTCGTTGCTACTAAAGTAGCTCCTCGCAATGACGCTTGGTGAGCAGATTTGTTATTCATAAGAAAATAACAAAAAAAATGTAGGGTGCTATGACCTTTCTTAAGCAACAACTTTTTTCTTATTTATTTTTTTAGTGTTTACTTGAAGTTTTTCTTTAATTCTAGCTGCTTTACCACTTAGGTTTCTTAGGTAATAGAGTTTAGCACGACGTACTACACCATATTTTACAACTTCAATTGCATGTACCATCGGTGAGAAAATCATAAATCGTCTCTCTACGCCTTCACCATGACTGACCTTACAAACTACGCAAGAAGAGGCAACTCCACTATTTCTTCTAGCAATTACCACGCCTTCATATACTTGCAGCCTCTCTAGTAATTTTTCCTTACCATCTTTCTCAACTGTTCGGTCAATTATCTTTACAGTAACCTTTACAGTATCTCCCGCCTTAAAATCAGGAATTTTTTTATTTTCGGTTAGTTTTGCAATTTGCTGTTGTTCAAATTGCTCAATAATATTCATCACTTTAAACTCCTATAAAATTTAATAAATCTGGTCTACGTTTTTTAGTAATCTCCATAGACTGATTACTTTTCCAATCTCTAATTAACTGATGATTACCAGACAACAAAACACTTGGAACTTCTCTGTTTTTCCATTTTACTGGTCTCGTATATAAAGGGCATTCAAGCAATCCAGCAAACTCACCACTTTTCTCAAAAGACTCTGATTGCAATGTATCTTGATTTGCTAATACATTCGGAAGTAATCTAATCAAGCAATCAAGAATAGCCAGAGCTGCCACCTCGCCACCAGATAGAATATAATCCCCTATACTAATTTCTCTAACATTATACTCTTCAATTATACGTTCGTCAATCCCTTCAAATCGCCCACATAAAATTATTATTTGTTTTTCTTGTATAATTTGATGAGCAATATTTTGGTTAAATAATTTTCCTCTTGGTGATGGGTAATATATTGGGGTATTAGGGCTTGAAGACAAAACATTATCTAAACAGCTACCAAGTACATCCGGACGCATTATTAGCCCGCTACCACCACCATAAGCCTCATCGTCAACATTTTTATGCTTAGTTAACCCGAAATCTTTTATATTAACCACATTATAAGACCAAATATCTTTTTTTAAGGCTTGCCCTGCAAGGGAATATTGTAAAGACCCAGGAAACATCTCTGGAAATATGGTTAATATTGAGGCATGTAATGAAGACATTTTATAAATATGCTGAATTTTTAAAACAAAAAAATTGATTTGGCTTGTATTATAGTCTATATAATTAGACAATATCAATCTACTTAGTACTAAGTGTTTAATTTTTATCATTTATTCGGGGCATAGCGCAGTCTGGTAGCGCATCTGGTTTGGGACCAGAGGGTCGGGAGTTCAAATCTCTCTGCCCCGACCATATATAATGGACTTACTGTATTCGATTTTTTTGCTGTTATATATTATTTTTTTCTTGCATTATCGGGTAGGATCATTCTATTAGTCCATTATTAGTTCCCACTGTAGTATTAAATCCACAATCTACATAGTGTATTTCACCAGTAACTCCGGATGCTAAGCTACTTAGCAAGTATAAGGCAGACCCTGCAACATCACCAGGAGAAATATTTCTGCGTAACGGTGACGTAGCCTCATGAAAAGCTAACATAGTTTTGAAATCATTAATACCGCTAGATGCCAGAGTTTTCATAGGACCAGCTGATAGGGCATTTACTCGGATGTTATTTGACCCCATATCAGTTGCAAGATATTTTACACTAGATTCTAATGCAGCTTTAACAGGTCCCATTACATTATAATTACGAACCACCTTCTGGGAGCCATAATAAGTTAGGGTAAGGATACTACCACCATCTTTCATCAAAGGTTCTGCACGTTTTGCCATGGCAACTAGAGAATAGCATGATATATTCATACTATTAAGAAAATTAGGCAGTGTGGTATCTATATACCTACCTTTTAATTCATTCCGATCAGAGAAAGCGATAGAATGAACTAAGAAATCAAGTTTACCCCATTTTTGTTCAATAGTCTTAAACAAATTATCAAGCGACTCTTCACTTGTCACATCACATGGCACAACAAAATTACAACCAATTTGTTCAGCAAGGGGCATAACTCGTTTTTCAAGCACTTCACCTTGATATGTGAAGGCTAAGTCTGCACCATGCTCTTTGGTCATTTGAGCGATAGCCCAAGATATTGACAAATTATTAGCGACGCCTGTAATTAGTCCTTTTTTACCATCAAGTAAACCCACAATTTGCATATATTCTCCATACTTTATAATTAGACCTTGCTCAAACAATAGCATTATGTATATTTTTGTAAATAACTTTCAAAATATAGCACTAATGTTTTTATCCAAAATATTTATACTTATTTCAGGTATGGTTAGCGGTTTAGTTTTTGCTCCAACTTTCTTCGTACCTGGGTTATTTTTCTTGGCACTACTATGTTATCAAGTACAAATTGCTAATAGTTGGCAAGAAGCCTCTATATTAGGCTTTATATTTGGTTTTGGGCATTTTTTAGTCAATATGTACTGGATTAGTATAGGGGTCACTGTTTATATTGATGAATTTTGGTGGGCGATACCATTGGCGTTATTTGGTTTACCAGTTATTCTTGCTTGTTTCATCGCTATAACCTGCGGTTTAGGATTTTTAGCGAAGAATAATAATTTATATCAGTTTATATTTTGCCTTTATTGGGTATTTTTTGAATGGGTAAGATCATGGATATTTACCGGATTGCCGTGGAATTTACTTGGATACGCTTTTTCATTTTCCGATACTCTCATCCAGTCTTCTAGTATTATAGGAATATATGGTTTAAGTTTTATTGTAATATATATATCAACTAGTTTTTATCACCTATTTACTAAACAATATAATCTATTAAAAATATTATTAGTGAATTCATTAATAATATTTTCTCTAATAACTTCCTACGGTTTATTAATTCTACATAACAATCCTAGCGATTTCTCAAATATAAAAGTTCGATTAGTTCAGCCAACTATTCCACAAATTGCTAAATGGGACGTTGAAGAATTTTGGAAAAATTTAAATCTTCATATTGCATTGTCTGAAAAACCAGGTGACGTAGATCTAATTATATGGTCGGAAGCTGCTATGGTAGTACCATATGACTATAAACCAATCAAAATGAAAATATTAAAGATGCTAGAAAATAAAAAGGCAATTTTAATTACTGGTGGTATAACAAATAATGGTAAACAGGGAGATGATTTTGAAATTTATACAAGTTTATACGCTTTAACAAAAGAAGGGAATAAATTATTTGAATATCATAAATCTCATTTAGTGCCATTTGGTGAGTATATGCCTCTTAAATGGATATTACCATTGAAGAAATTAACCCCTGGGTTATTAGATTATACTGAAGGAAGCAAACAATTGGTTAGTATTGACCAACCTGCTATAACCATAAAACCTCTGATTTGTTATGAAGCAATCTTTCCAAATCTCGTTCAAACGAGTAATAAACTTTCAGATGTGATTATTAACGTCACTAATGATACATGGTATGGAAACTCCTCTGGTCCATACCAACATTTACAAATTAGTCGTATGCGTAGTATAGAAAACGGTCTTCCTATGCTTAGAACGGCTAATAATGGTATATCGGCTGTAATAGACCCGGTAGGTAGAATTATTCAACAACGAACTCTCAATGAAGTAGGTTATATAGATAGTTTATTACCAAATAAGCTGAAATATGAAACTTTATACTCCCAATATGGCGATATATGTGCTTTATTAGCAATAATATTTATCCTAATTAGCTACATTTTAATAAAGAATCTTACCAATAAATGTCAATTTAGGAGGTAACAAGTTTTTATGCTATTCTTAGTCGGAGAGGCAATGAAACTAATTATATTAATTTGCTCGGTGAAAGTCGACGTAGTATTACTTAGAATAGAAAGCATTTGCTTCGATATTAGGTTGTGAGGGTTTTGCAATAATGCCCCAGATTCTCCTATATTCTTTAGCTCTCTAATGAAATCTAAAGGACTGTTATAGCTCAACTGAATATTTTCATAATCAACGATAATCTCTGTAAATCCTGCTTGTTGTAACAAAGGTGTGACGTGATCAAAATGTATAAAAGGGGAAACATGTTGGAAGTGAGGGCGATTTGTTGCTATTTCAGCTTCGATAAATTTCATTCGTAGTTCCTTTAGGCTGTTACCACCGATAAAATTAGCAATAAATAGACCATCTGGTTTTAAAATACGTTTTATTTGTGACAGAAAATTTTGTACATCATTGATCCAATGTAAACCTAAGGAAAAAGTTACTAGATCAAAACTAGCTGTTTCAAGAGGTAAATTTTCTTCATCAAGTAGCAATTTTGGATTATGCTCAAAGGATTGTAACATAGTATTAGATGCATTAGTCACTACAATTATAGCATAGTTATAGTTCTGCACTAATAGTTTTGTTAATTGACCAGTACGCCCTCCTAAATCTAGAATATTGGGAAA
This sequence comes from Rickettsia endosymbiont of Culicoides impunctatus, assembly GCA_020410785.1. Lineage (GTDB taxonomy): Bacteria > Pseudomonadota > Alphaproteobacteria > Rickettsiales > Rickettsiaceae > Tisiphia. The sequence goes on along the minus strand of CP084573.1, from coordinate 461,236 downwards.
TTTTTTATCAATAATACTCAAACGTTCAATAATATCTTCTGCTGCATGTTGAAAAAACCAACATTTAGCGATATTATGAATCACTTTTTCACGGTTAAATTTTAACTTATCACGATCAAATATAATTATTACCTAAAATTTTAATCTAGCTAGCTTTTGGTAGTGCTACCATAATACCACTCTTATATTTCATAATATTACTTACAAATGAAGGGCTTCGTTTATTTGTTGGGGTCGTTGTAGCTATATTATTAGGGTAATTCCCACTATACATATTAACAGAATTTTTATACAAGTCCATATTGTTAGCAATCTTGATAACATCTTGCTTATATTTATAGCCAAGATCATGAGTAGCTGAATGGTAATAGGCGATGGCTTTGTGCCAACTACCTAACTGATCATATTTAGCTTTGAGGAATTTAGCACCATAAGCAACGTTTTGCTCAGGATCAAAAGCTTGATTTAAGGAGTTAAACGCCTTTAAATGGTGTTTTAGGTTAATTTGCATGCATCCTACATCAATATTTTCTTTACCTTGAATAATTTGTTTTCTTACAAAGAATATCGCTTCTCTTTTAGTGTTAAAATGATACCCTTTCCCCTCAACATTGACAGTCCAAGGCCAAACCACCATGATTTTATGTTCAGTATGTTTTTTGCCAGATTCTTTTAAAGATATTGAGTATAGGGTGTCAGGAGGAATTTGGTGTGTTTTTTCGAAGTAAGGAAACATCTTTGAACATTTATGTGATTCAGCAATTTCCGCATCCATATTAGCATATGAATATAAAGGAAAAAGGCAAAACAAATATAGGGCTAATATAAACCTAATGGACATAGTGTTATAAATACGTAATTTTACTTTGTCTTTGTAGCATATTAAAAATCTTTCTACAAGACAAGTTATGCTTCGGTTTTTAATGTTATATACTAAAATGACTTAAGAAATTGGCACCTGCATTAGTTTCTTATACTATTCTATTAGATTTGAATGATGAACACTTATAGTTTACATCTATGCCGTTTACAGTAACCTATGGTATAGCAATAAACAACACTGTATTAAAAGCCGTCAACACTTTTCGAAATAGTGCTATACAAGCCGTCTTCTCTCTTAATTATATCATATTCTCTTTGGGCTATTGAATCGATAAAGTGAATATTACCTGATATACCAATATATGGAGCTGTACTATTTAAAGATGCTAAAAATCGTTCTTCCGTAAAGTTAGTATCTATATATTTTGATGTTATTTTTCCCAAATCATAAGCCACAGCGTGCATGAAAGATAAATGATTAATGCCTATATTTTTAGCTCTCTCTATTATATTACTATTTACAATATTTAATGAACCAGTGAAGATAATATCCACCGGTTCAGAATAATCAATATTTATTCTGTTATCACCTATTATAATTGCTTTTTTATCTAAATTATGCTTATGAATACTATCAAAAAGCAAATTTAGATTTTCACCATCATCCGACAGATAAATTACAGGTTTAGTTTCTGTATCCTCCATTTCATTTAAATTATCAACACTATTTGAGACAGTGAACACTGCTTTTTCTATTGATTCTGGTATATTAGCATAAAATTCACTCCGCACTAAGGTAGAATTTTTCTGAATTAATATATTTTGAATAAGTTGATTTGTTGTTTGTGCATGACGCCCTGAAGGTAGCAGGGCGATAAAATTTTTATAATCATTATCTGCAAAGTAATTAATTATTTTTGTAAGCTGCTTTGACGGAGCATGCCCAAATACAAAAAGTTTCTGGTCTGCCAATACAGGATTATTAGACATGGTAATTATAAAAATGTTATGCGTTTTAGCTTTATTGGCAATTAGAGAAGTAAGGTTTGAATATAATGGTCCTAGAATAATTTTTGTTTTACGAGCTAATATTTTATCCATTGCAGCAAGTACCTGCTGCTCATTAGAGCCATCATAAGAAGTGACATGGACATAAGTTTTTAAACCATCTTCTAGACCCATTTTAATTAATTGGTTATATTGTCTACCTAATGTAGAATTTTCTCCCGTTAGAGGCATTAAAATTGCCACTTCTAGAGTTTCTTGCACAACTTCTTTCGTTGTAGGAGTAACAATAGCCTCTTTATTAGATTGGCAAGAAAATAAAGAGACAAGACATATAAATGATAAGGTGATATTTAAAAATTTTTGCTTTATACTGCTCATAATACTTACTTTATCTTAATTAGAGATAATTGGCAATTGGGGTTAAATCATGATCTTTAAACCAGGACTATATATTGTTTCAACACCTATTGGTAACTTAGATGATATAACATTTCGGGCTTTAGAAGCACTAAAAAACTCTACAGTAATACTGTGCGAGGATACCAGAATATCAAAAAAATTACTAGTAAAACATAATATAAAGACCAAGTTACAAGTATATAATGATCATAGTGATAATCAGTCAAGAGAGATTATCTGCAAGCTCATTGATAATGGAGAAATAGTCAGCCTAATATCTGATGCTGGAACACCGTTAATTTCTGACCCTGGTTATAAACTAGTTAGGCAGTTGAGAAAACTTAATTATCACATAGATGTTATACCTGGCGTTTCTGCATTAACCACCGCTATACCCATTTCTGGATTACCGTCAGATCGTTTTTTATTTGCTGGATTCTTACCAAAGACCATTGAAGGTAAAAAGAAGATTTTCACAGAATTAGCTAGCATAAAAGCAACTTTGATTTTTTTTGACACTGCTAGCAGAATAGAGCAATCGTTACATACGGCTCTTGCTATTTTGGGCAATAGAGAAATATGTATAGCACGTGAACTTACTAAATTGCACCAAGAAGTAAAGTCAGGATTAATAGAAAACGTTATAAATTTCTATAAACAGAATATTATTAAAGGAGAAATAGTATTGCTAATTTCCGGTGTTTCTGAAGAGGCTAATGCCGCTAATCTAGCAGATGACTTAGAAAAATTTATACATTTGTACTTATCTAAAGGATGGAGTGCCAAAAGTATTACAGATACGGCTAATGAAAATTTCGGCAAAAGCTACAGTAAGAAAGAAATATATGCTATAGTTAACAGGCTCAAGAGTTCGAGTGATTAATTATAGTTAACCCGTTAAGGTTCTAGCCACCTTTTTAGCTTTTATTATTGAATTTATAATCAATCCAAGAAACATATTTTGAGAGTGTTCACTTAAAGATAGATATAAATACTTTCTCTCATTATAGCTAATCCGATTAGTATTTATCCATACCCCTATGGCTTTTAAGTGCTATGCGTAAGGTGAATTAGTTAATAAAAATCTGGGGATGTTTAGATGCTATTTTTAATAAAGATATAGCTGATCCCCTAGGTTTACGCCGCCCTTGCTCCCATTCTTGTAATGTTCTAACATTAATCCCCATTAAAACAGCAAAATCTACTTGAGATAGTTGTAAGTACTTTCTAATATTCACTATATCATCTTTTGTTTCTATTTTCTGTACATTACCCTTTCCTGTCTTTATCTCTTGAATGGATTGTAAAATTTTTGTTCCGATATCTCGTCTTATTTTCATAATCCTAACTCCTCTTTTATTTTCTTTAAAATAGCAGCTGGAATGTTTTCAGCCTCGTTCTTTAGCCATCCATCTTATTTTCCTAAGTCTTCCACTGCCAGGAATAATATCTTCTGATTTAGGGTATAAGGCTAAATGCCATTGAAAGTCTGCGTAATCATCATCAGTTAAATATGAACTTAACAATTTATTAAACAAATGAGATTCTATATATTCCATATCAATATTATTACGTCATTGACGTATAAAGTCAAATATTATTTTAAACTAACATTGATCAAAACATTCATTACATGGTCTTGCAATGACGTCTGTGAATTTGGTGTAATGTTGCCCTGGTTAGCTATATAATTCATGTAAAATTAAATATTTTTTACTATTATACTTAGTGCTAGTGATCTTATAGTATATATTAACTATTTATATTATACTAAATCCAAAAACTTAAAATATGATAAGCCCAATTTTAACACAATTTATAATTATTTTGCCTGAGATAATGCTGACCTTACTGGCTTTGCTTACTCAATTATCTGCTGTATTATTTATCAAAAAAACTAGAATCATCACTAATATTACGATATTATTATCGATTGTACTTTTTATTGCTTGCGTTCAGGGTGAGGCAGTATCTTTTAGTAATTCCTTTGCTACTAATAGCTTTACTGGTGTTTGTAAATCTTGTGTTTTACTTTTTTCGGTGATGACCATGATAATTTATAATGATTATTGTAAAATCACTAATGAAAAATTTAAGACAGAGTTTATAACCTTAATGCTACTTTCGACTGTTGGTATTTTTATTACTATATCGGCTCGTAATTTCCTACTATTATTTGTGGCTATGGAATTGCAAGCACTAGCAGCGTATGTACTAGCCGGTTTTAGTTTACACAATATTAAATCATCAGAAGGGGCATTAAAATATTTTATTCTAGGTAGTTTGATTAGTTGTTTGACATTATTCGGGATGTCTTTTATTTACGGATTTGGTGGTAGTTTAGATTATAATAATATTCTATGCAAATTGAATCAATCAGCCCAACCTAATATTGGTTTAATAATTGGCTTAGTACTTTTTTTAAGTGGTATTTTCTTTAAATTATCTAGTGCTCCTTTGCATATTTGGACGCCAGATGTATATGAAGGGTCACCAATTCCTTCAGTTAGCTATTTTGCTGCTGCCACAAAATTTGGCAATGTAGTGGTATTATTAAATATAATGATGATGGTAGTTGGTGATTATAAACAAATTTCAGTTGATTTAATAAAGATAACGGCAATTTTGTCGATGTTGGTTGGGGCAGGTGGGGCTATTAGACAAACCTCCCTCAAAAGGCTAATGGGCTATAGCACTATTCTAAATATTGGATATGTTCTGATGGGGATTGCTTTGCATAGTGAGCAAGGTAATAATGCTGCATTAGTGTATATGCTTATTTATGCCGCTTCTGTTACAGGCTTTTTTGCCTGTCTGATTGCTCTGCTGGGGGAAAAAGCGGATACGGCAAATTTTGATGATATTAAAGGTCTGGCGAATAGTCGTAAGGCTTTAGCTGCTGAGATTACGATTATCATGTTCTCGATGATTGGCATTCCCCCACTGGCGGGATTTTTTGGTAAATATTTCATTTTTTATCAGGCTATTGTAGAGGAGCAATTTACTATAGCATTTGTAGCTATTGGTAGCAGTATTATAGCAGCTTATTATTACCTCAAAATAGTTAGATCTATGTACTTTTTTGAGGTAAGTGAAAGTTTGCAGCCGGAGTTAATACCAACATATCAAGGCTTAAGGTTTGTCAGTTGCCTTGTTATAGGATTTCTGTTAATTTTTTCTTTCTTTATGAGTTAAAGGGTAATATGCTTAAGATTTCAGCCTTTATTATTACAAAAAACGAATCTGCTAGAGTGGCAAGAGCTATCAACAGTGTTAAGGGCATTGTCGAGGAGCTTATTGTTGTTGATAGTGGTAGCACTGATAATACAGTACAAATTGCTAGAAATTTAGGTGCCAAAGTGATTTTTAACGAATGGGGTGGTTATGTTAAACAAAAAACTTTTGGTGAGAGTTTATGTCAGAATGATTGGATATTAAATATTGATGCTGATGAAGAGCTGTCAAAAGAATTACAGGATGAAATAGAATTTATATTTGCTTCAAATATTCAAGATAATTATTTAGCTTATCGTACTAAAAATGTTATATTGCACCGTAACGATCATAAAGTTCGTCGCTTTGCTCCTTATCATAAATTCATCAGATTATATAACCGTAAATATAGTAGTTTTTCTAATAATATGAGTACTACTACTCATGATTCGGTGTTATTTAACCCAGATATTAACCCACAAGACAAAATCTATGAGTTAAATGGTATAATTTATCATAGGTCTGGCATGTCAATTGAGCAAATGGTAGCTAAGGCAAATTTTTATTCTTCCGAGCAGGCAGAAGATTTCGTCAAACTAGGTAGGAATCCATCAAAAATAAGAATTGCTACAGAAATTATTTTTTATTTTCTAAAATCATTCTTTATAAGGCGATATTGGGTATTTGGTTTTGATGGTTTTGTTGACTCTATGATTCTTGCTTTTGGACGGTTTATAAGGCTTGCTAAAGCAAGAGAGATTTTAAATAATAAAAAACATGATAAAAACCAAGAAAACATGGAATTATTAAAATAAGTGCTTGCATAAGGTGAAATTTTATTATATAGTGCCAGCAACTAAATAAACCGTATTAAACGGTTTATTTAGAATAAGAAATTTATGAATATCAATTACTAATAATTAAGAGGTAAATATGTCATTGAAACAACTTTTTTATAAAGCACGCTATGGAGGTTTACCAGTTTTATTAAACAAGAATGCCTTATTTAAAGCTGTAGAAACAGGTAATATGCATTTAACAAATCATTTACTCACCAAAGCTAATGTAGATAATCAAGATAAAAGTGGCAATACTGCATTACACTATGCAGTAAAAAATAATCGCCATGATATGGCTGAAATGTTATTAAAGTGGGGAGCAAAACCAAATATAGCTAATGATAATGGTATGACAGCATCAGATATTGGTATTGCAAATGTTATTTTTGCAAGGCTTTGTATGCAGCCACTATTAGAAAACCATGATTTCAAAATGACAAGCACAGATTCTTTGGTTGATGCAGTGCGGTGGCATATAGACAGTTTACGCACTTTACACACTTTAAATAATCAACAACAAGTGCATTTGTCACCTAAGATAAGTAGTAATTTAAAAGAATTATCTAACAATGTAAATTCCTTATCTAAAGCAATAAGTAATAATATTGCTAATCCTTTATATGACGATGTACCTAATAATGATATAGTATTATCAGGTGATGGTATGACGACAGAGCTATCTGATATTTTTTAATTTAGTGCTAGGGTCTGTGAACAAAATTTTAATTGTTTATATTTAACTTACAAATTGCTTCGTCGGCTTACGCCTTCTCGCAATGGCGTTTGGAGTACATATATGTCATTGCGAGAGCATGTAATGGTCGAAGCAATCAATTTTTGGTTACTTTTTGGATTGCTGCGTCGCCGTAAAGCGGTTCCTCGTAATGATGCTTTGGATTTTTATACTGTTTTTCTACGACTTTTAAAATCACCCTGAATTTTATGAGGTAATTATGTCTTGGCAGAAAAAATATAAGTTGCTAGTTTTTGATGAAGTAGATAGTACCAGCTCTGAAGCTATTAGGATGGCTAAGAGCTGTCCTGATGGTAGTCATGTAATATTAGCAAAAAATCAAACAAAATCGCGTGGAAGAAATAACAAAATTTGGCATTCTAATCTAGGGAATTTGCATGTTAGTATATTATTAAAGCATCAAATTAATCTCAGTTATCTTCCGCAATTATCTTTTGTTATGGCTATTGTTGTGTATAAAACTATTACTTCTCTTACAGCCAGTTCAGTGAATTCTATCAAATTAAAATGGCCAAATGATATTTTGATAAACGACAAAAAAGTATCTGGTGTATTGCTTGAATCTATTACTATAAATAACAATAATTATCTTATTATAAGTGTTGGTATTAACATCAAGGAAAGTCCTGTAAATATTCAGCAACTGGCAACCAATTTATCTGATGAGAATATAGAAGTAAAAGATCCAGAATATTTATTAGATATCTTGATGATTAATTTTGAAAAATATTTTAGTAGATGGAAAGAACAGGGATTTAGTAAAATAAGACAATATTGGCTTAGAAATGCTTATAAGTTGGGCGAGATGGTTAGTGTAAATGATGGAAACACAAAAATCTTAGGGATTTTTAAAGATATAGATGAAAATGGGGGTATAAGAATTCAGCTTGAGGATGGGAAAATAGTTACCTTATGTAGTTTTGAGATATTAAACTTCCTGCCTATAGTTAATCCAACTAGCCATTGCGAGGCGTAGCTGACAAAGTACTCCAGGAGAGTGGTTGAAAATGGATTGCTTCGACCATTACATGGTCTCGCTAATAGACGGGATAATATTAGCCTTGGTTAAATTGTTGATAAAATTTGATAGCTTTGTTTAAATCTTCCGGGGTATCAACAGAAATGGGGATATTATTAACATAACATACCCCTATGGACATATTATTTTGTAAGGCTCTTAGTTGTTCTAATTTTTCGCTTAATTCTAAAGTTGAGACAGGTAAGTTTATAAATTTAATTAATGCTTCTTTGCGGAATCCATACATTCCTACGTGATATAGAAATTCTTCAGAGCCATAAGGAATAAGACTACGAGAAAAATACAGAGCCTTATCATTATGGTCAGTAATAACTTTGACATTACTATTGCCATTTACGGCGTTTATACCAACTTTTACTACTGGGGTCATAATATCATGGTCACTAGACTTTAGGCTTTCAATAACTTTAATAATTGATTCCGGTTCTATAAAAGGCATGTCACCTTGGACATTTAGGATATAATTAATATTATGATTGTTAGGTATTGTCTGAAATGCCTCATAGACACGGTCAGTACCAGTCTGGCAGTCTGGGGTTGTCATAATCAATTGCCCACCACAATCAGTAACTTTTTTAGCTATAATTTCTGAGTCAGTTGCTACATAAATATTTTTTAGTTTGGTTAAGTGTACTTGCCTTAGAACGCGTTCAATTATTGACAGTTCCCCTATCAATTGTAAAGGTTTCTTAGGAAGCCTAACCGAATCAAGTCTTGAAGGGATAATAATTGCAACATCAGAATGCATAAGTTACCATTTAAAGATATTTACCAAAATAATTGTTGACATGATAGCCTTTTTAAACGATAAAGTAAAGCGTATTGGAATATGTTTTGGGACACAATTTGTCTTTAAGCATTATGTTTAGGGCTCGTAGCTCAGCTGGTAGAGCACTTGACTTTTAATCAGGTTGTCCCGGGTTCGAATCCCGGCGAGCCCACCACTTCAGGGTAGTTAACCCCCTTAATTGTATATGAATATCGCCGCCAATATTTAAAGGCGGAGACTAGGAGACCGCCTCTTAGTAATAGACCTCTTGCAAAACTCGCTTATGCTGAGGAATTTGAAGGAGACGCGGAACGCAGAACCGCAGCGTACTCTAATGTACGTGAGGATTCGAGTACCGCATTGACGTACAAATTACCAGCAGAAGTAGAGTTTTGCAAGAGGTCTAATGGGTTTGTAGCTCAGCTGGTTAGAGCACACGCCTGATAAGCGTGAGGTCGGAAGTTCAAGTCTTCTCAAACCCACCATCATAAGTATTCTTTATGAATCTTGAGAATAATATAATTGATCAATTAAGCCGTAATAAATTAGCTATTTGCTGGCTTAGAAATGGTGTAATCTCGCTTGCTCTTGCTGGGGTGTATTCAATAATATTGGTAATGCTCCGCACTCCTATATTAGTTACCCTATTTCCTAATACAGAAATCTTTAAATCAGCTTTGGTTATTCATGTTAATTTATCAATCCTAGTTTGGTTGATATCCGTTACAGCATGTATTTGGAGCCATAATTTACAGCCGACGACTTCCAGTATAACATATGTAATAATAGCATTTTTTGGCACTGCACTAATAGCTTTATCACCACTTTGTGGACAAAATCTTCCTGTAATGAATAATTACATACCAATGCTGGAGAATATAATGTTTATTCTTGGAATTAGTTTATTTGGCGTATCGGTATTGTTATTTTCATCAAACGTCATCCTAGCAACGATTAAGACCCTAAAAAGTCAAAAATTGATCAATTTTACTATCCTTTCTACTGCAATAATGTGGGTGTTAGTATGGGTATGTTTTATTTGTTCTTATTATCAACTACAACAAGTTATTAGGCTTGTGCCAGTCGATATAGAATTTTACTATGAATTGCTTTTCTGGAGTGGGGGGCATTTATTGCAATTTATTTACACACAAATTATGATATTAGTAATGACAGTGTTATGCCATGCTTGGATAGGAAAAGAATTAAAATTTAACAAGCTATATCTGCTACTATTATATTTAAATTTTTTGATAAGTATTGCAGCTATTTGGGGACACTTATCATATGATATTATAGATGCTGAATTCAAAGAATATTATACCAAACAAATGAAATATGGTGGTGGGATAGCCCCAGTTCTGTCTTTGATACTAATATTTTATGAGCTAGTTAGCCATAATCATAAACTAGTGGTAAATTCTCTTATGAGAAATTCTCCTATAAAAGCAAGCATCATTTGTTCTAGCATATTATTTTTGTCTGGAGGGTTTATTGGCGTGTTAATTACCAGTATGAACGTTACTGTTCCTGCCCACTACCATGGTTCGATTGTTGGAATAAGTGTGGCATTTATGGGATTTAGCTTTATTTTATGTGACAATGCATGTGATAATGAACAAAAGAAAAATTCATATTCCTCTGCAGCAATTATTACTTTAACTATCGGACAAATGTTACATATTATAGCTCTTCTTTTGGCTGGTGGTTATGGGGTGATGCGAAAAACGCCAGGGGTAGAAATGACTATTAGCAGTAAGTTACTGATGGGGGCAATGGGTGGTGGAGGACTAATTGCTATTGTTGGTGGCTTGATGTTTGTTGTTATTTGTGGTAAAAAGATGGTATTGAAATAATTAGTATAATAAAAATAATGACCTTGAATAAACCTACTATAGAAGAAGCCCAAGAGGCAGTTAGAACTTTATTGCGATTTATTGGCGAGGATCCAAATAGAGAGGGGCTAGTAAAAACTCCTGATAGAGTAATAAAAACTTACCAAGAGATGTTTTGTGGGTACAATAAAAATGTAGAAGAAATATTATCTACTAAATTTTATGAAACTGGTAACTTTCAGGACTTCATTCTATTAAAAGACATAAAGTTTAATTCTTTTTGCGAACACCATTTATTACCAATAAATGGTACAGTTGATATAGCTTATATACCAGATAATTGTATAATAGGTATCAGTAAATTTGCCAGAATAGTTGATGTTTTTGCAAAAAGATTACAGATTCAAGAAAAAATGACAGTACAAATTGCTGAAACATTACAGAAATATATTAAGCCTATGGGTGTTGCGGTCAGGATTTCTGCATTACATAGTTGTATGACTCTTAGAGGTGTTATGCAAAATGATAGTATTATGAATACTATGCATTATACTGGTATATATTTAGAGCAGCAGAAATATCGTCATGAATTTCTAAATATTATTGCCAAAAAATAATCAAAGGTAATAGACCTCTTGCATAACCTAATCTAATTGGTAATTTTGTTGTCAAAACTCGTCTCCGTTCCTCACGTACATCCTAGTACGCTGCGGTACTCGACTTCGTTTTTCCTAAAAATTCCTCAATTATCTTTAGGTTATGCAAGAGGTCTAATGTAACCCAGTGGGCAAGTTATTTAAACAAAAAAGATGTCATTCCAGCTCCGGTGCAGAATCTCTAAATCCTCGCCTACGCTGGGAGAACAACTGTTATCATTGAGGTAAAGCAGTCATGTTACTATCAAAATATTTTTTACCCGTGCTAAAGGAAGAGCCAGTAGAGGCTCAAGTAGTTTCTCACAGATTGATGCTTAGAAGTGGTATGATAAGACAACAATCTGCTGGAATTTATAGCTGGTTGCCTATGGGATTAAAAGCCCTGAAAAATGTTGAGAATATTGTTCGACTTAATATGAATAAAGTAGGTGCCATTGAAATATTAATGCCTTGTATTCAACCAGCATCTTTATGGATGGAATCTGGAAGATTTGAGAATTATGGTAAGGAAATGCTAAAATTCCAAGATCGCCACGATAATACTTTATTATTTGGACCTACTAATGAAGATATGGTTACCGATATTTTTAGAAATAATATTAAGTCCTATAAAGATTTGCCAAAAAACTTATATCATATTCAGTGGAAATTTAGGGATGAAATTAGACCTCGCTTTGGGGTGATGCGTGGTAGAGAGTTCTTAATGAAAGATGCATATTCTTTTGATATAGATCAAATAAGTGCGATAAAAACTTATAATCAGATGTATATAGCATATATGCAAACTTTTCGTGATATAGGACTCCGTGTAATCCCAGTACTTGCTGATAATGGTCAGATTGGTGGGGATTTAAGCCATGAGTTCCATATTCTTGCCACTAATGGTGAGAGTACTATTTTTTATGACAAAAAATTTCTATCTTTAATAGATCAGGAAAATTTAGATATTAAAAAATTACAATCCTTATATGCGGTAGCAGAAGAAAAACATGTTCATGATAAATGTTTGTTAACAGAAGAGAATCTTGCTAGTAGTAAGGCTATAGAGGTTGGGCATATTTTTTATCTTGGTACAAAATATTCTAAAGCAATGAAGGCTCTAGTAAATGCTAGTGATGGGAGTCTTGTGCCAGTGGAAATGAGCTCCTATGGTATAGGTATTTCAAGACTTTTAGCCGCCATAATTGAATCAAGTCATGATGATAAAGGGATTATATGGTCTCCAAATATTGCTCCTTTTATGGTATCAATATTAAATTTGAATATACTTGATAGTAAATGCAATGAACTATCACAAAATCTATATGATCAGCTTGTAGCAAATAAAATAGAGGTATTATACGATGATACAAATGAGAGAGCTGGTAAAAAATTTGCCACTCATGATCTTATAGGTTCGCCGTACCAAATAATTATTGGTTCCAAAAACTCTGAGAAAGATGTGGTCGAATTAAAAGATCGTAGAACAGGAATAATAGAAGAATTAACAGTAGAAAATGTTGTTACCTACTTCTCTAAAATTCTTTCTTATATGTAAGTTATGACTCTAGACAAGCCAAAACATGACGAAATCTTTCGCAAATCTATGGAGAATCCAATAGTTGCTCAAGAATTCTTGGCAACTCATTTGCCGAAGGATGTGTTGGCTTTAATCGATAGCACATCTTTAAAATTAGAAAAAGATAGTTTTATTGAGTCAGACCTTTCTGAAACTATTTCAGATGTATTATTTTCTGTTAAGTTTAATGATCAGGATGGCTATATTTTTTTGCTATTGGAACATCAAAGTACTGTTGATAAAATGATGGCATTTAGGTTGTTTAAATATATGATTAATATTTGTGATCTATATTTAACTACTAATTCTAAAGCTAAAAGCCTTCCATTAATTTATCCCCTAATAATTTATAATGGCAAGAAGAAATATAACGCATCGCTCAATATATGGAATTTATTTACCCATCCAGATTTAGCTAGAGGTTTCTGGATCAACGATTGTCAGCTTATTAACGTACATGATATCCCCGATGAAGAACTCAAGGAAAAAGTATGGTCTGGGATTTTGTTATTTTTCCTCAAACACATCCACGAACGTCAATTACTGAAAAGATGGCAAGAAATCTCTCATCTCTTGCCTAAATTGAGTGAAATAACAATAGGCTATGACCATATAAGAAATCTATTACAGTATACTTTGATCTTTATTGAGCAAAATGATAAAATAGAGTTAGAAAAAATATTAAAAAATAGTTTAACTAAAGAAAAAGGAGAAGAACTTATGCCTAGTATAGCTCAAGTATGGAAAGAAGAAGGGATTCAAATCGGACTACAAGATGGTATCAAAATCGGAGTGCAAGATGGTATTAAAATCGGAGTACAGGATGGTATTAGAATCGGATAAGCTAGGGGAGAAGCTAGGGGAGAAGCTAGAGGCGAAGCTAGAGGTGAAGCTAAAGGTGAAGCTAAATTAATAAAAATGATGATAAACAATGGTAGCTCCATTGAAGAAGTAGCGAGAATTACTGGACTATCTATTACTAAAATCAATGAACTATTGGAAATGCAGTAAACTGGTTAGCTATAGGCTGTGCAACATTACCCCAAATCAATTATAGATGAAATATGTGGCTAAAATATCTTACATATATAACATTATTAATTAGTGTTATATCATTATGGCTTCCTGTAAAAGGCAAATTTAAACCATGGCAATTATTTCTATTTATTTCTCTAGTCTTATCTTTTGTTAGTAATATAGCAAGCCTGTTTGCTATTTTAGCAATTGTGTTGTTTTTTTATTTAGTATTTTCGTATCATAAATCTTCTACTAAATTGAAATATGTCTTATGGAGTCTAGTGTTAGTACTAGGGTTAACTTTAGAACTACATTTAATTCCAGGATTTGATAATTTATTAGTTTTAGATAAAATACAATTCACTCCAGATGCTTTACCGTTTACACTATATTTAAACTTAGATAAGACAATTGTCGGCTTAATTATTATAGGTTTAACTTTAGATTTAGCATCTACTTGCAGCGAACTGAAAATATTACTCTTGCAAGTTTCTTATAGATTACCAATTATTCTATTAGTAATAATAGTGTTATCTATTGCATTTGAGTACATCAAATTTGCACCAAAGATACCACAGAATTTATGGATATGGGTAATCAATAATTTATTTTTTACATGCGTTGCTGAGGAAGGATTATTTAGAGGATTTTTCCAAGAATCATTAAGTCAGTTAAAATATAAATATTCTAAGGATATAGCCATACTAATACCTGCACTTTTCTTTGGAGTGATGCACTATCCAGGAGGACTAAAATACGTAATTTTAGCTACAGTAGCTGGAGCTTTATATGGATGGATATATAAAGTAACGAAAAGAATTGAAGCAAGCATACTTGTTCATTTTATGCTTAATTTAACTCATATTTTACTTTTTACTTATCCAGCTATCAATAAGATTTGAAAAGTTATCCAAAATCATAAAACAGATATTAGTGGATCAAAAAAATCTGCTATGTTATAGATATTAAAGATAATGGGTTTAATGTCACAACTATTAATAAAGCCTTGGTTGGCTGCATGCTGCTGTATGGTGGTTTTTATGATTTTTTGGGGTGGTCTTACTAGGCTTACTGATGCTGGTTTATCAATTGTTGAATGGAAGCCAGTATCAGGTATTGTCCCGCCACTCAATAATGCTGAGTGGCAGGATGAGTTTAGTAAATATCAGCAATCAGTCGAATATAAGCAAAAAAATGTTAATATGACTCTCTCAGAGTTTAAATTTATTTTTTGGATTGAATTTATTCATCGTTTTGCTGGGAGAGTTGTTGGTTTATTATATCTGATACCGTTGGTATATTTTTTGATGACTAGGCAAATTGCTAGCAGATCACTACCAGTATATTTGGGGATATTGTTATTATTTGCGGTTCAAGGATTTATGGGTTGGTATATGGTAAAAAGTGGGCTAATTTTGCAGCCATATGTTAGTCATTTCCGCTTAGCTGGGCATTTGATTATAGCGATTATCATCTATAATTTATTGTTCTATCAGCTGATGAATAATAGTTTTGATATTTTACTAAATGAACAAACGATAAGTTTGAACTCAACAAAATTATGTTGTTTAGTAACTATTAGTATAGTTTATATACAGATCTTTTTAGGAGGGTTGGTTGCAGGTCTTGATGCTGGGCAGGTATATAATAGCTTTCCATTAATGGGTAATAATTTTATACCTGAAGAACTAACGTTTAAACTACTTACTATAGATAGCTTAAGCGACCCTGTGGTTGTTCAGTTTTTTCATAGAATGGGAGCATATATAGTTTGTATTAGTGCTGGATTTTTAGTAGTGAGCTTAATAAAAACTAAGCATCCTAAATTAAATAAAGCAGCTTATTACATTGTTGGTATATTGCTATTACAAATGTTAGCTGGCATAACTACTATTTTATATTCAGTACCTGTATTAATAGCTTTATTCCATCAGATTTGTGCAATTATACTGTTATCTTGTATATTGTGGAGTTATTTTTTATTAAAGAGTGCATAAGTGGCAATATTAAATGTTGATCTAGAACCGTCTTGTAGGTTGGATCGTTACTTAAAAAAATTATATCCTAGTCTTACTCAAGGGGTGATTGAGCGTGCCTTAAGGTTTAAGAGGATAATGGTTAATTCTTGTAAGGTAGCAGCCAATCTGCGAATAAATGTTGGTGATCAAATTTTTATAGAGGATGGTTTAAATTTACAACCTCTGAAAACTTCTGATAGGGTTTTTACCAGTTCAGCGATTAAACTAGCTGGTAAATTGTTGAAGGATTATCTAATTTATCAAGATGAGTGGCTTATAGCAATCAATAAGCCGTCAGGTCTTGCCACCCAAGGTGGTAGCAAGATAATTCTATCTATAGATGATGCATTGCAATATTTAAATAGTCGGGGGGCGGATTTTAAGTTAGTTCATAGGTTAGACAAAGATACTTCAGGAATATTGCTAATTGCTAAAAATTATGCGAGTAGTATAAAATTAGTTAAAGCCTTTCAGGAGAAGGATATTCAAAAAACCTATATAGCGGTAGTTTTAGGTAAGCTTCCACAATCCGAGGGAGAAATTAGTGGTATGATAGGTAAGAATAGGGGGGGAGCGTATGAAACTGTGCAAAATGATGAGGAAAATGGTAAATTATCGATAACCCGCTATAAATTTCTTAAGAAGTTAAATAAGGATTTGACACTGGTTGAGTTTACTCCTCTTACTGGCAGGATGCATCAACTTCGATTCCATGCGAAAATGCTAGCTTGTCCCATATTAGGTGACAGAAAATATGGAACTTTAGAAGCAATAACTTTATCCAAGGAGATGTTACTACATGCCAAAAAAATAATCTTACCTGAGAAAATATTTGGTAAAGAAATAATAATTGATACATCCTTACCAAGTTATTTCCAACAATATACTAACCTTTCCTGATACGAAAGGTTAGTAGTGTGAGTTAATTAAAGTATTTCCGTTCTTTAGTTACTGTTTCATCTTCATTAGATGGTTTGTTATTTTGCCATTTTTTGGCAGATTCCCGTTTATTGTTATTAATATCAGCGTTATCTTTATAAGGCTCAGATTTATGATTAGTCGTAACGTTTGGAGTAACGGTAGCGTCAATATTTTTTATGGTTAACTTGGCTTTGCCTTTATTGTCAAAACTAATAAGTTTAACTTTTACCACATCACCATGTTTTAAAACACTAGACACAGACTCAATACGTTCCTTCGAGATCTCACTAATATGGATAAATCCATCACGATTACCTAAATAATTGATAAACGCTCCGGATTCTAATATTTTGACAACTGTTCCGTTGAATATGCCACCAATTTCAGGCTCAATAACAATTAACTTAATCTTGGCAATTGCCATATCTAGCTTTTCTTTGCCTACCGCAGAAACAGTTACATTACCATCGTCACTTATGTCAATTTTAGCTGATGTTGTATCACAAATTTCACGTATTACTTTACCACCAGGTCCTATAACATCTCTAATTTTATCTTTATCAATTTTAAAGCTATAAATACAAGGGGCGTATTGGCTAACATGGTTATTGGTTTTATTAATAGCCTTATCCATTTCTTGTAGAATATGAATACGACCAGCCTTTGCTTGAACTAAAGCCTGCTTCATTATTTCAAATGTTATGCCAGATATCTTAATGTCCATTTGTAGGGCGGTTATGCCTTCCGTACCACCAGCTACTTTAAAATCCATATCTCCAAGATTATCTTCATCCCCAATAATATCAGATAAAATTACAAATTTATCGTCTTCTTTTATCAAGCCCATAGCAATACCTGCTATAGGGGTTTTGATCGGCACTCCAGCATCCATAAGTGCCATTGAACCACCGCAAATAGTAGCCATGGATGATGAGCCATTACAGGAGGTAATTTCTGACACTACCCTAATGGTATAAGGGAATTGCTCTTTAGTTGGTAACATGCGGTTAATGGCTCTCCATGCTAGTTTGCCATGACCTATTTCTCTGCGACCAGGAGCCCTTACTGGGGTTGCTTCTCCTACTGAATAAGGAGGGAAAATATAGTTGAGCATAAAAAGCTCTTTATATTCGCCGTCTAAACTATCAACAATTTGTTCATCTTGACCAGTGCCAAGTGTAGTGACTACTAAACTTTGTGTTTCTCCTCTAGTAAATAAGCTTGAACCATGTGTTTTTGGCAATATCGCAATTTCACAAGCTATGTTTCTTATGTCGGCAGGCTTTCTGCCATCTATACGAGTATTTTTCTTTAATACGTCCTGACGCAGTACTTCTGATTCTACTTCTTTAAGAGCAAATTCAATTTGTGAGTTAGTAAGATTATTATTCGCAATATCTTCTGCAAAGTGCCGCTTAATTATATCATAAATGTTCTTTACCGCTAATAGTCTTTCTTGTTTTAATTTAATAGCAAAAGCTCTCTTAATATCTTCTTGCACTATGCTGCTAATTTGTTCTTTTAAGCTAGCAGGGAACAAGCTGGTAAGCTGTAATTTAGGTTTTCCGGCAATTTTTACTAAGTCATTAATCAATTCGATTACAGGCTGTAATGCTTTGTGACCAAACTCAATAGCTTCTAACATTTGCTCTTCGGATAATAGATCGGCTTCAGACTCAACCATCATAACTGATGTGTCAGTTCCTGCCACTACTAAGTCTAGTTTACTAGTCTTTAACTGGTTAAATGAAGGGTTTAGGATAAAATTACCATCTATCAAACCGACTCTGCTGGCTGCTACTATATGTTGATATGGTGCTGCAGATAAAGCTAATGCAGCGGATGCTCCAATAATTGCTAATATATCACTATTACACTCAGGGTCATATGAAAGAACAGTACAGATTACTTGCGTTTCATTAAGAAAAGCTGGGTGAAATAATGGTCTAATTGGTCGATCAATCAAGCGTGAGACTAATACTTCTTTTTCCGATCCTTTACCTTCTCTTTTAAAAAACCCCCCTGGTATTTTACCAGCAGCAAATGCCATTTCTTTATAATGAACAGTAAGAGGAAAGAATCCTATCCCTTCTTTTGGCTCTTTGGCACTTACGGCAGTACATAATAAGACAGTTCCTCCCATTTTTACCATAACTGCTCCATCAGCTTGACGAGCAATTTTACCAGTCGTTAATTCAAGTGTTCTTCCACCTAATTCTATTGTTTTAACTATTTCTTCAAACATTCTTTTTCCTTATTTAATTAACAAAAAACCCGGCTAATTTTTGATTTTTTAGCCGGGTTTTATTTTACTTTCTTATTCCTAGTTTATTGATCAACGACAAATATCTGCTTAAACTTTGTTTTTTGATATAATCTAATAATCGACGTCTACGACCAACTAACATTAATAATCCCCTTCTCGAGGAAAAATCTTTGTGATTAGTTTTAAAATGCTCTGTTAAATTGCTGATTCTTTCAGTTAGAATTGCACATTGCACTTCACTAGAACCAGTATCATTTTCTTTAGTAGCATATTCTGTAATTAATTGTTGCTTACGCTGTGCTGTAACCGACATCAGTAATCTCCATGTTTATTTTATAGGTTAAATACTCGTAAAGAATTAAAGCAATTTTCACTCAAACTACCAATTGCCAACAGAGAGTCTTGATATCGAACCCAAACTAATTCGATAGACCTCTTCGGAAACTCTACTTCTGCTGGTAATTTGTGCGTCGAGCCGGCACTCAAATCCTCACATACATCTATGTACGCTACGGTTTTGCGTTCCGTGTCTCCTGCAAATCCTTGTGCATAAGCGAGTTTCCGAAGAGGTCTAATCTTTTCAAGACAATCAAAATAACATTTCTGACCATAAATAATTTTTTTAGCTTGGTCAGTAGTAGCATCAAGTACCAGGATGTCGTCCAGTACTGCTTCAATTTTTATACTTCTTTTTTCAAGAAATTCTTTTATTCTTTGATTTTGTTCATCAAGTTCTGTTAATTTAATAGCATTACATGCTGTAAATATTCCAACTTTAGTACGCTGTAATTCTAGCACAAATGCTAAACTTTGCAAGGATAAAGCAATATCTTCTGCTAAAGTCCTTACATACGTTCCCTTAGAGCATTCCACCCTATAGGTAGCTTGATTATTTTGATGATCAAAATTAAGACATTCCAAATTATATATTTGGATATTTCTAGGGGTTAATTCTACTGCCAAATTTTCTCGGGCTAATTTATAAGATCTAACACCGTTAACTTTTATAGCAGAAAAGGCAGGGGGGCGCTGTTTAATCGTAGCTATGAATTTTTTACAGATATTATGACAATCGGTTTCGTTAGGAATATGATCAGTAACACCTATTACTTTACCTGAGGCATCTGCTGTATCAGTTTGTTTACCAAACTGCACCGTAAAAATGTAGGTTTTTTTTGCATCTACTAGAATTCGTACCAATTTTGTTGCTTCACCAATTGCCAAAGGTAACACCCCTTCCGCTTCAACATCCAAGGTTCCGCAATGACCAACCTTAACTCCTAAAAGGTTTTTTTTAACTATAGAAACAAGCTTTGCTGAGCTGATGCCCTTAGGTTTATAGATATTAAGCCAATAATTATTATGATGAAACATCAGTAGCATTCCTTGTATTTAAGATTAGCAACTCACCTTACGCATAGATTCCGTGGCAATAGACTTCTTTCGAAACTCTACTTGCTGGTAATTTGTGCGTGATACCGGTACTCTGCTTCTCACGTACATTTGAGTACGCTGTGGTTCAAAGTGAAGTGTCTCCTACAAATCCTTGCACATAAGCGAGTTTCGAAAGAAGTCTAATTTAAAAATTGCAGAAAAGTACAAGACATCTATTAGCGAGACTGCACAAGTAGGTCGTGGCAATCCATGAAGCTTGTTATATGGATTGCTTCTAGGCTCGCACCTTCTCGCTAATAGACGTCTTGTACTTTAACTTTTTTTCCGTGAACGCTTGCAAAGCTTGAGATATATGGTGCCGCTAGAAGGAATTGAACCTTCGACCACACCATTACCAATGGTGTGCTCTACCTCTGAGCTATAGCGGCATAGTTTTAGATTCTATAAAATATATGATCTTTTTGACATATTTTGTTTTATTGGTCAAGCAAAAATTTTAAAATTATTGAGCGTTTACGGTTTTTTGCTATTTTCTTATAATGAATAAAAAATCTGCTTGCCAAACGTCTATTAGCGAGACCACGTAGTGGTCGTGGCAATCCATTACTCTTGGTTGCATCAATGCTACTAAAGTAGTTTCTCGCTAATAGACGTCGTGTACTTTAACTTTTTTTCCGTGAACGCTTACAGCGAGTTTTGCAAGAGGTCTATTATTTATTATGTAACGATGTAAAAATGTTTTTTGCAATGGTTTGGCTTATACCATTGACTTTAGATAATTCATCAATAGTGGCATCACATATTGCTTTATATGAGCCAAAATAATGTAACAAGGCTTTCTTTCGGGTGACACCAATTGAATTTATGTCATCTAGACTAGAAACTTTAATGGCTTTGGAACGGCGTAGCCTATGGTTTTTTATAGCAAAATTATGGGCTTCATCCCGCAAAATCTGTAAATATTTCATGACCGGAAGACTCTTATCAATTGTAAAAGCCTCTTTATCAGGCATATGGAATTGTTCGCATCCAGCATTTATGTCAGGTCCTTTTGACATACAAACAACTGGAATTTTAAGATCAAATTCTTTCATTATTTTTTGTACTACAGATAGATGCCCCTTGCCTCCATCGATAATCATTAAAGTTTTATAGTCAATTGATGAGAAGTTGGTACTTGCCTGCTCATTTGTTAGATGTTCTTTTTTTAATCTAGTAAATCTTCTTGTTAAGACGATTCTTAACATCTCATAATCATCACCCTGGGAATTCCCTTGGGGAATAGATATATTAAAAATTCTATATTCTTTTTTATCGAAACCTGATTGGTTAGCAACAATCATGCTACCTACGGCAAATGTTCCCATAATGTGACTATTATCATAAACATCAATTCTATCTGGTATGGTAGGCAGATCGAATAATTGTTGTATTTGTTGAAAGATAATTTGATTTTTAGCAAATTGTTTTAAATGCTGATTAAGTGATAATTGGGCATTAAACTCAGCATTCTCTAATAATCTTATACTCGAATGCTTTGAAGAATTGGCTCCGCAAAACTTCGCATGTACGCTCCGCTCGCTCACCCCTTGTTTATTGTCCCCATTCTCCAGATCATTCGAGTATAGTCTGATGTTAAATTTACTATTCCTACTCAATTGTCTAATAGCCTTGGTTACTAATTCTAGATCAATGATAGGATGATTTATAATTATCTCACTCGGAATTTGAGCATTTTGATAAAATTGATTTATAAATTGTGTCAATATTTCTGATTTATTACTACCATCCGTATGAAACGGAAAGTACGCTATATTCCCATAAGACTGACCAAATCTATATACAAATAGCTGAATACAATAATAATTATTCTTTTCAACAATAGCTATAACATCAGCGTTTTTAATAGAATTACTAGATAAAGTTGATTTTAGTTGGATATAACTTAGTGCTTTTATTCGGTCTCGTATTTCGGCAGCTTCTTCAAAACGTAATTGTATACTTAATTCTTCCATTTTGTGAGATAAAGTTTTTTGTAATTCTTTAGTTTTACCATTTAAGAAATTTTTTACTTGGCATACTAGTTCACTATAATTTTCTTTACTAATTTTCTCAACACATGGGGCAGAACATCGACCAATTTGGTACTGCAAACAAGGGCGTTTGCGATTGTTAAAATAATTATCACTACAAGATCGTAATTTAAAAATTTTCTGTAATTCTTTTAAGGTAGTATCGACTTGCTCTGAGGAAACAAATGGGCCAAAAAACTCACCACCAGATAAGTTCTTTCCTCTATATTTAATTAATTGCGGGTAATCAACATCTAAGCGTAATTTAATATAAGGAAAAGACTTATCATCCTTAAGTAATACATTAAACTTAGGTTGAAATTTTTTAATTAACTGGGCTTCGAGCAATAAAGCTTCAACCTCAGAATTAGTAACATTATACTCTAAATAATGCGTTAGAGAGATCATTAATATTGTTTTATTATCAAGATCGGTTTTAATATAGTTAGTAAGACGTTTTTTTAGATTCTTAGCTTTGCCCACATAGATAACTTGCCGATCAGCTTTCAGCATTTTATAAACTCCAGGCAGGCTGGGTGCATTCTCGAGGTGATATTTTATTAAATCACTACCTATAAGTTTAGAATTTTGTAACATAACCTAGCCTTTTTCTAAGTAACCCTATGCAAAAAACTAACAAACTACACATAGTACCAATAAAGACACCCTTTAGTCGAAAATTACTAGCAAAAAAATATGTCCAAATGAAGAAAGAGGAGGCTCCACTTAATCCGCATAGAATCATCATTCTTTGTGTTATAGTGATGTTGAAAAAGGCAAATATTAGAGGAACTAATATTATTGGTCCCCAAGACCCGGTGATAAACACTACTAGATCAATTACATTATCAAATTTTAAAGCAATGATTATGGCAAAACTTCCGATTACAACATTAGTAATTCTAGTAATTAGCAATAATTTTTTTTGATTCTGTATTTTAAAAATAGGGTTCAACAAGTCTTTCACTAGAGCTATTGAGGTAACATTTAAATCAGAATCAGCAGTAGACATGACTGATGCAAGTAAGCCAATTATCACAAAGCCTTGTAACCCTGAAGGAACTATTTGATCAATTAGGTGTGGCAATGCTAAATTAGAAGAGTAGTCGGGGTAAAGATTATAGGCGATTAACCCATTTAAGGTTATAAATATTAAAAATACAGCATATATACTTGATTTTATATATATAGCATTACTAGTCTTTTTGGCATTATTGTTAATTAAAGCTCTTTGAATAAAAATAGGATATAAGTTCATTACATAAAATCCTAGCATAGCGGTTATCGTATTAATAAATAGCTCACTGGCAAAATTATTATGATGGATAAAATATACTTTTTCAATAGGTAATTGGTTGATAAAATCACTAATACCAATTTTATTAAGACCACATATTGCAATAATTGGCAAAGCAATTATCATCGCGAAGAATTGTAGTAAATTAGTAAACATAATTGATTGTAACCCACCAATAGTTGTGTAGATAATAACAATCCCATAACTTAATAAAGTTCCTTCTAAGTAGTTAATTTTTAAAATATATTGAAAAATATATCCACTAACACTAATTTGGGCAGCAACAAAGCCTATAGATACCATAATAGTTGTGATACCGGCAATAAAACGTCCTGTTTCCCCATAATATTTTGCCATTATATCGCCGACACTTTCTGCTCCATAATGTTTAGTTATTTGGGGTACAAGATAAATAGCTATTAGTATATCGACTGGCAGAGAGAGTATCAGTCCATAACTATACGATAAATCACCAGAAAAAGCTTTTTCCGCAATACCCAAAGTAGTAGCCCCGCCAACCGATGAAGTAAAAATAGTTGCAACTAATAATATCTTGCTATTTTTAATCTTGTCTTGAACGGTAGCATAATTGGCAAAACCTCTAAGTCTAGATCTATAGTAGATACCAATAACAAGTATCGATATCAAATATAGTAATACAATAATATTATCAATGGTCATTACTAATTATTTTTTGTTGAATTGAAACTCAAACATACTTCGTATAACCTGAATTAGGTTATATCTATAAATATAACAGATTTTTTTGCTCCACTAATAGCTGTATTCATTATTTTTGTGATATTGCTTATTTTTTTCATTCCCTAACTTAGTACATTACTATTACCCATTCTTTAAAAGCTTATTCTTATCCCTGTAGTATTAGATTATGAGAAATGATAAATACTACAAAAGCGTTTATTATCTTCGAGTATTTGTAGATGAATTTTAGTTATAGGTAGCGGTAATATTTCTTCAATTATTTCTGGCCATTCAATTAGACAAATATTGCCCTGCAAGGCTTCTTCTATACCTAGTTCATAAATTTCTTCTAAATAATTTAAACGGTAGAGATCAAAATGATAAATCATAAATTTTGAAGTCTTGTAGATTTGTAGCAAATTAAAAGTAGGGCTGCTGATATTAGTATCAGATCCACAAAAATGCTTTATAATCTCTCGACAGATAAATGTTTTTCCACAACCTAAATCACCTGAAAAAGTTATAATTTTATTAGACTCTAAATTTTTAGCGATAGTTTGTGCAAACAATATAGAGTCTTGTTCATTATTTAAAATAACCGACTCTTTTTGAAACTTCATTAAGCCTTCAAATTTTGATGTTTTATCCACAACTAAGTATAGTCTAACATATTAATCCTATAACATCAAATATTAACCGTGTTTATTCTAATTCCTCGATTCTGTTGAATTCAACTAACTCAATATCAATTTCAGATTTTGATGAAACAAGCTGATAACGCTCTATAGGGTGCTGAATTGTTTTATGATAATATAGTATAAAACATTTGAAAATTTACTATTTAATTAATGGTTTGGGAATTACCCGATTTTCTAAAGGACCAGTTGGTTTAGCTGGTTCTAATAATTTCGGAGTTAAAATAAATTTAGTCTTTTGTTCAATAGGTGAAAGGGTAACATGAAAATTATGCGGTTGTTGAATTACAGCATATTTATCCCATTCCGGATAAGCTCTATCTAAATTTCCTTTAGATTCATTAGGACCATAAACTTCAATCTCACCAAATTGATATTTTTTTAGTGGAAATAATTCATTTATATAAAAGAAATCATTGGGAAATCTATATAGTGTTCTAAAATTACTATATAAAAACTTGTCATCTTTTTGCCGGAAGATAAAGATATCTATACAAACCTTAGAACATATCGTGTAAAAACTTTGATGGCGAACTTTATAACCTAACTCTGTGAAATCCGTTAATATATCTTGTAATCTGATTTCATCAGCATGCATTATGCCAATATCTAAGTCATCATCAAAAGGTATAATACCTTGGTGTCTTACTGCTCCAAGAAGCGTACCGCTCTCAATCCAATAATTTATGTTATGCTTAGTTAATATTTCATGGGTATCTTTCATTAATTGATATAAGTTTAAGGCTGTATCTGCACTAATTGTATATTTCTGTACTTGTTGGTCGGTAGGAGTTACATACCTCCATTGGTGATCATAAAACTCTACATAACCTCGGTATAAACCATAGATAATTATAATTATCCCAACTACTTTAAAGAAAAACTTATTAGTTTTTTTATTTTTTTGTGCATACAGGTTTCTTATATTTATTTTTAGTAGACTTGTCATATATTTTATACTATTAATTGAATTAGTTGAAAATTAATACAATTAATAGCAATGAAAATAAAACCAGTAATTATGGCTGGTGGTCTAGGAACAAGATTATGACCATTATCGAGACAAATGCAACCTAAACAATTCATCAGAATATTTGATAATTTTAGTTTAATCCAAAAAACTTTGATTACCAATAAAACTTTAGGTAAACCAACTTTAATAATTGCTAAGGATTATGAAGCAATAGCACAGGAGCAACTTAGAGAGCTAAATATAGAAGCAGATTTAATAATAGAACCTGTGGCTAAAAATACAGCATCATGTGCGATTATATCAGCTATTCAAGCAAAGAATAATGGCTGCGATACGATTATATTACTGCCTTCTGACCATTATATACACAATGTTAATAACTACTTAGATACTATTAATAAATCTTTGAATTATTTGGAAAAATTTGGTATTTGTACTATTGGCATTAGACCTAGTTTTGCAAATAGCGAATATGGTTATATTAAGATAAAGAAGTTATTAGCAGATAGAATTTATAAAACTGAACAATTTGTAGAAAAACCTACTATTCAACAGGCACAAAATTATTTAGAAGAAAATGACAAATATAAAAATAGCAAATATTTTTGGAATTCAGGAATTTTTATTTTTAATATAGATTTTATTTTAGAGCAGGCTAAATTATGGCAAAAGGAACTATTTAAACATGCATATAAAGCATATTATTTTGCAACTAAAAATTATAACAATATAACTCTTGCTTTAGAACCATATCTACATATTACACCAATTTCTTTAGACTATGCTATAATCGAAAATATTAGGCAAATGATTATGATAGAAGCCAATTTTAGTTGGAATGATATTGGTAATTGGCATTCTTTATGGCAAATGCAAGAGAAAGATATAACCAATAATTACTGTGAAGGTGATGTGATCAACATTGATAGCACCAATTCATATATTAGCTCTAATAATAAGCTTACTGCGGTAATAGGAATGGATAATATAATAATTATTAATACTAAAGATGCCTTACTGATCGCAAATAAGTCAGAAATAAGAAAAATAAAGCAGCTGGTAGTAGAAATGACCGAGATTGGACGGAAAGAAATATTATGAACTTGCGTGAGAATATAAAAAATTATGTCAGCAATTTTCAAGAAGAAAATGAGTATAAACAAAGGATGTTAGACTTTTTAGATAATTGTGAAAATCCTTTTAGTAGAGAGACAAAAGAAGGGCATTTTACTAGTTCAGGATTTTTTCTTAATTCTAATAAAACAAAATTCTTATTGATGCATCATCGTAAGTTGGGTAAATGGTTGCAGCCAGGAGGGCATTGTGATGGTAATAATGATCTTTTAGCTGTAGCAATTAAAGAGGCTCAAGAAGAATCTGGAATTTTAGATATTGAGCCAATTTCTAAACAAATTTACGATATAGATGTTCATTTTATTCCTAGTAATGCTAAGGAGCAGGAGCATTATCATTATGATGTGAGATTTTTATTAAAAACCGTTTGCAACGATTGCTTTGTAAAAAATGCCGAATCACATGATTTAAGATGGCTAGATTTTGCTTCTAATTATGAAGAACTCCTGCTGGATTATTCAGTAAAAAGGATGATAAAGAAATATATCCAAATAATAAGTTAAGTTAATGGTAGCAAAAAAGTTTTATAGAAATAAAGAAGATTTTAATTGCGAGATGTGTGGTGAATTTATCCAAGGCAATGGTTATACTAACCATTGTTCAATATGTTTCTACAGTAAGCATGTAGATATTAACCCTGGGGATAGGGCATCTGGATGTAATGGGCTAATGCAACCAATTTCTTATAAAATAGATGGTAAAAAAGGTTTGGTCTTAACCCATAAATGTCTTAAATGTCGAGAATATAAAAATAATAAACTTGCTGATACTGATAATGTAGAAAATTTGCTAAATATTTTTAGTTATAAGTTATTTTTGTAAAATTGAAAAATTTAGATTAGTGACTAGTATATAATATGGTATACTTCAAATAGTTTGAATTATAAGGGTAATAAACAAGGGGAGATCGCATAGCGGAATAAACCTTGTCTCACACACGAATATCCCGAAGTTTTGCGAAGCCAATTCTTCAAATTTGTAGTCAATTCAGGAAAATTTGGGGCTAGGATCGACGACGTCACCAACTTCTTATCAATTGACTATAGAAGAATATATAATTTCGACGTAATATAAAACTATAATATGAACATCAATGATAAAACTTACTATAGATGATATTGAAATTGAAGTAGAAGAGGGTACAACCGTATTTCGTGCCTGCAGCAAGCTTGGTATAGAAATCCCCCATTTCTGCTTTCATGAACGTTTGAAAATTGCTGGTAATTGTCGTATGTGCTTGGTAGAGATGGAAAAATCCCCCAAACCTATCGCCTCTTGTGCTACGCCTGTTGCCCCAGGTATGGTGATCCATACTAATACTATTGGCGTTAAAAAGGCTCGTGAAGGGGTAATGGAGTTTCTATTGATCAATCATCCTCTAGATTGTCCTATTTGTGACCAAGGGGGTGAGTGTGATCTACAGGATCAAGCATTTAAATATGGTGGAGCACGTTCTAGATTTTTGGAGAATAAAAGGACAGTCAAAGATAAATATATGGGACCTTTGATTAAAACCCAAATGACTAGATGCATACAATGTACAAGATGTATAAGGTTTGCCACTGATATTGCTGGAATTGAGGAAATAGGAGCTCTTTATAGAGGAGAGCATATGGAAGTTACCTCTTACCTTGAGCGTAGTCTTGCTTCAGAGTTGTCAGGCAATATTATCGATGTTTGTCCAGTTGGAGCATTAAATTCAAAGCCTTATTCTTTTAAAGCCCGTAGTTGGGAACTAAAGAAAACTGAATCAATAGATGTATTTGATGCCCAAGGTTGTAATATCAGGATCGATAGTAGGGGGGAGGAAGTAATGAGGATATTACCTAGGGTTAATGATGACATTAATGATGAGTGGATATCCGATAAAGCACGATTTGCTTATGATGGTTTGAAATATCAAAGGTTAGATTCTCCGTATATCAGACAAAATGGTAAATTAGTTGAAGCCTCTTGGAGTGATGCCATTGCTCTAGTAGCACAAAAATTACAATCGCTTGCCGGTGATCAAATGGCGGCAATCGCTGGAACACTCGCCTGTACCGAATCAATGTTTTTATTAAAAACATTGTTACAGAAGCTAGGATGTAATAATTTTGATAGTAATCAATTTAATTATAAAATAGACCGATCTAGTAGGGGAAACTATCTATTTAACACAACGATTTCTGGACTTAAAAAAGCTGATCTTGCTTTGCTAATTGGTGCAAATATTAGGCAAATAGCTCCAGTCCTTAATGCTAGTATTGGTATATTACAAAGAGAGGGTAAGTTAAAAATAGCTCGAATTGGTAATATTAGTGATCAAACTTATTCTATCAATGAATTAGGGGCTAGCCCTGAAATAATTAAGGCAATAATATCAGGAGAACATCAATTTTCTAAGGAGTTGTTAGCTGCAAAAAATCCAATAATAATCATTGGTGATGGAGTATATTCTCGTGAGGATGGTTATGCTATTTTGGCACTCATTCATCAGATGGTGGATAAATATAAGATAGTTAGAGAGAATTGGAATGGTTTTAATATATTGCATAATCATGCGTCAATGGTTGGTAGTTTAGATATAGGTTTTAGCCCTAAAAATTCTAGTGCTAAGGGTGGTGGTAATGGGGTTTATGAAATTTTACAAAAGGCAGAAATAGGTGATATCAAATTTGTCTATTTACTAGGTAGTGATGAGATTGATATGAGTAAAATAAAATCATCTTTTGTCGTATATCAAGGGCATCACGGTGATAATGGAGCAAATGCAGCAAATGTCATTTTTCCTGCTAGTAGCTATACAGAGAAAGATGCTATTTACCTAAATTTTGAAGGAAGACCACAATATGCTAGGGCAGCAACTAGTCCAGTAGGGCAAGCAAAAGAAGATTGGCTTATTATAAATAACCTAGCCAGTAGTTTAGGGTTAAATCTTGGTATGAATAATTTAGTTGAAATAAGAAATAAGTTGGCAGCAGAGTTTCCAGTATTTGCCAATATTTCTGAAATAATGAGTGGTGACTTTATAAAATTTACCTCTACAGATAAATTACTTAACTATGATATAGTTACTAAACCGATAAATTATTACATGACAGATTCAATTAGTAGTGTATCTATTACTATGGCAAAGTGTTTGGAATCAAAACAAGAAAGGGAAAAAGTTGCATGATATCGTTATTTCAACAATATCTATTACCGTTAATTATTGTGGCATTGAAAGTCCTATCTATCACTATTCCTCTTTTGCTGTGTGTAGCATATCTTACCTATGCTGAGCGAAGAGTAATAGGTTTAATGCAGTTAAGAAAAGGTCCAAATGTCGTTGGATATTTTGGGTTGTTGCAACCAATTGCTGATGCAGTTAAACTATTATTTAAAGAAACAATTATACCAAGACAAGCTGATAAAATATTATTCACCTTGGCTCCTATGGTTACCTTTGTGCTTAGTTTAATTGGTTGGGCAGTGATACCTTTTGATAAAAAGTTAGTGTTAGCTGACATTAATGTTGGTGTTTTATATATTATGGCAATCTCATCGTTGGGGGTTTATGGTATAATCATAGCTGGTTGGGCAAGTAATTCGAAATATGCTTTCCTTGGGGCTATTCGTTCGTCGGCTCAGATGATTTCATACGAAGTATCTATAGGGTTGGTGATTGTTACTGTACTTTTAACAACTGGAACTCTTAATCTTTCAGAAATCATAGAAAGGCAACAATTATTGCCTTGGTGGGTTGATTTGATGTTGTTACCTATGGCAGTAATATTCTTCATATCAGTACTTGTAGAAACTAATAGATTGCCTTTTGATTTATCAGAAGCTGAATCTGAGCTGGTTGCTGGTTATAATGTTGAATATTCTTCGATGGGTTTTGCCTTATTTTTTCTTGGTGAATATGCTAATATGATTTTAGCTAGCGGTATGACCACAACATTTTTCTTAGGTGGTTATTTTCCGCCTTTTGGCATTAAATTCTTGAATTTTATACCAGGATTTATTTGGTTTATAGTAAAAGTTGGGTTGTTATTATTTTGTTTCTTATGGATAAGAGCGACATTACCTAGATATCGTTACGACCAGTTAATGCGTTTAGGTTGGAAAGTATTTTTACCTTTTACTTTATTTTGGGTGGTGTTAGTATCAAGTGTTTTAATGTTTACTGGTAATTTACCAAACTGATTACTAATTAAAATAAATATAGAGTTAGATTTATGTCAAATATTAGTCCTAGGGTTGATATTGCCTTTAAAAAAATCTTCGGAGTTGAAGAGAATAAGGATTTGCTTATTTCGCTGATCAATTCTATTGTATCTAGAGAAGATCAAGTGGCAGAAGTGCAGCTTCTTAATCCATATAATCCAAAAAATTTCAAGAGCGATAAATTGTCAATTTTAGATATTAAAGCCCAAGGAAAAGATGGCAAAAGATTTAATATTGAAATGCAAATTACTGACGCGGATGATTATGACAAAAGAGCTCTATATTATTGGGCAAAGTTATATACTGAGCAATTAAAGAATGCAGAGGATTATGCTACTTTATCGAAAGCCATTGGTATTCATATATTAAACTTTACCTCTATTTTACATGAAAATAAATATCATAATGTGTTTCATATAGTAGAAAAAGATAGTGGTTTGTTATATTTTAAAGATTTAGAATTGCATACTATTGAGCTAAATAAGTTTACTAATAATCCGAAGGAACAGCTGACGGACATAGTAAAAAAGGTAAAAACCTCTCTTGATAGATGGAGTACTTTTTTAACGAGACATGATTTGCTGAACAAAGATAATTTACCTAAAGAGTTAAATGATGCTAGCCTAAGAAAAGCCCTGACAGTTCTGGATGTGATGAATTTCACTGAAGAAGAACGTGATTCATATGAAGAACACCTGAAATGGCTACGTATTGAAGCTAACACTCTCAAGAAAGCACGGAGGGAAGGTAGAGAAGAAGGTAGAGAAGAAGGTATCCGAATTGGCGAAGCTAGGGGAGAAGCTAAATTAATAAAAATGATGATAGAAAATGGTAGTTCTATTGAGGAAGTAGCGAAAATAACCAAACTATCTGTTGCTAAGATCACTGAACTACTGAAAGCCCTAAATGACTGATTATCAGATAAGTTATGATTAATAATTAAAATAAATATAGAGTTAGATTTATGTCAAATATCAGTCCTAGAGTTGATATAGCCTTCAAAAAAATCTTTGGTGTTGAAGAGAATAAGGATTTGCTTATTTCACTGATCAATTCGATTGTATCTAGAGAAGACCAAGTGGCAGAAGTGCAGCTTCTTAATCCATATAATCCAAAAAATTTCAAGAGCGATAAATTGTCAATTTTAGATATTAAAGCCCAAGGAAAAGACGGCAAAAGATTTAATATCGAAATGCAAATTACTGACGCGGATGATTATGACAAAAGAGCTCTGTATTATTGGGCAAAGTTATATACTGAGCAATTAAAGAATGCAGAGGATTATGCTACTTTATCGAAAGCCATTGGTATTCATATATTAAACTTTACCTCTATTTTACATGAAAATAAATATCATAATGTGTTTCATATAGTAGAAAAAGATAGTGGTTTGTTATATTTCAAAGATTTAGAATTGCATACTATTGAGCTAAATAAGTTTACTAATAATCCGAAGGAACAGCTGACGGACATAGTAAAAAAGGTAAAAACCTCTCTTGATAGATGGAGTACTTTTTTAACGAGACATGATTTGTTAAACAAAGATAATTTACCTAAAGAGTTAAATGATGCTAGCCTAAGAAAAGCCCTGACAGTTCTGGATGTGATGAATTTCACTGAAGAAGAACGTGATTCATATGAAGAACACCTGAAATGGCTACGTATTGAAGCTAACACTCTCAAGAAAGCACGGAGGGAAGGCAAAGAAGAAGGTAGAGAAGAAGGTAGAGAAGAAGGTATCCGAATTGGCAAAGCTAGGGGAGAAGCTAAATTAATAAAAATGATGATAGAAAATGGTAGCTCTATTGAAGAAATAGCGAGAATGACTAAACTATCTATAGCTAAAATTAATGAATTATTGAAAATTTAAAATGACCCTGGATATCTTTCGTAGTTAAATTAACAAACTAACAAGAAAATAAATTGTAAAACATACTTAGTGCTACAAATTTTTGGTGTATAATGAAATGAAAATAATTAATTACCTGAAGTCTTTTTTGTTATTTGAAATACTATCAGGGCTTAGTCTAACTTTGAGGTATTTCTTTAAACCTAAAGTAACGATAAATTATCCCTATGAGAAGGGGCGGATAAGCCCAAGATTTAAGGGTGAACATGCATTAAGGCGTTACGCTAATGGTGAAGAGCGTTGTATTGCCTGTAAGCTTTGCGAAGCAATTTGCCCAGCTCAGGCTATTATTATTGAGGCAAAAGAAAGAGCAGATGGTAGTAGGCGTACTACTAGATATGATATTGATATGACTAAGTGCATTTATTGTGGTCTATGCCAAGAAGCATGCCCAGTTGATGCGATAGTGGAAGGTCCTAATTTTGAATTTGCTACTATTAGTCATCAAGAATTGCTTTATGATAAAGAAAAATTATTGAAGAATGGTGATATGTGGGAGCAAGAATTAGCAATTAAGCTACATAATGATTATAAATATAAATAATTACTGGTAGATAATTATGGAAATGTTTTTTTATTTATTTGCCGGGCTAATGGTTATAAGTAGTGTTTTGGTGGTCATGAGTAAAAATCCTGTTTATTCTGTGTTATGGCTGATCTTTACTTTCTGTAACGGTTCAGGGCTAATGATTCTATTAGGAGCAGAATTTTTAGCAATGATGTTGGTTGTAATATATGTTGGAGCAGTAGCAGTATTGTTTTTGTTTGTTATAATGATGTTGAATATTCGTTTTATGGATATTATTGTACAATTCAAAAAAAACTTATTGATCAGTATGGCTGTAGCACTCATTATGTTTGCTGATCTTGTTTTGATAATTTGCTTAGGTGTACAAGGTATAGTTTTAGATAATATGGGCTCTTCAGAGATAGCTAACCATACTAGAGTCAATTCAGGAGAATTTGGGGCTAGGAGCGATGGAGTGACGCCTATAAGTAATAGGCGAGTGATGAGCGACAACGTCCCCAACTTCTCATCAATTGACTCTAATACTCATGCTATTGGGCAGGTACTATATACTGAATATATTTTACCTTTCCAAATTTCAGGTATTATTCTATTTATGGCAATGATATCTTGTATTACTCTAACTATTAGGCATCGTAGTGGAGTTAAGAGGCAGGATATTGCCAAGCAACATGCTAAAAACAAGGATAATTGTATATTAATGGTTAAACCGCGTTTAAGTGAAGGAGTGGAAGAAATTCAATATGATTAGTACTATTACTTTGGAACATTATTTAATTTTGTCGGCACTGATTTTCAGTATAGGAATGGTCGGTTTGTTTATGCATCGTAAGAATGTCATAACAATTCTGATGTCGATTGAATTGATGCTGCTAGCTGTCAACATCAATTTTGTCGCATTTTCTGCTTATGCCCATGAGATATCGGGTCAAATTTTTAGTATAATAATCTTAACAATAGCAGCTGCCGAAACCTCTATAGGTCTTGCAATATTATTAGTTTATTTTAGAAATAAAGGTTCGATAGAACTAAGTGATATGAATCAGATGAAAGGGTAATTTTAGGAATTGGTATGGTAAATGCATTAGCAATATTCACGGTAATGTTACCATTAATATCTGGTATGATTAATGGTTTGTTTTGTCAGTGTTTTAGCAAGAAGCAAGCAGCTTGCATTGCCACTATTGCAATAAGTTTAGCGGCAATATTCGCTAGCTTTATATTTTATAATGTGGCAATAAACAAAGCCATTATTCATCTAATTTTAGCAAAATGGCTAGTAATTGGTGAGATGAAGATCGATTGGGCAATTTATGTCGATCAGCTGACCGCTATTATGTTTATAGTGGTTACTTGGATTTCAGCGGTGGTACATATTTATTCTCTTGGCTATATGGCAGATGATGAGGGGTTACCTAAATTTCTATCATTTTTATCATTATTTACCTTCTTTATGCTAGCTTTGGTGTCAGCCGATAATTTTGTTCAATTATTTTTTGGTTGGGAAGGTGTTGGTTTATGTTCGTACTTATTAATTGGTTTTTGGTATCAAAAAGAAACGGCAAATAAAGCAGCAATTAAAGCCTTTATCGTCAATAGGATAGGGGATTTTTCCTTTATAGTGGGGATTATTACCATTATTGTTTATTTTGGGGTAGTTGATTTTGCTAGTGTATTTGATAAAGCCCAATTATTGTCTAATATACAATTGAGTATATGGGGTTTTACAGTATCGATAATTGACATAGTCTGTTTGCTATTATTCCTTGGATGTATGGGCAAGTCGGCTCAAATTGGCTTGCATATATGGCTACCAGATGCCATGGAAGGTCCAACACCAGTCTCAGCACTTATTCATGCTGCAACTATGGTAACAGCTGGAGTATTTTTAGTAGCTAGGTGTTCTTATTTATTTGAATATAGTGTAGGGGTATTGAGCTTTATTGCTATTATTGGCGGTATTACCTGTATATTTGCGGCAACTATTGCCATAGTTCAGAATGATATAAAAAAAATTATTGCCTATTCCACTTGTAGCCAGCTTGGCTATATGTTTCTTGCTTGCGGTGTATCAGCTTATAATGCTGGTATTTTTCATTTAGTTACTCATGCATTTTTTAAAGCTTTATTATTTTTATCAGCTGGTAGTGTTATTCACGCTTGTCATCAGCAAGATATTTTTAAGATGGGTGGTTTGAAAGATAAAATGCCGGTTACTTACTGTAATTTCTTAATCGGCTCACTGGCACTGATCGGTATTTATCCTTTAGCTGGATTTTATTCAAAAGATGCTATTTTAGAGCTAGCATATAGTAGCGGTGGGGTCATAGGTACTACAGTGTTTATTCTTGGAATTGTGGCGGCAATTCTGACTGCTATTTATTCTATGAAAATTATCTTATTAGTATTTCATGGAAAAACTAGATTAACTATAGAGCAATTTAATCACGTTCATGAATCACCTAATATCATGAATCTGCCACTTAATCTTTTAGTGGTAGGTAGTCTTGTTTCTGGGATGATAGGTCATTATATTTTTGCTCTTGACAAACCAAATGGTTGTTTCCTTGATAGTATATTCAATATTCATATTTATCAAAAATTAGCAAATCATCCACCTATTTATATAAAATTATTGCCAATGGTTTTGGGATTAATGGGTATTGTTTTGGGTATTTATTTTTATAAGAATATTATTGATAAAGCGAAAATAACATTTATGAGGAAATTGTTGATACATAAATATTATTTTGATGAAGTGTATGACTTGCTGATAGTAAGATTAGTTGCCAACTTAAGTAAGCTATTGAATTTGATCGACCAAAGAGTCATTGATAGATTTGGTCCAAGTAGTTTTGCCAAAACAGTAAATTACTTTGGGATTTTGGTAAGTAGATCGCAAACAGGCTACATATTTAATTACACTCTATATATAGTTTTATTTGTAGTTGTCTATATTACTTTTTTTATAGTTTTACAGCAAATTCATTAAAATATAGTTCGTGTTGAATAGTAATTATGCTACAATATATATTATTAAAATTAATAGTATTGTTATAAATCCCAAAACGTTATTGCGAGGAAGTATTTTAGTATCATTGATGCAATCCAAGAAAGTGATTAGAAATGGATTGCTTTGTTGGTTCATTTGCCTTGCATAGGCGTTAGTTTAAGAAAATTATTGTTCTCTTAAACTGACGCCTATGTGCTGCCTCGCTAATAGACGCCACTTTACTACGGAACAATCATATGAAAATAATGTTAAATTTCATAAAATCCATAAATTCACTAAGACTCATTACTCTACTATTATTAATTACTAGTATAGTCAATTGATGAGAAGTTGGTGACGTCGTCACTCGTCGCTCGCCTATTACTTATAGGCATCGCTCCATCGTTCCTAGCACCAAATTCTCCTGAATTAACTATATATTTAATATGCAAGCTCACGCAGACACTGTAAAAACAAATGAAAATAATCATTATCTCATTACACGTGATTATTACAATAGTTTAATCACCTCTAATTCTCTCCCTATAGCAGAGCTTGGTATGTTGGTAAATATATTGCCCAAGGGTGGTGATATTCATCATCATTTTATCGGTGCTATTTATGCCGAAACTTTATTAGATTATGTTAAGAAGGAAGGCTTTTATATTGATCCTAACAGTTATGAAATTCTTAAAAAACCTACGAAAAAATGTATGACTGTAGATGAGATACGTGCTGATGTACACAAATATAATCAGCTCGTGTCACTTTGGTCAATAGAAAATTTTAACAATCATTATCACAAACAATTATCACCAGATGCCAGATTTTTTGATTGTTTTAACTATTTTGCTTGGTTAGAAAACTATATTATTAAAGATGGTTTGATAGATTTGAAGAATAGGGCAGAAGCAGAAAATGTACAATATGTAGAAACTATATTTCCTTTTGCCCCTATTAGTACAAACGTTGCTTTAGATGAGATTAATAAGTTAACCAGTAATACAGATGATCTTGCTATTAATCAGGTTTTAGCAAAAGCTACGTTATTATTAGAGCAGGATAAAGTTATAAACCAAGCTATTACTCATTGTTCAACAATAGTAACAGATGCCTCGAA
Organism: Rickettsia endosymbiont of Culicoides impunctatus; assembly: GCA_020410785.1. Taxonomy (GTDB): domain Bacteria; phylum Pseudomonadota; class Alphaproteobacteria; order Rickettsiales; family Rickettsiaceae; genus Tisiphia. Next base: position 423,113 of record CP084573.1, on the reverse strand, counting down.
AGATATTGACAATGATCACTTTACTCTGCAGTTTCAACCATATGTATTCCGTGAAAGTAAGCCATCTATGGTATTTTCTGGTTTGTATTCAGCCTTTTCTTTAGCACAAAATAATCCTAAAATAGTTGGGGTGAATATAGTCGGTACAGAAAACTCAGTTGTTGCGATCAAAGATTATATACTACATATGAAAATGTTTCATTTTCTTAAACAAAAATTTCCTAATGTTAAATTATCTTTGCATGCTGGTGAATTAGCATTAGGGCTAGTTCCTCCAGAAGGGCTACGTCATCATATTCGGGATGCCATATTTATAGCCGGGGCAAATCGTATTGGTCACGGAGTAGATATTATGCATGAATCTAATCCTTACCAACTAATAAGCACATTAGTGGAAAAGAATATACCTGTTGAAATTAATTTAAGTAGTAATGAATTTATTTTAGAAGTCGTAGGTGATAATCATCCTATCAAGCTATATATGCGTCATGGGGTGCCAATCGCAATCTGCACTGATGATGCAGGAGTATTACGCAATAATTTAACTCAAGAATATTTATTATTTATTAGTCGTTATAAGCCATCTTATGATCAATTAAAACAAGTCGTCTATAATAGTATTAAATATTCTTTCTTAACTGAAGAGGAAAAGAAAAAACAACTTAATTTGCTTGATAAAAAGTTTATTCTTTTTGAAGAAGATATAGCTCTTCATAGCAGTTTTTTGACGGGGAGACTTCAGAAGTATACTCATTTGGAGAATTGGAACGTAAAATAAGGGGTGAGTGAGCGGAGCGTACAACTAGTACGTGAGTACGTGACTTATCTTCCAGATGGAGAGGAGCAAAAATTATGCTACGAGACGGGATTAGTATGCGGCACAATGTCTAAAAATTAAATTTTCTTTACTGACTACATATATTCTCTTGAGGGGTCAACTGCGGACTATATGGCGGTAGTACAAGTGCTTCCAAATACTGTGAGAAAAGAAACAAAACTTACGCTATGTTATCTCAAATATTAAAAATCTTGACCCGAAACCATACTATCACAGTAAAGAATTTTGATAATATCCCAGCATTAAACTACTTGTCATAAAATATAGAGTAAGTTTTGTAGCAAAACTTACTCTATGTAAGGTTCTAAATAGCGTAAAGAGGGTGAACGTAACTGCTGTTGCATATAATGATCTAAAAGCCCTAACTTTATTTGATAAACCGTCTTACCTATTTTGTGTGCAGTTCTTTTTAGAAAAGCCCACACTAAAAATGCACAACTAATGTGATTACGCTGGATGCGTTGTTTTCTGCATTGGCATCGTTCTATACCGGTAAGTTGCTTGATTTCTCTATGCATGCTCTCAATTACCCAACGAAAGCCACACTCATCTTGTACGGCTTTAGAAGATTTTTGAGTTTTGTTATTGGTAACAATATAATCAACTCTGTTGGTAGAAACAGTAAGTTTAAACAAATTAACATGCTTATCTTTTGCAAAGCCCTTTATATGAATCTCCACTCTGCTCTTAATTTCCTCATCTGAAAACGTTAACTTGCTAACAGCTTTATAAGGCTTAGAAGAGGAAGTTTTAGTAACGTTTCTATTTGCTTTAATAGGAGCATAATAATATTTACCCAAGGAATCAACATGTTGCATAATTTTATGCGTAGCATACCATGTGTCAAAAAGCACAGTCTGAAAAGGAATCTTTTTGCTATACACAGCATTATTTAACATATTTAATAGGTGTTCTACTTTTGTCGCTCCATCATGTTCGGGTGAAAAAATTCGGTAATCTATTACCCAAAACTTATTAATATCCGGATTATAATATACCAAACTTACTACTCCTATACCAGTAGTAATACCACCTGTAGCCCCACTGTACTGTGATCTAGCAATTTCTATTTTCTTGGTATTTCTTTTATTTAACACCGTATCATCAAATATTGTATATCCGTTAGGCGATAAAATAACATCATCCTTAATATGTTCCCATAACAAAGAAGGTGTATATTTTTCATTTTTTAAAAATCTATTAATAACATCATGGCTACATTTTTTGGCATGTTCAGCATAGTAGGTCAAACTATAATTCTTTTGACTCACTATTAGAAATTGACAGTAATCTGTCCTATTAACTGGTATTGCTTGCAATTTTATCCTCTTGGCATTTCTAAATTATACTCAACATAATTTACCATTTTTTTTCTCATAGCGTAAGTTTTGGAAAAAAAGATAGCAAAGTTTCTTTTCTTATCTTTTGAATTTTCTCTGGCGATTTAGTACCAATAGTTTGCATATTATGCAGTCGGTCAAATAATTTAATCAATAAGACATCTTTTTTCTTTTGTTGAAATAATAATTATTTTGTTATATTTAAGTTACATCCCTATTTTTTGTTTTTTCAAGTTAGTGTAGAACTTTCGTGCTGTATTGAGACCGTGCTATTGTTGCAACTAGAAATTTGTTATTTCAGCTTAATCTATAATTATTTTTTTAGATCACTTAGTGAAGCCATAAAATATTGTATACTAATATGGAGAACTTGAAGCCAACAATTTTGAGTTTTTTTAGTCCAAACTATAGAAGTGTACAGATGCTACAAATCTTGCATCCACTGTTCTAATTAACTTAGTAAGAGGAATATCAGTATGAGCGATAACAATATTAACACTACTTATTTACGTACAAATTATGATATCCCACCTGATCCTCAAGCGAAACCTGAAGCAGGAAAATGTAATAATTACAACTTGAGAAAGAATAATGGTGCTGCTAAATGGATAGTGATGCATTATACAGAGTGTAATTTTGTTGAAACTATCGATGTATTTACCAGGAATACATCAAATGTCTCAGCCCATTATGTGATAAATACTGATGGTACCATTTATCGACTTGTACCAGATCAGTATAGAGCTTGGCATGCTGGCAGAGGAAATTAGAACCAGATAGTGACCTTGATCCAGGACTTATAAACTCAAGGTTCTGTGGATTCTATGGATCAGGCGATAAAGCCAATAATTTAAAAGAAAATAGTATGCTTAATCCTCATATTGTGAGTTCAATACTTGATAATGACATGAATAGCTGGTCCATTGGTATTGAACACGTTGCTTCTGGCACAGAGCCTTTTACTAATCAGCAAATAGATGCCAGTATTGGACTAGTTAAAACATTAGTATCTAAATATGGAATAAACCCCAAATTAATAATAGGTCACAGTGATTGGGCACCAGGTAGAAAAATAGATACTGGTATATATTTCCCTTGGGAGAGGTTTGCTAAAGCATCTCTTGGTTTTTATTCTTTTATCTCAAGAAAAGAAAATCCTAAAGTTATAATATCTTATAATGATAAAACAAAACAGGATAAAAATAGGATTGAAGAAGTACAGAAACTACTTGAGAAATTTGGTTATCCAATTATAAAAGCAGATAACTCAAATCTAGGCTTATTAGAGGATGATACTATATCAGCTATGTTGACTTTTAATATTCATTATACAGGAGATATTTTAAATAATAGCACTCTCAAAAAACAGTGGGATATATTATGGCACAATTCTAGTGACAAGGATGCCCGAGGAATATTAGCTACTTGGAGTGAAAATAGTGATAATGTATTAAATGATCTGCTAGGTTAATAAGCTAATTTGATTAGTTATACCACCGTCATTGCGAGGAGGCGTAAGCCGATAAAGCAATCCATTTCTAATCACTTTTATGGATTGCATCAATGCTACTAAAGTAGCTCCTCGCTAATAGACGGTTGTGAGGTTAGATTGCTTCTTGGCTTACGTCTTATCGTAATGACGTTTTCTACTTTAACTTTTTTCCGTGAACGTTCACAATTGAGGTTTAGAACTATTTTTAAAACCCAAAGAAGTAAGCATATGCATGGTCTCCAATAGTGGTAATCCCATAATATTGGAGTACGATCCGTATATGCTAGGAATAAAAGCTTCAGCATAGCCGTGAATCATGCAGCCACCTGCTTTATTGATTCCTTCATCTAGGCTACAGTAAAATTCTATCTCTTGATGACTCAGTTTTTTAAACTTGACTATAGTTTGCACTATTTTTTGTCGTGTTAGGAGTTGTTCGGAAGTTTTTTTTATTAGACAAACACCTGTATAAACCCTATGACGTCTTCCAGATAAAATGTTAAGACAATATCTAACATCGTCACTTGTTAAAGCTTTCGGTAATATTTTTCTGCCGCGAGCTACAACAGTATCAGCTGCTATAATTATAGCTTCACCAGTTATTTGTTGGGCAACAACTTTTGCCTTTTCCTGTGCCAATCTTGTCGCTAATTGATTTGGTAATTCTCGTAAATATTCTGTTTCATTGATATTAGCAGGAATAATTTGGGTGGGAAATATTTTGATTCTTTTTAGCAATTCAAGCCTTGCCGGCGATTGTGATGCTAGAATTACATCTATATTATGCTGTTTTAAAGAAGTACCTTCTACATTTGACATAAATATGAAAAATCTTAATGACGATGGATAACACGACCTTTTGTTAAGTCGTAAGGAGTCATTTCCACTGTTATCTTATCCCCAACAAGTATCCTAATGCGATTTTTACGCATCCTACCAGAAGTATGGGCGATAATAAAATGACCATTTTCTAGCTTCACTCTAAAAGTTGCGTTAGGTAAAAGCTCAAGGACAACCCCTTCAAAATTAATTAGCTCTTCTTTGGTCATTACAACTTAATTTAAATTATATTTAAAATGGCTCGCCGTAGTGGACAATTTCAGAACCACGCTTGACATAAAACTATTAGTGATGCAAACACTTATACATCAATATTAAGGGATTCTATATTAATATAAAAAATTTGCAAGTAATATTAGGGTCGGCTCATGAAAAAAAGGGCTTTGTTGCATGAATCGGAATTTGGAGTAAATCGAGTTTTTGAATAAATAAAAAAAGCAGTGGAAATAGTAAAGTTAAGGAGTTAAGATACCCTCTTTTTTTAAGGTAAATATGCCGAACAAACACCAAGATCCTTATCGTCATAAATTTGCCCGAGCTAAATACAAAATCAGTAATTCACGTGAGTACGATCAATCATTAAAAAATCGTGGTAGTCTAATAATTTGGTTTTCAGAGGAAGCGGTAGCAAAATGGAATAATCCCGTATCCGTACATAAGAAGCGCGGCGGTCAAGCGATCTATTCCGATTCATGCAACAAAGCCTATATAAGATATAGGATATACGAAGAAAACCATCTTTTTGCTTCTAGCCATAATTACAGTTTATATATTATGTTCTAAACATAAACCCTAAGTGCAGCAAGTGCTAGATAAATTAGCTCAACACACTTCTCATAAGCTGACTTCAGCGTTTCTTAGCTTCATGAAAAGACTAAAATAACTCCAGGTAGAAAAATAATGAAAAAGATTGATGCGTCACGAGGCTCTTATCATGAGGTAGGATTTATGCCCGTCAAAGAAGCCCCCTTGCATTTCAAAGCTCCCTACTTCCTTAAAACCAGCCTTCTTATAAACATGCTTTGCATGCGGATTGTTTTCGTCGGGGTCAATTAAAAATTTATCTACCAATGGTTCAACTGCAGACTTAAAGAATTCACAAAATGCAGTAAGTGCATCACTTGCAAGACCTTTACCAAGCAAATCTTTATTACCTATACCAAAATCGATACTGAAAGTTTTACCAGTTTTGGAGATATTAGCATTCTTAAGCTCAGAATTTTCTTGATCAATGCACTCTTCTGCTGTCATAATTAAGCAAAAAGGCGTATTGTCATAGTACCCGATCCAATACGTAAAGACACCATCAAAATAACTCGAAGACCTTCTTCGCCCATCTACAAAGGTAATAATATCCTCACGATGTTCTTGGCTATTGTCCCAAAATTCTTGAATATGTGGCTCATCAAGCCATGAGAAAATCATCTCTTTATGTTCCGGTAGGGCTTTGCTGAATGTAATAAGGTTCATTTAAATACTATTTTTATATATCTACCGTTTTATTTTACACTTATAGTATTTACTTTCAAAATATATTTTTATACTATTTTTCAGTTTTAACAGCTTCATCAAGTACTAAAGCACAAGAATGCGAGCTATGCGGTTCGCAAAAAAATAGAAGTACATCAACATAAGGAAACTCACAGATATTGAGCGAAAAAGAAGAATTAAAACTGAGTGGCAAAAGCGGATGATAGCTAGAAATCGTAAAACTTTGGTTGTTTGTCAGGAATGCCATAATAGCATACATTATGGCAAATATGATGGAAAGAAGCTTTCAGCGCTTACCACTCGACACGTCGTTGCGAGGAGCTCCCAGGTATTGATATAATCTAAAACTGCTCTTGGCAACACAAAATATAATCTTGAGCTGATTAAGGATTAACTTAACCATGGAATATTTGCCTGTTGAAAATTAAGAAATTGTCGAGATTGTCACATTAAGCCTGACTTGGTATTAATTTATCGTAAACATGAGATGGTACGTTAGAATTGAAGGGTAAGTTATGCTACAATTATTAGTATGCAGTATAATTACTTGTAAATAAATACCTAGAATCTATGCATTACACTGAATCACAACAATATCTCAACGACCTATACATACAATATAGGCTTTGTTGCATGAATCAGATTTTGAACGTGTTGTTTAATTTTTGTCAAAAATCAGGCAAATTTTTTGGTATCTGGCATGCCAAGTTTTGTCATGATATTAAGAATATTAGCAGCTACTTTACTTTCGGTTTTTTGGTTTAAAAAAGTTCTAGATTTTAATTTGTTTCCTATAATTGATTTGTAACGGTAGATAGCGTTTTCTGCTTTGGCTCGCCTGCCGTAGTTGGTATGTTTTTGCCATCGCTTTCGTCCTTGTTCCATAAGACGAATATTGTCTAATCTTAATTTAGAGTCATCGGGCATTTCTGCTCTGAACCCTAAGTTTGGCGGTACTACTGCTTTTATAGGAATTTCATTACCATGTTGATTCTGATGGGCGATTAATGCTTTGTATGTAGAGGGTTGGTCATATGCTCCGTCAGCTAGTACGGTATCTATTGGACTATCAATTTCCTCAAGTAATGCGCCTATCGTAGCATAATCACTAATATTGTGAGTCGTTAATTCAGAGCTTGCAATATATCCGTTTTCATCAAAGGCGATATGAAGCTTTCTCCACGATTTCCTTGCTTTCAGCGCGTATTTTTCTTCCTGCCACTCCTGCTCGCCGTAAATCTTTATACCGGTACTATCGACGCAAAGCGTTACGGGATCACGATTTGGCCTACGGCGCCGTGACACTTTAAGTTTTTTTGTTCTTCTTGAAATAGTAGTATAATCAGGCGTTTTGAGCTCGAGATGCAGCAGTTTTATAATCGATTCTACAAAACATTCGGTTTGCCGTAAATGCTGTTTGTATACTAATCCAAGCATCACGCATGTCTCAATAGCAAGATCGGAATAGATCGCTTGACCGCCGCGCTTCTTATGTACGGATACGGGATTATTCCATTTTGCTACCGCTTCCTCTGAAAACCAAATTATTAGACTACCACGATTTTTTAATGATTGATCGTACTCACGTGAATTACTGATTTTGTATTTAGCTCGGGCAAATTTATGACGATAAGGATCTTGGTGTTTGTTCGGCATATTTACCTTAAAAAAAGAGGGTATCTTAACTCCTTAACTTTACTATTTCCACTGCTTTTTTTATTTATTCAAAAACTCGATTTACTCCAAATTCCGATTCATGCAACAAAGCCGCGTTTCCCGTTTGATATATTCGAAAAAACTACTACTCGTCTTGAATGGCTCCCCGGGCCGGACTCGAACCAGCGACCGAACGGTTAACAGCCGTTTGCTCTACCACTGAGCTACCGAGGAACATTTACCTTACCCTTATAACAAATCTTTTGTCTAGGGTCTAGTGTTTTCTTGTTTTTCCTCTAAAAAATAAATTAAAAATTACTACTATGCTGGTGTATTTGAGCATTCATTACTAATCCAAAGCCAATAAGCATTGATACCATCATTGTACCACCATAAGATATAAATGGTAAAGGTACGCCCACTACTGGTAATAATCCCATCACCATAGCTATATTTATAAATACATGACTGAATAGGATCGATGTTATGCCTATTACCATCAATTTACTAAATGTTGTTCGACAATTAGTAGCAATCATCAATGAAATTACTATAATTGCCGAATAAAGAATTAATAGAAACAAACTACCAACAAAACCAAATTCTTCAGCAAAAGTAGCAAAGATAAAATCGGTCTGATGCTCTGGTAAAAAATTTAGATGGCTTTGACTACCTTTGGTAAACCCTTTACCCCATAATCCACCAGAGCCAATAGCGATTTTTGATTGGATAATATTATAGCCAGCTCCAAGCGGGTCTTTCTCAGGATCCAAAAAAACCATGACTCTTTTTCTTTGATAATCATGCATCACTTGCCAAATAATCGGTACGCAAGTAACAACGATGATACCAATTATCATAAAATTTCTTACTCTAAAACCAACAGCAAAGAAAATAACACTAGCAATAATGATAGTAATCACTCCAGTACCTAAATCCGGCTCTTTTATTATCAGTAAAACTGGTACTATCACAGCTATTATAGGCAATAAAATCTTATGAAATCTGGTAAAATCATCAGTTTTTAATTGATGAAAATACCTAGCTAACATTAACACTATGGCTAGTTTTGTCGGTTCAGAAGGCTGCAAGCGGATAATTCCTAAATCTATCCAACGTTTTGCTCCCATAGCAATAGAGCCAAAAAGCTCAACACTAACTAATAAGATAATAACTGCAATATAAAATATATATGAAAACTTAAATATATATTTTATGTCAATAATCATAATAATTATCACAATTGGTATAAACAGGAAAAAAATCATCATCTGCTTATATGCCCAAGGTTGAATATTACTATCCGAAGCGGAATATAGTACAACAAAACCAATACTACAAATTATGCTAATAAGAATAATTAAAGTAATCGGTAGTTTTTTCAGTTTTTCAAAATAATTTCTTTGAATTGACATTTTAGGTAGATATCCATAAAAATTAACTATAAAACAATAATAAATATTATATAATTATGCTCCTTAGAGTTAACCCGATACAACGATAAAGAACATGAAATTATTATTACATAATACACTAACTCGCAATAAAGAGGTTTTTGTACCGCTAGATAATAATCTAGTGAAAATGTATGTTTGCGGTCCAACTGTCTATGATCACCCCCATATTGGTAACGCTAGGTCCGTAGTAGTATACGATATTTTATATCGCTCACTAAGTAAAATATTTGGTAAAAATCATATAAAATATGTTCGTAATATTACCGACATTGATGACAAAATAATAAATAGAGCCAGAGAGCTCAAAATAACTATTGCTGACTTAACAGCTAAAATTACAGAAGAATTTCATTGTAATATGCAATATCTAGGTTGCCAGTCTCCTAATATCGAGCCAAAAGCTACCACGCATCTTGATGATATGATTATGATTATTCAAAAATTACTTGACCTAAACCATGCTTATATTGCAGATAACCATGTTTATTTTGATATTTCTACGGCTCCAGATTATACCAATTTATCAAATCGTAATCTTGAAGAGATGCTAGAAGGAGTACGTATTGAAAATAATCCATCAAAAAAGCACCCCCATGATTTCGTCTTATGGAAACCAGCCAATAAAGATGAAGAAATATTAGCAAATTTTGATAGTCCTTGGGGAAGAGGGAGACCAGGATGGCATATAGAATGCTCAGCGATGAGCTATAAATATCTAGGAGAAAATTTTGATATTCACGGTGGTGGAGCAGATTTAATTTTTCCTCATCATACTAATGAAATAGCACAAAGTACCTGTGCTTTCCCGAACTCTTACTTTGCTAAATATTGGGTGCATAATGGGTTTCTAACCTGTAATGGTGAAAAAATGAGTAAGTCGCTCAATAATTTTATTACGGTAAAAGATTTGATAGATAAGAAAATCCCAGGTGACGTGATTAGATTATTGCTAATGAGCAGCCATTACCGCAAACCATTAGATTACAACGATAAGGCTTTAGAAGATGCTAAAAAAACAATAAATTATTGGTATAGAGCGATAGAAAATTTAGATATTAACAAGCTTGATGTTCAGAATGTCCCAGAAGAATTTTGGTCAAGCTTATTTGATGATCTGAACACCCCTCTTGCCATTAAAATAATCAACGATTATGCCAAATTGGTTTTTGCCAGTACCAAAGAAGAAGATAAATACACCTATGCATCCTACTTGCTTTCTTGCAGCAATTTTATCGGTCTAATGACCAAGTCAGCGAGTAGGTGGTTCCACTGTGAAATGAATGATGAACTAATTCTCCAGATGATTGCCAAACGACAACAAGCAAAATTACAAAAGAATTGGCTATTAGCTGATCAAATTCGCCAAGATTTATTGCAAGACGGCATTATTCTAGAAGATAAGCCAGATGGATTAACTAATTGGCGAAAAGGTTGATTAATGAGTCTTTTGAATTTATAATTGTTGCTTTGACATAAGTGATGTAAAAGTATTACATTATATTTATGTTGAATTTCAATAGAGGTACGTATAATGGCAACTAAAAACCCAAAAATTAATGTCACTTTTGAAGAAAAAACCTCAGGTTTGCTTTCCTATTTAGCTCATCAAGAACACAAGTCTGTAGCAAGTTTAGTGCAAGAACTAGCCCTTGAAGCACTAGAAATGCGTGAAGAATTTTATTTATGTAAAGTAGCTGAGAAGATTGATAGAGACGGGGTTAAAACCTACGATCATGATGACGCATGGAAATAAAATACCAAATATGTTATCTAAAAGAAGTTATACAAAAACACATTCCAAATCTATTGTTGAGTGCTAGAAGCCTTAGAGTGAGTGATTATCGTGTCGTATATAGATATTGAGTCAGAAATAAAAACAGTTATTATTGTTGCTATTAAACATCGAAAGGATGTTTATCAAGATACTTAAGTCATCAAACAGCAGTATAATTGCTGATAAAGAACTATATTCCTTGCAAATATATTGATTAAATATATAATTAACTTTGCTTAAAATATAATAAGCAAAATTCACACGTAAGAGCCTAATTGTTAGTCCAGTTTTTTTGGTATCAACTCTTGCGGAGGAGTACCTGTTACTAATTAGGTAGAGGTACATAACTAACATTTCAAGGAGATTAAATAATGTCTAAACTAAAAGCTGTTAATGTCAGAGAATTACTTGATGCCGGAGTGCATTTTGGTCATAAAACCTCACGTTGGAATCCCAAAATGGCACCTTACATTTATGGCATCAGGGATGATATTCATGTAATTGACTTACAACAAACTGCTGCCCTAATGCAAATGGCTCTCAATGTAATATATGAAACTGTTAAGAAAAATGGTAAAATATTATTTGTCAGTACTAAAATCCAAGCTAGTGATATAATAGCTGAATATACAGAGAAATGTGGGCAATATTACGTTAACCATAGATGGCTTGGAGGTATGTTAACTAACTGGGGAACAATTTCTGCTTCAATAAAAACGCTGGATAATCTTGAGAAAATTCTAGAAAACGAAGAAGAATATTCCGTTTATACCAAAAAAGAAATATTGGAAATGACCCGTAAAAAGGATAAATTACTTAAATCCTTAGGTGGTATTAGACATATTGGAACAAAACCAAACTTGCTGGTGGTAATTGATACTAATAAAGAACATTTGGCAATTCAAGAAGCAGTAAAGTTGGGCATTCCAATAATTGCTATTGTTGATACTAACTCTAATCCAGACAATATAGATCACCCTATCCCTGGTAATGATGACGCAATCAGATCTATTAGACTTTATTGTAGCTTGTTTGCCGATGCTGTACTGGCTGGTATAGAAGAAGCTTTAGCTGCATCTGGTGTTGATTTAGGAAGCATAGCTACTCATGAAGAAAAAAATACCAATGTCAAAGCTATTACTAAGTTAAAACCAACCAAGAAATTCTCTAAAACTTCTGAGTTAAATAATCAAGAGGCAGCAAAATCAGAGTTTGACACAGCTTTGAAAATTACAGAAGTGGTTACAACAACAAAATAACTAGATATGTATACTCCAAACCAACAAGAGTACTTACGGGGTGGAAAGATGTCATGTCTGTTTAAAAATCATAGGAAAAACGGCTAGTGTCATTGTGAGGAGGCGTAAGTCGACAAAGCAATCCATAAAAGTGACCAGAAGTGGATTGCTTAGTTGACCTATGCTCGTCCTTGCTAATAGACATTTTGGGTTTTTAGACTGTTTTTCTGCGATTTTTAACTGCCCTGCTTAAGTCAGGGATGTATGCCATCGCTTTCCCAAATCCAATTAAAACAACTTATAACCTTAATAAGGAGAATAATATGATAAATGCTGGACTTGTAAAACAATTAAGAGAGAGAACTGGTGCAGGAATGATGGACTGCAAGAAGGCTTTGCTTGAAACAAAAGGAGACTTTGAAACAGCTATTGATTGGTTAAGAAAAAAAGGATTATCAGCTGCCGCAAAAAAATCAGATAGAGTTGCTGCTGAAGGGCTAACAGCCATACACATTAAAGATAATGTTGGAGTTATTATAGAAGTAAATTCAGAAACAGATTTTGTGGCAAGAAATGATAAATTTCAGCAATTGGTTAAAAATATTGCAACATTAGCTTTGCAGCAAAGTAATTTACAAGCACTAAATTTACAGTCACTAAAATTAGCAAAAACATCAACAGGCAGATCAGTTGATGAAGAAATATTAGACAATATTGCTACAATTGGTGAAAATTTAAATCTACGTCGCGTGGATGCCTTACAGGTCTCAGAAGGTGTGGTGGCATCTTATGTACATAACACTGTGGTTGAGGGGCTAGGTAAGATTTCTGTCCTTGTTGGTTTACAGTCAACTAGCAAAGAAAAAGCTAAACTTCTAGAATTAGGGCAAAAAATCGCCACCCATATAGCAGCAAATAATCCTTATAGTCTAGATGTATCAAGTTTGGATCAGACTTTAGTTGAACGTGAAAAAGATATATTCTTTGAACAATCAAAAGCTTCTGGTAAGCCTGACAATATCATTGAAAAAATGGTTGAAGGTAGAATACGTAAGTTTCTAGCAGAAGTTGTTTTGCTTGAACAAAACTTTTTATTTGATGATAAATTAACAATTTCTCAAGTTATTGATAATGCGGCAAAAGAATTAGGAGCTTCGATTAAAATTACTCAGTTTATAAGATATGAACTAGGTGAAGGTATAAAACAAGAAGATAAAAATTTTGCAGACGAAGTGGCAGCTGTTATACAAAAATAAACAGGAGAGACTGAGGAGTTTAAAAGTCATATGTGGTCAACGTCTATTAGCGAGGAAGACCATAGGTCGACGAAGCAATCCAGGAAAGTTATTAGAAGTGGATTGCTTTGACCATTACATGGTCTCGCAATGATACTTGGCAATTCAGATTTTTATTTATTTTGCAAATTAAATGAGTCGATACACTTAGTGCAGAGATATTATGTGATATAGTATCTTATATTAACTAAAAAATATAAGATATTAATATGTTTGGTCAGATTCTAGGTAACATAGGAAGTAGCATAGGTGTGTTTTTGGTGGTGGGATATTATCGACTATTGGGCGATTTGCAGGTAAGGCATTAGGTGATTATTTAGAATATTTAAATCATGAACCTGAGGAATATTATCATTTTAAAAATATTAGGGAAAGTTTTGTTCTATCAAAAGCTGTTTATGGACATCCAATAGCGTTAGTTTTTGGTACGGCAAGGATCAATGGTAAAATAATTTGGGCAAACCAAATTAAGGAAGTACAAATTACCAGCGTTGCACAGCGAGGCGTATCAGATACTCAAGGAACTGCCGCCATACATAATTTAACAGAATGCGAATATTATTTATCCTTTGCAGTTGGCATATGTGAAGGTGAAATTGCTGAAATTAGTAGAGTATGGGCTAATGATCAGCTATTCAATCTTGAACAATATAAATTCAGGGTTTATTTAGGATCAGAAGAACAAATAGCCGATCCCTTAATTGCAGCAGCTGAGCCTCAAGGTCAAGTGCCAGCTTTTCGAGGATTAAGCTACGCGGTATTTGAAGAGCTACCATTAGCTGATTTTAATAATTCTATACCAAATTTCTCCTTTGAAGTAACCAGGAAAGCTAATATTCCTGATAATATTGAAAGTAAAAGCGTAGAGGATTTGGTTGAGGCGGTTGACATTATCCCAGGTTCAGGGGAATTTGTTTATGATTGCCTGGTGCAGTATAAGATTATCACCAACTCCTTGGATGGTATCATCAGTAAAAAACCAATAAATTCCAATAATTATCGTAACATTGCTGATAGTGTTTATAGCCTGGATCAAATGAAAATTATATGCCCTAACATCAAATGGATTGCACCAGTGGTGTGTTGGTTTGGTGATAGTTTGGATATTAAAAGCTGTACTATTAAGCCTGCCGTAGAATTTAATGATCCGCATACCCAATATTCGGAACAATGGCAAGTTGGTAAATATTTACGTGATACAGCAAGACTAGTATCACGAGATGCTGATAATTTTCCTAAATATGGCGGTACTGTTAATGATGCGAGTATCATACGTTACTTACAGGAATTAAAACGTAGAAACTTTAAAATCATGTTTTATCCAATGTTTTTTTTGGATATTTGGCAAAAACCATGGCGGGGTCATTTACAGGTTCAGTAAGTTCGGTAGTAGATTTTTTTAATAAAGATCAAGGTTATAATGATTTTATCCTGCATTACGCTGAATTAGTTAAGGATCATATTGATAGTTTTGTAATCGGTTCTGAGTTAATAGGTTTAACTAGTATCAGAGATCAACATAATAATTTTCCTGCTGTTATGGAACTGATAAAACTAGCAAAATTAGTTAAAAATATCGTTGGTGACAATGTACTTGTCACTTATGCCGCAGATTGGTCAGAATATCACCATACAAAAGACGGATGGCATAATTTAGATAAGTTATTTGCCTCAGAATATATAGATTTTGTCGGTATTGATGCTTATTTTCCTGTAACAAGAACGGTAAATTCCGGCATATCACCAGAAGAAATCATTAAAGGCTGGCAATCAGGTGAAGGATATGATTACTTTATAGATGAAAATGGTAGCCAACATGAATTATCGGCAGATTATGCTTGGAAGAATTTAAGACATTGGTGGGAGAATTATCACCGCAATCCTGATGGGATAACAACAGAATGGCAACCAAAAATGAAGAAAATTTGGTTTACAGAGTTTGGTTTCCCTTCCATTGATAAAGCAACTAATCAGCCTAATATATTCTTTGATCCTTTATGTATTGATGGCGGAGTACCAAAATATTCTACTGGTGAAGTTGATTTTTCCATTCAGCGTAAAGCTATACGGGGATTTATTGAATATTGGCAAACACAAGAATATATCGAACAAATGTTTTTATGGACTTGGGATGCCAGACCTTATCCAGCTTGGCCCCATAATAATATTTGGCGAGATGGTAACTTATGGGCAAAAGGACATTGGGTGAATAATAAGTTTGGGGCTTGTAGTTTATCGGCAATAATTCTTGAATTGTCTTATAGATGCGGTATTCCATTAAACAATATTGATGTATCAACTGTTGATGAATCTGTAGAAGGGCTGGTATTAAACAAAGCCTTATCTTGTATTGATATTATTAACTCCCTAAGGATTATATATTTCTTTGATATCATAGCTTATCAGCAGCAAATTAAGTTTGCCAAGCGTGGATATTCACCTCTCTGTAATATTAGTTCAAAAATATTGGTTAAATTATCAAGCAATAGTTATTTAGAACAAATGGAGATTTCTAAAACTAGCATTATCAGTAAACTAGGACTAAACTTCATCGATCGATATGATAATTATAATAATGGCTTTTGCCAAATAAATAGTGAAAATTTTTCACATAGAGCTATTCCAGTGTTAAAGCTACCTATTATACTATCTTATCTGGAAGCTGAAAGATTAGGGCAGTTAATCCTAAAAAATGCTGCTACTGAAACTAAAATTTTAAGATTTATCATGCCGGCAAATTTTATCAAATATCAACCGGGGGATTTTGTCTTATTGTATTATCGGAATTATCAATATCAAATTAGGATTATCTCTATGAAATTATCTCGTTTAACAGTAGAAATACAAGGAATTATCGATGAAGTTGAAAGTTATAGTCAATTGATGAGAAGTTGGTGACGTCGTCACTCGTCGCTCGCCTATTACTTATAGGCGTCGCTCCATCGTTCCTAGCACCAAATTCTCCTGAATTAACTATATATACTAGGAGGCTGCCTACGATAATTATTAAAGATAGATTTTTTTATCAAAACTATTATAATAAACTAGTAGGTTATATGGAAAGATCAATGTCAGCCTTTGATGCAAAAACTCATTTTTCTAAAATACTAGATCGGGCAAGCAAAGGTGAAGAAATATTAATTACCAAAAGAGGTAAAGTAACTGCAAAAATAGTACCAGTAAGTCTCGTAAAAGATATTGATTAGTGTCCAAATGTCAGCTATAAGAATTAGGAAATTAGCTAAAGAAATTAATTTTCAATTATCCGATTGGGAAGATTTTTTAAGCTATAAAGATGTGGATAGAGTGTTCACGAAAAAAAAGTTAAAGTAACAAGACGTCTATTAGCGAAGAGCTACTTTAGTAGTATTGATGCAATCCAAAAAATGACCAAAAATGGATTGCTTCGTCGGCTATGCCTTCTCGCAATGACGTATGCACCTGTAATATCAATTGAAATAATCATATGGAATTCGATCCTAATCTACTATCTCGTATACAATTTGCTTTTGCTATAAGCTTCCATATAATTTTCCCGTCCTTCACAATTGGTCTTGCTAGCTGGCTGGCTGTAGTAGAAGGGTTATGGCTCAAAACTGGCAATAATATTTACCAAGAAATATATAAATTTTGGATTAAGATTTTTGCTATTACCTTTGGTATGGGGGTAGTATCCGGCGTTGTTCTGTCTTACCAAATTGGTACTAATTGGTCAGGTTTCTCTGATAAGGTAGGTAATGTACTTGGACCACTTCTCGGTTTTGAAGTGCTTACTGCCTTCTTTTTGGAATCATCTTTTCTTGGAGTGATGTTGTTTGGTTGGAATAAAGTTAGTAAAAAAATGCATTTTGCTGCTACTTTAATCGTGGCAATTGGTACAATTATCTCTGCCTTTTGGATTCTGTCAGCTAATAGCTGGATGCAAACTCCTACTGGTTATGAAGTACGAGCCGATAATATTTTATATCCGATAAATTGGTTAGAAATTATTTTTAATCCTTCATTTCCATATCGTTTCTGCCATATGATTGTTGCATCATACTTAACTACAGCCTTTGTTATTGGTGGCGTCGCTGCTTGGTATCTTGTACAGAAAAAATTTGTTGCCCATGCTAAAATCATGTTTGGTATGGCAATGTTGATGGCAGTATTTGTTGCTCCAATACAGCTTTTTATTGGTGACCAACACGGGTTAAATACTCTAGAACATCAGCCTGCAAAAATTGCTGCTATGGAAGGTATTTGGGATACAGAAAAAGGTGCTGCCCTTAGGGTCTTTGGCTGGCCATCAGCTCAAGAAGAGACAACAAAATATACGATAGATATTCCAAAAATTGCTAGTTTAATACTGACCCATAGCTTAGATGGAGAAGTACAAGGGCTAAAAGAATGGTCAAAAGAAAATCGCCCCCCGGTATTAATAGTATTTTTATGTTTCCGAATAATGGTAGGAATCGGTATGTTAATGATAATTACTGGGGTAATTGCCGTAGTCTTATATTTACGTAAAAGATTATTTGATACTAAATGGTTCCAATATTGGTGTATGTTGATGACGCCAACTGGCTTTGTAGCCGTGCTATCCGGATGGTTTGTTACGGAAATTGGTAGGCAACCTTATATAGTATATAATATAATCAGAACATCTGAAGCATCTTCACCAGTACTAGGGCAATATATCTTTACTTCATTAATTGCCTTTGTGATAGTTTATGTTTTTATATTTGGCAGTGCAACTTATTATATTATAGACTTAATAAAGAAAGGACCTACTATAATAACAAAAGAAGAGACATACGGTTTCCACAGTTTAGGAAATCCAATAGAGGAGAACAACAACCATGCTTAATTTTGCACCCTATATAGATTTACCTTTAGTTTGGGGTGGACTAATTGTCATAGCAATATTTCTGTATGTATTACTAGATGGTTTTGATCTGGGGGTTGGTATATTATTTCCATTTGCTCCTACTCAAGATTGCCGCAATAAAATGATGAATTCCATAGCACCATTTTGGGATGGTAATGAAACTTGGTTAGTTTTAGGTGGTGGTGGATTATTTGTTGTGTTCCCACTGGCTTATGCAATTTTGATGTCAGCCTTCTATATACCAATTATCGCAATGCTTTTGGGCTTAATTTTCCGCGGGGTAGCTTTTGAATTTAGATTTAAAGCGACTCCAAAGGATCGTTACATATGGGATTATTCTTTCCATTTTGGTTCTATCATTGCCGCCTTATTTCAGGGAATTATGCTGGGAGCTTTTATCCAAGGCGTTAAAGTGGATGGCAGGGTATTTGCTGGCGATGCTTTTGATTGGCTCACCCCTTTTTCTCTGATGACCGGTGTTGCTCTGGTATTTGGTTATGCCCTGCTTGGTTGTACTTGGCTGATCATGAAAACTGACAAAGATACGCAAATATGGGCTCGTAAATCTGCATCATATGTATTAATTTATGTTATGTTATTTATGGGGCTAGTAAGTTTATGGGTACCATTTTTAAACGAGAGAATTCGTATATTTTGGTTTACTATGCCTAATTTTGCATATCTCTCATTCATTCCTATTTTAACTATTTTTACCTTATTTATGTTATTCACCACTCTTTATAAAAATAAAGAATACCAGCCTTTTTGTTACTCAGTTTTACTTTTTACTCTGGGCTATTTAGGGCTAATTTTAAGCATTTGGCCTTTTACCGTACCATATCAAATATCTTTATGGCAATCGGCAGCAGTAGCCGAATCACAATCTCTGATGTTGGTAGGAGCTGCGTTACTTTTACCGATAATATTAGGTTATACAATTTATTGTTATTATATATTCCGTGGAAAATCAACTCATCACCCAATGTATTAGTAAATTGAGAAAAATTTTTATTTCTCAGAAATCCAAACAATGGCTTTGGTTTGTAATTTTATACTTAGTGGGGCTAATATTTGTGCTATCATTATCCTGTATAATTAAAGCTATCTTTTTTATATTTGGCTAAGCAATATTACTAGGTTCTGTGAACAAAATTTTAATTGGGTCTAGATTTTGACTCTTTTTAGCTGCAAATTATAAGATTTTTTTGAAATAGATACACTATTCCTGCAAAAATCTTATTAATTTTTGCTTAAAAACACTCGAAATCTAGACAATTAAAATTTTGTTCACAGAACCTAGCACTATCCTATCTTTAAATCAGCAAAGCATTAGCGACAAACTTAGTTAATGTAGGCTGCAAGAATGATGCTAATTCTTTATTGATTTCATCAATATTCTCTATTTTATTACCATCTCGGCTTAAGGTCATCTCACCAGAAGTAACATGCTGCATGACTGATTCAATTATTTGCTTGTGGTCGTGCTTACCGTCCATATATCGTAGAGCAAATTTCTCAAAAAGATTGATAGCTACCACTTCATGTCTTTGGTTTGTTACCCACATATTGGATGTATGAGTTACCTGATATGAAATAAGCTTTGATGCTTTAGGTTTATCAAGATTTACTTCCTTCCTAGTATTATGTAATGTTATATTAATATATCCTTGTAATACTAATTTCATGGCGTTAGCTAAAAGTTCAGTCTTTATTTCATTCAATTTTGCTCCATGCAACTTTTTATTACTACTTACAGCAATTTTATCAAAACTCATCGGGTTATTGATATTCTCAGAGAAAGTATAGAGTACCGCTTTCATATAAGGAGAAGATGTTGATAAACTATTATCATTATTACCATTATAAAAAAATTTCTCTGGTTCAAGTGAATTAATATCTATATCAACAAAAGGCTTTTCTGGCACTATATTAAATGTCATATTAAATTTAGTAATATCTTCATTATTGATAGACCTATTTAATTTAACACTATTATGGCAAAGTAAGGTCGACCTAAATCGACGATTGGTAATGAAATCCATATATTGTTCTGTTCTAACAATATCATTTATTGCTTGTAATTTTTCCACTGCTTTTGCTGGCATATTTCCTAAATACATGGTAGAGACACTACAATCAGACAGATATTGTAGATTATTTTTTTTAGCCTCATCCATAAACTCATGAAAATAATATTGTACATTATCTTCTTCTAAATGGTCATGACGCAAATAATGATCATTTTGTTTGGCAAGCAAACTAGCTTCAGTTTGTAACACTTGAGCATAAGGAGAGTTGGAAGCTTCCAAGCTATCATTAATGAATTCAAGTAATAATCTAGATTGAGCAATTTTATCTTGAATGTTATTAAAGGTATTTGAGTGATAAAGCATCATATCTCTTATAGTACGAATCATATTCCAGCCGGGTAAGGTATTATAACTAATATACACAATACCATTATCTGATAAATTTTTATTACCTACTTCAAAAATTTTATCCTGAACAAATTTTGGCACCCAAGAGATTACCCCATGACAAATTATATAATCAAATTTACCAAATGATTCATCAATATCTGTAATAGAACAATGTCGGAATTCTATATTTTTAAGATTTAATCCTTCTTTATGTTTATTAGCTTCATCTATTTGTACTTTAGATAGATCGACTCCAATAAAGTGTGCTTTAGGATAATTAACAGCATGAGGTATTAAATTACCGCCTGCAGCACATCCTAGCTCCAAAACTCGAGCAGTTTCAACAGCCGGTGGTTTCATACCAAATAACACAGCAAGTGTTTGTAGGTGGTACGGATCGGTTAAAGCATACGGATAGCTTTCATAAGGTAGTTCATCGTATGTATTATGAGGAGCTGAGGTAAGCTCTAAATTAGTAGTCATATGTTCTCCACACTAAATTTAAATGCATTATATACTAAAAAACTTAATGCACTAATAGTCTTTTTACATTAAATTGGTAATCTATAAGTAAATCCTATACCAAATTCTCCAACCCCTATAGTTTTTTTGATAGGAGTCGCTGGTATAAATTGCTGGGTTTTCATATCTAAAGTATCATAATTAATCTTTATTGAATGAGCAGCTTGTAATTTTACTGCTATATCAATGCTAAAATTACTAGATAACTCCTTAGAAAGTCCAAGACCTACTTGCCAAGCAAAACAATTACTACGAGTATTTCTAATTCTAAAATACTCTACATCCATTAAGTTCCAACGAGAGGAAGCAGAGCTAACTTTTACTTGGGCGATTCCAGCACCTAATATGATAAAAGGAGTTATTTCTTTAATTTTGTCAAAATCATATACAATATTAAGCATATATAAATTGGAAATTATCTTAGTGGTGCCTGGAGTTTGTGGTATAATTAAACCGGCAACCTCTTGTTTGGGTAAAACATAATTTAGCTGGTATTGTGGATGATGCGTTGCTGAAAACTCAATAGCCATTTGCGGATAAAAGCTGTAACCAATCTTACCGCTATACATCTTAGACCTTTTTAAGGTAAAGTCAGTACCCGAATCATGGCGAAATTTCTTCACCACCGGCTCTACTATGCCGGCTTCCGCCCCAATATAAAAAATCTCTGATCAGCCTCAATCTCATCTGCCTGAGCTTTGGTAAAAAACAAGAAATATATACAAATTATAGATAATATTTTTGGTAATTTATTCATTATACATTTTATCTTTATAGAAACCGTGAATTATATAACCATCCACTGATAGGTCAATATAAAAAATTTTTTGCAGCCTAATTATGGTTTTGTAAATTACATAACACGATCATCGGGATAAAAAATGCCAGAAGGTAAGCGTTCACGGTTTTTTGCTATTTTCTTATGATAAATAAAAAATCTGCTCGCCAAGCGTCTATTAGCGAGGAACCGCTTTACGGCGATGCGGCAATCCATAAAATGACCAAGAATGGATTGCGTCAATGCTACTAAAGTAGCTTCTCGCAATGACGTTTTGTACTTTAACTTTTTTCCATGAACGCTCACTAAATTGTTTAGATATCTATTTAATCTTACAATATTTTCATTCTGTTTTATTTTACCTAATCTTCTTTAATCAAAGAGCGTATCAATGCATTAACAGCTTGTTGATGTGCAGGGTTACGAATTTTCATAAAATTCCTTGATACTTCTATACACATACGCTGATGTTGAGTATGTACAGGTTCAACATTATCAGCCTCTTCTAAACCATTATAAAAATAATCGATATTTTTTTCTAGTGCTTTAGCAATAAGAATTAGCCTACCCATTGGTATTCTATTGACACCCTTCTCATATTTTTGTAACTGCTGATGTGTTACTACTATTACCCTTGCAAGTTGTTGACGCGACAATCCCTTGGCAAGCCTTAAAGAATAGATCTTCTCACCTATAAATTTGTCAGCTTTTTCGATAAAGTCATTCTTTCGTGCCATAATTAACTCCCTTATGAATGAATTATTAAATTTTTGCAAATATATATTATTAACAAATGCAAAGATTACTGTCATATATTATCTAACCTAGAAAGGCAACAATTAAAATAGGTTTATTGCCATATAAACTAATCCACTATCAGTAAATAGCGATATATTGTTCTTTTACATACAAGTAATACTTAATATTCTTTAACTTTTATATAATCATAATGATCTTATAGATACTTACCTATCTTGTAAATTATAATTTTATTTTTATTGGATTTTTTAAGCATAGTACCCTACAATTTTTGTTATATAAGTGTCACAATAGCATAAAAACATCAATAGACCTCTTGCAAAACTCTACTTTTGCTGGTAATTTGTGCGTGATACCGGTACTCTGCTCCTCACGTACATTTGAGTCATATCTTTACCCACAAGTTGCAATAGGGGGGGATAGTGTAATAATATCAGCTAAGGAAATCATAAAGTTGGTATTGATATGAATAAATGGGTAGAAAGTGAAGTAGAATGTGTAGATTTGGGAGATGAGAGATTAAACACACGGTTCAAGAAAATTTTATCGCAATTTTCTGATAGACCGAGCAGTAGTATTAATGGCAGCTTTAGGGGGTGGCATGAGAGTAAAGCGACATACAGGTTTTTTGATAATAGTAATGTTGGTGTCGATAAAATACTAGGTTCTGTTGACAAAATTTTAATTGTTTAGATTTTGAGTATTTTTAAGCGAAAATTAATAATATTTTTGCCGGAATAGTTAGTTCTATTTCAAAAAAATCTTATAATTTGCAGCTAAAAAGAGTCGAAATCTAGTAATTTAAATTTTGTTCACAGAGCCATAGTAAGTAAAAATTCCCTAATAATTGTTTACAATAGTTATTCTATATTTTTACTGCCCTGACCATCAAGACCTTTGGTGCCATCCAGCTTTGCATTAACTAAAGATATTTTACTAACAAAAGCTCTAATAAAATTAACATTTGTTAAATCAGTATCATTAAAATTTGTATTATAAAGTTTAGCAGATTCTAAATTGCTCCCAATAAGAGATGATTTGCTAAAATCTGTGTTACTTAGATTTGCCATAGTTAGATCAGTATTTTGTAATATACAATTCTGGATTATAGCATTAGATAAATCGATACCTTTAAGAACAGAGCCTGAGAAAATAGTTTGGTTAAATGCCAGACCTGACAAATTTAAACCTTGTAAATTGATATTTGATAAATCTTTCACCTGCTCTAAATCTTTTATATAATATATAGTATTTACTGATTTAAACTTATAAAAGTCCTGACTATTTAATACAATATTTCTATTGAAATCTGAATTAATAAAATTATTATCTTTATATCTCACATTATTTAATTGAGAGTTTATGATTGGCGAACTATCAAAAATGACTTCTGATAAATCTGAATTTATGATAGCTATCTGATAAAAATGGCTATCAACAAATTTTATCCCATTTAAAACAGTATTTTGTATCAGTGCTTTAGTAAAATTTACCGTATTAAATTTAGTAGCAGAGAAATTAGAGTTTATTAATTCACTATTGGTCAAATCAGAATTAATAATAGTTGCTTGCTTGACATAGCTATTATTCAATAATATGCCAGTAAGATTACTATTCTCAATATCAACATTATCAATATTAATTTTATTTAACTTAAGCAAAATGCTATTGCAATTTTTTATTGATAAATCCTTTATGTTAGTGTCATTAAAATGAGCATTATCCATCACACTATTTTGAATTTGTACTTGCTTTAATTGTACATTATTAAAATTGGTATTCTTAAAATTACAACTTTCAATAATTGTGTTGGTAAAATCCTCAGACTGAAAAGAAGAGAAAGAAAATAACGAGTTAGTAAGCTTTATATTTTTTAATTGAGCTTGATTAATAATAGCATGAGTAAAATCTGAATTGCTAATCACCGCTCCAGTAAAGTCCACCCCAGTTAGATCCACAGATTCACAATAACAATTAGTCATATTGAGGTAATTAGCTAATATTTGCCGTAAATCTGTACCATAAAAAATAGAATTTGAGATAACTGCTTTTTTAAAACTACCTTTTGCTAAATTACTTTTTTGAAAATTAGAATTACTGATCATAGCCTCATCAAATACAGCTCTAGTAAGATTTGCATTTTCAAAATTAATATTGTCTAAATTAGCTTTGACAAAGTCAGTGTCCTCAAGATTTGATTGAATAAGATTACTATTTCTCAAATGAGTATTCTCAAACATCGATGCTTGAAAATCTGCACCATAAGCTGATATATTTTTTAATATAGTATTAGAAAGATCACTTTCTTGAATTATAGATTTTGTTAAAATTGCATTCTCAAAATTTGTTCCTGAAAAATCTACTCGTGATATTTCGCAAAAACTTAAGTCAACACCAGAAAGATCCTCATTTGTTAGTTTAACACCTACTAACTTTAACCCCCTAAGATTTGCACCAAATTTATTTTTAATATTTACTGGTAGCTTATTTTTATTCTGCTCTGCTATATAATTCCTAATAACAAGACTTTGACTATTAGATAACAAACCATCTGCATTTCTTGAAGAATCTGAACATCCGGTAAGGACTAAAAGCGAAGCTAGAATCAAGGATTTTAGCTTATAGCTAATCCGAGTAGTATTTATCCGTAGCAAACTAATGTTTATTAGTGAGGAAATGATATAGTCAATTGATGAGAAGTTGGTGATGTTGTCGCTCAATGCTTGCCTATTACTTATAGGCGTCTCTCCATCGCTTCTGCTACTCAATTCTCCTGAATTGACTATACCACCCCTGTTACTAATGTCATCCTGCTTCAGTGTGGGTTCTAGATTCCCGCCTACGTGGAAATGACATAGGATTGGAGTAATATTAATCAGATTAGCTATAAAATATTCAAATAACTTGAAGCATTTGAATATTTTATAAGACATTCTTCCTGCCTTTTATGTAATAATATAAAGAAGAAAATATTAGGATTTTTACTAAGCCACTTGGTATAAGTATTATAAATCCGCTATAAATAGCTTGTTTAAATCCTATAATTGTCGCTAACCAACTAACTCCCAAAGAAAAAATTATAATGTGACCAATGAGACAGCTAAAAAACACTCCTAAGAATTTGTTATTAAACTCTTTAGAAAACTTACTATTAAGTATACCCATCACAGGAGTTGCAATTAAAAATCCTATCAGATAGCCACCTGTTGTACCAAACAAAACATGTAATCCACTAGATAGTTTTGCAAATATTGGTAGCCCTGCCACGCCAATTGTAATATAAGCTAAAACCGTAGCAAAACTAAGTCGTGGGCTATAAGTAACAGCAATAAGACAAATCACTACAGTTTGCATGTTTATTACTACTGGCTGGATAGGAATAACAATTTGTGCCCCAGCAAAAAGAGCTGCTACCCCCATTATTACTTTAGCAATTAACAGATAGTTATTCACTATCGAGCTTGGTAAAGTTGTTTTATTCATAATTGTCATAAAAATCCTCGTCATTAAATTTATTACTAGGAATATGTAAATTGAGTAATTTCAATTTGCGATGTAATGCTGAACGTTCCATACCTACAAAGGCTGAGGTCTTAGAAATATTATTATTAAACCTATGCATCTGAGCAGCTAAATATTGTTTTTCAAAAACCTCCCTTGCCTCTCTTAACGGCATGATCATTATATCAACATTATCTTCCTGCTTTGCAGGACTAGAACCATTAACTAAAATTTCTGGTGGTATCATAGTTGGTTTTATCACTTGATTATTATTTGAAGATAACGGATTCATAATTAAAGTCCACTCTATTACATTACGTAATTGCCTTATATTACCTGGCCAACTATAAACTTGAAAAGCGGCAATTGTTTCATCAGAAAACTCACGTGTTTTTAAACCAGAAAACTTAGAAAGTTGCTTAACAAAATACTTCACTAATGCAGACATATCATCCTTTCTCTCATATAAAGATGGAATTTTTAGGGAAATAACGTTTAATCGATGATATAAATCCTCCAAAACTTCACCTTTACTTATTTCTTCTTGTATAGTCTTAGAAGTTGCAGCAATAAACCTTATATCTAGTTTTATTGGTTTACTTCCTGGCTTATGAAACATTTGGTCTTGCAAAAATTTAAGTAATTGTACTTGTGCCGAAATTGGTAAACCAATAATTTCATCTATGTACAAAGTGCCATTATTTGCTATTTCTAATATCGAAGGACGTCTAATATCCTGGTTATCTATTCCCTTAAATAATTCTTGATGAATACGGTCAGGATCCATACATACTGGACTAAAGATTACGAAAGATCCACTAGCCCTTTTTGATTTCTTATGAATTAACCGAGCAGCTAGTTCTTTACCACTACCAATTTTGCCTTGAATAAATACTCTACTAGTAGCTAAAGCAGCTTTTTCAATATCAGACTTAAGTTTGGCGGTAATGTGAGAGTTACCTATAAGCTCAGTTTTATTAATAACCTTTGATTTTAGATCAAGATTCTCACGCTTTAACTTAGTTGCCTCACAGGCTCTTTTTAACAAGATCACTAGCTTATCATGACTAAACGGTTTTTCTAGATAATCATAGGCCCCCATTTTGATAGCATTTACTGCAGTTTCAATAGTACCATGCCCGCTGATAACTATCACAGGCATTAGCGGGTAACGTTTTTTTACTATCTCCAGAACCCCAAGTCCATCAAGCTCGCTACCCTGCAGCCAAATATCTAAAATAATTGCTGAGGGGGTTTTTTCATGAAGTATTTTTAAAGCCTGCATGCTATTAGCAGCAGTTTTGGTAGTAAAACCCTCCTCTTTTAAAATATCTGAGACTAAATCTCTAATATCTGCTTCATCATCAACCACAAGAACATCTATAGACATCAATTTTTCCTAAAACTAATTATTGAAATTATAGGTTAATAGCTAATATAAAAGAAATCAACTAATTTTTATAACATTTTTACCACATAATCAAAACTATACAATTTTCCTATTTAAGTACATGTTTTATAAGAGAGATAGTAACAGCTCGCTTATGCAATAATGCATAATGCGTTATTGCCCCTAATAATTTTATCATTTGATCAAATTGCCTTGGCAAATTAATTAATAAATATCCAATTACACAGTCAGATACCTTAACCGATTGATCAGAAAAATACTTAAAAATTAATTTGCTCATCAATTCATCATCTGGCTGTTTTATTTCTAATCTTAAAACAGAATTGATTCTTGAGGATAAATCCTGTAATGCAAAATTATTAGCTAAACTTCCTGTAGTCATCAACAAATATTTACGATACTCACTTATTAAATTAAAACAATGGAGAGCCTTCTTTTCCTGCCAAAATTCTATATCTTCCATAATAAAAGCATTATACTTCATAACATGCTCTGTACTAAGTATATCTGAATCTTTTTTTATAAAAAATGCATTCGACAAATTTTGCCATATTTTACTAAGATATGTTTTACCAGAGGAAGGAGGCCCATAAAGCAAAATTGTAAACTCATAGGGTTTACTGCCCCAAATTCTCGACCAGTTTTTTATTGAATTGTATGCGATTTGATTAGAAGGTGAATTAATAAAATTATCTAGAACATATCGATCATTACCAAATAATGGTAATACATATTGTTGGGAATCTCTCATCTTTAAGTCTTATAAAACTTACTAGATTTATAAAAATCGATAGCAGATAAAAACAAAACTTTTACTATACTGGCAATTGGTATAGCAAATAATATACCCAAGAAACCAAATATATTACCTAATGCGAGAACTGCAAATATTATCCAAAGAGGATGTAGACCGATCTTATCACCTATAATTTTCGGTGATAAAATATATCCTTCAACTATTGTGCCAACCAAATAAATAATGATTATATAAAATAAGGTACTGACCATACCAAAAGCAAAATAACTAACAATCATGGTAAGAGAAAAGGATATTAAGATGCCAACAAATGGTATAATTATTGAAAAACCAGATAAAACCCCTAACAATAATCCTAAATCTACACCAAGAATCGACAAAGAAACTCCGTAATAGATTGATAATAATAAACAAACATTTAGCTGTCCCCTTATATAAGCAGACAAGGAAGTATTAATGGCTGATAATATTTTTAGAATTTTCTTTTTACCTTTCAAAGGTAGTAAAAGGTTTATATTTTCTGACATTGTTAACCAATCTCGTAAAAAATAAAATAATATAAGTGGTATTAATAAAATCAACACAAATAAATTGATTGTTACCATAGTAACATGCCAAATATTATTAGCAAGCCCTGTGATCAACAAAAATATACCATTAACAAAGTTACTAATAGAATTTTTTATATTATCAGCAATATCTGGATCTATTGAATAAAATTTTGCCGTAATAACAGGTATTAATTCAGTTTGTAAATAATCTTTATAAGCTGGAATTTTACTAATTAGCAAAGTTGTTTGTTGATATATGATAGGCAGCAACACTACAATTACTATAGCAAAAATGCTAAAAAATAGAAAGGAAATTACTGAAACTACTATAGTTCTAGATAATTTATATCGTAACGACAGATTATCGATTATAGGCTGTAATATATATGATATTATCCCAGCTATAAAAAATGGCATCAATATATTAGAGATCAGAGTCAAAGTTACTATAATAGTGCCAACAACAATAACCCAAAAAATAGTTTTATCCAAGATGGTTCCTCTTCTTTTATAAATTACTGCAAAGTATAGCTTTTCCTTATATCATAGTCAATTGATGAGAAATTGGTGACGTTGTTACTCGTTGCTCGCATATTACATATAGGCTTTATTCCATCACTCCTAGGAGACTGTCTACATCAAAGATTTTTTTGAAGGCTAACTCTATATTTATTTTAATTAGTAATCATAACTTATCTGATAATCCGCCATTTAGGGCTTTCAGTAGTTCAGTGATCTTAGCAACAGATAGTTTGGTTATTTCCGCTACTTCCTCAATAGAACTGCCATTTTCTATCATCATTTTTATTAATTCAGCTTTACCTTCTGCTCTACCTTCTTCTTTGCCTTCAGCTTTACCAATTTGGATACCTTCTTCTCTGCCTTTATCCTCAAATTTTTTGATAGTGTTAGCTTCAATAAGTATCCATTTTAGATGATCTTCATATGATTCACGTTCTTCCTCAGTGAAATTCATCACATCCAGAACTGTCAGGGCTTTTTTTAGGCTAGCATCATTCAGTTCTTTTGGTAAATTATCTTTGTTTAGCAAATCGTGTCTTGTTAAAAAGGCACTCCACATGTCAAGAGAGTTTTTTACCTTCTTTACTATGTCCATCAGCTGTTCTTTTGGATTATTAGTGAATTTATTTAGCTCAATAGTATGCAATTCTAAATCTTTGAAATATAACAAACCACTATCTTTTTCTACTATGTGAAATACATTGTGATATTTTTTTTCATTGGGAATAGAAGTAAAATTTAATATATGAATACCAATGGCTTTCGATAAAGTAGCATAACCTGAAGAGATTTTTAATTGTTCAGTATATAATTTTGCCCAGTAATACAAGGCTCTTTTATCATAATCAGCTTCATCAGTAATTTGCATTTCAATATTAAATCTTTTGCCATCTTTTCCTTGTGCTTTAATATCTAAAATTGACAATTTATCGCTCTTGAAATTTTTTGGATTATATGGATTAAGAAGCTGCACTTCTGCCACTTGATCTTCTCTAGATACAATCGAATTGATCAGCGAAATAAGCAAATCCTTATTCTCTTCAACACCGAAGATTTTTTTAAAGGCAATATCGACTCTAGGACTAATATTTGACATAAATCTAACTCTATATTTATTTTAATTAGTAATCATAACTTATCTGATAATCCGCCACTTAGGACTTTCAGTAGTTCAGTGATCTTAGCAACAGATAGTTTGGTTATTTCCGCTACTTCCTCAATAGAACTGCCATTTTCTATCATCATTTTTATTAATTCAGCTTTACCTTCTGCTCTACCTTCAACTTTACCTTCAGCTTTACCTTCTGCTCTACCTTCAACTTTACCTTCAGCTTTACCAATTTGGATACCTTCTTCTCTGCCTTTATCCTCAAATTTTTTGATAGTGTTAGCTTCAATAAGTATCCATTTTAGATGATCTTCATATGATTCACGTTCTTCCTCAGTGAAATTCATCACATCCAGAACTGTCAGGGCTTTTTTTAGGCTAGCATCATTCAGTTCTTTTGGTAAATTATCTTTGTTTAGCAAATCGTGTCTTGTTAAAAAGGCACTCCACATGTCAAGAGAGTTTTTTACCTTCTTTACTATGTCCGTCAGTTGTTCTTTTGGATTATTAGTGAATTTATTTAGCTCAATAGTATGCAATTCTAAATCTTTGAAATATAACAAACCACTATCTTTTTCTACTATGTGAAATACATTGTGATATTTTTTTTCATTGGGAATAGAAGTAAAATTTAATATATGAATACCAATGGCTTTCGATAAAGTAGCATAACCTGAAGAGATTTTTAATTGTTCAGTATATAATTTTGCCCAGTAATACAAGGCTCTTTTATCATAATCAGCTTCATCAGTAATTTGCATTTCAATATTAAATCTTTTGCCATCTTTTCCTTGTGCTTTAATATCTAAAATTGACAATTTATCGCTCTTGAAATTTTTTGGATTATATGGATTAAGAAGCTGTACTTCTGCCACTTGATCTTCTCTAGATACAATCGAATTGATTAGCGAAATAAGCAAATCCTTATTCTCTTCAACACCGAAGATTTTTTTAAAGGCAATATCGACTCTAGGACTAATATTTGACATAAATCTAACTATATATTTATTTTTTACAAATGGTTATATCTATAAATATAGCAGATTTTTATGCTCCACTAATAGCTGTTTTCATTATTTTTGCGATATTTTATTTTTTTATTCCCTGACTCAGTACCTTACTTTACGCATGGCATTAAAAGTCACAGGGAAAACAACCTGACGCTATTAGCGAGGAGCCACTTTAGTGGCTGGAAGCAATCCAACGAATGCGTAAAGTGAGTACTTATAGTAGCAACAAAGCAAATCACCCATTTTTCGATACTTGTACTATAGCAGGTCTAAGTAACCTATCTTTTATCTTATACCCTGATTGCATAACCGCTATGACACTATCCTGATCATATTCCTCTGATACTATCTGTGAAATTGCATGGTGTATATTGTAATCAAACTTTTCCCCTAATAATGGTTCTATTGACTCTAAACCGTGTTTTTGTAGTATGCTAGTCAACTCACTTTTAGTCATTTCTACACCAGTAATAATATTAGCTAGATCACCTTCCATATTTTGTGGCTTATGCTCCAAAGCTCTAGAAAGATTATCGTTAACACTGAGCAGATCTTTAGCAAAAGAAACAATGGCATAATCTTTTGCCTCTTCAATTGATTTTTCTAGACGTTTCCTAGTATTATCAGATTCGGCTATTGTCCTTAGCAACTTATCCTGCAAAATCTCAATTTGATTTTTCAAACTAACAATTTCTTGTAAGCTATCTTGTAACATTAGAGTATCAGAAGGTTGGTTTTCTACTTCATTTAGTAATTGTTCCTCAGCATCAGTATCAATTTCTTGATTATTACTATTGTTCTTTTGTTGTTTTTCCATATTTACAGCCTTTTTTCTTGCAAAAATCTACTTTCTTAACATATAGTGTAAAGCTTTGTATTTTCAAGTCAATTTTAATTAAGTAATAAACTATGAGAGCTTTTGATAGAAAAAATAATCAATTACGTAACATTTCAATTGAACCTTCAGTTCTGCTTAGTGCTGATGGTTCGTGTCTTGTTAAGTTCGGCAATACCCATGTAATATGTAGTGCAACCTATGAAACAAATGTTCCGCCATTTCTACGAGGGCAAAATCAAGGATGGATAAGTGCTGAATATGGTATGTTGCCACGTTCAACCCACCAGCGTATGAAACGTGAATCAACTCAAGGAAAGCAGTCAGGTAGGACGCAAGAAATTCAAAGGCTAATTGGCAGATCGATGCGTACGGCAATTGATCTAAAAGCCTTAGGAGAAAGACAAATTATCATTGATTGTGATGTAATTAATGCCGATGGTGGAACTAGGACAGCAGCAATTACTGGTAGTTATATTGCACTTCATCTAGCAATTAGATCATTAATTGCTAGGAAAGTTCTTAAAACTAACCCTTTAATTAGCTAAGTAGCCGCCATTTCATGTGGTATATATAAAGGGCAGCCCATAGTTGATCTTGATTATCTAGAGGATAGCAATGCTGAAGTAGATGCCAATTTTGTTTTTGCAGGTAACGGAAATATAATAGAAATTCAAAGTACAGCTGAAAAAAACCCCTTTTCTGAAGAACAATTTTATGCTATGCTACAATTGGCAAGAAGTGTAACCTCTGATCTATTTAAGTTACAAAACCAAATATTATTAAGTGGCAAGAATTAATATTTTACCTTTTAAGGTTCAAAAACTAGTCTGACTATAAAAACAATTAATTATTAGTTGTTTACTTTTTAATAAATATACCTTAATATTTAGAATATTAATTTTTATAGACAAAGCTTTATTTATGGTAAACTTACAAATCAAACTTAACTCATTAATGATTCAAAAAAATATCAATGCAGTAGAGATAGAGAAGAAAACTGGAATAAGTAGAAATACTGTTTATAGTATTTTGTACGGTAGTTCAAAAAACCCTAGTGCTACTAATTTACAATTAATTGCCAAAGCCTTAGATGTTAATTTGGAAGCTCTTGTTGTTGATAACGAAGTAAACCTTGAGGTGCTGACTGTTGATCAGATGAAAATCTTTAGCAAATCCACTAGTGTAACTATTAATATGTTGACTGAGAAAAATTTAAACTTTTCATTTACCAATCTTACAGCACTAATAAAAGAAGTATATGAATATGCTCTAAAAAAGCAGTCTGTTGATAATACATTTGTAGATTGGATGATTGAGAAATATCACAAACCTTGATTTTTTCTTTGCTGATAAATTTTATCAACGATTGGTGATTATACAGCCTTGCTGATTATCAGAGAGTTTTTTGCATATAGCTTTAGCTTGTTTTATATTTTGATAGTTACCTACTAAGACTAAATAGAAAAAACTCCCTTTATCAGATTGTATCTTTTTGATATTTATTACCGTATTATTAAGGATTCTCGCATATTTTTTTTTGATTCTTTCCCCCTCTTGGTTAGCTTCTGATTCAGATTTTACCGAAGCTATCTGAATTTTATATCCTCCTTGATTTGACTTATTTAATAACTGCGTATCATCGATCTTACGACGCGATTCAGTAACTTTTATTATATTTAGACCCGCCTTATTTGAATTAGGTTGTTGAGCTATTGGAATAGGAATTTGTTCTACTAAATTCTCTTGTTGTACAGACTCATTTTTTATTATATTAGGTAAAATTATTTCCGTTCCTTCTTCATTTTTACTTAGTTTGTGTTTCTCATACTTAACCTGATCAGTTTCTATTATACCAAATAAAATTGTATCTATAGAGTCAATATCTTCATCACTTTGTGCTGATTGTTGTCTAGTGATATTTAATGGTTTTTCCGGTTCAGGTTGTAATATTATAGGTTTGCTAATCTTTTTTTGTTGTAAGTTCTCATAAATTATATTATTGGCGTTTGGTATTACTATCCCTCCACTATCTTGTGGTTTAATTTTTGTCGGCAATTGATCATGGTAAATTGTCACTATCTGACCACTATCTTGGTTATAATTAGTATACACTAAATATGCAATGCCACTAAGTATTGAGAGAAGAATAAGAACTCGAAACAAAATGCGGTTAACCATATTTTTATAAATAACTTTATCAGACAACGTATAGCTAACCCGATCAGCATTTAGCCATAGTAAACTGGCGTCATTGCGAGGAGGTCATAAGACCGACGAAGCAATCCATATAATAAGCTTCATGGATTGCCACGTTCACGTACGTTCGCTCGCAATGACGTTTGTGAATTTGGTGTATACTCAAATCATTTGAGTATAATGCTATAGTCAATTGATGAGAAGTTGGGGACGTCGTCGCTCGCCTATTACTTATAGGCGTCGCTCCATCGCTCCTAGCCCCAAATTCTCCTGAATTGACTATAATCAGATTAGTTATACTACATTTTATTCATAGGCGTCGCCCCTATAACATCAAAACCAACTTTTATAATTTTTTGAATAGATTTTGCTAAAGCAAGGCGGGCAACAGTCAACTCTATATTATCTTCAATTAAAAACCGATAATCATTATTTTCTTTGCCAAAATTCCATAAAGCATGAAATTTTGAAGCTAAATTAATCAAATAAAAAGCTATTCTGTGAGGTTCAAAATATTTTGCTGAAGTCTCTAAAATTTTTGACCATAAAGCAAGCAGTTTAATTATTTCTATTTCTTCTTCAGTAGAAAGTAAAGACAAATCATACTCTTTTTCTAAGAATTTATTATATGTTTCTGGCATAGATTCTTTAGCTTTTTCCAATATAGACATAGTTCTAACATGAGCATATTGTACGTAAAACACTGGATTATCTTTTGATTGTTCTTTTACTTTTGCTAGATCAAAGTCAAGAGTAATATCATTCTTACGGGTTAGCATTATAAATCTTATTATGTCCTTACCTACCTCGTTTGTTACATCTCGCACATTAGTAAAATTGCCGCTACGTTTCGACATTTTTACAGCAATACCATTTTCAACGAAGTTTACTAACTGGCAAATTTTAACATCAACTTTAACTTTTTCTTTACCAAGAGCCTTAACTATCGCCTCAATTCTTTTTACATAACCACAATGATCTGCCCCTAGAACATAAACTAAATGATTAAACCCACGATCTATTTTATCCTTAGCATAAGCTAAATCAGAGGCAAAATATGACCAACTACCATCTGATTTTTCTATTGGTCTATCTTGATTATCGCCAAAAGCAGTAGATTTAAACAATCTCTGAGTTCTGGAATCCCAAGGCTCATCTGCATTGCCTTTAGGTGGAGGTAACTGCCCCTCATATATTAGCCCCATTACGCTCAGCAACTGAACAACTTCCTCAATCTTACCACTATCATGCAGTGATTTCTCCGAGAAAAATACCTCGTGTTTAATATCTAGCTCCTTTAAATCCTGTTTAATTATCAGTAACATTTCTTCTATTGTAAAATCCTTAACGAGTTCATGACGTTCGTTATCCGGCATTGTTAATAATTTATCCCCAAATTTCTCTACCAACTTTTGCCCAATATCTACCAAATATTCTCCAGGATAAAGCCCTGCTGGTATCACGATATCTTCTTTTGTTAATGCTTGCTTATAGCGTAACATAACTGAGTTAGCTAAGTCATCCACTTGGGAACCAGCATCATTAAGGTAATATTCTTTGGTAACAATATAGCCAGTACTATCTAGAACCTTGGCTAAAGCATCGCCATACACAGCTCCTCTAGCATGACCAATATGCAGAGGGCCAGTTGGATTTGCAGAGACGTATTCAATATTGACCTTTTGATTATTACCAAAATTAACCTTAAAAAACTCCTCTTTATCTAGCAATATGTCATTAATAGAGTTATGCCACATATCGGCTTTAATAGTAAAATTAATAAACCCTGGACCGGCAACTTCTATAGAGGCAATATATGGTAGAGGCGTTAATATCTCCTTAAATTTAATAGCTAGTTCCTTAGGATTAATATTTTGTTTTGCCGCGATAATCATAGCTATATTGCTTGAAAGATCACCATTGAACTTATCTTTAGGAATTTCAACAGCTGCCAATTGTAACACATCATCATTATCGCATATTTTTCTGCCTGCACTAATGATATCGTTACGTAATTTATTAAATATATTCATAAATTAAATATTATTAGAATTGAAGGAATAAATATCTTGATGCTCTTGAATAGCAAACCGGTCAGTCATGCCGGCTATATAATCTGCTACTATACCAGCTTTGGATTTTGTATTCCCTGGTATAATTAATTCTTTCCAACTAAATGGTAGTAAATCAATATTATCCATATATATCTTAAATAACTCTTGTACGATTCTTTGACACTTTAAAAGCATCGAGGTCAATTTATTATGCTTATATACTTTATCATACAAGAATTGTTTAATTTTTACTATACGCTCTTTTGCTTCATCAGTAAAATCAACAAGTTGATAATCAAGATGGCGTATATCATCGGTTGTAATTATTTTCTGTTTCTGTAGATTATTATTTGTTTGTACTAGTAAATCAGCAATTAAATCGCTGATTAATTTACGTACTACTTCATATATAAGCTGAGTTGTTGTTATGTTTTTAAACTGGGACTTAATTTCAAAAGCATATTGATCAATAAATTTAATTTCCGTTAGATGATTAAAGTCAATAATTTTGGCACCAACACTATCTTCTAAATCATGAGCAATATAACTAATATCATCAGCTAACGAAGCAATTTGGGCTTCAGCTGAGGAGTAATGAGTTAAGTCAAGATTATGTTGTGAATCATACTCTACTATATATTCAGGTATATTATTTATTAAAGGACCATTATGTTTGACAATTCCTTCTAGCACTTCCCATGTCAAATTTAATCCATCATAAGCTGCATATCTTTTCTCTACTTTAGTAATAATCTTTAATGAATGAGCATTATGGGAGAATCCACCATAGTCTTGCATACACTTATTTAGAGCTACCTCTCCTGCATGACCAAAAGGAGTATGTCCAAGATCATGAGCAAGACCTATAGTTTCTGCCAAATCACTTGACAAATTAAGGGTTTTAGCAATAGAACGGGCAACCGTAGAAACTTCAATTGAGTGAGTAAGACGATTTCGATAATGATCTCCTTCATGATTAATGAAAACCTGGGTTTTATATTGCAAACGCCTGAAAGCCTTTGAATGGATTATACGATCATGATCTCGTTCAAATTCATTTCTGTAAGCTGTAGAATATTCGTTAAACAATCTTCCCCTACTATTGCTGGGGTCTACTGCATATGAAGCAAGCATATATTAACTCCTAATATTATGTTCTAGATAACCTCATCTGTCATTGCGAGGAGCTACTTTAGTAGCAACGAAGCAATCCAAAAAGCAACAAGAGATTGCTTCGTCGCCTTCGGCTTCTCGCAATGACGTTTGGGGTAGCTACTTTGTCATTGCGAGAAGGCGTGAGCCGACGAAGCAATCCATAAATTGCCATTCCCTCCCACTATTGTCATTCCCGCTTCGGTGCGGAATCTAATATCCCTGCTTTCGCGGGGATGACACAAGACAGGATCACTTTGTCGTGGATGCTACTTCTTGCTAATATTAATGGCATAATGTTAACCGGATTAGCTATATAGTCAATTGATGAGAAGTTGGTGACGTCGTCACTCGTCGCTCCTAGTCCCCAATTCTCCTGAATTAACTAAATTAACTATAGTATAGAATCACCTACTAAGCTTTTCAAGGTTTTTAAATGAAGCTGTTGCAAAATTAGCTTTTTAGGATTATTTTAAGGGTCTTTAATAATATAATCATGTCATGTCAATAGAAATTACCGATAATGCTTTTAAAAGAGTGGGCGAGTTAATCAAATTGGAAGATAATCCCAATTTAGTTCTTAGAATAATTGTTGATGGTGGTGGATGTTCTGGGTTTGTTTATAATTACGCCCTCGTGCCAAGTAATGACATAACAAAAGATGATTGTGTTATAGAGAAAGATAATACTAAAGTGGTTATTGATGCAATATCACAGCCATTCATGGCTGATTGTATAATAGATTTTATCGAAGAGTTAGGCAGTTCCTATTTTGAAATTAGAAATCCCAATGCAAAAACTAAGTGTGGGTGTGGTAACTCTTTCTCTGTATAATAATTATGCGTTGTGAACAAAATATAGTAATTTAAATTTTGTTCACAGAACCTAGTGTTGCATAAAAAATTAACTTGCAATAATTCATAAAAAATATTATATTTCACCATATAGCAATATGGCTTTGGTATGCCTAATTTTTGCTATACAGTCTTAAAATACCAAATATAAGGAACTAATAATGCCTAAGTTAAAAACAAAATCAGCTGTAAAAAAACGCTTTAAGCTTACCGCTACTGGTAAAGTTTGTGCCACTCAAGCTGGTAAAAAACACTTCATGAGACGTCGGACAAAAGCTCAACTTCGTAACCTTAGAGGAACAACGATTCTCTGTACTCAAGATGCAAAGAACTTAAAAAAATTCTTCCTTCCATATGGAATTTAACAATTTAACCAAGGAAATAGGTGAGATATGTCACGCGTAAAATCAGGAAAAATTTCAAAAAATCGTCATAAAAAAATTCTCAAACTTGCTAAAGGTTATAGAGGGCGGTCTAATAATTGCTTTAAGGTAGCAATTGAGAAAGTTGAAAAAGCTCTACAATATGCTTATAGGGATCGTAGAAATCGTAAACGTGATTTTAGAGGGCTTTGGATACAAAGAATTAATGCAGCAGTGCGTGAGCATGATTTAGTATATTCACAATTCATGGGTGGGCTTAAAAAAGCTGCAATAGATATTGATCGTAAGGTGTTAGCTGAATTGGCAGTTAACAACCCGCAAGGTTTTGCAGATATAGTGGCTCAAGCTAAGGCTCAGTTGCAATAGGGTTTTTATAAAACTCTACTTCTGTTGGTAGTTTGTACGTTAATGCGGTTCATGCTAACATATACTTTTTATTTTATAGTGAAAATTTAATTAGGCATACGTGTTATTGTGGGGAAGCACTTTAGTGGCAATGAAGTAATTGTAAGGTTGACAAATTCACTCGTCCATATATGACAATAGTGGGTGGAAATTACAATTTATGGATTGCTTCGTCAACTTTATAGTTTCCTCGCAATGACGTCGGTTATTCTTTTGCAACTTTTAAGCTACCATGATGCCCTCTAAAACAGCTTCCTCTTCTAATTTTCGACAGTTATGGTTCCGCACTCCTCGTAATGACGTTTTTATGCTGTTTAATACTTATAGAATGAAAATTATAGGGTATAGTCAATTGATGAGAAGTTGGTGACGTCGTCACTCGTCGCTCGCCTATTACTTATAGGCGTCGCTCCATCGTTCCTAGCACCAAATTCCCCTGAATTGACTATAGTATGTTTACTGAGTCAGGGAATGAAAAAAAATAAGCAATACTGCAAAAATAATGAAACCATCTATTAGTGGAGCATAAAAATCTGCTATACTTATAGATATAACCGAATTTAGGCTAATTTAGCTATCCCAAATTCTATATTGAATATGGTCTGAACACTTAAATAAAATTGAGAAAAATAGTGAATAAAAAATTAATATTACAAAAATATAAATATGCATTATCTCTTCTAATAATAATATTATGTGTATTAAAAGGTTATTCTTATGACAAAATAAAAATAAAAAAATTTTCAAATGACTTAGTGTCACTGCAAAATAATGATAATATTCAAAATGGGAAAATATCAGTTGTTGAAAGAGTAAGTGATTATGCTTACTCTCGTATTTACTCAAATTTAAGAAAAAATCGTTTTGAATTTGATATGGTGGTTAATGATCTAAATAATAATTTTTTAACTGATGAAAGAAAAGACTATATTGAAAAGGTTTGTCTTTTCCAAATTGAAGAAGCGGTAGATAGGGTATCAATTGCCAAAGGTTACAATTGTTTATCACGTTTACAGCTTTTAAAAAAGGAAAAAGCTGAATTATATAGGGGCATAAAAAATAGCAGCTATTCTTTAGATTTATTATATAAATCAGAATATGCCCTTAATTTAGCTCATATTATTATTAAAGATCATAAGGAACAGATTTTTTCTTTTATTAAAGACTTAAAATAAGAAGATTTACTAAAATATTTTAGTGGTTACATGCAAGATGAAGTAGCTTTTCTTAATAAGCTGATAGCATTAAATATTCCTGAATTATCAGCTAAAGCTTTTTATAGGCTTAGCATGATTAATATATTAGGTCGATCTTCTGTTTTAGAGAAAGCGAACATAGACCTTAAGACAGCCGTTGCTAACTATCAACGAGCCTTGAATTTAAGTGGAATAGATGCTAATAATGTTACTAATATTGCTCTTGTTATAAATGATAAGTATGCAGTACATGCTGCAACTACCATTGCATCAGCTTTGTTAAATTCAGACTTAGATAGCTTCTATGATTTTTATTTTATTATGGATCAGGAAGACCCTATATCTATAGAATCGCAAGAAAAACTATCATCTATGCAGGATATAAAGCCTTACAAAATAAATTTTATAAATGTTGATAATAATTTATTGCCGATAGAATTAATAAAAAGTAAATTTAAAAATTGTGATTGGCCTCTTTTAATAAGCTATAGACCATTTTTTAGTAAAATTTTGCCAAATTTAACCTCGGTATTATCGCTGGATGCTGATTTAATAGTTTTAAAAGATTTAAGCTATTTTAAAACTATTGATATGACGGATTATTTTGTGGCAGGCAGCTATGATGCCGGTAATCCTGGTCATAACGAACTTGGGTGTAATCATGCTTTACCGTATTTTTATATAAATGCCGGTGTTATGTGGTTTAATTTAGAAAATATGAGAAATAATAAAACGGAAGATTGTTTAGTAAATTCATTAAACAATACTGTATGTTCTCTTTCAATGTTTGAACAAGATATAATAAATATAGCTTTTAACGATAGAATTAACCATATTTCACATAAATGGAATCATACACCTAGTTATAGATCAAGCACAACCAATACAAATTATTATACAAAATTTATTTTACATTATTCAGGAACAAAACCTTGGGCTGGGGGTGTGGAAAAAGCACAGATAGAACAATTAGACGATATTTACAAAGAATATTGGCGTTATAGAGAATTAACGTCTTGGGGGACTCCATACTCACCTAAATAGCTTTTCTGTTAGAGTGTATATACTCAAATGATTTGAGTACAATAAGTAATTATAATAACCTAGGCTCTGTGAACAAAATTTAAATTACTAGATTTCAACTCTTTTTAGCTGCAAATTATAAGATTTTTTTGAAATAGAACTAACTATTCCGGCAAAAATCTTATTAATTTTCGCTTAAAAATACTCAAAATCTAAACAATTAAAATTTTGTTCACAGAGCCTAGGCAAATTAGCAAGATATTCTCCCTTCCAAAGCTCCTGATAAATAATAGGATCAATGTTCCCACCTGATATAAGCACTAAAACTTTCTTAGGTTTTGACTGTTTCTTTAACCAATTTACTACTCCGACCATATTTAAAGCACATGATGGTTCACAGGCAATTCGTAGCAAATGAATCAACCAAGCGGTCCAATAATATATAGAATGTTCATCAGCAAGAAAGAAATCATCGAGTTTATTTAGATAATTAAATGTACGTGGTGAAACTGCTAAAGTACGCAAACCATCTGCTACAGTACTTGGTGAATCAGTAAACCTATATATCGAACCTTGCTTAATCGATAAGAAAGCATCGTTGGCATTAAGCGGCTCTGAACCTATCAGCAAGCTAGATGGAGATAGTAATTCTTTCGCTAAATATGATCCAGAAAGCAACCCCCCACCTCCACAAGAAGCAAAAATGGCATCTGGGCTGAATCCTAGTTGTTGCAATGCTTCATAACACATTGTCCCAGCCCCAGCTATACTAGAATCACTATCGGAAGGATGCAAATAGTAAAAATCATTTTCTATGTCACTCTTTGCTTTATCTTCTGCCATTTGTCTAGTTTTAGTTAGTATAACCTCTGCTCCATAATATTTTGCTGTTTGTTGTTTAATTGGAGAGGTATTTTCTGGTAAATAAATTCTTGCCTTAAGGTTAAGGGTTTTTGCTACCCAAGCAAGACCAATTCCATGATTACCTGTACTATATGCAACAACTTTATTTGGTAAACAATTTTGTTCTTGCAACTCTAATAAGTGGTTTAATACCCCTCTAACCTTGAATGCTCCGGTTTTTTGTAACGAGTCTATTTTAAAGAAAATTTTATGACCGAGCATTTTATCTAAAATTTCAGATTGAACTATTGGGGTCAAATGAAGATATTGTTTTACCCTATTGCTTGCTATTGATATGATATTGGAAGATTGAGGTGATGAAGGCATATATAAAACTAAATGTAGCTTGAAATCATAGTAAGACGGTATTATATAGCTACCATCCTCTTTAGTATATAAATTTCTTAAGGTTTTTAATATGACAAATAAAGAAAAATTACCCTTACTCGCATTAAAAGACATGGTGATATTTCCAGGTATGATCGCTCCTGTATTTGTCGGTAGGTCAAAGTCTCTAAAAGCTTTGTTTAATACTAAAATTATAGATAATAATAGATATATATTATTAGTATTACAAAAACAACAAGATCAAGATACTCCAGATATTCAAGATCTTCATTCTACAGGAGTAATTGCTAAAATTATACAAACAGTAAGGTTACAGAATAATGCCAAAATTCTAGTTGAAGCAATCGATAAGGTTACCCTACATAACATCACTAATAAAGAAATATTTGAAGCTGAATATAGCATACTACATGATGAAGAGGTAATTGATGTAGAATCTTTAAAAGTTTCCACAGCAAATGTTATCGAGTTATTCACAAAATATACTAAGACTCATAAAAAAATTAATCCAGAAATAATAGAAACGATAACTGGTGAAATAGCAAAAAATCCAACAGATTTTAGTTATGTCACTAATGTACTAGCTTCTTATTTGACTGTACCATTAATAATAAAACAAACTTTGTTAGAGGAGACCAAACCTCAATCACGAATTAAAACTATAATAGATACATTAACATCTAGTATGGCTCAAATAGATGCAGAGCAAGCTTTACAATTGCGAGTAAAAAAACAAATTGAGAAAACTCAGCGTGATTATTACTTGCACGAACAAATGAAAGCTATACAAAAAGAACTCGAACATGATAAATCTGATTTCTCTGATATAGAAAAAAAGATTAAAACCTTAAAACTTTCAAAAGAAGCAAAAGAAAAAGCTGAAGCAGAACTGAAAAAGCTAAAGCTTATGAATCAAATGTCAGGTGAATCATCAGTTGTCCGTAATTACCTTGATACATTATTAGCCATGCCATGGGGGAAATTTGATAATAATAAAACTGATATAAATAAAACTAGAGAAATTTTGGATCGTGATCACTTTGGTCTTGAGAAAGTCAAAGAGCGTGTTATTGAATATTTAGCAGTGTTACAACGTTCTAAAAAAATTAAAGGACCTATATTATGCTTAATCGGTCCGCCAGGAGTTGGGAAAACCTCATTGGTCAAATCCATTGCTGAAGCAATAGATAGGAAATATACTAAATTTGCTCTTGGCGGTATTAGAGATGAATC
The DNA here is from genome assembly GCA_020410785.1 of Rickettsia endosymbiont of Culicoides impunctatus. Classification (GTDB taxonomy): domain Bacteria; phylum Pseudomonadota; class Alphaproteobacteria; order Rickettsiales; family Rickettsiaceae; genus Tisiphia. The sequence goes on along the minus strand of CP084573.1, from coordinate 378,898 downwards.
GGAAATTAGGGGACATCGAAAAACATATCTTGGTTCTATGCCAGGAAAAATTATGAATTTAATAAAAAAAGTTAAAACTAATAACCCCGTTATGTTATTAGATGAAATTGATAAAATGGGTTCTGATTTTCGAGGTGATCCGGCTTCTGCTTTACTTGAAGTCTTAGACCCTGAACAAAACAGTAATTTCGTTGATCATTATTTAGAAGTAGAATATGATCTGTCAGAGATAATGTTTATTGCAACAGCTAATTCTTATAATCTGCCCAGAGCTCTACTTGATCGTATGGAGATCATTAACATTTCTGGTTATGTTGAAGAAGAAAAATTACAAATTGCCAAAAACTACTTAATACCAAAGCAATTGAAAATGCATGAAATAAAGAAAAATGAACTCACTATTGATGATGGAGCAATTTTAGAATTAATTAGATATTACACCAAAGAATCAGGAGTAAGATCGCTTGAGAGAGAAATTGGCTCTGTTACAAGAAAAGTATTGCAAAGAATTTTGAGTAACAAAAAAATAAAAAGCATATCAATATCATCTGCCAATCTTGAAGAATATTTAGGAGTTAGGAAATATAATTTTGGTCTAGCTGAAAAAGAAGATCAAATAGGTAGTACTACGGGACTTGCTTATACAGAAGTTGGCGGAGAATTACTTACCATCGAAGCCTTGTCATTCCATGGCAAAGGAGATATTAAAACTACTGGTAAACTTGGGGATGTAATGAAAGAATCTGCTCAAGCAGCCTATAGCTGTTTTCGTTCTAGAGCTAGTAGTTTTGGATTAAAGTATGAAGATTATAAAGATCTTGATATCCATTTGCACGTACCGGCTGGAGCGATTCCAAAAGATGGTCCATCTGCTGGATGTGCAATATTTACCACTATTGTTTCACTTATGACCAAAATACCGGTAAACAGAACTGTAGCAATGACTGGAGAAATTACCCTAAGGGGGACAGTATTACCAATTGGGGGACTAAAAGAAAAATTATTAGCCGCTAGCCGAGGTGGTATACAAACGGTGATAATACCTCAAGATAACGTTAAAGACTTAGAAGATATTCCACCGAATATAAAAAATAGTTTAGAAATTTTATCAGTATCAACTGTAGATGAAGTGCTAAAATTAGCTTTGGTCAATAATAATTTTACAGTTACTAACTAGGCTCTGTGAACAAAATTTTAATTGTTTAGATTTTGAGTATTTTTACGCGAAAATTAATAAGATTTTTGCAGGAATAGTTAGTTCTATTTCAAAAAAATCTTATAATTTGCAGCTAAAAAGAGTCGAAATCTAGTAATTTAAATTTTGTTCACAGAGCCTAGGATATTATATCACATTTTCAAGATATAAGAACCTAAAAATCGATCTGATGCCAGTGGAAACTTTTGCCATATATTACAGTAGTGGAGAGATATTCATCATAAGAAAATAGCAAAAAAACTGTGAATGCTTACCTTTTTCTGTAGTTTTATCCACTTTTTTCATTAGGTTCCCTGACATCTTGCCAAATTCTATTTTTAGAAATATAAAAGAAAATTGTAAAAATTACTAAAAATATCATTACCTTTAAACCCATAGATTTACGGTTTTCCATTTCAGGTTCAGCAGCCCATTGTAAAAATACGGTAACATCCATAGCCATTTGTTCTGCCGATGAGTTTGTTCCGTCTATATATTGTACTTGTCCATCTGTCAGTGGAGCTGGCATGGCAATTTGACTATGCGGAAAGTATGGATTGTAACTTAATCCTGGCATTAATTTAAAATTCTCAGGAGGATTAGTATAACCAGTAAGTATAGAATATACATAATTTGCCCCATCAGGTCTTGCTTTAACGATCAATGATAAATCAGGTGGGTCTGCCCCGTTATTGGCTGCTCTTGCTGCTTGTTCGTTAGAGTAGGGGCGAACAAATGAATCAGATGGTAGAGCTGGTCTTTCAAACATTTCTCCTGCATCATTGGGTCCATCTTGCACCGTATAATTTTTGGCTATTTCTTTAATTTCTTCATCTGAAAATCCTATATCTTTAAGATTACGATAATATAAATTATAAAGACCATGACACACACTACATACTTCTTTATAGACTTGAAAGCCACGTTGTGCAGCTTTTCTATCAACGCTATCAAAAATTCCGTCAAATGACCAAGCAATCTTTTTTGTAGGTAATGCTTCGTTGGCAGTGATAGTATTGGATACTAACAAAATTAACAAACACAGGTAAAATTTGATATAAGAGGTAATTTTATTATCTTTCATATAGAATCCGGTAATGGCAAAGTTTTCTCATACTTGCTAATTAGTGGTACTGCAACGAGAAAATGAAAGAAATAGTAAGTAGCAGCAAATCTACTTAAGGTAATATAAGGGTCTTCGGCTGGTTTTCCTCCAAGATATCCAAGTACCAAACAATCAGCTATGAACAGCCAAAAAGCTATACGGAACATTGGTCGATAATTGGCACTTCTAACTTTTGAGCTGTCAAGCCAAGGTAAAACAAATAATAACAAAATACTAGAAAACATTAATATTACCCCACCTAGCTTTGACGGTATTGCCCGTAAAATAGCATAAAATGGCAAAAAATACCATTCTGGAACTATATGAGTTGGCGTAACCAAAGGATTAGCTGGTACGTAATTGTCAGGATGTCCTAAATAATTTGGTTTGAAAAAGACAAAAAAAGCAAATATTAGAAAATAAACACCAAATCCAACAAAATCTTTTACAGTATAATATGGATGGAAAGGAATAGTATCTTTAGGGGATTTAACATCGATACCCTTGGGGTTATTTGAACCATGAACATGTAGGGCTACTAAATGAAGTAAGACTAAAGCTACTATAATAAAAGGCAATAAATAATGTAAAGCAAAGAATCTGTTAAGTGTAGGGTTATCAACTGAAAAACCTCCCCAAAGCCAGGTAACTATCGATTTGCCAATGATAGGTATAGCTGAAAATAAATTGGTGATTACAGTTGCTCCCCAGTAGCTCATTTGTCCCCAAGGCAGTATATATCCCATAAAGGCAGTAGCCATCATGATAAGAAAAATTATTATGCCTATATGCCATAATAACTCTCTAGGTTTTTTGTACGAGCCATAATATAACCCTCTACAGATATGTAGATAAACGACAACAAAAAACATTGATGCCCCAACTGAGTGTATATAACGTATTAGCCAGCCATAATTGACGTTACGCATAATTTTTTCAACACTCTCGAAGGCGTAATCGACGTGAGGGGTATAATGCATAGCCAAAATAATGCCAGTGATTATCTGAATTACTAAGGCAATACCAGCTATTGACCCTAAGTTCCATAGGTAACTCAAATTTTTGGGTGTTCGGTATTCGCCTAGATGTTTAAAGAACGAGAAAATAGGGAGTCGGTAGTCGATCCATTCTATGATCGGATTGGATTTATTTGGATTGGATTCCTCAGGATAATTACTTTCATTCATAAATAATTATCCGATTTTAATTTTTGTATCGGAAATAAATTCATATGGTGGAACAGCCAAATTTGAAGGGGCTGGTCCTTTGCGAACCCGACCAGATGAATCATACTGAGAGCCATGGCATGGGCAAAACCAACCGTTATAATCGCCTTGGTTTGCAAGTGGTACGCAACCCAAATGTGTACAAATGCCTATAGTCACCAACCACTTATCATGCCCAGATTTAACTCTATCTTGGTCAAGCTCAGGATCCATTAGCTCGGCGAGATTTACATTTCTTGCTTCAGCAATTTTTTCTGGAGTTCTATTAGTAATAAAAACCGGCTTGCCTTGCCATTTAACAGTAACAGTTTGCCCTGGTTGGATTTGAGATAAATCCACTTCTATTGAAGATAGGGCAAGAACATCTGCTGAAGGGTTAAATGAATTAACAAGAGGATAGGTGGCACACGCTGCTCCAACCACAACCATACTGCTAGCAGTTAAGGTTATAAAATCTCTACGAGTTGCTTTATCATAACAATTAGTATTTGACATAAACTGATCAGTATAATTTATAGATATCTACGTAATATGTTACTATAAAAGTAATAAAAAATCAAGGATAGCTTAAGATTAAAGCATTATATACTTTATTAGTGAGCGTTCACGGAAAAAAGCTAAAGTACAAGACGTAATTGCGAGGAGGATTAAGCCTAGTGCCACGACCATTACATGGTCTCGCAATGACAGTTTTTAGCCATTGCGTCATTGCTAGGAGCTACTTTAGTAGCATTGATGCAATCCAAAAAGTGTTCAGAAATGGATTCAATTATGTTACAATATCACCAAACTCATCCCTTAAAAAAGATAGTTTGTCCAAAGCTTGCCATTTTTGAGTAAATGTATCTTTAATCTTATTTGAAATCTCTAAAGTTTTATTTCTATCTAACGGAATAGGTATTAAAAGTTCCTTCCATCTATCTCCTATATTTGGTAGAGTTGTGTCTATGAATATTTTGTTATATAGCTGTTTTTGTGTAATTGAATGAGACATAGCAAATAGAAAATAATACGATGTAATATTGTAAATGTTATGTTGATTAATAATTCTAAAAGTTGTAATTTCATTGGTTAATAAAACATTCGTATCAAATTTTGAAATCATTGCAACAGACCCTATCCTATAACTTCCTCTACGAACAAAGACTACATCCTCTTGTCGCAAAGACAAACCATTCTTACCTTTGATTTTATGATATATATGTTCTGGTACTAATGCAGTTGGGTTCTTGTAAATTTCCCAATTAATTATATCAGCCACTCTAACATAAGGTACTGTTCCAGTCCCTTTATACTCGCTTGGCGGTGAACCGTGTCCGTTAAATGCTTGTAAAATATTTTGCTTTAATAATTCGTTAATTGTAATAAGTTTAAATTTTTGATTATTAGCTATCTCTTTTATTTCTTCTTCTTTTTTTTTCCAGTAATAGCGTGGTACATAAACGTTATTGGTGATATCAGAACTTGAAGTTATAAAGGTATTTTTATTGAATTTTTTAGATAACAACTCATTTCTTATGGTTTCTGTATCGTCCCAAATTTCTTTTGTAAATACCTCATTTGTACTATCGTACCTATAAATTAATCTTCCAGTATGATCATGCCCCATTTCTTCTGCAACAGCCATAATAATATCACTATTTTGCCTTTTTCTAATACTAATAAACAAGTTTTCGCATTACAATAAGGTCTAAAAGTATTATGAGGTAGGTCTATAACTGCAATAATATTATTTTTTTTAACTAAAAAATCTAGAACGTGTTTTTTAGAAGGGGCGTGAAGGTAAGTCTCTGGTAAGACTATTGCAAGTTTACCTCCATCTTTTAATAATTGCAAACATCTTTCTATAAATAACTCTTGAGGTTCAGTTTCTTTTACTTTATTAGTTCTTATAAAAGAATTACCTTCTTTTTTATATTGATGCCCTAATTCAAAATATTTACAGTCTTCTTTTAGAATCTTGATTTTGCTACCAAATGGAGGATTTGTAACAACAAAATCAAAAGTGTTTAGTTCAATTTCACCGTCTTTTTGAGTTGTAATTAATTCTTTTGTTTTTACCTGGAATTCATGAATTGGATGCAATGTATTTTCTTGAACAATTTTACTCTTACCATCACCTATAATTGTCATATATGCTTTGCATATCTTAACTAAATCTATTTCTTTCTCTAATCCATAAAAACACTTTTCGGCTATTTGCTTTTTTAACCTATTTATATCTGTTGAATTTTTATATGTTCGATCATGATCCATTTTTTTCCAAACATGTTCAAGTGCATATATTAAAAAACCACCACTACCACAAGCAGGGTCTATAATGGTCTGATTTGGGGATGGATCTAAAATTTGCACTGCAAGCTTTACAATTTCTCTAGGTGTAAAAAATTCACCTTTTTCACCAACTAATTTACTTTCTGCAAAAGTTTCAAAAGCCTCCCCTACTATATCTTTTTCAGTTTTTAGTAATGCGATTTGCTCTAGTTCCCCAACTACATAAACAATTGATTTTGCATCAAGTGTTATTTCTTCATTTGTAATAAAAATTCCATCATCTTCTAATTCTTCTTTTACTTTTATAAACAATTTTTGTATTCGTTTTTTAACTTTACCATATTGTGCTATTTTAATTTCTTCATTTTCACTTTTATCATTATTGATTGTCTCCATTTCTTCTGTTGTTATTCTAAAATTTGGCAAACTATTAAGTTCATATTTCTCATCAATAATCTTACAAAAGATTAGTTTAATCATTTCGCTTCCAAGCTTTTCTTTCCTACTAATATTTGTATTAGAATATAAAGTATTTAGTATACGCCTAAAAACAGGTTTTAGATTTTTAACAGGTTTTAGTTTATCTTTTGTTATATTACCTATTGCTTCTATCGTTTCTCCTTTTTTCGGTATATTAAATAGACAATCTTTCTTTACTTCTCCTTTAGAATTTTTATATAAATATTCAATTTCTTCTCCATTAGTCCAAACTCCAAACAAAGCAGAAGTAGCTTGCATATAACTCGTCAGTTGTTCTAAACCGTCTTTTCTACTTTTCTTTTTAACCTCAACAATACCAAGTATATCGCTATATTGATTTCTATTTTTTGATTTATCTTTGTATATTACAATATCTGCTTTTTTTACAGCACTACCCATTTGTATTGAAACTTCAATATCTAATTGCTCTTTGTCATAAAAATAGTCGTCATACAATATCTTTTCATATTCTTGTCGTACTTTTTCTTCAGGCTTTTTTAAATCTACAGCTTTGTTTGTTGCAAAATCATTAATGTATCCATCCTTTAACATACTAATTTTTATTGATTACCCTAACTTATACTTATATTATTCTCATTTGCCATCAGTTGATTTACCATCGCTATCGTTAGAATTGTCAGGAGAGTCATAAGGATTGCGGTAAGGGAGCATTTCCGGTACAGTTCCATCTTTAGGCAATAACTTCTTTAATCCGTCTTCTAAAGCTTTCTCACCGGTTTCTTCTCTAACCTCATATTTTGGTGTATCTCCTAAACATTTCCAAAAATTGGTTAAACTTTCAAAGTTGGGACCTAATTTTGGAGTACAGTGTTGAGCAATTGATTTTGACGTATCAAGAATTTCAGTGGTAGCAGTTGTTATATAGCTGATAAGTCCAATTTGTTCGAGTCCTTTAGCTACCCAAAATAATATTACCAGAGAAGCAACAGCTATCATAACGTACCATTTGGCTATGATAGTCCACAAAAACATTCCCATAGGGTTAGCTGCTATTAGTCTTCTTAAAGCTTGCCACATATATATAATTACCGAAAAATAGTTAAAAAATCTACGAGTAGAAATTACATGAATTGTAAAAAAATAACAATTTTTTTATTAGTGCAAGGGTCAGTATAGTGTATAATTAAAATTAAATGTTGTAAATATTCTTAATTAGATAGGATGAGAGATAAAATATTATTGGTACAAGGAGCATATTGATACCAATCATAACAAAAATTAGATTGATATTATCAAAATTTTGTAAAACAAGACCGCTAAGTATGATGTTGGGTATTAGTAGCGGCATGATTAATATTGCTAACAGATTAGTATTTGACCTAAAATAGCTTTGAACAGCTCCAATTAAAACTAATAGGCTACTGGACAAAATTAATAATAGAGTTAGATTGATCAAAAGATAGCTTACTATTAGCATGTCAAGATCGAAGATAATATAAATTATTGGCATATTTAATAAAGCACTGGTGAGGGAACTAAAAATTATGGTAATTAATTTAGCGGCAATAATTTCACTCTCATTGAAGCTAGATAATAGTAACTCTAAACTTCCGTCCTCGACATCTTGCTGAAATATTAGACTAGAAAAGCCAATTAGAGCTATCGGTAAAACAATTATTGAAAAAATAATTCCAAATTTTTTAATATCTGTTTGGTCATTAATTAAAGCAGTACTGAAAATACAAAATAAAAAGAATATAAATAGATATTTACTAAGATTATTAATACGATTTTGAATTAAATATTCCCATTTGATCAGTTGTATTAGTTTATGCATATAACTATAGTAGAATTGATTGATGAGAAGTTGGTGACGTCGTCACTTATCAGACTTAGTGTCATCCCTGCTTCAGTGCGGGATCTTAGATTCCCGCCTACGCGGGAATGACAATAGTGGGCGGGAATGACAATTTACAATTACCCCTACTACCCAATTCTCCTAAATTAACTATAGCTTCTTTTAAAGTAGACAAAAATAATTCCCTATTACGATCTAGAAAATATTGTTCTAAAGCAGCATTCACATACTCCGTAACTTCTGCCTTGTTTTGTAATTGTTCTCTTAAGTAATTGGTAAATTTTTCCATATAATTATTCTCTAATATTACTTGCAGTAATAATAGAATATATCAAACACATAACCGATGCAACACAAAGTCCAACACCAATCTCAATCGTAAAAATACCAATATGTTGAGCTAGCAATTTATCATCTGCCAAAGAATAATAGTTTAAATAATTATCGTCAAATAATATTGATACCATACCGGTTAAGGCATAGATCAATACTCCGATAGTAGCCATACCAACTAGTAAATCAGTAGAGAAATATTGCCGTAATTTAAATTGACCATGAACTAAATCAAAACCAATTATCGTAGAAGCAAATATAGTACCAGCCTGGAATCCACCCCCTGGTGATGCATCACCATTAATTTGAATATATAGACCGTATAAAAATATATAGGGTAAGATAAAAAGAGTAATATATTTTATAATAACAAAATTTTTAAGCATCTTTAGTATTTTTTTGTGAGAATAGTAATAATACCGATATTCCAGCAATTAAAATGACTGCAGTTTCTCCAAGAGTATCATACCCTCTATAGCTAGCTAATAGGGCTGCAACAAAAGATGGAATGCCAATGTCACTTTTAGTATGTTCAATATAATATTTGGTTAGATGGTTTTGCAATGGAGAATCTATCGCTCCATATTCTAATAAATCAATCCCTGCGAAGGCGAGTACTACTATAAAAATTATGCATATAATTGATGAACTTATTACTCGTGTTGGTTTAAGATTGTCGTTTTGTACGGCTGGCAATTTGCTTAGAAATCCTAAAAATACACAGCTAGATAAACAAGCACCAAGAGCGACTTCAGTCATTGCTACGTCGGGAGCATCCATAAGTAGATAAGATAAACCAATAAGTAAGCTAAACATAGAGTTTATTATTACTGTTTCTAATAAAGAGTTACAAAATATCAGCTTAATTGATACGACAACAAGTAATATCAAGATTCCCACAAGCAAGCAGCTAGCTAGTTGGAAATTTATTATGTCTGGTATAACAAATAAGCGATCAATCATTTTAATTCTTTTGAGTTATTTGGGCTTAATAGGGAAGCCTTGCCAATTGCATGAGTAGATACCGGATTTAATATTAAAATCAATATAGCTGCAAAAACTAATTTAAAAGAGCTAGTAAAATCATGTTGTAAAAAAGCAAGCCCAACAAGTGATAAAGGTACTCCACAACATTCAATTACACTGGCAGCATGAATTTTTGTATAAAAGTCAGGAAATCGAAAAAGCCCAACAATGCCGGAAAATATTGCTATAATTCCAAGTAGGGTTAATCCATAACCAATAACAAATATCATAAATATCCTCAGAAATTAAATCTTTAACTAGCCAGGGTTAGCTATTCTCCTTGAGCAAGCGAATACCCTGCTTTCCCATCAAATTCAAAGAGATTCTCAATTTTAATAAAATCTATTTCTGCCTTGCTTAAAGATTCAAGTAAATGGGCTATAGATAAATGGGTTATTCTTTCTCCATCCTTCCTTGCCATAAAGCGACAACACCAATGATCAGATAATAATTCAAATCTCTCATCTCTGGGCCATAATTTAAGTCCCATGGAAGATACGGTTTTTAATTCTAAGTCACCTAAACTGATAGTTTGAATTTTTTCTGCTACCTCATGGGCAGTCAATGCCACCATCTGTATGAATACATCACTACCTACCAATTCTTTAACTTCTTTATTATTAATCGAATATATCTGTTCAATAGTTTGTTGTTGAGCAACTACTGAGGAATATGCGGCTGCTTTGAGGGTAGAAGGTTCAGTACCTAGCCTTTTCACTACTTCATCAGCAAATTCCGTAGTACCAACTTTTCTGCTAGATATTTTGTCATTGTAGATATCTCCAGTATGAACCCCATCCTCAATGGTTTTTTTCCAGGCATTTTCTATTAATGCAGCAATATCATGTTGTCCGATGTGAACTAGCATCATAATTGCGGCGTTAAGCAAACCAGAAGGATTAGCTATATTACGACCGGAAATATCCGGGGCAGAGCCATGTACAGCTTCAAATAAAGCATAATTCTGCCCTATATTAGCAGAGCCAGCGAGTCCTACTGAACCAGAAATTTTTGCAGATACGTCAGATATAATATCACCATACAGATTTGAAGTTACAATGACATCAAATAATTCTGGCTGGGCTGCTAGCCTGGCAGTACCGATATCTATAAGATAATAGTCACCTTGAATCTGCTTATATTCATTAGCAATTTCCTCAAAAACCTTATGAAAAATCCCGTCAGACATTTTCATAATATTATCTTTACTGAAACATGTGACCTTTTTACGATTATTTTTTATTGCATACTCAAAGGCATATCTAATAATTCTTTCGCTACCAACTCGGCTGATTAGCTTAAGAGACTCATAAACATTGTGAGTTTGGCGATATTCAATTCCTGCATATAAATCTTCAACATTTTCCCGTACTATCACTACGTTTAGATGTGGATGTAGTGTTTTAACAAAAGGAGCATAAGAAATAGCAGGGCGAACATTAGCATAAAGAGATAGGGCTTTTCTAAGAGTTACATTTAAGCTTTTATACCCGCCGCCTAGAGGGGTGGTAATAGGTGCCTTTAGAAGTATCTTAGTTCTTGCCAATGATTGCCAAGTATCTTGTGCTATCCCTGAAGTATAATGCTTCTGGTATAATTTTTCTCCTACTTCCACTACTTCTATACGTATTCTAGCAGAAGCTTCCTTTAAAATATATAATACTGCTTGCATGATTTCTGGACCTATACCATCACCATAAGCCACTGTAATAGGCTTGAATTCTTTCATTATAGCCTCTATCAAATTAGATTAACATTCATTCGTATCAAACTGACGTCATTGCGAGGAGGCGTTAGCCTACTAAGCAATCCATAAAAATTAATATAATATGGATTGCCGCGTCGCCGCAAAGCGGCTCTGAGCCATGACGCTTGAGATGCATATACCTATACTAGTTATATTATTCATATTTAATTATAACATGTTTTAATTGATTATTTAGCTCCACTATCACTTCTTGGGTAATATTTAAGGTATTTTTAGCAAATAAAATTTGAGTACTAGGTATAACCAAATCAAGATTATATTTTTCTGCTAAATCATTTATAATTTTTATAGTTGTTTCGTGTACCTTGCCTAAACCTTCAGAATGAGCCTGTTCAAGACGTACTTTCCTATCTTGTATTTCTTTTTGTACTATGTTTACTTTTTTGTTAAAAGCATCAACTTCTTGTTCAAAGGCTGATTCACTTAAAGAGTTACGTTTTTCCATTAATAGATTATCTATTCCTTTAAGTTCTACATCCTTCTTTGATAAATCTTGTCGAATTTTTTTACCTATCTGCTCTACAGCCTTTCTTATAGACTGGATTGCTACAGAATGTTCTATAATAGAATGTATATCTACAATAGCAACTCTTGCAGCAAATCTGTTGTCAATATGGCTATTGCCTCTATGACTACGGATCATAAGGCTGCTATCAACATTTGTATTAGACGCATGAGTAGTTGAATAGTAGTTAATTACTAAACAGCTTATTATTATTAACCAAATATAATGTTTCATATCTTTAATTGTGAGCGTTCACGGTTTTTTTGCTATTTTCTTATGACGAATAAAAAATCTGCTCGCCAAGCGTCTATTAGCGAGGAGCCGCTTTATAGCAACGCAGCATCCATATTATATGAATTTTTATGGATTGCTTCGGAGGCTTACGCCTCCTCGCAATGACGGTAGTGCATCGATAAATACTAATTGCGTCTATAGCTTTTTCCGTATTAAAAATGCGTAGAAAACTTTAGATGGAAAGTTTGCTTATCATCATAAGGTTTCTTCTTAATTGGCCAAGCCCAGTCCATTCTGATAGGGGCAAGGCGAGTGACCCATATAAAACCTACCCCAACAGAAGCACGAAGCGATCTATCATTATAAAAACTATTAGCTCTATAAGCACTTTTAGAATTTAATCCTACACCCCACAGACTACCAACATCCATAAAAACAGCACCAGTTACATTAAAATCTTCTGGTAAACCAGTTGGGAAGTTAAGTTCTGTTGAAACGGTATAATATTTTTCTCCACCAAGTCCTTCATTTGTTGCTTTTTCTCTAGGACCTATTCCACTGGGAGCAAATCCTCTAAGGCTATAATCACCCAAATTAAAGCGATCAGAAATTCTGACAGTTTTTCCTCCTATGCCCCTAATATCACCAACACTACTTGAAAGTTTTACAGTGAGTTTATTATTAATAAAAGATTTAAAATACTTACCGTCTAGTTCATGTTTTAAATATCTGTTATTTCCCCCAACACCAGCAAATTCTTGGGTACCGCTGATAATGTAACCATTTTTAGGAACAATCCTACTATCAAGTTGATCATAAGTGATAGTATGCCCAATGGCAGATGTTACGAATTTTCCCATTTGTTCATTTAAGAATATAGAACCCGAATTGCCTGGAGAGCTTAATATTTCTCTTTTAATAGTATGGTCAATTTCATGACTTAAATCTTCTGCAATATCATAACCAAGAGAGGTTTTGAGTCCTATAGATTTTAACGTATAATTTTGATCTCCTTGTGAAAGAAATGAAGTGCCTCGACCACTATGATTCTTGAAAGCATTGAAACCTAGTGATAAGTCTTTATCGAGAAAATGAGGTTCAGTTATGCCGCCGTAGTAACTAATACTTTTCTTTCCTACTTGTACTCCAGCATTTAACAATTTCCCGGTACCAATTAAGTTGCGTTCTAAGAATGATACACGTCCGAATAATCCACCTGCTGTGTTATAGCCAGCATCAAAACTAATTGATGATGTTGATTTTTCCTCAACATCAATATTAATATCATATTTGTCTTTTCGTGCAGTTGGTGTGATGCTAATAAATATTTTTTCGAAATAATCTAAATTACGTAAATTTCGATCACCTTTCTCGATATAAGAACGATTAAATATATCCCCTTCAGAAATCTTAAATTCTCGCCTAATAACTTTATCTTCAGTTTTGAGATTATTAGTAATATTAATTTGATTAATATACACTTTATCTGCCTTATCTATAACAAATTTAACGTCAACCGTATAATCCGGATTTTTGCTGCTTGTATCAGGGTAAACACTAATTCCTGGATAACCTTGACTGGCAAAATATGCAGTTAGTTTATTGGTTATTTTATTTAAACGATTAATATTGAATGTTTCGCCGGAGGTAACATTAATATATTTTTTAATTTCATTTAGATCAATGTTAGGTAATTTATTGTCAATAGTAATATTGCCAAAATTATATTTTGCTCCCTCTTCAATGGAGTAAGTAATGGTAAAATATTCCTTGGTTGGATTCAGTTCTGCTGTAACAGAAATAACGCGAAAATCGGCAAATCCTACTGATTGATAAAATTCCTTTAGTAATTCTTTATCATACTCCAAACGGTCTGGATCGTAGGTATCATTAGTTTCTAAAAAACTAAACCATTTCGATTGTTTGGTTAGGATAACAGATTGCAGTTCATTAGTACGATAATTATTATTTCCTTGGAAATAAATTTGTTTAACTGTTGTTTTAGGTCCTTCTGCAATATCAAAAGTAACTCTTACTCGATCATTCTCAAGCTTTTCGATTTGTGGGGTGACAGTTGTCGAATAACGACCGGAACGTTTGTACATCTCCTTAATCTTTTCGACATCCAGTTGGATTTTAGCCCGACTCATTGATTCGCCAGACATGGTAATTGTTTCCTTCGATAATACAGAGGTTTTGAGTTTAGAATTACCTTTGAATATTACCTTAGCAATAAAAGGAGTTTCTGAGACAGTAACTATTAAATTGCCACCACTTACTAGTCTAATAGTTATATTCTCAAATAAAGATGTTGCGTAAAGATTTTTGATTGCCTCATTTTCTCTTGACGAACTATATTCTTCTCCAACTCGAAGTTTTAAGTAATTTTCAATAGTTGAGGTTTCAATCCTTTTGTTACCTTGAATAGTTATTTTTTTAACATACTCAGCTGATAAAGCGGAGATATTATATAAAATAGTTGTTGCCAAAATAGCTAGTTTAATAGTTGATTTGACGTTTGTTTTCACAAGAACCTTCTTTAATAAATATTTTGATTTTATAGCTAACTCGATTAGTTATTTAGTATTGGCGTCATTGCGAGAAGCCGCTTTACGGCAACGAAGCAATCAATGGATTGCTTCGTCGGCTAATGCCTCCTCGCAATGACTCCTGGGATGTCTAAAACTTATTCGGGTTAACTTAATCATTTAAAAACTAAGTTTTTTATATCATTTGACAGAGAAATTACAATAAGAAAAATAATTATCCCTATACCTAATCTTAGTATAACATTTTTTATTGCCCCACTAAGTGTTTTACCAAAAATTATTTGATATATTATAAATGCTAAATGTCCACCATCCAGAACTGGAATTGGTAGCAAATTAAGTAAACCTAGATTAATTGATATCATGGCAACAAATAGGGCAAAGCTTGCTACTCCTTGTTCTAAAGATTTTCCTGATTCTTTGGCAATGGTAATTGGTCCACCAATTTCATTTAATGATCTTGTCCCCATTAGCATTTGTCCAAAATGTCCTAAAATTAAATTTGAGATATAAATAACGTCTACAGATCCTTGATAGATACTTTGAAAAATATTCATTTTAATATAAATAGGCTCATTTTTAGCAATAATTCCTATATAAGGTCTTTTTAGATTAGGATGATTATCTAGTTTTTTCTCTACCGGAATTATAGAAATATCTATAACCTCACCATTTCTGTCAACTAAAAGATGGAGAGGCTTGATTCCATTGGTTAATAGGTTGTTTTGTAAATCGACGATACTGTTAATTTTATTATTATTCACTATAATAATTTTATCGTCTTTTGCAAGTCCAGCTAGCTCTGCAGGGGAATTAGCTACCACTTCACCAATTATTGGTGGTATCTCTATTTGACCGTGGGAAAAATAAATAGTTGTGAATATTAGAATGGCTAACAAGTAATTAGCTATAGGTCCAACGGCTATAATTAAGAATTGGGCATAGAGGGGCTTGCTAAGAAAGGCGTAATGTGCCGGATTCGGATGCTCTACTTCTGCTGGTAATTTGGACAATGATGCGGTACTCGAATCCTCACGTACGCTAGAGTACGCTGCGGTTCGAGGTGAAGCGTCTCCTTCAAATTCCTCAGCATAAGCGAGTTTCCGAAGAGGTCTATTATTTTTACAAGATTTGGGTTTTTCAAATGTTGCAGAGTCAAATCCATAAATTTTAACGTAACCACCGAAGGGTATGGTGCAAATTTTCCATTTTACGCCATCTTTGTCTATTTTAGAGAATAGTTCCTTGCCAAAACCTATCGAGAACTCCTCAACCTTTACCCCAAACATTTTAGCTACGTAATAATGACCAAACTCATGAACAAATACTAATAGGCTGATGGTTAGAATAAATCCAAATATTGATAACATACAACTCATTATTTTTTTAAGAGGTTTACTAAGTTATACTTTTTTGCTATAGCTATAGTCAATTGATGAGAAGTTGGGAACGTTGTCACTCATAAGCGTCAGTTTAAGAAAACAATAATTGAGAAACCGTCATTGCGAGGAGACCTTAAGGTCGACGAAGCAATCCACAAAAGTTATTAGAAATGGATTGCCACGCCACCTACGGTGGCTTGCAATGACTTTATTTTCTTAAACTGATGCCTATGCGTTGTCACTCGTCGCTCCATCGTTCCTAGCCCCAAATTCTCCTGAATTGATTATAATGTAGCAAATAATTGAAAATTTTATGACCTCAGCCAAAATTAACACCAAAACGATAGCACGCATTGCTGCGGTACAAGCAATTTATCAGTATAAACCGGAAGATCCTAAGCACAACATAGAAAAAATCATACAGCAAATTATTCAATTCTATCAAGATGAGAGAGCGGCTAATAGTTTAACAACCAATCTAACAGCTAGTTTAAATAAACCAATAAAAGTAAAATTAAGTATAAGCCATTTTGAATTGTTAGTAAAGTCTGTAGTTATAAATCTACCTCAAATTGATAAGATGATATCAAGGCATTTAACAGCTGAATGGCAAATTACTAGCTTACCTGTTCTGCTTCTTGCTCTTCTGCGTGTGGCAATTTGTGAATTACAATTTTTTCCAAATGTACTGAATAAAGTGGTAATTAATGAATTCACCGACATTACAAATGATATGTTGAGTGAGGGCGAGGTTGGTTTTGTTAATTCTGTATTGGATAGAATTGCTAAAATATCTAGCGAAAATTTTGAAGAGATTGCCGATCATGACATCTAACATATTAGGTTTTAGAGGTAAATTTGTTGCCGTTAAAACTGCAAAAAGGCGAAAAACTTCATCAAAAGAGTGGCTTGCACGCCAATTAAATGATCCTTACGTTGCTAAAGCCAAGCTTGATGGTTACAGATCCAGGTCAGCTTATAAGTTGCTGGAAATTCATGAGAAATTTAATTTGTTAAAACCAGGGATGAAATTAGTTGATTTAGGGGCTGCCCCAGGGGGATGGAGCCAGGTTGCTGCCAAAATTATTAAATCTGATGAATCTGCTAGTAATAATAGTATGATAATTGCCGTTGATTTGCTTGAGATTGAGCCAATCATTGATGTAGATTGTTTGCAAAAAGACTTTTATGCTGAAGATACTGAAGAGACTATTATAAAAATGCTAAATGGCAGTGCTGATATTGTAATGAGCGATATGGCTGCGAACACGACTGGTCATGCGAAAACTGATCATATTCGGACTCTTGACTTATGTGAGCATGCGATTGACTTTGCTTTAAAAATTTTAAAGCCGGGAGGGCATTTTATTGCTAAAATTTTTCGAGGTGGTACAGAAAATAGTGCCTTGAACAGAATTAAACTTAATTTTCATAAGGTTAAGCATTTTAAACCATCTTCTAGCCGGAAAGAGTCAGTAGAGATTTATTTAATCGCTCTAAGTAGGAAATCTGTATAATTTTCGTTTAAAAAAGTACCAAGAATAATAAAGTACAAAAGTCCCAACAACAGTATATGTAGAAAATAGAAAACCTTGTCCATCATAAAGTCCATGGGCTATATAAGAAGATAAAGATCCAGAATAAATACCAATAGCACACATAGTGAAATATATTGCCAGTGCGGTTCTCAAATCTTGGGCTTCAAATTTACCGGATAATATTAATATATTACAAATAAAAATAGCACATAAACATACACCAATTGTAGAAAGGAGATAGATGTTGCCTATTAAAGTGACCCCATAGTGGGGTAAAAGAATAAAGCTGGCTAAGAGGATAATCATCAGTATTAAGTTAGCAAGATATTTGTTGATTATTTTTAATGATAGCACAACAGGTGATATCATTAAAAATATGCTTATAAGAGTATAATGAGTAATAGTATCTATCTTTGATACAGGGAAGTTTTTCTCTAAAGCAAATTCTTCATAATACCATAATATATCAAAAGTAATGTAAGATACCATAAAGCCTGTTAGGATCTGTAATTCTATATTCTCAATTAAGAATGAAAATCTAGAAACTAAAGTTGTATTTTTGTTAATATTCTCTCTTTGTAAGCAAGTTATAATAATGAAACTATAAAGTAATGTACATAATAATAACCCATTTATAGCTGATTCTAGAAATTCGGCTAGTAAATCGACAGTAAACTGTCCAGCTATCCATAACCAAGAAAAGATAATAAGAGCAAAATATTTATAGTTATTGGTTAACTCCACTATTTTGATGATAGTTGTGGTTATGTAAGTGTAGTAGGCAGATGCCATTACAATAAAATTGATCTTAAGGAGGGTGTAATCATTAATCATAAGTAGGTTTAATATACCTATGATAAGTAAGACTAAACTAACAATAGTAGTTTTGTTATCACTGATTTTATTAATTAAGGGAGTTAAGAATAAACCAGCTATTATATAACCTAACATTTCGATTGATTCGATATGGTCTAGTTGCTCTCCAGATAAGCCTTTACTTACTAGAAAAGCTGGTATTACTAGTACATTGATGTAAGTAATACATGCAAAAAGAAATACACTAACAAACAATAGCAAAGCTGTTTTTAAATGATTATTTTTGGTCATAAATAATTGTTTGCTAAACTAGATTACATCGTATATAAATTTTTAAATAGAGAGGCATTTAAAAAGTTTGTGTAACCAAGAGTACATTAGCTTATTCATTAAAATTTGTCTAATTAATTTTATTATGACCATGAATAAAATTTAGATTTATAGAACAGCGAATTTGTATAAGTAGTTAAAAATTTCTAAGTTTTAGTTATTTTTGTCAAGCCATGTTAAGTAAAGATTTCTTTAGTTATTTGTTAGGTTAGGTTAGTGTACTTAAGTATAAATGTTTTTTCAATAGACCTCTTTCAAAACTCGCTTTTGTTGGTAATTTGTGCGTGATACCGGTACTATGCTCCTCACGTACATTTGAGTACGCTGCGGTTCTAGGTGAAGTGTCTCCTACAAATTCCTCAGCACAAACGAGTTTTGAAAGAGGTCTAATTTAAAACTTAATATTAAATTTAAAATATTGTAATAATAAATAGATATTTTTTAATATTGCTAGGTTTACAAATTATTTGAGTATACCTAAAAATTTACGAGTAAAAAATTAATGAGTAAAAAAATTATAGTTGATGCTAACTTTCCTAATGAAACAAGGGTGGTTTTACTAAATCATAATAACAATATCGAGGATATTGAATATGAAACGACCATAAAACAACAAAATAAGGGTAATATATATCTTACAAAAGTTATAAGGGTTGAGCCAGCCCTGCAGGCTGCCTTTATAGATTATGGTCCTGACAAGAGCGGATTCTTACCTTTCACTGAAATTCATCCATATTATTATAATATACCAGCATCTGACCTTAAATCTTTGCCTTCTATAAATAAGTTACAAGAAATTTCTCTTTCAGATATTACCCAAGATGATCTTGTAGAATTGGAGGCAAAGAGAGATTATAATCTGATAATAGATAGTGAAGAAATTGATTTAAATGCTATAGAAAGATTGGTGGACGAAAAAATTCAGGTAGAATTTAATTTAGATGTTTTAGATAATGATATTGAAACAATAACTGTAGAAAAAAGTGATAAAGAGGAAGAGGATAAACAAAAGCAATATAAAATTCAAGAAGTAATAAAAAAAGGTCAGGTTCTGCTTGTGCAAGTTACCAAGGAGGAAAGAGGTAATAAAGGGGCGTCGTTTACTACATTTATGTCTCTTGCTGGGAAATATTGCGTTTTAATGCCTAATACTCCTTTGCAGAATGGTGTATCGCGTAAGATATCCAATGCTGATGAACGAAAAAGGCTTAAGAATATTGTTGCTAAAATAACTTCAGGTAATAGTAGTAATGCGTCAAGCATCATAATTCGCACTGCTGGTGCTGGTTGTACTACTTTAGAGGTAAAAAGAGATTATGATTATTTAGTAAGATTATGGAATAAAATTAGAGAGAGTACCCTTAAATCTATAGCCCCGTGTTTTATACATGAAGAAGATGGGCTGATTCAAAAGGTCATTCGGGATATGTGTGATCATACTGTTAAAGAGTTGATAATACAAGGTAGTGATGCCTATCAAAATGCTGTAAAATTCATGAAGGATATATTACCTACCGATATTGGTAAGCTTAAAGAATACAAAAATAAAGTACCAATTTTTACAAAATTTGTTGTTGAAGAGCAGCTATCTAAGCTATATCAACCTGTTTTTGCTTTACCTTCTGGTGGGTATATAGTAATAAACCCAACAGAAGCACTTATTTCAATTGATGTTAATTCAGGAAAAGCAACTTCTGAAAGAAATATTGAAGAAACGGCATTAAAGACCAACTTGGAAGCTGCCAGAGAAATTGCTCGGCAGATTAAATTAAGAGATTTATCAGGCTTAGTAGTTATTGATTTTATCGATATGTATGATGCTAGAAATCGTAGAATTATTGAGAGATCTTTTAAGGAATTTCTAAGTCGAGATCGGGCAAGAATTCAAACTGCTAATATTAGCCAATTTGGTTTGCTTGAGATGTCTCGGCAAAGATTAAGACCATCATTTTTGGAATTGAATTCATCGATTTGTTCATATTGTAATGGCAAAGGGCTTGTTAGAGCAGATGAGTCAAATGCTATGTTAATTTTACGTACGATAGAGAATGAAATTTTTAATGAAAATATCGATCTAGTAAATGTTTTTGCTAATATTCATTCAGTCGTCTATTTACTGAATAATAAGCGTTCAGAAATATCTCTAATTGAAGAAAAATATAATTTAAAGTTAAGATTTCACGTTGATCCATCTGCCACTTCTGATAATTATTCAATTGAAAAAATAAAATTGCCAAAAAAATCTAGCCATGCTGGGGCTACTAGTAAACCATTAATTCAAAATCAGTCCTCTAATTATCAAGAAGAAAAGAATAATAAAGACTCTTCTCATCCTAATAAGAAGAAGCAAAAATGGAAAACATCTGATAAGTTAGAAACTAGCAGTGAATTAAATAAAAATGTAGAAGTAACAATTGATAAGGAGGAAGTTAATTCTAGTCAAGAAACTGATAAGGCATTAGTGGTAACTGAGTTGGACAATGAAAATGTTGTTGATACCATTAAGTCAAATCGTAAATATATTGATAAGAAATCAAGTTATACTCGTCCCCCTAGAGGGCGTAACTATAATAAAAACAAAGTGGCTGATAATGGGCAATCTCAGGAATTAGCTAAACAGGAGGGGGGTAATAGTTGATAAAGAGTAGCTTTAGTTTATTAGTAATCGTCACTTACTTGTTTTTATGTACCTCTTGTAGTTTAAGACCTGTATATAGTAATAAATATAGTTTACAAGAATTAAGCCAATTAAGTGCTATTGAAGTTGAGCCAATAGACTCTATTGCTGGGGCAGAATTTTGTTACTATTTGTCTAGTATTCTACCAAAATATACAACATCAACAACAAAGTATTTATTAAAGGTAAATTTTACTAACAAAATTTTACCGCTTATTATTCAAAAAAATTCTGATGTGTTAAGAGAAACAGTAAGCCAAACTATTCAATATAGGTTAGTTGATATTGTGACTAATCAACATCTTACCTCAGGAACATTCCGTCATGTGACCTCTTATAGTACAGCTTCTTCACCTTATCATAGTTATGTAGATAATGATAAGGCATTGGAAGACCTTACAAAACAAGGAGCGAATGAGATACTGGAAAGATTAATTTTATATTTTAAACAAAACAGCATTAAGGATGAAGTTTTACCTATCACAAATTATTCAGCTACTTGATAAGGTGGAAAATGGACAAATTAAGGCTCTGTTACTTTATGGTCCAGATAAGGGGTATATAGATAAAGTTTGTAAAGCCTTAGTAAAGAAATTTGATTTACTAAAAACCTCTATAGAATATTCAGAGATTAAATCTCGGTCGCTTGAAACTTTAGTGAATACCCAAAATTTCTTTATGCAAAAACAATTGATTGCTGTAAGATCAGTTGGAGAATCTATAGATAAATCTTTAAAACTTGCTCTTAGTAAAGATTCAGTACATTTCTTAGTGTTTATTGCTGATGAATTATCGACTGCTTCTAGTACACGTAAATTCTTTGAAACTGAAACTTATTTGGCTTCTCTAGCTTGTTATCATGATGATGAACAAAAAATTGCTAAGATAATTTTGCATAAATGTAATAGCGTTGGTAAGGTCATAAAAGAAGATGCTGTTAAATATTTAACAGCTCATCTAAAAGGTGATCACCAAATGTTAGTTAGTGAAATTGATAAATTAGTATATTTTACATTTGATAAAGAGCAAATTACTTTAGATGATGCACGGCAGGTAGTTAGTGATGATTTTATGGGAAATGGGGATAATTTATGTGCTTATTTTTCCTCAAAAGATGCTGATAATTTTTTACAAGAATTCAATAAATTAAAACAACAAAATATTAATGAAGTGCTAATTATCAGAGCATTAATCAGATATTATCTAAATTTATACACCGTATTGAGTAAATTAGAAACAGGTGTTGATATAGATGTAGCGGTAAAATCACTATCTCCACCAATTTTTTATAAATATGTGGCAAGTTTTAAAAAAGCTGTAAATAAGCTTAAATTAGAGGATTGCATTAAGGCATTGAAACATTTGCAGCAAGCAGAAATTGATTACAAACTAAATCCAGCTGGTTTTGATATATATCAACAAATTTATGTTAAAATACATTTTAATATAAGCAAACAAGAGGAAATATTATGAAAATGATTAATATAAAACAACTAATAATTTTTATTGGTTTAGTGTTAATAACATTTAGTGGGTGTGCTAACCGTAATAAAATAGTTACCAGTAGTCTTGATGGCTGTGTACATTGGGAAAAAGGGTATAATTTAGCAGAGGAAGGTAAGTTGGAAGAGGCAATTAAGGAGTATGATTTGGCAATAAAATATCAACCTGAGAATCCTGTTAATTATTATAATAAAGCTATCGCTTTGGTAGGCTTAAACAAATGGCAAGAGGCAATTAAAGAGTATGATTTAGCAATTAAATATCAACCTAACAATGCTGATGCTTACAATAACAAAGGTATTGTTTTGGAGAAATTAGGTAAATGGCAGGATGCGATTATAAACTATGATTTGGCAATAAAATATCAACCTGAGAATCCTGTTAATTATTATAATAAAGCTATCGCTTTGGTAGGCTTAAACAAATGGCAAGAGGCAATTAAAGAGTATGATTTAGCAATTAAATATCAACCTAACAATGCTGATGCTTACAATAACAAAGGTATTGTTTTGGAGAAATTAGGTAAATGGCAGGATGCGATTATAAACTATGATTTGGCAATAAAATATCAACCTGAAATATTTATGTCTCACTCTAATAGAGCTCGAGTTTTAATACATTTAGGTAAATGGCAGGAAGCAATTAAGGAATGTGATTTAGCAATTAAATATAATCCTGATAATGCTAAACTTAATGCTATACTTTACTGTGCTAAAGGTTCAATTTTGCTGCTGTCACATAAATTACCAGAGGCAATTACAGAATTTGATAAGGCAATTAAACATGACCCTAATTATGCTTCAGCTTATAAGTTGAAAGATACTGCTTTGATAGAATTAGACAGGCAAAAAGCAAGAAGCAAAGAGACCTTGACAAATCAGATCTTTTAAGAGTAGGAGAGTCTTTAAAGACTAAAAAGAACTGAATTATCAGTGTTAAGTGAAGTATCTAACTCTTTATTAGAAATTTTAAAATTTTTAGGTACTAATTTAGACCAAAGAGTAATATTACTATTTCTTTTGAGCTAAGATTCTCTCTTCATGCCATCTGAGATTAGGCACATTAACTTTCATAATCTATCCTATATTTGTTATTTTAACACATTTATGATATTTTATTGTATAAGTCAAGCGGATTTATATCAAAAAGGATAATTTTTATTAATTTTATGTAAAATATTGGATTTTTATGCAATTAAAACATTTTTTTACTTAGTGGCAGAAATTTTTGTGATATATTGCTTGAAAATAGTAAAAGGTAATAGACTATAGCTAACCGGTTAAGGCTCTAGGAGGCTGCCTGCAATAACTAAAGTAATTCTATATTTGGCTCTTTTTAGCTGTGAATAAACATGATTTTCTTGAAAAATCATATTTATTCTCGCCGAAAAATAGCTCAAAATATAATTAATTAGTTATCGTAGGCAGCCTCCTAGGCTCTGTGAACAAAATTTTAATTGTTTAGATTTTGAGTGTTTTTAAGCGAAAATTAATAAGATTTTTGCCGGAATAGTTAGTTCTATTTCAAAAAAATCTTATAATTTGCAGCTAAAAAGAGTCGAAATCTAGTAATTTAAATTTTGTTCACAGAGCCTAGATAGCTTTTCCGTTACTGTTGCGATAGGTGTTAACTTAAAGAAAGAATGGTGTAAAAGATGAGAATTTTAGTTGTGGTAAAGTTATGGTTAATATAGCTGAAACAGCAATAAGATTTGAAAAATTATTAAGCAATATAGGAGAAGGTTCTAATATTAAAGAATTATTGACAAAGCATAATAATCATCTTTTAGAATTTATTGAACAACCTGATTCTGTCGAGAAGATAAGTTAATTTTCTTTGGTTAAGTCTATTATTGATGGTAAAGATACCGAGCATATACAAAAAATTAATCGAATATTAGAAAGTAAAGATAAATCATTTCGAGTAAGATCTAATGGTCAAATTATTGGTCTTGGTAAATATGAAGCACTTGATATTGGGTGGGCAGAATCTATAATTACTTTTCTAAAAAATATAGATGATCCTGCTCTTTTTAGAGAATCCCCAGCAATAATACCAATGTCAGAAGAAGCTACAATAAGCATTTTTGGTGATTTTGGTACTGGAGATTGGGATGGTAGTACAGTTGCTTCAACTATTTCTAAAAATATTAAAAATCTTAATCCATGCTATTCTATACATTTAGGAGATGTTTATTACGCAGGAACTGCTAGAGAATCAAGAGACAAATTACTATCACTATGGCCAATTGGCACGAAAGGTAATTTCACACTTAATTCTAATCATGAAATGTTTGATGGAGCAAGAGGATATTTTAATACTACTTTAGCTAATAAAATCTTTGAACAACAACAACAAAATAGTTACTTTGCTTTAGAAAATAACTATTGGGTTATTGTTGGTCTTGATTCTGCGTATTTTTCCGATAAAAAGACTTTTTACATGGAGGGAAGATTAAATGACAGTCAAATATTATTTTTAAAGCAAATTGCTGTTAAAAATAAGAGAACTATCGTTTTAACTCACCACTTTGTTTTTGATTATGTTAATAATGATACAATGCCTATCTGGAATCAAGTTAAGGATGCTTTAGGTAATAATCTAAAATATTGGTATTATGGGCATCTGCATTGTGCTGCAGTTTATCAAGATATTGATAATGTAAAAGTGCGTTTGTCGGGACATGCAGCAATTCCTTATGGCAATGCTGCAGCTTATGCTGCTAATAGTAAAGTGATTTGGTATGAGAATACTCCAGTACAGAATGACGATATAAGGGTACAAAATGGTTTTTGTCTTTTGAAGTTAAATAATGAAAATATAATTGAAGAATTTTATGGAGAGGATGGAAAAGTTCATTATTCGTCAATAACCTGCATTCAGGACAATTAAAGTTATCTTGAATTTGTGTATTAAACTTAAAAAATTGGAAATATGATGTATCCAACAGTAAGATTAAGAAGAAATAGAAAAACTCGGTGGTTACGAGAATTAGTGGCAGAGAATAGGCTTAGCGTTAATGATTTGGTGCTAGCATTATTTGTTGTTGAAGGGGAAAACCAACGTCAGGAGATTAGCACCATGCCTGGTATATATAGGTTGTCTATTGATCAAGTAGTATTGACGGCTAGGCAGGCTTATGAGAATGGCATAAATGCCATAATACTTTTTCCCTGTATAGAGGCAAAGTTAAAAAGTGACAATGCGGATGAAGCGTATAATCTAGATAATTTAATGTGTAGGACTATCCGAAGTATCAAAAAGGCTAACATTGATATTGGTGTAATATGTGATGTTGCACTGGATCCTTATACTACGCATGGTCATGATGGTATTTTACATAATGGTGATGTAGATAATGATAAGACGGTTGAAGCTTTGTGTAAACAAGCTTTAGTTTTAGCAACGGCTGGGGTAGACATCGTAGCCCCATCTGATATGATGGATGGTAGGATTATGGCAATACGTCAAATGCTAGATTCAGAAGGTTTTATTAATGTTAATATACTATCTTATGCCGCAAAATATGCTTCAAATTTTTATTCGCCATTCAGAGATGCGGTGAGCAGTAATAAGGCAATTTATCTAGATAAAGCGACCTATCAGATGGATGTACGCAATAGCAGAGAGGCTATGTTAGAGATAGAACATGATCTGGCTGAAGGGGCGGATATGATTATGATTAAACCTGGTATGATGTTTTTGGATATCATAGCTCAGGCGGCAAATAGCTTTAATACTAATATATTTGCCTATCAGGTCAGCGGCGAATATGCTATGTTGAGACTTGCTGCGGATGCCAATGCCTTAAATTGGCAAGCAGCTTTGATAGAATCGTTATTATGTTTTAAGCGTGCTGGGGCTAGTAACATTGTTACTTACGCAGCATTGGAAGTAGCACAAATATTGAATAGACAATCTATCAATATTATAAAATAAGTAACATAAAGAAGAATATAATGCAAAAGAAACGTCAGTCTAATATTATCATAGGAATTATTATAGCAGTGGGGTTATTGATAACTATTGTGTCATTTTATCTGTGGTTATCCTTTGATACACCGCAGAAGCCTCTTGCTGGTAGAGGAGGGGGGTATAATGATGATGTGCAAATTGGCGGAAAGTTTGAGCTAACTGATCAAGATGGTAATATTTTCAATAGTGATAGTTTGAAAGGAAAATTGAGTTTAATTTATTTTGGTTTCACTTATTGCCCTGATATTTGTCCTACTTCTTTGCAAAAGATAATGGAGGTCATTAATACTCTTGATAAATATAAAATTGATGTTGAATTTGTTTTTATTACTATTGATCCCAAACGTGATACTTCGGTTGTCCTTAAGGAATATTTAAAGCATTTTAATTCTAAATTTATTGGTTTAACAGGTAACGAACAACAGATTAAAGAAGTGGCTGATAAGTTTAAGGTGTATTATGCTAAAATAGATACTAATAGTGAAGATTATATGTTAGATCATTCGTCTTTTGTTTATCTGATGGATAGACAAGGGAAATATGTAAAGCATTTTTACTTAGATAGTTCAGCTCAAGAGATTATAGAATTTATTAGAATAATGGAACAAAATCAAAAAAGATATTAAGATGAATTATTTACTAGTTTCATACCTGTTTGCTTTCTTAGCTCTTGGCTTATTGTTAGTAACAAGTTGGCTAGGTTATAAGAAGATTAAGGTTAGGTTAGTTAATGCAAAAAAAGGTGAAAAATAGATTAAAAATTATATTATTTTACCTATTATGCAGTGCTGGGGGAGTATATATGATATTATATAATCTTGAGGATAATATAGTATTTTTTTATCCTCCATCAAAAATTAATGAGTTAAAACTTGGCAAAGAATTTAGGGTAGGGGGGTTAGTTAAAGTAGGTTCAATTAAAAAAATTACTGCCGATAAAGTGCATTTTGTCATTACCGATGATATTAAAGACCTAGAAATATCTTACCAAGGGGTTTTACCAGCTTTGTTTCGTGAGAATCAAGGAATAATAGCTGTAGGTAAACTATCAGATGACATATTTATAGCTCGTGAGTTGTTGACCAAACATGATGAGAATTATTCTCCAGCTCAGTATAGTGAGCGTTCACCGAAAAAAAGTTAAAGTACAAAACGTCATTGCGAGAAGGCGTAAGCCGACGAAGCAATCCAAGTCTTAATATCTATTTGTATCCTTTTGGATTGCTTCGTCGCTACTAAAGTAGCTTCTCGCAATGACGGAGGGACTATCTAGATTTTGTTCACAGAGTCTAGAAAATAGAAAACTCTCAAGTAAAAATGATCTTTTTTCTTGGAGGTATATAAACAGTTCTATCTTGGTCATTTATAGTGTGGTCATGCTGCATCTTTTCCATGACACCAATAAAATAATTACCATAAGGTATTAACTTTACTATTGTCCAACCATCCGTAATAAATTGAGTAATTTTCTCTAAGTCAGATTTATTTTCAGCGAAAGATATAATTTTCTGAGGAGGTGTTACCCTTGTCATAACATTCTTTTTTTATTAATTTTTTTATAAAAATGCATGTTTTACCTACGACTCGCATTTAACTGTAAAAGGGGGTACGCAGGCGAATATCCCCACAGGTATAGTCAATTGATGAGAAATTGGTGACGTCGTTACTCGTCGCTCGCCTATTCCATATAGGCTTCGCTCCATCGCTCCTAGCACCAAATTCTCCTGAATTAACTATATATTTGCGGTATCAATCATTCAAAGCAGGAGAGTATACATATTTATTAAGTAATTGCAATTACTTAATCTTGGAATGTTTATTATTATTCTTCTTCCACCTATTATGAAACCAGAACCATTGACCTGGGTTTTCTTTAACCCAATTACCTAAAATTTGGTTAATAGTAACCATTATGTTATAACAATCTGCTTGATTATTATTAGTTTTTTGTAATTCTATTGGCGGATGAATAATAACTTTAAAATAACTGCTATTACTA
Source organism: Rickettsia endosymbiont of Culicoides impunctatus (assembly GCA_020410785.1). Classification (GTDB taxonomy): domain Bacteria; phylum Pseudomonadota; class Alphaproteobacteria; order Rickettsiales; family Rickettsiaceae; genus Tisiphia. The sequence continues at coordinate 350,164 of CP084573.1, read as the reverse complement.
TTAGTGCGAACCACTTGTAATGGTATAATTGGGTAGCTGAACTGTAAGGCAATTTTGGCAATTGCTTGAGCAGTCATGGCGGGCTGTCCTAATAATGGCACTTCAATGCCATTATTCATTTTTTGATCTACCAGCATGGCAATGGAATATCCTGATTTGATAGCAGATATTAGCTCTCTTGCACCTTGTGCTCCTTTGGGAATTAGCTTTATATCATTACTTATACGTGTATCGTTAATTAGTTTGTCAACATAAGGATTATTTAATTTGCGGTAGATAATAGCAAATTTATGATAAAATTTATTGCTAATTTTAAGAGCAAAATCCCAATTAGCAAAATGTCCGGTAAAGAATAAGAATGGTTGCTGTGATTTCTGGAATTCTATTATATTCTCAAGACCACTTATCTCTATTCGTCTAGATAATTCTTCCTCTGACATCTTATTAACATATGGAAATTCTCCTATAAAACTGCCAAAATTCTCCCATACTTGATTAATGATTGCTTGAGAATTTATAGACCCTTCATTTGTGTATAGATTATTGCCAAGAATATTTTGAATATTTTCTTTTGCAACTTTATTGACTGGTAACAAAGGGCCTATTTTCCTTGCTAAATATCGACAAATATTTACAGATTTGTCAATACCCAATGCTCCTAGTATCTTTACTATTATTAAAACAAGAAAATACTCTAGTAGGTATTTAATATTATTAAATAATTTTTTCATATATTAAATCTACTAATGATTGTTGATTATCTAATAATAGATGTACATCGCAACATATTACTGATAAGTCAGTATCACATATTCGTACGTAATCTTTTCTGGTTGTTATTAAAAGAGAGTTAGATTTTTTTGATTGCTCTTTTAAATATTCTAAATCTTTTGTAGAATATTGATGATGATCCGGGAAAATTTTATGACCAACTAACTGCAGTCCATAATTTTCTAAGGTAGAGAGAAATCTTTCAGGATTGCCTATACCACTAAAGGCAAAATAGTTTTTTGTCTTATCTATGTCTATAGAGGGAACTATTTGAGCTTGAAAAAAGGCACATTCTTTAGAGCTAATATGATTAGCACTTAGCCATAGTAAATTGCTGTCATTGCAAGGAGGTGCGAAGCTAGAGCGAAGCAATCCATTTCTATTCACTTTCCTGGATTGCTTCGTAGCTACTAAAGCAGCTTCTCGCAATGACGTTTGTAAGTTGGACTTAACATTTAGGTTAGCTATATATGAGGGAAAAGAATCAGATCCTACGGAAATAACTATATCAGCTTTGTCAATAGCTTGTTTGGGGTATTGACGCAGAGGACCAGCTGGAATTAAGAATTCATTGCCAAATAACCTATTAGCATCAACTGATAGAATAACAATATCCTTATGAAAATTAGGATTCTGCATTGAATCATCTACTATAATCACCTTTGGCTTAATCTTTTCTATAAAATAACCTATATCTTGAATTTTCTTTGCAGCAATGACTCTACCATATTTTAACAGCATTACTGCTTCATCCCCGACATCTGCTACTGTATGATGTGCTTCAACTAACAATGCCGTTTGAAGCTTACTGCCATAACCTTTACTGATAATTATAAAATCAATATTAACAGCCTTCAATAGCTTAGCAAGGAAGATCACTATTTGAGTTTTACCAGTACCCCCGATGCTTATATTACCAACGCAAATTACTTTACAAGGAAATATTATTGGGCGAGATGTGACCCTTCGTAGATAACTAGCAAAAAGATATAACCAGCTTAATGGTAATAATAAGTAGGCAATAATATTTTTACTTTGCCAAAATTTAGGGTAAATAAGCCTGATCATAGTTATTATAAGTAATATTGCTCAAAGTCATTGCGAGGAGGCACAAGCCGACAAAGCAATCCAATAAGTGTGGATTGCCGCGACCACTATGTGGTCTCGCAATGACAGATAACGTCATTGCGAGGAGGCATAAGCCGACGAAGCAATCCATTAAGGTAAATGGGTTAAGATAACTTCAAACCTATCATGGAAATTATCATAGTGCTAATAAAGAAAACTCGCATAGCAGAATATGGCTCATTAAAATACACTATTCCTACTATTACTGTTCCTACCGCTCCGATACCAGTCCATAGAAGATAAGCAGTACCAAGAGGTAGCTTATCCAGAGTTTTACTGAGACAAATAAAACTTAATATTGAAAAACCAATAAAAGCTATAATAGGTTTTATTTTGGTAAAACCATCTGACAATTTCAACGATATAGAAAAACCTATTTCAAATAATCCGGCAAATATAAGGAGAATCCAAGTTGCTAACATATTGTTACCTTTGTTTAATTTGTCCTGAAGATTTGCTATTTTGCGAAGATATTTTATTAGGCAAGTTAGGCTGTACCTGAGTTTTTATTATATTTAATTTGTTATATTTTTGATTAGCTACAGACTTTATATCACTATTTAATAGATGTTCTTTGGCAATATTATACTCTACTGATTGCTGTTTGGTCAAAAATTCTTTATTATTTTTTGACAAATTAGTTTTTAGCGTAGTAATTTTTTGTTCTTGCTCACTCATCGATTTATCAGCACTGAGAATCATCCCACCAATCTTCTCGCCTATTTTGGGAGCATATTCTATTGCTATAATAGAAGCTGGGACTACCATAAAAGCAAATGTGGCACCAGCTGTTGCAACACTAATAGCTCCAACTGCTAAAATACTAATAGCAGTTATAATTTTGCTGGTTGCTTGTTTAAATATTTCCATTTTCTTATTATGTTTTGCTGTAACAGTTACTATTCTATTCATTTCTAATTGAATATTATCACTTACTTCTTTGGGGTTTTGATATTTTTTTACCGCATGCATTACCGTTGTACGAAATATTTCTGGTTCAACTTGGATAAAATTTGTTAATTCATAACTATTTTTTGCTGCCAATAAATCTTTTACCACTTGTTTTATTACTCCCTTTTCTTCAGAATTTGCCTCACCAAAATTTGTATTTATTATTGTATCAATTACTATATCTTCTGATTTGTTTAGAATATTATCTCTATCCTGATAGTCTACTGCATCCGCAGAGATTGCTACCGAAAATAACATTAATACTGTTGAAAAACTATCATCGGTAATAACTTTCTGACCAAAAAAAGCCCGTAATTTACCAATACAATTATTTATATGAAGCTTAATTTCAGGTGTTGATTTAAGTCTAATTTCGTAATCAATAGCTATTACATTAGCAAGTGTTAAACATGCTTGCTTTGTTATATTATTAATTAACTCTTCACATATGCTTTTTCTGCATATAGAAATATTTATACTGTTGAAGATGTCCATAATCTTATTTATTTACCGTTATTTCTCTTATACGCATGTTAAGTTTTGTAAAGATCATATCAGGGGTTCTTTCTGTTGATAGTTTATAAATAACCTTGGGCTCTAATACATCTTCTTTTTTGACGTCTATAGATAGTACAATAGTATTTTCCGGCATACAAGAGTATATTTCATTTATAATTGTCAAGAAGGTTATAAAATCTTTAGTAGCAAATCTTATATAAACATCATAGTTCTTTATCCTTATGGTATCTTGTTTTGTTCCCATATCTGACCTAACACCGCTTAAGAATCTTTGTTTAATTGAGATAGTAATCGGCTCATTTAGGTTGTGTTTTTTTGACAAGCTATCAATTCTTGTTATTAATCTTGCTCGCTCTAAACAATTTTGTCTAGCAGAAATAGATAATAATTTCGAATATCTTGCGTATGTCTCTAGTATTTTGTTTTTTGAATTTATTATAGAGTATAGTTTTAACATTTCTTGAGCTAGAGATTCTTCAATATTGTGATTCTTGGCAATCGACTCTATATAATCTTTATTAAGACTTTGCAACAACCATAAAATCGTAGAAATACACAAACAACATATAACAAACTTAAAAAATATAACATTTTTTAGGTGAATAATAAAATTTTTAAGCATCTTTTATCCTTTCTTTTTAGTAATAATAACCGATGTCGGTATTACCACTCTATTAGGTAAATCTAATATTTGTTCAGTAAATATTGTAAAATTAATATCTCTATTGCTAAATATTTTACTAAAATTCACAATTTTTTGTTTCAAAAGCTTAGTAGCCTCTTCAATTAACATATTATTAGCGATAAGTTTTAGTGACATCTCGATTTGTATATATTTATTAGATGATGATAACGTGTTATCTATATCCAACCTTTGCCATTTAATCTCTTCTAGGTGCAGATCAGGTGGCAAACTTGTTAAAAAATTTTCTAACAAATCAAATGGTATTGGTACAGGCATTTGCAATAATGATTCAAAGACATATAAGTCAGCTAAATTAGTGGTATTTTGAAGATATGGGTAAGTTTGCTTAACATTATAATAATCTTGTTCAGTACTAAAATAATGTGAATTTAAAAGATCCAATTTTTTGTAATTTGCTATGGTTTTAACTTTGATAACAGATGCGGCAAATATCAATATTATTACTATAGTAATAAGTGGTTTAAAAACTAAAGAGCTGATAATATTGAGTTTAGCTATCGATTCTAAATATTGGTTAGAGGCTAGAAAGCTTTTTTGTTCATTAAATAATTTAACGATCATCCCATCTGAAAATTTATTATCAAATTCCCCTGAATTGACTATACATATTACTGGATGTCCAGCAAAATTGGATTGTTCTAACAGTAACTTTAAATTTTGGTCTACTATGAAAATTATACAAACTTTAAGGGCTAGATTATCAATATAATTTTTACAAGATATCAAACAATCTTCCACTTCTTGTTCGATTATACCCTGAATATATGAATATGACTTATCAGCTGGATAGTCCAATGTTTGTTTTGAGATTATATTACCTTGGTGTTTAACAACAAGTTTAATACCACTGGTATTTAAAATACATACAAAAATTTGTAAATATTCACTATATTTATTATTCTCAACATTTTTTATAATTTTATCGATAATTGTTTGCAACTCTAAAGATAAAAAATAAACCCCTCCAAACTTTTGGGTATTACTTGCTAGTAGATTCTCCAATAGTTTACTTAAAGGTGGAGTATAAGGGCTAGATACAATCAGAGTATTCCACACTTCACTAGGTCTGGTATTAATATTATAAACATTGTAACCAACTATATAATCTGGGGGAAAATACTCCTCAATAAACTTCTCCACAGGATTGGTTTTTACTATTGAATGTAGTACAGGTACTAGCTCATGACGTAATTGACATTCAGAACCGCTTAATAAGAAGAAAACATAATGTTTCTTGAATTTAGCAAAAAATTCTTTATAGGAGTCTAATTCATTTTGCTTTTCAGCAGATACAAATAAATTACCTACAACTTTATTGTGAACCAAAGCACAAAGAAATGTACCTTTGTCTCCTATAAGGATAATAATATTTTTTCTGTACAAAAAATATGCTATAAATTTGTGCAGCCTTTTTATAAAAACTTGCACTTTTGGTAGATTAAATATATTAGCCATAATTACTACTTAACTTATATTTAGTTAGATGAAAAGTGTATTATAGCATGTGATAATCCTTCCACTAAGCATCTTTAGTATTTTTTTTATAAGAATTAAGTGTGGGTATTCACGGAAAAAAAGTTAAAGGACAAGACGTCTATTAGGGTTATCCTCGACCTGTTTGCTTTAGCCTTCTTACTTCTAAGTCAGATTGAGTAATTTTTTTTTACTGCTTCAAGTCTTTTTGTTTGTATACCTTCTTTACCACCGCTAGGCTCTGTGAACAAAATTATCAATCACAGGCACTAATTTATCACCAACAGCTTGATCTTTAGTTTGCAGGATTTCAAGGAGTTGTTTTTCCAAGGTTTCCACTGTAATTTTATCTTTAGACATGAAAACTTAATCTAACCTCTATATTATTAATTAACATTCTGGTAATCCAGCTATTCATTTACCGTTCACATATATTGATTTATTATAGCAAGAATTTTATCATTAGCACACCTTAATTTGATAGAATTGTAGGCAGCCTCCTAATAGGGAATAATAAAAAAATAAGCAATATCGCAAAAATAATGAAAACAGCTATTAGTGGAGCAAAAAAATCTGCTATATTTATAAATATAACTAATTCGATTAATGTTGTCTATTAGCGAAACCACGCAAGTAGGTTGCAGCAATCCACCTTCTGGCGTCATTGCGAGCGAACGTACATGAGCGTGGCAATCTAACCTCACAACCGTCATTGCGAGGAGCTACTTTAGTAGCGACGAAGCAATCCAAAAATAATGGATTGCCACGATCACTACGTGGTCTCGCAATGACGCTAGGTTATTTTTCCTATGACTTAAATGCTATGCGTAAGGTGGAGTTAGCTATAAAAAATCAAGCTGAACTGAAAAGTTATAGATTACTATAAAAATTCTAGTATACTCAGCTGGTTTTATAACCTTTAAATCAAACATTAATGTATGAGAACAATTTTTATATATTTATTAATTACTTTGATTGCTACGCCAGTATTTGCTGAAAATCAAATTACTAGAAAAAGCTTGAAATTTGATTCATCTAATGATTGTGCAGAAAGATTAGATGTTTTAGAAAAAGAAAATCAACATTTACTCGGCAGAATTGAAATAATAGAACATACTATTACTAAATTAGAGAAATTTTTAAACTCGACAAAACAAGAGGTAACAAATTCCCAAGATAGTAGCGATACATCAAAAAATTTAGTAGATGATTCTGTGGCTAATGATGTCTTTGATATACCATCTACTAAAAAAGTAGAGAAAGAAGTTGTTGCTACTGATGTTGTAAAACCTATTTCGGGAGTGGCAGCAGATAAACAACTTTATGATTTAGCACTTGCCGCTTTAAAAGATAATAAATTAACAGATGCTGAAGAAAAATTTGCAAATTTTTTAAAAAACTACTCTAAGAGTCCTTTGTTAAGTAATGCTTATTTTTGGTATGGTGAATCTTTTTTTAGACGTAAGATGTTTGATAAAGCCGCAATAAATTATTTAAAAGGTTATAAACAATCGCCAAAAGGGAGTAAAGCTTCTGACTCCCTGCTAAAATTAGCATTATCTCTTGGAGAGCTAAAAAAAATACAAGAGGCATGTTCTATTCTTGATAAACTTGAAGCAGAGTTTCCAAATAGACCAGCAACCTCAATAAAAAGAGCTAAGGAGGCAAGAATTAAATTTGCTTGTAAGCATTAGGATATATGAATAATAGTTGGTGAATAATAATTGGTAAATAATCATGACTGACATTTTGCAAGAAGTTTTAAGTGATAAAAATGAAGAAAAAAAACTTTATTACTTAAAAAAAATTCTTCCTATTACTATAATCCTTACACTTATAGTAATATTGTTTATGTTAATAAATAATTGGCGTGATAGAAAGGCAATAGAGAATAACCAAAAGACAGGTGATATTTTAGCTAAATCTATAGCCCTTATTAATGATAACAAAGACCTTGCTATAAAGTCTTTGGATAATTTAATGACAACAAGTAATAATAAAGTAAGTGGTTTAGCTGCTATCGAGCAAGCTAGTATCAAAATACACCAAGGAGATTTTATTGAAGCAAGAACTTTATTAAAAAAAGTTATCGATAACAACAATTATGACGAATTAACAAGTGCATATGCCCGTTTAGTTTGGTTGAGTTTAATGATAGACGACCCAAATTTATCTGATATAAACATTAATGAAATCGAGAAATATTTAAATTATTTTGATGATGAAAATAAACCATTTTTCGGTACAGCAAATATTATCAAAGCAACTTGGTATATTAGAAACAACTCAAAAGATTTAGCAGAAAATACTTTGAAAAAACTGATCTCACTAGAAAGTACAACTCAAGTAGTTAAAGAGCAGGCTAAAGCTTTACTTTTAAACTTACAATAATACAAGGTCTAAATTATGATAAAACAACGATTAATTATTTTCTTACTACCTTTGATTCTAACTTCTTGTAATCTTGCAGCTAAAAGAATTAAAAATATTGTAGAATTAACTCCTAGATTATCTGTAGAAAGTAATGAAGCAATTCAAATAGATTCTACTACGGTAAAGACAAATATATTTAGCCCTGAAATGCTTCGAAATAAAGAATATACTATTACAAAACATAAAATAATAGCCGAGCCAATTTTTAAGAAAGCTGTTGTCTATACCATAGATAATAAAGGTAATGTTTCCGCCTTTTCTATGAAAGACAAATCTATTATGTGGTCATACAATATAAGTACTAACAAAAGTGACTATTATTCTGGTGGTGGGATCTTACACCATAATGATAAACTATACGTTACCTATGGTTCAAGATTCTTGGTAGTTTTAGATAGTAAGTCAGGGCATGAAATAATCAGAAAAGAATTACCTGATATTACTAGAATAAAACCAGTATTAATTAATGATCATACTATTATAGTTCAAACAATAACTAATCAAATATTAGCGATTAATATTGAGAAATTAAATTTTGTTTGGCAACATGAAGGTATAATTGAAACTTTGTCATCAAGTTATCATGTTGCTCCAATAGTACAAAATGGTTATGTGATAGTAAATTATAATTCAGGGCAAATTATTGCTCTAGAAGCTAATAGCGGCAAAGTTTTGTGGACTAACGATTTATCTAGCCAGCAAGAAATAGGTTTACCAAATTTTGAGGCAGCTTTTATATTATGCAAACCTATTATCAATAACTCTCATATATATATAGCTAATAGTGCTGGTAAGCTAATAAAGCTAGACATTATGACTGCTAATATCCTCTGGCAAACTAAAGCTTATGATGTGCAATCAATGTCTTTAGCTGGCAATAGTTTATTTATAACAAATAATGCTGGACAAGTGGCTGCCATAAGCACTGAATTTGGTAAAGTTAAGTTTGTAGCAGATCTAAACGATGGGAAAAAAGATGTCAAGAAAGTTAAAGCTTCATCATTTTTAGCCCCGATAATTGGTAAAACAACTGAGGAAAAAGATTGGAGTTTAAATATTATCTCTGCTAAAGGTGAATTATATAGTTTCCAATCAGATATTAATGGTAATTTAAGTACCATCCCGGTGATTAGTAAAATTATTAAAAATATTGAATATCAGGGCAAAACCTGTTGTGGTGCTATGTATGTTATTACTGATAAAAAAATTATATTGGTAGATTAGTCCAGAGACTATATTATGGTATAATTTATTGTAATTTGTCTTGACAAAATACTGGTTATAATGCTATTTAATATAGCTCACTGCTTGGATAGTGGAAATTTGGTAGTGGAAACAGCAATTTTTTGCTATTTCCAAGTATAATTGTAATTAATAAAGATATATAACGTGAAAACTTATTCTGCAAAACCATCGCAAATTCAAAAGAACTGGTGGGTTATAGATGCTAAAGATCTTGTATTAGGTAGGCTTGCTAGTGAAGTAGCTAAAATCTTACGCGGTAAACATAAGCCTTCTTTCACTCCTCATTTAGATTGTGGGGACTATGTAGTAATAATTAATGCCAAACATATTTGTTTGACAGGTAAAAAATCAGCTCTTAAAGATGGCAAAATTTATTATCGTCATACTGGTTTTCCGGGTGGAATAAAAGAGACAACTGCTGGAAAAATCCTGGCTGGTAAGTACCCTGAGCGTGTCGTTAAACTCTCTGTAAAAAGGATGATTACACGAAATGTTCTGGGATCAAAGCAGATGAGTAATCTATATGTTTACGCAGAGAATGAACACCCACATAAAGCTCAACAGCCAGAAATTTATGATTTTGCAAGTAAAAATACCAAGAATAAAAAATAGTGAATTATGACAACATTGAAGCTTCAAAGTGAAAACACTAAGAACAGTCCAGTTCAGAGTAAGTTAGTTAAGCAAAAACCATCTGCAGAAAACAGTGATAACAAGGTTTATGGTACAGGCAGAAGAAAAAATGCAATTGCTAGAGTCTGGTTAAAAAGTGGTAGCGGTAAGGTAATTGTTAACAAAAAAGATGTGGAGCAATATTTTACTCGTGAGTCTCATACCAAATCTCTCTTACAGCCGTTCGTTGTAACCAAAACTTCTGGACAATATGATATAATATGTACTGTCAAAGGTGGCGGAAAATCAGGACAAATGGGAGCTGTATTACATGGCGTTGCTAGAGCTCTTGATAAAATTGCCCCAGAATTTCACAGTATTCTACGCAAATCTGGTTTCTTAACCAGAGACTCAAGGGTTGTGGAGAGGAAAAAATATGGTAAGCATAAAGCTAGAAAAAGTACTCAGTTCTCTAAACGTTAAAGATACTAGGCATACATTTTAGTGGTCAACGTCATTGCGAGGAAGACCGTAGGTCGATGAAGCAATCCAAAAAAATGATTACAATGGATTGCTTCGGAGGCTTACGCCTCCTCGCTAATAGACAACACGATGGGTGCTTATTCGGCACTAATTCAGAGGTTAATTGACTATATCGTAGGCAGCCTCCTCCTAGGGCGTTTTAAAAATCGTATGTGGTTAGCGTCATTGCGAGGAAGACAGAGGCTTACTTTTTTTGTATTGAAGCTCTTTCCATCATGGCGGGGTAGCTCAGTTGGTTAGAGCAGCGGAATCATAATCCGCTTGTCGGGGGTTCAAGTCCCTCCCTCGCTACCACCTAACTTTAAGGATTACAAGCTGTAGTCCAAAACTCTCTGTCTAATCAATAGACTTCCTGCATAAGTCAATCTAGTTGGTGATTTTTTCGTTGAAACTTGCCTCCGCTCCGTAACAATCGTTTATGTACGCTGCGGTACTCGGCTTCGTTTCTTATAAAAATCCCGAGGGCTTTTTTGACTTATGCAGGAAGTCTAATATATATTAGTGTTTCAGCGATTGTATACGTGAGCGTTCACGGTTTTTTTGCTATTTTCTTATGATGAAAAAAATCTGCTCATCAAGCGTCTATTAGGGGACTGTTGAAAGAAGAGATGGATTAGCCATATCTTAAAATACTTTCTTTCGAAAATCTATTGAATGTGTCATAATGACATTATTATATCCTATTTATTAGGCTCTGTGAACAAAATTTTAATTGTTTAGATTTTGAGTATTTTTAAGCAAAAATTAATAAGATTTTTGCCGGAATAGTTAGTTCTATTTCAAAAAAATCTTATAATTTGCAGCTAAAAAGAGTCGAAATCTAGTAATTTAAATTTTGTTCACAGAGCCTAGGACTTGGTTATACTATTATTACTATTTACAATTAGGTTAGTGCTATATATTATTAACCTAGCTTCAAACCATATTTGGCTAGTAAAGATGCAAGTTCGGATTTTATACTATTCAGCCCTTCCAAACTATCTGATTCATATTTAGCGATAATTTTGGCTTCAGTGTTAGAGGCTCGGAGTAACCACCATGCATTAGAGTCAGTTGATGAGTCAATCCTTATACCATCAATGTCATTGAAAGCGATATTTTGGTTGATTAAATCCTTTTTTATTTGCTGAATAATATCAAATTTGAGATCATCTGGTACCGGAATACTAATTTCGGGGGTGTTATGACATTTAGGTAGCTCATCTATCATATCGTCCAAGGTTTTTTCTGATCTTGATAGTAAATCAAGAAACCGTAGAGCAGCATAAATTGCATCATCATATCCATAATATTTATCAGCAAAAAATATATGACCGCTAGTTTCGCCGCCCAGTAATGCCTTAGTTGTTTGCATCTTGTCTTTAATAAAGGAATGACCTGTTTTCCACATTATCGGTCTTCCGCCATATGACTTAATCTGATTAAATATGGCACTACTTGATTTAATATCGATGATAATAGTTGCTTGTGGATTTTGATCAATTATATCTTTTGCTAATATACAAAGAATCTGGTCGCCTAAAATTATTCGTCCTTTCTTACTTATAATGGCTATACGATCGGCATCTCCATCAAATGCAATACCAATATCACAATCCTGGGTTCTAACTACTTCTATTAGTTGTTCTAGATTTTTAGCAATAGTGGGATCTGGGTGGTGATTAGGAAAATTACCATCAATTTCTGAATTGATAACGATATTTTGGTTAGGTAACCTTAACGTTAATAAGTTAATAATACTGCCAGCCGCACCGTTAGCTGGATCCCATGCTACTTTTATTTTAGGTTCTATAGTTATTTCTTGTAAAATCCTATCTATGTATAGAGCTGTGATATCCAGCTCTTTCACTATATAGTCAATTGATGAGAAGTTGGTGACGTCGTCACTCGTCACTCGCCTATTACTTATAGGCGTCGCTCCATCGCTCCTGCTATCTACTTCTCCTGAATTGACTATAGATGATGCTACAAACTTATCAGGCATATTAGACCAATCAGTACTTAGAATGTTATTCAGTAAATGCTGTATTTGTTGGTCAAAAAAAGACTTGCCTTGTGATAACATTTTAAAGCCATTATCATCTTTGGGATTATGTGAACCTGTGATCATTATACTAGCTTGTGGCTTAAATATCTTATCAGCAAAATATAAAACAGGGGAGGGGGCGACTCCTATTGAGATAGCCTGTCCACCAGCTGAGATAATGCCATTAACCAAAGCATGGTAAAGGGTAGGGGAGCTTAATCTACCATCCCGCCCTATCAATATTTTGTTCTCTTGTTTAGATATACTCAGTTTAGTAAAACAAAATCCAATTTTATAAGCAATAGTTGTATTAATATCCAGCAGACTGCTTCCACGAATATCGTACAATCTAAAAATTGCTCTATTTATTTCCATTGTCATTACTATTTTAGTATAATAGACCTCTTGCATAACCTAAAGATAATTGAGGAATTTTTAGGAAAAACGAAGTCGAGTACCGCAGCGTACTAAGATGTACGTGAGGAACGGAGACGAGTTTTGACAACAAAATTACCAATTAGATTAGGTTATGCAAGAGGTATAATTAAGTGATTTAAAGAGTTGATAGTATAAATGAAAATTTTAGCATTGGATACGGTAAATAATAGTGCATCTGTTGCGATTTCTGAAGACAAAGTTATTTTAGCCTATATTGAGGATTTAAGACCCTCTATGCAGGCTGAAACAATAGTACCAATGATTGAAGAAGCTCTGAGAATAGCAAAGCTTTCTTATCATGACTTAAATTACCTAGCTGTTACGAATGGGCCAGGTAGTTTTACCGGTATTAGGGTAGGGTTGTCAGTAGCAAAAGGCATTTTGCTAAGTACCAATATCATAGGTACTACTGTATCTAATTTTGAGTATTCCTGGTGGAGAGCCACTAGACAAGTAAGTAACCATAATAAAAAGGTTACCTTTAAGTTTTTTATTTTTCTTAATGCATATAGAGAGCAATTATATAGCCAGGTTTTTGATCAAGATGGACAGTCATCTATTCCTTTATTGATAAATTATGACCAAGTTGGGCAGTTATTAAATACAGAAGATAATATTATTAAAGTCTGTGCTGGTAGTGGGTTAGAGATGATATACGACAAGATTAAGGATTTAGAAAATGTAATAATCTTACCGCGTTTCACCAGAATTAAGGCGTGGCATATATGTCAATACATAGTTGATAAAATAGCTAGAAAGTATAATTTTTCTAACTCTATCGAGCCATTATATATTAGACTAGCTGATGTAAAAATTAAACAAAGTTAGCTAGCCTTACTTGATGGAGTAAAATATTATGGTTTCTGCCGGAATAAAATATCAAGGAAAACAAAGAAATCTAACTAGGGAGCAAGCAGAAGCGGTTGGGTTGCTGTCAATTGGTACATTTTTAGAGTATTTTGACTTGATGCTTTATATACATATGGCAGTATTGTTGAACGAGTTATTTTTTCCCAAAAGTGATCCGCATACAGCTAGTATTTTGTCGGCTTTCGCCTTCTGTGCTACTTTTGTTTTCCGACCAATTGGTGCGGTGCTATTTGGTTGGATAGGTGATAAAGTAGGTCGCAAAGCTACGGTAGTTATCACAACTTTCATGATGGCGTTTTGTTGTTTGGTGATGTTTAGTTTGCCCACTTATGCACAAATTGGTATTACCGCTTCTGCATTAATCACTATTTGTCGGATAGTGCAAGGCATGTCATCTTTAGGAGAAGTAGTAGGGGCAGAATTATATTTAACAGAAGTAACCAAACCACCAATACAATATCCTGTTGTTGCTGCCATTTCGATATTTGCTGATCTAGGAGCAGTATTCGCTTTAGGTGTTGCAACGCTTGTTACTTCATATAGATTTAAATGGCGATATGCTTTTTTGTTTGGTGCAGTGATTGCCATGGTTGGAGTTGTAGCAAGGACACGACTTAGAGAAACTCCAGAATTTGCTGATGCAACCAAAAGATTGGTAAATAAACTTAACGCTTTTGGTCTAGAGAAAAAGGATGTTACTAATCAAGAAATGTTAAATGAAAAAATTAATATAAAAACTATATTTGCTTATTTATCAATTGAGTCTACTGGACCAATTTGTTTTTATTTCCTGTATATGCATTGTAGTACTATACTTAAAACCATCTTCAATTATACTTCTCAGCAAATTATTGCTCATAACTTGATTATTGCAATAACATATCTACTTATTGGTATTGCATATACTTATTTAAGTTATAAGATATCTCCATTAAAAATTTCAAAGACAAGGTTAGTAATTTTTGCTAGTACTATTATATAGTAAAAGCAGTTAAGTTATGTTACAGCAAAGAATGCACAAATGGTGTTATACAATTCTTGTGAAAGCCCGATTTTTTGTTTAATCCACCTTTTCATATTAGCCCAAAATTTCTCTATTGGATTTAGGTCAGGAGAGTAAGGTGGTAAAAATATTACCCTACATCCTACTGATTCTATTAAATCTTTAGTCTTCTTAGACTTATGAAAAGCAGCATTGTCTAAAATCACAACTTGACCAGCTATAAGCTCTTTTATCAAAAATTGCTCTACCCAATTATTAAATAGTTCGGTATTACAGGTGCCATTGAATACAAAAGGGGCTATAGATTTATTACCTACCAAACCTGCTATAATATTCGTCCTTTGGTAATACTTCCCACTCTTCTTTGCTTGTAGTGTTTGACCTTTCTTTCCCCAACCTCTATCTTGGGTAATGTTCATCTCTATTCCGCTCTCATCTATATACACAAGCGCATCTGTAGCTAGATCTTTGATATCTTCTAAATACTTACATCGCTTTTCAGCATTAGCTTCCACATAGGTAAAGGCTTTTTTTTATAACTAAATCCCAATTGTCTTAGCCAATATCTTGCCCCACTAGCGCTTATCCCAAATTTCTTACCAATATCTTCCGTTTTGCTATTAGGATTTTCTTCTACATACTTGATAAAATCATCCATTTCTATACTAGGCTTTGCTCCTTTATACTTCCTTGCTTGATAATTACCTTCTTTCTTATACCTTACATGCCATGTATTTACTGTTGTAGGGCTCAATTGAAAAACTCTAGATGCTGACCTTTGACTATTTCCTGCTTCTAGATATTTTATTACTTTTTCTCTTAAATCTATACTGTATGGGCTAGTTGACATTTTTCATTTTATATTATCACAATCACTAACATAACTCAACTGCCTTTACTATATTCTTACCGTATTTATTGAATAATATTCAATCTTCTGTCCATTTATTATTATTGCAGTTCTTTATAGTGATATTTGGACCAAGGGTATTTCCAGCGACTCCAATATTTTATAAGCAGTTTCCTGTATTTAAACGTTTTAGATGTGTCAGTATCTCATTTGCTGTGGTACGTGCGATAATGTTTATTGTTACTTCTTTTGGATTAGTTTATTTAATAGATTTTTTTGGTAATTGGGGTATAGTAATATTATTTGTACCCTTCCTTGTGGCGTATGGATTTGCCTTGCGTCATTTTGAAATGTTGGAGAAGTTACGCAATTAATAATTTAATAAGTAATTTCTAGCTCGTTTATATTATATCCTACAGATGTAGAATTACAACATAATTTGAATAAATACTCTTCCAATTTTATATAACCAAAATAAATACATACAGCTAGAAAACTCTGTACTGTTTCATCAACTATCTTCTTAATCTTTTCTGGGGATTTATATCCAATAGTTTGCATATTATGAAGTCGGTCAAATAACTTAATCAATAAAACATCATCTTTCTTTTGACTATATAATAAATTTAATGTTTCTGCTAAGCTGATCTTCCCATAAGATTTGATCCTAGTTAAATCTGCCACTTGACTGGCAATCTGCGTACCAAAAACCTTAGCAATAATATTTTCAGTAAGTATTGTATCTTCAATAGTATCATGTAGTAAGCTGGTAATAATCATATCAGTCCTAAACAATTCAGGCATTTCTTGTGCTGTATATTCAGCCACCATATATGCTACTTCTATTGGATGAGAATAATATGGGGCACCGGATTGTCGCATTTGGCTACCATGATATTTTTTTGCGTAACAGATACCTTTTTTAATCTCCTCAATATCTATTGGTGAACTTACTTGTTGGTTCAGCTGAGATAGTTTTTTGAGTAGCCTATCAGCATATTGACAGTTTTCATACTTTAACTGTTGATCGAGAATTTCCATAAAAATTACCATATTACTTTATATAATATAAATGATAACTCAAAATTAAGTTATCACTAAGTAATTATTATATTTTTTTTATAAAAAGATGAATATTTTTATTTTTGTAGATAAGTTGTATCAGTTATTTTTTATTCTATCCAAAATCTCAAATCTTATCTATAAAATAGTCAATGATTTTGAAAAAGAGATTGTCATGAGCAAGGGATAGCACAACTTCTATAGTAATCAATATTATAATGATCCATTCAAGTCTAGTAGAGTGTTTACAGTTTAAGTCATTTGACAAAATATTGTAAAGTTCATGAATCATATTTAGTCGATTATTAAGAATATTCTGACGAATTTGAATATCTTGGAACTCTGCAGTCATTAAGTATAAAGGTTCGTAACTAGGACGACGCCAAAAAAATTCAGGAGTATCCAATATATCGCTGTGTAAATTAATTGAATATCGTTCGTTAAATAATATCCCAATTTGTTGAGATATTTCTTTTTTGGAAAGTGATACACTACCTGTACTGGCTAGTTCTTGTTGAATTGGAGTGGTTTTTACAATTAGATTACTTACCGATTTTTCTAGTACACTAAGCTTAACTGACTGAGCTAAAGCATGCGAGATAGATAATTTTATAAAAGTTGATTTATCGGCAAGAATGATTTGGTTTTTTTCTTCATCAATAAATGTTTTACCAGTAATTTCATCATAATCAAAATAAATAAAGTCGGAAACTAGCTCGTCATTTTGATTAGTTTTAAGAGCTGCTATTTCTGCAAGGAGCATTTTTTCTTGGCTTTCTTCAGCTCCCCATATAGTAACGCAACCGAAAGGGAAAAAGAAAACATCGATAGGATTTAAATTTTCCCCTTGTTCTTTTTGAATATATAGTACATCATCGAAATATTTAGGTTCAAGACCGATTTTATTGAGGTTTATTACTAAATCATTCATTTTGTATTCAGAAGTAGTACAGTAGGAAGTGCATCTCATATAATAAATAATTTATGGCAAACAATTGTTGCTTCATTATACTATAGTAGTTATAAAAGTTACAAAGTCAATTAAAATGTAATAGTTGGTAGTTATGTATGAAATATTAACAAATAGATCAATCATTGAAGTTTCTGGTGATGATGCGATGAATTTTTTGCATAATTTGATCACTAATGATATAAAAAATAACGATTATTGTTATAGCTATGCTCTAACTAACCAAGGGAGATATTTGTTTGATTTTTTCGTATTGAAATTATCGGCAACGAGGTTTTTTATTGATATAAATATTAATCAATCAGATTTATTTAAAAATCACTTAGTGCAGTACAAGTTACGTGCTAAAATTGAAGTGAATGACTTAACTACCGCCTATCAGGTTATTTACTCAAAGCAGCAATTGCCACTCAATAGCTACCAAGACCCTCGTTATAACCAACTTGGTTTTCGTTCAATTATTAATAAAGATGATTTTTTAACAACCACCAGAATAGAAGGCTTATATCAGCAGGATAAATATAATTTTGCCATAGTTGATGGCTATGATGATTTAATTGCCAATAGGTCTATTCCCATCGAATATGGGGCTGAGGAGTTAAATGCTATAAGTTACAGTAAGGGTTGTTATATTGGGCAGGAAGTTGTTTCCAGAACAAAATACCAAGGAGTTGTAAGAAAAAAAATATTTAAATTATCCATTAACATAGATTCCGGTAATACTGGTAGTTTAGATATCGCGAAAGACGATGAAATTATCGCCAATAATACAAAAATTGGCGTGGTATGTTCAGCTTATCAGAACATGGCAATAGCTTTAATTAGGGTGGATGATTATTATTCATTAGCAGATACAGTTATTACTGTAAGAAACTTACCAGTTTCTTTGGCTGTTCCACCTTGGCGTTATTGTAGCAATGACGAATATCACAAAGGTACCATATGAGTAAGATTATATTTTTAAATGGATGTGGTTCTGCCGGTAAAACATCTATCGCAAGATCAATACAACATTTAAGTAAGGATTCTTGGCTTACTTTTGGTGTAGATAGTTTTATCAATATGATGCCATGCTCATATAATGATAAAGTATCTAGTGAATATTTTACCTTTGTGCCAGGAAGTAATGACCGTGCTGCAACCATGCGGGTTGAGAGTGGAGCAAAAGCTGAACAACTTTTTGGTGTAATGCCAGATTTTGCCAATCTGCTTGCAAGCCGAGGGAATAATATTATTATTGATGAAGTCTTATTTGATGATTCCTGCCTCAAATCTTACATAAAAACCTTGAGTAGCTATATTGTCTATTTTGTTGGAGTTTTTTGTGATCTTTCAGTGATGCAAGAGCGAGAAATCCTACGGTGTGATCGTGCTATAGGTTTATCGAATGATCAAATAGACAGAGTTCACGCAAGTAGCTTGCGTGAATATGATTTAACAGTTGATACTACCTCAAAAACAGCTTTTGCAAATGCCAAACAAATTCTAGAGTTTGTCGAGAACAATCCTATGCCTCAAGGTTTTATGACTATGCGTACGAGGTTATAGACTGCAATTATCGAAAGAAAGTCGTATGTGGTCAACATCTATTAGAGAGGGAATCTTGAACCGACTAAGCAATTCATAAAAGCAATCAAAAATAGATTGCTTCGTCGGCTCATGCCTTCTCGCTAATAGACGTCTTGTAAACTTTTTTTTTGTAAACGCTCACATATATCTTCCTAAATTGTCCTAGCCCCCTCTTTTTTATTATGTGGAGGTGGTGATATTGATATTTTAGATGACATATGTGATTTTGCTGCCTGTCCTACAATTTTTGCTTTGTCATGCAATTGTTCAAGTGGTGGTTTGCTTTTGTCAGCAGAATATCCGTGCCATTTATCTTTTAAATATCCACAAATTTTTTCAATAAAATTTTTCCTAGGAACTATCACACCTGATGAGGCAGCTCGATCTTTTACTAACTGTTTAGAAAATTTCTTCATTGCATATTCGTCTGGCTGATCAATAAACTTACTTAACTGCCTAGCAGTTTCTTTAGCAATATCGTTAATTGACTCTGCACTTAATTTATCGGTTTTTTTATCTTTTTGAGCTTCGATTGCTTGGTCAATTTGTTTTACTAACAAATCAGCTAAAGCCTCTTTAACACCATCTAGTCTTTTTAATGCTGTTATTGTTTTAGTCTCGTCTTGTTCAGAATGTAAAATTTTTGAAACTCTTTCTGTTACAGCTGTTTTATATTGTTCAGCATTAAGAGGATCAGTTACTAATTGCTTTGATAAAGCACCATTAGTCTCAATAATTGATGTTGGATTTTTGGTAGGACATTTTGTTTATATTGTTTTTAGGTCATCAATAATTTGACTAGCGACCTTTCCAGTACCAGCTACATCAATTACTACTTGCTGTGCCGGTTCAGCTTCTCCTACTGTTCCTAATGTAGCTGTAATATTTACCGCCATAAAGTCATGGCTATCAAATTTTGTCCCCACCATCTCTCTGATATATGAATGTGGACGAAAAACGTGCATACTACAATCAAACATAATTTTCTGTTCAGCGACATATGATAGATTATTATCTTTATCTATGATAATCTTAGACACAACACCATTTCTTAGCCATTCGTTCTCTATAACATTCGTATTATCCGTATCGTAGCAATTATCGTATGTTTTTGTTTTCAACTTGTTAAATCCAGCTATACCACCAGCTATACCAGCTTGATAATTTGCTGCTAAAATATATTCTGTTTGTTGTTCTGACAAGTTATAATCATTGGTTAATGTCTTATGCATGTCTTGATAGGTTACTTCATACTCATCATCTTTACCTACCTTACACTGAGCTACTAGGTCTACTAGCTTTCCGTCTGCAGTTTCAATATAAAATATTGCTTTACGTTTTATATCCTTGTCAAATCTAATTTGTACTTCAGCCTTATTTTTATAATCTTTGTCATATTTAGGATCAAAGCATTCTGCTATAAATTGTAAATTTTTATCCGAACTTTGTATAGCATCATCAGATGTAAAACTATGTGATTTCATGATATCTCCTTAAATTATATTTTTAGTTTTTAATTACAATAGTAGATAATATGGTGGTGTTATATAATTCTCCAGTGTGGTAGCAACGTCGATAACTTATATATCTCTCAGGTCTACTATAGGTATCCTCTACTATAATGGTCATGTCTTTAATACCAGCTTTTTCTAATTGAAAATCTACATAATCTGGTAAATCAAACATATAATGTCCTTTTTTCGAAGATCTAATGAAAAATCTTGAGTAATTAGGCTGCTGATTTGTAAAATTATCATAATATTCCTGATCAACCTCATAAGAATATTGTTGAATAGTAGGACCAATAAGAGCTTTAATATTTGTTGCTCCTTTCTTTTGCATTAATTTTACCACATTATTAATGACACCAGCTTTAGCCCCACGCCAACCACAATGAGCAGCCCCTATAACCGTGCCATCCTTACTACTAAACAAAACAGGAGCACAATCAGCGGTCTGTATTGCTAGTACTAGATTTTTTTTGGTAGTAACAACCCCGTCAGCTTCCGGATCAATGTCATTATCAGTAATTAAATCAGCATCAACAACTTGGGTGCCATGCACTTGCTGCAAAATAACAATATCTTCTGCACTATAATGTTTAACTACTGCTAACCTATTATTTTGGACAATTTCTAAGTTATTAGAAACACCAGACTTATTTTTTTTACTATAAACATGACTAGATTGCTTGAAGCTTTTATCAAAAATTTTATAATAAACTTTATTTTTTATAAACTCATCCACATGTCAATCCCACAAAAATTTATATATAAATTATCAGATCATTTGCAAAAAAGCAATGCATTGCAAAAAATCATCAATAAATTCCAAACAAATTACTCACTAATACCTTGCATTGGAGTGGAAATAGAATTTTATTTAAGTAAAAATATTGATTCACTCGAATTGCAAACTCTGCTTGGCATAACAGTTAAGAAAGAAAAAGGCGATAATCAATTTGAGATAGATTTGCCACCTTCTACTAACATAATTGAGTATATAGGAAAAATTAGTAGCACTAAGTCTAAAATACAAATTATTGCAAAAAAATTGCAGGGCAAGGTAAATTTTTCTGCAAAACCATTGCCAAACGATTATGGTAGTAGTATACATTTTCATGTAAATTTTATAGATAGTTCTGCTTTAACGAGTAGTATAGTTGATATCGATCTAATGGGGCAGAGCATCTGTCATTATATGCTCGATAGTTTTTTGGTATTTATGCCGAATAAAGATGATTATCTTCGTTTAGATGAAAATTTTATGGCACCAACTAATGTGTCTTTTGGTAATAATAATAGAACTGTCGCCGTACGCATTCCTGACTCATTTCCTAGAAGACTAGAACACAGAATAGCTAGCCCACTAACCGACCCTTATTTAGCAATTTTTACTATTTTAAACTCTATCTTATTAGGTCTAGAATTTCCTGATAAAATCAATAATATCAACAAAATATATGGCAATGCTTTTGATCAACAATATAATTTAGTACCATTACCAAAATCATTAGCAGAAGCACTAGAATTGTTTAATTTGCAGTTTTTTTTATAGTTAGCTTAATTATGGCACTGTTAACAAAATAATTTGAATAATTTAGCAAGAGCCAATGCAATAAAGTTGAGGAAGGTGGAATCAAGCTTATCAAAACGCATGGCAATTCTTTTATTTTCCTTAAGTCTGCCAAAAAGCCTTTCAATAATATGCCGTTGCGGTAAATTTTGGTATCATAAAAATCCTTTGGTGTTAAATTGGAGTCATTAGGCAAATAAACTCCTTTATATGGAATAACGGGAATAGCATTTTTTGATTTGATAAAATTTCTAATATTGCCGTTATCGTATCCCTTGTCCGCAACAACAAAGTCAACTTCTTCCCAAGGCCAGTCTTGCCATAATTGCTCAACTGTTTTGCAATCCTGCCTTTGAGCGGGAAATAATTGGCAGTTAATACAAGCATTACTGGTAATTGCTAAATGGATTGTAGTGCCTAATCCCTTCCTACCCCTCCCTGTCGATTGTAAACCTTTATTTTTTTAAAGCACCTCCTCCATGTTGATGTAATGGTACAATTGAGCCATCAACGAATACTATATCCATTAACAACTGTTTAACACTTTGAAGGTGATACAACAAGTGCCAAAAGAATCCATTCTCACTCCATCTTTTGTATCTTGTATAGATTGTGTGCCAATTTCCATATTCTGATAAAAGGTCACGCCAAGACACCCCCGTCCTCAGTACATACAGAACGCCACAAAAAAATTGTTCTTGTGGACAAAATTTGCCAGAGCTTAAGTCAGCTAAGGAACAAAGCTTTAATTTGCCGCTTGAGATAACAGTAAGTTCAGGTGAACAAAGTTTGTCAGAGTAAAAAATATTAACAATATTAATTTTTCGGAGATATTGTTAGTTATTTAGGGGGCAATTTTCATTACAATTTTTCCTTTAAAGGGGTCAATAGTTGATTACAATTTACAAAAAATTAATTTACTGAATTTATGAATGGAATATGTTTTAATTTGAAATGCTTAACCATTATGGCTATATAAAATTAAGTATCTGGCAGAACAAAAAGCTAAAATTTATGAAAAAAAATTGCAATCTTTTAAAAACCTCATAGTTGATGATTTTTTTGTAATTTTTTAGACAAAAGATTTTCTTTGAAATTAGAACAATTTTTTATCTTTCAACGATCCCATAATGGAGGAATTTTCATTGACAGTGATATATTGACATAATAGAAGTTTAAGGATATAATTTACTCTTCTTAAAAATTTCACTACTTTTTAGGATACTTTATAAAAATAAGCAACAATGTCATCCAATATCCAGTCCAAGGCATAATATAAGGCACCCGTAGCTCAATTGGATAGAGCATATGACTACGGATCATAAGGCTGGGGGTTCGACTCCCTCCGGGTGTACCATTCTCCTATTTCGCTACATTTTATGAACATTGGTACATTTTACGAACATGTCAAACGGTGGACGCAAGGTGTAGTCTAGCTTACAACCGTTCAGTTCTAGGTTAGCAAATACGAAATTTAACAATTTACGTTTTTCTGTAGCAGTCGAACCTTTAAACGTTTCTAATACCCCAGAAGCCAGTTCTACTAGGCTTATCAGCTGTTGTGAAAATTTATCATCGGCTACTTCGTGGTTTTCTATTTCTATAGCAATATCTGTTCGTTTTTGTGTTAATTCTTTACGTTTTTCTTCATGTTCTCCTTTTGTAATGTCACCGTCTAAAAATAGATCAGTGAGCCTGTTCATACGTGTTGTTATCTTTGTCTGTTCAGTGTATAACTCACCTATTCTCCTTTTATGAAAATCTTGTTCAATTTTTGCTGAGCTTTTAATATAAGAAATTACTTCAACTAATAACTTAGGATTCAAATAGAGCATTGCTAATACCTTTTCTACTTCTCCTAATACTTGTTTCTCTTGTACGTAGATTCTTTTATTAGTATTGCCATGCTGCCAAACTCGTAAATATGTCCACTCTGTTGTTTTACCATTAACATAGGTCTTCTTTTTGGTTTCAGCAGTAACAACTCGACCAGTAGCAGCACATTTTATCAATCCTCTAAATATATATTCTTTTTCTCCATACTTAAAAGGTTTTTTATTCCAGTTAAGACGCATCCTTTGGCAAGCATCAAATAGTTCTTTACTAATTATAGGAGGATATATATGCGGATATTGTTTTCCAGTTTTTAATAATCTCATTACCCCGTAATAAAACGGATTTTGAATAATTTTGTATATATGAGAACAACATAAATAACCTTGGTTGCCATGAGAATTACGTAAGCCCCACTTTCGAGTTTTTTTTCAGTATTGCTAACAACGTATAATTACCTGTAGCATAAGTTTCAAATATTTTCTTCACAAGTGGTGCACGATCAGGATCAATGATGATTTGTCCTTTGCCACGTTCTGACTTTTTACTTGTCACATGCAGATAACCAATAGGTGCAGTACTAACCCACTCACCTAGACGTAGTTTTTGCTCTATACTACGATTGATATTATCTTTCAAGCTATCGACATAAGACTGAGCCATCATCACAAAAATGTTCCACATCATCCGCTCTTGTGAGATAGAGTTTTTATGAATAACACAATTTTCTGTATAAAAATGCAATTCTATTTTGCCTTTCTCAATTAGATCGTTTAATAGTGGTGTTTCCTTATAGCTACGTTGCAACCGATCAACTTTATCAGTTACAACTGCAACTAACTCCTTCTGTTTCTTAGCAAAATCTATAGCTTCCATGAATTTTTTGCGATTACCAATAGTAGAAGATTCTGAAAATTCAAAGATTTTTAAAATTTCTAAACCTTTACGAGTGCAATACTCTTGTAAGCGATATTTTTGTGCCTCAATAGAATAACCATCTTCTTGTTCTCTTGATGAAACTCTAGCTAATATTACTGCTTTCTTGGCTTTTTCTGTCATAAAAATTCTCCTATTTTAGTTAATAAGTTTTGGATTAAGGGTTCAATACTATCTTATAGACTCTCAAAGATTTTCAGGGCTTTTAAACCTTTACAGATACTATATTCCTGCAGATGGTATTTTGGGACTTCAATAGAATAGCTATTTTTTTGTTCTTTTGATGAGACACGAGCTAAAAGAATAGTTTTAGTTACCTTATTGGATATATTATTCATCTATATTTAAATTTGATTTTTTACTACCAAATGTATGGTATCTTTTACAATAAGTAGCAGCAACTTATAGAAGATAATCGTCCTCTATATTTACCTTTTGCAAGAGTACTTTTTCATAGCATCTGTTGTAAGTAGTAATGGCAATTAGGTTAGCAGATGACAAAGTACCAAGTACAGCCCAAAGTAGCGTATTAATTGTTGTATGCCGCAGATCTTCGTCAATTAGGATGGTGACAGGCTTATTAGTACAAGTCATTATTTGGCGAATTAATTGCCCAAGAGTGGCATGATCATAAGGTTCTGTAGATTGGATAATTCCTACTATCGTTAGCCCGTTCTTTTGGCTGGCAGTGATAATATTGTTGCGAAGCTTAAGACTAGTAGGATCGTCATAAGCTGGGTTCAGTAAGACTATTGCTTTGGAAGGTAAAGTTGTTTTATCTGTCATGATGGTATCCCCTTTATGATTAAACTTAAAGTTATCAAGTTTTAACCACCAAAGAATCTTTAAAGATTACTTTGGTGATCGGGGAGTTAGTAAAACCATCACAAAGAACAGCTATGATAGCATTTAGGCTTAAGATTTACACCTTAAGCCCTGGACATAACTACCATCCCCCCAACCATAACAGTCGAGGAACATCGTTTTAACGGTTGATATCTACCGCTTTGTGTTTTTAAGGTTACTACACCCCAAAGTAACTTTGCAGTTACTCTATTTTTAATTTTAAACTATACTCCCCTAAAGTCAATAACAGTTTTTTTACCATTAATTGTTATTTTCGTTGTCTTTCTGTTCTTGCTTTTTCATCTTGCAATTAATATTCTTTTATAGGCATAATATTTTCAGCTCTTCTTATTTTTATAATTTTATCTTAGCATCCAACATAATTTTACATTACACAACTGTCAGTTCATTACATGCAACATAAAATAATTTGTTTTATAAAGTTTTGTTGTCTTGTAACTTTAGCTTTATAAGCAGTATAATTTTGTAAAAGGGTTTAAAAATTAGTTCATGTGATGAACTAATTAACTAAATCCTTTGGAATATTTAGCAAACGATGTTTTTTTAAATGAATATATCTACAATTTGTTGGTTGATTATTTAAAGGTTGTATGAGATTAGAAAAGTGGTTAGAGCTGCAACACATGCCAATTCATATATTTGCTAAGAAAATAGGTAAGAATAGAAGTCAAGTACATAAATATATCCATGAAGATGTTGTACCCAAGCATAATGTCATTTTTAAAATTTATATTACAACTTTTGGAGCAGTTTCAGCTAATGATTTCCATAGGCTTTCTGATAAATTATTTGAGAAAGAAAAATTACATACTAATTCTTTTCAGGATTAGTATATCAATCGTAATTAACATATTAAAATCCAATCAATAACTCTTATGTATCAGATAATAATTTCCATATTTCTGATGTTTTAAGCACATTAAATGACCATGAAGAGCTGGTTACATAAGACAATAAAATAATTCATATATCTTTTTACAGGATATTTGCTTGTCCAATCTTTCATGGTCATTTTAAGTTTTAATCGGTACGCAATGTTCCTCTAATCTTTAGCATTATCTCTTTGCATAAGTAGTTTTAATAAAACCATTAATTATAAAATACTATTAAACAACCATTAATGATATTAAAGTTATTCGCAAATATTGTGGATAACTTTGTGGGCAACGCATGGATAAGTTTTTTAAAACTATAAAAACTATAAAAGTTAGCAGAAAATTTTAGGAATTTTTTCAGAAAATTAGAACTTTTTACCAATTTATATTAATTAACAAGGACATTAATTATGACAGAATTTTACCGTAAACTCTTTTATCCATCAGCTATTATTAAGGATGCAGAGTTACTAAAACATGATGAATATGGTGTTTATATTCGTCTATTGGAACATATGTGGATAAGTGGTGGAAAACTACCACATGATGATACAAAAATTGCTCATTATTTACGCATTACACCAAAAAAATGGCAAAATTACAAAAAAATTTTACAAAATTTTTTCATTTTTTCTGACAAAACATTTACTCATACTGAACTCAAAAAAGAATACCAAAAAACTATTTTAATATCACAAAAGAATTCTCTGAAAGCTAGAAAGAGATGGGGTAAACAGAATTGTAATATAGATGACAAAATAGTTGAAAATATTATATCAATAGGAAGTAAAGATTGTAAATCAAATGATGCTATAGCATATGCAATTGTAATGCTACAGCATATGCAAAATCAATGCTACGTGCATGCGTCTAAAAAGAAAGATATTGATTTAAGATTAGATGATATAGATAGGCTTGTGGATAACTCAGGGCAATTAGCCGTTTATCACGAATTATACAATAAACTGCAATTACTCTTTAGTGAGCATAGTATGCTTTTTCCTAGGGATCAATTTTTGCTAGTTGAATGGATAAAAACTGGCATTAGTATCGATTCTATTTATCAAAAGATTGTCCTAATACTCCAGCGTATTAGCAAGCAAGGTC
This sequence comes from Rickettsia endosymbiont of Culicoides impunctatus, assembly GCA_020410785.1. Classification (GTDB taxonomy): domain Bacteria; phylum Pseudomonadota; class Alphaproteobacteria; order Rickettsiales; family Rickettsiaceae; genus Tisiphia. Next base: position 322,302 of record CP084573.1, on the reverse strand, counting down.
TAGAACATCCAAAATCTTTTGCTTATTTCACTGCTGAAATACAACGATGTTGTTAAGCTTGTGTCATCACATGAACTAATTTTAATTATTTTACAGCTCTTGTCTTATATTTCTATATAAAATAGCGTTTCACGTAATGAAATACCTATTGTTTTTAGAAAAATCCTTGTCATAATCTGAATAATAACAGCAATTAAAGTAAAAATTATGAACAAAAAAGCTATCAAATATGGACTACAACTTGCTTTAGTCGAACAAGCTTCTGATGAATTTTATCAAAGTAATGAGAGTGACTATGAACAAAGGGATAAAAAAATAGCTGAAGGTGTAATGAGTAAATGCCTAATCAATCAATTTATTCTTGCACAGTTAGTAAAAAATGAATTACAAGCAAAGCTAACTGACCAATTGACGGCGATATTTAACTTAAATATTCAGGAATTTGGCTATCGTCAATTTCTAAGCGATGGAACAACTATCGGTTTTTGCACAAGAAATATTGACAATATCACAAACACCCAAAGCAAAAATCTAGGCTACGAATACGAAACTTTGAGAAGATTCTATAATCAGGAAACATGTAACAGCTTTATCATCTACCAAAGAACAAAAGATAAAATTGAAGGATTTTACTTTTTGTCTTCAAGTAACAATCCAGAGATTATTAGCTATTACATTAACCATCTTGAATCTTTTGAGCAGTTTATTAACATTGTCAGTCTTTATGTTAGTATAGTTCTAAGTAGCATAAGATGCAATAATTCATACTGTGAAACTTTACAGCACAATGATTTATACGTAAAAATTTTTAGTCAAAATAGCTTGGACTAATTATTTCCAGAAAGGATCTCAAGCAATAACTAAAAATGGTTCCATTATGAAAATAACTAAACTTCACATAAATTATCTAGGCAAATCTTTCATTCTTACCCAAAGAGCTCTGGAATGTCTTATACTTGCAGCCCTTGGGTTTCCTAAAAAGCACATAGCAAGTAGATTAGGCATATCATACAGAACTGCAGAAAAACATATAACAAATGCTAAAAATAAAATTGGCATTTATAATCATAGACAATTAATTGATTTTTTATTTTCTAGTCAGATATTTAAACACCCTGACTATTACAATCAAATATCCGATATCAAATTACCGAAGAACATCTAATGAAGTGTTAATAACAAATTATTCATAATAATAAATACCGAACAGTAATGGTGACATATACTAACTCGAAAAGGTTTTAGTCATAGTAAACTTTAGTCATTGCGAGACCACGTAGTGGTCGTGGCAATCCATTTCTAATCACTTTTATGGATTACCCGCGTCGCCACTAAAGTAGCTCCTCGCAATGACGTTTGTAATTAGCTATAGTAACCGTTTTCAAGTAACTTTAATTTTTAATATTGGTAAATTCTTCTTTTTTAATTAAGGTAATTCGTTCAATGATATCAAAGTCAACACATGCTTGAAAAAGTTTCTGTGCTATATTAAACCTGTCATCCTTTTGTGCCTGTAAAAATATTTCTGCAATCTTTTGTAAATTCTCAATCCTTATATCAGGTAAATCCATTACTTTAGGTCGAATCTCCTTAATATTAACAGGAATAGTGATATTATAATTTATACCTTGGTCTCGGTTACTATGAACCTTTAAATTCCCATAATGAGCATCTATAACATTAAAACACTCCAAAAAAGTTAGTTCATTCGTCTGCTTAAAAGTTGGAGTAAGAAGTAATTGCAGTTGTTGCTCAGTAAGTGTACCGCCTTGATCCTGTATTATTAGCTTTATTGCTTTGATTGGTTTTTTACTTTTAGTAGTTTCTGATATATTTAGCTCAAAATCTAGAATATCATCTTCTAGAAAAATACTCACAATATTACCATCGACATTATTGTTGATAACATGAATCAATAGACTTTTTATTACTGACTTCATTTTTTCTAAATCGCATGTTATGTTATGATCTTTTTGTTTACTACGGACAATAAACTGTAATGGTTGATCAGATAATTTTTCACATTCACCTACTACTTCATCTATTAAATTCTTAATGTTAATTTCAGTAAGCTTAATATGCACTTGATGTCTTACTCTATGAGTAATAGTAGAAAGATATGAAGCCCAGCCCTTTATTCGTTTTGCTACGTCATGTAATTCTTCAGTAATCCAAGAAATTTGGTCTTCATTAGCTGTGTTTTGTAGTTTTGTACATAATGCTTCAAGTTGGAGTCGCAAGGTATGAAGTTGCTGTTGTTCTTGCTCTTCTATTCTGTTAAAAAACTCTTCTTCATGTTGTGCTAATTTGATCAAATCATGCGTTAGTTTTATTGATTTTGTTTCCCATACATTCTTCATGATTTCAGATAATTCTTCATGTTTTTGTTTTGGTTTTAGAAATGCTATTAATGCACTACTAAATAGCAACAAAAGATAATTCATTTGGAATTGTATATCGCTGAAACTACTGGTTAAATAGTCTTCACCCATATAACATTTAAAAAATTGAAATGATGCAAATGTACCAAAAATCGCTATAAATAAAGCTATCTGCCATCTGAGCAAAATACCAGTAACTAGTAAATTAATAATAAATATCATACATTGTAGTTGATGAAATTCGCTAATAATGACCAGCATACTTCCAACACAAATCAACATATATAGCACACCTAAATTCCATATTACAGCTATAAACCTCTCGCTTTTAAATCTAGGAGGCAATATTGGATAAGCTACAAACCCGGTAGATATTAGTAATACTGAGTGGTAGATGAAGTGATAAATATTAGCATATTTTGTGGTATAATATTCTGGGATAGTGAATAATGATGAATAAGTGGAAATTATTACAAAGAAACCAAATAGAGAAAAAGTAATTTCATTTTTTGGTAGATTACCTTTACAAAAATTCACCAGATTAAATTGTTTGATTGAATTAATAATTCTTCTGAATTTTCTTTTACGTTCAAGTCTGAGAGCAATTATAGGACTAGGGTCTTTTACGCCAATCCAACCACCAGGTTGTTTAAAAAAGTAATGGCTAAACATCAAAGTTAACAAATTAGCTGCCATAGCTGGTATGACAGCTTTCATTTGTACATTTAAGACTTTAAAACTAACTGCTATAATAAATCCAGCAAACATTCCTATTAATACTGCTTTACTACTAGTACGAAAGCCTAGAATTGCTAAAAGAAAAGGCACTGAAACTACAGGCATATAAAAACCTAATATTATTAACAGCAAATCAAGTATGTTACTTGCTTCGAAAACTAGAAAAATAGCAAAAATACCAACAAAAATAGCGAAAACACGTAATATAATGAGATCACTAAGATTATTACGAACCTTTTTTATAACATCAAAATCTAATAATTTTAAAATATCATTAGTGAATAATATAGCTGAAGAATTAATGTACGAATCTGCCGTAGACATGATTATTGCTACAATACCTATAGCAGTAAGCCCTCTTAATCCTGGATAGCTGTGATTCTATATAATATGGGCTAATAACTTCTCAGGGTCAAGATTAGGATTATTTGCCAGTAATAATATTCCAACCCAGATTATTATTACTAATATCGTAAGAGATATTAAACCTCCTGTTATAAAAGACTTTCTAACTTGTATGATATTCTTAGCCATTGCCAATCTTTGAAAAAAAACCGGTTGAAAAGCTGGAATTAGAAAAAATAATAACAGGAAAAAAGAGCTTATGAACTTAAAATCATTGAAATTAAATACTTGCCTATAATCGAATAAAGGATTTTCTGTGATTGTTACAAAAACTTTGTGAGGATCATGCAGAGTTCCCCAAATTATCAAAGTAATGATAGGAACAACAGTGCCAAAAGTAAGAAATTGTATTATATCTGTAAAAGTAACAGCCTTGATACCGCCAAAAGCTGAATATAATATTACTATAACAGCACTTGCCAAAACAGCATGAAAACTAGAAACATTAAAGAAAAGTTGCAACATGGTAGCTGAAACTTTAAATTGCACTGCAACTATTCCTATACAAAGAAAGATGCCTGCTATAGCTGTAAGCAATTGAACTTTTTTACCATAAAGAGTCCCCATGGCTTCAGCTATGGAAAGATTACCCAAAAACTCTGCCATACGTGGAGCTAAAAAGTAACCAACAATTACGAGAGCTAAAGGTTCACCCAATGCCGGAATGATAAAATATAAACCTTGTTTATAGGATTCACTAACTGCTTCAGAAAAGAGACCACCTCCTATACAAGTGGCAATAATTGTAGCAGTTATGGTGCTGGTGGAGAAATTGCGGTTGCCTATAGCATATTCTTTAATATTTTTTATACCACGACTATAAAATAGACCTACTGCTAAGTTAAAAATTAAAAAGGTGGCAAAAATGGCTGTGTCCAAATCCCAACTTAAATGCATATAATCTTCCCCTAAATGTCAAAAAACTGTAAGTTTTTGACCACCAAAGACAAGATTTTTAGAAGTAAGTAATCTAGATTGGTGATCGGGGAGTTAGCAAAACCGCCTTAGGACAGTTACGATAGTCTTTAGGCTTAAATGTAAACATTTAAGCCCTGGACATAACTAACGTCTCCCCGACCATAAAAAGTCAAGTATCATCATTGTAGGTTGATGACCCCTAAGGTGAAGGTTGCTAAACCCCAGAATTACTTTACAGTAATTCCACCTCGAATTCTAAATTATATACACACCTAAAGTCAATATATATTTTTTTATCCTGGATTGCTTCGACCATTACATGGTCTCGCAATGACGTATATGTACCACAAACGTCATTGCGAGAAGTGCGTAAGCACGCATAGGCTTAAGAAAATAAAGTAGAAAAGTCGTCATTGCGAGCCACCGTAGGTGGCGTGGCAATCCATTTCTAATCACTTTTCTGGATTGCTTCGTCGTGCTTACGCACTTCTCGCAATGACGTTATGCCTATAACTCGTCATTGCGAGACCACGTAGTGGTCGTGGCAATCCATAAAAGTTAAATTTGGATTGCTTCGTCGTGCTTACGCACTTCTTGCAATGATGTTATGCCTATAACTCGTCATTGCGAGACCACGTAGTGGTCGTGGCAATCCAGAAAAATTGAATTTGGATTGCTTCGTCGTGTTTCCGCACTTCTCGCAATGACGGTGACGGCATAATGCTAATCGGGTTAGCTATAAATCTCAAACTAAAAAAGCCAGTGTAACAACCCAAGCGTTTAGCTTATTAATAAAGCTAAAATTTGGGTATTAGACTTGCTGATACACTAGTAAGTACTCGAAAGTTTCCCAGCTCAAAAGTACTTACTAGTGAAATCAATCCAATAGCATTGCTATTAAATTACAACCGTTATTGAGGTGTAACTATGATCATACAAAAATTTCTTCAAATAGTCAAACTCTATTATTTTTGCAGTCTTATAACGTAAGTATTAGCAATAGCGTCATTGCGAGACCACATAATAGATTGCTTCGTCGCTACTAAAGTAGCTTCTCGCAATGACATCTGTGCCTATAACTCGTCATTGCGAGACCATGTAATGGTCGAAGCAATCCATTTCTAACAACTTTCCTGGATTGCCACGTCGCCACTAAAGTGGCTCCTCGCAATGACATTTGGGTAAAAGTACTAGCGTCATTGCGAGAAGGCGTCAGCCTACGAAGCAATCCAAATTTAATTTTTCTGGATTGCTTCGTCGACCTTACGGTCTCCTCGCAATGACAGTTATATACACATGTCATTAATAGAGTAGGATTATGAAAGATAACACACAACCCACTAATATTCTTGAAGAGAATAGTAATGAGGTTACAGAACAAATAGAAGAAGCACAGGACTTAGTTGTTTTAACCAATTCAGTTAGTAGCAACTTTCTGGATATAGACGACTTATATCCGATCACCAAAGCCATCAGGCAGGAAATTCTGCAAAAACAGCGTGATATTTTAAGAGAATATATAGCTCAGAATCATGATCTAACCGTAACTAACTATGACGATCAGGAATTTGCTGAATATCTGAAAAATGTCAATAATAGACCAATAATTGATCAAGCATTTGCAAATACCCAAGTTAAAACTGAACTAGAAAAAACAGAGATAGCAGGATACAAGCAAGTTCATCATAATTTTGCTGATCAATTTCATACAATGAACTGGCAAGATGGTGATAGGCAAGGTAATATCAGAAGCCAGATAGTAAGAAATGATTCAGGTGATGAATTAGCTACTATCAAGGAAACAACTCATAAAATTAATTCTCTAGTCTCTTTGTCAGATGGCACTCTTAAGCAAATCAACAACTACCGAACAATAGATTTTCCAACAGAATTGCCAAATAAAACTGGTTCAATGCATTTGTCATTAGCGGTAAAAGATGAAAATGGTCGAAATATCGCCTTAGACCGAGCAGTATATTTTACTGCTCATTATGATAGTCAAGGTAAATTGTCAGAGATCAGTAGTCCAAAACCAGTGAGATTTAATGGTAAAGGAGATGATGCAATAGGCTATATAGAGCATTTAGGACAGGTCTATAGTTTGCCAGTAACCCAAGGTAAATATCAAGAAATGATGTTAGCTTTGGAGAAGAATAAAGGGCAAGAAATCAACCTTTCTCAAACTATCACTACTGCTCAGGATATGATGATTACTACTAATGTTGTCAATAGTGATTTACCCATTCAACAAGAAAAGAAAGAATATCATCATGATAGGCAAAAGTTAGCTGAAGAAATATTAGAAAAAACAGCTGAGCAAGCAGTTAGTAATCAGAAATTGTCTGAAGATAAACAAAGAAAATTATTACAACAACTTGCCGAGCAAGACCCTAATTTAGCCGGTAAGTTAGTAGCAGAACATTATGCTACCCATGCAGTAGTATATCACAACGAGAAAACAGCAGATGCAAGTAGTACAGCATTAGAAGAGTTAGAGAATAGTGTAAAAATATGCGGTGGTCATAAAAAATTAGGCTTAACTTCTATAAAGAAACAATTATCTGAGTTGGATAAAACACGAAAAGAATCTATCCAAAGCACGAAAGAAGTAGATAAACTGATAGTGCAGTTAGAAACATCTGAGAAATCTTATCATGAGCAACTGAAGAAAACACAACTAGTTGCTGATATATTACCAGAATCTAATCCCGATAAAGAAAAATTAAATATTTTTTTTAAATCAAAGCTAGAAGAGAAAGAGCCAAATACAACAACTGCACCGCTAGCAAAAAATAAAGAAATAGATGATTCTTTAGAACCAGAAAAAAAAGCAGCTCGGATGATAGAAAGATTCATGAGTAAAGATTCTCCATCTAATAAAGCACTACCACTGAATGCATCAAAACTACAATCAAAGAACACTCAAGTAAATAGGAGGTAACTATGCCAGCTATTTAAGTGACGTATGTGCCTATAACTCGTCATTGCGAGACCACGCAAGTAGGTCGAAGCAATCCATTTTTAATCATTTTTATGGATTGCCACGTCGGCTCACGCCTTCTCGCAATGACTAAGCAATATCCAGAGAAAACATTCAATAGGGAGTTATTTATGACCGATGAAAAAGTCCTGTTATTTTCATATCCGCCTCATAGCCGGCAACTACAAGACTCTTTGATGAAGGAGTTTTTGGATAAAATTATAGCATATAGTAAAAGACGCAGTACTATAATAAACATCCCCGTTATAACATTGGCATTAAAATATGTTATCCAATACCAAGCAGATCAGAAACGACACTCTGGTGAGTCATATTACCATCATCCAATACAAGTTGCGTTAATAGCAGCCAAACTTTCCTGTAAAACTGAAATAATAGCAGCGTCATTATTACATGATATTGTAGAGGATACATCTATTACTATTGATCAGATACAGTTTTTATTTGGTAGCAAAATAGCAGAATTAGTTAACAAACTGACGAAGCTTGACGATATTATAACAAAGAAAGTAAAAATTGAAGGAGAACATGCCTTACAGAAACTGCTTCAACCGGAAGATACGGATGTATGGTATATCAAGCTTGCTGACAGATTACATAATATGCAAACCCTTCATTATATTAAGTCAAGAGAAAAACAAAAAAGAATAGCCTTGGATACTTTAAACAACTTTATACCTCTAGCAAAACTAGTTCGAGTAAAATGGATAGAACAGAAACTATACGTATTAGCTAGCAAAATATTAGAGGAAAATTAATTAATACAATTTATTTACTTTTTATTAATAGTTTAGTTAGATTATCTCTTTATTAATTCTCTCCAAACAAAATTTTTCCGTCACTATTTTTAATTCAAGTCTTTCTTGAATGATCAGGGAGCGTTCAGGTAAAACAGTTTTCATATTATTAGTATCTTCTAAAGTTATAGTGAAACAGATTGAATTAGGTGATAAAGAACATAGCGATAATTGGGAGTGTTATAAGAACTAATACACATCAAATTAACATAAAATTGACATTTTCCTCTTATTTTTTCATATATTATCACCTAATTCAATAGCTTTTACTATATAATAAATTTAAGCCAACAAATTGGAAACCAAAATGATTAGATTACTACAATTGGCATAGATATTGCAAAAAGAATTTTGCAAATTTACCATGTACAAGAAATCTTTTCTATAACATTTACGCTTTATTGAATACCGTGATATTGTTACAAGCAACAATTTATTATTTCAGTTTTCTACATATATTTTTCTTGCTATCATTACTTAAATCATCATTATAGTTATTAGCACTAATTTATATAGGTGGAGAAATGATAGGGTATCAGCAACAACAAAGTAGCCTAACCAAGGAGCAAAAAGAAGCTGTCGGATTACTTTCAGTTGGGACGTTTCTTGAGTATTTTGATCTGATGCTATATGTACATATGGCAGTTCTTTTAAATGAGCTCTTTTTCCCAAAAAGCGATCCTTTTACCTCTTCATTGCAGTCTGCTTTTGCATTTTGTTCAGTGTTTGTTTTAAGACCTGTTGGTGCACTTATTTTTGGTAGGATAGGTGATAAAATCGGTCGTAAACCAATAGTTATTATCACAACCTTTATTATGTCTATTTCATGCATTATAATTGCTACTCTTCCAACATATGAACAAATAGGTATAGCAGCTGCATGGTTAGTTACCGTGTGCCGCATGTTACAGGGCATGTCATCTATGGGAGAAATAGTAGGTGCAGAAATTTATTTAACTGAATTCGTGAAACCACCTATGCAATATCCGGCTGTAATGTTAGTTGCAATTTTTTCTATTTTAGGAGGGACAACAGCTTTGGGCGTTGCATCTATTACAACTAAATATCAATTTAATTGGCGTATTGCATTTTGGATCGGTGCACTAATTGCAATGGTTGGTGGTGTTGCTAGAACAGTACTAAAAGAAACAACGGATTTTGCAGATGCAACACGTCGGTTAAAAAATATCTTAGATAAATCCGGTGTGAGCATGGCTAAATTAAAAGATGACCCTATATTACATGAAAAAGTAAGCAAAAAAACAACTATAGCCTTATTTCTAATACAATGTGGATGGCCATTATGTTTTTATTTTACGTATATTTATTGTGGGAATATCCTTAAAACTCAGTTTGGTTATAAACCAGAAGAAGTAATTAATCAAAATTTTATCGTATCAATGGTGAATTTAGTTGGCTATATATTATTAATGTATTTAAGTTATAGAATACATCCATTAAAGATATTGAAAGCAAAACTATTTATATTCTGTCCGGTTGCCTTGCTTTGTCCTTACTTGCTAAGCCATATAAACAGTCCATTACATATATTTGCACTGCAATCATTTTTTATGTTATTTGTGCTTAGCACTAATCCAGCTACCCCTGTTTTTTATACTCATATTCCCATTTTCCAACGTTTTACTTATGGTGGTTTTATATATGCTATATCTCGTATTCTCATGCATATTACTACATCATTTGGAATTATCTATTGTGAGAAATATTTTGGACAATGGGGAGTGTCGTTGATCATAGTGTCTATGGCAATAGGTTATGGATTTGGGATATTTTACTTTGTGAGACTAGAGAAGGAAGCCGGAAATTATCATGTAAAGTTTGGTGATCATTCTGTCTCTGCATATTCTTAAAACATAGCCTTGCTAATATTTGCTCAACTTTTGGGGTTCCAAGATAAATACTAAGACTCATAAATCTGCTAAGAGTTTCTTCTATTATCTTCTTAATTTTTTCTGGAGATTTTACTCCAATAGTTTGTACATTATGAATTCTATCGAATAGCTTAATGATTAAGACATCATATTTCTTTTGTAGCCATAATAATTCTACTGTTTCTGCTGCACTAATTTTTCTGTCTACCTTCACTCTGGTTAAGTCTTCTACCTGATTAGCAACCTGACTACCAAAAATACTATCAATCATAGTTTTAGTTAGAGCTGTATCTTCAATAGTATCATGAAGTAAACTGGTAATAATCATATCAGTCCTGAAATATTGGGGCATTTCTAATGCTGTGTGCTGTGCAACCATGTACGCTACTTCTATCGGGTGAGAGTAATACGGTTCGCCGGATTGTCGCATTTGCGAACCATGATATTTTTTGGCGTAATATATACCTTTTTTAACCTCATCAATATCTATTGGTTGTTTTACTTGCTGATTCAGTCGAGTTAGTTTATTGAGTAACCTTTCAGCATACTCACAAGATTCAAATTTTGACTGCCAATTATGAATATCTTCCATTAAACACCTAACACATTAGTTTAATCATAAGTTAGATTAAACTAAAATTCTGCTACTTTCAAGCATTTACTATTTTAAAAGGTGAATATTTTTAAAAATTATACCATTAGTTTTTTGTTATGGTTCTCTAAAACCTGAGTTAACAACTCTTCTACTTCATAACTAGTATTTTTATTTTCAAAATCTGAGAAATCTATTATTATTTTGCTTCTAATTTTATTAGACTCCAGAATTTTCACCAGTTCTATTGCCCCATTGTCAGTAATGTAATTATAGCTAATATCTATTTGGCTGATGGTTCTATTAGTTTCCAAAGCTTTAACAATCTGGACAAGCCCAACGTCACCAATATTATTAATATTGATATCCATTTGCTTTAGAGTGCTATTATTTTTTAGAAACTCTGCTAGTATGATTGCTCCTTGATCACTAATATTATTGTCACAGAGATTCACTTGCTTTATAATTTTATTTTTTGTTAGAAGTTCTGCTAATATATCTGCTCCCTGATCACCAATATTATTGTGATTAAGATTTATTTGCTTTATAGTTTCATTATTTTCTAGAAATTCCGCTAGTATGATTAGCCCCTGAATACCAATGTTGTTATACCCAATATCTATATTAATCAAACTATGATTAGTCTCTAACATTTTGATAAGGAGACTTAGTTCCTCAAAACCAATATCGTTGTCGCAAAGATTTATTGTGGTTATAAGTTCATTATGTTCCAAAGCCTTGCTAAGTATCTCAATTCCTTCTAAACCTATATGCTCTTCGCTAAGGTCTATGTGGGTTATGTTATTGCTCTGCAAAACATTTCTAAGTATTTGTCCAGCAATATTAGTGATATTATTTATTTCTTCATTTGTTGAATTATTTTTTTGTTGATTTTTAACATTGGTAGTCATAAAATTAACCCCTATTTTTGTTATAGAAAATGGACACTGAGGTTAGATTTAAAAATTTTGCGATTGTTTCTTCTAACCTCGGTGCTTGACACCACACCACGTAGTGTCATCTTCACAGATATCTTCATTAACCCCAGAAGTACAGAGGTTTTTCACTATATAGTGATTTTTTTGTAAAATTTATTATAGCAGTGTTGAACTAGAGACAGTGGCTAAAATTATTATTAAATAAACATCTAATTTAGCTAATAAAGCATCAAGTATCACTTTTATTATTAGCAATGATGGCATCTAAATACTTTATGACTTGTTGTAAATACCATATAATGATTGTAGCACTATCCTCTGAATAATCGTATACTTTTTGCATTAGCTCATCATTAGAACAAAGTGTTTTTAAGACCTTTGTTAATGTTAGCCTTGCTTCAATCAATTCTGGTTGAAGCTCATGCAGATTAATAATTTCCTTAACTTGTTGTTGATTTTGATCGTTATTAGTCATATGATTTTCCTACCGTTTTTTTGGTTACAAAAAAAATGTGGTACTAGAGGTTAGATTGGTAAAATTTGCGTTTTATTCTAACCTCTGTACTTGTTAACTAGATGGCACTTACTACTTAACAACAAACCTAAATATGTTAAGTGCTATCAACACCACACATATCCCACATCTGAAGAGGAGTACAGCGAATTAGCAAGTAAAATCAAATGTTTTTCTAAAGAAAACAAAGAAGCTGCAAACAAGAGACAGCAAAAAAATAACCGCTGAAACATGCAAACAGAACAGTTAAATTAAATATTATAATTTGTCTCAACAAATAAGCTAAAATATTCCTTATAAAACTTACGTCTCTTACAAAAACCCCATAATCTCCTACAACTACTTACTTTAAAACTTTTTGCCTTAAAAACAATGGGTGATAATGCCCCCTATTTATTTTCAATAAAATAACATAATTTATCATCTTAAGCTTAGTTATGTCGCTACAACGGAGAAAGTAGTAAGAAAAGGCAATAGCAAATAATTAACAAAAGAGGAATATTATGGTGGATTCGAAGAAAATACCAAACACAACTAACAAAATAACTAGCAAACAAAAAGATCAGCATTGCCTAGATAATAACTGGGGCGATACTCTCTCATATTTCAGCTATGGAATAATTATCATTTTACTTAGCACTATTGCCTCTGAAAGTTTAGCGGTAGATTTAGGTAGATTTGGCAAAGGTGTCATCGAACCACTGGTAAAATTTGCAACGGATTACTGGGTTTATGGAGCTGGGCTTGGTGGTATTTTTACAACTATTCTATCTGAAGGTGATGGTCGCATTCGAGTAGTTCGTGGTGGCACAGTTTTTGTCGGTAGTAGTGTTATTTGTATGGGTATACTGGCTGCTATAGCTTAAATCAAGGATAAATTGTCATAATATTTGATTTTTAACTTTTTTACTTACGAGATTCAATTATGGAAAGAGTACGTTTTAATAATTGCTTAAACAAACCGGTGAGATTTTGGAACATATCTATTGGGTCAATAGTAGGGGGTATTAGCTTTGGGTTAATCATTTTATGTTTTAAAGGGGTGTTATGGTCTTTTTTGGCGAGTAGCATTGGTTTTGCGATAGGTGGTTGGTTTATGGATAAATGGTGGATTGGTATAATCCAGCGTTGGCTCTATTGGCATCTGCCATTTGGTAGACTGGTTATATCAGCCAATTTACCAGAGTCTCACATAAGGCTGTTTATGTAGTAATACTAAATATTAAATGTAAATAGACATGAATAACTAGGGATTAAAGAATGGAAAAGATAATAGCTATAGGTAACATCCAACAAGTAGCAAGACAGCGGAATTTGTTTTTAATATTAACGACGCTACTTTGCGTTAGTTGCTTAGGGTTATCAGTTAAATTATTGACGAGCAATGAAAAAGTAATTTTGGTACCAAGTCTTAGTCAAGAAATATGGACTAGTAATAATGGAGTTTCCAAAGGATATCTGGAAGAAACAAGCCTAATGTACCTACCACTGCTCCTTGATTTAAATTCAGAAATAATAGATTACAAAGCAGCTATCATATTTAAATATATTTCACAAAGTGATCCTACTTATATGAAAAATATCCAAGACTATTTTGCCGATAGCAAAGAAACATACAAAAAATTTGCCTTATCAACATACTTTTCCATCAAGAATTTAGAAGTTGATAGTAAGAATTTGCAAGTAATAGCAGCCGGCATGCTAACCTCAAGATTTGGCGATAAAGGTTTTGAGGTCAGCCCTACTTCTTATCAATTATCTTATGAGTGGCTAGGTGGGCAGCTTAGACTCAAAGAATTTGTAAGAATCAATGAAAATCAAGAAGCAGAGATAGTGCGGCACAGCAGAGAAAATGATAAAGAGAAAAAATAAAGGACCAGAAAACTAGAGAATAACATGATGACCAAAATAACACTAATGATTGCCATGATATTAACGAGTAGCGGAGTACTTGCAGCACAGGAATTTGAATATATACCAGGAAGAAAAATCAAGGCTAAAATAAGTGCAAGTAATGTTAATAGAATAGAATTTGGAAAAATAGCTATAGCACAAATTATTGGTGATGAAAGTAAATATAAGATCATAGCTGATGATAAAGCACAAAATATTTTTTTGTTACCAAAAGTTCTAGCTCCTGAAATTTTTGAACTAGCCTTAGTTAATTCTTCTGGGAACGTTGCTGATTTAATACTTAAGGTAGAAGATATAGAGGGGCAAATTATCAAAATTTCCATGGATAATTTTTATAATAAGTCATCTAACATCTTTTCCTCATCTCTTGACAATAAATGGTTAGTACAATCCCAAGAACAAGAAATTGCAAGGATGATAAGGAGTATGGTTTTGGATAAAGAAGATAAATATTACGTAATTAGAGTAAAGAGAAAAATTAACCGTTTACAAAATATCGGGCTATCCGTAGAGCAAGATAGGATTTATCGTTTTGGTAAACTTATTGGAGCAAGGCTAAACGTCACTAACAAAAACTCTAAGAAACTAATTCATCTTAAAGAAGCATACTTTAATAATCTATTTGATTTTTGTTTAGCTACCACTATTGAAAACACCATACTTTCTCCTAAAACTAAAGGATTTGTCTGGGTAGTAGCAAAGGAGCAAGACGATGATTGATATGACCATATTTGCTAAACTTAAAGAAAAAATACCATTTCTAACAAGAAATAACAAACTACCAGAAGGCAAGCAGCTTAAAACTTCAAGTGAAGAGCTATTAGACGGGAAAGAAGAAATTACTCCTAATCAGGCTATTAGGTTCTGTTGACAAAATTTTTAACGTAACCATATTAAAGCTCCAACAAAATTTAGAAAGGCTAAAAAGGTGGTTGGGGCTTTATCAAACCTAGAAAA
The DNA here is from genome assembly GCA_020410785.1 of Rickettsia endosymbiont of Culicoides impunctatus. GTDB lineage: Bacteria > Pseudomonadota > Alphaproteobacteria > Rickettsiales > Rickettsiaceae > Tisiphia. The sequence goes on along the minus strand of CP084573.1, from coordinate 307,255 downwards.
TATACGCCTAAAATATTTGATTTTACCAAAGAAACATTCAATTAAATGGCGTTCTTTATAAATATGTTTATCATATTCACGTTGTACTTTACGATTAGATTTTGGTGGTATAACAACCTCACACCCCTTATTTTCTAAGCTTTCTACAAACGCACTACTATCATATCCTTTATCGCCTATCACCGTCGTATTCTGAACATCTTTAGTAAGATTTTCAGCCTGAGTGATATCATTTCTTTGCCCAGCAGTTAGTATAAACTTCAGTGGGTTACCCAATGCATCAACGAGGGCATGAATTTTAGTACTAAAACCACCTTTGCTTCTACCTAAAGCTGCTTCCTCTTGATTACCTTTAATATATCCAGATGAGCAAGCATGTGCTCTTACAATAGTTGCATCAATCATCATTGATTCCATATCTACATCTACTTTAACATGATCCATTAAAGCTTCCCATATACCTTTGTCAACCCATCTCTTAAATCTGCGATAAACACTGTACCAACAACCATAATAATCAGGCAGAAGACGCCATTGACAACCTGTTCTAGCAATAAACCATATTGCTTCAATAAACTGTCTTATTTTTTCCTCATTCTTGTTGTGTATAGCTTTTTTTTTCTTAAAAAATGATAAAATTGCTTCCCATGCTTGGTCTTCTATGTAATACTTCATATCGGTAGTTTCTTGGTTTCGATAACTAGAAACTACCATTTCTTCTTACTATTGCAACTTCTTTATTCTCCTCTGATAACTTAACATAAAATTTTGTCAACACAACCTAGATACAAACAGTATAATTTATTATTAATGATTTTTGGCAGTAGCATTATTGCTGTACTTGTTCTAATCAGCATAATGCAGGGAAAGAATAAGCACAAAGCAATTATTAATGATAATCCTAAACCAAAAGTAGAGGTGGCAAGTGAAGCGTTAGACCCAGAGAAAATGTGGCGTAACCACTTTGAGGATTTACTAAATGACAATAAACGTAAATTTGATGAACGTTTACAAGGAGCAGAAACAAACTTTATCGAAAAAGAACAAAAACTACAAGAAGAGATAAAATTGGAACTAGCTAAAATGCAGGTTCAGCTAAATTTTGCTAAAAGTGAGCTAATAAGTGCGACAGAAGAGCTAAAAAGAATGCAGCAAATTCACCAAGAAGCAGAGCAAAATGTCAAAGATTTAACTAATGATGCAAATATTAGTACCGTAGACTTAAACAGCCAAATAGAATTTGATAAACCAAAAGATGCCAAGATTTATATTCCAGAGACTTCTTATGTTAGTGGTTATTTATTAGGCGGTCTTGCTGTATCTACCGCATTAAATACTCCTGATGAAAATGCTAGTCCTGTAGTAATTAGACTAACGGCAAGAGGCAATTTACCGAAGAACTTTAATCTTGATATCACTACCTGTCGCATTTTAGGAAGCAGCTATAGTGACCTATCAAGTGAAAGAGCAACTATTCGCCTAGAGAAAATGGTTTGTATTGACCCAACTACAGAACTAATAACCACCAGTAATATAGCAGGTCTTGTGTATGGATCAGATGGCATGAATGGTATTAAGGGCAAAATAGTATCCACCAGTAGTAAACATATAAAAAATGCTATGATCGGTGGAGTGATTAGCGGACTTAGCCAAAGTAGCAAAGGTCAGGAAAGTATGGCTATAACAAGCCTTGGAGCAGTTGCCACCCAAAAGAAAGGTTTTAAGGATATAGTAACAAATGGTGCTTTATCGGGTGCATCTAATGCTGCTGAGAAAGTAGCTGATTATTACTTAAGAATGGCAGAAAGTATGTCGCCTGTTCTTACTATACCTGGTGGAGTAAAGGTAGATGTTATCTTTACCAAAGGCTTTTTTGTTGGGGAATTAACTACCCATAAAAAAATTAAGCAAGAAAGGAGACAAGGAAATTTAGCAAACAAGAAATACCAAGAAGAGTAATAACAGGAGAACAATAATGACAGAAAAAATAGTAATCACTGAAAGAGCAACAATGGAAAGAAAAGTAATACAGCGAATTTACTCAAAAATCCTACTTGTTACCATGTTATTTAGTTTATCTGCCTGTGGTGTTTATGGTTCATCATTTACTTGCAAAGATGCGAGTGGTTTGGATTGTCTGCCTTTGAGCATAGTTGATCAAAAGATCAATAATGGAGAAATTGCTGAAGTTGAATTAAAGGAAAGGGCAAAATGTAAAGGAAGGAACTGCTACGTTAAAAGCCTTACAGAGAAACCTGATATTAAACCTAATAAAGTTCACAAAATAAAGTTACAGCAAGAAACCGAGCAGAGAATACTTAAAAATGGCAATTTGTTATATATCAAATAACTCTATGTCAAAAATAAAACATTATAGATAAGATAAAAAGACAATTATATGAAGATAGTTAATTTTTTTCAAGATATAGGAAATATTTGTGGTCTTACAGTTCCTGCAGAAGTAGATTACGATAGTAATAAGCTAATGCAAGAACACATCAATGATAATACCAAAGGAGCAAAATCTTTAGCTCCATATTTAAGCTACCGATATTTTGACCCTAAATACAATATTTTCTTTAATGAAAATAATGTAATAGGGTTCATGTTAGAAATAGCTCCGATAGTTGGAACAGATGTTAATTTAGAAAAAAACTTAAGCCTATTTTTTAACAATGAATTACCAGCAAATTGTTATTTACAATTTTTACTGATTGCCAGCCATAACATAGAACAAAAACTAAAATTATGGAGTAATGCTAGAAGTAATTCTAATCAGATGTTACAGCAATTAACAGAATTTCGTAAGGAATATGTTAGTAAATGTGCCAAAGATTTTGCCAATCCACATGGCAGGATGGCTAAAGACTTCCGGATATATGTTTCTTTTAGCAAAAAAAATGACAATAGTAATAGTATAAAACCTATTGAAGAAATAGTAGCTTTTCAAAGCAAATTAGTGAAAAAGCTGCAATCAATAAAACTATCTCCTCGTATATGTGATGCTGAAAATTTAATGTTTGTAGCAGCTGATATAGCTCAAATGCAAGTGCAAGACAGATTAACTCGTAAATATGATCCAATCAATCCGTTAGCTAGTCAAATACTGACACCACTTTCAAGAACTATGGTGCAGGAAGATTGTTTAATTCATCTGGATGGTATTTATAGTGATAGTGGATTAAAGATAAACAAATTATCAACTAACAAATTAGTTTCTAAATGTTTTTACCCAGTTGTACTGCCAGAACAGTGGTCGTTACTTGAGATGATTAATTTACTTGGTTCAACAAATGATTATGGCTTACCAGCCAGGCTAATAATTAGCTACACAGTGGCAAATAATGTAAGTAAAACGCAAAGCTCAAAAATTCTAGCAAGAGGACATAGAAGCATCCATGCTGCTGAGCAATGGTATGCAAGACATGATAGTAATTTAAAAAAAGAAGCTCTAGAGTGGCGGGAGATAATTGCTAAAGCTAAAAATGGGGAACAATTTTTAACAGAATCTCTGCAAATAATGATTACTGCTCCTGAAAGGGAAATAGAAATAGCCCAAGAATGCTTAACGAGTCTATACAATGCGAATGACTTCCAATTACAAATTAACAAAAACCTACAATTACCAGCAATGTTATCCATATTACCAATGCAGCAGCTGGCTAGTTGGAATTTTTTGCAGCATTTCCAATTGGTTAAAATTGCTCAAGCTAAGGAAGTAATAGCTAAACTACCAATACATGGAGAATGGAAGGGAGTTATGCAAAGTGGCGTACTATTACTAGGACGTAGAGGAGAGCTATTTAACTGGAATCCATTTGTCCGAATCAATGCTGGTAATTACAACGTATCGGTTATGGCACCATCTGGTTCTGGTAAGTCAGTATTTTTGCAGGAGTTAGCTACCTCAATGCTAGCACAAAATCTTTCAGTATTTATTTTAGATATAGGGGGTAGTTATCAAAATATTTGTGAGTTAATTGGTGGCGAAACAATTAGATTCAATCAGCATAATAATATTTCTTTAAATCCTTTTGCTCAAATAGCAGGTAGCGGCAACAAACATGCTAAAGCTCTCTCTATGATTGGAGGAAATTGTCATCTGGTAGAAATAGGCTCAGTTACTGGGTTATCCTTAGAACAAATTGAAATGCTAACCGCTAGTACTAAACCTCAATCTCAAGAGCAAAATCATAATATTGCCAAAGATCAATGGCAAACAACACAAGATGATGATCAAGATTTAGCCTTAGATCAAAAAATAGAAATATTACAGATAGAAAATCATTTTGTTACTAAGGACAGTATCATTTATGCCAAGAGCATTATTAGTGCTATGTGTGGTATTAGCAAGGATGCTCATAAGGAAGCTATCATTGAGCGAGCAATAAGTGAAGGCATAGGAAAATATGGAAATGAGCTTGATATTAGCAAACTTGCTAAAGTACTAGAAGAACTAGAAGGAGGAGCAGCAAAGGCTCTTGCCGAAACACTATACCCTTATACTGAAAGAGGGGTACATGGTAAATTCTTTAAGCAAGGCAAGACTGCTTCATTTAAAGAAATGCTAACCATCTTTGAGTTTGAGGAAGTAAAAAATGATCCTGTATTACTTGGTGTAATATTACAAGTAGTACTGATGCAAGTAACAATGCAATTTTTATGCGGTGATAGATCAAAACAATTTTTACTAATCGTTGATGAAGCTTGGATGATTTTAGATTACTCAGCCAAATTCTTAGAAAGTTTTGGTAGAACGGTCAGAAAATATGGAGGTTCATTAGTTATTTGCGTGCAAAATTTTAGTGATTTCCAAAAAAGTGATGAGCGTAAAAGCATTTTAGAAAATAGTTCATGGTTGGTCATATTAAAGCAAGATGAAAAAGGACTAAGCTCATTGAGTGCTTCAGAAAGCTTTAAGGATATTATGCCCTTGATTGAATCTATTAGTTTGGTACCAGGTAAGTATGCTGAGATGCTGCTTATATCTACTGGCTTAAAAGTTGTTGGACGACTTGAGTTAGATCCATATTCACAAGGATTATACTCAACAGAAGCAGCTGATTTTAAATATTTACTTGAGGCAAAACGTAGGGGCTTAAGTAAAGATGAAGCAGTAAAAGCCTTAGCAAGCAAATATGGTGAGCTACCTATAGCTCCAGATTAGCATAAACTTTCGTCATTGCACATAAGCGTCAGTTTAAGAAAACAATAATTGAGAAACCGTCATGGCTCAGAGCTACTTTAGTAGCGACAAAGCAATCCAGAAAAGTGATTAGAAAGGATTGCCACGCCACCTACGGTGGCTCGCTAATAGACGAATTTTCTACTTTATTTTCTTAAACTGACGCCTATGCGTCATTGCGAGACCACGTAGTGGTCGTGGCAATCCATTTCTAATCATTTTCGTGGATTGCTTTGTCACTACTAAAGTAGCTCCTCGCAATGACATCTGTGAATTTGGATTAATAGCTAGTCGGGTCAGCTATATTCTAGAAAATATCGATAAACAGTAATTACAAGGAACATGAGCCTCAATATGAATATAAAGACAGATAGTAACCTAAACATAGCTAATGATAACGAATTTAACAAGAAACAAATTGTTGTCTTGCTAATGTTTACGATACTTGGAGTATCAATTGGCTGGCTTGGATTTTTGCTATTTGGTGATATTGGTAATCAATGCAAGATTATCTATGTATCACAAAAAGAAATACTGAGGTTAGAAAAAGAAAGAATAAACGAACAACCAAAAGAGAAAAACCTATTTTTTGGCAAAATTAATCAGGCGATAGAGCTAATCAATTCAGAAGCTCAAAAATATAAGGATAAAAGAAGCAAGGTGGTATTTGTAGTCGGTGATTTTATTACAGGAGAAGGTACGGCATCAATAAGCAAGCAAGTACATCAGAATATAATAGAACATTTGACGAAACTATTAGGTAACCTAGAGCAAGACAAATCGTCTGATAGATTAGAGAATAATAATTTAGGAGAGGTAACTATTAACAAACAACCACAACTATCAAACAGCAACTATCGAAAATAAATATAGAGGAATTAACAATGTACGACAAAATTAATTATCCGTTTTATAGCAAAACGAACAAACAAAATACGAACTCAAATACAAACTCACAATCTCGTAATGATTGTAATAATTACAGGTACCATATGAATAATCAGAGTAACAGCCAAAATAGCAACTACAATAACAACCAAAATGCTAATTATTTAAAACGTAAACAAGACACCAAAAAAAAGATCATGCTAGGAGGTTTAATAATAAAAGCAGGACTGGATTACTTACATCCCCAAGATGTCGAAGTTCTTTACGGTATGTTGCTAACAGACAAAAAGCTACTTAACAACAATCCAGAAATTGCTGAATGTTGGAGAGAAATTGGTAAAGATTTAAAAAAAATATAAGCGAACGCAACAAAGGTAAATATATAGCTAACCCGATTAACATTACACCGTCATTGCGAGAAGACCGTAGGTCGACGAAGCAATCCATTTCTACCAACTTTCTTGGATTGCTTCGTCGCTACTAAAGTAGCTCCTCGCAATGACGTCAGTTTACTATGGATTAAATTACTAATCGGAGTAGCTAAAAAAGCAAACATAAAAAACTAAGTGAACTAAATATAAATGAGACAACTAATAATACTAGCTTTAGTAAGCTTACTACCACAAATAACTATTGCCAAGGATTTTGGTATATATGGAACAATTTTTGAGGTTAAAGAAGAAGGATTTCTAACAATGATCCAAAGAAAACTAAGGCTAGTTGATATAGAACAGGAGCAAAGAAAAATGTTAAAAATTGCTAAAAATAGAATAGAAGAACCTGTGTTTGTTACAAATATAAAACGAACTGAGAAACCACAAAATTTTACCTATGAACCAAGCTATATAGTAAAAGAGGATATTATTTTACCTGATGGCAAATTACTTTATGCCCTAGGTACAAGATTGAACCCATTAGATCACATGAGTTTAGACAAGAAACTAATATTTATTAATGGTAAAGATAGCTTGCAAGTAGAGTGGTTTAGGCAGCAACAAAGCAACGGAGTAATAAAGGAAGAAGACAAATTAATATTAATCGCTGGCAGACCGCTGGATTTACAGAAAGAACTAAATAGAGAAGTATATTTTGATCAAGCAGGAATTTTAACGACAAAATTCAAAATTGAGCAAGTCCCAGCGATAATAGAACAAGAAGGCAAGTTATTAAGAATAAGAGAAGTAGAAATTGATTAATATGTTATAATAGTAACTTATCTTACGCATAAACGCGTAAGGTAAGTTACTAAAATTAGAGGTAGATTATGAAAAAGTGGCAATTACAAGAAGCTAAAGGGCATTTAGAAGAATTAGTTGATAGTGCATTACATGGTGAAATGCAAGAGATAGTAAAACCAACTGGAGGGAGGGTATATATAGTTTCTGCTGAAAATTATAAAGTAGGAATTCCAAAGAAAAGTTTTAAAGAAATGCTTTTGTCAATACCCAAAACTGATGAGGAGGAATTATTTGAAAGATCTCATGGTAAAGCGAGGGATATTGAATTATGAGATACATACTAGATACTAATATACTTTCAGAATTAAAAAGAAAGATACCAAATACTAAAGTACTTGCGTGGATTAATCAGATTCCGACAGAGCTATTATATATTAGCTGCATTAGCGTTGGAGAGATAAAGAAGGGTATATTAAAAAAAGCCAAAACAGATATATCAACTGCGTTAATTTTAGAAAATTGGTTGGAAGATATACTAATAAGTTATTCTAACAAAATACTAAACATTGACTTAGTTGTCTGTCAAAAATGGGCTGAATTATTAATAATAGATGGAACAAATGACATAGATAGTCAATTGGCTGCACAAGCAATAGTTCATGACATGGTTCTAGTTACTCGTAATACCAAACATTTTAATAAATTTGGAGTGAAATTACTAAATCCTTTTGAGGAATTTGGATTTAAATGATGTAAGAGGTAAAAAGTTGATAAATATCAATAATGCAGCCTTGAGCAGAAAGTTTGGCGACCCAGCTCAAGGTGCAAAGACACGATTAAGCATCATACTGATAGTGGCTCTTTTTATGCCATTTTCAGTATCTGCCAGTATCACATGTAAAGGGCATTTTGTCAATCCAATTACTGACATTTGTTGGAGCTGCATATTACCAATAAGTATAGGCAATGTCATTACTATTGGTAGCGGTGTTATGCCTAAAAAAAGAGACACAAAAAATCCCTCATCACCAGTTTGTTTATGTATTAAATCAAATATTCCTGTACCAGGGATAACCATAGGATTTTGGGAACCAGTAAGACTTATTGATGTTACAAGAACGCCTTATTGTATGACTAATCTTGGTGGAGTACCTATTGGATCGGATGCAAAAAGGATTAGTAGCTTTAATAGAGGATACGATGATAGGCATGTTCACGATAGTTTTTACCATGTTCATTATTATGTTTACCCACTGATTTATTGGCTTGAACTTATCACTGATTTTATTTGTTTAGAACAAAATAGCTTTGATGTGGCTTATATGAGTGAATTTGATGTTACTTGGAATGATGAGAAATTGCAGAGCCTGTTAAATCCTGAAGCTTTTTTATTTGCCAACCCTATAGCCCAAGCAGCTTGTGCTTTAGATTGTGCAAGTAGTACAGTCAGGTTGCCATTAGATAGCATGTTTTGGTGTGCTGGTTGTTGGGGTAATATGTATCCATTTTCAGGAGCAAATGCTGATCATGTTGGCGGAGTTCAGAGTAGTAGTTTACTAGCTACCCGAATAATTGCCAAGATGCACCGAATAGGATTAGCACAGGAGACGTCAACTGATGAAAACACTTCTCTAACAGGTGGCGGTAAATTATGCCGTAAGTCTAAGGCATTAAAAATCAAAAAGAGTCAATATAAGCTACAGATGGTCAACCCAGTATCAACATCCAGCAGCATTGGTTGCTGGTCTTTGGGCTTAAGTGACATGATGTATTCAACATTTAAAGAATATCCGTATGACGGACAAGATTGGGGGTACTTAGTATGGCGAAAGAAAAATTGCTGTGCCTTTTAGTTGTATTACTATTTGGCATTAGTCACTTAACTATAGCACAAAATATCAGCAACGCTAATAGCGAATTGCTAAATATAGTAAAAGCAGTTAAGTTATGTTGCAGCAAAGAATGCACAAATGGTGTTATACAATTCTTGTGAAAGCCCGATTTTTTGTTTAATCCACCTTTTCATATTAGCCCAAAATTTCTCTATTGGATTTAGGTCAGGAGAGTAAGGTGGTAAAAATATTACCCTACATCCTACTGATTCTATTAAATCTTTAGTCTTCTTAGACTTATGAAAAGCAGCATTGTCTAAAATCACAACTTGACCAGCTATAAGCTCTTTTATCAAAAATTGCTCTACCCAATTATTAAATAGTTCGGTATTACAGGTGCCATTGAATACAAAAGGGGCTATAGATTTATTACCTACCAAACCTGCTATAATATTCGTCCTTTGGTAATACTTCCCACTCTTCTTTGCTTGTAGTGTTTGACCTTTCTTTCCCCAACCTCTATCTTGGTAATGTTCATCTCTATTCCGCTCTCATCTATATACACAAGCGCATCTGTAGCTAGATCTTTGATATCTTCTAAATACTTACATCGCTTTTCAGCATTAGCTTCCACATAGGTAAAGGCTTTTTTTTATAACTAAATCCCAATTGTCTTAGCCAATATCTTGCCCCACTAGCGCTTATCCCAAATTTCTTACCAATATCTTCCGTTTTGCTATTAGGATTTTCTTCTACATACTTGATAAAATCATCCATTTCTATACTAGGCTTTGCTCCTTTATACTTCCTTGCTTGATAATGACCTTCTTTCTTATACCTTACATGCCATGTATTTACTGTTGTAGGGCTCAATTGAAAAACTCTAGATGCTGACCTTTGACTATTTCCTGCTTCTAGATATTTTATTACTTTTTCTCTTAAATCTATACTGTATGGGCTAGTTGACATTTTTCATTTTATATTATCACAATCACTAACATAACTCAACTGCCTTTACTATAAATCAGAAAATAATAAGACCAAAAATAGGATTACTTGAACTAGCAAAAAGCTTAGGAAATGTATCTAGTGCATGTAAGACAATGGGGTATAGCAGAGATAGTTATTATAGATTCAAGGAATTATATGAGAATGGTGGCGATGAAGCCTTGTATGAAATAAGCCGTAAGAAACCCATATTGGCTAATAGAGTTGATCCTATTGTAGAGAAAGCGGTATTAGACATGGCAATAGAGTACCCCGCTTATGGTCAACTTCGTGTATCGAACGAATTAAAAAAAGATGGGATTTTAGTATCTCCCGGCGGCATTAGATCTATCTGGCTTAGGAACGATCTCAATAATCTTAAGAAACGGCTAGTAGCTTTAGAAACTAAAATGGCTCAGGATGGCATTATACTTACGGAAGCTCAATTACGTGTCTTGGAGAATCGTAAGAATCTTAAAGAGGCACATGGGGAAATAGAGACAGAACATCCAGGCTATCTTGGTTGTCAAGATGTTTACTATGTTGGCAACTTTAAAGGAATAGGTAAGGTTTATGGTCAAACTTTTATCGATAGCTATTCCAGGGTGACGGATGCCAAATTATACACAGACAAAACAGCTATAACCTCTGCTGATATGTTAAATGATAGAGTTCTACCTTGGTACGAAGAACAAGGTATTCCTATACTACGTATATTAACTGATCGTGGTACTGAATATAAAGGAAATATAGAACATCATGCCTTTGAATTGTTTTTAAGTATTGAAGGAATAGAACCCACCGTTACAAAAGCATATTCCCCTCAAACTAACGGGATATGTGAGAGATTTCATAAAACCATGAAAAATGAGTTTTATGATACTGTAATGAGTAAAAAGATTTACAATTCACTTTTTGAATTGCAAAAAGATCTTGATACCTGGTTACATTATTATAATAACGAACGTCCTCATTCCGGCAAGTATTGCTATGGTAAAACTCCAATGCAAACCTTTAAAGATAGTAAAAAATTAGCGTTTGAAAAAAATAATGAGATCTTGTATCTTGAACACTTATCTGACAGTCAAAATTTATCTGACAATCTAATAAGTTAATTTATGGGGTCTGTAAGATCAAATCTTGACTTCTACACCCTTAAAAAATCTAATTTAAACTTCATACTTCCTAATCACTTATCCTAAACTGACGTTATTAGCCTCTTTATCTTTTAACTAATACTTAATTATATCCAATTTTTTACCTATGGAAACCCTTTAAAACCTCTTCCTCTTCTAACTTTTGACATCTGTAGGGCATAAGTGGCAACGCTTACGCCTGCTCACTAATTTATCACTTTTCTGTACCAACTTGGATTATGCTAAATTTTCGCAGAATCATTTACAATTTTCCCTGCATATATCGGTAAACTTTGCTATATCATTCTGTTGATAATAATAATCCTCACATTGTAATGAAGAGCCTTTAATTCTCTGCTCTTTAAGGAAATTATAATAAGAAATAGCTGTCTTAGTTTCTACTAATCCTAAGGTAGCTGGTGTTTTATTTGAAGCAAGCGGCAATATACTTCCCAATACACATCCCATAATTTCATAAGGATTAGAATGAACCATTACTTCTTCTAATTCTGTTTTACCTATCCCTAAACTATTATCATAGTAGTACGTGAAATGTATTGGGACAGGTAGAGTTAATTTACCTCCCTGAAGTACTAAAATATCTTTTTGTTTTTTGAAGCGTTCTATACAATTAAGAGGAACAAAAATATGTGGTGCAGAATCGTCTACAATAATTATTCCTGGTTTTAATAAATTATGGGATACAATATTAGGAACATTAGTTGCACCAACCAATAATGTTGCTTCATTGTAAACTAATTCCGGAAGTTTACAATTAATAGATTCAGCAATTAAAATTTCACCTTTATAATTAAAGTGCGAGGATAACATATGTGATATTTTTTTTAGCTTTCCTAGTTTAGAGAAGATATCACATAAAATTAGCTTTTTAGGATGTCTTAAAACTGATAGCATTAATTGTAGTGTTGTTAGACCAATTGATCCAAGTCCTATACATGCAATAGTTTCCAACTCTATATTTCTTCTTGTACTATCAAGTACATGTTCTATGTTTAAGACCATAGCTGAAGTAGTTGTGCCGTGTCCAGTAGTTATCAAGAAATTAGGATTCTTATCTTTAATATCGTAACCATAATTAGTAGCAGATGGTATCAACCCGGTTAAAGAGGCACATTTAGCACCACATAATTCCGCTAAAGCTATAGCATCCTGTAAAGCATTAACAAGTCCATCATCATTGTAAATTTCTTCACTTACAATAGGAATTACAAAAACACCTATCCTCCCTAAAAAAGTATCTATAACAATATCTGATGAAGATTGATTATGCATTATTTTCCCTATAAAATCAGTCTTGCTCATCCCACTATTTTGAATTGCACTGAGTCCAATATTCCCAAGAGCAATAGAATCTAATGCTAGAATTTTCTTTGATGTTACTAAAGAAACCAGCGACTCTTCTTTTGGGAAGATTGTAAAGTTTTGAAAATTTTTATTCATATTGTCCTCTTATTTTTTATAAAACATTTTACATCAAATTTGATGCTTCTGTGCTTTCTATAACTTTAGCTATTTGTGAAATTGTGGGGTATAAAAATATATCTTGAATTAAAATACTAGTACCAAAATTTTTATTTATCTTAGTGATCAATTTAACTGTAGTGAAAGAATTACCACCTAGCTTAAAGAAGTTATCATGAATACCTATCTTATCTGAAGATAAATTAAGGATTTCTCCCCAAATACTACATACCTTGCTCTCTAGTTCATTTCGTGGGGCTACATAGCTATCAATATCTATCCCAAACTCAGGATATGGCAAAGCTTGCTTGTCTAATTTACCGTTAACAGTTAAAGGTAATTTCTCTAGGTGAACTAATATATTTGGTACCATATATTCTGGTAATTTAGACTCTAGATAAGTAAGAATATCTGATTCCTTGAGTTTGTGTTCCGATACGTAATATCCCACCAGATATTTGTTACCTGTAGAATCATCAGCACTTACGTATTCTCGAGTTACTACAACACTTTGCTTAATATCCTCATATGACAGAAGAGCTGACTCTATCTCTCCTAGCTCTATCCTATATCCCCTAATCTTAACCTGAGAGTCATTTCGTCCTATATATTCCAAATTACCATCAGGAAGTAAACGAGCCAGGTCTCCTGTTCTGTACAATCTTGCATTCTTACCTTGCCCTAGTTCTTCCTCTGTTCTAAACGGGTTTGCTATAAATTTCTCAGCCGTTAGATCCGCTCTGTTTAAATATCCTCTGGCAAGTCCCACTCCTCCTACATGCAACTCACCTATAGCTCCAATAGGAAGAGGAGTTAAGTTATTATCTAAAATGTAGACATTAGTGTTTGAAATAGGCTTGCCTATTAAATTAGTATCTCCATTTTTTATTTTTTTACCTGATGCATATATTGTTACTTCCGTTGGACCATAATAATTATATAACTTATAATGATTTGACCAATACTCACCTGTATTTATATCACATGGCTCTCCTGCGTATATTATTCCGCAAAGTGCCTTATATTTAACCTTTGGTAAATTAGATAATAATATTGGAGGTAAATATACATAATTGATATTATTTTTTCTAACATAAGAACTAATTAAATAAGAATCAGATCTTATTGCATCATTTAATAAATGAATTTCTCCACAACGAAATAATGCTGTAAAAAACTCTGAAACTGATACATCAAAAATATAAGATGTAAATGCTGTTATCTTGTTGCCTTTTTTCAAATCATATACATCATTTAATGATGCGATGGTATTTACCACCCCTCTATGCCCTATCATTACACCTTTAGGATTACCTGTAGTACCTGAAGTATATATTACATAGGCAAGATTTGTACTTTCTGTTCTAGTAACAGGAGAGAATATAGATGCAGTGACCAAGGCTTCTTGCACTTCTGCAGAATCTACTGCAATCACATTTGTATTAGCTCCCTTATCAATACCATCAAGTCTTTCCTGGTATACACTGTTAGTTAATAATACCTTCGCCCTCGTATCATTAACTATATACTCTATTCTGCTATCAGGATAGCCTGGATCCATTGGTACATATGCTCCCCCTGCCTTAAGTACCGCAAGTATACTAATTAGCATGTGTTCACTTCTATCCAAACAAAGTGCTATTAATGTATCAGGCTCAATCTCCTCTCTACTTCTTATATAATGTGCTAGCTTGTTTGCTCTTTCGTTCACTTCCCTGTAGCTAAGATGTATATCTTCATATACCAGTGCAATACTGTCTGGACTCTTTTCTACCTGCTCTTCAAATAATCTATGTATCGTCTTATCACATGGATATTCTTTACCTGTATCATTCCAACCATAAACTATCCGTTCATACTCTTCCTTATTTAAGTAACCTATATCTGATATCTTCTCTTCTACTTGACAATTACTTATTTGCTTCACTATTTCAAGATATGTATCCTTTAATCTATTTATTGTCTCTTCTGTATATAGACTTACTGCATAATTAAAACCTCCTCTTAAAATCTCTTGACTATCATCTATAAATGTTTCTATATCAAATTTTGCCACGTTATACAAATTTGTATCTGATACATATCCTTGTAATAGCTCTGATTTTGTATTAAAACCAAAATTTTGCAACCCAAACATAACCTGGAATATAGGGTGCCTACTTGTATCCTTTTCTACTTGTAACTCTTCTACTAATTTCTCAAATGGTAAATCTTGATGAAGTTGTGCTTCTATTACCTCCTTGCTTACAGTTTCTATAAACTCTTTAATTGTACTTGTTGACCTTATTTGAGTTCTTAAAACTATAGTATTTACAAAAAATCCTATCAAGCTCTCTACTTGATTATAATGCCTGTTAGATACAGCTGTCCCTATTACTATATCATCCTGATTACTATAAACTCTTAGCATTAAATAATATGCTGACAATAATACACTATATAGACTTACTTTTAATTCTTTTGCCAGCTCTCTTAAGCTTATTGATACTCCTTTATCAATTTCAAAATAAATATTCTTTCCACTATAATTTACCTGTTTTAGTCTTTGTTTATCTATAACTAGATTTAATGTCTCATAATTTTCTAGTTTACTTCTCCAATAGTTTAACTGATCATCTAGCCTGTCGCCACTTAAATAATTCCTTTGCCATAATGCAAAGTCTCTATATTGAATAGTAATATCAGGAAGATTTAGTTTAGTCTCAAGCCCTTTTAATTTGGCTAAATAATAGTTATAATATTCTTGTAGCTCATTAAAAAATATATTGGTTGACCATCCATCAAATGCTATATGATGTACTACTATACTTGTATAGTACTCTTTGTCAGGTTGTAAGTAATAAAAACAAACTCTTATTGGTATTTCATTTGATAAATCATATACATAATTTACTGCTTTTTGTAATTCCGTTTCTAATTCTATTTTGCTTGTTATAGATATTTTATTTATCTCTAATAAGTCTTTGGTATTATCCAATACTAGTTGATACCCTAGTCCTTCTGTATTTTCCTTAATTAATGTTCTTAAAATCTCATGTCTTGCTACTACAGCTTTAAGGCTCATTTCTAATGTATCAAGATTGATATCAGCATATAACTTATATAACATTGGTATATTATATGCATTTGTTCCTTCTTCATACTTTTCAATAAACCATAGACGCTCTTGTGCAAATGATAACTTTTGTTTTTCTGCATTACTTATACTAACTTTACTTATATTAGTGCCAGATTCTGCATTGCCTTTTAAATACTCTATTAATCTTTCTATGCTGTGAGATTTAAAAATGCTGGCTATACTTACATTTATATTTAACTCTTTACCTAATTTACTTACTAGCCTAATTGCTAGAATACTATTCCCTCCCAATCTAAAGAAATTATCATGAATTCCTACTTTATCTACTTCTATCCCCAATACTTCAGCCCATATTTGACACACCTTTACTTCCAGTTCATTGCGTGGGGCAAGATAATTATCCTTATCAGTAAACTCAGTATCTGGTAATGCTTTTCTGTCTAATTTGCCATTGATTGTTAATGGTAGTTTCTCTAAATGTACTAAAGTACTCGGTACCATATATTCTGGTAATTTAGACTCTAGATAAGTAAGAATATCTGATTCCTTGAGTTTGTGTTCCGATACGTAATATCCCACCAGATATTTGTTACCTGTAGAATCATCAGCACTTACGTATTCTCGAGTTACTACAACACTTTGCTTAATATCCTCATATGACAGAAGAGCTGACTCTATCTCTCCTAGCTCTATCCTATATCCCCTAATCTTAACCTGAGAGTCATTTCGTCCTATATATTCCAAATTACCATCAGGAAGTAAACGAGCCAGGTCTCCTGTTCTATACAATCTTGCATTCTTACCTTGCCTTAATTCTTCCTCTGTTCTAAATGGATTTGCTATAAATTTCTCAGCCGTTAAATCCGCTCTGTTTAAATATCCTCTGGCAAGTCCCACTCCTCCTACATGCAACTCACCTATAGCTCCAATAGGAAGAGGAGTTAGGTTACTATTTAAAATGTAGGCTTTTCTGTTAACCAATGGTATACCAATAGGTATAGAATCTGTAACTTTAATATTATCTTTATTAATATTTAATGTACAACTAAATGTTGTATTTTCAGTAGGACCATAACCATTAATAATATTTTGTGGGACGTTATTTGAATCTATTAATCTAGATATTAGACCTTTATTTAATGACTCTCCTCCTATTAATAAATAGTTAATATTTTTAAAAATACTTTCATTAATCAAAAATAATTGATCAAATAAAGTTTTTGTTAACCATAATATAGAAACTTTATTTGTTATTAATGTCTTATAAAATAAATTAATATCAGTAACTAAACCCACTTTGTTACTTGGAATAAATAATTTAGCTCCATTTAACAAAGAACCCCAAATTTCAAAAGTTGTAGCATCAAATGCCATATCAGCAAATTGAATTAACGAATCATCAGAATCAATGTTTACATACTCACTATTCTTTACAAGAGATACCACTCCCCTATGTCCTATCATTACACCTTTAGGATTCCCTGTAGTACCTGAAGTATATATTACATAGGCAAGGTTCATACTTTCTATTCTAGTAACAGGAGAGAATATAGATGCAGTGACCAAGGCTTCTTGCACTTCTGCAGAATCTACTGCAATCACATTTGTATTAGCTCCCTTATCAATACCATCAAGTCTTTCCTGATATACACTGTTAGTTAATAACACCTTCGCCCTCGTATCATTAACTATATACTCTATTCTGCTATCAGGATAGCCTGGATCCATTGGCACATATGCTCCCCCTGCCTCAAGTACCGCAAGTATACTAATTAGCATGTGTTCACTTCTATCCAAACAAAGTGCTATTAATGTATCAGGCTCAATCTCCTCTCTACTTCTTATATAATGTGCTAGCTTGTTTGCTCTTTCGTTCACTTCCCTGTAGCTAAGATGTATATCTTCATATACCAGTGCAATACTGTCTGGATTCCTTTCTACCTGCTCTTCAAATAATCTATGTATCGTCTTATCACATGGATATTCTTTACCTGTATCATTCCAACCATAAACTATCCGTTCATACTCTTCCTTATTTAAGTAACCTATATCTGATATCTTCTCTTCTACTTGACAATTACTTATTTGCTTCACTATTTCAAGATATGTATCCTTTAATCTATTTATTGTCTCTTCTGTATATAGACTTACTGCATAATTAAAACCTCCTCTTAAAATCTCTTGACTATCATCTATAAATGTTTCTATATCAAATTTTGCCACGTTATACAAATTTGTATCTGATACATATCCTTGTAATAGCTCTGATTTTGTATTAAAACCAAAATTTTGCAACCCAAACATAACCTGGAATATAGGGTGCCTACTTGTATCCTTTTCTACTTGTAACTCTTCTACTAATTTCTCAAATGGTAAATCTTGATGAAGTTGTGCTTCTATTACCTCCTTGCTTACAGTTTCTATAAACTCTTTAATTGTACTTGTTGACCTTATTTGAGTTCTTAAAACTATAGTATTTACAAAAAATCCTATCAAGCTCTCTACTTGATTATAATGCCTGTTAGATACAGCTGTCCCTATTACTATATCATCCTGATTACTATAAACTCTTAGCATTAAATAATATGCTGACAATAATACACTATATAGACTTACTTTTAATTCTTTTGCCAGCTCTCTTAAGCTTATTGATACTCCTTTACCAATTTCAAAATAAATATTCTTTCCACTATAATTTACCTGTTTTAGTCTTTGTTTATCTGTAACTAGATTTAATGTCTCATAATTTTCTAGTTTATTTCTCCAATAGTTTAACTGACCATCTAACCTATCACCACTTAAGTAATTCCTTTGCCATAATGCAAAGTCTCTATATTGAATAGTAATATCAGGAAGATTTAGTTTAGCCTCAAACCCTTTTAATTTGGCTAAATAATAATTATAATATTCTTGTAGCTCATTAAAAAATATATTGGTTGACCATCCATCAAATGCTATATGATGTACTACTATACTTATATAGTACTCTTTTCCAGGTTGTAAGTAATAAAAACAAACTCTTATTGGTATTTCATTTGATAAATCATATACATAATTTACTGCTTTTTGTAATTCCGTTTCCAATTCTATTTTGTTTGTTATAGATATTTTATTTATCTCCAATAAGTTTTTGGTATTATCCAATACTAGTTGATACCCTAGTCCATCTGTATTTTCCTTAATTAATGTTCTTAAAATCTCATGTCTTGCTACTACAGCTTTAAGGCTCATTTCTAATGTATCAAGATTGATATCAGCAGATAACTTATATAACATTGGTATATTATATGCATTTGTTCCTTCTTCATACTTTTCAATAAACCATAGACGATCTTGTGCGAATGATAACTTTTGTTCTTCTACTCTAGTTACGATAATTTTTTCTATTAGTACATTATCTTTGTTACTACGTTCTAAGTAATGAGCTAACCTTTCTACTGTATTATAT
Source organism: Rickettsia endosymbiont of Culicoides impunctatus (assembly GCA_020410785.1). Taxonomy (GTDB): domain Bacteria; phylum Pseudomonadota; class Alphaproteobacteria; order Rickettsiales; family Rickettsiaceae; genus Tisiphia. The sequence goes on along the minus strand of CP084573.1, from coordinate 288,040 downwards.
TTAAAGATAGAGGATATATTAATGTTACTGTTTAATGCTCTATTTATTTTATTTACTAATCTTATTGCTAGAATACTGTTGCCGCCTAACCTAAAGAAATCATCATGCAAACTTATTTCGTCTAAACATAAGGTTGTACAAAATATTTGAGCTAATTTATACTCCAATTCCGTAAAGTTTTTTTCAACTATAATTATTGCCTGATTATCCTCTTTTACTAAATTGCAAGTATATTTATTTATTAATAACTGCTCCTCTATATCTAATAACTGCTTTTCTATATCATATTTAGAAAGTATAATATGATTCAAGTTCTTTGTATTATTAATAATGTCAATTATGTTTGGTATATCACTACTACAAATGCTATTAAGACTAGGGTTGTTTTTATTCTTACTGATAAATTCAAAAGCCATTCCTACATCTGATATTTGATTAAAATTTACCGTTATAATCTTATCGATGTTTAAATATTTTCTGTAAGATATTTCATCTAAAAATAAATTAGCTGCAGTATATTCCATGTTACCGTAAGAAGGTACTATAGTGGATAATGATGAACAGGTTATTATTGTACCTAAACTAAGCTGTTTAGATATTTTTATTATATTAATCATTCCCTGTATCTTAGGATCAGTAACAGCATAGATATCAGAGATTTCCTTAACCTCTATAGCACTTTTTGCCCCAATACCTGCAGCATGTATAACCAAATTTAATTTAGCTATATTTAATTGCTGTAATTTATTAATTAATAAATTACAGCTATCTAAATTACCAATATCACATGAGATATAAAATATGTTGTTTTTTCTAATATCTTTAAGCATGGTTAAATTAGTTCTGTATTTTCTGCTTAATGTAAGCTGATCAGTTCTACCGATTAAAATAATATTTAAATCATTTGCGATAGTGTTAATATACTGTGCTAATGAATATCCTATACCACCTAATCCACCGCTTATCAATATTGAATCACCATCCTTAACTAGCGGCTTATGTATGATCGTATTTAAAGATATTTTTTTATAAATAGGAACCCATAAATATTTATTCCTAACTACCACTAAATTAGATTCATATTTATTATCAATTATTGACGCTAAAAATTTAAGTATTTCTTCAACATCACTTTCAAAATTAATATCATAATGTGTAGCATTAAGATTTGAATTCTCTATTGGTAATGATTTTGTTATACCAGGAACAACACTTGGAAATTGTGCTAAAGTTTCATCCCCCAAAACATCATAATTATTACATGAAATTGAGATAAATTGATGTACCTCAGTTAAATTCTTATATATTGCCGTATTTAAATAATATGCTGCACTAATATCGCTATTTATTGCATTATCACGGATACCTGAAGAGAAATATATGGTTGTATCAAATTGATCATTCATTAACTTTTTTAGCTTATTTATATGTAATTGATTTGACAAATTTAATGATACAGAATTACCATCTTCAATGTATTCACCCAAGCTATTTTTTATGTATTTAAAGTTTTTTGTAATTAAAGATATTTTAAAAACTAATTGATCGATGTAATCAGAATTATTCTCGTTGTTAAAAATTAAAATATTTTTTTTAGCTAAATTCCTATAATTATTACTAATCATTAATTTGCCAATTCTTTTCCATTCCCTGGCATAAAACATATCATTTAAAGGATTTAATTTATTATGTTTAAAATTATTGATTCTAGATTCTTTAATCCAATAAGACTTATAATCAAATTGATAGGTTGGTAATAAAACTACTTGAGGACTGGTATATTTATTTAGATTAACAGCAAATCCGTTAAACCACAAAATACTTAATATATCTTTTTTATTCTTTATATTCTGTTTACTACCTTGTTCTTTTAATGACCTCATTAATTGAATACTTATAATCTCATTTGATCTTACTTCTTTATATTGTTGAACAAATGAATTTAAACTTCTACCTGGACCAGATTCTATAAAGACAACATCTCCATTATAATAATTAAATATGGTATCGACTCCTTTAGCAAATTGCACCTGCTTTCTTATTTGATTTGCCCAATATAATGGACTTATTGCCTCTTTATCTTGAATAAATTCTCCTGTTACATTAGAAATAAATTTGGTTTTAGGTTTATTTATTGTAACTCTGTCAAATTCTTTTATAAATCTTTTCGCTGCTTCCTCCATAGTACACGAATGATATGCATGAGATGTATTTAGAATTAAAGATGTAATACTTAGCTTATTTAGCTTGGCTTTTAATTTATTAATATCTAATTCTAAACCAGATACAACACAATTAGTATTAGAGTTAATAACTGCCACCTCACAATTATTTTGTTCTACATATTTTGCTATTTCATCTACCGACGCTTGTATTGATAACATCTTACCAGCTGGCATTTCCTGCATTAATCTGCCTCTTGCCATTACCAACTTTAGTGCAGATTCTAAGCTAAAGACACCGGATAAAGTTGCTGCTACATACTCACCTATGCTATGACCTATGTATGCTTCTGCTGTTATTCCGATTTTGTTTAATAATCTAGCTAATGCATATGATATAATAAATAAGGACGGTTGTGTCCATTTGGTTAAATTGATATCCTCCTCTACTTTTCCATATAGCCTTGGAAATAAAATTAATCCAATATCTATATCGCTCTGTTTTTTAATTATTTCAATACAGTTATCTATTATTGATTTAAAATCTTCATCATTTTGATAAAGTTCAAAACCCATGTCTATGTATTGAGAACCTTGACCGGGAAACATAAAAATATTTTTAAGATTTTGGGATATAATTTTATCTGAAACCTTTATAATTTCATCGTTACTTTCTAACTTCTTAATAGCATTTGGTAAAGAATTACAGCTAATTACATATCTGTAATTAAAATGTTCACGCCTTTGTTCTAGTGTATAAGCAATATCAGATATATCGTCATTTGTATCTTTTAAATATTTTATAAACTCTTTTTTATATTCTATTAATGATTTCTTAGTCTTTGCAGTAATTGGTAATGTATATACTAAAGGGTTATTAACTATTATATTATAATCATTATTATTTAATTGAGCCTTATTTTGTAAACTAGTATCAGATATAAATTCACTAATAATGACATGTGCATTTGTTCCTCCAATTCCAAAAGAGCTAACTCCAGCAATTCTAGGTTTGTCATCTCGTGGTAGCCATTTCCTATTTGCAGTAATAATATCAAAATTGGTTTTATCTAAACTTAGTTCTTGGTTTGCGTGAACATAATTTATTTGTTTAGGAATGATCCTATCTTCTAACATTTTACATATTTTAATTAAACCAGCTATTCCAGCAGCAGAATTACAATGACCTATATTTGCTTTAACAGCTCCTAAAATGCACTTAGTTAACCTTTCCTCGTTGGATTTATTATAATGAAATGCTTGATTTAATGCTTGTATTTCTATTGGATCCCCTATGTTCGTGCCTGTACCATGAGTTTCTATATAATCAAGACTATCTGATAATAATCCTGCCATTCTTTGAGCATTGATAATACATTCTGCTTGACCAATTATACTTGGTGAGGTATAATTTATTTTTCTATCACCATCATTATTGGTTGCGTATCCTTTTATTACTGCTAAAATCCTATCCCCATCTTTTATAGCATCACTTAAGCGTTTTAATAAAACCACTCCTACACCTGAGCCACTGATAGTACCACTAGCCTCATTGTCAAAAGGTCGGCAATGGCCATCTTTAGATGCAATCATCCCTTCTTGGTATATATATCCAACTTGATTAGGTAGTAAGAATGATACTCCTCCGGCAAGAGCCATATCACATATACCAAACGATAGGTTCTTACAAGCCTCAACTACAGTTACTAAACTTGTAGAACAGGAAGTATTAATATTATTAGCAGGACCTGTTAGCCCCAGCAAGTAGCTAATTTTAGTCGTTAGAGCATCTTTATTATTCATAGTAGATGCTTCCCACATATTAATACTATCCCTGTCATCACTGTTTATCACATTGTTGTAAAAATAATCACTATGACCACTTCCAGCAAACACTCCTATATTAAGTTCTTTACGTTTTGTTATATAACCAGCTAATTCTAAGCTGTACCAACAATGTTCCAAGAATTTTCTTATTTGAGGATCAGTTAATTTTGCTTCTATCCCAGATAAATTCCAAAATAATGGATCAAATAAATCTATATTAGGAACATGTCCACTAACTGGTATAAAATTTGGGTTAATAAGATTGTCTTCTGCAACACCTAAATTACGGCATTCTTCCATGTTATATTTTTGTATTCCTTCTAAGCCATTTTTAATCATATTCCAATAGTTACTTACATTATCATTTCCAGAAAATGCTCCAGATAAACTAAGTATTGCAATATCTATTTCAGATGTTAATTTAGGATTTAATAATTTAAACTCGTCCTGGACTTCTTTTACAATAAAATGTTCAACTAACTTTTGAATGGTGTAATATCTAAATAAATCTGTAACAGTGATATCTTTTAATAACTGAATTCTGACTAATCTGCTTTTTAATTTTATGATTAATATAGAATTACCACCAAGCTTAAAAAAACTTTGATTAATGCCTATGATTTCTATAGGTAATTTTAGAACTTCTGACCAGATATGAATTATTTGCTTTTCTAGTTCATTGCGTGGGGCAAGATAATTATCCTTATCAGTAAACTCAGTATCTGGTAATGCTTTTCTGTCTAATTTGCCATTGATTGTTAATGGTAGTTTCTCTAAATGTACTAAAGTACTCGGTACCATATATTCTGGTAATTTAGACTCTAGATAAGTAAGAATATCTGATTCCTTGAGTTTGTGTTCCGATACGTAATATCCCACCAGATATTTGTTACCTGTAGAATCATCAGCACTTACGTATTCTCGAGTTACTACAACACTTTGCTTAATATCCTCATATGACAGAAGAGCTGACTCTATCTCTCCTAGCTCTATCCTATATCCCCTAATCTTAACCTGAGAGTCATTTCGTCCTATATATTCCAAATTACCATCAGGAAGTAAACGAGCCAGGTCTCCTGTTCTATACAATCTTGCATTCTTACCTTGCCTTAATTCTTCCTCTGTTCTAAATGGATTTGCTATAAATTTCTCAGCCGTTAAATCCGCTCTGTTTAAATATCCTCTGGCAAGTCCCACTCCTCCTACATGCAACTCACCTATAGCTCCAATAGGAAGAGGAGTTAGGTTACTATTTAAAATGTAGGCTTTTCTGTTAACCAATGGTATACCAATAGGTATAGAATCTGTAACTTTAATATTATCTTTATTAATATTTAATGTACAACTAAATGTTGTATTTTCAGTAGGACCATAACCATTAATAATATTTTGTGGGACGTTATTTGAATCTATTAATCTAGATATTAGACCTTTATTTAATGACTCTCCTCCTATTAATAAATAGTTAATATTTTTAAAAATACTTTCATTAATCAAAAATAATTGATCAAATAAAGTTTTTGTTAACCATAATATAGAAACTTTATTTGTTATTAATGTCTTATAAAATAAATTAATATCAGTAACTAAACCCACTTTGTTACTTGGAATAAATAATTTAGCTCCATTTAACAAAGAACCCCAAATTTCAAAAGTTGTAGCATCAAATGCCATATCAGCAAATTGAATTAACGAATCATCAGAATCAATGTTTACATACTCACTATTCTTTACAAGAGATACCACTCCCCTATGTCCTATCATTACACCTTTAGGATTCCCTGTAGTACCTGAAGTATATATTACATAGGCAAGGTTCATACTTTCTATTCTAGTAACAGGAGAGAATATAGATGCAGTGACCAAGGCTTCTTGCACTTCTGCAGAATCTACTGCAATCACATTTGTATTAGCTCCCTTATCAATACCATCAAGTCTTTCCTGATATACACTGTTAGTTAATAATACCTTCGCCCTCGTATCATTAACTATATACTCTATTCTGCTATCAGGATAGCCTGGATCCATTGGTACATATGCTCCCCCTGCCTTAAGTACCGCAAGTATACTAATTAGCATGTGTTCACTTCTATCCAAACAAAGTGCTATTAATGTATCAGGCTCAATCTCCTCTCTACTTCTTATATAATGTGCTAGCTTGTTTGCTCTTTCGTTCACTTCCCTGTAGCTAAGATGTATATCTTCATATACCAGTGCAATACTGTCTGGACTCTTTTCTACCTGCTCTTCAAATAATCCATGTATCGTCTTATCACATGGATATTCTTTACCTGTATTGTTCCAATCATAAACTATCTGTTTATAATCCTGTTCAGTAAGACGTAATTTAGTACCACCTGGATTATTTAATATATTAAGTAAGGATTCTTGATAATATACTGTAAAATAATCCAGAAAATCTTGGCTAATATAATTATCATGCACACTAAATTTTACTAAAAACATGGATTCTTTATACTGAGATACACTAAGAACAAATGGTATATTTGTTCTTTCATATCCTCCCAAAGATTGCAGATTAGAATAACTATCATTAAATATGTGAAAATGTATAAAATTAAATGCAAAATCATACAATTCTTGTTTAAATAACGATTTTATATATCCATAAGGTAAATGTTTATATTGTTGCAATCTAACTTTAGTTGCAAATACTTCTAATAGCTTACTAGAATAGTTTGATGTATTATTTATATTAAATCTAAATGGAATAGTATTTAAAAATAAACCAAATAACTTATCTCCTCCTTCTTTTTCCAAACGATTATTTACTACTTGACCAACTATCATATCAGTGTTATTTGTAAAAAATGATAAAGTTTCTAGATACGCTAATAAAAATATACTATCAATGCTAATCACTAAATCTTTTGCCAACCTATGTATCAAAGTGACTTGTTCGGTAGATAAATTAATAGATTTATTATATAGACTATCTTCAGATGTTAATTTATCAAATTTCCAATTAACTTTTGTAACATTGTAATTGTCTAAATATTCTTTCCAGAAAGTTGCATTCCCTTGATCCTCGATTGCCAATATTTCATTTTGAACAAATTCGCCATATCGCAAATCTGGAATGGGTATGATAGGCTTATCATTTACATAAGTTTGAATAAACTCATTTATTAAAGACGCTACACTCCAACCATCTTCAATTACATGATGGAATGAATGTATAAAATCAAAGCTATTACCTAAATCATTAACTATTAATCTAAATAAACCAGGTTTATTATAATCAAAACTATTCCTTTTTTCCTGTGTTACTATATCTACAATATTTCGATTTTTATAGAGTTGATAATCTAGTTTACTATCTTTGTGTATAATAACATTCCAACCGTTATCATTTAGGACGAATGCTGCCCTCAATAACTCATGTTTATCGACTAAAGATTTCCAGATAGATAAAAATTTGTATTCATCATATTTAGTACTAATTAAATAATTAGAAATATTGTGATATGTACTTTTATCATCCATATTAGATTCTAACAACATGCCAATTTGTAAATAGCTTGCAGGATAAACATCTTCTATCAATTCAAAATTAGAGATTATATCCTTATAATCTTCTATATTTACTAGATTAAACGGTACATATGATATAGCTTGTCCGTCATTGTTAGTAGTAAAAATAGTTTCTGCTAAGTTAGAGATACATTTTAATTTAAATATATCTCTAACTTTAACACCTGATTTAAATTCTATATTTACCTTACTTACTAACCTAATTGCTAAAATACTATCTCCACCCAATCTAAAGAAATCATCACGGATTCCTACTCTCTCTACTTCTATCCCTAATACCTCAGACCATATCTGACACATCTTTGCTTCCAGTTCATTGCGTGGGGCAAGATAATTATCCTTATCAGTAAACTCAGGATCTGGTAATGCTTTTCTGTCTAATTTACCATTGATTGTTAATGGTAGTTTCTCTAAATGTACTAAAGTACTTGGTACCATATATTCTGGTAATTTAAACCCTAGATAAGTAAGAATATCTGATTCCTTGAGTTTGTGATCCGATACGTAATACCCCACCAGATATTTGTTACCTGTAGAATCATCAGCACTTACATGCTCTCGAGCTACTACAACACTTTGCTTAATACCCTCATATAACAGAAGAGCTGACTCTATCTCTCCTAGCTCTATCCTATATCCCCTAATCTTAACCTGAAAGTCATTTCGTCCTATATATTCCAAATTACCATCAGGAAGTAAACGAGCCAGGTCTCCTGTTCTGTACAATCTTGCATTCTTACCTTGCCTTAATTCTTCCTCTGTTCTAAACGGATTTGCTATAAATTTCTCAGCCGTTAAATCCGCTCTGTTTAAATATCCTCTGGCAAGTCCCACTCCTCCTACATACAACTCACCTATAGCTCCAATAGGAAGAGGAGTTAGGTTATTATCTAAAACATAGGCTTTTAAATCAGGTATAAGCTTTCCTATATCTGAATTGTTGTTTATACCATTTTCTTTCAACTGCTTATATGTAACATGTACCGTAGTTTCCGTAATTCCATACATATTTATTAATTTTTGAGTATTATCACTATAATACTCAAACCAACCTTTTAGTTGTTCTAAATTTAAGGTCTCTCCTCCAAATATTATATATCTAAAACTTGTTAGCTTATTATTACTAATAACTATATCAGCAAATTGATAAAAAGCTGTAGGTGTATGATTTAGTACTGTAACTTTTTGTTGCTGACAAAGTTCATAAAATATATTCAAGTCTCTTGATTTTTCATTAGATAGAATTATTAATTTTCCACCATAATTAAATGCACCCCATATCTCCCATACACTAAAATCAAATATATATGAATGAAATAATGTCCAAACATCGTTATGATTAAATTTATACCATTCATGTGTAGCGGTTAATAACCTTATTATATTACTATGTAGTTGTAACACACCTTTAGGATTCCCTGTAGTACCTGAAGTATATATTACATAAGCAAGGTTCGTACTTTCTGTTCTAGTAACAGGAGAGAATATAGATGCAGTGACCAATGCTTCTTGCACTTCTGCAGAATCTACTGCAATCACATTTGTATTAGCTCCCTTATCAATAGCATCAAGTCTTTCCTGATATACACTGTTAGTTAATAATACCTTCGTTCTCGTATCATTAACTATATACTCTATTCTGCTATCAGGATAGCCTGTATCCATTGGTACATATGCTCCCCCTGCCTTAAGTACCGCAAGTATACTAATTAGCATGTGTTCGCTTCTATCCAAACAAAGTGCTATTAATGTATCAGGCTCAATCTCCTCTCTACTTCTTATATAATGTGCTAGCTTGTTTGCTCTTTCGTTCACTTCCCTGTAGCTAAGATGTATATCTTCATATACCAGTGCAATACTGTCTGGACTCCTTTCTACCTGCTCTTCAAATAATCCATGTATCGTCTTATCACATGGATATTCTTTACCTGTATCATTCCAACCATAAACTATCCGTTTATACTCTTCCTTATTTAAGTAACCTATATCTGATATCTTTTCTTCTACTTGACAATTACTTATTTGCTTCACTATTTCAAGATATGTATCCTTTAATCTATTTATTGTCTCTTCTGTATATAGACTTACTGCATAATTAAAACCTCCTCTTAAAATCTCTTGACTATCATCTATAAATGTTTCTATATCAAATTTTGCTACGTTATACAAATTTGTATCTGATACATATCCTTGTAATAGCTCTGATTTTGTATTAAAACCAAAATTTTGCAACCCAAACATAACCTGGAATATAGGGTGCCTACTTGTATCCTTTTCTACTTGTAACTCTTCTACTAATTTCTCAAATGGTAAATCTTGATGAAGTTGTGCTTCTATTACCTCCTTGCTTACAGTTTCTATAAACTCTTTAATTGTACTTGTTGACCTTATTTGAGTTCTTAAAACTATAGTATTTACAAAAAATCCTATCAAGCTCTCTACTTGATTATAATGCCTGTTAGATACAGCTGTCCCTATTACTATATCATCCTGATTACTATAAACTCTTAGCATTAAATAATATGCTGACAATAATACACTATATAGACTTACTTTTAATTCTTTTGCCAGCTCTCTTAAGCTTATTGATACTCCTTTATCAATTTCAAAATAAATATTCTTTCCACTATAATTTACCTGTTTTAGTCTTTGTTTATCTGTAACTAGATTTAATGTCTCATAATTTTCTAGTTTACTTCTCCAATAGTTTAACTGACTATCTAGCCTGTCGCCACTTAAGTAATTCCTTTGCCATAATGCAAAGTCTCTATATTGAATAGTAATATCAGGAAGATTTAGTTTAGCCTCAAGCCCTTTTAATTTGGCTAAATAATAGTTATAATATTCTTGTAGCTCATTAAAAAATATATTGGTTGACCATCCATCAAATGCTATATGATGTACTACTATACTTGTATAGTACTCTTTGTTAGGTTGTAAGTAATAAAAACAAACTCTTATTGGTATTTCATTTGATAAATCATATACATAATTTACTGCTTTTTGTAATTCCGTTTCTAATTCTATTTTGCTTGTTATAGATATTTTATTTATCTCTAATAAGTCTTTGGTATTATCCAATACTAGTTGATACCCTAGTCCTTCTGTATTTTCCTTAATTAATGTTCTTAAAATCTCATGTCTTGCTACTACAGCTTTAAGGCTCATTTCTAATGTATCAAGATTGATATCAGCAGATAACTTATATAACATTGGTATATTATATGCATTTGTTCCTTCTTCATACTTTTCAATAAACCATAGACGCTCTTGTGCAAATGATAACTTTTGTTTTTCTGCATTACTTATACTAACTTTACTTATATTAGTGCCAGATTCTGCATTGCCTTTTAAATACTCTATTAATCTTTCTATGCTGTGAGATTTAAAAATGCTGGCTATACTTACATTTATATTTAACTCTTTACCTAATTTACTTACTAGCCTAATTGCTAGAATACTATTCCCTCCCAATCTAAAGAAATTATCATGAATTCCTACTTTATCTACTTCTATCCCCAATACTTCAGCCCATATTTGACACACCTTTGCTTCCAGTTCATTGCGTGGGGCAAGATAATTATCCTTATCAGTAAACTCAGTATCTGGTAATGCTTTTCTGTCTAATTTGCCATTGATTGTTAATGGTAGTTTCTCTAAATGTACTAAAGTACTCGGTACCATATATTCTGGTAATTTAGACTCTAGATAAGTAAGAATATCTGATTCCTTGAGTTTGTGTTCCGATACGTAATATCCCACTAGATATTTGTTACCTGTAGAATCATCAGCACTTACGTACTCTCGAGTTACTACAACACTTTGCTTAATATCCTCATATGACAGAAGAGCTGACTCTATCTCTCCTAACTCTATCCTATATCCCCTAATCTTAACCTGAGAGTCATTTCGTCCTATATATTCCAAATTACCATCAGGAAGTAAACGAGCCAGGTCTCCTGTTCTGTACAATCTTGCATTCTTACCTTGCCTTAATTCTTCCTCTGTTCTAAATGGATTTGCTATAAATTTCTCAGCCGTTAAATCCACTCTGTTTAAATATCCTCTGGCAAGTCCCACTCCTCCTACATACAACTCACCTATAGCTCCAATAGGAAGAGGAGTTAAGTTATTATCTAAAATGTAGACATTAGTGTTTGAAATAGGCTTGCCTATTAAATTAGTATCTCCATTTTTTATTTTTTTACCTGATGCATATATTGTTACTTCCGTTGGACCATAATAATTATATAACTTATAATGATTTGACCAATACTCACCTGTATTTATATCACATGGCTCTCCTGCGTATATTATTCCGCAAAGTGCCTTATATTTAACCTTTGGTAAATTAGATAATAATATTGGAGGTAAATATACATAATTGATATTATTTTTTCTAACATAAGAACTAATTAAATAAGAATCAGATCTTATTGCATCATTTAATAAATGAATTTCTCCACAACGAAATAATGCTGTAAAAAACTCTGAAACTGATACATCAAAAATATAAGATGTAAATGCTGTTATCTTGTTGCCTTTTTTCAAATCATATACATCATTTAATGATGCGATGGTATTTACCACCCCTCTATGCCCTATCATTACACCTTTAGGATTACCTGTAGTACCTGAAGTATATATTACATAGGCAAGATTTGTACTTTCTGTTCTAGTAACAGGAGAGAATATAGATGCAGTGACCAAGGCTTCTTGCACTTCTGCAGAATCTACTGCAATCACACTTGTATTAGCTCCCTTATCAATACCATCAATCCTTTCTTGATATATAATGTTAGTTAATAACACCTTCGCCCTCGTATCATTAACTATATATTCTATTCTGCTATCAGGATAGCCTGGATCCATTGGTACATATGCCCCCCCTGCCTTAAGTACCGCAAGTATACTAATTAGCATGTGTTCACTTCTATCCAAACAAAGTGCTATTAATGTATCAGACTCAATTTCCTCTCTGCTTCTTATATAATGTGCTAGCTTGTTTGCTCTTTCGTTCACTTCCCTGTAGCTGAGATGTATACCTTCACATACCAGTGCAATACTGTCTGGACTCCTTTCTACCTGTTCCTCAAATAATCCATGTATCGTCTTATCACACGGATATTCTTTGCCTGTATCGTTCCAGGTATATACTATTTGGGTGTATTGTTCATTGGATAATAGATTATAACCCTTAATATAATTTAAATTTTTTATATTTTTTATGTTTATTAATTCCTCTAGTATTTCAGTAAATAACCTTTTATAGCTCTCTATAAATTCCTTTAATAAACTTATTTCTATTCTATCTAACTTATATTTTATTCTATAATTAATTTCTTCATTTCTAACTTCTTGTTCAAATAACACATCATTTACTAAATCAATATTTGTACTATAATTTACTTTACTTTCTACGTTTACAAATTCCAAAGTTTTGTCTTTTAAATTTGTTTGAGAAAATGAAATATTTAATACGTCTTTATTCAATGCAGATATAATGTTAAAAATGGGTAAATAACTATGATTTATACCATTAGGTCTTAGTGCTTTTATAAACTTTTTTGTTTGATTAAAAATATCTGAAATAGTACTTATTGTACTAAAATCATAAGGAATCATTATAGTGTTAATGTGAGCCCCATGTATAAAATTCGCTCCTTCATTTATAGCTATTGGATAACTTATACAAAAGCTATTTTTACCACTATATTTATTTAGCAATATTGCAATTATACTTTTACCATATAAATATGGTGTTACTTCATATTTTTTCTTTAACTTATTTAATTTAAAAAATATTTCTTTGTCAAAACTAAATCTTATTTCTCCAACCTCACTTAATGATTGTATTTCTAGATTATCATTTAATATTTTATTCTTATTTAATTTTAAAAATCTTAAATCTATTGGTTCTATTCCTTTTAATTTTTCTTTCCAAAAAGACTTACTTTTTTCTTTATTTAGATATACATACTCTGATAACTCTATAGATAATTTTGTTATCTTTGATAATTGTTCTTCTTTAGAAGCATCACTTTTACAAAATTTATTATTATAATAATTCGATAATTCTTGTATAAAATAATCCATTGTTTGTCCATCTATAACAATGTGATGCAAAACAATTATTAATCTATAATTATTATTGTTTACTTTTACTAACCCAAACCTATACAAAGGACCTGTTTCTAAATCAAACGGTTTTTGTATATAAGATAAAATCTTGCTATTTGGTATTTTTTTCTCAAAAAAGTCTATTTCATGGATTGTATCATTTTCTACCCAATACAAATCTTTATCTTTATTGTCTATATGGCTATTAAATATAATATAATCTGATATAAATCTTTTTATAGCATCGTTTAATCTTTGTATTTCCAATAAACCAGAAAGATTTTGATCAAAAACTATATTATAGTCACTTCTATTTTGATCTAACTTCCATTCGTTATAGAATATTTTAGAATAAGGAGTTAATGGTATCTTATACATAATTTTAAACCTTTAATGTTTTTCATATAACAGATATGTTTAACCATCAAAATATCAATTTCTTTTTAAGATAGAATTCTGAAATAACCCCAGAGAGCTAAACCAAAAATCTTCAAAACAAAAGAGAGCCCTTTATTTTTAAAATCACTACAACAGCAATTTAAAATATGGTTTAAATTTTTAAATTAGCGTGTACCAAAGATTACTTGTTGAACAAAACTTGGTTTTCTTATCAAAATTTTCTGTTTTTACAATTTCAAATTGCTGCTAATTAATTTCCTTATAACAAAGACAAATTACTACAACATTTTTACTTAAAGCAGAACTAATTTAGATATAAATCAACAATTTAGAATCAATCCGTCCTCTGAACGTCTTATCAATGGAACTCTAGAGACCTCTTGCAAAAAATCCATACTTTCCCGCAAAAAACTTTTATTAGTTTTACTATATAGTTGATGGTATATTAGTAGATACCTTTTTTACTTTATTTATAATTTCTTCAATTTATTATAAACTCAAAAAATGAAAGTTTTAGGAATTATCCAGGTATTATTTATGACACAACAATTTTATCCATTTGTTGTCTAAGGCTTTTTGGCCTCATATCAGTCCATACTTCTTTTACATAATTGAGAACTTCCTCTTTCTTCCCCTTAGACCCCACTTGTTTCCAACCTAGTGGTATTTCCTTCCAAGCAAACCATATTGAGTATTGCTCTTCTTCATTTACTAAGCATATATATTCTTCATTATCTTCTTCTGACATATCTTCTCCTATCCTATTTATTAATATCAATTTACAGTTTAGTATTATCATTTATTAATTCTTCTTCTACAACTTGTAAAAATCCTACTCCTTTTCTTGTTTCAAGGTCAATGTCAGCTATGCATCTTACCTGATCATAATTTAGGTTTGTAGTACCTTCAATATGCAGCATTCCTTTCCCATTGCTAAAATCTAATTCTTTTACATTGGTGTTGTTTAAATCAACATTAATACCCAATTCCGTACCACCTCTAGTTTGGGTAAATTTTACATGAATATAACCATCTTCTATCCTTTGTTTTATTTCTTCATATGGTTCATCTCTATGACCTATTACCACCTTATGTTTACTTTTACTTAATCTTTGTACTAATTCATTGGTCATATTTACCTACTCGATTTATTATTTATTAATTATTTTTGTTACAGTATCTATATTCTAAAAACTGTCCAAGAGTATAAACCTTTAAGATAGGGTTTTACTTATTAGGTTAATCTCATTACCTCTTCTTCAATTAGTTTTTTAGTTGTTTTTACATCCTTCCAACCCAAAACTTTTACCCATTTGCCTCTTTCAAGATATTTATAACGCTCAAAGAAATGTCGTACCACTAGTTTAAATAGAACACTAATATCTTTGATATCACCAAAAAAATATCTACCTTATAACAGTACAGCAATAATTTTTTTATCCATTCCTGATTCATTTTCCATCATCAATACTTCAACGGGTCTACATTTTATTATAGCCTCAGGAACAACAGAATAATTTACCATAAAACTAAGTCTATTTTAAAATGAAATAGGCTTATCTTAATATCTATAAAGCTATTTGGTAAAACAACCTTAATCCTTACAAATAAACCTTGGATATAAGCCCAAATATCTAGAAAACAGAAAAAATAACTAACTCAATAAATGATAAACTATTTAATTTAGTTATTTTAATATAATGAATGAAAATTAATACTTTTACCAATAAAAAATTAAAGAAACTATTAATTTTTTTATAAAATAACAAAATAGTCACAGTAGCTAATTTTATAAAAATTTACTGGGGGTAAGGTGGTCCCCTTTGTCTAGACAAAAATTTAGATAAATAGAGATATAATTCACAAAAATTAAATTGTTGTTTTTATACAATATTTTTTTCAAAATATACACATTCTGGAGTTTTATAATCCAAAGCTTGATGCATCCTTTGTCTATTATAAAAGTCCATATATTCGTTAATTGCTGTCTTTGCCTCCTTTACTGTTGTTAAAATAATCCGATAAATTTTTTCCTGTTTTAATGATCGCCAAAAACGTTCAATAAAAATATTATCTAAGGCTCGTCCCTTACCATCCATACTAATCAAGATATTATGTAGCTTTAGCATACTAATAAAATTCTCCGAGGTAAATTGTACTCCTTGATCAGTATTAAATATTTTTAGCATACCATATTTTTCTATAGCGTCTTCAAGGGCTGTTACACAAAATTCACTTTCCAAACTAATGGAGATTCGCCAACTTAGAATATAACGACTATACCAGTCAATAATAGCTACTAAATATACGAACCCTTGGCTCAGTCTTATATACGTTATATCTGCACTCCAAACCTGGTTTGGCAATACTATTTCTAATCCTTTTAGTAAATAAGGATATATTTTATGTGCCTGATTCCTCTTGCTTAAATTTATTTTAGGATAAACAGCTTCAAGACCCATTATCTTGTAGTAACGTCTAACAGCTTTACGACCTACCGAAAAACCTTGGGCTTGTAAATATTTAGCCATCCGCCGCATACCATAATATGGATGCATAGTATAGGTCTCATCAATTATTGCCATAATCTTGATATCTTGTTCACTAATACCAGTAGGTTGATAGTAATAGGTTGACCTGCTAATATCCAATAACTTACACTGTTGTACAATTGTTAACTTATTATGATTAGGCTCTATCATATTACACCTAACCTTTAATTCCAAACAATGCAGATTTTTTTTTGAGCCAGTCACACTCAACGCTTAACTGACCAATTTGCTCATATAGATTCTTGATTAACCCCTGCTGATGTGTTTTATTCTTAAAACCTTGTACTAACAACTCAAGACCTTGTTTTTTCCAGTTACTTATCTGTGTTGCATGAACACCATACTTACTGGTTATCTGGGCTATTGTTAGCTCTCCCTTAATTGCTTCTATGACAATTTTGGCTTTCTCCTCAGCACTATATTGCCTTACTTGTTTTTTCATCTCTAGCTCTCCTTGTTTGCTAAAGAATTCTCTCTCATTTTTCTTATTTTTCTGTCCAAAATATTGGAACCATTATAATCAGGCAAGAAGCAGATATGGCTGGATCAAAAAGGGGAAGGATAAAACATTACCAACCAATATCGGTTGGAAAAGAATGCATATAGTTGGAGCAATTAACATTGATAATTTACATTTAGTAGGGGCAACTAAGCCAAAAATAAATGGTAAATATATAATAGAATTTTTACAGAAATTAGAAGAAAGCATAGTCAAAAAAGAGAAGATATATTTGATATGTGACAATGCAGGATATCACAAATCAAAGTTGGTTAAGGAATATTTAAATGTAGAAGTCAAGATTTGATCTTACAGACCCCATAAATTAACTTATTAGATTGTCAGATAAATTTTGACTGTCAGATAAGTGTTCAAGATACAAGATCTCATTATTTTTTTCAAACGCTAATTTTTTACTATCTTTAAAGGTTTGCATTGGAGTTTTACCATAGCAATACTTGCCTGAATGAGGACGTTCGTTATTATAATAATGTAACCAGGTATCAAGATCTTTTTGCAATTCAAAAAGTGAATTGTAAATCTTTTTACTCATTGCAGTATCATAAAACTCATTTTTCATGGTTTTATGAAACCTCTCACATATCCCGTTAGTTTGAGGGGAATATGCTTTTGTAACGGTGGGTTCTATTCCTTCAATACTTAAAAACAATTCAAAGGCATGATGTTCTATATTTCCTTTATATTCAGTACCACGATCAGTTAATATACGTAGTATAGGAATACCTTGTTCTTCGTACCAAGGTAGAACTCTATCATTTAACATATCAGCAGAGGTTATAGCTGTTTTGTCTGTGTATAATTTGGCATCCGTCACCCTGGAATAGCTATCGATAAAAGTTTGACCATAAACCTTACCTATTCCTTTAAAGTTGCCAACATAGTAAACATTTTGACAACCAAGATAGCCTGGATGTTCTGTCTCTATTTCCCCATGTGCCTCTTTAAGATTCTTACGATTCTCCAAGACACGTAATTGAGCTTCCGTAAGTATAATGCCATCCTGAGCCATTTTAGTTTCTAAAGCTACTAGCCGTTTCTTAAGATTATTGAGATCGTTCCTAAGCCAGATAGATCTAATGCCGCCGGGAGATACTAAAATCCCATCTTTTTTTAATTCGTTCGATACACGAAGTTGACCATAAGCGGGGTACTCTATTGCCATGTCTAATACCGCTTTCTCTACAATAGGATCAACTCTATTAGCCAATATGGGTTTCTTACGGCTTATTTCATACAAGGCTTCATCGCCCCATTCTCATATAATTCCTTGAATCTATAATAACTATCTCTGCTATACCCCATTGTCTTACATGCACTAGATACATTTCCTAAGCTTTTTGCTAGTTCAAGTAATCCTATTTTTGGTCTTATTATTTTCTGATTTAAATTCATTTTTATCTCCATTTAATAATTTGTTTATTTTACTAAATGTAAGATTAAATCTCAACTACTTCAATTTAAATGATTCAAAAATAGAAATAATGTACTTGCCGCCATGTAGTCCTAATTTAAACCCAATTGAGCGATTATGGAATTTTACACAGTTTTTTGGACAGAGCCATAAGAAGAGCAATATTATGACTTCTACAGAAGTTTTTTTATCTTTTATATCATACTTAAGCACAGAGTACATCAAGTATGAGATTCTCAAAAACACCTTGTTGATTAATTGCTTTTAAGTAGACTATCACATCTATTTTAGTTTCAGTGGCAATAGCTCCAGAATAATTGGGTGTTGTTTTTAATGTATAGCTGTATAGTTCCTGCTTAGCATTATTGTTGTTGCTAGTAAGAGTAATCTTATCATATGAAGCAATAGACATAGCTTCTATGGTATTAATAGGGTAGGATAATCCTTCACCAATAGCTTTTACCAACGCTTCTTTTCTAGCCCAGAGAGTATAAAAAGTTTTATATCTTTCTTCGATACTAAAAGACTCAAGTAATATAATTTCTTTTGGAGTAAGTACCAAATTTGATAATTCCATTACATCAAGAGTATTATCATGAAATTCTATATCTATGCCAACTTTATGGTTATGTGCTACTATATAATAAACCATATTATACGAATGAGACATATTAAATTGAATATTGTTATCCTTTAAAAAAGGTTTGCCATACCTGTTATTAATAAATTTTAAGCTATGAGCTGGCTGTTTAGTATAGTAACTTAAAATATACCTAAGGATCCCATGTGAAATAACGTAACGATCGATAAGTAACTTGGTATAATACCTCCTTGCTTGTTTCCTTTCCCCTATAGAAAGGAAACTCCAAAATTGGTCTAGGTTGCTCGTGCATTTATCCATATCTACGATATAGACAAAAACCTTATCATAACCATTATTCACATCCAATAAATCTATATTATTGGAATCTAAGGTATTAAATAACTGCATATACTATTTAGTTCTTAATTAACTTTTTGAAGCTCTGGTTTATATACAATCAATACACAATACACTTCTACTTATATCACTCTTAACACCTAGATAATCTCCTGAAACTGCTGCTGTAATTTTTTTTGCTATAATCTTCCACATCATATTTTTGGCTATCATCATATTATCATACCATCTAACATTTGAATATTTGAAGTACAGTAGTTTGCTATTTCATTATTGTGTGTACTAATTATAAAGGTAGTATTATAGTGTTTGTTTATCTCCAAAATTAACTTCATTACTTGCAAAGTTGAATTATGATCTAGGTTACCAGTTGGTTCATCAGCAAGAACTAACTGTGGTTTATTAATGAGAGCACGAGCAATTGCAACACGCTGTTTCTGCCCGCCTGATAATTTGCTAGCTTTATTGTGTATATGATCTCTTAAACCAACGTATTCAATTAAATATTTTGCATAGTCAGTAATTTCTTTTGTAACATATCCTTTAGCTCCTGCTGCTGGAAAATAAACATTTTCTAAAACTGAAAATTCTGATAATAAATGATGAAATTGAAACACAAAACCAATGTTTGTATTTCTAAAGGTAGTCAATTGATTTTCTGATAAGGTTGATATTTCTTGTCCCCTTAAAATAACCTTACCAGACGTAGGACTCATAATTGAACCTATTATAGAAAGCAGAGTACTCTTTCCACTTCCACTCGGTCCTAATAATGCCACAACCTTTCCTTCTGGAATTTGGAAGGAGACATTCTTTAGAACTTTTTCTATTAACTCACCTACCACATAGGACTTGTTCAGCTCTTTAACTTCTAATAAAATCATAACTCTACTATTGCTTTAATAGGCTCTATTTTCGCTGCAGCCCTTGCTGGTATAAGTGCTGCGATACCACCTCCTATAATTGTTAGAATACTTACAATTAAATATCCCCCTTCCTCAGGAATAAGTGGTATAGATGACTGCCCATTAGGAGACTTAATATTATAGAAGACACTACAAAGTAAGTAACCAAATGTACATCCCATAAGTGTCCCAACAACACTTATTAATAGACCTTGGAATAAAAAAATACTAATTATAAATTTTTTACTCATACCAAAACTTCTCATTATACCAATATCGGACTTTTTTCGATAAACACTTAAAAATAGTGTGCTTGATACTCCAACAACTATAATTATAAGACTAAATGCCTGGATTACATTCCCAGTTTTAGATTGACTACTTAATGCTTCATTAATTCCATAATCTGTATTCTGCCATGAAGTGGCTTTAAGTTGAAATAAAAGTTCTATTTCCTTAGCAATCATTTGTGCTTTCCACATATCTTTTAATTTTACTTCAATACGTGAAACTCCATTAGTTAACTTGAATAATCCTTGAGAATTTTTGAGATCAACATAAACTATTCCTTGATCTATAATACTTAGACCAGTTCTAAAAATACCTTGTAATATAAATGTCTTAGAAATTCCTTGTGCAGATTGTAGTAAAATAAGTTGACCAACTCTCACACCTATTTTATCTGCTAGTAATTTGCCAATTATAATACTATTAATAGCAAGATACCCATTTCCGGAAATAACCTTACTACCTATACCACTAATAGCAGAAATTCTTTCAGGCAAGATACCATTGACCATTACGGGTTGGATATTATTATTGTGTTTAATAAATGCATTACCATTTATTTGCGGAGATAAGCCATAAACTTCATCATGAGTACCAATTATTTTATCTATTTTAACCCAATCGCTTATTTGTTTTTGAGGTAAATTATTAGCTATATTATACTCATATATATCAAAACTTTTATACTCTTTTATATTCTTAATTAATGAATCGTAAACAATATTATTTTTTTCTAAAGTTATGTGTGGGATATTTCCTAAGATTCGAGAAGTAATATATTGCTGCAGACCACTTACAAGAGAAGTAATAAAAACAAAAATCATTACTCCTAATGTTATTAATAAAATTAATAACATTGTTTGTATTTTAGAACTATAAAGATACCTAAATGCTACTTTAAGTCCAAATAACATTAGAATTCCTCTAAGTTATCAATTTCTTTATAAAAACTATCCTTTCCCACAAAGAATTTATCACCTTCATTAAGTCCCCTTGTGATAATAACTTTTTGGTCTGGCCAATCAATAAGATTTATTTCTTGCAACTCGAAATTTCTACTATTAGTTAACAATTTAACATAGTTCTTTCCATTTTGTTTAATTATAGCACTTCTTGGTATAGATATAGCTTTTTCAAATTTTGCCACAATAATGCTAGTATTAATAGATTGACCCGGTTTTAAATGTGTTGGAGTTGAGAAAATAATCCTGACAGAAATTGAACCTGTATTTTTATCTACAATAGGTGAAATAAAACTAATCTTACCACTAAAAATTATAAAGTTAGTATTATTTGTTTTTAGAAATACTTTCTGTCCTATTGCTAAATTATCTAGAAAAAACTCATCAATGTCTACTTCTACTTCAAGTTTTCTTAAATCCATAATCTCAAATATAAATTTTTGTATATCAATAACTTGTCCAGTGTCGACTAAGCGTTTTGTTATTACTGCATCGAAAGGAGAATATATAGTGTACTCTTTATTTTTTTTTATTACTGCATTAAGGGATGCTTCAAGTTTAAAAACATTTTGTTTTAAGTGTTTATATGCTGTTTCTATTTGTTCAAACTTAACACCTGAGATTATTTTCCTTTTATATAATTTTTTACTCCTTAAAAATTCCTTTTCTTTTTCAGTAAGATGTAATTTTGCTGAAGTTAAATCTGCTTCAGCTTGCTTTATTATTTCTTGCGATTGTGTATTATCAATTATAGCTAGTGTTTCTCCTGCTCTAGCAAAATCTCCCTCTTTTTTTAGTATTTTTATTAATACCCCAGGTATAGTTGACTGCACATTAATGACTTCTGCTGGACGCACTTTCCCGGTAGCAGATATAGCTAATATAGTAGGTTTAGAAGTTGCAATCATATATTCATCTCTTGAAGATGATGTAATTAACTTAAGTAGAATTACATAGGATAAGATAAAAACAAAAAAAAGTATAAGAATGATTTTAAGTATAAAATGCTTACTATAATATAAGCGTATCTTTTTTGCTTGAATCAGAAATTTAGAACTCATATCTGATAACTTAAATTATGTAAGTATTATATTAATTAATTATTATTTATATATCAAGTTTTTTTATGTGGCACAGAACACAAAGTAGTTTAAAAGTCATAATTTTAAGTTGTCATAACCTTAAATAGTTTGTGTCTATAATTATTAAATTTTCTCTGGCTTCAGTAATTTTGTTTAAAAATAAAGTTATTACTGAAATAGTTATTGTCCGGAATCTCGATCTATATTACAGTGATATTTTCTACGGATAGATTTTGCTTGAGTCCATTTATGCTCGATTAGATTTAAATCAGGACAATATGCTGGTAAATATTCAAGGATATAGCAAGCTTTTCTTACATCATCCTGCATATCTTTGTTCTTATGAAAACTAGAATTATCTAAAACTATCACACTACCATCAGGTAATTTTGGCATTAAATCTTTTTTTAACCAATTCGAAAAAGTTTGAGTAGTGGAGTAGACGTAATAGTCACCTATTACGCTCTTCGTTAGAACCGCATCGTACCCTATTAAGGCAATGGACTCAAGATATCATCATTTACACGGTATGCTCACTTAACATGACATGATATACTTATACAGATGCTGATTTATAACAATTCTTACCTCGATTTGGGTTCGTAAATCATCCACTAGGGTGTACCAGATACATATTAGGGTTTCAGGGTTTTTATAATTTCTCAAAAGAATTTCTATGGCTATTTTATGGCTGTTTTTTTCTAAAACTCCTCAAAATTGACCTACAAAAAGGTTTATTTTTAACCGTTTTTCACGGGGAGGAAGTATGATAGAATCATTAACTTTTCCCGACGGTTTAGTTGAAAATCCTGATACTATCTTTTATAATATAGTCGGTAATTTTGTCCCGCCTGAATGGCGAAACCTTACCAATAATTGTGATAAACGATTAAGTACAACCTCTCGTCAACTTCTGTCGTTGATAGTTTCTCGCCTACAGATTTATCAAAAAGATAAACTATCAGAAGAATTACAAGAAGGTTATCACTTTTTCGAAAAAGAGCTAGGAGTTTGTCAAAGGCGAGTTAGACAATGTCTAAGAGAATTAAAAATAAGTGGGTTCATTGATTTTACTTTAATTACTACGATCAAATATAACATAAAATGCCGCAATATTTTATGTATCAAACTCCTTAAGAAATTTATAAGTTTTCGTAAAGCTAATGATAATTCTTATCATTCTAATTGTACAAATATTCAATCTAGCCATCAAAAAATTTCAACTCAACAGGAAGAAAAATTTAATCCAAATGGCAAAAAATTTCCCCCACACAATATAATAGATAATAATATATCTATATCTTTATCTAGATGTGAAAAAAATGAAAAAAATTGTGGACAAATTTTGCCAGAGCTTGAATCAGCTAAGGAGCAAAATTTTAATTTGCCGTCTGAGGGAACAGTAAGAACAGGTGAACAAAATTGGTCAGAGCTTGAGTCAGCTGAGGAGCCAAGCTTTAATTTGCCGCCTGAGGTAACGGCAAGTTCAGGTGAACAAAGTTTGTCAGAGCTTGAATCAACTGAGGAACCAAGCTTTAATTTGCCACAGGAGGTAAAGATAAGCTCAGTAAGTGAAACGTTACCTTACAATTCCCCAGACAGTAATTCCGGTGACGCATCTCCAACTGATGATGAGTCAGATTCAGACTTAACAGGCGGTTCTTCAGGTAGCAATGAGGCTGAGCAACAGCCGGAAGCTGCAAGTTGGATTAGCAATCTTGCCAACAAGGCTAAAAACTTGTATGCATCTAAGAAGCTAGAGGAGTTTTACCCATTGACCAAAGAAGATGGGGCTTTGTTAAGAATGAGAACAGGTACTGACTACGAGTTGAGTTACATTAACAAGCTGTTGATTCACCTTAACAAGAAATATCCTAATCGTCGCTTTCCCTGCAAGCAAGCAGTACTGAATTACATGAAAATAGCTTTGATTTATGAACTGCGTAAACCAGCTTTGGTAAATAACGATAATTTTAACTTCATGGACGCTGCTACCAGAGCAAGTGAGGCTCGTTTGAGGGCGGTAGAAGCAAATCAAGACACTTCGGAACTATGGCAGTTGAAACGCAAGATTGTTGGAGCTTTTGAGTCTGATACTGCTGATAAATTACTGACTAGTTGTCGTTTTTTTGGAGTATGTGACGATAAATACCAGATTGATTTAGCAGATATCTCTTTGTCAGAAACTGATAAAGACACATTGCTTAATCAAGTGCAAGAGGTATATGGCAAGCAGGTTGATCTATTGCATATTATTAGCAAAAACACCACTGCCACTAGCAATAAATCAGCATCAATTTATTCAGGGCTAAGCCAACTAGACCCAAAGTCAGTATGGTATAAAATAAGGGAATATTTGTTAAAGTTATGTGGTGAATTCATTGATAAAACCTGGTTTAGCCAATTAGAAGCAATAGACGAAGATGTGAGTAGCAAGAAGATCACTCTTAAACCATCCAGTGCCTTTATTGGGGATTGGATTAAGAATAATTACTGGAGAGATTTAAGAGAGGCTTGCAGCAGCCAGAATTTTACTTTTGAGTTACTGCAAGTCCGATAGAATGGCAACGATATAAAATATGGCAAATGGAACAAAAGACTAATTGTATTAAGCGAAAAAAGAATGATTACAAAGAAGTTAATAATAATCAAGAGTTAGTTAATGAGGGTTGAAACAGCCATAAAACTAGCCATGGAAATTATTAAGACTTAGAAAACTTGATAGTAATGCGTTTTATAAGTGTACGAGTCTTTGATTGTGAATCATAAGGCACACTCTAAACTACTAATTTATAGCTATTTTGCTGAGATTTTTAGCAATTTTTGTCACTTTTTTACATTTTTTGACAAAAATTGTCCGTGAAATCACCCGGGGGGTACCCGCGTCGCAAAATGGGGTATAGGGGGGCGTTTCGCGAAAATCTTTTTAAGGTAATTAATCAGTTATTATTAAAAAATAAAAAAATTAATAGAAATAGAAAATAATCTATTGACAGGTAACTATAAGTAGAATTTTAATATAAAAACATTGCTGGTAAAAAACCCGGGAATCAGGTATAATAGAGGGAATTACAAGGAGTTTTTAAAGATATCTATATGATTAAAAATTATGGTTTATTTGAAAAATATTTAGCAAAGATATCATCTAGTACCATCAGTAAGTTTGGCTCAATAGAGGATATTTCTAATTTCCTCTTATATCTTTGTGAACATGGTAACATCATTATCGCTGCTAAGAAGGCGGGTTGTATTTCACCACTTAGGTTGCACCGGATTATTAATAGCGATAAATATTTAGCCAAATGTGTCAATTTAGCTTTAGCCATTGCAGTAGATAGAGCAGAAGGGGTGTTATATGATAGGGCAATTAACGGTTATGAGGAAGTGACCTATAACAGAGATAATCAGGCAATTGCTACTAAGAAAAAATATTGCTCTAAGTCGTTGCTAGAATATCTTAAAGCTAATTTGCAGAAATATCAAATAAGAAAGCATGAAGGTAGTAGTTTTAGGAAAAGTGGCTGTGGAACAGAGCAAAAGGTACAAGCCCAAGAAATGGCAAAGATGATTGATATAACTAATTTTGAAATAGAATCTTACGGGGCAGATAGTTTATAATGTGATGGAAACTACTAGTAAAACCAACAAAGAGCTAGCTAACTCTAGCAGCATTAAATTTCCGGTGGAGTGGTCACCATATCCATTCCAGTTACCTTTGTGGAGATATTTATACTCGGGTGGTAAGAAAGCTATTGCCGTTTGGCATAGAAGGGCTGGTAAGGATATTATGGGTATTAACTGGATCACTGCTAGTGCTATTCGAGAAGTTGGCATTTATTGGTATGTCTATCTTACCTATAATCAAGCCAAGATGAGTATATGGGATGGTATGACACTATCGGGGCGTCCTTATATGTCATTTATTCCTAAAAGCATTATTGCTCGTAGTCAACAATATAAGCAACGGATATTATTTAAAAATGGTTCAGTGATTCAATTTGTTGGTAGTGATCGTTATGCTACTATTAGGGGCAGTGGTATTAAGGGAGCGGTTATCTCAGAATATTCTTACCATGATCCACGAGCTATGAGTTGCGTTATAGAGCCGATGGTAATTCGTAATAATGCCTGGTTGCTTTATCTTTATACGCCTTCCGATAATCCAAAATTAACCCATGGCGAAGAATTATACCGGAAATATCAGGATAGTTCGGAAGTATTTTGCCAAATAAAAACTATTGAAGATACTACGGATAATGAGGGACAACCATTAGTCGATAAAAATAAGTTGGATTCTGTTGATATGACTAACGAAGAAATTCAAAGAGAGTTTTATTGTGATTTTGCTGCCTATCGTTACAAGAGAGCTGATCAAGGCGGTACCTTTGTTGAACAATTACGGTTAGCTGAAAGTCAGGGGCGTATTGGCTATGTGCCATTTGATGCAGGATATCAGGTTAATACTTACTGGGATATAGGTATTGTTGATTATACAGTTATTTGGTTTGTTCAAGAGAAACAAGACTATATCGATATTATCGATTTTTATATGAACAGGGGCAAAGATTTAGAGTTTTATCTTAATCATTTAAGAACTAGACCTTATCAATATGGACGTAACGTATTGCCGCATGATATGAGTCGAAGACAAATGCCGACTTTGGATACAAGGTTACAACAAGCCAATGAGATAGCAGAAAAAGTGGGCTTCTCACCTTTTGCTATTGGTAGGAAATATTTGCGAGAAGAGATGATAACTAAAGCCAGAAATTTGCTAGGTAAGTGCCGAATAGATGACAAGAAATGTCAGCGTGGTATTAACGGTCTCTATGAGTTTGATGCTACTAAAAGAGGCGTGCATTCTAGCTCCTCGAGAGCTACTGATATAACCGAGAGCTTTTGTTATTTAGCGATGGATGTTAAAACTGGTAATGAGCAACAGCAATCGCAATATAATATACTAAAATATCGTCAAGTAATGAATGATTATAATGCTTTGGAGAGGTAAATAGGATGGGTGGAAGTACTATAAATATAAACAGCAATAATATAGATGAGGTAGTATAATGTCATTTTGGACTAACCCTTGGAAAGCAACTAAAAGTTTTATTAATAAGTATATTCCTGGTGGTAAATATCTTACTGGTGATGATCTATCAAGGCACAAGCGTAACTATAATGAATCACGCGATCGCTATGAGAATTGTACTAGTGAAGTAACAAATACTATCAATAATCTATCTCGCGAAATACAACAATCAATGCAGGGTTTACGTTCTCTAGAGGATCAACAATACCAATATAGCAATAGAAGCTATGAGATGGAAAGTCAATTAAATCAGTATGCTAGCCAATATGATAGTGGTTTAAAGCACATAGAAGCCCAAAGAGCTAGGCTATCTTCCTCAGCCGAACAACTTAAACAATCTTTTGAAAGATTGAAACAGAAGGCTCCAGCTCTCGAAGCAAGAATGAGAGAAGTGGAGCAATTACCGGGTGTCTTCCAAAATCTCTACGACCGAGTAGCCCAGCAAAAAGACAGTTTACGAGGGTTAACAGAAGAAGCGGGCAGCACAATTGCCAAACATCAGCAAGATGTTGAATCGTTAAAAAATCAACGTCAGGCAATAGAAGAGAAAATACGTCATTCTATGAATGATATTACTAGGGAACATAAAAATATAAGCAGCGAAAAAGCAGAGCTTGAGCGTCAGTTAGGTAATTATCAAGCAAGTCAAGATCGTCTATTGCGAGATACTAGTAATTTTGATCAGGCAAGACATCAATTAACCAGCATCATTGAGCAATATAAACAACACAAAAACATAGAAGAACAAATAGCGACTGATTATGCTAGCCGGAAATCGCATGTTGAGGAGCTACAAAATAAGTTAAGGAGTTATAGTGAATCTGCACAAAAGGATATAGATTACCATACTCACGATTTAGAGTGGCGGGCTGGAAAATATCAGACATCAGCCAGCAATACAGGTTTAGTACAGGGGATAGGTCTTAGTCTCGCGACCTACGGACTTGGTGCCGGAATCTCATCAATACTAGGGGGAGGTAGTTCAATTTTTTCTTCTATAGCTGGTGGAATAGGTTCAGGGTTACAAAGTCTCTCTCCATTTGTTGGTATTGGTCATTATATGAACAAGTCAAATATTGTTAATAAATTGGGAAACTTTGAAAAAATTAATCTTGCTAATAAGCATCAATATGATGGTATGTCAGGTAATTTAGAGCAAATGGCAAGATATGGTAGATCAGGACTAGAAAAAATGCCGATAGCTGAACTTGGTGGTTTAAAACAAGCAGTGGAGCATTTTAACATGCGGTCAGTACCCCGATTAAACGATTTGCCACAATTATCTGAATCTCTTGGCAAGGTAGTCTCGCTTAAGGATATTGAAGGGTTAACCCTTGGTTTGCCTAGCATGACAGCCGCTAGCGGTAAGCAATATAATTATGAGGTGTTATATGATAACGATTTTATCAAGAAACTCAAGAAAGTATCAAAGAAGCTTGGTGAGCCATATTTAAACCCAAACTCAACTATAAACTCAAATTCAACCCGTAATATGGTAACAGCTTATGGCTGATAATGATTTAAACAAAAAGATTGAATATTTTGACAATCTCAAAAGCAAGCGGGAGAAATGGCATCATATATGGGATGAGCTGAAGAAATATGTTTGTCCACAAACTGAGAGTAATAAGGTAATATTTGATTCAACTTCTATTTGGTCAAGAGAGCAATTAGCATCAGGTTTACAAAGCTTGCTAGTAAATCCAGCAATGAACTGGTTTAACCTTACAATAGTTGGTGAAAATGAAGAACAGCAAGAATATTTAACCACAGCTGAACGCAACATGTTAGCCCAAATGTTAGAAAAAACTTTAATGGATATATTCAACAATCCTGCTTCTAATTTTTATAATCAGATTCATCAGTTTTTTTTGAATTTATCAGCCTTTGGTACTGCAATATTCTATGTTGAAGAAGATTTAGAATTACCCCAAACTTTGTTTTTCCGTAATATTAATTTACAAGAGTGTTATTTTGAAGAGGATAAGTTTGGTTTTGTTAAAACAATGTACCGACTCTTTAGTATGCCAATTAAAACCGCAGCAGCTAAATGGGCGGACTTTACCCCTTTCAAGGAAAGACTAGCCCGGAATCCTGATGAGATAGTAGAAATATTGCACATAGTTAGCCCACAAACTCAAAATCAGAAGAATAAAGCCAGAAAACCAACGGCAACACTTGAATATAATTCGGAATATATCTACCTAGCTGAGCAAAAAATTATTAGTCAATCTGGTTATTCTTATTTCCCGTTTTTTGTAACACGGTGGGTAAAAGAAGAAGGTGAAGTATATGGCTATGCTCCGGCTCATCATGTACTACCTGATATTAAATTACTCAATAGTTTAAGACAAATCACCCTAAAAGTAGCCCAGAAGCAGCTAGACCCACCATTATTAGTGCCAAAAGATGGATATTACTTACCCCTCTATACTACGCCTGGTAGTGTTAATTTCTACCGTAATGGTATGGCAGATAAAATAATACCGCTAACTGGTATGGAAAATATCCTACCTACAGAAATTGAACAAAATCAATGTCGCGATGCCATATACAAAGCATTCTATATCGATATATTCAGGATGCAAAAGGAAAATAAAGAAATGACTGCCACCGAGGTGCAAATTAGGACGGAGGAACAATACCGTTTAATGTCCCCAATGGTTGGTAGAATTGAGAGTGAGTTATTAAATCCGTTAATCATGGCAATATATCAAACGCTAATCAAATATAATAGAGTGCCAATTTTAGAAGGAGCAAATAGCCCGCCCGAGATAGAGATTGAATATGTTTCGCCATTATCCAGGGCACAGAAAACATCAGCAATATCAAGCGTTGAGCAAGTATTAGGTTTCTTCCAAAGAAGTGGAATCAGTAACTTTTTTCCTGAGATTTATGATAATATCAACTGGGATGAATGTTTTAAACTATTTTTTGAGCTGCGAGGCTCCCCAAACTCAATCCTCAAGAACGAGCAAGAAGTATTACAAATAAGGCAACAACGTAAGATGATGCAAATGCAACAGTTACAACAGCAACAACAGATACAAGGGCAATGATCAAATGAAACTATCAATTAACTCATCATCCCCACCAAATTTACTAACAAAAGAGCAATTAAAATCAATTTATTTGAAGCTTTTTAGTGGAGAAGATGGTAAAATAATATTAGAGGATTTAGCTCAGATGAGCGGCATATATCGTAGCAATTTCGTTCGGCAAGAAAGTGATTACACTGCCTTTCTTGAAGGGCATCGAGCATTGTTCCTATATATATGCTCACAGGCTTCAGAAGATGATGGAGTTAATAATATTGATGGTGCTAAAATGAACCAGATAAATAAAGGCAACATTTAGTAATAATTAAGAGGTTATATTATATGTTTTTATCAAAATTTCTTGATCCTAAAAATGATTTTTGTTTTCGCCAAATATTTGGTACTGAAAAGAATAAAGATATACTTGTTCATTTTTTAAATGATGTTCTCAGCCTTGAAGAAAATGAGAAAATAATTAATGTAACGTTTTTACCAACTAACCAAGACCCAGATATTGCTGCATATAGGCAATCTATTGTTGATGTGCTATGTCAAGATCAAAACGGTAATCAAATAATCGTAGAGATGCAAGTAAGTAAACATAAAGGATTTGAAAAAAGAGCCCAATATTATGCAGCTAAAGCATATTCTCAGCAAATACTTGAGGAAGATGAGGAATACAAGAAAATGGCAGTATATGCCAAATTAAAAGGAGTAATATTTTTAGCAATAGCGGATTTTATGATGTTTGACGATAAAAAACATTGGAAATCAGAGCATCGTCTTTTAGATACAAAGACCTATGCCAATGATTTAAAAGATTTTTACTTTGTTTTTTTTGAGTTGACGAAATTTAATAAAACTATAGAAAATCTAAAAACTATTGAAGAAAAGTGGATGTATTTTTTTAAGCATGCAGGAGATAGTGCATTAACATTAACAGAAATAGAGCATTTAATAGGTAAGGATGAAATTATTAGGAGAGCCTTTGAGGCTGTAGACCAAGCTAGCTGGAGTGAAGAAGAATTGCGTACCTATGAGAAAATAACCAAAACTCGTCTTGATAATTTAGCGGTAGAGCAGCAAAAAATTGAAGATGCTGAAGTTAGAGGGGAAGCTAGAGGGGAAGCTAGAGGCAAAGCTGAAGGCAAAACTGAAGGCAAAGCTGAAGAAAAAATAGCCACGGCAAAAGAAATGTTAATTGATAATGAACCAATGGAGAGAATAGTTAAGTATACAAAACTAACTCTTGAAAAAATAAAGAAGTTAAAAGAAGAGATAGAAACGTTAAAAGAAGAATAAGCAGATGAGCAAAGAACTAATTGCCAATAACTATGAAACTAGCCCTACTTCCTCTGGTAATGACTGGTTAGCTAATATGCCTGAGGAAATACGTAAAGCTGAGTCATTGGGTAAATTCAAGGATGTATCATCTTTAGCTCAGAGCTATTTGGAAGCAGAGAAAAGTTTGAATCAGCGAGTTGCTGTGCCAAAAGATGACAGCTCTGATGAGGAGTGGCATAAATTTTACTGTCGGCTTGGATTGCCTGAAGATAAGAAATATACTGATAAACGATCCAAGGAAGATGAGGAGTATTTAACTCGTTATGAGGACATGTTTTACCAAAGCGGATTATCTAAAAGGCAAGGGGCAAAGCTGCTTAATTCACTGTATGGTTTTTCGCAGGATTTGCAGAAACAGCAACAAAATGCTATTGAGCAAACACGTCACTCTCACATTGATTGGCTGAAAAATACTTATGGTAATGCCTTTGATAATAAAATGACAGTGATGCAGGCAGCCTTATCTAAGTTTGGTACTAAGGAATTGGCTGGATTAATTGAAGATTCGCATTATGCACCAGCTCTAGTAGATTTATTAGTACGAGTCGGTGAAACTTTAAAATCCGACTCGTTAGTAACTGGTAAAGAGCTGCCAACAATTAATAATCGAGACGGGGCATTAGCAGAGATAGAAAAACTTGAATCTGATCCTGAGTTTGTGGTAAAATTAAGGAGTAAAGACCATACGGGACATGAGCAAGCTGTTAAACGTAGGGAACAATTATATAAAATCGCTTATGATAAAAAACAATAGACTTCCTGCATAAGTCAATCTAGTTGGTGATTTTGTCGTCGAAACTCGCCTCCGTTCCTCACGTACGTTTATGTACGCTGCGGTACTCGGCTTCGTTTCTCCTAAAAATCCCTCAACTATCTTTGACTTATGCAGGGAAGTCTAATAAAAAATAACGTAACCAACCAATCATTAAAGTTATGATGTAGGTGACAACTCATTTAAGGCTGCAACAAGGGTTTGTTTATTTGTAGCCAGGGTCTATCAGAAAGATTGTGTAAGTATGATATCAGAATTAGTCCATCTTTGATCGACATTTTCCCATTTTTGGTCATCAGTACCACAAAGTATGGCAAATTGATTTAAGGCAACTGACCAATCTTTAATTGGCATTGTCCACTTCTTTTGGGCGTTTGTCAATGCCAAAAATATTATTTTTTGAATTGATTTGTCATCTGGAAATACCCCTTTATTTTTAATAATTTTCCTGATTTGACGATTGGCTGATTCAATAGTATTAGTAGTATATATTGCCTTTCTAATCCCTTCAGGAAAGCTAAAAAGCGGGGCTATACCTGACCAAAGACGTTGCCACATGTCAGAAATTACTGGATATTTTCCGTCCCATTTTTTACTAAAGTTTTGTAGCTCTCTAATCCCTTCCGACTCGTTTATTGCTGTATAAATTTTCTTTAAATCAGCTGTTACCGATTTTAAATCTTTATATGATACGTACTTGGTAGAATTCCTAACCATATGCACTATACATAATTGTACAATAGTTTTAGGAAAAACACTATTTATGGCTTCAGGAAAGCCCTTTAGACCATCTACACAAGCAACATATATCTTTTCAATTCCTCTGTTCTTTAGTTCAGTTACCACTTGCATCCAAAATTTAGAGCCTTCATTCTTGCCAACCCAAATACCAAGTAGCTCTTTCTTACCCTCCATATTAACACCTATAGCTATATACACTGCTTTATTTATTATGGTATGATTATCTCTTCCTTTAACATATATGCAATCAAGATATATTATCGGATATATACTATCAAGGGGACGATTCTGCCAACTTATAATATCCTCTAAAACTCCATCAGTTACTTTAGATATTAGCTCTGCAGATACTTTGGTAGAATAGATTTCCTCTAAATGTCCTTGTATCTCCCTTGTGGTCATACCTCTTGCATACAGAGATATTACCTTCTCATCAAACCCTTTAAATTGTCGAACTCCCTTAGGAATTAATAGAGGCTCAAATTCTCCTTCTCTATCTCTTGGAACATCTACTGTTATATTCCGACCATCTTCATCTATTATAGTCTTTTCATAACTACCATTGCGTCTGTTTCCAGATTCTTTCTCATCCTTGGAATGCTTTTCATATCCAATATACGATTCCATCTCTTTTTCTAGAATCTTATTAACTAGTTGTTTTTTTAACTCTTGGAATATACCATCTTTGCCAAAAATTTCTGATGGATTGCTTTGTGACAAGAGTTCTGACACTACTTTTTCTACAGATGGATTTGTTGTTTTTGTTTTCTTCTTCATATTAACCTCGTGCAAGTGTTTTTTACTATTCTTATTTTTAATACTTTTTTCAACTTACACAATCTTTATGACAGACTCGCAACTTCGCAATAACCTAATCATAAAAGAGCCACTAATAGCATAATACTCTTCTGCTTTGAAGAATTGGCTTCGTAAAACTACGGGTAATTCGCGTACTCACGTACTAAATGTATGCTCCGCTTGCTCACCCCTTGTTTTACGCTCCAATTCTCCAAATCATTTGAGTATAGTTGTATCGTGCTTTAAATATTGATAGATTATTTGAGGAGGAAATATGGAACAAATAACAGATGGTCTTAAAGAACAATTTGCCAAAAATATCAACCTAGTTATTCAACAAGAAGGTTCTAAACTACGAAAATGCGTTACTAATGGTACGCAGGATACTGAGGTAATTAGCTTTGAGTCAATGACTACCCACGAGGTGGAGAGTAGAACTAGACACCCCGTTGATCATAACGATTTGCATGGGCATTATGCTAATGATGGAGACCGTGACAGACTAGAACAAATATAATTTAAAATACCAACTATTTCAAGACGGTTTTTGACAGCTTCCGCCTATCATTGGAACGCTACTATGGATAGGAACGATAAGCTAAACCTATTAACCGATCCCACCTCACATTTTCCTAAAATGGCAGGTTGGGCAATGGGTAGGCAACAAGACCGGGTAATTATTAGTGCTGTTGCCAGTCCTGTCAGAGCAGGACGGACAGGCAACAATGTGATTAACTTTGACGTAGCTAATAATGTGGTACCAGTAGGAATTAGGGTTACGGATAGCAATTTAACCTTAAATGCTCAAGCTGCAGTTGCTGCCAACAGAGCTGTCATTAACTCGAAAAGAGCCGGGCTAACAGTTGATAAATTAATCAAAGCTCATCATATCTTAAAAAAACGCTCTTTTGGCATGTATGAAAAATTATACTTACTATGCTCAAGCAATCAAATCTCAGACTTACTACGTGACCCGCAAATTACCAATTATGACTATAATAACGTTAGAGCTTTAGTAAGCGGTGAAGTTAATAGTTTCTTAGGATTTACCTTTATTACTAGTGAGATGTTGGGTGGTATATTTGATAATACTGGGGATGCGAATCAATCTAGATATGCTGTTAAAGATTGCTATGCCTTTAATGAAGGAGCTATAAGATTCAACACGGTCAGTGGTTCTAATAAGAAGGGTATTGAAGAGCTAGTACAATACCACTATGCCAAGGTATTATATTACAGTGAAGCTTTTGGAGCTAGCCGCGATAATGAACAAGCAGTAGTAGTAATAAAATGTTTAGAGAATTACGATCGTAGCAGCCATCATGGTATATTGTGGCAAGCAGTAGCCAATGAAAATCACAAGAGAGGTGTGCATAGTATAACAATGCCATGGCAGATGTTTGGCAATCAATGTCGGAATATAGATAATACAGAGGATATTGATAATAATGCTCTAGCAGTAATTGCCAACGACAATTTAGCTACTAGGGTACGAGGGCTTGGCATGAGAAGAGCGGCAGCCGGTGTTGCTGCTGTTGATGTTGGTATTGATGCTGATATTGTTGAGGATGATGACTTTGTTGGTGGTGTTGTTGAGAGTGAGCATGAAGATGGGTAACTACAAAATTTATTCAATAAACTTCCTGGTGTAACTACCGTGAAATATGAAATTATCAAGAAGGCAGTAGTACTACTTGGGTCAAATGTTGGTATTAGTAGCATTGGTGGCGGTAGAGTATCAAAAGCCGAGGAATTATGTGAGGAATTTGTTAACCCTGCTATTGAAGATACTATATTAATGGTTAAATGGTCGTTTGCCTTACGGAGAGTTGATAATATTGAAGGTAATAGACAAAACTTCACTAAAATACCGAATATTGATGATTGTATTAAATGTGCAGTAATAGTACCATCTAATCTACAATTTTATACGGAAGCAGGTAGGATTTACTTTAAGGGAGGTAAACTTACCTCGCTGTTTTACTACAGCAGAAATATTGTTGATAATTTACTAAATAACGATACGACTATTTGGCAACAAGTGCCTGAGAGCTTTAAGTTATTAGCAGCTTTATCGTTAGCCTCACAAGTATCATTTGCTATGTATTCAGATAGTGTGTTTGCTGATGGACTAAAGAAACAATATTTAATCAAATTAGAAGAAACAAGAAGAATTTATTCAGCTGATTATAACCTAATTAATTCCGGCGAAGTATGATTAGAACATAACTTTTTTAATAATATTGCATAAAAATAGAAAATAATTGATTGACAGGCGACTATAGGTAGAATATATAATATAACTAATAACTAATAACTAATAACTAATAACTAATAACTAATAACTAATAACTAATAACTAATAATTAATAGGAACCATAATGTTTGCTGACAAAAATGAAAGCCGCCTTGAATTTTTGTCAGTTCATTATTTATGCACTCTTTTAAGAATTGTGCTAACAATTTTTAAAAGAGTGGGAGAAATTATGCAACAAGAACAATTTGTTTATTCGCAAAAAAACAACTTTTCAGGTGGTGAGCTAACTCCGACCATTGAAGGTAGAACTGAGCTGGCATTGTATCAGAATGGCGTTAAGAAGCTGATTAACTTTATGCTACTGCCGTCAGGTGGCATTATGCGTAGACATGGTACACAATTTGTTCATTTATTCGATAATAATGTACCAAAGAAGATGGCAGCCGTGATGTTTTCAAGGAAATTGTCCTACTTGCTAGTTTTTGAATCCCATAATTTACATACTAACTGCTTATTTTTTGTTGGCGGTGAGTTATTGCTAACCAATAAAATTATTAAAGATGATGGGCAAGATTTTCATTTTCGTCCTAAGGATTTCTCTTATGTAGTATTTCAAGGAATTGCTTATATCTCCTTTGGTGATAAGAGACCAATCTTTAAATTCTCCATTGACCCACAAGTTGTTGAGCAATTTTACCAACATATTGAAGAGTAGGCAAGAAAGAGACAGGTAGAATATGGTGAAAGAGCCGAGATAGCCTCTAGTAGTAGCTATGAGCTAGCCAGCAATTTTCCTGGTAAAGAGAAGATGTTTATTATCGAACCACTGAAATGCCAAGTTAATTATTTTACTGTAGGGCAAACCGGATATAATACCATACAAAAACCTTTTAATGAGGTAATCTATGGGGCAGAAGTAGATAAAATTAACGATACACTAAAAACCCTTTACCAGCAAGCAGCAAGTTTATCATATACTAAAGAATCTCCCATCTACCAAGCCAAGCAAGAGAAATTATATTGTACTTCAGTGGTTACTTTTGAAAACCGATTATGGTGCTTTGGAGTTAATAAAAATATTCATTCAATTTGGGCAAGCTATAAGGGAGATTTTAGTGATTTTAGGATGGCATATAGAACCCTGCTAGAGGCTCGTAATCCTTTAAGTGCTTTTTCGGCAACTTTCTCCTCTTCAACTTTTGATAATGTCCTATGGTCAGTGCCTTTTGCCGATGAATTATTATTAGGCACTAGTGATGGTATTTATTTAGTGAAAGAAGGAGATCGAGCTAAGGGAGAATTTGTCAAAATCCATAAGGAGATTGAGCTACCAATATCACCACTGAAACCAGTAATAATCGGTAAGACCATCTTTTTTGTTGAAGGTAATGGTTGTAAAATTAATAGTTTGTATTATTCACAAGAAAAAGGTGGTTTTCAGATATCAGACATCACTGCCTATGCTGAGCATATATTTGCTGGTGGCATTAGACAAATTGTCGGCTGTAATAGTCCCTTTTCAATGATAGTGGCAGTGTTAAAAAATGGCTCTTTTGCTAGTTTTATCTATTCACATGATTTAAAAATTATGGGTTGGTCGCAACATTGGCTAGGTGGTAATGGTCAAGTATTAGGCATCACGCCAATCTATGCTGAAAGTGCCGATATGTTATATTTGCATGTTAGGAGAAGTGATGATACTGGCATAAGCAGTAAGGAATATCTAGAAGTACTGCAAACTCGCTATTTTTCTGCTAAGCATTTCGTTACCGATAAAGCCGTTTATGCTGACTGTCACGTTAATATCCAACAGCCCGGAGAGAATGCCGCTTATCGGTCAATGATACAAGCATTAAAGGACGATAGTGCTTATGAGTTTAGAGGTGATATAACCAAATTAGAGCATATTGTACAAGCTCAAGCAGAAACTATCTTAAAACTTAAGTTAGATAATGTTGGTAATTCTTTTAAATACAAAAACAAGCTAATTGCTAATTATGATGAATATAGACCCGAAATAGAGAGTTTTTTACAAAAATATTATCAAAATTATTTGCCTAAGATTATGAATATTTTGGCGATATCTTTTGCCTATCATCGAATATTTTCGCGTATTTATGCGGAATTAGACAATATATTTTTAAATAATCCTGAAAGCTTTGTGACAATCGAGCAATTATTATATGATGGTGAGCGGCTTGGTGGGGATATTATTGAAGCGGTAGAAGGACTAAATGAAGATGATGTACCAGCTATTTTAAGAGATGGTGGCTTAATGGAATATCTGCCT
Source organism: Rickettsia endosymbiont of Culicoides impunctatus (assembly GCA_020410785.1). Classification (GTDB taxonomy): domain Bacteria; phylum Pseudomonadota; class Alphaproteobacteria; order Rickettsiales; family Rickettsiaceae; genus Tisiphia. Next base: position 248,988 of record CP084573.1, on the reverse strand, counting down.
AATAGTGCTTTTTCTTTCCGTCCAACTATTTGTTTGCAAATAAAAAAGCTAAATACCGATCTAATTAGGTTAATTGCTGGTACGGTGCAAGATATTCTAAAAAATGCTAAGTCAAATATCGATTCACAATTTGAAATAAGTAAAGAAATACAAGAGATGCGATCAGCGGTTAGCCATATCAATAAGAGAATATTGCTATATTATGCCCAGCATGATAGCGATAAAAAATGTGGACTGCTAGTTAATTTAAAAAAGTTTTTTGCCAAAACTGGAGTGGATTTTTACCCAGAATTGCTAAATATCGCTCATCCAGAACTTACTAAATATATATTTGGTGAGCAAAGCAAACAATTAATTAGCCAGCAAATTACTGAATTTGACCAACATACTAACAGGCAACAAATAAATGATAAATTATCAACTATTACCAATCAATTAATCGATAAATTACAACAAATACATAATGACAACAAGATTAATGAGCTAACCAATTTTAAGAGGCGAGAAGAAATAGTTGTTTGTCTAAGAAGTATCATACTCGATAAACCATTAAGTAAAGATGTTCGAGAATATATTTTGTCTGATAGTTTTAGTCAAACTATCGATAATGTTGTAGATGAAGTAGCTAACAGAATTGCCACAACAATGGCAAGAGAGTGCGGCTCCTCATTAGACTTCCTGGATAAGTCAGAGATAGTTGAGGGATTTTTAGGAAAAACGAAGCCGAGTACCGCAGCGTACATAGACGTACGTGAGGAACGAAGGCGAGTTTCGACGACAAAATCACCAACTAGATTGAGTTATCCAGGAAGTCTATTATCGTCCTCTAGAGCGTCAGTATATAGTGAAGAAGATTATACTGAACCACTAGCGGATAAAATATTTGAGCAAATGCAAGAACTCAAAGAAGGGCTAGCTTATTTGCAGCGGAACATTATTGAGTATTGTCAGTTAATTATGCCGAGCTTTCATCCAGCTTTACTGAAAGATATTCTTGAAGATGAGAAGAGCATAAAATTAGAGAAATATTTACTTTTATCAAAAAGATATTTTCCTGTTTTTAAAAAACTATTTCCTGATATTGGTGGTTATGAATTAAGTAGTATAGCTCGCAACTGTCTGCCATCATTCCAGCAAATAAATATTGCCACTATATTACCAATCTTTCAGAAAATAGCCGTGTCTATTATTGGTGATGAAGAATTACATGATTTACGAATTATCGATAATGAGCTGATTAAGCTAAAACATCCAGTAAGACATTTGTCGGTAGGCTTTCCTTATTCTTCGATATTACAGACTTTTCCCCTGATATTCCCAGATGAAGTAGAACATACTCCGAAAAAAGATGCGGAACTTGGCTTGAAGGTCTTTAATAGTAAAGGTGGTTATATTGAAGAAAGGCTTGATAATGGGCAAATAGATAGGCAACATATTAATAGTAGATATGTAGATAGTGATGCATTGATTAGATTGGTTAATGATAAGAAATATTTAACAACATCAACAGCTACTAAACAAGCATGTGACTTATTTACCACTCCCTATCAATCAGGTTGGATAAATTTCATTATGCACGGGGAAATTAAAACTGATATTGATGTTACTTTTAAGGTCGATAAACCTTATCCGGTTAGTATATTAAAAATCTTGCTAAATTATAAGGGTAGTGGATGAATAAGCGAGAGACCCCCACTAACCACAAGGGTCATAACGCCGACCGAGTTCCCCAGTCCAAGTACCAATCGGATAATGCCCTATTCTTCGAAAGAATCGACTGCTAAAAATACCCCCCGTTAGGCAGATTTTTCAGCACATTACACAACTAATACTAGTTATAGTATAACATATTTTTGCAATAAATTAAATAGCTAAAAATCTTTAAACGGTAAAAAATAGCAATGTTTGATCTCCTAAATTTTTTCTCGAGTAAAGAGAGTATATTTGCTACAGTAGCCTCTTTGTTTAATACTTATGCTCAACTCAGGAGTAACAAAGAGAAAACCAAGCAAGCCTTATATGAGCAGCAGCATTTGTTGAGGCAGCAACAGGAGAATGTCAGGTTTGACCGTCAACAACTAATCGAAAGAACGGCGGAATATGGAGCAATATCAAGTTATCATGTCGATATGCTGAGGCAGGAGCAGTTATATAATCGCCAACAATTGGGCTATAATATCCTGAAAACTGGTATTGGTATAACTGGCACTGATTCAGCTGGTTTATTACTACGACATATGGCTTATATGGATGAGATGAAGGCAAGAAGTGTAGAAGCTGAACATTTTCACCAAAGACCAAGATCAAACTTAAATACGGCAATGATTGATTTAAACAAGGAGACAATTAACCGTAATATTGCTTCGATCAGGTCAGCTTCACCTTGGCAGAATCTTGGTACGGTTTTAAGCGGAGTATCTGATCTGGCTAGGATATCAAGAATTAACGAAGGTATAATAGACAAGTAAAAAATAAGAATACCGCAAAAATAATGGCAATAGCTATTAGTGGATTATAAAAATCTGTTATATTTATAGATATAACTAAAGTTTAATAAAAAAGTGACTAAATAAGATGAAATGGCAAGTTATAGCAGGAATAAGTCAGAAAATTAATGAGGAAGCTAAAGGCTATTTGATACGTAAACTGTAGAAAGATGCCAGCGTAGAAATGCCAAATTTATGGGCAGATTTTATTAAAGAGACCACTACGCATTTGCATCAATCACAGAGTAATATTGAGGTAGTTAGCGATAACAAAACTGGTGGTTTTGGTTGCTTGACGCAATTTGATGAATTTCATCCGGATTTTTTAGAAAATAACAAACCGTTCATCGAGTATTTTTTAGGCAAGTATGATAAGCGGGCTGTAGATTATCTGCAACAAGCCAAGAACCCACTGACTAAGCGTATGTTGCAAGCTAAGATTAATGAATATAAAATATCTTTAGCTGGACATATAAGCCATACAGAAGCCAAGCTGATTGATGGTAAACGTAACCATTTAGCAATTGAAGCTATCGAAAAGTTTAAGATTGCTACTTATGATAATCCTGAACTTTATGCTAGTAATTTACAAGATAGCATAATAGCTATTAGCTCTTTATCATTATTGCCGCAAGAAAAAGAACAAATGCTAGTCAATGCCAGACATGCTTTAGCATTTGCTGCAGCACAAGGTACTTTAAAGCATTCGCCGGATGCTATATTAAATCCCAATATAGTTGCTGAATGGAAAGAAGATTTGTCGCTTGAACAAAGGGTTAAGCTAGAGGGACAAGCAAATAATCTAATACATCATCAGCAATTAATGAGACAACATCAACTTAGTTCGCTTACCAATGCCCATTTGCACAGTATCCTAAATACTGGCAAAGGTGTTAATGGTGTTGAGAATCTACTACAAGCCAGCTTTAATATTGATGATCCACGATTATTGCAATTCAGAACCCAAGAAGCTTTGTATAAGCAGGCTTTTATTGTCTCGCAACAATTAAAATACCTACCATTCAACCAATGTCAGGAAATATTACAACAAATTGCTCCAAAGAGCGGAGATGTTGATTATGACAAAAAAGAGCAAATATATCATATTTTACTAGAGCAGTTTAACAAACAGCTTAAATTGGCTCAAACAGACCCAGCTAGATTGGTTGAGGAAAACGGTGAAATACCTAACAACATACCATGGTCACAACGTTTCTTGCTTAGGAAACAATTGCAAGAACAAAAAGGCATCCCTAGTTACGATCAGAGATATTTAATGAACAAAGAATGTGATGAGTATTCAAAAAAGATTGATACTAAAGATGTTAACCAAATTAAACAAGTCACTGATAGTATAATTAGTCTGCGAGATGATGATACAGAAGGCGGGGAACAATTTGACTTGGAGATAATGGACGAAATCTTAAGGGGTAAGGGAGATTTAGAGTGTTTGACTCAATTCTATGCTGAAAGTAGACTTTACGACCGTAAGACTGCATCAGCCTTTATACAGATGATCGCATTAGTTAATGAGCTATCATTAAAAAGTCAGCCATTATTTATCAATCATGAAATGACAGAATTTAACAAAGAAATTGACAAAAATGATATATTAAAGCAATGGGGTAAGAATTTAGCTAAAACTGATATTCAAAACGAAACAGAGATTAACCAAACACGGCAAGCCATAAAATATTTAGCTAAATACTACCAACGTACGGAAGATTTACCAATTGACAAAGCAGTAAAAAAAGCAACCCAAGAATTGATTAGTAAGGTCTATATGCGACTAGATAGTAAGAATATAATAATACCCCGTCAGGTGGTAGCACAACGTATGATTATTGATTTGAATGCTGATTACATAGAGAGTAGTCTAGCAGAGCTGCAACTTGCTATTATTAGCGGTAATATAGCTTGTGATTATGGTACTATTGTAGCTAAGGGTAGTGGTAGCCATATTATCGATAATATCAACGACCCAACAGGACAATATGCTGCTGTAAAAATACGAGAATCTTTACAACAAGGCAGATGGAAACTAACGCCTGATAAAAAGAGTGTCTATTATACTTTCCTGACGAAAGACGGTCAGTATATGCCAGTTATGACAGAAGATGGTAAAATATTAAAATTTGATTTGATAGAACTCAACAAGCCTCAAGCTTTAGAGCGACAAAAGCAAAGATTATTACAAGGTATCTCTGAATCATATTCAATAGATTAGTACGATGAAAAATAATGACAGCTTAAATAATTACTTAGATTATCAGGCAAATAGCAAACCAATTCACCAACGTTACTATTCTACCTTATTACCGGAGCGTATATCTTATAATACTGTCTTTGATTTGTTAGGTAGCAGCAAAATGGATGTTTGGCAGGCAGTTAGTAGCCAAGCTTATGCAGATAGTCCAAGCCTATCAACTTTAGGGCGAGCTTTTAACCCACAAGATATTATTGATCCTGAGTTACAAGATATTGCTAAATATTTTAAAAATTATAATAACAAACTAACCAGGGAAGAGTTTGAGCAAAAATATGCTGACTCAGGTTTAAAGTATGACCCTAATTTTACCAATCAACTAGTAGAAGATATTTTAGAGATGAAAAAGCAGCGAGAAATTAATGACTATATTATTGCGGCAGGTAAAGGCGGATTAGTTGAGGCTATTGGCAAATTTGGAGCTGAGATAGTATTTGGTAATTTATCACTAATTAATATTGCGGCTAGCTTCGTGCCTATTGGTAAACCTGCAATGTGGGCGGCAGCTGCTTTAAAATATGGCAAACTTCCAACAACCTTAGCTAAGGGCTTGGTCGGTGGTGCGGTAGGTCAGGCAGCTATCGAACCATTTCTTTATAATGAACGACATACTGAACAAAGACCTTATGACTTGTCAGATAGTTTGGTTAATATTATAGAAAGTGGTTTATTTGGTGCAACTTTGCACGGTGTTGGTTATTCGGCTAAATATTTGCGAGACAGATTATACGTGTATTCCAATAAGTTACGTCCGGAAGTTGAGACTTTACACCCGATAGTTGATGGTCAGTTAAAAGAGAATATTGATGCTGTACTAACAGAGTCATCTCCTCAAGCAATGGATAGGACAATGGAAACTGGGCAAGTTGATAGTCAGGTACCAAAAAGTAACAGTACCAATATTGAAAGTTCTTTATTAAGTTTAGCTGAGTTACAAGCAAAGAAGTTACAATTAATTACGGCAGCCGAGCAACAATATCCTTTATATTTTGCTCAACTGCGGAAAATAGCAGAATTACAACAACATATGCAAGACCAGTTTGGTACTAATGGCAAGATTGAGCAAATATATTCGAATGATCTGGAGAATTGGAACGTAAAACAAGGGGTGAGCGAACGGAGCGTACAACTAGTACGTGAGTACGCGAATACCCCGCAGTTTTGCGAAGCCAATTCTTCAAAGCATTTGAATATACCAAAATGGTTCTTTGATATTCTGCTAGAAGAAAAAGGCAAATTACAACAATTACATCAGCAACATATTAATAATCCAGAGTTTCAGGAATATTTGGTAGCAGGAAAACAACTAGATCAGCAAATTATCAATAATTTACAACGTCAACAATGGGAAACTAAAGGCTATGATTTATCGCCAGAGGACTCATATATAGCAAGAAAGCAGCTAGAGGAAGGCAAACATATAAATCTTGAGAATCCACAAGAGGCTGAATCTTTTTACCATGGTGATGATGAGAAATTTGATACTAATAATGCCAGCCCCAATCTGCAGGAACATCTAGCTTCTTTAGAAGCTGACATAGCCTACCTACCTGAACAACAAAAGGTTACTTATCAAGCAGAAGCCATCAAACAAGATGTTATTTACCAACGAACCGAAGAAATTTTACGTAAAGTTAAGCAAGGGGCAGCCCCTTCAGAATTAGAAGAGTTATTTAAAACTCTAGATGTTGTTGATCAACAATTAGTAGATGAGCTAAAAACTATCCATAAAGAGTTTGCCGGACAGGAAAGATTAGATTTGTTAGAAAGAGATAAACAAATAGATAGGTTCATTGATGATTTTAAGAAGGAATGTTTTATAAAAAAAAGAAATAACGCCCTAAATTTAATCAAGATGGCTGCCATAGAGAGATTTATTAGAAATCATCTGAATAAGGTTGCTGCGATAAAAGAATATTTACGACAAACTGATTTACGGCAAGACACTATTGCCAAAGAGTTATTATATGGTCTTACAAGAGATTTAGAGAAAGCTGGTGTAGTACACGAGTTCGGAGATATTGCCTATGAAAAGGACATAATACAAGAATTATGGAATATTAGCCATCCCGATAAAAAGCCAACTGGTAGCGAAAGGGCAATGTTAGTCGCTCAAATAATCAATAAATGGCAAATAATTGCCATCAATAGAGCTAATCTAGCAGGTGGTTATATAATACCGCTAGAAGGCTATATTACTCACCAAAGTCACGATAGTTTTAAAATCCGAGAAGCTGGTTATGATGAATGGCTGAAATTTATCTATCCACTACTTGATCACCAAAAAATTGCTAAACTAAATGATAAAATAGATTATAAGGCAATATTTAATAATCTTGCCAGTAACATTCATTTAAAAGATACTGACCAATATTTAAATATAGCATTCACTCACGTTAGAGGTAGTAACCTAGCTGACGTGGCATCGGCTAGTAGGAAACTACATTTTAAATCGTCAGAAGCTTGGTTAGCATATCAGAAGCAGTTTGGTAATTACAGACAAAATGACTTTGTTGACAAAATCATTAGCCCTCTAATAAAAAGTCGTTCTTTTATTGCTGATTCGATAGTTAGTAACCTTAATATACTAGGTTGAAGCATTGGGGTAATGGAGAATATGGGTTGTAATCCTGAGTTAATGTTACAATCGATCAAAGGTACTTTTACCAGGGAGCTACAAGAGTTATCGACTAAAGACCCAGCTATTTTAAAGCAATTGGCGGTGCTTAGTAAGCCAAATAGTTTTATCAATCAGTTAGAGCTAATGCTAGGAGTTAAACCACAAATACCGTCAGTTGACCGCATCCTTGGAGCTTATCGCTCTTGGAAATGTATGGCAAATCTTGGCAAAGTGGTACTTTCTTCAATTCCTGATATGATAAGTTTTGTCAGTGAGTTACAGAATAATGGCATACCACTACTGCAATCTTATGCGAATATCTTACAAGTGGCGGCGACAAGCTTTAATGGCGAAAAGAAAAAAGAACTTGCTAATTTGCTTGGTGTGGCGGTAGATTCACTGCTTGGTCATAGTCATTCTCGTTTTGCAGGAGAATACCCAGTATCTGGAAGCATATTTAAACTTACCAATGCATTTTTTAAATTAAATTTTATGGAATGGTGGGATAATAGTTGGAAATCGACAATGGGTAATTTGTTATCGCATAATTTAGCGTTACAAGTCAATCAGCCCTTTAACTTGCTATATCATAATTTACAGACCTTGCTTAATAGATATGGGATTAATGAAAGTAATTGGCATCTTTATCAGCATTTAGTCCAGCAAATAGACAATAAGCCATATTTAATACCCGATATGGCACTATTACCTGATCATTTACTAGACCAACATTTACAACAACAAAGTATTCTCAATAGGACTAGACTTAAACAAGATTTGACCAATAATTTACGAAGATATTTGCTTGACCGGGTTGATACAGCTATTGCCACTCCCCATACTGCCGAGAGAAATGCCATATTATTTGGCAATTTAGGCATTAAGCCAGGTTCGCCAGCTGCTGCGGTGATTCAGTGTATCATGCAGTTCAAAACTTTTGCTTATACTTACATTACTAGACCCTTAAAATCAGTAACTATCGACCAAATACCACTTCATCAACAAATGGGTAGTGGCAATTTATTTGATTTAGGGACATGGCAAGATATTGCTAAAACAATGAGAAACCCAACTAGTATTAAAATGTTGTTTCAATTATTAGCAGGTTCCATAGGACTTGGTTACTTATCGATCAATGCAAAAAGGCTGGTGCAAGGGGAAGAGCGGCTTGATCCACACGAAGAAGGAGTATTTATGGCATCCTTGTTACAGGGTGGTGGTCTTGGATTATTTGGGGATTTTTTCTTTAATGAGTATGATAGTTATAATAATTTGCTGAAAGCTTTAGCAGGCACTATGGGTAGTGACATTATCGATTTTGGCACAATAGTTACTTTAATCAAAAATGGTGAGTTGGATAAAGCAGAAGAATTGCTTAAAAAATCCCTTCAAAGAAACATCCCAGGCAGAAACTTATTTTACCTGCAACCGGCTTTGTGTATGATCCCACTAAACTATTAGCAATACGATATAGGTGATGATAAACTTATTAGGCTTTTTGAGGCTTTAGTAATTAATAATACTATTCTTTTTTATAATGTCCTTTGCAACTTTTTATTTCTATGGTATTGATGTCTTGATTGAACGAATAGATTAAACGGTGTTCTTGGTCGATTCTTCTTGACCAAGAACCGTTAAGTTTATGTTTTAATGCCTCAGGCTTCCCTATACCATAATAAGGGGTTTGTTCAATATTGTTAATTAATACCTGAATTCGTTTCGTTATTTTAAGGTTATGTTGTTTCCAAAATTGCAGCTGAGACCAAGCGTTACTAGACCAAATAATGGTTAATTTTTCCATGCCTAATCCCTTTTCCTGCTTTAAGCTCCTCTATTGATTGTAAGATTTCATTAGTCACGTCTTCCGCTGGAACTCCACTATCATAGTTCATCCACCATTGATCTTCTGCAGTTTCAATTATTAACTCGTCTTCTTGTGACATTAATAAAAAGTCAGTGTTAATTAATCTTTTAAAAAATTCACTCATCTTTTGTTTACTAATAATCTTGTTATCCATAGCCATAGCATCACGCCAAACTGAATGTTCATGAGTTAGCTGGCGTAAGTAAGAGGCTGTGTGTTCTCCATAAACAGCATACACTTTATAGATCAATGCTTTTTCTTCTCTGTCATATAAGTCAAAATCAATTTCACCAGGGGCTGGGATAGCACTATCTTTGAAATTACCAAATGTTCTACGTAACTCCCTAGCTACAGGTCCATGTTCCCAAGCTTCAATTTCTTCATTAAATAGGGGTTTATCTAATAAGGCTAGGCTGATCCCTTGAGCAAAATAAATCAACTTCTGCAATTTTAGTTGAGTTATGGTATCTCCAGCCTCTCTATCTACTAAGACCAGAAAGTAATTAGCTATATCAAAACAACTTAATATCCTTTTTTCTGTTTTTGTTTGCATAGTTTTGTTATCTAATGTTAATCAGTGTTTTTAAAACATCTTTCTTTATTGTTATAACACAATTTTATTATTATCAATAAATTATTAGCAAGAAATTTATTATAGACCAGGAAAAAGTAATGTGCTTATATTATAATTTTAAAGAATCTATTAACGCATTTTATTTCGGGAACTAGTATAATTACTAATTGAATTTTCTAGTTTCAATTTAACAAATATTGATTACTTGCCAAGTAGCTTATATTCCTCTGAAACATTTTTTATTGTTTCTATTCTGCTTTTGTATGGCTTGATTTACTTTGGCAATTTGTGATGTAAAAATATCACAAAACTTGATGCAAATTGTGATTTTTTATGGTATAATAATTCCCTTGAAATACAGATACTACAGGGGATTGAGAAATGTTTACGCGAGTAATAGCGATCATTTACCAGATATTGCTAAATTTCATTTGGGTGGAAAGATTTTTATACCGAGTCAGGTGGATAAAGCAGAGTTGCACATAATAACTGCCAACGGCACTGAAATTATAACATTTTCTAACGCTGCACTAAGCTTTTATCTTGGCTCGCAACATCCTTTCACTAAAGTAGCTATGACCTCTGAGGATGAAGGTAATTATATTGTCCTACCCTGGAACTTAGATAGTCGAGTTGGTAGAGATAATCTGAAAAACCTAATAAACCGGATTCCTAGCAATATTAGAGAACTAAAATATATCATCTATGTTAAGAGTGATGACAACCTAAGCAACCTTAGCCTTGAGAGTAGTAAAGACTTAAGCCAAAGCCTAACCTCACTAGCTAGTTTGCACCTATCAGATATTGCGGCAGAAGATGAAACTGAAGGTTTGCTTAATAAAATAGATGATTTAGAAAAACAGCTGAAAAATTTACAAACCCAGGCACAAACTCAGCAGACTCAGTTGCAAACTTATACAAGAAACAGTTCTAGTCCAAATTGGACTTTAATCTTACCAAATAACATAAATGGTCGTATCGATTTTGCAGACTCACATTTAAAGATAATAAGTGGTATTTCAACAAATCTATTAGAGTGGAACTCTTATGCTAGCATTAACAATGTTGCCGGTAATGTCATTCTTGATGTCGTTAATAGAAAACTAACTATTGGTGGCAGTAGTTGTGGTGGCATTAATGTTTATTAAGCTCAATAGGTCTAATATTTAATAATTTTTGAGATTTAGTATGATAGCGATATTAAGTGCCTTTATGGGGTTCTTCAGTAGTTTTTTACCAGAAATTTTGCATTTTCTTAAGGATAAGAAGGACAAAGAACACGAGCTGAAATTAATTGATTTGCAATTAAAAGCTTTAAAAACTGGTCATAGTGCTAGGCTTGAGGAAATCCAAATTAAGGTTGATAATGATGAAAGTAAGTATTTGTATCAATATGCGAGTATGCAAACAGCCAATAATAGCAATAATAATTGGTTTGATTTTTTAGCTACCAGCGTTAGACCAATGATCACTTATATATTTTTTCTGCTCTATGTAGCATTAAAATTAGCCATTTTCATAAAATTTGGTGCATCAGTCGACACCATATGGAGCAGTGAGGATCAAGGTATATTTTGTGCGGTTATTGGTTTTTGGTTTGGTCATCGAGCTTTTGGCAGACACCGAATTAATGGTTACGATAACAATAAAGGTTATCTCTATGGGAATGGTAGTGGTTACCCCTATGTCAATGGTAGTGGTAATGGTAAAATTAATGGTTACAAATATTAATAGTAAAGCAGAATATATAATTAAGAGCTTTGAAGGACTAAGATTACAACCATATTACTGCCCAGCTGGTTTAAAAACTATAGGTTGGGGGCATGTGATCAAAGAGTATGAGCAACAACAAATGTCTAATGGTATATCGCGAGAACACGCTGATTATTTATTAGAGCAGGACATAGAGCAAGCTAAATATGCCATTTATCGACATTGCCACATACCATTAAACTACTCTCAAGAGGGAGCTTTGATATCATTCGTTTTCAACTGTGGAGCTGGTGCCTTTCAAGCTTCCAGTTTACGACAAAAACTGCTCAGAGGTGAATATTTATTAGCTGCCGATGAATTTCCTAAATGGGTTTATGCCCGCGGTATTAAGCTTAAGGGCTTGGTGAGAAGGCGATTATTAGAGAGAGAAATATTTTTACAGAACTAGATATGACAGGTAATTTTGTCGTTAAAATTCCTCTGTCATATCTAGTTCTGCTATTTATGTAAGAATTTTATAAACAAACAGCATCATGCAACGAGGATGAAGAAATGAAAGCTGCAAGGATAAAAATAGAAAAAAATCAAGAACAGTATCAAAATATTGTCAATTTAAGCAAGAAGAAAAATAAGCCTCAAGAAGTTGTAGTAAATGATACTATACAACAGACTCCCCTTGCCCCTGAGGTGATGCCACAAACTACGTCCCAAACTATGCCGCAAACTGTTGAGCAGGCAAGAAAACATTATGCTATTTCTAGTAATAATATTGATAGCCGAAATATCATTGAAGCAAATGAGTCAATAGCTGAAAAAGTGAAAGAACTGCATCAGTTGGAAGAGATGCAACAACATCTACTCTGCAAGGAAGATAGTATAAAGCTAGAAGTAATGAACTATATGCAGTTCCACATTTACCTAAAAATGGGGGATAATGTTCTTGTCTCATGGAAAAACTGCACCCGCAGAACATTTGACCTACCAAAGTTTAAAGGTGATTATCCTGAACTATATAGTGAATATGTCAAAGAGATTTCCCCCAGACTGTTTAGGCTTTATTAATCTTTGTGGATATTATTAAATAAACTTTATTATTTCCACTTTTAATATTATTTTCTTTTTGCTATCATTAATAGTTGGTCTATTGATGGTAAAAAAATGATAGGGTATCCTCAAGAACAAATAAGTTTAACAACAGCACAAAAAGAAACTATAGGGTTACTGTCAATAGGAACCTTCCTTGAATATTTTGATTTAATGATCTATGTACACATGGCGGTATTTCTTAATGGAGCATTTTTTCCCAAAACTGATCCACACACTACTGCTTTGTGTTATGCAGCTACTTTTTGCTCAACTTACTTACTTAGACCATTAGGAGCTTTAATATTTGGATGGATAGGTGATAATATAGGGCGTAAGGCAACAGTTATCATCACAACTTTCATGATGGCATCTGCTTGCGTTGTTACGGCTAATCTGCCTACTTACGAACAAATAGGAATCATAGCGGCTTGGATAGTGACCATCTGCCGGGCTATTCAAGGTCTATCTTCTCTAGGCGAAATAGTATGAACAGAGCTTTATTTAACTGAAATGCTTCATCCGCCAATACAATATGCAAGTGTTGGATTGATAGGGGCTTTTGCTACCTTAGGAAAATTAGGGGCTTTAGGGGTTGCCTCACTTGTTGCTTCTCATATCTTTAACTGGCGTATGGCATTTTGGACGGGTGCAATAGTTGCCTTAATTGGTTCAGTAGCTCGTACAAAATTAAGAGAGACACCAGAATTTGCTGATGCAAAGCGTCGAATAAAAAAAGTTTTAAGAAAAACTAATACCGATATAAATATTTTACAAGACTATCCTCTTTTGCAAGAAAAAGTTAATAAAAAAAAGCAATAGCTTTCTTTTTATTACAATCTAATATTTTCTATTTTTATGATATTTTGTCCGTATTTATTGAATAATGTTAATTGTCCTGATCAGTTATTTCTGATTCAATTCTTTATAGTTCTATGGAAAAAATGTTTAGACCCCGCTACTCCCATTTGTTTAAAACGCTTTCCTATATTTAAACGTTTTACCTGTGCTAGCATGACATTTGCGGTATCTCGTGCTTTGATGTATGTTATTACTGCTTTTGGTTTTGTCTACCTTATTGAGTGTTTTGGCAATTGGGGAATATGGTTTATTATGATTCCGACAATTATCGGTTTTGCCTACGGGTTATCTCATTTTGAAAATCTAGTAAAACCATCTGAAATCATTTACTCAAAAAAATCTATAGTCTATAACAAGTGGGTTAGGGGCAATAGGTAAATTTTTGTAACATAGCTCTATTAATTGTTGCTCGGCTGTTGGTATTTCCAAGTAGAAACAAAGCTTTATAAAATAGCCTATAGTCTCCTTAACTATTTTCAGTGCCTTTTCTGGTGATTTAGCTCCTAGCGTTTGTAGGTTATGAATGCGGTCAAATAATTTAATCAATATCACGTCAAATCTTTTTTGTTGATATAATAAATTCAAAGTTTCTTTGGAGCTAATCTTACCGTAAGGCTTGATTCTTGTTAGAGATTCCACTTGGCTAGCAACATTACTGCCAAAAATTCGAGCTATCATCTCTTCGGTAAGTGTTGTATCTTCGATCGTATCATGCAGTAAACTGGTAACGATCATCTCAGTTTTAAACAATTGGTGAATTTCTTGGGCTGTGTACTGAGCAACCATGTAAGCTACTTCTATTGGATGAGAGTAATATGGTTCACCAGACTGTCGCATTTGACTACCATGATATTTCTTAGCATAATAGATAGCTTTGGTAATTTCGTTGATATCTACTGAATCAGCTACTTGTTTGTTTAGTAAAATCAATTTATTAAGTAACTTAGCAGAATATTCACAACACTCAAACTTTGCCTGCCAATTGCCAATATCTTCCATAAAATACCTCTCCATTAGTTTAATTGTACATTAGATTAAATAAAAATACTGCCAATAATTTTGGATATCTTTTAAAAATTCTTTTGGAATTTATGCCAAAGATTTTCAATCGCCTGCTCATAAGCAACGAGGTCGAGTATAGTCCAATTAAATTGGTTAAAAATATCATGGGCATTATTTATCTCAGTATTAATAGCAACTGTGTTAAGTTTTTCCTCAGAGAATAATTTTTTTAGTTTTTCTTCCTGCGTCTTTTTATATTCCTCATGGTTGGCGGTACCAGATTCTGCTATATCATGCATCTTTCTAGTTCGTATTTGTATTTCTATGTTACAGTCATAGATATAATCTATAATTACGATATGTAAGGAGCTGTAACCATTATTCTTGGGATTATCAATATAGTTTTTAGTCTTCGCTATATTAACAGGATATATATTGTAAAGAATAACCAAAACCTTATAACAATCATATTGTTTATTAACTATAATTCTAAAAGCAATTAGGTCAGTTAATTCTTTCACAGATATATTCTTTCTTAGCATCTTCTTTAAAGCAGAGTAAGGGTCTTTTAATCTGTAGTGTATAGCAGCTGCTACACCATTGTTACGCAGGTTAGTACTAATATTATCTATAATGTTACGTAAATCGTTAGTAGTATCCTGCATAATTAATATTACACGAAAAGGAATCTTTAATGTTAACAAGTAGTAATTAGTTTGTCAATTATCAGAAATTAATTAGTTAAAAAATCAATATAAACTTGTCATAAAAGACTCATAAACTATCATTCTGCCTTTCCATTAGATAATTTGGAGAACAGAAATACTTTAAATATAAAGCATACTACACTAAAAGTAGAAATACTAATATTTTTTGTATTATTTAAAAATTTTAACATTACTAGACATACAATTAACTCCTATTTTATCATAAAAATAGACACTGAGGTTAGAGTGAAATTTGCTCGATTGTCTTCTAACCTCGGTGCTTGACCCCACACTACGTAGCTTCCTATTGCCAATTATTAGACT
Source organism: Rickettsia endosymbiont of Culicoides impunctatus (assembly GCA_020410785.1). GTDB lineage: Bacteria > Pseudomonadota > Alphaproteobacteria > Rickettsiales > Rickettsiaceae > Tisiphia. The sequence goes on along the minus strand of CP084573.1, from coordinate 233,488 downwards.
TCCTGCATAAGTCAATCTAGTTGGTGATTTTGTCGTCGAAACTTGCCTCCGCTCCGTAACAATCGTCTATGTACGCGAAGGTACCAGGCTTCGTTTCTCCTAAAAATCCCGAGGGCTTTTTTGACTTATGCAGGAAGTCTATTGTTAATCACAATGTAATTCTACTGGCACTTGCAAAGTAAAGGTTGTACTTTTACCTTGCTGGCTAGCAATATTAACTTTACCATTTAGATTGCTAATAAATTGTTTGACTAGACTTAAACCTAGCCCTAATTCTAAAGTTAATTCTGAGTTTGAGTCCGTAGCCAATTCCTCACCTGTAGCTTTGCTAGTCGAGCCACTAGTAAAGGCAGAACTATCAGGAGCATTTAATTGCTTATAGATATATTGTTGTTGCTCTTCAGACATACCAATACCTGTATCATGCACGATGAATTGTAAAATATCTTTGCCCCTTGTACTTTTTCCATCACCACAATCTTTATCAACTTATGAGAGTATGGGGCTTGCTGGAAAAAAATTGGTGGTTACCATAACACTGCCTTTTTCAGTGAAATTAATGGCATTAGTAATTAACTGAGTTAATATCGCTTCAAGTCGATAACTATCACCAATGATGATATCTGCAATACCATTGGTGAAATTATTTGCAAACCCTATGCCTTTACACTTAGAGCTTGGTATTAGTTTATTAATAACGTTGTTTACTAACGTTTTAGGATTAAATTTTCCAGAGATTGTGGGTACTGGTACTACGCTTGTGGTGGCAAAATTTACTATATTTCTAGAGTAATACATTAAGTCTTCAGCAGAAGTGACAATCTCCGCTATAGTACTCTTTTTGTTAGGCTCTTCCTCTCCTACATGTAGAATTGTAGAAAGGGCAAAAATGTCATTACAAGGTTTGTTTATGCTAATGGATACAGTCCTTATAAAATCTTGGTGGATAAAATTAGCTAGTTCTAGATTCCTCCTAGCTTGTTGTAACTCAACAATAATATCACTACTGATATTATTTTTTTCACAGGTAGATTTATTTTGTTGTTGATTTTTAATATCGGTAGGCATAGAATTAACTCCTATTTTCGTGATTGATAAATAGACACTGAGGTTAGAGAAAAATTTGGTGATTCGTATCTAACCTTAGTGCTTGACATTTACACTACGTAACGTCTACTAACAAATATCCTAGTTTTTCCCCATAGTAAAGCGGTTTTTCACTATTAGTAAATTTTTTTATAAAATTTTTTAGAATAGTGTTAAACCAGAGACAGTGAGTAAGATTATTCTTATAGTCGGCGGCTAAATAGCTGACAAGTAAGCCGTAAATTAGCTATTTAAACAAGCTGCCTAATGCGGTTAATTGAATAAATAGCTAATTAGCTACTTGTATTTTAAGGCAAATATGAGCCTAAAATTGTATCAGGTTTTTTTGCACCAAACAAAACCCATTACTTAGCAAAAGCAAGGGTGTACTTTCATTGACTGTGACTTTTAAAACGCCATTTTTACCAATATACCGATAATTCTTATAGAATCTTTGTGATATTTATGATACAATAAGTGAGATATTTATGTACTTGAATAATGAACACTTATCATCATGACTACTACTAAAAATAAGCCGTTACCATTTTTTAACTGGGTTGGTGGTAAAAGAAAACTCACCGATCAATTGATACAATATGTTCCTGTTACCTTTAATAATTATTATGAGCCTTTTCTTGGCGGTGGGGCATTATTCTTCAAAATAAAAGATAGGTGTCAAAAATGTTTTCTATCTGATATTAACCTGGAGTTAATTACCAGCTACAATGCTGTAAAAAAGAATCCAACAGCAGTGAGCGATTTATTTGCCACCCATAAAGAACATCACTCGAGAAAATATTATTACCGCGTACAAAAACGTAATGATAGCAATGACCCAACTAGTATTACGGCTAGGTTTCTCTATTTAAACAAATATTCTTTCATGGGTATGTATCGAGTTAATAAGAGTGGCAAGCTTTGTTTGTCCTTTTCGTCAAAGAAATATGATAGTGCTAATATTGATAAGAAATTACAACAATGTAGTAGCTTTCTAAGTGACACCTCAATTTACGTTACTGATTTCTCGTTTATCGAACCTAAAGAAAATGATTTTGTCTATTTTGACCCACCTTATCATAAGGCTGGAGAGAAGTTTTATACTCGCTTGTCTTTTAATGAACAAGAACAAATCAGGCTAAGAGATTTTGCCAAAGAACTCACTAGCAAAGGGGTAAAATTAATGATATCCAATAGCAATACCAACTTTATCAGGGAAATATACCAAGATTTTACCATAAATACCGTTGACATTAAATACACCATAACCGGACAGAAAGTAGCCGTACAGAAAGAAATCACTAAAGAGCTTATCATTACTAATTATAAATAAGCTGAGTATATGCTGATTACTCAACATACTCAGCATTATTCTTGCGTTTAAGTATATTTAGTGTCTTATCTGTTGCATCAATTCTTCAATCATTATTTGCTGTGCTTTAATCTGACTTTGCAGGGCTTCAATATAGTCAATTGATGAGAAGTTGGTGACGTCATCGCTCAATGCTTGCCCATTATATATAGGCGTCGCTCCATCGCTCCTGCTACCCAATTCTCCTGGATTGATTATAGTATTATTTTCAATATTATTAGCAATTTCTTTTGTTTCCTTTGGTATAGTTACCTCACTTGCTATAAAAAAATCTAAGTTTTTTAAAATTTTGTCTAACGGAACCACAGCTTTGTCCTGAAACTCTTTAACTTGTTCCTTCGCTATAATATCATATACTTCTGTTGACCTTTGATCCTTATGACCTAAAGCCGCCCATATTATCTCTCTATCTGCTCCAACTTTACGCATCCAACTACCGTGTGTTCTTCTCAAATCATGAATCCTCATATCTTTAATATCAGCCAATGTACAAATTTTCTTCCAAGTTTCACTAGGAGAGGATATGTGACCACTTTAACTCTGATCGCTAGAAAATACCCACATTGCTTCAGGATTGCTCTCATTTTTCCTTCTTGTCAATATGCTTAGGGCAGAGTTTACTAAATGAACTCTTTGTGTTTTTTTATTTTTAGCAGAGGTAGCTGGTATAGTCCATGTCGTGTTTTCAAAATTAATATCCTGCCATTTCATAGATAAAACATTACTTTTCCTTGCTCCAGTAAGTAATAGCATTAAGATAAAATCCGCAATTATCCTAGTAGATGTTGCAATAACTGCCTCAATGAACCTTGACATTTCCTCTAGGGTTGCAATATATCGTTCTCTGACCTTTTCCGGATTTTTTTCAATATCCTTTGCTGGATTTTTCTCTAACATTTGCCATTTAATACCCCTATTGAACATTGCCCTAAATAACTTAAGAAAGTCGTTAGCACTATAAGGACCATTATTATTGGTAAGATTATTAAACGTTTTCTGAATATCATCCCTTGTTACAGTAGATATTTTCATGTCATAATAATCTTTACCATATCGCTTCATTTTAGCAATATCAGTCTTCCAGCCCTTATTTTTACGTTTACTGTGTTCTTCAATATACTTATAAAAGAACTCTTTAACGGTTAACTTGGTTAGTTTATCATCTATTGGATTATTTGTTAGTGTGGTTAGTTTATTATCTATTTGATTATTTGCAATAGCTAATTTTTCAAGAGGAATACCTTTGCTAATCTGATTTTTTAGCTCAGCAGCTTTATTCCTTGCTTCTACTACCGACATACAAGGGAATGCACCTAATTTAATTGTACGACTACGACCGTTCTTCTCCACTGTTTTACGTAAGTAAAAAGTCTTGCTTTTTCTTGCAATAAGAAACAGCCCCTTTTCTTTGGTATCATTATAAAAATCTTGTTTAGTTTCAGGAAGAATAATTTTACTAATAGCTTCTTGAGTAAAATGTGACTTAAAAGTTGGCATATATCTACCTTAATTATATTGTTAGTTTCAGCAATGTTGTCACTGATGATGTTATTGGTATTTTTTATTTAGATTAAGTGGTTTTTCATTGATTTTTAATAGAGGAGGGCATAAAGTAAAGTCCTGTTTTTTGTTTTTCGGAAAATGGACACTGAGGTTAGATTGTAATTTGGTAGATTGTCTTCTAACCTCGGTGCTTGACACTACACCACGTAGTATCGTCTTTTACAAATACTATCATTTTTCCCCAGAGTAAAGGGGATTTTTTAAGTTTTTTAGAATAGTGTTAATCTAGTAACAGTCGCTAAAATTGTTATTATAGTTTTTTGAGGGTTAACATTTTTACTAATCTGAGCTGTGGTTGTTGTATTTTTAGGAAGATGAAATGACCTGGTGCCATATATCTAGCTAAACTAGATTTATTACATAATTATAATAAATATATAAAAGTTGATTAGATATTTGATTTAATATTGATGTAATTTTAGATTAATTATCTTTAATAAAAACTAACTTATAAGAACTGAGTGTTTTTAAAAAAATTAACCTATTTTTGTTGGATATTATAATAACAATTCAACTAAAAATGCGTTTAAAAACTATTGTTTTTCATGTAGTTTCTATGGCTGTTTTTTTAAGAAATTGCCACAATTATTATCATAAATTGACCAATATATTAGGTTCAAATAGTATTAAAATATCAATTCAAATTATAGGAGGAAAGCCTATGAGTACTAGGGATTCAAGGGCAAAAAAGACTAGAGGAAATGGCGAGTCCGAGAAAATTCAAATTTCTAGCCATAAGACTTGAAGTCATCAGTGCCAACTAACATAGTTAGTTGATCATCAACATTATTTTTATTTTTTTCTTCTATCATTGTTTTCACGTGTTCCTTCTAACCATAATATCATTATACTCCTTATTTTATTATCCACTAAGAGGTAATTAGCAAAATTTTTATAATTTTTTGTTTTTTTTATAAAAAAAACAAACTGAAACATAGTGACAACATATTATGCTGCGATCAAAAAATTTTTATTGGTTTATTTTGAGTCTAACCCGGATATTGCATGAAGGTAGCAAAATTCACCTCTGAACCCCTTGTAATATAAGGGGTTCAGAGGAATTATACAAAAATACAAATTGTATTTTTGAGTTTTATCAAATTTAATCTCGTAACCTTTATTACTCAAGGGATAGAAAGATTTACTGATAATTCATCATACAATATCCAGGCTAAACCTCAATAAAAATTTTTTGATCGCAGCCTATATTTACATAGTTCATTATGTCTTTTTGACTTTAATTTTATGAGTATATTTTAATATTAAATTCCAACTAATACATATTAATTAATAGCTTCCCAATTTTCACCAAGTAGAGATTGTTCAAAAATTTTGAATGTATCACGAATAGTGTCATCAACATTTAGTTGCTTATCTTCCACTAACAAAGAATGGATAGCCAGTACATCATCTTCCGTTATTCGTGGTATACCACAACTAGTAACAAGGTTCTCTATTACTTCTGAACCACAATTATTATATTTCTGACTTGCCACCGGTTGCTCAGTAATCTCAATATGTAAATCTGGATATAGTTTAACTAGTTCATTTTCAAGGCTATTCTTTAAAACTTCAGGTATGTACTCTCCTTCGGAGTCCATGTAGTACGCTATAATTTGATCCAAGCTATGTTCTATCACTAGACCAACCCTGTGCTTGTTGTACAAATTTATTGGTATCAATAATTTAGTAATATTATCACTATCGTTACTTTTATTAGCTTTACTGCTAGGCAACTGCTAAGAGTGAGGAAAAAGGTTGATAATATTAGATTATTACCGCAAAATTTAGAATTTATTTATAATAAATATGGTAAACCGTTTATAACCAATGGTACAGCTAATATGCAATTTAATATGTCTCATTCACATAATATAGTTTGTTAAGTGATAGCTTATACTGATAAACAATATTATCATGCCCATTACAAGTATTGCAGAAGAGACAATTGTCACTTGTTGTGCTTCAATAAAGTGTGACTTGCTATTCCTAGCAATTATGGCAACTATATTGGCTGGTGGAGTAACTGAAAGTATCAACAGAGAGTATAACCAATATTTCTCTAGAGGAAAGAGTGTTTTTTCTAACACCAATATTACTAATGGGAATAGAATATGTTTTAACAAAATTAGAATAAGTGAGTTGTATGTAATAGTTTTAATATTTATATATGTGAATTGTAGCTCAGAACCGAAATATATAATAGCAATATAAGGTATAAAAAATACCAATTCTGTTAGCCATGCAGGGACAATAATTTTTAGATGGGTATGATTTAACATGATAGTCAATATTGGAACTACCGTCATTGGATTAAATATCATTTTGATGATAAATAAGATACTAAAATTTTTATCTTTTCTAGAAAAAAATCTAATAGGACTAAAAAAATAGGACATACAATAGTGACTTGAATAATGTTTACAGTAATTGCAGAAATAGGATTTTGAAATAATGCTTCGATAATAGGTAGACCTAGGAAAGAAGTATTCATAAAAGTGCTTATAAGAGGAAGTATGGCAAACGAAGAGAGTTGATTGAATTTAGTTAAGCAGATGCTGCATAGTGATATAATGATTACTGAAATGATATAAATGAATATGTAATTGTAATTTATGTCAATTGCGTAATCAAACTGAGTTAATTTAACAAACAAAAGCAGAGGGATAAGTACATAATATAAAATTCCAGATAAAAATGATATACTTAACCCTATATAATTAATTAACTTACCAAAAAAAGTTAATATTATAAATGTTACTAAATTTTCCATTTTATAGTTGTTCTATTTTAGCTGTATTATTTGCAATAAAAAAGGCTCTGTCCAAAAAACTGTGTAAATTTCCAAAATTAGGTCATTAAATTTTATTAATTCTATCCTCAAATTTATCAACAATGATTCCTAAACCAAGTCCAGAAAATGTTGCACCTATGTAACCAAAAGTCCCAACAAGACCACTAACTGTAGCGGATATAGATTTTGCAGCAGAATCATTAGCAATAACACCTGCTAATACTTGAGGACCATAAATAAAAAAACCACAAAGTATAATTGCTACGCTTTTTAAGACAGAGTAGTTAAGAGGCAGAAATATAAAAGCCGCAATACATATTATAAGGCCTAATATTAGTATCATGGCAATTTTTGAGCGATGTGCATAACCAACTTTGTCCGAAAAATATCCAGCAACAATGCCACCAAATATGCCTAAAAATTCCAAGCTTGAAAATTGCCAACCTATAGAATTTACATTATTGTTTTGTTCTACAAGAAAAGTAGGCAACCAATTGAGCAAACCTATTCTGATAACGTATAAAAACATAGTGCCAAGTGACATATTCCAAGCTACAGAGTTTTTAAATAGATGTTCTAAAATTGTTCTGCTATAAGCAGTAAAATCAACATGTTGTGTAATTGAATTTCCATCAATAGTTTTATTTATCATTGTTTCTTCTGGATATTCATCAAGATGGTATATTAAATTCATAAGAATTACAATAGAAATTATAGCTGGAAAATAGAATAAGGATGGGACACCAAACGTAGTAAGTAAGGTTCCAGATATAATAGCTATAAAAGAACTACCAATTGCATGAGCTGTGTTGAAGTAGTTGAGATTTAATCTTAGTGCGCCACGAAGCGTAGATAAACTAGCTGTTGAAAGAACAGTCTTAGAAGTGTTGACCTAGCACACTAAGTATCGAGCCTTGGGCAAAAATTGGTAACAATTATGCTAAGCGTAGGCAGAGATATTACAGGCCGTAGTGATTGAGCCACGTTAAAAATGTTATACGAGATCGCAGACTTTGTTAAGATAAAGGAATGCAATATTATCTATATCGTAAATTAGGCAGATATAGGTTTAGGTCTTCGGGGTCGGAGAGCATGGCATGTAATAAAAGTTTATCTATGAACGTGGGATATCCTATATTCTCTTTCCATTGTTTTTTTTGAAGTATCAGCCGACAAGAGTAAAACCCAAGGGAGCTGAGATGGGATATAGGAAGTCGGATGGATCATAGTAGTGTTGAAGCAGAGGAAAGTCTGTGGAGCGAAGGATCCTGGGTAGAATCGGTCTTTTTAGGGAAATGTTATGATAACAACAGAGTATCAAATAAATACAGAAACGAAACTAAAAAGAATAGCATGGTTATCTTCACAGGATAAGGGCAAGAGATTTAATAATCTCTTGCATTTATTTTAAGTGAACATACTGTGTAAATGATGATATCTTGAGCCCATTGCCTTAATAGGGCACGATGCGGTTCTAACGAGGGGCGTAATAGGTGACTATTACGTCTACTCCACCATTTAGTAAAATAAACAAATTATTAAATGGAGATTAAAATGAATTTATAGTAAAAGCAGTTAAGTTATGTTACAGCAAAGAATGCACAAATGGTGTTATATAATTCTTGTGAAAGCCCGATTTTTTGTTTAATCCACCTTTTCATATTAGCCCAAAATTTCTCTATTGGATTTAGGTCAGGAGAGTAAGGTGGTAAAAATATTACCCTACATCCTACTGATTCTATTAAATCTTTAGTCTTCTTAGACTTATGAAAAGCAGCATTGTCTAAAATCACAACTTGACCAGCTATAAGCTCTTTTATCAAAAATTGCTCTACCCAATTATTAAATAGTTCGGTATTACAGGTGCCATTGAATACAAAAGGGGCTATAGATTTATTACCTACCAAACCTGCTATAATATTCGTCCTTTGGTAATACTTCCCACTCTTCTTTGCTTGTAGTGTTTGACCTTTCTTTCCCCAACCTCTATCTTGGGTAATGTTCATCTCTATTCCGCTCTCATCTATATACACAAGCGCATCTGTAGCTAGATCTTTGATATCTTCTAAATACTTACATCGCTTTTCAGCATTAGCTTCCACATAGGTAAAGGCTTTTTTTATAACTAAATCCCAATTGTCTTAGCCAATATCTTGCCCCACTAGCGCTTATCCCAAATTTCTTACCAATATCTTCCGTTTTGCTATTAGGATTTTCTTCTACATACTTGATAAAATCATCCATTTCTATACTAGGCTTTGCTCCTTTATACTTCCTTGCTTGATAATGACCTTCTTTCTTATACCTTACATGCCATGTATTTACTGTTGTAGGGCTCAATTGAAAAACTCTAGATGCTGACCTTTGACTATTTCCTGCTTCTAGATATTTTATTACTTTTTCTCTTAAATCTATACTGTATGGGCTAGTTGACATTTTTCATTTTATATTATCACAATCACTAACATAACTCAACTGCCTTTACTATAAATCAGAAAATAATAAGACCAAAAATAGGATTACTTGAACTAGCAAAAAGCTTAGGAAATGTATCTAGTGCATGTAAGACAATGGGGTATAGCAGAGATAGTTATTATAGATTCAAGGAATTATATGAGAATGGTGGCGATGAAGCCTTGTATGAAATAAGCCGTAAGAAACCCATATTGGCTAATAGAGTTGATCCTATTGTAGAGAAAGCGGTATTAGACATGGCAATAGAGTACCCCGCTTATGGTCAACTTCGTGTATCGAACGAATTAAAAAAAGATGGGATTTTAGTATCTCCCGGCGGCATTAGATCTATCTGGCTTAGGAACGATCTCAATAATCTTAAGAAACGGCTAGTAGCTTTAGAAACTAAAATGGCTCAGGATGGCATTATACTTACGGAAGCTCAATTACGTGTCTTGGAGAATCGTAAGAATCTTAAAGAGGCACATGGGGAAATAGAGACAGAACATCCAGGCTATCTTGGTTGTCAAGATGTTTACTATGTTGGCAACTTTAAAGGAATAGGTAAGGTTTATGGTCAAACTTTTATCGATAGCTATTCCAGGGTGACGGATGCCAAATTATACACAGACAAAACAGCTATAACCTCTGCTGATATGTTAAATGATAGAGTTCTACCTTGGTACGAAGAACAAGGTATTCCTATACTACGTATATTAACTGATCGTGGTACTGAATATAAAGGAAATATAGAACATCATGCCTTTGAATTGTTTTTAAGTATTGAAGGAATAGAACCCACCGTTACAAAAGCATATTCCCCTCAAACTAACGGGATATGTGAGAGATTTCATAAAACCATGAAAAATGAGTTTTATGATACTGCAATGAGTAAAAAGATTTACAATTCACTTTTTGAATTGCAAAAAGATCTTGATACCTGGTTACATTATTATAATAACGAACGTCCTCATTCCGGCAAGTATTGCTATGGTAAAACTCCAATGCAAACCTTTAAAGATAGTAAAAAATTAGCGTTTGAAAAAAATAATGAGATCTTGTATCTTGAACACTTATCTGACAGTCAAAATTTATCTGACAATCTAATAAGTTAATTTATGGGGTCTGTAAGATCAAATCTTGACTTCTACAGCTTTGTCGTGCTTAATTTCGTGGGGATACATCAGCTCGCAATGACGAACGGGTTAGATATAAAATAAATATTAAGCAAGGCTATCAATTAACTTAGCCATGCCTTCTTCATCTAACTCTTCAAAAAAATCATCGTTGATTTGGACAACTGGTGCATTAACACAAGCACCCAAACATTCAACTTCTGTAAGGCTAAACTTTTTATCGCTGGTTAGCTCACCAAAATTAATAGCAAGTTTATTCTTACAGATAGTAGCAATTTTATCGCTACCCCTTAGCCAACAGGGGGTAGTACCACAAATTTGTATGTGATATCGTCCTACTGGTTGTAAATTAAACATGGTATAGAATGTTGCAACTTCATAAGCTCTGATGAAAGGTATATTTAGAAAATTTGCTACATACTCTATCGATGCTTTAGGTAACCAACCATTCATTTGCCGTTGGGCAAGGTCAAGTAACGGTAGGATCGCACTTTTCTGTCTATTTTCAGGATATTTCTTAATAATATCTTGAGCTTTTTTTAGATTTTCATCATTAAAACTGAAATTTAGTGGTTCATCATTCATCGATCAATTTCTCCAAAAACAATGTCAAGACTGGCAATAATAGTTACCACATCTGCCATCAAATGTCCTCTTGACATAAAGTCTAAACCTTGCAGATGAGCAAATCCAGGGGCTTTAATACGGCATCTATAAGGTTTGTTGCTTCCATCAGAGTATAAATATACCCCAAACTCGCCTTTTGGGGCTTCAACAAACCGATATATCTCGCCTTGTGGTACGTTATATCCTTCAGTATAAAGTTTAAAATGATTAATCATTGCTTCCATCGATTCTTTCATTTTATTTCTTGATGGGGGGGCGATTTTGGGGTCATCAGTTTTAATACTACCTTTCGGTATTTTTTCAAGACATTGTTGTATAATTTTAAGTGATTGGTACATTTCTTCAATGCGAACCAAATACCTATCATAACAATCACCATTTTTGCCAATTGGTATGTCAAAATCTAGTTCACCATACACATCGTACGGATTGGTTTTTCTAATATCCCATGCGATACCTGAGCCTCGCAGTATTGGGCCAGAAAACCCCCAATCCATAGCTTCTTTTTGGCTTACTACTCCGATATCTACTAGGCGTTGTTTCCAAATCCTATTGTCATTTAACAAGGTTTCAACATCTTGTAATTTTTTAGGAAATTGTTGAATAAAAATATGAATATCTTCTAATATACCATCTGGTAAGTCTTGGGCAACGCCACCAGGTCTAAAATAATTTGCATGCATCCTAGAACCAGATACACGCTCATAGAATTCCATAATTTTTTCACGTTCCTCAAATAACCATAATAGAGGTGTAGTAGCACCAACATCTAGAGCTTGGGTTGTGATATTAAGTATGTGATTAAGGATACGGGTAAGTTCAGAAAACATCACTCGAATAAATTGAGCTCGTCTTGGAACTTCGCAGCCAAGCAATCCTTCAACTGTTAAAGCAAAGGCATGTTCTTGACACATTGGCGATACGTAATCTAATCGATCAAAATATGGTATAGCTTGTAGATATGTTTTATACTCAATTAATTTTTCAGTACCACGATGCAGTAAACCAATATGCGGGTCTGCCTTATTGATTACCTCACCATCCATTTCTAAGATTAATCTTAAAACCCCATGGGTAGCTGGATGTTGTGGACCGAAATTCAGTACAACGCTTTTATTATTATCACTCACCTTGTTTTAAACCCCGGCAATTATTGTTTCTCTATATCTTTGAGTATATACCAAAATTTTCGTCCACTAAGTGAAAAAGTGAAAAAATTATATAATTAGTTTTACCTATCTATTTCCTCTATGAGGGCTTGTTCACCATCGTTAAGAGTTTTTGGAGAAGAGGCTTTATGGCTTTCTTTATCCTTTCCTTCAATAGCAGGTAAGTCATAGTGAGGGGGCATTTCTAAAGTCTTATTACGCTCAACCCTGTACTCATTGGGACCAGGCGTCACTATCCCTATTGTTTCTTTTACTTTTTTACTGCACGCAGACAGCATTATTACAGTAGCAAATAACCAAAGAATTATACGCACTCAATCTCCTTTTAAATTTATATTTTCCTTAAAAGCAAGCTCACGGATACTATCTGCTTCAGCTTGTATCATAGTATGATTATATTTAATATCTTGTTGTTGTTCAACAATTTTCTTAGTCTTATAATAATCATGCAATAAGAACATTACACCTAATGAAATAAAGCTATCAGCTAGATTAAATATTGGAAAACCAAAATCTTGATAATGAAAATAAATAAAATCAAATACCGCTCCATTAACAAAACGATCGATCAAATTACCGATAGCCCCACCAATGACAAAGCTATAACCAACAAAGCCTGTCATTGTCTTACATTTTAATAAGATATACCATAAATATATTATAACAACAGAGTTAATAACTATAAACAACATATTGCTATACTGATAATAATTTCGGAACATTCCAAAACTAATACCATGGTTCCAGCTATAAACTATATCCAAAAAGCTTGTTACCTTCATGGTTAGACCAATCTTGCCCCTTAGATAATTTATAAACCACCATTTTACTAATTGATCTATAATTACCAATTTAATAACTATACGACTATTCTGACGAATAATTAGTAATATTCTTTTTAATGTTAATAGTATATGCATTTAATTTTTGATTCCATCTTTTGCCTTAAGGTTTTCTTATAACGTCTCACCGGACTAGTTTCATTTTTTCTTACATAAAAATATTCATCATCTTCAGGCATTCTAATGCCAATAGGTATATAATCTGGGTTAATACATGGGGTGTTAGGAATTTGACTAAAACAGTTAACACGCGGAGTGTCACGAATAGTTTGAGTTAAATCTGGACGCCATTTCTTTAACGGTTCCCTACTAGATATTGAAAAAACAATTTCTCGTTTTTTCTTGTTATTAAACTTCTTTATAAGTCTGTCTATATCTTTTTTATCTTCCTTAAATAAAGGAAATTTAATAGGATTTGCAGGTATTCTTATTGTTTTGTTCATTTCGTCTTCATTAACTTTAGTTGGATTATCTTCTGCATACGCTGTTGTTGTATTAATCCATAAAACTACTACGATTAATTTAGTTAATTGCTTAAACATAATTTTGATACCTCGAATTCTTAGTTGTTTGTAAATTATAGCTAACTTGATTAGCATTAAACCCCGTGGCAATTTAAAAATTGCAGAAAAGTACAAGAGGTCTATTAGCGAGACCACGCAAGTAGGTCGTGGCAATCCACATTCATTAAATTGCTTCGTCGCTACTAAAGTAACGCCTTGCTAATAAGTGCCAGTTTACTGTACTTTCAATAATTCATTGATTCTTGCAATAGATAATCTAGTCATTCTCGCTACTTCCTCAATAGAGTTACCATTTTTTATCATCATTTTAATTAATTTAGCTTCACCTCTAGCTTCACCTCTAGCTTCTCCGATTTGAATCCCTTCTTCTTTCCATACTTGAGCTATACTAGGCATAAGTTCTTCTCCTTTTTCTTTAGTTAAACTATTTTTTAATATTTTTTCTAACTCTATTTTATCATTTTGCTCAATAAAGATCAAAGTATACTGTAATAGATTTCTTATATGGTCATAGCCTATTGTTATTTCACTCAATTTAGGCAAGAGATGAGAGATTTCTTGCCATCTCTTCAGTAATTGACGTTCGTGGATGTGTTTGAGGAAAAATAACAAAATCCCAGACCATACTTTTTCCTTGAGTTCTTCATCGGGGATATCATGTACGTTAATAAGCTGACAATCGTTGATCCAGAAACCTCTAGCTAAATCTGGATGGCTAAATAAATTCCATATATTGAGCGATGCGTTATATTTCTTCTTGCCATTATAAATTATTAGGGGATAAATTAATGGAAGGCTTTTAGCTTTAGGATTAGTAGTTAAATATAGATCACAAATGTTAATCATATATTTAAATAACCTAAATGCCATCATTTTATCAACAGTACTTTGATGTTCCAATAGCAAAAAAATATAGCCATCATGATCATTAAACTTAACAGAAAATAATACATCAGAAATAGTTTCAGAAAGGTCTGACTCAATAAAACTATCTTTTTCTAATTTTACAGTTGTGCTATCGATTAAAGCCAGCACATCCTTCGGCAAATGAGTTGCCAAAAATTCTTTGGCAACTATTGGATTCTCCATAGATTTGCGAAAGATTTCGTCATGTTTTGGCTTGTCTAGAGTCATAATAAAATTTACTTATATAACTAATCTAATAATTCATTACTTACTGTACTTTCAGTAATTCATTGATTTTAGTAATAGATAGTCCAGTAATTCTCGCTACTTCTTCAATAGAGCTACCATTGTTTATCATCATTTTTATTAATTTAGCTTCACCTTTAGCTTCACCTTTAGCTTCACCTCTAGCTTCTCCCCTAGCTTCTCCTCTAGCCTCTCCGATTTTGATACCATCTTGTAGCCCTATCTCTATCCCTTCTTCTTTCCATACTTGATCTATACTAGGCATAAGTTCTTCTCCTTTTTCTTTAGTTAAACTATTTTTTAATATTTTTTCTAACTCTATTTTATCATTTTGCTCAATAAAGATCAAAGTATACTGTAATAGATTTCTTATATGGTCATAGCCTATTGTTATTTTACTCAATTTAGGCAAGAGATGAGAGATTTCTTGCCATCTTTTCAGTAATTGACGCTCGTGGATGTGTTTGAGGAAAAATAACAAAATCCCAGACCATACTTTTTCCTTAAGTTCTTCATCGGGGATATCATGTACGTTAATAAGCTGACAATCATTTGTCCAAAAGCCTCTGGCTAAATCTGGATGGCTAAATAAATTCCATATATTGAGCGATGCGTTATATTTCTTCTTGCCATTATAAATTATTAGGGGATAAATTAATGGAAGGCTTTTAGTTTTAGGATTAGTAGTTAAATATAGATCACAAATATTAATCATATATTTAAATAACCTAAATGCCATCATTTTATCAATAGTACTTTGATGTTCCAATAGCAAAAAAATATAGCCATCCTGATCATTAAACTTAACAGAAAATAATACATCTGAAATAGTTTCAGAAAGGTCTGACTCAATAAAACTATCTTTTTCTAATTTTACAGTTGTGCTATCGATTAAAGCCAGCACATCCTTCGGCAAATGAGTTGCCAAAAACTCTTTAGCAACTATTGGATTCTCCATAGATTTGCGAAAGATTTCGTCATGTTTTGGCTTGTCTAGAGTCATAATAAAATTTGCTTATATAGCTAATCTAATAATTCATTATTTACTATACTTTCAGTAATTCATTGATTTTAGTAATAGATAGTCCAGTAATTCTCGCTACTTCTTCAATAGAGCTACCATTGTTTATCATCATTTTTATTAATTTAGCTTCGCCCTCGGTTCTACCCTCGGCTCTACCTTTAGCTTCTCCTCTAACTTCTCCTCTAGCTTCACCTCTAGCTTCTCCGATTTTAATACCATCCTGTAGCCCGATTTGAATCCCTTCTTCTTTCCATACTTGAGCTATACTAGGCATAAGTTCTTCTCCTTTTTCTTTAGTTAAACTATTTTTTAATATTTTTTCTAACTCTATTTTATCATTTTGCTCAATAAAGATCAAAGTATACTGTAATAGATTTCTTATATGGTCATAGCCTATTGTTATTTTACTCAATTTAGGCAAGAGATGAGAGATTTCTTGCCATCTTTTCAGTAATTGACGTTCGTGGATGTGTTTGAGGAAAAATAACAAAATCCCAGACCATACTTTTTCCTTGAGTTCTTCATCGGGGATATCATGTACGTTAATAAGCTGACAATCATTTGTCAAAAAGCCTCTGGCTAAATCTGGATGGCTAAATAAATTCCATATATTGAGCGATGCGTTATATTTCTTCTTGCCATTATAAATTATTAGGGGATAAATTAATGGAAGGCTTTTAGTTTTAGGATTAGTAGTTAAATATAGATCACAAATATTAATCATATATTTAAATAACCTAAATGCCATCATTTTATCAATAGTACTTTGATGTTCCAATAGCAAAAAAATATAGCCATCCTGATCATTAAACTTAACAGAAAATAATACATCAGAAATAGTTTCAGAAAGGTCTGGCTCAATAAAACTATCTTTTTCTAATTTTACAGTTGTGCTATCGATTAAAGCCAGCACATCCTTCGGCAAATGAGTTGCCAAAAACTCTTTAGCAACTATTGGATTCTCCATAGATTTGCGAAAAATTTCGTCATGTTTTGGCTTATCTGAAGTCATAATAACTTAAATTATAGAGCTTCTTTGATAAAATTTTAAAGAAATTTCGTTGCTGAATTTTCAGTAATTTCTGATTTACTATCAAGTTCACTACTTAAAGACCTTATATTATTTTTAAATTGCTTAAATTGTGCCAATTGCTTGCCGCTAAGTTCTATACCAGGGGTAGATTTAACATACATAGGGTTTACGTTCTTACCACTTATTTTAACTTCATAATGTAAATGTGCTCCAGTAGTCCTACCAGTACTACCGACATATGCAATTACTTGCCCTTGTTTCACTATACTTCCTGGTTTAAGATTTTTAGCAAAATTAGAAGCGTGAGCATAAGCAGTTGATAAATTCTGACTATGTTTAATTTGTATGAATTTTCCGTAACCAGATTTCCAGCCTATCTCAGTTATCACTCCATTACCTGCCGCATAAATTGGCGTACCAGTTGGAGCTGCAAAATCAACTCCTTTATGCATTTTGGTATAACCTAAAGTAGGATGATGTCTATTACCATAATGTGAGGAAACTCTAACTAATTTGATAGGGGTTCTAAGCAAACTTCTTTTAACACTTTTACCATCTTCGGAAAAGAAATCATGATTATTTTCTGTATTATTTGGAGAATATCGAAAAATATTATACTCCTTACCGGATAAATTAAGTGATACATATATAACCTTACCATGATGGGAAAATTTACCATCCTTGGTAACAAATTTTTCAGTGAGCACAGTTACAGTGTCACCATTTTTAATTTGACGTTGAAAATCAATTTGATAATTATACGAATTGATCATTTCAATTATACTATTACTTGATAATCCTAAAGATTTTAAAGCTGACATAAAGTTTGAATTAATAACTACCGACGATTTGGTTAAGAGCTTATTGAAAACTTTGGTTACGTCTTTCGCAAGAAGGTCTTCACCTTCTCTAATAATTTCTAAAGATTTGACTTTATCATACGCTATAGTTAGTTTTTTCAATGTACGTGACTCGGAAGCAAGGTCTTGATCATCTTGTTCGATAAATTTTATTTCATAATCAAAAACCAGTTGTTGCCCTATCTTTAAAGATGATTCAATATTTTTGTCTTTTGCTATTTTTATAATTTGGGTTATTTCTTTACTTGGAATTTGTTGATGCAAAAGTATTGCTTTTAATGTATCGCCTTTTTTGACTGTAACAATTTGGGATATTTCATCCGATAGTTCTTTTAAGGGGTCAACTATTTCTGGTTCCGCTATGGTAATTGACATAGTATCATTAACGAATTTATTGATCGATGAAGATACAAAAGTAGCAAAGCCCATAAAAATAAATATAGACAAGTACGAAAAACCAGTCCTAAATTTAGATTTAATTTGTGGATTGGTTAATATAAGTTGGATAATAGCTTGCATTAAGTCTTACTCAAATGTATTAGATTCTTAGGTGGTTCAGGAAAAATTTATCCATAATCTAGCTTAGGATGGATAGTTTCCTTCAAATTCCTCAACATAAGTGACTTCTAAAAGAAGTCTTGATATAGCCAACTTCTCATCAATTGACTCTAATTATATATTAGTTACTCTACCAATATGGAGTATAGAAAAATAAATTACAATAAAAAAATGTAAATTTTTACATATACAATTTTATTACAAGGTAGTATAACTACCACTCCAATATAACTCAAAGAATTATTATTTTCGAATGCTACAAAAATTGATGAAACGTCTTATATTTACTAGTATAATCGGTTTTTTATGCGTTCTCTCTCCTTATGGACAAGCCGAAGACGTCGTTCAAGATATAGAATTCTTCGATACTACCGATGAAGATAGTAACGAGTTAGAAATTAAAGCCTTAGAAATTAAAGGCTACCAAGTTAATGACAATAACTTATCCAATATACCAAATAATGCTGAAAATTCAGAATTAAAAATTTGCCAGCAGGGCAAAATTATTGCTTTAAATAAAATTACCGCAACATCAAAGGAAATGTTATTAAAGCCTAATGAGCCACAATATTTTGGTAATATTCAAATTAAATTGCATAAATGCATAAAAAACCTTGATCCTTACAATGGAGATCATTACGTGCTATTAACCATTACAGAACATAAGATTGATGAAGACCCTATGTTAATTTTCCAAGGATGGCTTATCTCATCAAGCATTTCAGTTTCCACCTTTGAGCATCCAATTTATGAAATTTTTGCTAAATATTGTTTATAAGGATATTTAAGAATGATACAATCCATGATTTACGTGTTAGTAATGTTATTTCCAGCAATTGGATTAATTTCCGGTTTCTCTGCAGCAGTAATAGTTCCTATTTGGTTATTAACTATATTAACCGCTTTAAGAGGTAAAATTTTTATTAATTTGCAATATGCTACTGTTAAAAAAACTTTGCTATCCACTTGGAAATTGGAATTACTATTTTGTCTTTGGTGTCTTGTAACAAATTTTTATTCACATAACTATCCTTCCTCTTTAGTTAATTATCTACAAGTTTTTTTAATTGTTCTAATAGGGTTTATCGTAAATAGCAATATTGACAAATTACCGATCAATGCAACCAAAATAAAGATATATTTTATTATAGGAATAGTGCTGGCAATTGCTCTATTCTTTATAGAATATCTATCTCATGGTATTATAACAAGAACCTTCCGTACTATTTTTCAGCCAAATTCTTCCGGTCAGTTCTTTTTATTCCTTCTTGATCGGGGCTGTTCTTTATTGTCAGTTCTTTCCTGGTTACTCATTGCTATACTGATACTATATCATAAATATCTATTGGCACTAATATATTATCTGTTAATTTTTTATTTATTATTTATCTCAGATAGTTTGGCAAGCTTTTTAGCATTTACCGTAGGTGGGTTAGTATTTTTAATAAATAGGCTGTTAGCAACCAAAGCACTGCAATCTATTTTTTTGAAATTATTTACCTTGGCTATGCTTACCGGTTCAATAATGATGCCGATAATTAGCTATAAAATACAACCATATTATGCATTAGAGAACTATGCTAAGTTTCTACCGGATACTGCTAAGCATCGGGTGTTTATTTGGCACTTTGTTGCCGAACAAATTATCAAGAAACCAATTTTGGGCTATGGATTTGCTTCGTCAAGAAATTTTAAAGTTGATAAAGAACAAATGGTTAGCTATTATCAATGGACTTGGTCCCCATTCCCTCTACACCCACATAATAATATAATGCAAATTTTATTTGAAACGGGCTTAATAGGTTTGATACTATTTTTATCTTTAATTTATAAATATATTCAAAAAATTAGTAATATAAGCTTAGTGCAGCCCTCTAAATATGATAAGATGAATTTAGCAAGTAAGGAAATAGATATAGATATGTTAAATTATAAGTCTGTTGCCTATGCTTGCTTTATAAATTATTATATAATAGGTATGATCTCATTTAATATTTGGCAAGTATGGTGGGTTTGCAGTGCCTTTGGGGCGATTATTTTGCTTAAATTACTATTACGTCGATCAATGACTATTTCTAACTAAATTTTCAAGGTAATTACTAATGTTGGAAACATCGCACATATTACAGGAATATTTGCCTATAGCAGTATTTTTTGCTATAGCATCAGTTTTGTCGTTGATAATAGTTACATTACCAAGGATTTTGAGTCCTCGGAAATATAATAAGGCTAAACTAGATAGTTATGAATGTGGATTTGAGCCTTTTAGTGATGCTAGAAGCAAATTTGATGTACGTTTTTATCTAGTAGCTATTTTATTTATTATTTTTGATTTAGAAGTAACTTTTTTGATACCATGGGCTATTACGCTTGGGAAAATTGGTAAATTTGGTTTTTTTTCAATGATGTTTTTCTTATTTGTACTTACTGTTGGTTTTATATATGAATGGAAAAAAGGAGCTTTAGATTGGGAGTGATGCATGAAAGCAAAGATAGATATGTATGATCAAGATAAGTTACTTGCAGAGGAAATCTCAAATCGAGGGTTCCTGATAACTAAACTCGATGATTTGCTAGGCTGGGCTAGATCTAATTCACTTTGGCCGATGAGCTTTGGTCTTGCCTGCTGTGCAGTAGAAATGATGCAAGCTGCTTCTAGCCGTTACGATATGGATCGTTTCGGTATGTTATTTAGACCGAGTCCACGTCAATCTGATTTAATGATAGTTGCAGGGACCTTGACCAATAAGATGGCTCCGGCTCTTAGAAAAGTTTATGACCAAATGACTGAACCTAAGTGGGTTCTGTCAATGGGAAGCTGTGCCAATGGTGGTGGCTATTACCACTATTCCTATTCGGTAGTACGTGGCTGTGATCAAATCGTTCCGGTAGACGTATATGTACCAGGTTGTCCTCCGACTGCTGAGGCTTTGATTTATGGTTTAATGCAGTTACAAAAGAAAATTAAAAGAACTACTAGATTTAAGAGTGCTAGTGTATAATATGGAAGAGATTATTGATAACTTAATAAAGAATCAAGGGCTTAGTCTAACTGCTTTGCCTGTATACTCAAATGGTTCAAATGTATATTTTGCTGCCTATAAATCTACTATAGAAAGTTTGTTACCATTTTTATCTGCAATTAAGCAATCTGAGGATTTACGTTTTACTGTGCTGACAGATTTGTTTGCTGCCGATTTTTTAGACCGTTCTAAGCGGTTTGAAGTGGTATATAATTTACTAAGTCTTAAATTAAATAAGCGTATATTAGTCAAAGTTGAGGCTGGAGAAAGTGACGTAATCCCTTCAATTACCAAAATCTTTAGTGCTGCTTGTTGGTATGAGCGTGAAGCATATGATATGTTTGGGGTGAATTTTGTTGGGAGTCATGATACTCGTCGTATTCTAACAGATTATGATTTTGTTGGTCACCCCCTTAGAAAGGATTTTCCATTAACTGGTTATGTGCAAGTTAAATATGATGAGACTCTGGCGAAAGTAGTATACGAGCCAGTTAAACTTGATCAACCATATAGAGAATTTGATTTTTCCTCAAGTTGGAAGGAACCGAGTTATGTATTACCTGGAGATGAGAAAGTGAATAAACATACTATATAAGTAAATTTTACTATGACTTCAGACAAACCTAAGCACGACAAAATCTTTCGCAAATCTATGGAGAATCCAATAGTTGCTAAAGAGTTTTTGGCAACTTACTTACCTAAGGATGTGCTGGCTTTAATCGATAGCACAACTCTAAAATTAGAAAAAGATAGTTTTATTGAGCCAGACCTTTCTGAAACTATTTCGGATGTATTATTTTCTGTTAAATTTAATGATACAGATGGCTATATTTTTTTATTATTGGAGCATCAAAGTACTGTTGATCAGCTAATGGCATTTAGGCTATTTAAATATATGGTGAATATTTGTGATCGATATTTAACTACTAATCCTAAATCTAAATGTCTTCCATTAATTTATCCCCTAGTGCTATACAATGGAAAAAAGAAATATGACGCACCGCTTAATATATGGGAGCTATTTACCCATCCAGATTTAGCCAGATGCTTCTGGACAAATGATTGTTAACTTATTAACGTACATGATATTTCCGATGAAGAACTCAAGAAAAAAGTATGGTCTGGGATTTTGTTATTTTTTCTCAAACACATCCACGAGCGTCAATTGCTAAAAAGATGGCAAGAAATCTCTCATCTCTTGCCTGAATTGAGTAAAGTAACAATAGGCTATGACCACATAAGAAATCTATTACAGTATACTTTGACCTTTATTGAGCAAAGTGATAAAATAGAGTTAGAAAAAATATTAAAAAATAGTTTAACTAAAGAAAAGGGAGAAGAACTTATGCCTAGTATAATTCAAGTATCTAAGGAAGAAGGTATTCAAATCGGGCTACAGGATGGTATTAAAATCGGGGTACAAGATGGCATCAAAATCGGAGAAGCTAGAGGTGAAGCTAGAGGTGAAGCTAAATTAATAAAAATGATGATAAAAAATGGTACCTCTATTGAGGAAATAGCAAGAATTACTAGACTATCTATTACTAAAATCAATGAATTACTGACCTAGGTAAGTCTACTAAGATATCAAGTTTTAGCTCCACAGAGCCTAGCAATACTGGGTTTTAATAGGAATATAAAATAAAGAAAACTAAAAATTATGTCATCATTTCTTTCACAACAACATAAGAATATAGGTATAGTTGGTTTGGGTAAGACTGGTACGGCTGCTTATCAATCACTAAATAAAGTAGCTAGAATAATTTGTTATGATCAAGTAAATAGCAGTCGGGATAGTTTCAGTAAAATTTATGGAAACGATAATTTGGTTAGCTTGTCTGATCAGCGGTGGCATGATCTTGATAAGATATTGTTGAGTCCAGGCGTTCCCTTGTCGCATGACATTGTTACAATGGCTAATTCCCGTAATATACCAATAACCTCAGATATAGATCTATTATTTGAGGAAGTTAAGTTCAGAAGGGGTAAGACAGCTAATTTTATCGGTATAACTGGTACTAATGGTAAGAGTACTACCACTGCTCTAACTGGTCATATTTTACAATTTTGTGGTTTTGATTATCCAGTTGGCGGAAATATTGGTTTTCCTGCCTTAAGTATGGGATTAGATTGTCAAGGGTATGTATTAGAGCTATCTTCCTTTCAGTTAGATTTATTAAGCAGTTTTAAAGCTAAAATTGCTGTGCTACTTAATATTACCGAGGATCATTTAGATCGGCATAATAATATGCAAGGCTATATTGTCGCTAAAAAGAAAATCTTTGATCGAATGGATAAAGATTCATTTGCCATAATTAGTGTTGATAATGAAATTACCAACAATATTTTCTTAGAGTTACAAAAGGAGAATACCACAAATTTAATACCAATCTCTGTTGGTAAAATTCTTGATAAAGGAGTGTCAATTTATAATAATGTTGTTTATGATAATATTTTTGAACCGATTACTATTAATCTGCCAAATAATAGCTCTTTACAAGGCATACATAATCAAGAAAATGCTGCTGTCAGTTATGCGGCTTGTCGGATTATAGGGGTAAGACCAGAACAAATAATTGCTGCTATCGAGTTATTTAAGGGGTTACCACACAGAATGCAATATGTTGGTACAATATACTCAGATCATTCGAATATGATAAAATTTTATAACGATAGCAAAGCTACCAATGGCATTGCTGCTTCTAAATCCATTACAGCACTTGATAATATATATTGGTTAGCTGGAGGGGTGGCAAAAGAAGGGGGAATAACAAATTTAGAACCATGGTTTGATAAAATTCGTAAGGCTTATCTTTTTGGTCAAGATAAAGAGCTTTTTACATCGTCACTTAAGGGCAGGGTAGATTTCCAAATTTGTCAAGATTTGCAGGAGGCTTTTAATGCTGCCGTTAGTGATGCAATGGAGGATACAAGCTATCTCAAAAATATTTTATTAGCTCCGGCTTGTGCCTCTTATGATCAATTTAAAAATTTTGAAGAACGCGGAAATCTATTTATAGAATTATATAATATTATAGCTAACCATGATCAAAGATAATCATAATAATGAATTATCTAACAATTACCTAAAATGGTGGTGGCGTAGTATCGACCAGCAAATGATTATTGCTTTAGTAATCCTGTTTGTTTTTAGTATGATGTTGGTTACTACAGCCGG
The DNA here is from genome assembly GCA_020410785.1 of Rickettsia endosymbiont of Culicoides impunctatus. GTDB lineage: Bacteria > Pseudomonadota > Alphaproteobacteria > Rickettsiales > Rickettsiaceae > Tisiphia. Next base: position 209,093 of record CP084573.1, on the reverse strand, counting down.
ACCAGTAATAGCAAATAGAATAGGACTCAATGAGCATTATTTTGCCTCTAGACAATTATTTTATCTTGCTAGTGCATCGCTATTGATTATTCTTTTTTCCTTTTTTTCCAAAAAATGGTTAAAGAGATTGTCAATTTTAGGATTTATTGTCAGCATATTGTTATTAATTTTAGTTAAATTCTATGGTTATGAAGTTAAGGGGGCTATTCGTTGGATTAATATTCTAGGTTTTTCTATGCAGCCTTCAGAATTTATAAAACCATTTTTTGCGGTAGTGGCTGGTTGGATATTGTCACTGAAATTTGAAGGGGAATTTCCAAGTTTTTCTATCTGTATAGCTTTGTATAGTATCATTGCTTTATTATTAATTATCCAGCCAGATTTTGGTATGTTAGTGATGGTTACTGCAGTTTTTGGTATTCAACTTTTTATTGCTGGTATGCCGATATTTTGGATTGTGCTTGCTGCTTTTATGCTACTATTTGGCGTTACAGCAGCTTATTTTTGGCTGCCTCATGTAGCACAAAGGATTAATAGTTTTTTTGATCCGGAGAGTATTAGTAATTATCAAGTTAGTAAGTCAATCAGAGCATTTGAGCATGGTGGTTTGTATGGTTGTGGTCCTGGTGAGGGAGCAGTAAAACAAGTATTGCCGGATTCTCATACTGATTTTATTTTTGCCGTTGCTGGTGAAGAATTTGGAGCAATTATCTGCTTGATAATTGTAGGGATATTTGCTTTTATAGTGATTCGTAGTTTACTAAAACTGATTAATGAAGATGATAAATTTATTCAATTGGCAGCAAGTGGTATTGTTGCACAGATAGGTTTACAAGCTTTAATTAATATAGGTGTTACCTTGAATTTATTACCAACCAAAGGGATGACCTTACCGTTTATTAGCTATGGTGGTTCTTCAACTTTTGCCATAGCTATTGCTACAGGGATGGTGCTTGGTTTTACCAAACATAAAACATCCCTTACTAACTATAAAATCCAAGATATTGACCTATGAAGAATATAATTGTTGTTGGTGGTGGTACGGCAGGTCATCTATTTCCCGCTATTGCTTTGGCTGAAGAATTGGTGAAACGCGGGTATAAATTACATCTTATTACGGATGTTAGATGTCAAAAATATTTAACTGAAGATTTACCGCTCATTCCACATATAATAAATTTTAGATTACCAGCTAAAGGGTTGTTTAATAAGTTTAAATTATTGATTTGTTTATTATTTGTGACTTTTAAGATGTTATTGCTATTAGTGCAGGTCAAACCTTATGTTATAATTGGGTTTGGTGGCTATCCAACAGCCCCTCCTTTGATAGCAGCTGTATTGTTACGTATCCCTATTGTAATTTATGAACAAAACTGCTTTATTGGTAAGGTCAATAGATTATTCTTAAAATGGGCCAGAAGAGTTGCTCTTACCTATGAGGAAACTAAAAATTATAATATTGTTGACTATAATAAGAAATTAGTTATAGGAAATATAGTACGGGATAATGTTAAAAAGCTGAAAGTTAAGGATAATTTTAGCAATGATATTTTTCGAATATTGATTTTTGGTGGAAGTCAGGGAGCAAAGGTTTTTTCTACTTTAATACCGGAAGCGATTAAGATATTAGTGCAATCAAATCCTGATATTAAACTACATATTACCCAACAAGCTCCTCCAGAAGATTTAGACAATATTGCTAAAATTTATAGTGCGTTAAACATCCCACATAAAGTAGCCGATTTTTTTTATGATATGGATCAGCAATATGCCAATCAAGAACTAGTAATATCAAGGGCTGGGGCATCAACTATTTCTGAGCTTAGCTATATTGGCTTGCCGGCAATTTTTATTCCGCTACCTTTTGCTACTGAAAACCATCAATTCTATAATGCTAAGGCTCTGGAAGATAGTGGGGCAGGGTGGTGTTTTGAACAAAATAAAATTACTGCAGAAAAATTAGCCGATAAACTCTTAGTGCTAATAAAAAATCGTGATATACTGGAGCGGGCATCTTGTGAATTATTAAAAAGGAAAAATGACGGTAGTATGGTTTTAGCTGATACAGTAGAACAAATAGTAAACTGATTTCTTTGGGTTGATAGTCAACTTAAGGAAAAACGCAAGCTAATCGTCTTATTAGCGGGAGGAGAAGACGTCTAGGAAGTTGCCTTCTAGCGGGATTTTATTGTGTTTCTCCAGGAATTTCTACGGTTCCTAGAGGGGGGATGGTGTGATTATCATTAATATCAACATGCTTACTAAAGTTTACATCGGAGGACTTTAAGTACAAAAAATCTTCATTTAATATTTTTGGAGGGAGAGAACTTAAGTAATAGGGATTTTTTGAACCAAGATAATCATGTAATATTGTAAGAATAATATCAGGTAATTCTAAAAAATGCTCTTGTATAAATGCATCTATTTTTTGGCAATCTAAATTCCCATTATTTTGTTTAGCAAATAAAGCTATTAATTCTTGATTCATCTTATAAAATATTAGATACCTTATATCATGAGACTCAAGTGCCATTTTAGTTATTTTATTAATTTCAAAAATGGAAGGAGTGCCTGGTAATTTGCCAGTTAGGTATTCGTAAATATTGATAATTAAATTTAGATTCACTACGACTAGTTCTTTTGAAGTTGTGTTTTCAAAATGATAGCTAATATTGTTTTTAGTAAAGCTGATTTTAGTGTCTATAGGGAGTAGAAGTGAGGTAATAGAATCTTTATTTAATATATCTACAGACTGACGGGTACTTTGATTTTGAAAGCTACAATAATTTTTCTCTAAAGGTAACTTAACTGTACCTGTGGGATGCACGACAACTTTTATATCAATTGGATATTTTACAGTTAGCGTTATATTTTTGAGTACTTTGAAGTAATAGCGTTCAGGTCTGCTAATATATGGCATTTTATTGCAAAAAAAGGTTCTGTTTTCGGTAATAACTAAGTGATCTTTAGTAGATTCTGGCATACATAAAGTCCTTTATTTACTTATGAATAGGCTTTATATAATATTTATTAAAAAGTACAAGATAAATTTTGGTCAATCAGCTTGTTTTTTCCCTACAACTACTTCCTGGTTAATTGATTCTTGCAACTTTGGTGATTTTATGTCATTAATTATGTTACTATAAAATTATCGGATTAGTTTATGTTTAAAAGAATTATTATTACATTTTTGGGATTATCCTTACTTTCAGGTTGTACTGATGGTTTTAGAGGGTATTTCAAAAGATCTGCTAATAATAAAATTATAGATAGAAAAGGCTTTGCTGGTGGTAAACGTCCGCCGCTTTATAATAAAAAATATATAGCGACGGCAAAGAGAAACGTTATGGAAGAAAATTTTGATGATGAGGAGGGCGATTTGCTTAGTGAGTATGATATCGAAACAATCAATCCAACTTTAAGAAATCGTCAAATGTATCTTAAGATGGTAAAACAAGATGCGGAACGTAATGAAAAACGCAAGCAAAATCAAGAAAAAGAATATCCTTCATTGAATTCGGCAAATGATAAGCTGAAGAGACAAAATAGTGATAAAAACAATAAGGCAAACAGTGATTTGCACAAAGAGCTAGAGCAGATTAAAGCTATGTTACGTGAAACTAAAAAAGATTTAGAAAAATATAAATGCCCTGCACGACAAACTACTAACCAACAAACTGTTGATAAAGTTTTACCAAATAAAGCTAAAACAGGTAGTAGTAAAAAAATTAAGGAAGTCGAAGCCAGCAAGAATAATAAAACTAACAAGCCACTTGGCAAGTCAGAGATGCAGAAAAAATTTCTCAGTGAAGATGATGATATAAAGGCAACTGGTACTAATTAATTCGTCTTTATGCATAAGCCTCGTGGCAATTTAAAAATTGCAGAAAAAATGGATTGCTTCGTCGGCTATGCCTCCTTGCAATTACACTGTAGGTAAATTTAAAACACGTCATTGCGAGACCACGCAAGTAGGTCGTGGCAATCCATATTCTTATAGATTGCCGCGTTACTAGTAAAGTAGTTCCCCGCAATGACGGCGGGTTAGCTATAACTTTGTCTAGTTAAAACTCTATGTAAGAAAATAGAGCAAAATATGGTGAATATAACAACTATGCCTAAATTAAAGAAGGCTATATATAAAAAACCTTCTTTATATATAGATAGTGACTCCATAAAATCTACTTCTCCTCCAATAGAAGGTACCGACATAAATTTTGCTATTACAGTGCCTAGTAAATTTGAAAATGCTAGTGATAGCATTAATATACCCATTATAAATCCACGTAAGTGTTTTGGAGCAAGTAAAGTCGTTTGAGACTGTACTAATGGTGCTATGCAAAGCTCTCCTAAACTCATAAAAGAAATAGCAATTACTAAATATAAATATCCTACTTTACCATTACTATCAGCATTTACGCAACCGATATAAAGAATAAAGAAACACACAACTAAGGTCAAAAGACCTAAAATTAACATTAAAGTTGCATATTTCTTATTAAACTTCATGTAAGTGCCTAATAAAGAACCAAATATTATTATAGAGAAAGGATTTATTGCTTGTGATACTGAGGCAGGAACTATTGTACCAAATACTTCCTTGACCACATTTCTTTCGGTAAATAGGTTAATAAGAGACCCAAGTTGCATTTCCAACGCAAAAAAGCACATTAATAAAAAGATCATCATCGATAAGGCAATTAGATTTTGTCTTTGAATTGTTGGAGACTTAAATATAATATAGCCAAATATCCCAAATACCCCTAAACCTATAATGCTAAGCATGTTAGCAAAAAATTCAGCAAATATTAACATTTCAGACACAAGAAATGCTAGAAATATAGTGCTTACTATTATTATAGTAAAAGGATTCAACCTCAAGAAAAATCTTTTTTTCATGAGATGTGGGTAAGGTGATAGACCATTATTACCTAGTAAATTCTGAAATTTAACAAATATAATAAGTCCAATTAACATACCTAGACCAGCTAAACCAAATCCGTAGTCCCAACCAATAGTACTTGCCACATAACCACAGGAAATAGAAGCTAAGAATGATCCTAAATTTACCCCAACATAGAATAAGGTAAAACCTCTTTCTCTATCTGGATCATTTTCTTTATAACAGCAACTTAGCAAATTTGTAATATTACCTTTAAATAAACCTGTTCCTAATGCTAATAGTGATAAGCCTAAATATACAAAATTTGTTTCTGATCCTACTAAGGTCATACAAATATGACCAATTGTTATAATTATACCGCCAATTAGTACCATATTACGAAATCCCATTAATTTATCAGCTAAAAAGCCTCCGAGTACCGGACCGGCATAGCCAATAGCGGCAAATAAAGAATAGGTGGCATAAGCATTAGCATCACTAAATCCTAAATGTGATGTAAGAAATAGCACCAGCAAAGCTCTCATTCCATAATAGCTAAAACGCTCCCACATTTCAACGAAAAATAGAAGTTTTAGGTGTTTAGGAAATATTTTAGTTTCTTTAATATTATCAATATCTAGATTATCTATATCTAGTAAATCAACACAATTACTCATCGTGAACCTCAATGTATTTTTATATCAAACCAATTGTTAATGATTTAATCTGATATATTAAGTTTAAAAAAGTCACTCTTAGCAGAACAGTTAAGATTTATTATTTTTAAATGAGGATTACAATCTTCCCCAAGTGTCTATTAGCGGAGACCACGCGTAGGCAATACCTTGGCGTCATTGCGAGCGAACATACGTGAGCATGGCAATCCATGAAGCTTGTTATATGGATTGGTTCGTCGCTACTAAGTAGCTCCTCGCAATGACGTTGGATGGTTAAACTTCCGCAATGACGAGAGGGTAAAACAATTAAAAAAAACAAACAAATGCTTGCTAAAAGCAAATAGTAATAAAAATTTTAAAAAGTAGAAAAATATGGATTAATGGCTAAGACACCAAAACATGGTGGTATGATAAAATGAGGATGTCGGATAAGAAAAATTTAAATTTTTGGAAATTGCCGGTAATTGTCGTTCTAACGATAATCTTAAGTCTTTTAACATAATAACTCCTTTATAATTTTGAGTGTTAACAACATAATAATTATACTGAGTCTTAAATTGTAGCATAAATTCATAAGATAGTCTAGAATTAATTATAGTTTTGTGGTATCATGGTAGCCTGAAAAAGTCGTGCTGTAAAACGATGTATAGGGAAGAGCAATGAACCTTATCAACGAGTCAGTAAATCTTAACTAATTAACTAATTAAACATAAGGGATATTATGACAATACATATTTTTAGATATTCTCAACTAATTGATACAGATAGGATGCGTACAATAAAGGCATTTGCTACAGCAACTGGATTATCAGAAGGAGATATAGCGGGTATAGCATCAAAAGAAGAAGAAAAAGGAGGATTAATTTCACAATACAAATCTGGTGGTATTGATACTATTGAATTTCGTACTAAATTAAATGAACTTATAAAAAATAAGGGTGGTATCCAATTAGCAGATAATGCTTTTGATGATTGTTGGAATGCTATGTGTACGGTAAATTCAGAAAAATTGAGTAAGTTGTATCAGTTTCAGTTAGAGCATGAGGGCTATAAGATACATATTATAGGGGATACTAATGAGTTACAGCATAAGTATATTAGTGAACGAATTGCATTACTAGAAAAGACACCAAAAATAACCTATACACTTTCTTTTGAAGAACATACTTTAGATAGGGAAGAGTTAAGAGAAGTAGCTAAAAGCATTTATCAAGATTTAGATATTGTATGGCATCATAAAGAGACAGGAGATAGTCTAGAATTATTAGCTAAGCATTATAATTCTTCTGAGGAGTCTTCTCTAGTTGAACAAGAAGTAGTTGAAGATAACACTAACGAAAGTAGTAATAGTCATAGTCTCGTAGAAGATACTATAGATGTTATGGGCGGATTAGAGCTGTCGTCAACAAACCCTGATTCTGTAGAATAGCTATTGTCGGGTATATTGAGAATGTTCTACTATGAGGATTTGAGTACCGGCTCGACGCACAAATTACCAGCAGAAGTAGAGTTTCCGAAGAGGTCTATTATTGCGAGAACCACGCAAGTAGGTCGCGGTAATCCACATTCATTCTAATAGATGCCAGGCTATTTTTTATGCTTAAGGTGAATTAATTAGTTATTTTTTTGCTAATATGCTTAGTGCTTCTTAGTAAATATGCTAGAATAATAAAATTAAATAACTTATTAAATTTGCATTTTTATGTTCCAAACATTAACTCAAAATCTGACTAAAATCTTTGATCGTATCAAAAGAAGCGGCACTTTATCGGAAGCTCAAATAAACGATACTATGCGTGATATTAGGATTGCCCTTCTTGAGGCAGATGTGGCACTACCGGTAGTTAAGGACTTTATTGCTGAAGTAAAGTTAAAAGCTATGGGGCAGGAGGTGATAAAATCAGTCTCTCCAGGGCAGATGATAGTAAAAATTATCCATAATGAGTTAATTAATATATTATCCTCTTCTCCAGAGGAGAGTGTATTACAACTTAAATCTGCCCCTCCAGTAAATATTTTAATGGTTGGGCTGCAAGGTAGTGGTAAGACTACCGCTAGTGCCAAATTAGCACTTAGGTTAAAAAAGCAAAATAAAAAGGTACTTTTAGTTTCTCTTGATACTTATCGTCCTGCTGCTCAGGAGCAATTAACTATCCTTGGTAAATCGATAGAGGTAGATAGTTTAACTATTATCCCCAACCATACTCCTGTCGATATTACTAAAAGAGCCTTGCACGAATCAAAATTAGCCGCCTATGATGTCGTTATTTATGATACGGCAGGTAGGTTGCAAATCGATGATCAAATGATGCAAGAAGCGGTAAATATAAAAAATTTAGTAGAGCCAAAGGAAATAATTCTGGTGGTTGATGCAATGACAGGGCAAGATTCAGTACTTATAGCTAGCAATTTTGACCAACAACTAGGAATTACCGGGGTGATTTTATCTCGTATTGATGGTGATGCTAAAGGTGGAGCGGCTTTGAGTATTAAGCATGTTACCAATAAGCCTATTAAGTTCCTAAGTACTGGTGAAAAATTGGCAGATTTAGAGTTATTTGATCCAGAACGTATCGCCTCGAGAATATTAGATATGGGAGATATTATTTCCTTTGTTGAAAAAGCAAGTAGCCTAATAGATCAGGAAGAGGCGGAAAAAGCAGCTGCTAGACTAAAAAAAGGTAAATTTGACTTGGAAGATTACCTAACGCAAATGAGGAGTATAAAAAAATTAGGTGGATTTGCTAGTATGATAAATATGTTACCTGGCATTAATAAAATTATCGATAAAGTTGATCAATCGAAATTAAGCGGTAAATTAATAGACCACCAAGAAGCAATAATTTTGTCAATGACCAAAAAAGAACGAAAAAAACCAGATTTGCTAAATGCTTCACGTCGAAAGCGTATTGCTGAAGGCTCGGGAACATCAGTTCAGAAAGTCAATAATCTATTGAAACAATTTAAGCAAATAAGTGGTTTTATGAAAAAGGCAAGCAATATGAATCCCAAAAGCCTAATGCGTAGCGGTCTAGGCAATTTATTCAAACCATAACTTTCCGTTTTAAAGATAACTATCAAAAGTCATATTTGAATAAATAGAATCTATAGCTTAGCAAATTGATATTTTAATAAAACAGAATAGTGTACTAACTGCTAAAAAAATGTCTTAAATTCGTATTAGTAGATAAAACTAGAATTAAACAGAAAGAGTAATGTAACTTTCCTGAAACCGTTTATTAGGAGCAAAAATGGATAAATATTTAACATTAATAATATTATTGATAATGCCGCATAATTCATTTGCTCAACAACAAATATCTAATTTTGTTACACCAGTTACTTATTTTGTCAACCATGTCAAACAACTAAATCTACTCAAGAATAACTTAACTAAATACAGACAAATAAGCATAGTAGGCACTAGTGGCATGGGGAAAACACAGCTTACTAGAATGTATTGTTATGAGAATCAAAATAATTATAAACTTATTTGGTTTATTGATTGTAATTTAGATATTAATCAAGAGTTGCTAAAGCTAGCAAAAGCTATTAATAGCACCGCTAAATCTAATCTAATATCAGAAGATATGAGATTGGTACGAAAAGAACTAATGAGCTATTTATCGAATCAAGATAAATGGTTGCTGATATTCGATAATCTGAAGATAAGTGAAAATAAAAAAGTTCAAGAGTTCGTTGATTGGGAACATAATGGGCGCGTTATATTCTGCTCCCAAGATAGCGAAATATTACCTAATATAGTCAAAATGACTGCCTTTGAAAAAAGTAATGCGATTACTCTGGCTAATAATATTATAGAAAATAATGACGCTAAATTAGCAGAATTCTTGAGCGAAAAGTTTGCTGGTTATCCTATCCTGATAGTACAAGGTGCACAATTATTAAATAATGTAAAAGATTTAGATAGAAAAGAATATAAGGATAAAATCCAGCAATCAACAGATAAAATTCAATTAAACATTACATTAGTTATCAATGAGTTAAAGCCAAGTGCTAAGAAACTTTTAAATAAAATAGCCTTAATAAATAATCAAGGTTTCTCGAAAGAACTTTTAAAAATTATTACGGATAATCAAAATACTCTTGATGATGATCTCTATCAATTATCTAAATTTGCTTTAATATCTAACATTGACTCGCATGACACTAACCCTGTCTTTGAAATGCATGATGTTATTGTTCAGAAAATAATAGAAATGAATGGAGTAAAAATTAATAAACCTTACTTAGAGGATATTGTTGTTAAATTAATTGATGCTACCCCAAAAAGTGGAATAAAAGGTCGTATTTTTAGAACTGCTAAGACTATGTCTGAAAATCTTGAAATAATTTTAAAAAACTCGGAAAAATATAAAGTTAATATATATAAGATTCTGGGATTAAAGTTATATGTAATACTACAATATCTTAATTCTTGGGATAACTATAATGCAAAGAAATTAGTTGATTGGTTTAATAAAAATGATCAAGAAGGGCAATTTAAATTATGGTTAATGAATAATGATGAAAAACATATATATGCAAGATATATAAAGTTTATAGGAAGGTATTATAAGAACTGTTCTAACAATCAAGTGGCAATTGAATATTACATTAGAGCAAAAGAAGCTTTTGACAAAGTAAAAGATTACGAAACTTTTAAGTGTAACGTATTTTATGCGTTGGCAACATCTAATATTGCATTAGGTCAAATTCAAGAAGCAAAAAAAAATATACAAATTATGAAGCAAATGTTTACTAGTAACTTGGTAGATAACAGTGATATAGGGTTTCTATATTGTGTTAAATCACAGTTATTTTTTATACAAGGAAAATATCCTAAGGCATTGGATCAAATTAATCAAGACATAGCAGAAAGTATAAAACAGGGATTAAAACCGGATGATTTTTTTCTTACAAGTCGTTATATGCTTAAAGCAGAAATATTAAATTATCTTAAAAAATACCAAGAAGCACATGCTGTAGTCGAGCAATTATATGATATGCATAAATCCTCTAAAAAAGAAGAGCATGAAATATTTGGTCGCATTTTTGCCCAAATGGCAAGAAGTGAGTTAGGGCTTGGTAAGTTAGACCATGCCTTAGAGTATGTTAATAGGGCTATCACCATATTTTTAGCCGATGAGCATAGGAATCCTAAAGGTGCAGATTATTCCGAAGATATAAACTTAGCAGCGAGTTATGTAGTACAAGGTGATGTTTTGTTTGCTCAAGATAACATAAAAGAAGCAATAAAATCCTATAATAAAGCTTATACCATATATTATTATTTATATAGAGATAATCGTAAAAATGTGGCACAAGTTAGTGAGTTGTATAGTCAAGGAGCTAAAGCTGCCTGTAAAGCAAGAGACTTACATAGTTATAAGTTTTTTGGTAAACAGCAAGTAAAAGAGTTTGGAGTAAATCACACTAATACTGTATCTATGTTCGAGTATTGCAAACAACATAATATGAATTTATGGGAAAAAAAAATAGATTAGGCTTTTATATCAGATTTTCAAGATATAAGAATCTAGGTTCTGTGAAAATATTATGTTTTTTTGAGCATTTCCTTATATAAATTTAAGGTTTTACTGAGCATTAAGTCAAGGGAGGAATTATCGATTACTGCTTTTCTTGCTGCTTGTTGTATTTTTTTACCTTCATTGGTTTTGAGTATAGATAAGCAATGTTCAATTTTTTCTGCCAAATCGATAGGATCGTTTGGTTTAACATGAAATCCAGTTTTTGTATCTGATATTGTTTCAATAGCTCCACCAATATTTGTAGCAATTACTAGCTTTTCCATTGATTGTCCTTCAGTTATAGTACGACCAAATGCTTCTGGCTCAATTGAAGTAGATAATACTATATCTGAAACACCATAAAGACTGAGCATATCAATTTCATTACCAAAAATTTGAATTTTACTTTGTAGTTTCAATACGTTTATAAGAGATTTTACTCGATCTGTAAAATTTGGGTGTTTAGATAAATCCCCAACCATGAGACAGTAAAAATCTAGATGTTTTAATTTGCCAAGTGCTTCAACAAGACTAATGTGTCCCTTCCAACTAGAAAATCTTGATGGTAACAATATTATAGGAGTGCTGTCAGATATACCATATTTCTTTTTATATTTTATTAATTTTTCTTCTGTGACATTTTTGGGATCAAAATAACGATAATCTACTCCTCGACGTATTACAGTAATTTGATTTTCTAGAATTTTATAATTAGTTAATATATGCTGCTTTACAAAATTAGACACAGCTATGACTTTCTCGCCTTTAATCATCACACTATTATAGAAATGTTTGAACAAATTCGAGATGTTGTAAATGCCATGAAACGTTGTTAAAAATTTAGTATTAGTAGCCTTTGCTGCCATATAACAGCTCCAAGCTGGAGCTCTTGATCTTGCATGTACTATATCTACGCCATATTCCTTAATTATTTCTGATAAAATCCTTGCATTTTTCCATATTGAAAAGGGATTCTTAGTAGCACTATTCATAGAAATATGTGGTATATCTGCAACTGCTAACTCTTCAACTAACGAACCACCAGATGAGACTACAATAACATTATAATCAGCTTTTTTTAACATTTTTGCCACTTCAACTGTCCCTCTCTCTACTCCACCAGAGAATAAAGCTGGAACTACTTGCAAAATGGTTGGTTTATGGTATCGTTTGGGTGAATCTGATGAAATCATTAATTAAATAATTTAAATGGAAAAAATATATAATACAGAAAAGAAAAAATTTATCACTTATAATCATTATAAAAGCAACAAAAAAAATATGCCTCACGTAATGTTCTTACATGGCTTGATGTCAAATATGAATGGTACAAAGGCTGTATTTCTTGAAAATTACTGTAAAAAACATGATTATAATTTTATCACATTTGATAATTTTGGTCATGGAAAGTCGTCAGGTAATTTTCTAGATGAAACTATTGGCTCTTGGCTTACGGGGGTTGAGCTGGTGTTAAATAAACTTATCATACAACCAACTATTATAATAGGTTCCAGCATGGGTGCCTGGCTTGCCATTCTTGCTGCTATAAAGTTTCCTAGTAAAATTTGTGGTCTTATTGCTCTTGCTCCAGCACTAGATTTTACAGAAACTATTTGGAATAATTTAACTGAAATTCAAAAAATACAAATGCAACAACAAAAATGGCTTGAGTTTAATGGGCGTGATTGTAATGGTAAATACCCAATAAGTTATCAATTAATATTTGAAGCTAAAAATCACTTGTTACTAAACTCAAATAGTATTAATCTTAAGAAACCTGTTCATTTAATTCATGGGATACTAGATACTGATGTGCCTTATACCATCTCAAGTAAGTTGGTAGAAAAAATTACTAGTGATATAGTAGTAATGAAATTAATAAAAGATGGGCATCACAATCTCTCAAGAGAATCAGATTTGGCTATAATTGCTAATTCTTTGGAAGAAATAATAAAATATAAAAACTAATGAATAACCATAAATTTACTAAAACAACTAAAATTTCTGATTTTTTAAAAATTTCAGAAATGATAGATAAGCTAGATCAAGATAGTTTGGTACTTTTTGATGTGGATGACGTACTGATCATGGCTCAAGATGAATATCGCTTAACTCATCCTTATAGACTTGAATGGTGTGTTGAAAGCAAAAAACGCTTTACTAGAAAAGAAAGGCAACTTTTTTTTAGTATTATTCTAAAAAATCGTACTATTCGCTTAGTGAACCCCAATATAAATGATATATTGAGTAAATTATGGGAGAGGCAAATTCCAACTGTTGCTTTAACCAAGCTATATACAGGTAGATTCGGGGTTATTGAAGATTTTACCAATTGGCGTTTAAAAGAGCTTAAAGGAATAAATATAGATTTTATGAAATCTACTCCAATAAAAGAGGAAATATTAATTGATGAATTACATAGTGAGAATGGTATGCCGATGATGGAAGAAGGGGTGATTCTTACTGCCGATATTGATAAAGGGATAGTATTAGAGAATATTTTACACAAGAAAAGTTACTACCCTAAAACCATAATATTCGTTGATGATGTTTTAGAAAATATTGAGTCAGTGGAAAAAATATGTGCTAAATTACAGATTAACTATCATGGTTTTGAATTTAATGGAGCTTCACTAGTGCCGGAGCCAGAGCTTGATAAAAAAAGTGAAAAAATTCGTTTTGAGATTTTAGAGAAAGAACATCGTTGGCTAACAGATTTAAAACTTTAATATGGTATTTGAAATGTTGAATAAATTAATTGTTTTTGTAAGTATATGCATTATTTCTTGCTGTGCTATCGCTGAAAAACAAGAGGGCATTACGGTAAAAGCCAGTAAAGTACAAATGGCTGATTTGCATAATGTTTTCAGCGTTGTCGGACAATGTAAAAATGATACGAGTCGGGATTATTATGCAAATGTTTCTGGTACGGTTGATGTAGTATCTACTTCTCAAGGGGGCAAGGTTGACAAAGGGGATGTCCTGCTTATTATTGACCAAGATTTGGCTATGTCAATTAAGTCACAAGCAGAAATCTCTTTAAAAACTGCGATGACTGCTTATGAACGTGATAAGGCATTATTTGCCAAAAAATATATTAGTAGTGATGTACTAGAAAAATCAAATAGTGATTTAGAAACAGCTAAGCTTGCTTTTTCCAAAGCAATGAATAGTTACAACGATATGGTTATCGTAGCACCATTTGATGGAAATATTGGTATAATAAAGCTAAAAAAAGGGGATAAGGTAGAACAAAAAAATTATCTTTTTAGCATTATTGCTCAAAATTCTACCACTAAAAATATTCTAATGGAGTTACCTGAGGGGCTTTATAATCAGGTGTCAGTATCTACTGATTTAGTGATAACCGATAATAATGGTGATAAGATTAATGGAAAAATTGCTGAAATCTCACAATATGTTTCAGATAATGGTACTATAAGTGCTAAAGTTATTGTTGATTCTAATAGTAATATGATACATAGAAGCTATGTACCTATAGATTTAATTCTTAACAAACATCGGAATTTAGCAGTAGCTAGTCAATCAGTGCAGAGTAATAGTAAAGGTCAGTATTTTGTATATAAACTTAATGATAACAAAGTGCAGCAACTTTATGTTAAGCTAGGTACTAGTCTAAATGGTCTAACAGAGATTATTTCAGACGAAATCAAAGAGGGAGATATGGTAGTAGTGGAAGGAATTACTAAGATTAATGACGGTAGCATAGTGAAATTATTATAGCTACAGCTACCCAAACAAGGTTTTAGCCATGTGAACTGACGTCACGTGAGGACTGCGTAAGCTTCAGCCGTCATTGCGAGGAAGCCCGTAGGTCTACGAAGCAATCCAAGAATAATGGATTGCCACACTCACATACGTTCGTTCGCAATGACGTGTATGCATCTTAAACGTCATTGCGAGACTACGTAGTAGTCGAAGCAATCCATTTCTATTCACTTTCCTGGATTGCTTCGTTGACCTACGGGCTTCCTCGCAATGACGGTTTGTATGGGTAAATACTAATCGGGTTAGTTATAGATTTAAAAAGGAGAAAATATGGAATATATATTATTAGTTTGTAGTATCGTGGCGATCCTTATTATTATACAGATGGTTAAGGTTGTACCACAACAACAAGCATGGATTGTTGAAAAATTTGGGAAATTTGATAGCATCTTGCAGCCTGGCTTGAGTATTTTGATACCAGTGATTCAGAAAGTAGCCTACAAACATACTTTAAAGGAAGAAGCGATTGATGTGACTGCTCAAACAGCCATTTCCAATGATAATGTTACGTTACTAATAGATGGTGTGTTATATGTAAAAATTGTCGATCCAGTTGCTGCATCTTATGGGGTTAATAGTCCATATTATGCTATCACCCAGCTTGCACAAACCACCATGCGTTCAGAAATAGGTAAGTTACCATTAGACAGAACTTTTGAAGAACGAGAAACCTTGAATATCGCTATTGTTTCTGCTATTAACCAAGCGGCAGTCAATTGGGGGATACAATGTATGCGTTATGAAATTAAAGACATTCAGCCACCACAAACAATACTTAAAGCGATGGAGTTACAAGTTGCAGCAGAACGTCAAAAACGAGCTCAAATTTTAGACTCAGAAGGCAATAGACAAGCAAAAATAAACCATGCGGAAGGCGAGAAGGCTCAAGTTGTATTAAATTCTGAAGCTTCCTATATTGATCAAGTAAATAGGGCTAAGGGTGAAGCTGAAGCAATAGGATTAGTAGCCATGGCTACTGCTAAAAGTATTGAGCTTATAGCAGCCTCTATTCAGAAATCTGGAGGAAACGATGCAGTATCTTTAAAAATTGCTGAACAATATATATCTGCTTTTGGTGAGTTAGCCAAGGATAGTAATACCGTAATTCTACCGGCAAATCTTTCTGAACCAGGAAGCTTTATAACTCAAGCTTTAAGTATTTTTGATCAGCTGAAATCAGTGAACGATAAAAAATTGCCTAAGGAATCATCTACAAAGAAAAAACTTAGTGCTAGTGAATAATCTGCTATACTCTAAATAATATGTGCAAATCTAATGATTCAAAATAAGTATATTGTTAGACTGGCATTCTTTGGGTTATTTATAAATATCATTGTCAACATGATTTACTATCGTTACTTCATTATTGAAGAAATGATTTTAAAGCAAGTTGGAGAAGCAAATATTAAAATAGCTGATGTTTATACAAAAAATGTTTGGAATAGGAATAAAATTGTTGTAAATAAGTTACATGAATTTGGTTATATAAATTTATTGCGAGATGCGGATTTCATTAGGTTCGCAACTACTTCAGTTGATATTTTTGTTAATCTCAATGCCTATATTTCTTTATATGATCTACAAGGTCATAAAATTATAACCAGCTCTCCAATTCAAGTAACAAGTCAAGAAAACTCTCCTGAAGATAATCTGTATCAAAAAATTCTTAGCAGAATTGATAAATATTTTCTAAAAGAACTGGTTGTAGAACAAGCCTTTAACAAAGCCTTTAAAGGGGTAACAACTCATGCATTAATTCCTAAAGCCATATTCCATATGTCAGGGAAAGTAGAGAAGGCATCTTGTATAACAAGTTACATTCCAATAATAAACAGCGACCTATCTGACTATCCTGTTGATGGTGTGTTAGAGATTAATACCAATATTACTAGTTTATGGTCAAGTGTTATAGAGCTGGAAGAAAAAGTATTACTGACCTTTTTTATTATTTTGGTAATATTCTTAGTTATAGTTACGAGTAATACAAATTATGCACAGAAAATTATAGACCAACAATTTGATGCTAATAAAGCATTAGAGGAAGCGGTAATTAAGGTTAGAAATGAAAGTTCTGCTCATACTAAATTTTTTGCCAATGTTAGCCATGAGCTGCGTACTCCTCTGAATGCTATTATAGGTTTTTCAGAAATTATGATGTCCACGCCTTACAATAAAGAGCATGGTAATTATATAAAAGATATTAATGACGCAGGCAAGCATTTGCTCAGTATAATAACTGATATATTAGACTTATCAAAAGCATCGGCTGATAAGCTATTAGTTGATTTTGTCGAGTTAGACCTAAATAAATTAATTACTTCTACTGTAAGGATAATGAACCCAAGAGCTGATCAGGCATCAGTGCAATTAATTGAAAAATTACCAAAAGATCATATTGTTATAAAAGCAGATCCCAAAAGACTTAAACAAGTATTTTTTAACCTTTTATCTAATTCTATAAAGTTCACCAAAGCATCAGGTACTATAACAATTTATGCTGAGAAAGATGACTCTAAAGGGCTAGTTTATATACAGGTTATAGATACTGGTATAGGAATTGATGAGAGAGATATTCCCAAAGTACTGTCAACCTTTGGGCAGATTGATAGTACTGTTGGCAGAAAATACCAAGGAACCGGTCTTGGTTTACCACTTACTCGCAAGTTGGTTGAATTAATGAAAGGTAAATTTGATTTACAAAGTAAAATAGGCATAGGCACTACTGTAACATTAACTTTTTCTTCTGATTAGTATTATAAATGGAGTAATAGAATGAATCTCCTTATTGTTGTTTAGGATTCATTTCCTATAGAAGATTAGTATCTGTTCTTCATTTTGTATATAGGGTAGATACATTCCATTAGTCCATTATACCCCTACCTGCTTATCTTTGTTAATCCAGAATTCGGGTTGTGTGGGTCTGTTTTTTTCATCTGACTCTTCGTTTGTCCAGCTACGTCTGTGCTAATATGCTTCGATATACTCTCTTTTATTGCTTCTACGTTTGGAGGAGTATTTTTATCATCTTGCACACTTCTTGACATATGATGTGCTATATCTTTACCTATTTTTTTTGCATGATCCGTATGGTTTAGCTTACTTTCCATTGCCAACTTAGCTACTGTTATATCTGCTCTATTGTTCACTGATACACCTTTGAAAGATAATTTACTTATATCACCGGTGAGTTGTACATTATCTAAAGTAATAGGATGTTTTTTATGGTTTTTATTATATTGCTTAATTGCTGGTAAAAGAGTTTCTAAGGATTTTGCATCAATAGTAGCTCCAGTAAAACTTATTTTCTCTTTGAAATCTGTCCCCTTAAATGAACAATTACTAATTTCACTATTTTGAAAAGAATTGTCCATAAACGTCGCATCATTGAAATTAAAACCATTAATTTTGACATTCTCAAGAGGCATGTTCGTTTCATTATTAAAGATAAGACCGCTAAAATCCCTGCTAATTAAAGAATATTCCAATGTTTTTGACTTATTAGCAACATGCGTGTTATCGGTTTGTTGTTGTAGTAACTCTCCTAAATCTGCTTTCTGCCCATTGATGGTAGGAATGCGCTTACGCACTTTATCTATAATTTCACCTGCATATTCATGCCACCTTTGTCTACGTTTCTTGTAAGAGGTAAAGCTTGTTTGTACCTTATATCTAACTCCTTCAACTAATAATTTTGTTACCATTCCTCTTGCTACTGGATCAGATGATAATAACTTAAATGTACCAGTAATTACGGATAGATAATTACCCTTATTATACTGCATCGCTATCTCTGTTAATGCAGGCACTTTTTCGCTAATTTTTTCAATAATTTCTTGACCTTTGATTTTCAAATTTCTCCCTATGAAAGTGCTATTCAGGAATTCATCTACTATAGGTCCCAGGATCGCAGAATTTTCATTAAGGAGTTTTGGAATATCTTTTATGATAACGTCTTTTACTGCTGAATTTCTTTCTATAAATTGTACAACAGAATCTGCCAGTTCTCTACCTTTAGAGTCTTTTTCTTGCTCGGATGTATTGAGAAGCTCCTGAAGTTTGTTCGCAATAACAATAACTCCATCTTTATCCTTTAAAGATGCATTAGCAAATTTGGTAATTATAGGTAGGAGATGTGGGGTGATATTGATAGCAGTATCGACCATTCTGAAAGCTAGCTCAGAGGAAACTCCTGCACTATCTAATTGCCTCTTAAGTTCTTCCTGCTTAATCATATTTTCTGTCAAGGCCAAAAGACTATCCTTATTTGTTTGCAGATATTCTGGCACAGAGTGTTCTAATATAGGAGAAAGGCTCTGGACTATTTCTCCAACATCATCGATTATTTTAGTTAAAACCTTCTCTTTTGCATTAGCGTCTATATCGGCTCTTTGGTATTCTTGCCAATTATCATTAATTTTCATAAGCGTTGGCACCCTACTTAGACCAGTATCAACTACTTTAATTGCTAATGATGTTGTAGCATTTATTAACTCTGCTGATAAATCATATTTCTTAAAATCCTGGTTATTACTGACTATATTATTTGCTATTACTGCTAGTGCCGCTTCATTATCCTTAATGATTTGAGGTAGATTTACAGCAATATTTTGTTGTAAATCTTCGTTTTTAAGTAATGTGATAACATGCTTGTTTAATCGCTCTGTCGCTTGGTCTTTCTGTTCTACATCCTCGGTTTTAGCTAAGGTTTGCATATCACTATATATCTCTTTTATATCCTCCACATTTAAAACAGTCATAGTATTTTTTAGTAAATCAATAGATATAGGTATAATTGACTCATAAAATTTGTGATCCACTCCGTTAAGCATTGGTACAATTGGAGATACTATTATTTTGTGTACATCTTCTTCTTGGAAAGTCTTATTACATTCTTTCGCTAAAGTGCGGGCATTATTATCTAGCATTTCTAGCAATTTTGGTATAGTTGTAGAAGCAATTTTTGCAATTTCCCCTTTATGTTTTGTCAGAGTTGCCGGTAATTGATCGTGTAGTAATTCTAGCATTTCATTTTGTAGCAGAATCTTTGGTAGTTGTTGTACTACGGCAAGTTTTTTAATGCCTCCTGCTTTATCTAAAGCTGCGACTTCCTGCAAACTGTTAGCTTCTCGTATTTTACTATCAGTATCATCTAATATAACAGATTTTAATGTTTCATATAAAGCACCCACCTTTTTAGGGTCTTGCAAAGCTATACCAGCAAATTCTGAAACTATAGGTACTACATCATGCAATAATTCTTTCCCTATACCAGAATCTTCTAGTCTTTTATCTAATGCCATATTTGATGAAATAATTACTTCTGCTGCGGCTTCTACATATTTTTTCTCCTCAATTAGAAATTTAGATAGTTTACCACTTTTTAATAATGAACTAATATCTATTGTATCTAATATTTTACTCTGATAGTCTTTTTTGATTTCAGGATCTTTAATAATTAACATATCTACAGATAGGTTAATTATTTTTAATAAATCTTCTGGTTTTTCTAACATCGAAATAGTAATGTCCTGGACAATGGGCAGTAACTTACTATTGATATAATCTTTATCAAGAGCAGCTTCTTTTAAGTTGTTGAATAAAATTGCTCGATCATAATTTTTTTGTAGAGATTTTAGATAATTAACTTTCTCTTCTAATTTGGGCATTTTAGATACATCTTTCTTGTCTTTTAGAATCTGTAATTCTTTTTCCAACGTCGGCAGACTATCTATATCCTTTTTGTGATCATCAAATTCTTTTTTTATATTATTTATTTCTCCTAACTCTTTTAGCATTACAGTAATTAGCATTGGGGCAAGATGCTGAACTAAATCGTTAAGAATTACAGTATTGTCAGTAAGAAATTGAGAAGTGTCAGGATCTTTTAATAATCTTATGAAGAAAGGAGGATGAGATGGATCATATGGCGTTTCACCATTGAATATTTTCTGTATTTTGGCTAGTTCTTCTGCGTAAAATGATACCGAGGTAGCAATGGCAATACCCTGAGATATATGACTTGCTGCAAACCCAATACCTTTCATAGCAGCTTGAAGCTTTTGACCTGCACTAATAGTGTCCTCCTGCTTTTTTGACGATAGTAAAGGAGTCAGGATTTTCTCCATACCATCTCTATCCTTTAAGATATCCTTAGCTATTCTAAAAGCTTTATCCTTTTCTTCTTGATATGAACTTTCCGTTTTCTCTTCAGCTTTCTTCTCTTCAATCGTTAATTTCTCAATTTGTTTCTGTTCTTTTTTCTTATATCTATCAACCAACTTTTTATGATTACTTAATTCATTCTTAATTTTCTGTAACTCTTGGTTCCATGAGTCTAATTGCTTTTTAGCAGCTTTGTCTTTATGATTCTGATTTCCTTGGTTAATAAGTTCAGAATAATCTTGATTTTTTTTCAATAATTCTCCTAACCTACCATTTAATAGATTTTGATATTGTGCTATCTCTTTTCTTTTTTCTGCAATTTGATTTTCGTTTTCTAAGGTAGTTGTTTTTTGTTGTAATTTTAATATATCTTTCTCTTTCTTATAAATATCTTTTTGCAGTTCTCCCAAAGTAGAATCGTCCGGCTTTACTACCTTTTGAATTTTTGCTCGTAATTTTCTAAGCCGAGATTGCTCTTTATCCTTACCCATAACCTTTACCCTTCTTTCAAATTGTTTTTCTTATCAGCTAATATATTAACCTGAATTCGATATAACAAGCTATTCAAAAATCTGTTATATCTATAAATATAACAGATTTTTTTGCTCCACTAATAGCTGTTTTCATTATTTTTGCGGTATTGCTTATTTTTTTTAGAATATAACCCATCTAAATCTAAAAACTTTCACAGTTTTTTGAATAAATCCTCTCTTCAATCTCGTGACGAAAATGACGAATTAAACCTTGAATAGGCCAAGCAGAGGCATCTCCAAGACCGCAAATAGTATGCCCCTCGATCATTTTAGTCACGTCTAACAATTGATCTATTTCTTCTATTTTTGCCTGACCTCGTACTAATCTCATCATAACTCGCCACATCCACCCTGTACCTTCTCTGCATGGGCTACACTGACCACAAGATTCATGCATGTAGAATTTACTAAGCCTGGCAATAGCGTAAATAATATCCGTAGAATTATCCATAACAATAATTCCACCAGTCCCAAGAGCCGAGCCAGCTAATTTCACACTATCAAAATCCATTGCCAAATCTTCACATAGTGATTTTGGTAACAATGGTACTGACGAACCACCTGGAATAATAGCTTTCAGATTATCCCAACCACCACGTACACCTCCAGCATATTTTTCTATCAATTCCTTTAAAGGTATGCCCATAGCTTCTTCAACATTACATGGTCTATTTACGTGACCAGAAATACAGAAAATTTTCGTGCCGGTACTGTTAGGCTTCCCGATTGAAGCAAACCAATCCCCCCCACGTCTAAGTATAGTAGGTACAACGGCAATTGACTCAACATTATTAATAGTTGTTGGACAACCATATAAGCCGAAATTAGCTGGAAATGGTGGCTTCAGTCTAGGAAATCCTTTATTCCCCTCTAAACTTTCGAGCAGAGCTGTTTCCTCACCGCAAATATATGCCCCAGCCCCTCTATGCAAATGAATGTCAAGTTTATACCCAGTACCACAAGCATTATCACCTATAAAACCAGCATCATAAGCTTCATCTATAGCCCGTTGCACATTGGATGCTTCGTTATAAAATTCACCACGAATATATATATAGCAAGTATGTGCGTTAATAGCAAAACTGGCAAGCAAACAGCCTTCAAGCAATTTGTGCGGCTCATGTCTTAGAATATCACGATCCTTGCATGTACCAGGCTCTGATTCATCAGCATTAACCACTAAATAGCTAGGTTTCGGGTGTTCTTTAGGCATAAACGACCATTTAATACCAGTTGGAAATCCAGCACCGCTCCGTCCTCGCAAACCTGATTTTTTTATTTCATCAATTATCCATTCTCTACCTCTAATAATAAAATCTTTCGTATTATCCCAATCTCCACGTTGCTTGCTACTTATTATATCATATTTTTTCTGCCCACTAAGATTAGAAAAAATTTTATTGCTAGTTTGTAACATAATTTACTCTTAGAATATCTACAAATGAGAGTATAGATGAAGGTAAATAATTGTGAAGAATAAATTTAGGGGTTTTTATCAGGATGGTTTAAAACTCACCTTACGCATAAACCCCATGACAATTTAAAAATTCCGGAAAAGTACAAAACGCTATTAGCGAGACCACTACGTGGTCGAAGCAATCCACATTCATTAGATTGCTTCGTCGCTACTAAAGTAGCTTCTCGCAATGACGCCAAGCTATTTTCTATATGACTTTTAAATACCATGCGTAAGGTGAGTTTAAAAGTCATATCTAGTATATGGTATACTTAAAAATACTCAAAATCTAGGCAATTAAAATTTTATTCACAGAACCTAAAAATATTTGATAAAAATCAATATTTTTTTCCTAAACTACTTAGTGCTAGAGATTTTTAGTATATATTACCTATAATTATTGCAATTATGAGGTAATATGTGTACTAAAAGCTTATATCAAAATCAAGCGATTCAAAATTTAATCATAAAATCTGTTACAGATAATAGTGTAGTCATTTCAGGTTATGCTAGTGTTTATAATATTTCTGATCAGCATAATGACCTGATTGCTAAAGGGGCTTTTGCTTCAGCAGATCATTCGTGCATCAAATTTCTTTGGCAGCATGATTGGCAACAGCCAATAGGGGTGATTAAGTCTTTGGAGGAAGATGATTACGGCTTAAAAGTTGAAGCTATAATTAATAATAAAATCGACAAAGGTAAAGAAGCTATAGAGCTTGTTCGCCAAGGAGCCGTTGATGGTCTTTCCATTGGTTTTAATATAAAATTAGCAAATTACAATAACTTAAACCAAAGAATTATCACTGAAGCGGAATTAATTGAGGTGAGTATCGTAACTTTCCCGGCCAATTACCATGCCAAAATTTCGCATATCACTAAACAAAGATACTTAAATGATTTGAATATAGTCAATTCAGGGGAATTGGGTAGCAGGAGCGATTTTTCATCAATTTATAATTTAGGCAATAAGCAACGGGCTAGTAATCAGCAGATTTGCGATAGCTTTTCTTTAAAACAAAAAAATGTAAAACATTCAATTTTAATGGAGAATAAAATGCATACAGAACTAATAACAAAACAAAATAACAATGAAGTAAAAATCAATGAGTTACAAGAAAAAGTTTATAATTTAGAAAATTTTCTATCTCGTCCAGAAATAGGGGGGATGCAAGATATTGAGCATAAAACTGCCTTTAATAATTATATTCGTAAAGGTAACCAAAGTGAATTAATCGAAAAATCTTTAAATAGCGGGTCTGAGGAAGGAGGGGTGTTATTAGTACCAGCTCTGTATAATAGTATCATCACTGAGATTAACGCTAGATCACCTATGCGGTAATTAGCATCAATCGAAACAATTTCTAGTAATGCCCTTGATATAGTAATTGAAGAGGGGAGTTTTGCTAGTGGCTGGGTTGGTGATTTACAGGCAAGAGAAGAAACAGCTACTTCTAAACTAAAGCAACAGAGAATTTTTGTACATGAGCTTTATGCTCAGCCAAAAGCCAGCCAAACTTTGATAGATGACTCAGCCATTCGGATAGAGAATTGGTTGATAGAACGTTTAAGAGATAGTTTTGTTAAAGCAGAAAATGATGCGTTTATTAATGGTGACGGTAAGAAAAAGCCAAGGGGTATCTTATCAAGAGCTCGTGATAAAATAGAGCTATTTGAGATGGGGGGACAAGTTACTGCCGAAAAATTATTAGATTTCATTAATTTACTTGATGAAGAATATTTGGCAAATGCTAGTTTTTTGATGAACCGTACCACTTTATCAGAAGTTCAAAAACTTCAAGATAATAATGGTCGATTTATTTGGCAACAATCGCTCTCTGATTCTTTAAAGCAAACAATATTTGGTATATCAGTGCTGTGCTGTTCTGAGATGCCACCTATCAAGGAAGGTAATATGGCAATTGCTATAGGTGATTTTAAATCAGCCTATAAAATCATAGATCGTGGTGGTATTAGTATAATGAGATATCCTTATACTGATAAGCCATTTGTCAAATTTTACGCAGTTAAAAGGGTAGGGGGTGACGTAGTGAATCATAGTGCTATTAAGCTGGCTATGTTTAGTTAACCTATGTGAAGTAGCTATATGCATAAAAAAAATACTTTTAGGATTATTGAATTAATACCTCAGACTATTTGGACTCTAGTAGAAGTCAAAAATTATATGAGGATAGAAGGAAATTATGATGATGATTTAATTAACAGCTTGATAGATGCTGCAATTATGGCTGCTGAGAATTTTACTAAACTTGCAATAATAACAAGGCGGGTAGAGTTTGTTTTTAATATTAAAAATCAACAAAATTTTCAGTTAAAATACCAGCCGATAAAGGAATTGGTGAAGATTACTCTAACAAATAACAGTCAATCTATTGAGCTGCGATCTGATCAATATCACCTAGATCACGATCGATCATTGTTATGTTTGAATAAAAAGTTAGAAAATTGTCAATTAATAGTTGAATATATTGTGGGTTATGATAAAATTAATATTCCAGCTTCAATAAAGCATGGCATATTAATGCATATAGCAGAAATGTATGACAGAGAAAGGCAAAATGCCACTTCTCTGTCGACAGAAATTAAGAATCTATATCTACCATATAGACAATTAAGAATATAAGGCTTTTGGAAAGGTAAAAATGAAGAAATCAATAGCACGTACTCTACAACATCAGGTGAAAATTCTAGAGAATTTTTCTACAAGTGAGATAGAGCAAGAAAAATGGCAAGAAAGATTTTCTACTTATGCTGAAATAAAACCTATTTCTGATAATCGATTTACCTCGATAGAACATTTGAATTTTGGTCATATTATGACCGAAGGGTTTTATGTGTTTAAAATGAGATTTATCACCGGTATTACCACCAAAATGCGTATATCATTTAGAGATAGGCAATTTGAAATTAAGCGGATTATTAACGTTGAAGAAAGAAGTAAATTCTTGAATATTATAGGGTTAGAAATATATGTCTGTTAATTTTATTCATGATTTTCACATGACCATATATAACTTATTATCTAGGGAGCCAGATATTAGGCTTAGTGTTGACCGGATTTACATATCGGTAGTCCAGGATGCAAAATATCCGTTCTTACTAGTAAATATTTTGAAAGTTGAAAATATTTCAAGATTAGGGCAGGATATTTACCAAGTGGAATTTGAGATAAGTGCTTTTGCTAGGGATAAAAATCAGGGGCTT
Source organism: Rickettsia endosymbiont of Culicoides impunctatus (assembly GCA_020410785.1). Classification (GTDB taxonomy): domain Bacteria; phylum Pseudomonadota; class Alphaproteobacteria; order Rickettsiales; family Rickettsiaceae; genus Tisiphia. The sequence continues at coordinate 182,838 of CP084573.1, read as the reverse complement.
TTAACTTTACTGGCGGAGAAAATTACTAATAAATTAACAGCTAATTCGTGTATTCTTCAAGATTACATTGTTGCTGGTATGAAAGGCTGTAATATAAATTTTCAGCGTAGTTCTGACCTTATTACTACTAAGCTTACTATAGATTACAAAGCCTTATTAAAGGAGAACAGAATTAGCAAAAAGTCTGCAGTAAAGGGGGGTAAAGATATTGATTAACAGTTTAATAGGAGTGATTATGAATTTTCATGATATACGTATGCCGGAATTTATTGAAACTTTTGCTGTTGGTAAACCGGAATTTGCTACTTCTTGTGCTATGACATTATCAGGTAGGGAAGTAAGAAATTTAGATAGAGAATATGCTAGACAAAGATATTTGATTAAAAATTGTCGTCTGAGTAGTTTTGAATTTGAGCAATTTAGCTCTTTCTTCAGAGCAAGAAGGGGGGGAGTTTTTCTTTTCGCTTCAGAGATAATGTTGATCATCAAGTATCAGGGCAATTCATTGCTGAAGGCGATGGAAAATTAACCCAATGTCAACTGATTAAATTATATGATGACCCAATTTTACCCTATGCTAGAACAATTAATAAACCGGTAGCTGGTAGTGAAGAATTCTATGTTAATGGTGTAAATTTGGATGTTCAGCTTGATTATAATACTGGAGTTCTAACCTTACCAAGGCCATTAGATAAAGAGCAAATTTTGACAGGTAATTTTATTTTTGATGTAGCTGTACGATTTACTAATGATAGCTTTGAATATTCTTATTCTCCTGATGGGTCAATAGAATTATCGCAAATAGAATTATTGGAGGTTATATGACAGAATATATGGATAATTCCATAGCGGTACATAATTTTACTTATTGTTTCCATATCACGTTACAAGACGGTTTTGAGTTGTATCTTACTGAATCTGATAAATCTTTATCAATTGATGGTATAAGATTTATGCCAAATTCTGGAATAACTTTAAAGGAAGGAGTTTTTAATGATTCTGCACAGAATTACATTATCTTAGAAGGAGTTTTTGAGAATAATGGAGTAGAGCAACATTACGATTTAACACAAGCTATGGTCAAAATAATATGCTTGTTTTACTAATTCTTGTAGGCATTTTGTTACTTATCGCTGCAGTACTTATACTAAAAGGGATTTAGATTTTACTTTACGTTTAGAGCCAAATATAGAGCTATATAATCAGTCGTTACTGCAATCTTTTAGTAAGAAATGTCGTGCTAATTTTGGAGATTTGAAATGCAAAATAGATAAAACAGTTTATAGTCAGATATATAATATTCAGGAAATATTTGGCAGAACTATAGTCATTTCAGATATTGATAAAGAAAGTGGTTATTTTAATTATGGGGATGCTATTTTAGCTAATGGTCAATTTTATAGTAAGATAATTAGTCATTCTGGAAATGTAATTATATTGGATCAATTAATTCCTGATAGTATGAAGTGTAATAAAACGGTTGATCTTACTATAGGTTGTTATAAAAACTTTATAACTTGTTGCAATAAATTCAACAATGCAGTAAATTTCAGAGGAGAGCCATTGATTCCTGATGATAATTTTATAAAAGTGATTTAGAATGTATGGCAACCTCTTAGGTCACGTAGTGGTCGTGGTAATCGATAATAAATATGAAAAATAAAATATGAAAACTAAATGAGTAAAGATTTTGTAAGACATTTCCTAACTGGCTTTTTTAGTATATTTAAAATATCTAAAACAACAATAAGAAAGAAGCCGGAGACAGATTTGTCTGAGTATTTTGTTAAAATAGAAAAATATATTAATTCAACATTTCAAGAAATAAAAAAAGAATATGAAAGAGAGTAAAAGCTTCTTTGCTAGTAATAATAGATTGAATAAAGGATATTCAAAAATTAACAATAATCCTAGAGAAAAAGATAATAGCTTCTATCGTAAGAAGTTTGAGCATGTTATGCCGCCTATAGATTTAATGGAAGAATATGAAAATCTTCATCCTGGAACCTTGGCAAAATTAATTGCTATGGCAGAGAAAGAACAAACGCATAGACAGCAAATGGATATTAAAAGTATTGAGGTTTATGAAAACATAACAAAAAAAGGGAGAGTTAGTGCGGTTATATTTATGATAATGGTCTGTATTACTACGCTAATTTTAGCAATGTTCGGGCATTTTATGATAGCTAGTATTTTTACTGTTTCAGTATTTTTAGTTATAGGAGCCGGATTATTCCTATCTTCTACTAAATTTACCAGGCAGAAAGATTATCATAGAAGATGACAATAGCTACCCTGAAAAATATTTAACCGGATAATGTTTGTCATTTTTGGATAAAATTTTGACACAAGGTTTAAAGTGGGCATAAATCCTAGAATTCAGGTTTAAAGCCTATTGTTATAGTCAATTCAGGGGAATTAGGTATAGTCAATTGATGGGAAGTTGGTGACGTCGTCACTCGTCGCTCGCCTATTACTTATAGGCGTCGCTCCATCGTTTCTAGCCCCAAATTCCCCTGAATTGACTATAGCAGGAATGATGAAGCGATGCCTATAAGTAATAGGCGAGTGACGACGCATAAGCGTCAGTTTAAGAAAACAATAATTGAGAAATCGTCATTGCGAGGAGACCGTAAGGTCGACGAAGCAATCCAGAAAAGTGATTAGAAATGGATTGCCACGCCACCTACGGTGCCTCGCTAATAGACGACTTTTCTACTTTATTTTCTTAAACTGACGTTTATGAGTGACGACGCATAGGTTCATTAGCGAGACCACGCAAGTAGGTCGTGGCAATCCATAAAAGTAATCAAAAATGGGTTGTTTTGTTGCCATAAGGCTTCTTCGCAATAACGATGACCTGTAAATGCCATGCGTAAGGTGGTAAAATTTAAATGTTGAGTAAAATTTATGAGTAAATTACAAAAAGAAATGCAGGAAAGGCAGGAAACTCCTTTTGAGTATTTGGTATTTAGTGGGGGAGGAGCCAAGGGGGCAATATATTCCGGCGTTTATTCAGCCTTGGCAGAATCTGGAGCAGTTGGAATGGTCAAGGCGGTTGCAGGTTCATCTGCTGGGGCGATAAGTGCGGCGATGGTTGCCTGTGGTATTCCACCTGAAGAATTTGAGAAAATTTCAAAAGAGACTAATCTTAAAGGTTTACTTGGTACGCAAGGATTTTCAGCTGGTCCGGTGCAGATTGGCAAGGATGGTACCCCATTATATGGTCTTTTAGATACTACAATCAGAAAAGGGGTATTAAATTTTTTGGAGGACAAGAATTTTGGAGAGCTTTGTCAGTCAGGTCGTGATAGGATTGTACAACAGCAAGAAAAGTTAGAGCGAAAAAAGCAAGAGCTTTTAAACTCGATTGAACAATTAAAACAACAAGATGGTGATAATAGTCAACAGATTAGTGATATAAATGAAAATATTCAAGGGTTGGATTTTCAAAAACAACAGTTAAATAAGCAATTTGACAAAATTCAAACTATCATAGACTCTAATGGTAAAGAGTTCAGTGAATTAATGGAAAAATGCCAAGTTGGTGGGAAAATCCTTTTTAAGGATTTAGCTCTTTTAAGACTTGTTGATTCAGAGCAATTTAAAGATTTATTAATTACTGCAGTAAGGCGAGATAATGGTACGTTGCAAATTTTTAGTGCGGAAAATAGCCCTGATGTTGAAATTGCTTTAGCTTGCCGTGCCTCTGCTTCAATTCCTATAGTTTTTCAACCGGTAACAATTGATGGGGTTGAATATGTTGATGGGGGATATAGGGACAATGTACCTATTGGATATTTTCCTGACAATGAGAACAAAGTGGATTCTGTCGAAGAGTTAGAGGGCTTTGAGAATGTTGCTCTAGCAAAAAAACAGGGTAGGGTACTGGTTCTTGCTTTTGGTAGTGGTATGGATGCTTCAACAAATGTGGCAATATATAGTGCCAAGCTTTTTGACAGTCCAGGTGCTATAATAAAATTTTTAATGGATGTAATATATAAAACTCTGGCTCAAGTTGGGGGACATTTTAAATATACGGAAACTGATAAAGCTACTCTTACTAATTTACGTGAGAATGCATTAAACACGGTGACGCTAGATACTCAAGGTATATCCACTCTTGATTTTGATGATGCTCAGAAATATGCAGGTTACTTGCATATTAAAGGACGTTTTCAGACGTTGGAATATTTAGATAATTACGACCTAGGTGAAAATGTAGATAAAAACTTTGAACGGCAAAAATTCCTTCTAAGTGTCTATGAGGCTTATGATAATGAAAATTTGAATAAAACATTTTCTCAGAAATTGTTAGGTCATATAATTCCATCAAAACCTAAAACTGAGAGAAGTTGGCAAGATCGTGATAATATGCGAAATCATGAAGAAAAAGCTGATACACTTTTATCTTTTTGTACGGCAGAACGTTGGGAAGGTAAAGATAATAAGAGTACCTTAAAAGAGTATGTAATACTTGCAGCAACTAACCGAAATAAAGAAGTCAGAAATGATACCAAGGCATTAGAATCGCTGATTAAGACTTTAAACTATCCAACAACATCAAGTAAAATTAAAGAAGATTTTATACAATTACTATCTATTGATAAAAAACAAGATAAAAGATTGGATACAGAAAAAAGTCCAGCAAAGAATATTGCGGAGTTTAAATTTACAAAAGAAGATTTTAGTGGCTTTTTAAGCAAAAACAAAAGTGAAGCTTTTCGTATTAGTAGTCAAGGGAAAGGAGTAGGAGCTGCTAAGGGTGGATGACGCTAAACATAGAATTACTTATTATAGGTGTTGTTCTATTGCTCCTGCTACTACCCAATTCTCCTTAATTGACTATAACAAATCTGTGGGGTATTTGTGAATAATCTTATTTGTAACCGTACCAACAATTCTTGGAGTACTAATGATTTAATTCACTCAGAACTTATTGCATCGAGAGATTTAATATATAATCCATGTCAGTTTATATGCTCTGAACCAGTAATAGAAAAGGAAAGTGCTGAATATGGAGCCTACATATTCAAACTAAATTCTATGAATGTTAGATTTCGTGTTGCTAAGATTACTCCTACAAAGATTGGTCAATTTGTAACACTATGGAAGAGAATTGGGAATGGAGCAATTCAGCCATATGATACTGCAGATTCAATTGATCTTTTTATTGTGACAACACGTAAAGGAGATAATTTTGGTCAATTTATATTTCCACAATCTGTTTTGTATAAATATGATATAGTCTCGCACAATAACCAAGGTGGTAAGAGAGCGATAAGGGTATACCCACCTTGGGATATTGTTATAAACAAGCAGGCTAAAAAAACTCAAGCATGGCAATTAGAATATTTTTTAGAGATTCCAGGAAATAAACCAATTAACTACGAGAGAGTACAAATGCTTTATAATCAAGTTAAATAAATTTTGGATTGCATCAATACCACTAATCGTAAAAGTTAACCATCTTCTCAGAGATTAATTGGTTGTCATATTTTTCTAAAATATCTTGTCGAATTTGCGCACCAAGATGTTTTCGTAATGAAGGCATAGTGATTAGCAGCTCCATAGCTATTGCTAAATCTTCTATATTTTGAGGTTTGACTAATAACCCATTTATTTTGTCTTGTATTAATTCTCTGCCACCTGGAGCGTCAGTAGTAATAATCGCTCTACCATATGCCCCAGCCTCTAAAAGGGAGCGGCTTAGTCCTTCACGATAGGAGGGCAATACGGCGATGTGGGCTTTTTTCCATATTTCTTCTATATCTTTCTGATATCCAAGATATTTGATATATCCTAGATTTTGGTAGTCTTTCAATATGGATTGTGCTATTGATTGTTTATTATTTTGCTCAGGCTGACCAACTAACCAGAATTCAGCATCGATATTTTTCTGTTTTAATATTTTTGCGGCATATATAAATTCATATAAACCTTTATCAATAAGCATTCTAGCTACTAAGGCAACTACTATTTTATTACCTAACGGTTCTGGTAGGAGAGGGAATTTCTTGGTTTCTATACCAACACTACATTGTTTAATGACTAAATTTGGTGGAGCAATACCTAATTTCACTACTAAAGCTAAATCATCATCATTTTGTACAACAAATAACATGCTTTTATAATAGCTTATTAGGGATAATATTTTAACTATGATCTTCCTAAGGCATTTTAGTAAAAATTTATTGCTGATAAACAATAAGCCCATACCAACAAAAGTGTTAATGATTTGTGGTATATTGCACAGAAAAGCACTGATACTTCCATAAAAAATTGGTTTTATAGTGAAATTATGTAATATATCAGGTTTTTCCTTATTTAATATTCTGATTAACTTGAATAATAATAGTAAATCAGCAAAAAGGTTAATACTCCCACGCTTTATTGAAATTGGAATTATTGGTAAATTATGCTGTTCTATTTTATCTTTAAATTCACCAATATCTGTTAGTACTTTAACTTCATATCCTTTCATTTTACCAGTCAAAGCGATTGGCAGAAGATGGTTATAAAAGTGCCCATCTGTATTTGTAAAAATAATGATTTTTTTCATTTATTTTTCTTTATAATAACTCTATAACATAAAATCATACTCAAATGATTTGGGAAATGGGGACAATAAGCAAAGGGTGAACACGCGAATTACCTACAGTCTTGCGGAGCAAACTCTTCAAATCATTTGAGTATAATTGAATTAAACTTATTATATAGTATATGTCAAGATATTTAGTCACTGGTGGGGCTGGTTTCATTGGTTCGCACCTTGTTAAATTATTAACAAAAGAAGGGCATCAAGTTGTCATATTGGATGATCTTTCAACTGGTACCTTTAATAATTCACTTGATAAAAATATTGAATTTATTCAAGGAAATATTTTAGATCAAGATATTGTGAAGAAAGTATTTAGAAATATCGAGGGTTGTTTTCATCTTGCAGCAGTGGCAAGCGTGCAGGAATCAATTAATAATTGGCACTATAGCCATCAAGTAAATTTAACAGGAACCATTAATATCTTCCTTCAGGCAAGTAAACAAAATATTCCTGTGGTATATGCGTCATCTGCTGCTGTTTACGGGAAGATCAGTGATTTTCCTCTACAAGAAAATGGCAAAGTGAGTCCACTTTCTCCTTATGCGGCGGATAAATATGCCTGCGAGCTACAAGCTAAGGCTTTTGGCGAGGTTAAATCTCTTAAAAGCTGTGGTTTACGCTTTTTTAATGTTTATGGTACAGGACAACCTAAAAATTCTGATTATTCTGGTGTAATATCAATATTTAGAGAACAAGTGAAAGATGGTAAAGAGTTGGTGATTTTTGGTGATGGAAATCAAAGTCGGGACTTTATACATGTTTCAGATGTAACAAATATGTGTGTTAGAGCCTTATCTATGGCGGCATCATCGGCACCAGTACTAAATGTTTGCACAGGACGTGCCTATTCTATAAATGAACTTATTCAATTAATTGATAAAATCGCTGTTATCAAAGGAATGAAATATCTACCACCTCAAGTTGGTAGTATAAATACTTCTGTTGGCAGCCCAGAATTGGCTCAGCAGATTTTAAATTATAAAGCAACATATGAGTTAGCAACTGGATTATTAGAGTTATTTAGCGTAAATTTATGAATTCCAAAGAAACCCTGATTTTAGTAGCGGATATTAGGGGGTGGGCTTTTGATAGCGTTGCTTCGTTTGTTCAATCTTTGTTAAATGATCAATATGATTGTCATATAATTTATAGCGGTGATTATAAAACATCGGAGGAGTTTTTAATTAATTTAAACCAATATAATTCTATTAAATTAATACATTTTTTTCATCGCGGGTATTTAACGCACTTACTGCAAATTATAGCAGATAACAGTATTAACACTAATAGTAATATTGAAAAATTATTAAATATTGCCATTACCATTAGCATACCTGATCATTTATTTATTGAAAATGAATCTGACATACTAAAAAATCTACCAACTTTCCGATTTATTGACAACTACTACACTAGCTCTAAAAGATTGTATGATATTTATGCAAATATCCCAGAATATCCAAAACCGTGGCAAGTAATTTATGATAATGTATTAATTCCAGATTCACAAATTCCCCCTGATCCTAAAATTGGTTTAGCCTCTAGTCAGCTAGTTATCACATGGATCGGTAATAGTGCTTGGGAAAGTTGGTATAGTACTATTGACGATTACAAAGGTCTAAAAACAGTAATTATACCAGCCCTAGAACAGCTTGAGCATGAGAAAATTTATATCAAAAAATGTATAATAGATAAAAATAAGCGATTACACTCAAAACAAGAAGTTTGGGATACTCTAAAAGAAACAGACATTTTGCTAATAGCCTCCGTGCAAGAAGGAACACCGTTGACGCTTATTGAAGCGATGGCATTTGGTTGTGCAATTATTACTACTGACGTGGGGATTGTCCGGGAGGTGCTACCTGATATACAACATCAGTTTATAATCAACAGGAATCATCCGTATCTTACGGAGGCGATAAAAAAATTAGATGTTGACCGAGATTTACTAACAAAAATTAAACAGCAAAATTTTCTTGCTTATCAAAAAATCTTTGCCGATAAAACCAATTTGCAAAATTTATGGCTTTCGTTTATAGATATTTCAGTAAAAAATCATAACAAAAAACAAAATTTACAAATAAAGCAACAAATTTTAAGAGATATTAATCTTGTTAGTAAGGGCGAAGCTCCATCGATAATTGATAAAATCCGTTCTATTCGTTTGTTAAAAAAGATAGCACAACCTCTTCTAAGATATTATTGGGTTAGATTGCTTGCTAGACGAATAATTACAATGCTTTATTCTTGTTCTTCAGAAAATGATTATGATAATTTTAAAAATTTTATAATCAAATACCAAGGACAGCAAAAGGATATAGTCAATTCAGGGGAATTAGGTAGCAGGAACGATGGAGCGACGCCTATAAGTAATAGGCGAGCATTGAGCGACAACGTCACCAACTTCCCATCAATTGACTATAACGATATTTACGTAATATATTCTAGTACTTTTCCTGGAGTCGCTAACTCCACTAAAGAATTATTTGACCAAATAATTCCTTTTCCTATAGGCAAAGGAAATATTTTGCTAAGTTATATTAATGCATATTTACCTAACAAAATTATCACTAAAATAGCTCAGTTAATTATCAAAACAGGCATTAAAAAATTAGTTATATCGGGTGGGCTTGATGTTCATGCTCAATTAGTAGAAAAGTTGCATCAGCTTAAGGCTGATAATTATTTAGATATTTACTTTTTATGGCATGGTTCTCCTGCCCAATGGGTAGATTCTCATCATTGCCAAGATTTTTATAAATGGTTAAATTTATATAAACAAAATAAGATTAAGGCTATTATCACCCTGAAGAAAGGTCTAGAACAATTTTTGATAGCTAATGGTATTCAATCTTATTTATTACAAAACTTCATACCATCAATGCCTGAAAAAAAGGTGATAGCTATAGAGAATAGTAAATTTACAATTGGTATATGGAGTGCTTCTAGCATATGGATAAAAAATCTCTATCCTCAATTTGCCGCAATAAGTATGTTGAAAGATAAGGTTTCTTGTTATACTAATTGCCATTTTAATGACAATAAACATGCTTGTTGGATGATGCAGGATGTAGAGCTTAAAGTTTTTCCTGAGCAATTACCACATCAAGAACTAATAAAACTTATTGCCAATACTAATTTAACTTTATACGTTACTAATTCAGAATGTTCACCTATGATAGTTTTAGAGAGTCTAAGTTTAGGAGTGCCTTGCTTAGTTGGTCCTACAGCAGATATTTATGATGATCAATTTTTACGTGATATGTTAACTGTTAATCGCGTTGATTGTCCGCTGACCATATTTAAAGCAATAGAAAAGGTTCAACAAAATATTGATATAATACGTTCTAAACTACCGGAGTTTATTAGAAAATATAATAAAAATGCTCTTGCTTTAAAAAACTATTTGCTAACAGTCATAAATAATGATCATAATAGGTGAGGGGAGTGATAGGCTTATGGATTGCCACGCTCACGTGCGTTCGCTCGCAATGACGTAGGCATATAGCTCGCTTGTCATTGCGAGGAGGCGTAAGCCGACGAAGCAATCCATTTTCGGATTGCCGTGTCGCCGTAAAGCGGCTCCTCGCAATGACGTTAGTTTACATTGATAAATGCTAAGCTAATCGGGTTAGCTATAGTTACTTACTCATTGATGCTTGTGTCCCTTTACCCATAGCAGCCTCTTTTATTGCCGAACCTAGATTAACAACATTCTTGGCAACGTCTCCCATGGCTATAGCATTGTTTAAACTACTTTTAACTATAGCGCTAACTGCCTTACATGAACATTTTATTACATTCACCACCGCATTTAAAATCTTATTATCTTTGATGGCATTAATGGGTGCCTCAAATATTTTTTCAACTTTTTTTAATTGTTCTGTAGCAAAATCTTTTAAGCGACCTGTAAGAGTTAGTGAAGAGCTTAATTTATCTAGAGGTTTTTTATGATCTACATTATCAGCAAATTCCTTGAGTTTTTCAAATGAACTCATAAATTCCTCAAACACCTTTCCTGCTTTCTCAAATTCTAATTTCTTTACCCCAGAAAAAGCCTTACTAGCAGTACCAGAAAAACATTTCCGTGCTTCCTCCAGATTCTTTTTTACTTCTTCTAGTTGTTGCAAGGCTAGAAAAGTACCAGGCATTTCTCCTATATGACTCTTTAGTTCTTTTGCAGGCAAACTCTCTTGAACTTCATCTAGTTTTTTACCCATAATTTCCTCTGATTATTTAATTAAATTTTTTATCCATGGACTTCACTAGAAATTGTAGCAGAAAATTCCCATTATCTCAACCATTAAAAATCTAAATCGGCGTAGCATGTGGGTGGAGTAAAACCTGGTATTTTGTCTTGTAGTAGGGAGCGAAAGCTAGGTCTGGATTTGACTATTGCATACCAATGACGAATAGATGACCATTTATCCCAGTTAACTTCACCGAAATAATCTAGAACGGAGATATGACAGGCGGCAGCTATATCTGCACAGCTTAAGGAATTTGATGCAATAAAGCTACGTAACTCCAATAAATTGGACATATAGTTCAAGTGATGTGACAAATTAGTCTTTGCTGCTCTAAGAAAATCGGTTCTAGGTCCCCCTAATTGGCAGGATGGTCTTACTACTTTTTCATCGATAATAATTTTTGTTACTTCGCGGTAAAATTTTTCATTAAACCAACTGAGTAATCGACGGATTTCGCATCTAATATCAAAATCTTCGTCCATAAAATTAAAATTTGGATATTTTTCATGAAAATACTCAGTGATCGGATAAATTCCTGCTATAATTAAATTGGATGCCTCTTGTAAGACCGGTAAAGTACCCGCCTGATTTAAAGACAAAAATTCCTGATTCCTCTGCCAATAATCCTCTTTAACCATAGTAAATTGAGCATCTAGTTCTTTTAGCAACACCCGAACCTGACGTGATAATGGACAAATAGGATGATGGTATAATTTTCTCAATTAACTACCCTTGATTTAAACATTAAACCTAAAATGCACTACATCTCCATCTTGCATTTTATACTCTTTACCTTCTAAACGCATTTTACCCATTTCTTTGGCTTTTACTTCCCCATTAAACTTTATATAATCCTGATAGCTAATGACTTCAGCCCGAATAAAACCTTTCTCGAAATCAGTATGAATAATACCAGCTGCTTTAGGAGCCAGTGTACCATTACTAAAAGTCCAGGCATGTGTTTCTTTAGGCCCAACAGTAAAAAAGCTTTTTATATCTAATAAATTATACATTTCTCTTATAATTTTACTCAGACCTGTTTCCGCAAGCCCTATACTATTTAAGAACTCAATTTTTTCCTCTTTACTTTCCAAAACTGCAATATCCGCTTCAATTTTCGATGAAATGAGGACATGTTTTGCCCCTTCTTCTTCAGCTTTTTTTGCTACAAGCTCGGTAAATTTATTACCAGTAATCGCCTCATTTTCCAAGACATTGCAAGCATATAAAACTGGCTTAGAAGTCAATAATTGCAATTGATCTAACATTTCTTTGCTATAAGCCTTGCTGATGCTGCGTACTGGCTTACCTATCGCTAGAGTTGCTTGAATTTCTTTTAATAACTCTACTTGATCTTTTAAAGCTTTATCACCTGTTTTTAAACGTTTCTCAGCATTCGTTAAACGTTTTTCTACCGATTCAAGATCGGCTAAAATTAATTCTGTTTCTATTATTTCAGCATCATATATTGGATCAATTTTATTATGCACATGAGTAATATCTATATCCTCAAAACAACGTAATACGTGCAAAATAGCATCGACCTCTCGTATATGAGATAAAAACTTATTACCAAGCCCCTCACCTTTACTAGCCCCTTGTACCAAGCCAGCAATATCGACGACTTCTATATAAGTAGGAATAATTTTAGTAGAATTAGCAACAACTGCCAACTCATTTAGCCTAATATCCGGTACTGATACTATAGCCGAATTTGGCTCTATAGTGCAGAAAGGATAATTAGCCGCTTCTGCTGCAATACTGGAAGTTAAAGCATTAAACAAAGTTGATTTTCCTACATTTGGCAAACCAACAATACCACATCTTAATGTCATAAATCTTTCCTTAAATAATATACTTCCGAATCTTTATCATAGCCACTTCTTACAAACTCTAATTTAAAGCCTAATTTTTCATAAAATGGTTTGGCCTGCCAATCGGTAGTGCATACAGTCATAAATTTACAATTACGCTCTCGTGCTACATCTTCCACCTTTGCCATCAGTAAAGTGCCATAATTCTGACCACGAAAATTTTCGGAAACCCATAACATGTCAACATATAAACAACCATAGAAGATCTTGCCATCTACACCAGCAACAAAATTTTTATCATTATCAAAACAGGTGAAGGAAAATGATTTTATAACATCAAGCCCCTTCTTGACTTTAGCCTGCTCATTTAAACCATCTTCCATTATCTTCATATATTGTGCATCTATGCTATTATCTGCATAGATTATCTGTAAATTTAATGGTTTCTCCATAATTTAAATTATACTCCTGTTAAATTCTTCTACTTTACCTGAAAGTAATAAATGGAAATTATTGGTTATTACTTCAATGGAACTGATAATAATTTTATATTCTTCTTTAGAAAAAGAAGCTAAGACGTAATCCGATACATCATCATATGCCGCTGGTCTTCCTACCCCAATTCTGATACGGTGATAATCATTCCCTACACACTGATCCAATGATTTTAAACCATTATGCCCTCCGCTACCACCAGCTAATTTATATTTTATTCGACCAATTTCTAAATCTATATCATCATGTAAAACGAAAATATTTGGTGGGTTGATATTATAGTAAGAACATATGGCTTGTACTGCTTTACCGGACAGATTCATATAAGTTACAGGTTTTGCCAATAGTAATTTCTGTCCGTCCACTATCCCTTGTGCCAGTTCTGCATGAAGTTTGGATTTTGTATTCCAAGAAATTTTATAGTATTCTGATAAATAATCGACAGCTATGAAGCCAACGTTATGACGAGTATTTTGATACTCCTTGCCTATATTCCCCAAACCTACAACGAGTACACTCTTCTGATTTGAGTATATATTTGAAGGCTTTGAAGAATTGGCTTCGCCAATAATTGAGGGATATTCACGCGTTTTTGATAATGTCATTATTACGACCTTTTGTCATTTCACACCACTTCATCATTTCCACCCACTATTGTCATATATGGACGAGTGAATTTGTTATTCCCGCGTAGGCGGGAATCTAGACCCCGCACCGAAGCAGGTATGACACAAAAATGGATTGCTTCGTCGTCATAAAACGACTCCTCGCAACGACGTTTGAGATGCATACACGTCATTGCGAGCGAACGTATGTGAGCGTGGCAATCCATAAATTGTCATATGGATTGCTTCGTCGACCTACGGTCTTCCTCGCAATGACGGCTAAAGCTTACACACTCCTCGCAATGACGGTTATATAATTATTTTGCTTTCACTTCGTCAGTTGCAGTTTCTTCACTTTCTGCCTTACTACCCTTACGCCCAATGATAGTAGCAATAATAAAATCACTTTTACTAGCTAGCTGAGTTCCTTCAGGTAATTTAATGCCTTTAGCTTTTAAAGACTGACCTATTAGCATATTTCTAACATCAATATTAACATTTTTAGGTATATTATTGACATCACATAAAAGAGTCATAGTTCTTTTGATGATATTAAAGAATCCACCCCTTTTAACTCCTAAAGCTCTTTCTTTACCTTCGTAAACTACTGGAACTTCCATTGTTTGGGTTTTTTCTTCTAAATGGACAAAATCAACATGCCTAACTATGTCAGTAATAGGGTGCAATTCTACAGCTTTTGGTAATACTTTATGAGTTTTGTTCCCCACTTTAATTTGAACAATGGATGATATAAAACCAGGCTTTCTATAGTGTTTAGTTATTTCTTTTTCTTCAATAGAAACGGCAAGTGGCTGTTTATTTGCTCCATAAACCACAGCAGGAACCATACCTCTTCTGCGTAGGTCTCTTGCAGCTCCTGTCCCAAATTTCTCCCGCATTTCCGCTGCAAGTTCTAATAGTTCACTCATCTTTTTCTCCCAAGAGCTTTTAATAATATTGGGTAATGATAGTACTAAATGCTAAAAAATTCAAGTATTAATTTGACAAGACGTTTGACTATTGTTTACTATAGACGTTCATAGTAAAGTTATTAAGAGGTTATCATATGTCGAAAGTTCAAGATCAAAAAAACATAGACGCTGTATTATCAAGTGAAGCAAATTCATTAACAAAGATGCAGAATGCTATAGGTGAACTCCTAGATGCTAATCAACAATTAAAAGGTAGCATAGAACTAAAACAGAAAGTAGATGCGTTAAAGAAGGAAGCACCATCTTTACCTTGGTTTAAAAGATTCGTACAAATTATTCCTCAAGTGAAATATCTTTTTATAAAAAATGATGAGCAGATTGCCGCAGAAAGGAGAGAAATCAACAGAGAGATACTCACATATGTTGATAATACATTAACAAAAGTAGGAAAAAAATCTTCATCTTTACAAGTAATCATCGATAAAGAATTACAGATAGGATTAGATAAAATTCTTAATAATGAATCATTATTGCCAGAACAATTGGAAAGAGCAGGAAAATTACAAGAGCATTTGAGCAGTTTAGGTGTATCCCAAAAAGATTTTAGAGAAATTGTACCAAAGTTTTATAATGCTAAAGAGGCTGTAGCATTAATGCACGAAAGAACACAGCTAACACAAATACAACAAGATATAACCGAACTGGTAAATGCTAATAGTAAGGTTCAAGGACTGCTTGCTATAAAAAAAGAATTAGCAGAATTGCAACAAGAATTACCATCAACTTGGCTAGACAACCTTAAGAAATCTGTTGCAAAAATTAAATATGCTTTCGTAAAAAGTCAAGAACAAATTTTAAAAGACACCGTAAACAAAAATAATCTAACGTTACAGTATGTTGATAATGCTTTAAAAACTACTGGTAAGATCATAGAAAGTTCAAAGTTAGATAGACAAAATAAGCTGCAGAAAGAATTAGAAAATCTGAAAAAAAGGAAGTTATTACCTGAACAGTCAGAACGCGTAAAACTTTTAAGTAGTGAAATTGATTTGACTTTTTCCAAAATAATTTCTACTTCAGAACCATTACTAACTACGATTGGTCAAGAGCAGACTCAGTCACAAGCCTTGCACTCATCAATGCCTAATCTACAGACGGTGCCACTACGTCCAGCCCCGCCACCACCTCATTTAGCTAACGCCTCATTACCAAACCAAGCTGTTCAGCAACAAAATACAATACCACCAGCACCGCCTCTACCTGGGGGTACAGGTCTTCAGCAAGCAGCCGGCTCTATACCACGACCAATACGTCCAGCTCCACCGCCGCCTCCTCCACTAACGCCTACTACTTCGTTGCCGGATATAAATGCTCCACAACCAGAAGAACATGCTAGACGAGCATCTATGCCATCGTCAACAAAACGGCATGCTCCACCTCCACCTGTACGTACTACGTCGTTGCAGAATCTAGCTGACCCACAACCAAATATTGCAGCGGAAATACCTCCAGCACCGCCACCACCACATGTGGTACCAGGCTTACAACAAGGGGCTCATCAAGAACCCCAAATAATACCACCGCCGCCACCATTGCCACCTACAGCAACCCAACCAGTTCCGCCGCCTCTACCAGGAGGTTTTGATCAACCGCTACCACCACCTCCACCACCACCACCGCCGCCACCTGGTCAAACTAACAACCCGGCAGCAGCAAACCCAATAGAAGGGCAGGAGAATGCTCATGGGCAGCTATTAAATGAAATTAATAAGGAAATACAACTTAAATCAGTAGCAGTATCTGAGAAGAAACCGGTAGGGGACGATCTATTAGCTGCAATTAGAGCTGGATTAAAACTTAAAAAAGTAGGTACAGATAAACAACACAAAGATGCTGTAGATAAAACTAAAGCAGGAGAGGAACCTTCTATTGCTACATCTCTGAGAGACGCAATTCTTACTAGAGCAAAGGCATTCCAACCTGATGACGATGATGAACACCCACATGCTGAGCTTGTGGAGTTTATTGAAAATAAAAAAGTTAATGAATCTACTCTTATTAATACACTTCATGATGAACTTCCTGAGACTAAAGATATTATTAAGACCAAAGAAAAGCTAGTTGAATTTATTGAGAAAGATTTCAGTGGGCAAGATTTTGAGGAATGGGAAGAAGATGATCAGGAAAAGAAACAAACAAGAATCGTTAACAAGCTAAATGAACTTAAAGAGAAGTATGAGAACAATGCTCTTGACTTATCAGCTAAGCCTGTTGTTGAAGTGGTAGCAACAAAGGAAGAGCTCCCTAAAAAGCTTCAGGCAGAAGCAAAAGCTATTGTAGCCGCTATCCCTAAATCCAAGAATGTTACAGGAGCCAATAAGCCCCTTCCTCCACCACCTCTTCCCCCTAAAATTCGACCTGTAGGTGGTCAGGGTGTATAAGGGCAGTGTACACTAATGTTGGGGTTAAGTAGGTGTATCAAAACGACGTCATTGCGAGGAGCCACTTTAGTGGCGACAAAACAATCCATTCATTTTTGGATTACTGCGTTGCCGCAAAGCAACTCCTTGCAATGACTCTTGGTGAGCAGGTTTTTTATTCATCAATTCATTCAACAACCTGATCTAAATAAATTACTTGAAAATATTGTTTAGCCGCTAACGACTGTATATTAGGTATTTCAGGATATTGTAATAATAATGGCAAGAATACGCTTTCTCCAATAACAATACGGGTATTTACTCCAGCAGGTGTCATTGCGAGACCACGCAAGTAGGTTGTGGCAATCCACATTAATTAGATTGCTTCGTCGTCATAAAACGATTCCTCGAAATGACCGTTGTAGTTTACAATATCCTCAAACGTTATTGTGAATAGATGGCAGTTTGCTATGGATCAATACCAATATCGGGTATAATATTAGTTTGTCTCATTAATTTGTGATTTAGATTTCTCTAAGTATTTTAATATTTCTTCATGTAACTTAGTCCATTTAACTTGTTTTTTCATAAGAGGTAGGAATTCTTTCTTCCATACTGTTATGTATTGCTGATAATATTCTTGTTCGAATTTTTGGAATTCAGAAGAAATGTTTTCTTTAAACATAGCTATTAAATTTGAAACCTCAGTAATTTTATGAGCTTCTAAAGATTCCAAAGATAAAATGTCTTGTTGTAAAACATCTATTTTATTTAATAAATTGTTTTTAAAGGTATTATATGGCAAGATTATATCATACCTTAAATCAGAATTATAATATATTTCCATTTTATATATTAAGCTATTGAACGTATTACGTGATACCTCTTGTTCATAATTTGTAAGGGAAGTTAATAAATATTTATAGTCTTTTTCATTTAAATCACGTGGTTTAATAAGCATATGAATTTTGGAGTGTAAATTATTGAATTCACTATAAATACTATCTCGATACTTATCTAAAAGCTTAGGAAATACATCTTGTTGCTCAAGTTTTAAAGGTAAATCCTTCCTAATTTCTATTGGTAGATTATGTATCGAAAACTGATATACTACCCACATAAAACTCTCATCAAATTCATTTGAATAATTGATACGATCATCAGGCAAAACTACCTTACCTTCTTTATCATTCCAAGGTCGTATCTTATAAAAAAATCTATTCAGTCTTTCTTTTAATTTTAGAATATCTGTGTTTTTATCTCCCATTTTATATAATACTTTATCCATTAAGTGCTTAGCCTCGTTGGATTCTATTCTATTATTTATATGAAGCCCTATATTATTTCTTTCCAATAACTCCCAATCAAATAATCTATGCGGATCAACTTTACGTAGCACATAACTGTCAAATGCTTTACTATACAATATTGTTCCTATTTCAGAATGACTAAATATCATATCTTTTCTTATTTTAAAACGTTTCATAAGATATAGGAGCAATTCTTTTACAGATTCCATTTGCTGTTGTGAAAACAATTCACGCCCAGTATTCACTATTTCTATGCCGATAGAATAATTATTTAAAGCAGTTAATTCTTCAAATTGCTCACCCATTTTAATTTTAGCATAACTAATACCAGCATGGTATGCTCGCTTTTCTAAAGGAACCGTTAACGTAATACTGCCATCCTTATCTACAATAAAATGAGCAGACAGACCTATTTTGTTTAGCAATTCTTTTGTATCTTTTAATGTTGATATACCAGTATGGTGAACTATAACCATTGATACTTTTCTACCTTCTCTGTCACCATAATTTGCAACTGGCACAGGGTCTAGGAAAAGTAAGTTTTTCTTTTGCAATACAGGAAGTTCTCTTTGTAAATGAGCAAAATCATTGTGAAATCTTACAATATCAGGATGTGACTTAGATAAAGCACCAACTTTTTTATGGGAACACCCAACATTTAACAATGCAACTATTATAACAAGATAGTATCTTGAAAAAATCTTAAAAGCTTTATTGGTCATACAAATATAAAATCACTAAATAAAATATATTAAAAAATTAAGTACTTATCTTTCATTTTAGATTATTCAATGGTAAATTCAAGGGATTAATTAGTATCACCGTAATTCAGGGCGATTTAAAAGTTACACTATAACTTTATAAAATAATTATAGAAATGTAAACAATTTAATGCTATAAGTAAGCGGTGCTATGGTCATATGACTTGGAGAGGTGGCCGAGAGGCTGAAGGCGACGGTTTGCTAAACCGTTATACGGGTTAACCGTATCGAGGGTTCGAATCCCTCTCTCTCCGCCAATACTTATTACCCTTCCAGGGTTTTCTAATTTTATAAAACAATCCATATGCTCCTTACAAGTTGAAAAATAAGGGGTATATTTGCTCTCAACTGCATCAGATAATCTGGCACGATGAAGCCAAAACGGATTTTTGTTTTTGGATAAAAAGCGATAAACTAATTATAAAACGTATAGAATCGTTAATAGAGAGTATAATAAATCATAGTACCCTACAATTTTTATTCTATAAGTATTACAACAGCAATAAAAACGTCATTGCAAGAAGGCGTAAGCCAAGAAGCAATCCATTCCTGGTTCATTTTTTGGATTGCTTCGTCGACCTTACGGTCTCCTCGCAATGACGCTTGGTGACCAGATTTTTTATTCATCATAAGAAAATAGTAAAAAAATATAGGGTGCTATCTGCCTGCGATAATTAATGAAGAAATTATGATGTCCAAGACTTTAAAATGTTATTTTGTTTTAAAACTAATATTTTTGAATTTATAATTGCTGCCCAAATAACAGCAGTCTTGAAAAAATTAATAAAGTACATTATTATATATCAGATAATGATAACTAATATAGTGAACATAGTATGAGAACTATTATTGATATACCTGACATGCAAGTAAAAATTTTGAATCAACTATCAAAGAAAAAAAAAGTGTCGAGGGCAGAAATTATAAGACAAGCTTTGGCTGACTATATAACCAATTATACTAAAAGTAAAAAAGGCTATAAATCAGCATTTGGTATATGGAAAGATCAAAAATTGGATGGCTTATTATATCAACAAAAATTACGTGGTGAGTGGGGTGAATGAAAGTATTATTTGATACTAATATATTGATAGATTATTTGTTAGGACATACAGTGGCTAGTAAAGAACTTGAGCAATATAAAGATTGTCAAATTAGTATAATAACTAAAATGGAAATATTAGTTGGAGCGTCAGAGGATAACGACGAAACCACCAGAGAGTTCTTAGATAATTTTACCATAATTGACTTAAATAAAGAAATAGCTGAAATTGCCATCTCTATTAGAAAAGAGCATAAAATCAAACTACCTGATGCAATAATATGGGCAACAGCTAAGTATTGCAATGGTTTGTTAATAACTAGAAATACCAAAGATTTTCCTATCCATGCCTCTGACATAAAAGTTCCGTACAATATATAATTGATAGAATGGGAATTCTATGAGATTATTTGGTTGTACATGAGTATCAACTTTTCAGTAATCGACCTCAGTTTAATAGGAATTATGATGTCCAAGACTTTAAAAATCGGTAAGTGTCAAGTACAGTTACTACCTTTATTGCTTACTATATTAGCATTTGTCATCCTCTTATCACTAGGGTTTTGGCAGATTGTTAGATTACAGGAAAAAGAACTATTTTTAAGTTCAATGAAAAATAATCTTAATAATCCTCCTATTGATATAAAAACACTTAGTGCAGATAAATTATATGCTAAAGTAAAGATGAATGGGCATTTTTTAACTGGTAAGAATTTACATCTTTATGGACGTAAATCAATGTCCACTGAAAAAGATGGTTATTATTTAGTTAGTCCTTTTCAAACTGATGATAATAAGATAATCTTAGTTGTACTAGGGTGGTTTGCTGGAAAACATAAGAAAAATATTGATAATATAGTAGATGATTCTACGGAAATTACCGGTGTAATTCTCCTTGGTGAGAAAACCAAGCTGTTTGTCTTAGATAATGATGTTAAAAATAATGTTTGGTTTACTTTAGATTTAACTCAAGCATCTGATATTCTTGGTTTGACATTAGAGAGTTTTTATTTAATTATGGAAGGTAACAATAATCAATCTGAGATTGTTAAAAGTTTATCGATTAACAATCTGTTAAATGTCAGAAATGATCATTTAGAATATGCCATTACCTGGTTTACATTGGCAATTTCATTAGCAATAATGTTTGTGATTTATCATTTGCCTAAAAGAAATTAAAAATTAAGTAGGGAGAGTTGTTATGATATTAAAAGTAGGCGATATTGCACCAAATTTTACTATGCCAATAGGCGAAGATAGTAAAATCAATTTATCAGATTTATCAGGTAAGTTTGTTGTATTATATTTTTATCCGAAAGATGATACACCAGGCTGTACTATTGAAGCAGATGATTTTAATAGGCTAAAGCCAGAATTTGAAAAAATGAATACCGTAATTGTTGGTGTATCAAAGGACAATTTAGATTCTCATGATAAATTCAAGAAAAAATATTGTTTGGATTTTGATCTTGCGTCAGATTCTAACTCTGATACTTGTGAAAAATATGGAGTTTGGGTAGAAAAATCGATGTTTGGTAAGAAATATATGGGGGTCGAGAGAACTACCTTCTTAATAGACAAAAAAGGTAAGATAGCTCACATTTGGTCAAAAGTGCAAGTGGCTAAACATGCTGAAGATGTGTTGAACCAGCTGCGGAAAATAAATTGAAATAATAATATCTTCATGTAGTATACAAAACAAATGTAACTTTATGTAGGTATAAATGACTAACTGGTTTTGTAAAGGTATTATTGTTGTTTATTTTCTTCTAACTATAACCCATGCAGCCCATGCTGAAAATTTTTTTGTAGTCAAAAAACAGGCTGAACAGTTAGAGAATAGACCTGTTGACAACCAGGCTATTGACCAGCTCAAAATATATTTACGGGAAATAAAATCTATTGCTGTGGATTTTACCCAAGAAGATTCGGCGGGAAATCAGACTGAAGGGAAGCTGTTAATTAATAAACCTGCGAAATTTCGCTGTAATTATTATTCACCATTTCCTTTGGTGATTATTGGTAATGCTAACTATGTGTCGGTATATGACTATGATATGAAACATGTAAGTCGCATTAAGGCAGAGGAGAACGTATTTAATTTTTTGTTAGAAGACAGCATAGATTTTGATAAATATTTTAAAATTGAGTCGACGATAGATCGAGATAATATGTTTGAAATTACTATTTATCATACTTTATCAGAGCGACGTAGTCAAATTACCTTTGACAAAGAGACTAAACAGATGAAAATGTTAAAAATACTTGAGGATGACAATGTTATTACCATAAAATTTAATCATATTGCAAAAGTACAGAATTTTGATGATGATTTGTTCAAGCTCAAACATCCAGACATATTTGGAGCACCAAAGAGACTGAACAAAAGCGATATAGAAAAAAAATATAATTTAGCTAGTTAAATAGCTTGCCTATAGATGAAAAAAGCACTATTTTATCACATGCTAGTAGTGGGCATTGGCTCTGTTCAGTTGGTCAGGTTCGAAAGGAAGCAGCCAAAATAGTCTCTGGTGGGTCATTACTAGCATATAATATATATATGAAAACAAACAAAATTCATGCTATTGCACGGGCTTATATAAGAGATGAAGATTCTGTATTAGTTGCTGACAATGGAAAAAATCTATTTTTGCCTGGTGGTCACATAAAACACCAAGAGTCAATTCATACCGCATTATCAAGAGAACTAAGAGAAGAAATAGGGCTAATTAATTTTGAATTAGGCAATTTTGTTGGCATGATAGAAAATATATGGGATTATAATGGCAAAGCTGTTCATGAGCATTGCATAATTTTTAAAGTTATTTCAAAAGATTTATCTATAAATAGAGAAGTTAAATCAAAGGAAGATCACTTAAAATTCCATTGGATAAAATTTAATGAACTGATACATCTTAACTTTTTACCTGATGGTTTATATAATTTGTTATCTAGATACGAAAAAGATGGTTTATCTCACTTTAAATCATTAATTAACTAGGCTCTGTGAACAAAATTTTAATTGTTTAGATTTTGAGTATTTTTAAGTGAAAATTAATAAGATTTTTGCCGGAATAGTTAGTTCTATTTCAAAAAAATCTTATAATTTGCAGCTAAAAAGAGTCGAAATCTAAACAATTAAAATTTTGTTCACAGAGCCTAGGTGTTTAAGGAATATTATTAATATAAAAAATATCAACTATTTTAGTTGTATGCCTTAATTAAATTGCTCTTACTATGATAACGCATCTCATCATATTTTGTGAATATAGCTGTGACAAAAACAACTGACCAATATATTACCTTTGCTAGAAAATATCGTCCGGCTAATTTCTCTGAACTATACGGACAAGAAGTTTTAACAAAAATTCTAAACTATACTATTCAAAAGGATCGTATATCTCAAGGCTATCTTCTTACTGGTATTAGAGGAGTTGGTAAAACTACGGCAGCACGTATTATTGTTAAAACTATTAATTGTACCAATCCAATAGTTAAAGGTGAGTATATTAAGCCTTGTGAGAATTGTCAGAATTGTAATAGTTTTAACAAAAATAATCATCCTGATATAATTGAAATGGATGCTGCCAGTAAGACAAGTGTTGATGATATTCGTAAAATAATAGAAAGCAGTGATTACAAACCGCTAATTGGTAGGTATAGTATCTTTATAATTGATGAAGTTCATATGCTGTCTAAAGGGGCATTTAATGCGTTACTTAAAATTCTTGAAGAACCACCAGCTCATGTCATATTCATATTTGCTACTACCGAACCACAAAAAATTCCATTGACCGTAATTTCTAGATGTCAACGCTATGATTTAAGAAGATTAACATTTGATGATATTTTCCAATTAATTCAAGAAATTGCCAAAAAAGAACAGTTGAAAATTGAAATAGAGGCTCTTAAAATAATTGCATCTAGATCTGATGGGTCGGCTAGAGATGCGGTCTCAGTACTAGATCAAGCAACAAGTTTGGGGGCAGGGGAGGTTATTACCCCTGAAATCGTTTATCAAATACTTGGTTTAGTTGATACAGCTAGTATCATCAAATTCTTTGAGTATATTATTCAAAAAGATGCGGCTAAGTCGATTGATTTAGTAAACCAGCTTTATATCTCTTCAGCAAATTTAGAAATTTTTGTAGGCTTAGTTGCTGATTTTAGTGCCTATCTTAATAAGGCAAAGATATTACCTGATTATCAAAATCCTATATATTTACCTTTTAATGATCAGGTTACAGCTATTTTAACAAAAGTTACCCTTTCTCAATTGTCTATTATCTGGCAAATATATAGTAAAGGGATTATAGAAATGAAAACTTCCCATAATCAGTTAATAGAAGCTGAAATGTTGGTGATAAAATCCATCTACTCACAAATGTTGCCATCACTAGAGGAATTAGTGGATATACATAATGATAGGGCACAACTAGAACAGCCTGTATTACAACAATCAACTCAAAATTATCAAATTACCGATTTTCTGGAGTTTTTACATTTGCAGAATGAGATGGAAATTTATTACATATTGTTAAACCAAGTGGAGTTAAAATCCTTTGCACTTCAGACTATGGAAATTGCTGGAAATGATCTGAATAATAAAATAAGAGAGCAAATTGCTAGCTTGTTATTTGCTTGGTCAGGTAAAAACTGGAATGTTATCATTACAAAACAACTAACAATAATTACTCTTAAAGAGCAATTGACGAATAAAGTAAAATCAACTAAAGATTGGGAAATTTTAACAAAACACTTTCCAAATATCACGATTTCAGATATCCTGTTAAAGAATTAAAGAGATATAAGTATGGTAAATTTTAATCAGTTTTTAAAACAAGCTCAGTCAATGCAGAAAAAAATGCAGGAGATGCAAGAGCAAATGGCAAGTACTGAATATTCTGGAAATGCAGGTGGCGGGTTAGTAAATATTACCGTTAGTGGTCGAGGTGAAGTTCGTAAGGTCTCTATTGATGCCTCTTTGCTTAAAGAGACCGAGAAAGAGTTGCTGGAAGATTTAATTGTTGCAGCTTTCAGTGATGCAAAAAGCAAAGTTGATGAGGATTCACAAAATTCTATGCATAATGCTTTTGGTAACATTGGTTTACCACCTGGACTAAAAATGCCTTTTTAAGTCCTTGTGATATATTTAATAACATTCTTGTAAATGTTGAAGGATATTGTGAGCGTTCACGATTTTTTTGCTATTTTCTTGTGATGAATAAAAAAAATCTTAGTACCAAGCGTCATTGCGAGGAGACCGTAAGGTCTACGAAGCAATCCAGGAACGTGATTGAAAATGGATTGCTTCGTCGGCTACGCCTTCTCGCAATGATATCTTGTACTTTAATTTTTTCTTTCTGTGAATGCTCACAAGTTAGAATTTAAGCCTTGCACCAATAAGAGCAACAGTACCTCTAGTTTTTGTTTTAGGAGCTTCAACAAAATAAACTGGTTTACCTTTAGCTTGGAAATAAGATATTTCAGCATAAGGCAACAACCCTGGTGTTACTAAATACTGAGTACCAAGACTTATTGTATCAACAGTATTTTTATACTTCAGCGATCTAAAATAGGAAACACTTGTTTTCATAGGACCCTGCCCATAGGCAATTGCCCCCTTATAATATTGCGTGTTACGACCAACTTTATGATAAGCTTTTGAAGTTAAACTTTTACCTAAATTACCATAAGAAGCTGCACAGGAAATATTACCGTAAGTAAAGATTGCTCCTAAATTGTAAGAAGCTAGATTTGATAGCTTATATCTATATAATACCTTGTCATCGGGATATAATACTATAATCTTACTAGCTGGTTTACCATACTCTCCTGTAATGCCCACTTTTACTGATACATCATCTATAATTTCATATTTATAGGATATTCCTGCAGAAATCGCATCTCTGACATTCTGATTTATAATCACCTGATTATCTTTACCACCGTTTATATCTGGTACTTTTACTTTAGTTACACCAACCCCTAATTTACTCAAACCCTTATAGTCTAAATTTTTTAGACTACGATTACCACCAGTATTTGCTGAATCAGGAATATAAGAAATACCAAACTGAAAACCTTGCATTTCAGGTGTATAGTAAGAAACTTTTCTAGATGTCTCTGTTTTGCTACTGATGTCATCAAAGCTATTGCTGAACGAACCCATGTGAAAAATACTACTACCGGACGTATCAAAATCTGGCTTTAGACCCTTATATTTCATATTGTCATCATATAGTACTGCAAACTTACTCCAACCACAACCAGCAAGTGGTACAGCAGTTGAACCAGTGCCAACACTCATGTTAGAAGCAGCGTCATGAGGAGATCCTAACTCTACTTTACCATAGTCTGTTTCTAAGAAAATATGAGAACCATTATAAGCTGCAGAAAGTTTTGGTTTAGTGGTTGTTAGTAAAACTATTTTGGCTCCAACTGTCACATCATTCAATTCTTGTTTGGCAGTAGCCATAAAAGCAGCTTCAGTATAAAATCCAAGATTTTTCTTATTATCAGTAATATTTTTACTTGTCCCTGACAATTTTTTCTGATTTCTATAACCAGATTGGAAATCAAAACACCCTTCTAATTTTATTTCTGTATCTGAAGCAGCATCAGCTTGAGTAGCACTACCACTAGCGAATGCTATGCTTGAAAAACAAGAAAAACATAGTAATATCATTAATTTTTTCATTGTAATACCTAAATTTCAATTCACTTATCTTCATTCATCCATACTTAAATACAGACCAATTTCTTATTTAAAATTATAGCATAAGATAAATCATAATGTAACTAAATAACTCATAAATAGCTGTGTTTACTATATAAATAGGCTAGTTGTAATAGCAAATTTACAACTATAGTAATATTTTTTAATTGTTGCTAATACCATAGAAAT
Organism: Rickettsia endosymbiont of Culicoides impunctatus; assembly: GCA_020410785.1. GTDB lineage: Bacteria > Pseudomonadota > Alphaproteobacteria > Rickettsiales > Rickettsiaceae > Tisiphia. The sequence goes on along the minus strand of CP084573.1, from coordinate 155,701 downwards.
ATTGTATTTTAGTTTAGTGGGTTGAAATTGTTGTGAAGAACAAAGGTGGGTTTAACCCACCTTTTTTATTAGACTTCCTGCATAAGTCAATCTAGTTGGTGATTTTGTCGTCGAAACTTGCCTCCGCTCCTTAACAATCGTCTATGTACGCGAAGGTAGCAGGCTTCTTTTCTCCTAAAAATCCCGAGGGTTTTTTTGACTTATGCAGGAAGTCTATTGAAGTATTTAAAATATTTATATTAGTAATGCAAACTATAGAACAACAAATTATATATGTTATACAAGATAGCCTAAAAGATATTGGTTTTGATTTAGTAAAAGTAACTTTAAAGGGTTCAAGCCATAAAGTACTTGAAGTGTTAATAGATAGATTGGATGGCAAGAAGGTTAATATAATAGATTGTCGTAATGTTAGTAGAAATATCTCGGCACTCTTAGATGTTGAAGATATAATTAGTGATAAATATTTTTTAGAAATTTGTTCAGCAGGTATCGAACGTCCCTTAATAAAATTTGAAGATTATACGAGATTTCTTGGTAGGGAAGCTACAATAAAACTAAAAGAATTATTAAATGGTAGAACTCGATATCAGGGAAAGATAGTTAAAGCTGAAGACAATAAAATTCATCTGCATAATAATGGTGAAGATATAGTGCTTTCATTTGATATGATAAAAAAAGCCTCTTTAGTATTAACAGATGAAATGTTCAGAAATTTAATGAATAAAAAATCTTAAAAGGTAGTGATTTTATGGTTAATATTGGTAACATAGAAATTCTACAGATCATAGACTCTGTGGCTAGAGAAAAGAACCTGCCTAAGGAAGCTTTGCTTTCGGCTATGGAACAGGCTGTACAGGCTGCAGGACGTAAGAAATATGGCAATGAACATAATATAAAAGCTGAGATTAACAGAAAAAATGGTAATATTAGTCTTTTTAGAGTCCTTGATGTAGTAGATGATGTAGAGAATCATTTTACTCAAATTTCTTTAAGTGATGCTACTGAGAAGAAAGCTGATGCTAAAATTGGCGATGAAATTTATGAACTCTTACCACCCATTGATCTTGGGCGTGTTGCAGCTCAAACAGCTAAGCAAATAATAATACAACGCGTTGGTGAAACGGAAAGAGAAAAACAATATGAAGATTTTAAAGATAAGAAAGGTGAGATTTTAAATGGTATTGTTAAGAGAATAGAGTTTAATAATATCATAGTTGATCTTGGTCGTGCTGAGGCAATAATTAAAAAGGAACAGCTAATTAGAGGAGAAAACTTTAAAGTTAATGACCGTATTAAAGCGTATGTACAAGATGTAAGATTGGTGTCTAAAGGTCCACAAATTTTTCTATCTAGAAGCGATGACCAAATGCTAATAAAATTACTTGAATTAGAGATTCCAGAGATTTATGATAATATAATTGAATTGCGAGCTATAGCCCGTGATCCTGGATCAAAGGCAAAAGTTGCAGTATTTGCTTCTGATTCTAGCATTGATCCTATAGGTTCATGCGTAGGAATTAAAGGTAATAGAATTAGAGCTATTACTAATGAACTTAATGGTGAAAAGATAGATATAATATTATGGAGTAAGAATATTGCCCAGTTTATTATGAATGCATTGGCTCCTGCAGAAATTGCAAAAATTGTCATCGATGAAGATAAAAATATAGTTGATGTAGTCGTATCTCAAGATAATTTGAGTCTTGCAATTGGTAGAAGAGGTCAAAATGTTCGTTTAGCATCTAGGCTTACTGGTTGGAATATTAATATAATGACCGAAGATCAAGAATCTAAACGAAGAAATGATGAGTTTCGTTCTGCTACTGAATTATTTATGGAATCGCTGGATGTTGAAGAAGTGATATCACAATTGTTATCTGCTGAAGGTTTTACTTCTTTAGAACAGTTGGCTTCTAGTAAGATTGAAACTTTAATGAATATTGAAGGATTTGAAGAAGAATTAGCAACTGAGATCATCGAGCGATCAATAAATTATGTAAATGCTAAGAATGAAAAAATTATTATTAAGCTTGAGGATTTAGGTGTTGAACAAGAATTAATTGATGTATTGGATTTACAACCGGAATTCATATTAAAATTAGCTGAATATGGTATAAAGACTATAGAAGATTTGGGAGAGCTAACAGTTAATGAGTTTAAATCTTTAGTGCCTAATTCTAGTATGGTAGATAATGATATCGAATTACTAATTCGCACAGCTCGTACTGGTGATGATGAGTAAGCTGTTTGAGTTGAGGTGAAATATTTGGTTATGGATGTTTCAAATCCTAGAAAGTTAAAAATTTTTTCAAATAATTTAACATTAAGTATTAGTACTCAGAATTTTATTGATATAATTTAATTAGTTATCGTAGGTAGTTTCCTATTATAACATTACCAACAAAGATTTGTGAGCGTTCACGGTTTTTTGCTATTTTCTTATGATGAATAAAAAATCTGTTCACCAACCGTCTATTAGCGAGGAGCCGCTTTGCGGTAATGTGGTAATCTAAAAAATGGTCAGGAATGGATTGCTTCTAGGTTTATGCCTTCTTGCTAATAGACGTCTTGTACTTTAACTTTTTTCCGTGAATGCTCACAAAATAATTCTTCAAATCAGAAGAGTATACTATCTGCTAATCGTTGAATTAGGTAGCAGAATTATTTACAAAACTTTAGCATATATAATTGCTATTTAAAGGTTTAATATTTATGACGTATGACCAGGAACCTAAACCAAAGAAATTAACACTTGGTGGCTCAAAACTCTTGCTTAACAAACCATCTCAACCTACTAATGTTACTAGAGGTTTTGTTAGTTCTGCAAAAACCATTGTAGAAGTTAGGAAGAGTAGTACTCCAACTGGTACTTTGTCTTTTAACAAACTTTGGTCTAGTGGTTCTACTGCTCAGAGTGGGGAATCTGCTGCTGGAGAAGAATTTAATAGACGCCTAACTATTTTAAAAAAAGCAGCAGAAGATGCAAAATCTAAGGGTATTGATAATAAGATTAGTACTCTTAGTAAACTTGCATCTATTAATCAATCTGCGTCACAAGACTATTTAGAAGATATCCCAGAAAATACCCAGGATGATTCACAAGATATTGAAAATGATTTTGAGGTACCTCCTACAACTCCATCTTCGCAAGATAGAAATCAATCAAAGCCATTTGTTAGATCACCAGTGATTGGTTCTCAAAGCCATTTCGGTGTTGCACTTGAAGATATTTCTTCAACAGATAAGGCTGGTGATAATAAAATAGTAGTACCAAAGGTTAAAATTGAGGAGCCTAAAAAATTAAAAAAGGCAGATATTTTCAATATGCTTGATGCAGACGGAAGTGATAATGCCGGTAAGACTAGAAGCCTTGCCTCAATAAAAAGAGCAAGGGAAAAAGAAAAACGTAAAGCTTATCAACAAACACCCGACAAAGTGTATAGAGAAGTTATTATTCCTGAAGCCATTTCTGTCGGAGATCTAGCCAATAGAATGTCTGAGCGAGCAACCGATGTTATAAAAGAATTGATGAAGCTTGGCATCATGGCTACGACCAGCCAAACAATCGATACAGATACAGCTGAACTTATTGCTACGACCTTAGGGCATACAGTAAAAAGGGTACAAGAATCCGATGTTGAGAATATATTGATTAGTGAAGCTGATAAAGAAGAAGATTTAAAGCATAGAGTTCCTATTGTAACGATTATGGGACATGTTGATCACGGTAAAACTTCGTTACTTGACGCTTTAAAATCAACTGATTTGGCAAGTCAAGAGGCAGGTGGCATCACCCAACATATTGGTGCTTATCGGGTAACATTGCCTGATGGTAGGGCTATTACTTTCATTGATACTCCAGGGCATGAAGCGTTTTCAGAGATGAGGACTAGAGGTGCTAAGGTAACTGATATAGTAGTTATAGTAGTTGCAGCAGATGATGGAATCAAGCCGCAAACGATTGAAGCAATTAATCATGCTAAGGCAGCAAATGTCCCGATAATTGTTGCAATAAATAAGATCGATAAGCCGGATATTAATCTTGACCGAATTAAAAATGATCTGTTAATGTACGATTTAGTTAGTGAAGAATTAGGTGGCGATACTATAATTGTACCGGTTTCTGCTTTGAAAAAAACTAATTTAGATAAGTTAGAAGATGCTATATTATTAGTGGCAGAAATGCAGGATCTTAAGGCTAACTTTAGCGGACTCACTGCTGGTGTGGTCATAGAAGCAAAAGTTGATAAAGGTAAAGGAGCTGTGGCTACTATATTGGTACAACGTGGTACTCTAAGAAATGGAGATATAGTAGTTGCCGGAACGAAATACGGTAAAATTAAGAGAATGAATAATGATAAGGGAGTGGATGTTACCGAGGCAGAACCAAGTTTACCAGTAGAGATTTATGGTTTAAATGAAGCTCCGCGGGCAGGCGATCAGTTTAATGTGGTGCAGAATGAAAAACAAGCTAGGGATATTGTAGAATATCGTGAACGCCTGGCAAAAGAAAAGAAAATTTCTGTTACCAAAAGATCAAGCCTAGAAGAATTATTCCTAAAAGCCTCTGGCAACACTGGTATGATAAAAGAGTTACCGATAATTATTAAAGGCGATGTGCAAGGTTCGATTGAAGCAATCGTTACTAGTATATTAAAGCTGCCAAGTGATGAAGTTCGTGTAAGAATTTTACATCACGCAGTAGGTGGAATATTGGAGTCAGATGTTACCTTAGCTACAGCATCAAATGCTATTATTATTGGTTTTAACGTTAGGGCTAATAGTAATGCTTTGATTCTGGCAGAAAGAGAAAAAGTGGATATTAGATATTACTCTCTGATCTATAATTTACTAGATGATATTAAATCAATAGTCAGCGGTATGCTTTCACCAATTATTCGTGAGCAATATATTGGTACAGTCGAGATCAGGCAAATATTCACTGTCTCGAAAGTTGGAAAAATTGCTGGGAGTTATGTTACTAAAGGTACTATTAAAAGAGGTGCTAGGGCTCGCTTATTACGAGACAATATCGTTATTCATGAGGGAAAACTTAAAACTCTCAAACGTTTTAAAGATGATGTCAAAGAAGTCCACGAGGGCTTTGAATGTGGTATCGCTTTTGAAAATTATGAGAATATCGAACAATTTGATATTGTAGAAGTTTTTGAAATTATTGAAGAAAAAAAACAATTATTGTAAATGCAAAAAGTTTCCGATAGAGAAAAATCTTCAAGACAAAAAAAAGTTGCAACATTAATAAATGCAGCATTAGTGGAAGTACTAAGACGTGGTAAGATGTTAGATGAGCGGTTGATTAATTGTCCAGTAACTATTACCAAAGTCTTAGTTACTGCTGATTTAAAAGTAGCAGATTGTTACTTTTTACCGTTTAACACGGCTTTTAATAAAATACAACTTACTGAATCTTTAAATAATTCGAAATATGCTATAAGAAATTTTATAACTGCTAAAATTAATTTAAAATATTCACCGGAAATTCGTTTTCATTATGATCACGGATTTGATAATGCCGATAAAGTTGATAAATTATTGAAGCAAGCTGAGATTAATCGGATGAGCTAGGACAAAATAGACTTACCTAGGCTCTGTGAACAAAATTTAAATTACTAGATTTCGACTCTTTTTAGCTGCAAATTATAAGATTTTTTTGAAATAGAACTAACTATTCCGGCAAAAATCTTATTAATTTTCGCTTAAAAATACTCAAAATCTAAACAATTAAAATTTTGTTTGACTTATGCAGGAAGTCTAATATATAAGAGCATTCACATATGTCTACAATAGTTCCAAAAACATTTTACGAAAGAGATACGCTTATTGTATCACAGGAACTACTTGGCAAGGTTCTGTGTTTTGGTAATATAGAGGCACGAATTATTGAAACAGAAGCTTATGTTGGAGAAGATGATCCGGCTTGCCATGCAGCCAGGGGTATAACGCCTCGTACAAAGCTTATGTATGGTTCTGCAGGTAATGCCTATGTATATTTAATTTATGGTATGTATTATTGTTTAAATATAGTGACAGAAAAACCAGGATTTCCAGCTGCTGTATTAATTAGAGGAGTATATCAATACAAACCTTCAGCAGTTTTACTTGATGGACCTGGTAAATTATGTCGTACCCTTGGAATTAATAAAACCCAAAATGGTCAGGATATGACTAGCAATCAATCCTTTTGTGTTATTGACGTAGGTGATACTCCTCAATTTATTACTACCCCTAGAATTGGCATTAGCAAAGGTACCGACAAACTTTGGCGTTATTTAGTGCGATAAATGATCCCATACATCCTGAGTCCATAAAACCATTTGACCAATTATCCCTACATTCTCTTCTTTGATTTCTGGCATTGGCGGTATTATTGCAAGGTCTTTACGAGTTTGAAACAATAATTGCTCGATAGAATGCCCCGCTTCATTAGAAACTAGTAGATTATGATTTTTCCATAGCTCTGCTATCAAGCACGCCAGTTCAGAATGAATAGTTGAGACATCCTGTTTGGAACTAAAACCTACTCCTTCGACTTTAACATGATAACCTTTTTTATCTAATCCATATTCTTGTAATATTTTATCAACTTCTCTTTGAGTAGCAATTGTTTGGCGTTGAATGTAAGGGTTATTGCTGATAAATAAAATAACATAATCTTTTTGCTTACCAAACTCCCCATTCGATATCTTATTAACAAGAATCACTGCAGCATCACAAGCAGTAGTAGCGGTATTAGGTCTTTCGTTATTCTTACCTACCTTGGTGTTTATTACTTTAGCAGAACTTTTATGATCCTTATCAAGGAAATCAGTTAATAAATCCTCACTCATCAAACTTTCTGTGAGTTTTTTTTCGTCTGTAGTTGTATAATTAGGGTAAACTCTTCCAGGAAAGAGTCCTTTGGGACATTCTTCTTTTGTGGTATATTGAATGAAGGGCTGTATTGGATTTAAGGCAATATTATGATTTTGAGCAAGTAATTTAAGATATGCCTTCCCTTCCTCTGTACGAGCTAGATATTCTCCAACTAATAAAGAAGCATCTAATTTATTGATATCCCCCTTATCTTTCCATATTTTTAGTAATTTGTCGTATGTCTCTGGGTTAATGCCATCAATATTAGCCCATAATAGTCTTTCCCCGGTTAATACTGCTACTGGTTCATTAACTTTAATTTGTTCTATTATTTTATTATAGTAAATTATCCGTGCCAATAAGCCAATTCTAGAGGCTCCAGCAATCCAGCTTTCAACATATTCCTGATGTTGGGGTGATATTTCATCAATAAGTCCTAATTGTTTGGCAGCATCAATATATTGAGAGGCATATTTAATCATCCAATTTTCATTGGTTAATTCATTACGTTCCTGACCAACTTTACGATTAAATGCATTCTGAGCAACATATAGTAACCAATCTTCAACATCTCGTACACTCAATTCATTAGTAGCTTTAAATAAATTTTTACGCAATAATTTAGCATCGAATTGATCAGGAGCATCTTGAGTAGCTCGAGATTTAATTAAACTTCTAGAAATTGAAGCAAATATTTTTTCTGAATTACCAGTTTTATCAAAACATGCTAGATCATGCCATAATTTTTCTGGTTGTAAATATCCGGCTAGATGAAGAATCTTTAACAAACTGTCTTGCTGAGTTGGGGAAGTGAAACCTAATCCCTTAGCAGCTATCTCAAATTTAGAAAATTCTGACGAGCGTTTATAACCTTCATATGTTACCCCAGTAAACATTCCTGTTACTATAATAGGTAGCATCATTTTTTGTAAGAGTTTAGCTTTAGACATATTGTAAATCCTGTAGTTTAATTAGTTATCGCAGGCAGCCTTCTAGTTACTTCCCATGGACGGTTATTACTACAATCCCAGATTTTTTGGATTTTGGTATTTAATCCAAATATCAATTAACAATTTAGTAATAATAATTGCAGAAAACATCGATGATATTATACCAATAGTTAGTGTTACCGCGAAGCCTTTTATAGCACCAACACCAAATATAAAAAGTAAAAAAGCCGCTATCAAGGTTGTCACGTTTGAGTCAAGGATTGTCGCAAAAGCTGATTCAAACCCTGTCCTTATAGCATAAAGGTTAGATGCACCCTTTTTAAGCTCTTCCCTTATTCTCTCATAAATGAGTACATTGGCATCAACCGCCATGCCAATCGTTAATATTATACCAGCAATTCCCGGTAGAGTTAATGTTGCTTGGAAAAGTGACAATAAAGCTAGAATATAGAGTAAGGCTAGACTTAATGCGATATTGGCAAAAATTCCAAGAATTCCGTACGACCAAATCATAAATATCACCACACTGGCAAAACCAATCATCCCTGCTTTCTTACCTGCCTCTATTGAGTCTGCTCCAAGATTTGGTCCTATGGTTCGTTCCTCTATTATTTTTAAAGGAGCTGGTAACGAACCAGCTCTAAGTAATAAGGCTAATTCATTGGCTGATTCAACAGTAAAATTACCTGAAATTATACCGCTTCCTCCAAGAATTGGTTCATTAATTACTGGAGCACTTAATAATTTATTATCAAGCACGATAGCAAGCCTTTTACCAGAATTATTTTTGGTTATTTCCGCAAATAATTTGCTACCAAGATTATTAAAGGAAAAAGCAACGGCTGGTTGAGTATTTTGGTTAAAAGAAGCTTGAGCAGTTATTAGCTGCTCACCACTAACAATAACTTTTTTCTTAATAACTACATAATATTCTTTTTTATCTGAATTCTCTCCTTTAACTAGGATTAAACCAGAGGGTAAACGCCCATTTATTGCTTCTTGTATGTTGGCATTTTCGTCAACTAAATGGAAGGTTAATTTTGCAGTTTTACCAAGAATATTTTTGAGTTGTTGTGGGTTTTCCTCACCTGGTACCTGGAGCAATATATGTTTATCGCCTTGCCTCTGTATGTTAGGCTCTTTGGTACCTGTACTATCCACTCTCATTCTAATTATTTCGATCGATTGGGCAATTACCTTATGCCTTAATTCGTCAAGTTTAGAGTCACTATAGCTAAGCTTAATATTAGAATTATCTTGTTCTACAGTAATTTCTCGATCGATTTTATCTAAGATATTTTTCACTGTTTTATAATCTTCTAGGTTTCTTAATTCAAATTGCACCGTACGATTTTTGGCAATAAGATTTTTATAGCCTATCTTATCTTCCCGTAAATATTTCCGTAAATGGTCAGCCAAACCTTCCATTACATCATTTAAATAGGCGTCAAAATCGACATCTAGCAATAGATGAGCACCACCTCTTAAATCAAGACCAAGATTTACCCTATAATTGGGTAATATTTTTGAATCTATAGTTGTAAAATTAGGTAAAGCACAAATAAAGGCTCCTATTGTACATAAAATAGACAAGAATATTTTCCATTTAGCAATATTATGCACAGTTATTTTCCTTTGTCTTTTTTACTTTTATTAACAGCTATAGCTTCTTTTTTATGACGACTTGTAATATCGAGTATTGCAGATTTTAAAACTTTGATTCGGATATTTTCAGATATTTCAAGGTCTATTGTGTTGTCAGCATCATTAATCTTGCTGACTGTGCCAAAGATTCCGCTATTAGTTACTACCTCTTCGCCCTTTTTTACGCTACTCACCACACTTTCTTTCTCCTTACGACGTTTTTCTTGCGGTCTAATTAGGAAAAAATAAAATACAACGAAAATTAATACCATCGGCACCATGCTTGTTAATACTGACTGCATAGATGATTCAGGTGCTGCTGGAACTACTTCTACAGTTTCTTTGATTGCTATTGTATCGTCATCTGCATAGGCATTTTCTGTAAACATAATATATCTCCTAATGTTTGTCTTTTACTGTAGTAAAAGTAGTTGTGTTAATTAGCAAACTACGTCATTGCGAGGAGTGTGTAAACACGACGAAGCAATCCATCTCTAATCATTTCTTTGGATTACTTCGACTACTACGTAGTCTCGCAATGACGTAGTAATGTTAGCTATATAATGACATAGTTACTCAAGATAAGTTAGCAAAGATTCATATCTAGCTATATCCAACTTAATAATGTCATTTTTTGTATCGTCATTTTCTTGGTTTATTTCTTTTTTTAAAAATTCTATTTTTTCAACTATTTTATTTGGTTGCAAATTGCTAGCATCAACAGCAAATTCAGTTATTATATTTACCTTGCTATCCTTAACCTCAGCTAATCCTGAACAGACAAAATATTTGAATACAGAATTATCTACTGTTATTTTTGTCAATCCAGCTTTCAAACTGGCAATCAATAATTCATGACCAGGTAAAACCCCAAATTCTCCTAACTCTCCTGGCATTATTACTTCTTGGGCTTGCTTATCAAACAGCACATTTATTGGTGTTACAATTTTAACCCTAATTGTTTTATTCATTATGCTACTTTGGCTTTAAGCGTTTCAGCTTTCTCTACTGCTTCGTCAATACTGCCTATCATATAAAAAGCAGCCTCTGGTAAGTGATCATATTTACCAGAAACCAAGCCATGAAACCCTTCAATAGTATCAGCTAAACTAACAAGTTTTCCAGGCATACCTGTAAATACTTCAGCAACATGGAAAGGTTGAGATAAAAAGCGTTGAATTTTCCTTGCCCTGGTAACAGTTAATTTATCCGCTTCTGATAACTCATCCATTCCCAGAATTGCAATGATATCTTGTAGCGACTTATAGGTCTGTAAAACTTTTTGCACCTCACGAGCAACTGAGTAATGTTTTTCTCCCACAATTGTTGGACTTAGCAACTGTGAACCACTATCAAGCGGATCTACTGCCGGATAAATACCAAGCTCGGCAATTTGTCGACTAAGTACAGTCGTTGCATCCAAATGGGTAAAAGAGGCAGCAGGAGCAGGGTCAGTCAGGTCATCTGCCGGCACATAAATCGCCTGTACCGAAGTAATTGACCCCAACTTTGTTGAAGTAATACGTTCTTGTAACTCGCCCATATCAGTTGCTAGTGTTGGTTGATAACCCACTGCCGAAGGTATTCTACCTAAAAGGGCTGATACCTCAGAACCAGCCTGAGTGAAGCGGAAAATATTATCGACAAAAAACAGGACATCCTGTCCTCCATCTAAATCTCTGAAACTTTCGGCTATAGTGAGTCCAGTTAAAGCAACTCTAGCTCTTGCACCGGGCGGTTCGTTCATTTGTCCATAAACCAGGGCTACTTTAGATTTCTCTGGATTTTTTAGATCAATTACGCTGGAACCAATCATTTCATGATACAAGTCATTGCCTTCTCTAGTCCTTTCTCCAACTCCGGCAAAAACCGTATATCCTCCATGAGCCTTGGCAATATTATTAATAAGCTCCATAATTAATACTGTTTTTCCTACCCCGGCACCACCAAATAATCCAATTTTTCCTCCTTTTGCATAAGGAGCTAGGAGATCAATGACTTTAATTCCTGTAGCCAGAATGTTTTTTTCAGTTGATTGGTCAACAAAATCTGGGGATGGTCGGTAAATTGAAGCACATTTAGTGGAATTAATTTCACCTCTTCCATCAATTGGCATACCAATTACATTCATTATACGCCCAAGAGTCCCAGTGCCAACGGGTACCTTAATGGTATCCCCGGTATCGACCACCTCTTGACCTCTTACTAACCCTTCTGTTGGATTCATAGCTATACATCTAGCAATATCATCCCCTATATGCTGTGATACTTCTAATATCACCTTTTCTCCATTATTATAGCACTCAAGTGCGTTGAGAATCTTCGGCAAATTCCCACCACTATTAAACTGCACATCAACCACAGCTGAGATAATTTGCACAATCTTACCGATAATTTTTGTCATATTTTACCTTACATTATATTTGTCTATCTATAGTAAATTAGACCCTAATCGTCATTACGAGAAGCTACTTTAGTAACAACAAAGCAATCCATTTCTAATCATTTTCCTAGATTGCTTCAACTACTACGTAGTTTCGCAATGACGCTGGAAGCTAAAACCGTCATTGCGAGGAGGCATAAGCCGACGAAGCAATCCATTCGCTCGCAATGACTAGTCCACTAACCTAATTAATTTATATAGCTTCTGCTCCTGCAATAATTTCAATTAAATCCCGAGTAATTATATCTTGTCTAGACCTATTCAAAGTTAATGTTAACTTATTAATAAGCTCATTCGCATTTTTTGTTGCATTATCCATTGCTGTCATTCTAGCCCCTTCTTCACTAACCCTACTTTGTAGTAAAGCATAATTAATTTGTGCCGTTACGTAAAGATTAATCATATTCAAAATAAGCCCTTCACCTTCATATTCATAGCTTGAATATTGCTCATTTGAAGATATTTGTTTTTCAATTGGTAATATTTGCTGTTTAGTTGCAATCTGTGTCATAGCATTTTTACATTTATTAAAATATATTTGACAATTGCTAATTTTAGAACTGCCTACCATCTCCATTAGTTTATCTTTAACCTGAAATGCCAAATTATTATTATGATATTTGGGAAAATCAAAATAATTGTCAATATAATGGGAATATTGCAATTTTAATAGATCATAACCCTTTTTACCAATAATCATCAGTCTTACTTGTTTACCAGCATTTTCCAAATTTGCAATATCAAATTTCACTTGCTTGGATACTGAAAAGTTAAAAGATCCACACAAACCGCGTTCCGAGGTAATTACTATCAGTAAGTGCGGTCTATTCAAATCACTTGAACATGTTCCTTCTGAGAAGAATTTTTTCCCTTCTTCAGCCATATCCTGTAAATTATTTCTAGATGCTACATTAGCCATTATATCCCGTAGAGCCTCGATATAATCTTCTGAGTCCTTAACTTGGTTTTTGGCTTTGGTAAATTTGGTAGCCGAGACTATTTGCATAGCCTTAGTAATTTTTTGCGTTGATTTAACGCTTTTTATACGAGATCTTAATTGCTTTAAACCTGACATAGCTACCCAACTTTATTGTCAGTAAGAAAGTTCTGTACAAATTTTTCTAAGAAAAATTTTAACTTTTCTTCCGTTTCTTTAATGATTTGTCCCTGATTTTTAATGGATAATAAAATATCGTTTTCTTTAAGTTTTATTTCTTGGAGTAATTTAAGCTCAAATTCTTTTACTAATTCAACAGGAATAGTATCAAGGTAATTTTTTACCCCAGCATAAAGACTAACCACTTGCTCTTCAATAGGGAAGGGGGCATATTGATCCTGCTTCAATATCTCGCTTAACCTTGTACCATGTGAGATAAGCTGCTTAATTGAGCTGTCTAAATCTGAACTAAACTGAGCAAAAGCGGCTAATTCCCTAAATTGGGCTAATTCAAGTTTGACGCTTCCTGCTACTTGTTTCATAGATTTTACTTGGGCGGCTGATCCTACCCTGCTAACTGATATACCAATATTTACCGCCGGTCTGATACCTTTATAAAATAGTTCATTCTCTAAAAAAATCTGTCCATCAGTAATTGATATAACATTGGTTGGAATATATGCAGAAACATCACCTGCCTGGGTCTCAATAATGGGCAAAGCCGTAAGAGAACCACCACCATCTTTATCCGACATATTTGCTGCTCGTTCCAGTAACCTAGAATGTAGATAAAATATATCTCCCGGATATGCTTCACGCCCTGGTGGTCTTCTGAGCAATAGAGATATTTGTCTATAGGCAACAGCATGTTTACTCAAATCATCGTAAATAACTAATGCATGCATGCCATTATCACGGAAATACTCGCCAATACTACAACCAGTGTAAGGTGCCACATATTGTAACGCAACGGGATCAGAGGCGGTAGCGGCTACAACTACCGTATATTCCATAGCCCCTGAATCTTCCAATTTTTTTACTACCTGGGCGATAGTCGATTTTTTTTGACCAATAGCTACGTAAATGCAATAAATCTTATTTTTTTCATCATTGTCAAGATGAGCTTGTCTTTGGTTAATAATCGTATCGATAGCAATAGCGGTTTTTCCTACTTGCCTGTCACCAATAATTAACTCCCTCTGCCCCCGACCAATAGGAATTAGAGAGTCGATCACTTTAATGCCTGTTTGTACCGGCTCTGTAACGCTTTTTCTAGCAATGATTCCCGGAGCATTTTCCTCGATATTTCTATAGCTATCGGTTATAATCTCACCTTTACCATCAATAGGACTCGCCATACCATCAACGACTCTACCAAGCAGTGATTTACCCACTGGTACTTGTATAGTCTTGCCAGTCCTTTTTACCGAGTCACCTTGTTTTACTTCTCGGTCATTGCCAATCAATATGATACTTACCGAGTCTGTTTCAAGGTTAAGAGCAAGCCCTTTCACTCCTGAAGCAAATTCAACTACCTCGCCAGCCTCGACATTATCGATGCCATATACTCTAGCTATGCCATCCCCAACTGTTATAACTTGTCCTACTTCTCGTAAATCGCTAAATTGTTCAATATTAGCAATTTCTTTTTTTAGTACTTCAGCAAGTTCAACAGCCTTTAATTTTTGGGTAGAACCCATAATTATTTACCTCATAAATCTTATTTAAAATATTATCTATAACTAATCTGATTAGTATTCCCCGCTATTAGCAAGACCTATAGTGGTCGTGGCAATCCATTCCTAATCACTTTCCTGGATTGCTTCGTCGCCACTAAAGTGGCTTCTCGCAATGACGAAAAGATTTTACCAAACGTCATTGCAAGACCTATAGTGGTCGTGGCAATCCATTTCTAACTATCTATATAACCTAAATCTTTGCAGTTTTTAAGGTTTTCGTTATTTTTTCTAACATTCCAGCAATAGAGTAATCCCTAACAATGCTATCATATTGTATAATAATACCACCAATAATTGACTGATTCTGACTAAAATTTATCGCAACTTTCTGCTGGAAATCATCTTCTAAATATTTAGTTAACCATTGTTTTTCTTTACTATGCAGAATTTTAGCAGAAGTTATTGTTACCATCTTAATATTTTTGCTTCTATTAAGTAGTTGTTGGTATAATACCACTATGCTTGATAAAATAGGCATACGTGAATGCTTTAGCAATATTAACAAAAACCGCTTAACTATAGATTCAACATTAAAGTTTTTGGTAATTAATTCAATTATTTTACATTTATCAATATCCTTTACTACAGGAGAAAATATAACAGCCTTGATTTGTGGATTATCATTGATAAATTGATCGATAATCGTAACCTGCTCAAATATTTTATCTTCCAAAGCATTAGCTAGTGCATTATTAAATAACGCAGAAGTATAATTTTGTACTAATTTATTATTGATCATTATACTGTTACATCCATAAAACTCTAATAAGCCAAGCAATAATAAACCACATAAAGCCATGAAAACAAACCATGTAAGATTGCCCATAACACAGAATGGTTGATATTAAAAGAAATAGCCATAGCCAGTGCCGAACCAAATGACACACCATGCCGCATAACGATATTTATTCGCCGCTTTCGTGGAAAAGTTTCATAATCCTCAGCATTCATCTTACTCATTGCTTGTACTCTATATCTAAATAATATTACACGTCATTGCGAGGAGGCGTAAGCCGACGAAGCAATTCAGGAAATCGATAAATTTGGATTGCTTCGTCGCTCTAAAGTAGCTCCTCGCAATGACGAAGTAATGTTAGCTATACTTTATAACACAATCTATCCTTACCACTAAGTATATTTTAAAAAATTTTCCTTAAATATGAATGGATCTACCGTAAGCCTGCAATACTGACTCACCCATCATTTCAGATAAAGTAGGGTGAGGGAAAATAGTATTGATTAAATCAAGCTCTGTACCTTCCATAGTTCTAGCAATTACATAACCTTGAATTAGTTCAGTAACCTCTTCGCCTATCAAATGAGCTCCTAGCAATTCCCCAGTTTTTGTATCAAATATCGTTTTAATCATCCCTTCAGTATAGCCATCAACTAAAGCTTTACCATTAGCGATAGATGGGAATTTGCCAATTTTCACTTGGTAACCAGCTTTTTTTGCTTGTTCTTCAGTAAGTCCTACACTAGCAATTTGCGGTGAGGAATAAGTACAGCCTGGAATATTATGTTTTTCTATAGGATGAGTTTTGAGTCCGGCAATAGTTTCCACAGCAATAATACCTTCATGACTTGCCTTATGTGCAAGCCACGGGGGAGATGTGACATCGCCTATTGCATAAATTCCTTGTTCATCAGTTTGCATAAACTGATTGGTAACAATATGACCTTTCTCTATTTTGATATTAGTTTTTTCTAGATTAAGGTTTTCCGTGTTGGCAACTATACCAACTGCCATCAGTAAAGTTTCAGCTTGTATTTTGTGATTCTTTCCTTCTATCTCAACTTCAATCATAACATGATCTTGTGTTTGGCTATGATTTAACAATCTGCTATTAGTATGAATTTTTATACCCTTTCTTTCAAAAGTTTTTCGTGCCATTAAAGAAATTTCTTCATCTTCAGCCTGTAAAATCCTATTTTGTACTTCAATTATGGTGACGTTTGTTCCTAAAGAGTTATAAAATGAGGCAAACTCTATACCAATCGCTCCTGAGCCAACTATAACCATAGATTTTGGTAATTTATCCATAATCATAGCTTCCTTAGAGGTAATAATTTGCTTACCTTCTGGTTTAAATCCATCTAAGATTCTAGACCTTGCCCCTGTGGCAATTATTATATTTGTTGCTTTAATCGAAATTTTTTGACCGTTACTATCAATATTTACCACTTTGCTAGTTCCAAGTACAGCAGTACCATCAATTACCGTAACCTTATTTTTCTTTAGTAAGGACTTAATGCCAGATGTTAACTGCGTCGATATATCTCTAGAACGCTGTACTATTTTTTTTAAGTCAAAGCTTGGTTCATTGACTATAATACCATAATCTTGAGCATGCTTAATTTTCTGAAATAATTCAGCTGATTTAAGTAGTGCTTTTGTTGGTATACATCCCCAATTTAAACAAACCCCTCCTAAATGCTCTTTCTCAATCAACACAACTTTTTTATTTAGTTGTGCAGCCCTAATTGCTGCGACGTAACCACCAGGTCCACCCCCAATAATTGCTATATCATAATTTTCCATTAATATATCCAGCTATTCATTCATTGCTTTTTTAATATAGCCTACTATAACTACAGTAATAAAAATGGCTACTGAAATTTATAATAAGTTTGATTTTTTATACCTCTATAAATTAAGATACCTTCCTTACCACCAAAAATTAGATCACGACTGGCTGTAGTAGAAGAGTTAACTGCAGACATCGTTGGATGTGATGTTATCCAAGATCGTGGATATGATAGTAATAAAAATAGACAAAACCTTGAGTCTCAGAATAATATTACCGTTATCCCTGGCAGAAAAAATAGAAAAACAAAAATTGTTTATGATAGAGAAAAATACAAACTTAGAGGAGCTATTGGAATATTCTTTGGAAAAATAAAAGAAAATCAGAGGCTTGCTGTCCGATATGAAAAAGATGATCTTTCTTTCCTCTCTTTTATCGCTCTTGCTGCTATTAAATTACACCTTTGTTAACAGTGTCTAGCTTGTTTGACTAGCTATTCCATTAAAAAATCTAATTTAAACTTCATACTTCCTAATCACTTATTCCTATACTGGCGTTATCAACAAGTGTTATGTAGAGAAAAGTTATTATTTTTCACTTGAAAAAAATGCTTTTAGCTGATATAAAACAGACAGCTTTGTATATACTATTTTGCGTATTTGAATTTCTTTTTCATTTATCATGGAATCACATGCTTTATGGTAGCTAGCGTCTGCTTAAATTCAATTATTAAGCTCAAAGCAGTATACACTCAAATGATTTCAATAATTGGGTTTAAAAATGAATAGTAAACACGCAATACATACCAGTACATTAGTACGTGAACCCATGATATTTCCAGAAAGCAGGTCTTGAAAGTCTGCGAGTATACGCACCCTTAGCTCAGCTGGATAGAGCAACGGATTTCTAATCCGTAGGTCAAAGGTTCGAATCCTTTAGGGTGCGCCATTCTTCGATTTTGGTACATTTTCTGGAAAAAATATGGAGTTGCAATATGAAGTGACGAAGCTCTAATAATATAGCGTCATGACTTGAATAATAAGCAATTTGGTGTCTGACTGGGTTCGGAAATTGTTCACTACGCCCCGCCACTTCCGTACGAGTGGTCGTTTTTTCAAAAATATCGAACGGGAAACGTAGAGAGGTCTCAAGTTTTTTGCCATTCAGTTCAAGGTTCTGAAATACGAAATTTAGCAATTTACGTTTTCCTTCAACATTCGAACCTTTGAATGTTTCTAGTGAGCCGGAAGCCAATTCTACTAAGCTGATCAGATATTCTGAAAATTTATTATCGGCATTATCGTGGCTTGCTATTTCTCTGGCAATATCTTCATGTTTTTGTATTAACTGTTCACGTTTTTTAACATCCAGATGAGAAGGAGCAAAAATTATGCCATAAAAAGGGATTAGTATGCGGTATATGAGACAGGAAATTAAATTTTCTTTACTGACTACATGTTGTCATTTGGTGCATCATTATGCCAGATAAATTGAAGAAATGCTGATGAGAATGTGCTTTAACAGTGGAAATTGATGTTTGAAAATATTATATCGATTAATTTAAATCATGTCAAGTAAAAAGTGATGTTTACATGACTACAAATCTCATAAAAATCTCTACAAACCCCATTACTTAGACGTTTCAAGCACTTTTTTATCTCGAAGATAAGTCACAAGAGTGGCAAACTCTTTATATTCGAGAACATAAAACTATTTCTATACCTAAAGACCCCCCAACTATGAAACAAGCTATTATTTGGCTTGACAAATTAGGAGGATTTATGAATAGAAAAAGTGATAAATTACCAGGAACTATGACATTATGGAGGGGCTACGAAAATCTTACAGAAAGTATCGAAATATTATCTATATTTTCCTCCAAAATTGTGGGTAAAAGTAAGACCTTGGCAAATACCCGTATCTATACCGCTTTCATCAATATGCACTATTTGCCCTTTATCATATTTATTGATCTCTTCTAAATATTCAGCTCGTCTCTCTACACTTGACTCCATGTAGGTAAAGTTTTTTTTTTATAACTAAAGCCTAACTGTTTTAATATCCTACCAGTTTGAGACCTAGCAATTCCAAACTCTTTACCAATATCTTGTAATCTCATATTTGGATTATTTTTTACAAAAATTGCTAACTTTTGCTTATCAACTTTACTTTTAAAACCTACTCTAGCTTTTGCTAATATCGTTCCCTCCTTTCTCTTCCTTACGTTCCAACGACTAATTGTATTTTTATGTATATCGAATATCTTGGCAGCCGCTCTTTGACTGTTACCTTTTTCTATATAACTTATTACTTTTTTTCTTAAATCTTTACTATATGGGCTTGTTGACATTTTTTCTCTTATTTGTACCATATAATGTCATCTAATTCAACGGGTTTAACTATAATACACCATTATTGTTTTTTACTATCATCTTTTATCGTCAAGAGCTGCTCCAAGTATATCTCCTAGACTAGCACCACTATCAGCAGAACCATATTCTTTGATAGCTTTTTCTCTCCTTTCTATTTCAAGGGCTTTTACTGATAAAGTAATTTTATGAGATGCTTTATCAATGGTGACGATTTTTGCATCAATTCTGTCATTAGGGGCAAATCTTTCAGTTTTTTGTTCGGTTTTTTCACTAGAAAGATCAGCCTTCTTGATGAAGCCCGATACTTTATCGTCTAAAGCCACTTCTATTCTATCATCTTGAACTGCAGTGACTAAGCAAGTAACGATCATATTTTTTTTGTACAGCTCAAATTCATCTTGCTGCATCTCTTCACTTAATTGTTTAATACCTAAACTTATACGTTCCTTTTCAATATCAATTGATAAAACCTTACATTCTATTTGGTCATTCTTTTTATATGTTTTTAACAATTCAATACCATTGCCTTCCCAGCTTATATCCGTTTCATGAATCATGCCATCAATGTTATCATCAAGTGCTACAAACATACCAAAGTCAGTGATATTTCGTATTGGAGCTTTAATTATACTGCCTATTGGATTACGATGGGCAAATTCAATGAGTGGGTTATCTTGACATTGTTTAATACTTAAGGATATTCTATGTTTATCAGTATCAACTTCTAAAATTGCGAATTGCACTTCTTGACCGATAGTAAGTATTTTCTTAGGATGTTGATTTAATTTTACCCAACTAATTTCGCTTGAATGAACAAGTCCTTCAATGCCATCTTTTAGTTCAATAAATACTCCATAATCAGCAATATTTGTTACTTTGCCGGTCATTATCGTACCAACCGGGAATTCTTCTTTTATACTTTGCCATGGGTTATGGTCAAGTTGCTTCATACCAAGTGAAATTCTCTTAGTTTCTTCATTAAATTTTATAACTATAACCCTAACTTTTTGATCTAGCAATAAAACTTCTGAAGGGTGATTTATTCTGCTCCATGAAATATCAGTAACGTGCAATAGACCGTCTACATTACCTGAACTACCTAAAGCAATAAATGCACCGTAATCAGTGATATTTTTTACTGTACCATCTAATATTATCCCTTCCTTAATTTTCGATAACATTTCATCTCTAGCCTCGGATCTTGATTCCTCAAGTATGGCTCTTCTAGAAACTACAATATTACCAAGTTTCTTATCCATTTTTAAAATTTGGAATGGCTGCTTGATACCCATTAACGAAGAAATATCTTTTATTGGTCTAACATCTACCTGACTTCCAGGCAAGAAAGCAACAACCCCTGATACATCAACGGTAAACCCACCTTTAACACGCCCAAATATTACACCATCCACAAACTGCTTTTGAGCACATGCAATTTCTAAATGTCCCCATGATTCTTCTCTAATAGCTTTTTCACGGCTTAATATAGTTCTACCGTTGCGACCTTCAATTTTTTCAATATATACATCAACTATATCACCAACTTCTGGTAAAGGTTGATTACTAGCCAAGGCAAATTCTTCTACCGGAACTCTACCTTCATTCTTTAAGCCAACGTCAACTATGATAATTCCTTTGGCGATACCTACTACTTGACCTTTGACAACAGTACCTTCTTTTATATGGCTAGTACTTATGCTTTCAAGCATTTGTGCAAAATCTTCATGAGATTGAAGGCTAATTTCTGCAAGTTGGGAAACAAATTTTTTCTTAATTTTTTGCATATTATTCTCTAATACTAGTTGTGCCACCTAGTATAATAAATATAGTTAATTGATTTGAATTTGCTCGAGCGAGTTGCTTAGATGTTGACCTAAATTTAGGTTTCACTTCTATCTCACTGATAAGCAAATCCAACTAAATTAACTATGAATGGTTAATAAATGTAGATAAAACAACCTATTGCACATAAAATATGTTGATATTACCTAACTAAAATAAACTCCATAATCTTATCAATCACTTTTTCTGGTGATAGATAAGAAGTATCAATTTCTAAAGTTCCTGGAGAGATAGTTAACGGAGCGATATCACGCTCTATATCTCTTTTGTCTCTTGTTTCCAGTTGCTTTAGAACTACATCAAAAAGACATTCTCCATCTTTCTTTTGCAGTTCTTTATACCTTCTTTTTGCTCTAATAACAATATCTGCTTTAATAAAAATCTTTAAATCAGCCTTCGGTGCCACTACTGTTCCAATATCTCTACCTTCCATTACAATTCTAGGAATTGTTTTTATTAATTTTACCAAATATATTCCCAGATTATTTCTTACTTCCGGTATAACGGCAACCTGTGAGGCTATATTACCTACAACCTCACTATCAAGTTCTGAATTTTTTATATATTCCGTGGATTTAGATAATTCAATTATTCTATTTATATCAGTAAGATCAATTTTTTGCTTTATACAAGAAAGAGCAAGGCTTCTATATACAATACCTGATTGAAAATAGGTGAGCTCAAGTTTTTGTGCTAACATTCGTCCAATTGTACTTTTACCTGATGCCGCTGGACCATCCAGTGCCACTACAAAATTATTGCAGATATCCAAAGCTTGAGATTTTAAGGTCATTTATTCATAATTTTATGGTGGATTATAGCTGAAAATTTAAAATAATGCAAATAAAACTTGAAATTGAAGCTATTATAGATTAGACATGTTACTACAAAAGTTTTAGTGTATATTTGAATACTTTGTTGTTTAGAGTATAAAATTAAATCAAAAAAAATAGGGGCGGTTAGCTCAGTTGGTTAGAGCATTACGTTGACATCGTAAAGGTCGGTGGTTCGAACCCACTACCGCCCACCAGTACTTATCAGACTTTCAGGGTTTTTTATAGTCTTAATAACCATTTCATATGTAATTCATATGTCACTTCTCAGACAAAAATCCTGAAATTTGACCTACAAAAAAGTCTATTTTTAACCCTATTACAAGGGGGAGAATATGACAGAATCATTAATTTTTCCTAACGCTTCAGTTGAAAATCCTGATGTTATCTTTTATAATAT
This sequence comes from Rickettsia endosymbiont of Culicoides impunctatus, assembly GCA_020410785.1. Lineage (GTDB taxonomy): Bacteria > Pseudomonadota > Alphaproteobacteria > Rickettsiales > Rickettsiaceae > Tisiphia. The sequence continues at coordinate 133,137 of CP084573.1, read as the reverse complement.
AGTTGGTAATTTCGTCCCACCTGAATGGCGAAACCTTACTAATAATTGTGGTAAGCAATTAAGTAAAACTTCTCATCAACTTCTGTCTTTGATAGTTTCTCGCCTACAGATTTATCTGTAAATTGTAATGAAAATTGCCCCCCTAAATAACAATATCTCCGAAAAATTAATATTGTTAATATTTTTTTAAGGAGTGTTTATAGTGGAAACAATTGGAAAAACACAATAACTTTTTTAATTATATAGTCTTAATATTAAATAAATTGTGATTAGCAAACTAAAAAGTAAAATAAATGAAATATTTTACTTATTATATCATTATTGGTATTAGTGTGTGCAATATTTAGTGTATTATTGAATAATTAGAATTGCTGGGTTAGAGTTTACTTTCTCTATCATTTATTCAAATATTCTATTATTGTTATTATATTAAATAAAAGAGGACGCCACAATGAAAGATATCTGTAAAAAAGTTAAATGTATAGTATACTTGCTTATATATGGGGTGGTCACTTGGATTATCGCAAAAATTATACTTATATCAACATTCCCGGATGATGGGCAATGTCACTGCTCCGAAACTCCAACATTATTGCATTATATTTTGGCTTTGATAGTAACTACAGCACCAGTGATAACGTATATATGTACGAAGAATTGTAAGATGAAAGCAAAATCTGATACTAAAAAATTATGATTGGTAAACTGAAAGGCACAATAGATGCATGTTTTAATGATTATGTCATTATTGATGTTAATGGTGTTGGATATTTAGTGTATTGTAGTAGTAAAACTCTAAATAAATTAGTCGTTAATGAGTTTTGTCAATTATTTATCGAAACGCATGTAAGAGAAGATCATATTAATCTTTACGGCTTTTTATCGCTCGAAGAAAAGTTTGTTTTTAATTTATTACAATCAGTAAACGGTATTGGGACAAGGATGGCTTTAGCTATTTTATCAAATTTATCACCTGAGCAGATCCAATCAGCGATAGCTAGGCGGGATAAAGAAGCTTTTAAAGCCGTTTCCGGTGTTGGACTAAAATTAGCTGAACGAATTATCATAGAGTTAAAGGATAAAGCCTTAACTAACCTTACTACCAATCTTCCCATCGATAAGAATGATAGTGATTTATCTAAGATATCATCTGATGCTACATTAGTTTTAACCTCACTTGGGGTTAATAGAACTGAAGCCCATAATTTGGTACAGGAAATTATTGCAAAGGATCCTGATCTCTCTATTAATGAGCTAATTAAACTCGCACTAAAGGCACGTAGTTCCAATGTCTAAAAACCCAGTTTCTAAAAATGTTTTATCAGCTGATATATTGCCAAGCGATCAAGAGTTCTCTCTACGACCTAGCTATTTAAAAGAATTTGTTGGGCAACAACAGATCAAAGAGAATTTATCTATTTTCATCCAAGCCGCTAAAAATAGGTCTGAACATTTGGATCATACATTATTTTATGGGCCGCCTGGACTTGGCAAAACCACTCTTGCCCAAATTATTTCTAAGGAGATGGGAGTAAATTTTAAATCCACTTCAGGACCTGCTATATCAAAGGCAGCTGACCTAGCTGCTATACTTACCAATTTGCAAGATAATGATGTGTTATTTATTGATGAAATTCACCGTCTTAGCACCAATATTGAAGAAGTATTGTACCAAGCAATGGAAGATTTTGCTCTGGACATAGTTATTGGAGAAGGACCAGCCGCAAGGTCAGTAAAAATCAATTTACCCAATTTTACTTTAGTTGGAGCAACTACTAGACTAGGTCTATTGAGTAACCCTTTGAGAGATAGATTCGGTATACCATTACGTTTACATTTTTATAATGTGGTCGAATTAAAACTTGTTTTGAGTAGAGCTAGTAAATTGCTGGCAATTAATCTAACCGATGAGGCGTTAGAAGAAATAGCAAAGCGTAGTAGAGGAACTCCAAGAATTGCCCTTAGGCTAATTAGACGGGTGAGAGACTTCGCTTCTGTCGATGATCAGCTAGAAATTGATAGGAATATTGCCAATATCTCGCTGAATCGATTAGAAGTTGACAAAATAGGTTTAGACAGTAATGATTATAGATATTTAAAGTTTATCGCTGATAATTATGATGGGGGTCCGGTTGGTATAGAAACAATTGCCGCAGCTCTATCAGAACAACGCGATGCTGTGGAAGAAACTATCGAACCCTATCTAATACAAATAGGGTTATTACAACGCACCCCAAGAGGCAGAGTTATTACCAAAAATGCTTTTGACCATCTGGGAATATATAATCTATAGTTAATAAAAAAGCAGTTTATGAAAATAATCAACATAAAACAACTAACGATCCTGCTGGCTTTAATGTTACTCCCCTTTAGCAAAGTGGTTGCCAATAGTCAACAACATTTTGAGAAAGCAAATACTTTAGCAAGAGAGGGCAAATTGCAAGAAGCAATTGATTCCTATGATTTGGCAATTAAATATCAACATGATTTTGCTGAGGCTTATACTAACAAAGGTGTCACTTTGAATGAGTTAGGCAAATGGCAGGAAGCAATTGATTCATACGATTTGGCAATTAAATATCAACCTGATCTTGCTGAAGCTTACAACAACAAAGGTATAGCTTTATGTATGTTAGGCAAATATCATGAGGCTGTTGACTCCTATGATTTGGCAATTAAACATAAACCTGATTATGCTAATGCTTACAATCATAAAGGTGCTGTTTTGAATAATTTAGGCAAATATCATGAGGCTATCGACTCCCATGATTTGGCAATTAAATATAAACCTGATATTGCTGATGCTTACTACAACAAAGGTAATAGTTTACTTAAGTTAGTCAAATACCAGGAAGCAATTATAGCATATGATTTAGCAATTAAACATAAGCCTGATTATGCTGAAGCTTATAATAACAAAGGTGCTGCCTTGAAGAAGCTAAGCAAATATCAGGAGGCAATTAACTCCTATGATTTAGCAATTAAATATAAACCTGATTGTGCTGCATTCTACAACAACAAAAGTTTTGCTTTAGGCAAGTTAAGTAAATGGTATGAGGTAATTGTATCCTGTGATTTAGCAATTAAATATAAGCCTGATTGTGCTGAGGCTTACCATAACAAAGGTGTAGCTTTAGATGAATTAGGTAAATACTCACAGGCAAAGGAAGCATTTAGCAAAGCAGAGCAACTTAGAACAAAACCAAACTAAAAGATACTTAAAGAAGAAATATTATATGCAAAAAGCTCTAACTTTTATAATTGCTGCAGCAATTATTTACTCTATTGTACAAATGAAAATGCAATCTCCACCTGAGGAAAATGCCTCTAAGGTTCAGACAACTGAAGCTGAAAGTAATAACAATACTAGTACCCCTGAGCAAGCAAATATACCATTAACTGGTAATTTCCTTGAAAAAACTGTTTCAAAAGTTTTGATCAATGCTCTTAAAACAGAAGAAGGTCGACTATTCTTTGAAAATTTACTACAACCAACTAACAAACCTATTGCTGATGGTAAATATACTATAGAGGTTAATAGAGATTTAATTCAGCCAATGTTTAAGATTAACACCTTTGGTAATGGGACTATCGGTCCAGCGACTTGTGGTCATGTAGTCACATTACATTACCAATTATTGGATATTAACAATAATTTACTTAGCGAAAATACTAAAACCTTTACTCTTGGTTCTAGAGCGATCATGCCAGGAATTGATTCTGTAGTAGTAGGGATGATGGTTGGACAAACCAGACAAGCTATATTTCCTACAAAATATACATCTTCTAACGAAGAAAATAAACCTTACAGGGTTAATATTGTCTTAAATTCAATATTACCTAATAATTTTGTTAATAGTAATGAAGTAAAGATATTTGATGATGAAATAGCTTATAGGATGCCATTATTATGTGGAGATAAAGTAGGAATTGACGCAAAGATTACTAAATTATCGAATGGGCAGGTACTTTATGATTCAGTACAAAAAGGTGAGAAACTAGATATAAAAATTGGTGATATTAATTACCCATTAATTGTATCATATGCTCTACATGGTAAAGTACCAGTTGGCACTAGAACAGTAATCGCTAAAGGTAAGTTATTTAAAGCCCTTGGTTCTAATATCAATAAAATGCTTAATCAAAGTAAGGTTCCTGTGGACGAATATTTAATGCTGGAATTAACAAATTTTCAAATAGATTAATTGAGGAAAAAAATGCACGATACTACTTACAATACTAAAAGAGCAACTGTACCAGCTCTCGAACAATTATTATTTGAACCGATAAAAGTACTAGACCATGGTTTCATTAGAGTTATTGATTATATGGGGGATGATAGTAGCATAGTACAAGCAGCACGAGTATCATATGGTAAAGGGACAAAACAACTAAGCCAAGATAAGGGGCTAATTAATTACCTGATGCGTCATAAACATACAACACCATTTGAAATGTGTGATATCAAATTTCATATTAAACTACCTATTTTTGTTGCAAGACAGTGGATACGTCATAGAACTGCTAGTGTTAATGAATATTCAGCTAGATATTCTATATTAGGAAATGAATTTTATTTACCAGAAAAACAGAATCTTGCTGCTCAATCTACAATAAATAAGCAAGGAAGAAGTGATGAAGAAATTCCAGAAAAAATTGCAGATAAAGTATTAGTGCTACTAGAAAAAGATGCTAAAATATGCTATCAGCATTATACTGAAATGATGAATCAGGATGAACATGGCAATATTATTGATGAAAATACCTTAGGTATCACTAGGGAACTGGCAAGAATGAATTTAACTTTGAACTATTATACAGAATGGTATTGGAAAATTAATTTGCATAATTTGTTAAATTTTCTGCTACTCCGAGCCGATTCTCATGCCCAATATGAAATCAGAGTATATGCAGAAAAAATGCTAGAAATAGTACAAGCTTGGGTACCTTTTACTTATGATGCCTTTAAGGAATATAGGCTAGAGGGTAATAATATTTCTAAAAAAGGACTGGCTGTCATAAAAAGACTAATTAATAAAGAAGATGTCACGCTAGAGTCTAGTGGTATGACCAAAAGAGAATGGGATGAATTAATGCAAATTATAAAATAAGTTAAGATATAATGGACTGAAAGAACTATAAGACTTATAATTATTTGCTTGATAAATACTGGGCTAGTTCTGGAGCAAATAGAACTGTGCATGTGCCTGGTTGGCTATAGTCTTTATAGTGATAGCATATAGTTTATTATTATCCAATATTTCTGCTAAAGCTTTTTTTACCATCTTGGGCTAATTAATGGGGCTAATTCCAAGAAAAGCATCATCTTGTATTTCTAAGGAATAATGATCCTGATCCCCAGCTAGATCAACAATTTTTATTTTTGTGCTTGGAAAACTATAACGTATAATTTTTTCAAGTTCTTTAATAGATATTGCCATTTTCTTTAGATTTTTTATAAAAAATACAGCAGAAATTTATAGCCTGCAATCTTTAAATATTTTGGCTTACTTGAGTTTTAATCATTTTATCATGAATTTCAAGACAAACATTGATAAAAAGCAAACTAGCAATATAATATATCTTGGAATTATGTCAAAAATGTCATCATTTTCGATTCGAAAAAAACAAAAGGATAATTATGATAGAAAATATTGAACTATTAAAAGAGTTTATAGTTAAATGTTTAGACGAAAAAAAAGCAGAAGATATACTGGTAATAGATATAAAACAAAAAACCACCTTAGCTGAATATATTATTTTTGCAAGCGGACGTTCCACTAAAAATGTTGGAGCAATTGCTGAATATTTATCTTTAGAGTTAAAGAATCAAGCTAATGTCAATACTAATATTGAAGGACTTGCACAGTCTGAATGGGTATTAATAGATGCTGGAAATATATTAGTTAATATTTTCTACCCAGAAACTAGAGAACATTTTAAGTTGGAAGAAATGTGGAGAAAAAAAATAAATTAAAAATATTAGATTTTTTACTGAAAACTACTTAGTGTAGTTAAAAAATAATGTATAAATATTTCTAAAGAAAAGGTGTAAATGGAAGAACATATTCTTATCAATATTATAATTTTAATAGGAACTGCTGTATTTGTTGTAGCAATACTGAAACGTCTTAATCTCAGTCCTGTTTTGGGATATTTAATTGCCGGAGCGGTAATTGGTGATAATGGATTCAGGATTGTAACCTATGATCAGACAAAATTATTAGGAGAATTAGGTGTAGTTTTTTTGCTTTTTGCTATAGGTCTAGAATTATCTTTTGAAAGATTAAAGGTAATGAGGAGGTATGTATTTGGTCTTGGCTCACTGCAAGTATTAACAACCACTATAATAATTGCTGCTGCTGTTGCCCTAATTAGCGGTAATAGTGGTGCTGCAATTATTATTGGGGGCGGTCTTGCTTTATCCTCGACTGCACTTGTCATGCAAGTTATTGAAGAAAGCCGTAGCCAGGCGACTCAACTCGGGCGTATATCCCTAGCTATCTTGTTATTACAAGATTTAGCAGTTGTCCCGCTACTGGTTATCGTACCGATATTTGCTGGTGATAGTAAAGTTTCTTTAGCATCAGCTTTAGGAATAGCTCTGCTTAAGGCTATCATTGCTCTACTTGCTATATTTGTTGCAGGTAGAGTATTACTAAGACCTTTATTTGGGTTCATTTCATCGGATAGTGGTGATATAAGTGAGCTGCCAATTTCTATGACTTTATTGGTAGTTCTGTCTGCCGCTTGGGCAACAGAATATTTTGGTCTATCACTTCCTTTAGGAGCTTTTGTTGCAGGTGTTTTGGTTGCAGAAACAGAGTTTCGATTACAAGCGGAGAAAAGTATATATCCTTTCAAAAGTTTATTGTTAGGACTATTTTTTATGAGCGTTGGTATGAATATCGACGCACAAGAAATATATGCTCAAATATCAACTATCCTAACTTGCACTGTTGCCTTGATCATGGTAAAAACACTAATTATTACCGCCTTTTGTATCTTATTTGGTTTCAATCGGGGAGTGGCATTGCATGCCGGTTTATTATTGTCACAAGGCGGAGAGTTTGCTTTTATCTTATTTGGTCTTGGTAAAGAAACTGGTGTCATTGAAGAGAGTACTGCCACTGTGCTTTTATTAGTGGTGACATGTACCATGGCACTAACTCCATTACTGGCAATTTTAGGCAGGAAACTTGCTGAAAAACTTGATAAGCAGCTTGGCAAAACTCCAATACAAATTATAGAACTTGGGGCAAGAGATTTAACAAATCATATAATAATTGCCGGTTTTGGTAGCGTTGGTAAGATGGTAGCATCAGTGTTAGAAGCTGAAGGGATCAATTATATAGCATTAGATGTTAATGACGAAATTGTCAAAGAAGAAACAGCTAATGGATTTCCAGTTTTTAGGGGAGATGTATCACAAATTGATACACTAAAAGCCGTGGGAGCAGAAAGGATTTTAGCTCTAGCGCTGACAATGAATAATAAGGTTACTATCAAAAAATCTCTTCGAACAATCTCAAGTAATTTTCCAAACCTTGAGGTTATTGTAAGATTAAAAAATCTACAAAATGCTAGAGAATTTTATGATGCTGGAGCAACCACAATCATCCCAGAAAATTATGAGACTGGGTTACAGCTTGGTGGAACTATTCTAAAATTTATTGGTTTGAGTGAATATGAAATAAATCGTATCAAAGGGCAATTTAGGTCAGGTAATTATGTAACAGCTAAGCGAGATGATGCATTGAATGAATTAGAAGAAAATGATTCAGATAAATACTAGGTGTGTTACTCATGGCAATCAAATTACAGTTATACTCTTCTGCTTTGAAGAATTGGCTCCGTAAAACTTCGGGGTATTCGCGTGTTCACGTAGGTTTACTACGCTCTGCTCGCTCACCCCTTGTTTTACGTTCCAATTCTTCAAATCATTTGAGTATACTATTACAACAAAAACTATATATGGGGCTATATATTTCGATTGTACTTATCTTGACCGCTATACCTTTATTAACAAAAGCAGATAATCACAGGTTGCCTATACCAAGATTTGCCTCGATAAAGGCTAATGAGGTAAATGCTAGAGTTGGTCCTACGATAAGAGCCCCTATAGAATGGGTGTTTATTACAAAGGGGGAGCCGGTAGAAATTATTGCAGAATATGAACAATGGAGGCAAATTCGTGATATAAAAGGAGAGGGCGGTTGGGTATACTCAAGCGTATTGTCTGGCAAAAGGTCGGTGATTGTGGTAAGTCCAGAATTAGTATCTCTTACTAGAGTACCTAACGATCAAAATAAAATTGTTGCAAGAATAAGTAATTATGTCCGTTGCTTACTTAAAAAATGCAAAAAAGATTATTGCCAAGTATGTTGTAAAAATTATACTGGATGGCTACCTAAAACAGTATTGTGGGGAGTCTATAAAGATGAGTGTTAAAGAGTAAGCAATAATGTTTTAGGAGACTGTCTGCAATAACTAGGCTCTGTGAACAAAATTTTAAGTTTATTTTTTTTATGTGTTGTTATAAATTTTTATTTGTTATAATATTAAACTTATGGTAACTTAATATTATGAAACTTTCAAATTATGTTATGGAGGTTAGGATGAGTACAAATCAAATGGAACAAAATAAAGTTCTTTGTCTTTCAGGTGGTGGAGTAAAAGGAATAGCTGAGTTAGTCGTGCTACAGAAAATAGAAGAAATAACCCAGCAACCCATATCTAAATTATTTAATATTATTTCTGGCACTAGCGTTGGTGGGTTAATCGCAGCATTGTTAACAATTCCTAAGGAAGAAGGATCAACAGAACCTCGTTATTCAGCCAAAGAAGCTTTAGAATTATTTGAAAACACTGCTCCTGAAATCTTTCCTAAAAGTTGGTTTAATTGGGGAATAATAAAACACAAATATAGCCAAGAACCTTTGGAAAAAATGTTAGAAAAACATTTAGGGGATAACAGGTTGGATGATAGTCTGTGTCGTCTTATTATACCAGTTGCTGATTTGAATGGGGGAAGAGATAGTATAAAAATCTTTGATAGCGAAGATAAGCATAGTATACATATTAGAACAAAGGACGTACTTCTTGCAACTACTGCAGCACCAACCTATTTTAAAGCGGTTGTTAATAAGGAAGCTGTAAGAGACTATGATTATGCTGCCGGCAAGCCTTATGCTTTTGCGGATGGTGGTCTTGGGGCTAATCGCCCAGCTGCTATAGTACTACAGGTGCTTAAAGAAGGTCATACCTATCATGAACAAGCAGACATTATGGAGCGTACCACGGTTTGTTCTATCAATTTTGGTGTAGATGAACAAATAAAAGCCCAAATACCGTCAGCTAATTTTGATGGGGTATTAGGATGGTTGCTTAACGGCTTAGTTGATATGATTATGAAAAATGATGAAGAAGGTGATGCAACTGAGGTTAGGTTATATCTAACAGGTGAAGGGCAAAATACAGAAATAGTGTTACCTATTACCAAAGAATGTAAAAATTTAGATGATTCTAGTAAAAGTAATATAGCAAAATTAAAGATAATCGCTGAACAATATCTAGCAAATAATTCCAAGTTGGTACAGGATTTATGTGATAGATTAATGGCTGATTACCAGGATAATCTTGAGGAATCTAAACTCTTAAACACAAACATAAACTCAAATGCAATGCTAGGTGTTGAGAATAATGATGAAGGATATGAAAGTAATAACAACTTAAACTTTGATATAGAAGAGACTATTGTAGAACCTAAAGTTTCAGTAATGGTAAGTGCTAAGTTAGAACCTGGTAGTACCTTAGCTAACGGGGATACAGAGTCTACAATTAATGCAGCAATGCTACAAAAAGCTATTCAGTGGATTAAACATAACCATGAAAATACATCAGAATATTTACAATATTTAGAGTATTTAGAGAATGTTAAGTATCCTGCTGTAGAGTTAGATCTTGCTGAAATTGAATCATTACCTGAAGAAGTACAAGAGGCTATTCAGTGGATCGTAAGTTTAGATGTGGAGAGTCGTTCAGGTGTATTACAAAATATTAAGTCATTAATTTCTGACTCTTATGAGGGTATCTATACTACCTACCATACTACCTCTTGTGGTCAGGAAATGATGGAACTTGAAGGATTAGAGCCGCAGTACGAACAGGTCTTAGTCGACTATGTATCATAAAAAACTAGGTGAACATTTATCTTTAGGAGACTGTTGGGAATATTAATTAGTTATCTCCGATAGCCTCCTAGATAGCCTTTTACTCTATATTAATGAGGAGCCACTTTGGTGGAGAGGAAGCAATCCAAAAAAGTGACCAAAAATGGATGTGAGCGTTCACGGTTTTTTTGCTATTTTCTCTTAACAAACTTGTGGCAAAGGCTCTATTCTGATCACCTCAAAAACCAATTTTGTAGCCTGTCTTTGAAGGTTTTTCACCATCGTTTCCTGGTATTGTTTTTTTCATAAGCTTCAATTCCCTGTTCTACATAGTCTTGACCATATTTTATGTAGAAGTCAAGATTTGAACTTACAGATAGCATAAATTAACTTATCAGATTGTCATATAATGTTTTAATAAAGTCAGGTAATGGTTCTTTCCATTGCTGTTGCTTTATGATTAGCTAGACCACCAAATTTGTATGAACCTACCCGATAATGCAAGAAAAAATAATATATTCCGAACCCAGTCAGACACTAAATTGCTCGTAATTCAAACGCTTACGCTCTATTATTAGAGCTTCGTTACCTCATATTCTAACTCCATATTTTTTCCACAAAATGCTAAGGAAATTTTGAGTATTTGTTTTACATGTGAGTACTCTTTTATTTTACTATCATATTTTTTGTTAATAATTTGTTGTAAGCCAGATTTAGCTATATCTGCTAGACCTTCTGAGGATTTAGCGATTTTATACTCGATAATCATCGCTTTATCACCTTTGCCAATTTTGGGAATCATCACAACGTCAGCTCTGCCATCCCCTGATTCTTGTTCGCTCGATATTATATAACTAGAACCTAGCATATTAATAAAGCCGAGCATAAAGCCACTATAAAATAATTCGGCTTTTTTCTCTCCTGTTTGATGAAAACTAGTAGAATTAAGTAACAATTCCTGCAGACGCTCCTTAAACTCCTCTATTCTACCATCTGGTAATAGAGTAACAAAAGAATAATAGCCAGAATTATCAATATCCAATTGTTTACTAACCCATTGCACCATTCTTTTTTGGTAGATATATTTTACCTCATAATTAGGGATAGATAGTTCGTAAATATCTTGTTCTGACATCTTGGCTGCAGGATTTAGATAACCACTAAATAATAATAAGCTAAATAACCCTTCTGGTTTGTTAATATCAGCAAAATTTATATGTTTAGTAATAGAAGAAGTAATAGTTTTACCTGCAACTAAAGCCTGGATATTTTGTTGCATCTCATCTGAAAGCAATACATGATCAATCCAATCAGTCCCACCACTATCAATCCAATAGTGATCAAGCTTGCCTTTACTTGCCAAACATTGCATAATTGACCATGGATTATAAATAATCTCTCCACCAAAATTATAGCCATTATACCAATTTTTAATTTCTTCTGGCTTTGTAGTGGTTGGTACTTTAGTTAATAGTTCATCAACTTCTGCTTGAGTAAATCCGTAACTGCTAGAAAATCTTTCATCTAGTAAACTACATTCAGTTAAATTATTCAAATCTGAAAACAAATTAGCCTTAGCAACACGCAATATACCAGTAATAACACCTTTTTGTAATGAATCATTGGTTTTAAGACTATTACCAAATATTGCCCGGAATAGTTTAAGTACCTGATTAAATTCTTCTTTATGACCAAATTCCATATAGGAACTATTAATTGGCGTATCATACTCGTCAATTAGTATGTAAACTTTCTGATTAAAATGTTTATAAAGTAAATCACTTAAAAACTTTAAACTATTTTCAAGATCTACTTTGTTAATCTTTCCAGAAAAATATCTAGTTAATTGCTCTTTTTCCGCTTCTTCCAATAAATGTTCTGTTTCACTTACATAACATTTTAAATAACGATAATTGCTAAACAACTTAATTATTTGATAGCTGATTTTACTTTCAATTTCCTCATAACTACTACCCCTAACGCCCTTGAAACTTATAATAATAACTGGAAATTGACTTTGATAGTCTAAAAGAATATCTGGATACTCAGATATTTTAAGTGGTTTAAGCAACTTTTTTCTACCACTTGCTAGCCCCAAATCCACCTCTCCTCCACTAAACAACTTATAATTAACTCTTTGTTCTTGCGGCAAGGGTATCCCTTGTTCGTCCACCTCTATCTCAAAAAATCTTCGCACCATATCCATATTCAAGCTCTTCCCCCACCGCCTTGGACGGGTGATGAGTGTTACATCTCCAGTATTAACCAATAGTTCTTTGATCATTAAACTCTTATCAACAAATACGTTGCTATTAAGCAATAATTTCTTAAAATCATCAGTACCAACTAGCATGGTTGGTTGATAATTAGCGTCAATTTTGTTTGTTTCTTCTGTCATTGTTTTCACGTGTTTCTTCTAACTATAATATCATTATACTCCTTTTTTATTCTCCACTAATAGCTAATTAGCAAAATTTTTATAATTTTTTGTTTTTTTTATAGTGAATTAACCTGAACTAGCACTCAATACGATATAGTTTCCTTCATCCTCAGAGGTCATAGCTACTTTAGTGAAAGGATGTTGCGAGCCAAGATAAAAGCTTAGTGCAGTCTCAGAAAATGCTATAATTTCAGTGCCGTTGGCAGTTATCATGTGCAATTCTGCTTTATCTACCTGATTCGGTATGAAAATCTTATCGCCCAAATGAAATTTAGCGATATCTGGTAAATGATCTCTATTACCCATGCAAACGTTTTTCATGATTTTTTTAAGATTTTCAATATCTTTTAACTATTAAATTTGACAATAATTTTTCTCATATAATCACCCGTTTCAGCAATGTTGTCACTGATGATATTATTGGTATTTTTTATTTAGATTAAGTGGTTTTTTATTGATTTTTAATAGAGGAGGACATAAAGTGAAATCATGTTTTTTGTTTTTCGGAAAATAAACACTGAGGTTAGAGTGAAATTTGTTCGATTGTCTTCTAACCTCGGTGCTTGACACTACACCACGTAGTATCGTCCTCCACAAATACTATTATTTTTCCCTAGAGTAAAGGGGGTTTTTTAATAAAATTAAGATTTTTTTAGTTTTTTAGAATAGTGTTAATCTAGTAACAGGCAGTAAAATTGTTATAATAGTTTTGCAAGACGTGAACACTCACAGAATCTATTCTCTCATCTTACCCTGAATATATAAATCATAAGCTATTTGATAAAAACTAATAGCTTCTTCTGTTAAACTAGGAATATTCTCAATCTCTATTTTATCTTTACCCGCTAATTTATAAGTTTTGGCTTTCTCCTGTGGGCGTAAGATAACTAAATGATTATCCTTCATAAAACCAAGCAATTGGTAAGTGCTAATAAAGGCTCTGTTTGCCGGCATGTTTAATATATCTTGACCAAAAAATTTACTATTATACGAGAAATTTAATAATCCCAAAATAGTAGGAACAATGTCAATTTGACTTGCTAAATTATCAACTATCTGCGGTTTTAATATATTAGGAGCATATATTAATAGAGGTATGTGATATTTATTAATTGGCAAATCAGTTTTACCAGCACTTGACGCACAATGGTCAGCCGTAATAACGAAGATAGTATTCTCAAACCAGGGGTGAGTTTTAGCTAATTCAAGAAACTTACCAATAGCATAATCAGTATATTTAACAGCTGCATTACGTCCACCACCAGATGGCAGATCAATTCTACCTTTGGGGAAAGTATAAGGACGATGGTTAGAGATAGTCATAATTAATGAGAAAAAGGGTTTGCCTTCTTTATAATTTTGATCAGCTAACTCTAGTGATTTTATTAATATATCCTCGTCAGCTACTCCCCAAATATTGGAAAAACTTATTTCATTGGATTTTAGATTACCTCGATCAACTATATTATAACCATTACCATGAAAATAATTCTGCAAATTATCAATGTAACTATAACAACTGTTTATGAAGTTAATAACATAACCTTCATTCTTAAAAATAGTACCTATATTAAATAGTGATTGATTCTCAGGTCTACGGATAATGGAAGAACCAGGAGTTGGTGGTACTGATAAAGTAATAGCTTCCAAACCTCTTACTGTTCTAGTTCCTACTGCATATAGATTGGTAAAAAATATGCTTTGATCAGCTAATCTATCTAAATTTGGAGTAATATTTTGTTGATTACCAAATTTGCCCATGAATTCAGCACTTAAACTTTCCACGGTAATGAAAATAATATTATATTTCTTACTATTAGAAGAATTAGCTTTGATATAACGTGCTATAGTAGAGTCATCTGAGTATAGTTCTTCGTTTTTTGATAAACTAGTGCGAACAGTATCTAAAGCTTGTTTTTTATCAATTACGGGATAAAATTTATTATAATCTAAGCTATTATTAAAATAGGCGGAGAAAAACTCATATGGACCGTTTTTAGCAAGTTCGATAGCATATTTATTAGAATTAAAAGCAATTTTATTAGGGTTATAGAAATTAAAAGCAACTATGCTAAGCAAAAATAGCATTATCGTGCAAAGAATATATTTCTTACTATTTATTATAGTACTTGCTTGATTAATTATGTATTTTCTAAAGAAAAAAACAATTAATAGTGTAATAACTATAATGGCTAGTAATATTTTTATATAAGGCAAAGATTCCTTTACAGTACCAATGATCTCATGGGTATAAATTAAATAATCTACCGCAATAAAATTAAATCTAACACCAAACTCATCCCAAAAAGTAATCTCGGCAATTGTAATAAATATTAATAGAACAATGATACAGAAATAACCAACAAAGCAACAGCTTAAATACAACAATTTATACCGAGCCAATAATTTATGGAAACCAATGATCAGCAGTAAAATTACCGGTAAAAAATAACAAAGAGACACTAGATCATTGAGACTGCCAATAACAAAAATTGACGCTAGATCAGATATGGTTATTTGTTGTTGCCATAAAGCGTATGAGCTTAATAGGCTGCGGGTAATAAACTGAAATATTAGATAAATTCTAACAATAGGAAAATTGAACAATGTTTTTATCATCTAACAAGGTTTTTAAAATTATTGGAGATAATATACTAACTTTAATTGCTAGGCAATTAGCAATTAAAGTTAGGAGACATAAATACTAATTAAGTTAGCTATAAGCTAGTACTTTGCAAATCATTTGAGTATATTATGCTACAGCTTTTCCTTGACAAATATTAAAGGTGAGATATTTTGTAGTTACATTAGTATACTTGAATGATTTTACTAAATTTGGAATATAATGGCTATGGTAGGAGATAATTAATTAGTTATCGTAGGCAGTCTCCTAACCGTACAAAACATACGTGAGCAAAGTATACTCAAATGCTTTGAAGAATTGTTTTTTAATATCAAGGATGAAGTAACATCACGTACCTCATGTACGTTATACTTGCTTGCCCCTCATTTTCAAATTCAATTCTCCAAATTATTTGAGTATATTTACGGAGCCAATTCTTTAAAACATTAGAGTAATATATAGAAAAATATTTGAGGTAATTACATAATATGTCAAAAGCTAAAACAGCGTCTAAAAATAACCCAACTTCCAGAGAGCAAGCTAAAGAGTATTTTCATAATGGACAAAAAATTAAACCAGTAAAACTTATATCTGGCAAATTTTCTTTTTTGGCAGCAGAATATGACGTATCAGGAGATTTAGTAGTTGGTTCTGATGGTAAGGCATTACCTTGGGACAGAACAAAAATTTAACTTGAGATAGAATTTGGAAATAAGGTTATTGACCTTACATGTGAAAAGGTATATAAACTACCTGTTCATTAATACGGTTTGGGGATGTAGCTCAGGGGTAGAGCATCTGCTTTGCACGCAGAGGGTCGGGGGTTCGATTCCCTTCGTCTCCACCAATACTTATTAGCTGTAGAAGTCAAGATTTGATCTTACAGACCCCATAAATTAACTTATTAGATTGTCAGATAAATTTTGACTGTCAGATAAGTGTTCAAGATACAAGATCTCATTATTTTTTTCAAACGCTAATTTTTTACTATCTTTAAAGGTTTGCATTGGAGTTTTACCATAGCAATACTTGCCGGAATGAGGACGTTCGTTATTATAATAATGTAACCAGGTATCAAGATCTTTTTGCAATTCAAAAAGTGAATTGTAAATCTTTTTACTCATTACAGTATCATAAAACTCATTTTTCATGGTTTTATGAAATCTCTCACATATCCCGTTAGTTTGAGGGGAATATGCTTTTGTAACGGTGGGTTCTATTCCTTCAATACTTAAAAACAATTCAAAGGCATGATGTTCTATATTTCCTTTATATTCAGTACCACGATCAGTTAATATACGTAGTATAGGAATACCTTGTTCTTCGTACCAAGGTAGAACTCTATCATTTAACATATCAGCAGAGGTTATAGCTGTTTTGTCTGTGTATAATTTGGCATCCGTCACCCTGGAATAGCTATCGATAAAAGTTTGACCATAAACCTTACCTATTCCTTTAAAGTTGCCAACATAGTAAACATCTTGACAACCAAGATAGCCTGGATGTTCTGTCTCTATTTCCCCATGTGCCTCTTTAAGATTCTTACGATTCTCCAAGACACGTAATTGAGCTTCCGTAAGTATAATGCCATCCTGAGCCATTTTAGTTTCTAAAGCTACTAGCCGTTTCTTAAGATTATTGAGATCGTTCCTAAGCCAGATAGATCTAATGCCGCCGGGAGATACTAAAATCCCATCTTTTTTTAATTCGTTCGATACACGAAGTTGACCATAAGCGGGGTACTCTATTGCCATGTCTAATACCGCTTTCTCTACAATAGGATCAACTCTATTAGCCAATATGGGTTTCTTACGGCTTATTTCATACAAGGCTTCATCGCCACCATTCTCATATAATTCCTTGAATCTATAATAACTATCTCTGCTATACCCCATTGTCTTACATGCACTAGATACATTTCCTAAGCTTTTTGCTAGTTCAAGTAATCCTATTTTTGGTCTTATTATTTTCTGATTTAAATTCATTTTAATCTCCATTTAATAATTTGTTTATTTTACTAAATGTAAGATTAAATCTCAACTACTTCAAATGATGTATCTAAATTTAATGAAATATTTGATTTTTGAGACTGAGTGTCATTTGGCTCAAACTCATTTACAGCATTCCTATTAATAAGAATTTTCGATGGTGATTTAGATTTATCAGTTTTAGCACTTGGTGGACTGCCACCCTCATATTTAAAGTAGGAACTATAGCTAGATTTATTTGGGCTTGAAACACTTGAACCTTTAGGTGATGGAGTGTTTTCTTTGGATGGTGGAATGTTTTCTGAATCCAATTCTCTATCATACAATGATGGATCTAAATTTAATGAAATATTTGATTTTTGAGATTGAGTGTCATTTGGCTCAAACTCATTTACAGTATTCCTATTAGTAAGAATTTTCGATGGTGATTTAGATTTATCATATCTGACATGTGATAAACTGCTACCTTCGGCTTTACATGCACCGCTCAATACTAGTTGTACAAACCAAATATTGAATAGCATGATTGTTCTTGAATTCATATTTATACCCCCAATTGAATGACTTTGTTTGGAAGAATATAACTTACCCTAATTTTGACTGAACATCATACTTACACAAAAATACATCTTCCAAACAAATTCCATTGATTAATAATATTTTAACCTCTTCTAATTTTTTAAACTTAATTTTTACGCAAAAAGAGTTAAAGCAACAGATATTTTTACACCATCTGTTTTTGTTCTTTCTTTATAGTTTACTATAATCAATATATTAACTCAGCCAAAACTATCGTGTGTTTGTTAATTACTACAAGCCTACAAACAATCCAAAAATCACCATTAAAAATTTAGATGGCAGAAATAGATTATAAAATCAGTGTAGACAATTATAAACTACTATTATTAATTAATGATGATATAAGGATTTTAATGTTTGAATTACTATTAGTACACTGTATATTAAAGAGAACCATGTTGCCCCATATGTACCACAGTAGGGCTAATACAGCTTGACTAATGGTATCGTTAATATACAAACACACTATAGTAATTATCTGATTCTGGTTTACTATATATATATTTTTTTGCACACCAATCTGATAAATTCACATAAAAATCTTTATGTCATTATTACCTAATTAATGATTGTAACAGTAATCTACAATTGTCTATATTAATATAAAAAAAAGATTCTATTTATATCATTTAAATTGTAAATTTATCAATATTCTACCACATTGGCAAAAATACTCAGCCGGATATTGCAGTATGATAGATAATGAGTCAATTACTCTAGCCTCTGTCAATAAGCGTTGAAAATTGACCCAGCAAGTGCGTCCAATTTTGCCCCACTTAAATTACAAAATATTAGCTCTTTTTTTTCATACGGTAACTCTCATTTCCAGTTTATATAATATCGCAATTGTGACAAATTCTATCAAGCAGTGCTGCTGTCATTTTGTTACATCCAAATACTTGAGGCCATTCGGAAAACATAAGGTTGGTGGTAATTATGATTGAAGTATTTGAGTGTAGCTTAGATAGCAAATGAAAGATAAGCTGACCACCATTTTTAGAGAATGGTAAATAACCAAGTTCATCAAGTACTAAAACATCCATTTTTTCTATTGAACATGCAAGCCTTCCTGCATGACCAGCAACTTTTTCACATTCTAGGCTCTGTGAACAAAATTTTAATTGTTTAGATTTTGAGTATTTTTAAGCGAAAATTAATAAGATTTTTGCCGGAATAGTTAGTTCTATTTCAAAAAAATCTTATAATTTGCAGCTAAAAAGAGTCGAAATCTAGTAATTTAAATTTTGTTCACAGAGCCTAGTATTTTTCTTTTACTTTCCATTATTAACACTCTGATTTAATACTCCTATTATTTAAATTGAATAATAGAAATATAGGTTGAAAATAATGGGTTAATAAGGCTACGATTTTCCACTTTTAGGGTGGGGCAAAATTGAACGCACATTAACCCATTTACTGGGTCATTATTGCACGATTTTTAACAACTATATGGGCTTGTTGACATTTTTTCTCTTATTTGTACCATATAATGTCATCTAATTCAACGGGTTTAACTATACCAAGATGATTGCAAAAATCATAACAACCGTCTACAATAAATGATCGATTAAAATAGACAAATATCGTACACTTAATTACTTTAAATTCAAATACTAATTGTCCATTAAAATTACAATTAGGGTTTTTGTAAGAATAATGATAAATTAATGACCAATTTTGCATATTTAAGAGTCTCCTCCGATCAACAAGATACCAATAATCAAAAATTTGGTTTGCTAGAATATTGTAATAATCGTAATATAAATACAGTGAAATTTATAAAAGATACAGCAAGTGGTAAAACCAATTGGCTAGAGCGTACGATTGGTAATATTATAGAAAAAGCAATAAAAGGTGATGTTATTCTGGTATCAGAGATTTCAAGACTTGGTAGATCAACTCTACAAGTCCTCGAAATATTAGAAATGGCAGCAAAAAAAGAAATATCTGTACATATAACTAAAAACCATATCGTGATAGATGGCTCAATGCAATCTACAATAACTGCCACAGTTTTAGGACTCGCAGCTCAAATAGAAAGAGATTTTATTTTCAGTAGAACAAAGAAAGCTTTAGCAAAACGCAAAGCTGATTGGTTTAAGCTAGGAAGACCAAAAGGTCAATCGCAGTTATTAAAACTTGATTCTTTCTACGAAGAGATCAAAGGATATTTAAGAAATGGAATTAATAAGCGTGCTATATCTAAATTAATTGAATGTTTTCCATCAACGCTGTACTTATGGTTAAAAAGGAGAAAACTGTACACAAAAAGAACATAAACTCTTCTTGTTGTCAGTTGCAAATAAAGGTAGTCAGAATGATTGATAAAATCATTTAATTTTAACTGTAAAAAGGATTAAATTGCAATCTTTCTTTTAGGTTGTAAATGATTAGCATTGCTATCCTATTTATATTACAATTTATTAATAAATATATGGTTAAGTAATAATATGACTGTTACCCCGTCTAATACAATAATTCAAAAAACCAAGGTCATACAAGGTAATAGTAAACCACTGAGAATGAGAACAGGTACGGATGATTTTAAAACGTTGTTGTTAAATAGTGATGTATTTGTTGATAAAAGTCTAATGATCAAAGAATTATTAGAAAAGAATTATTAGAAGATAGTGGAGATGTTATACTCATTACTAGACCAAGGCGGTGGGGTAAAAGTTTAAATATGAATATGCTTCAGAAGTTCTTTGAAATAGAAGTGGATGAGAGAGGTATGCCTTTAGCTGAAGAGGGCAGAGTAAATAACAAGCTATTTATCGGAGGGGAAGTAGATTTAGGTATTAAAGGAAAAAGGACTTTAGAGCCTTTAAAGATTAACGGTAATGAATATGCCATGGTTCAGCAAGGTAATTACCCTGTGATTTTGCTTAATCTTAAAGATGTAAAAGGTAGTAGTTATCAGGAAATAGAAGCTAAGATACAAATGCAAATAATAAAATTATTTGAAAAACATAGATATCTAGAACAATATTGCCAAGAAAATAATAAATTATTAGCCAACACTCAAAAAAAACAACTGGAGAAATATTTTAGTGGTAACATTAATAAATTAGATATAGAGAATAGTTTAAAATTTTTAAGCGAATTGCTCTTTGCTCATTTTGGTCAAAAAGTTTATATATTGATCGATGAGTATGATACGCCTATTAATAGTTGCTATATTGAGTTTGGTAACAAACCACAAGAATTTAAACAAGTGCTTGATCTATTTCGCGAGATATTTGGTAGCAGTCTAAAGACTAATACTTATCTAGAAAAAGGGGTAATAACTGGTATATTACGAATAGCTAAGGCTAATTTATTTTCAGGTTTGAATAATGTTCGTGAATATACTTTGCTAGATGAAAAATTTGCCAAATTTTATGGATTTACTCAAGTAGAGGTTGATGATTTATTAACCAAGGTTCCTCTTGATACAAGCCCCGAGGAAATTAAAGCTTGGTATAATGGTTATAGTTTTGGTGGTGAGGTGATCTATAACCCATGGTCAATTATGTTATGTTTAGATAATAGAGGTAAGCTTGATCATTATTGGCTAGATAGTGGGGGTACTGGACTCATTGATAAAGCATTACTATCGGATGAAATACAACAAGATATTCAGCTACTCGCTAGTGGTAAAACTATTATCTCCCCTATTACCAAACAAATTAGTTTCAGCGATATTAACACGCGGTCAGGATTATTTAGTCTATTGCTATTTAGTGGTTATTTAAACCCAATAATCATCGAGTCAGAAGAGAATATTTGTGAATTATCTGCTCCTAATAAAGAGGTAAAACATATATATAATGCAAGATTATTGCAATGGGTTAGTAATAAGTTACAAATGGATAGTTCTTTATATTATTCATTTGCTAGTTTGTTGCCCGCAGGTAAAATAGAAGAATTCAAAGAAAGGCTGCAAGAATTATTACTAAATGCTACTATTTTTCATCAAACTGGCGAGAAAAAAGCTGAGCTATTTTATAGTGGCTTTATGCTAGGTTTGATTAACACATTATCTCTTGGCTATATCATAGAAAGCGAAAGAGAGACAGGCAGTGGTAGAGCTGATATTATGTTGCTACCTAAAGCCGGAAGGCAGAACAATGCTATTATTATTGAATATAAAATATGTAAATCTCCTGATATTTTAGAATCTGTTGCAAAAGAAGGGCTAGATCAAATAGAGAAAAAACAATATGAGGCTAAAATAAAAGAACACTCACATGTTCAAAAAATCATCAAAATTGCTATGGCTTTTTGCGGCAAGGAAGTGGCATTAGAATATCAGATTGATGAAATTTAATTGCTTGAGAATTTTGCAACTAAAAACTGTAAAAATTACATCTAAAAGTTAAATTTTGGAGCTAAATTGAGTCTTGCTGTTAAAAAGCGTGCAATAATGACCCAGTAAATGGGTCATTATTGCACGCTTTTTAACATATATGTGTAATTTCCCATTATATAACTCTATTTATTAACGCTAAATGGTATTATGTGAGCGTTCACGGTTTTTTTGCTATTTTCTTATGAATAAAAAATTTGCTCGTCAAGCGTCTATTAGCGAGGAGCTACTTTAGTAGCGACAAAGCAATTCAGGAAAGTAATTAGAAAATTGCTTGTCAGCTACGCCTTCTCGTAATGACGCTTACTTTAGTTATTGTAGGCAGCCTCCTAAAACTAATTCGGGTTAGCTATAAGTGATACTCTTGTTATGATCAAACCTTAACTGGCATAATCACAAAAACGTCTTTAGGATTCTGAAGCGTTTTCAATAACATTGGCGATGATGCGTTTAAAAAATATATCTCAACTTGGTTTGCTTTAGTAGCATTTAACACAGCATTGAGTGCGTCAGTAAGATATTTAGGGTTAAAACCTATAGACAAAGTATCTTCATGATCAAAAACGTATAAATTATTTTCATCTAGTGAATGTGGTATAGTTTCTTTAGCTGCTCCCCTTGCTTCTCCTGAAGCTGTGATTTCAAGCATATCTCTTGATAAAGTTAATTTTATTGCTTGAAATTTATCTATAGTTATTGTTGCTACTCTATCTATAACATCAGCTAGCAATTTGGTATTAATAGTAAGTTTATAGTTATTATCTACTGGGATAAATCCTTGGTAATCCGGGAAAGTTCCATCAATCAGTTTTGATACCATCATAATATCATTGCAAACAAATTTAATTCTATTCACACTTAGAAAAATTTCTACCTCTAACTGAATATTTTTGGGGTCTTTTAATATTTTGACGATTTCCTCGAGAGTTTTTTTAGATAAAATAACGCCAAACTTGCTAACCTTATCGACTATTTCTACTACTGACACTGATAATCTATGTCCATCGGTGCTAGCCATACAACATTCTTCATCTTTTACGTAAAAATAAACGCCATTAAGATTATAGCGAGTTTCATCAAGGGACACCGAAAACAGGGTACCGTCGATCATCTTAACAAAATCACGACAAGCTATTTTAAAAATAGCTTCAACATTAATATCATCTAATGCAGGGAATTGGTCAGCAGGTAAAGTTAGCAGATTAAAAGCACAATTCTTTCCTAAAATTTCAAGCTGATCGGTTTCATTGGATACACTGAGTACTATATCATTATCAGCTATCTTTTTTACTATATCATTTAATGTTTTAGTAGATACTGTTATTGCCCCCTCACTTATTACTTGAGCAGCTATTTTCTGGCTTAAATATATTTCCATATTAGTAGCCATTAACTCTAGTTTACCATCCTTCGATGATAATTTAATATGACTAAGTTCGGTAACTACATTACGTTTCTCTACTACAGAATTAGCAAAAGTCAGAGCATGAGTTAGGGTTTTGGTCTCAACTATAATCTTTAATTCGTTGTTGCCCATATCTTTAATTGCCTCTTAATAAATCATTTATAGATACTTTACTCCTAGTTCCAGCATCTACCTGCTTAACGATTACGGCACAATATAAACTTGGTTTTCCTAAATCAGCAGGCAAGCTACCAGGTACTACAACTGAATAGGCTGGAACTTTACCATAAATTATTTTGCCACTTTCTCTATCTACTATCTTCGTAGAAGCACCAATAAATACTCCCATACTAATTACGCTTCCCTCTTCTACTAAAACTCCTTCTGCTATTTCTGATCTTGCACCTATAAAACAATTATCTTCGATTATTACCGGATTATTTTGGATTGGTTCTAACACACCACCAATACCTGTTCCACCGGAAATATGACAATTCTTACCTATTTGAGCACATGAGCCTATAGTAGCCCAGGTATCAACCATTGTTCCTTCTCCTATATATGCCCCTATATTAATAAAAGAAGGCATAACAACAACGTTTCTCGCTAAATAGACTCCTGTTCTAATAATTGCTCCGGGAACAATACGACAGCCATCCGCTTGGAATAATTCGTTAGTATAATGTGTAGAAAATTTGGGGACAATTTTATCATACCATCTCATGCAATCTCCAGAATAAGTTTGCGGATCAGTTATTATCATATGTAGTAAAATTGCTTTTTTTACCCAATGATTAACTTGCCAATCAGCCCCTTCTTTTTCGCAAACTCTTACTAATCCTTGATTCAAACCATCAATAATATCCTGCAATATTTGTTTGGCGTAATTAGTTTTTTCTGAATCTTTGGTTAATTTGTCGCGTATTTGCCAAAATTCTTCTATAGTATTAATATGTTTTTGCATAAGGTTCTTGCTAAAAGGTAAAAAAAAATCATAATTTACTTTATTTTTAAGTCAACCTAATATACTTAAATAGTTTGAGTACATAAAATTAGAGCATGTAAATGAGTATTTCCTGCCCAAGTTGTAACACTAACTTTATAGTGTCGAAAGAACAAATAGGCATGACCGGTAGGAAGGTCAAATGTTCACAATGTAACCATATCTGGTATCAAAAATCAGAGCATGAAAAGCAACAACCACCAATTATATCAGATCATCATACAGCAAAAAATGCTAGCACTAATGAAAATAATAAAATATTTTTAACCCAAGGTACTAATTTGCCAGCTTTATTACCACCAAAAACCCCCCAACATTCACATATTGTAATTACATTATTGTTTAGCTTAATTATTCTTTTATTATTATTGTTATTTCATGAAAAGTTTAACATACCAGCTTTGTATAAACAGAACGATAATATCTTAACTATAGGAAACATCCATGTTGAACAAAATAAAAAAATGGGACAAATTAAAGTTTCCTACCAGATAACCAATAATTCCGACCATGATGTGACAATACCATTAATTAGAGTGAGATTATTGGATAAAAAATATGTAACAGTAAAATCCTATATAATGAATCACAAAAACATTAAACTACCACCTAAGCAACATATAGACATTGCTACGCATCTTGATGTAGTTCCTCATTCAAGTGAATTACTAAATATTATGCTTGGTAATAGTGTGGATCTTATATTACATTAGACTTCTTTTGAAAGAGAATTTATAATGACCTAAAAATTAGCACAATGACCTAAGGTAGTCGCCTTAAGTTGTGCATTTTAAAATAATTATACAACTTAAAACTAAAAAAATGAATAAGCAAATTATATACCCCAAACTAGTTCCCAGGCTTTTTGCTTCTTGTCTAGATTCATTTTTGTTATCAATGTTTACAACTCCGATTACTACCTTTATATTATCCAGACTGTCTTTATTTTTTTTCCAAGCTAGTATAGCAGACATACTAATAATGGGTAGCAGGAAGCCGGAATTACTCCAAAACGTGACTGCTAGTGGTGTTTTTACATTATTTATTTTAATGCTTATAATTAACTTTGCTCTAGTATCAACATATTTTATTGGTTTTTGGATTTATTGCGGGGCCACACCTGGAAAACTTATTATGCATATGAAAATAGTAGATGCGATAACTCTTGAAAAACCTAGTAAATGCCAATTAATTAAAAGATTTTGTGGATATGTATTAGTGCTAGTTGGTATTTGGTTTATACTATTTTCTAAACAACGCCAAGCTTTGCATGATAAAATTGCTGGAACCGTGGTTATTAAGAGTTAAAAAAACACTATAACTAATTACTCACCTTACGCATGGCATTTAAAAGCCATAGGGAAAATAGTCTGGCGTCATGCGAGGAGACCGTAAAAGTCGACGAAGCAATTGTAAGTGATCAAAAATAGACCTCTTGCATAACCTAAAGATAATTGAGGAATTTTTAGGAAAAACGAAGTCGAGTACCGCAGCGTACTAAGATGTACGTGAGGAACGGAGACGAGTTTTGACAACAAAATTACCAATTAGATTAGGTTATGCAAGAGGTCTAATGGATTGCTTCGCCCATTACATGGTCTCGCAATGACGATTGTGATGCATATACGTCATTGCAAGCGAAAAGATGTGTTGTTTACTTAATTTTAATAAGTTGTTTTAACAACTTTTAAAGTAGTGAAGGTATACTATGAATAAACTAAATGAGATAGATCAGTTGATTTATCTTTTCTCCAAACTACCTGGTCTTGGTCAAAGATCAGCAAGGCGTATAGTCCTGCATCTTTTACAAGAAAAAGATATTAGGTTAAAAAGTCTAATTTCTGTTCTTTGTTCTGTAGATAATAATGTTGTTAAGTGTGATATCTGTGGTAACATAGATTCTCATCATATTTGTAGAGTATGTTCCTCTGATGATCGTAACGGATCTATCATAGCAATTGTTGAAACAGTGACAGAATTATGGGCAATAGAGCGTAGTGGTATTTTTAACGGGCATTACCATGTATTAGGACATAATTTATCAACTTCGAATGGTCATAATCCTAAAGCACTAAGACTACCAGAATTACTAGCTAGATGTCAGGATAATAACATTAATGAAGTAATTATTGCAACTAATTCTACTTTAGAAGGTCAAACTACTGCTTATTTTATTACTGAATATTTTAAAGGTTCTACCATCAAAATATCAAGACTAGCTAGCGGCATTCCAATAGGCGGAGAACTGGAGTATTTAGATGAAGGGACTCTATCAGCTGCAATAACATTAAGACAGTCTTTTGACTAATTCACTAAAAGTTATTTATTTTATCAAAATACTTGATATTATACATAAAGTATTAGTTGTATAGTTTGGTAATTTCTATTAATGAATTGTCAAAGGTTACTACACTGAATTGTTTATATATGCTGTAAAGTTCTTATTTAAGCAGTTTAATCTTTTCTTAGTTATTTTATATTTCACCTTACATATAGTGGTTTGGTCTTAAGAATTGAATTTCGTTTGAGATGGTGAGTCCATACTAACCACTATAAGATATGTGAGTATGCAAATTCATGATAAAATGAAAAAGTAATTCTTGAAAACAAAGTAATATATAATTATTTTAAATAAAATAAGCATATGTTCCAACTTATTTGGGCTATTTTAGTTATATTTTTGATTCCTGTATTTTTTTATATTTGTAGGTATAGGATGTTTTCATGGTTCAGTTTAAAGAGTAATTCAAAAACTAAAATATTAGAATTAGAACAAAAATTATCAGAACAAGATAATATTTTAAATCACGTGACTCACGAAATTAGGACTTCAATACATGGAGGAAGTAGTATAGCACAATTTTTATATGAGAATTGGGATAAAATGGATGAGCAAGAGCATGTAAAGTATGTTGGTATAATAGCTAAGAATAGTCAGAATATTATAAAGTTAATTAATGACTTACTAGACCTATCTAAGTTTAGTACCGGGAGGATGAAGTTTAATTTTGCTGCTATGGATCTATTAGATTCTATAAAAAATATTGTGCAACAACTTACAGAATTAAATGTATTTAATGATCAAATAAATATTATTCTTATTAATCATAGCATTACGAAAGCAATGATTAATGGAGATGCAATTAGAATTAACCAATTATTAAATAATTTATTTAATAATGCCCTTAAATACACTAAAGAAGGATTAATTGTGGCAATAATTAATTTAAAGAATTATGAAAATACTCCTTATTGGTGCTTTAGCTTAATCGATACAGGTATAGGAATTCCAGACTCAGAGCTTGAAACTGTTTTTGAAATATTTACTTGTAGCTCACGAACTAATGATAATTTTATTGGTACTGGCATTGGTTTATCTATTTGCCAGGAAATTATACTAGCTCATAAGGGGCATATTTCTGTTGAAAATAACCGTAGAAAAGGAACAAAGGTAGAATTTATGATTCCTGTATATGATGACAAAGAGGTACAAAATGATGACAAAGTATAATATTATAAAAGTATTTACTATACTTTTTGTTGATGATGAACCAATTTGCCATGACGCAATCAATTTAGTGCTACGTCATGAACAAAAATATAAAATTATCAATGCTTGTACCGGACAAGAAGCAGTTGATTTATTTAAAATATATGCTAATAAAATAGATATAATATTTCTTGATATTTCTCTTCCTGATATGACAGGTTATGAAGTACATAAACAGATCAGAAGTGACAAAAATCTTGCCCATATTCCTATAATTTTTCAAAGTGGTTTGTCTAGCAATCATAAGGAAATACAAGGGTTCTTACAAGAACAAGCGACATATATAATCCATAAACCTTATAAAAACGAAGAACTGCTTGAAACTATAAGGAAGTTCCATAAAGCATACGCATCAAGTTAATGAAATAGGGTTTAATAATTAAGAATTTATGGTGAAATTGAAAAACCGTGAATGCTCAAGTTTGATTAGCTATTGATCCTAAAACAAGTTCAGGATGGCTCATAACAATAACCTTAACGAGAATATAATCGATTGTCTGAATTAAAATTTGATAAAAAGCAGCTATTTCTGCTTAGTAGAATCAAGAATGTTGCTAAACAAATTGAAGATAAGTCATTTTTGAGGTTCTTTAATGGTAATTTATTAGCAAAACAAGGTATCTATTTATATGGTAATGTAGGTAATGGCAAGACTGCATTAATGCAACATTTTTTTCAAATATTGCAAATTAAGAAATTAATGATCCATTACCAGAACTTGATGCAATCGGTACATAAAGATATTTATCAGTTACAAGACAAATCAAAGTCTAAAAATAATATTATAAAAAGCATTGCGACAAATTATGCAAAACAAGCAGCAGTAATATGTATCGATGAGTTTGAAATTAAAGATATAGCTGATGCTATGATAATAGGACCGCTACTCCTTGAACTGATAAAATGTAAGGTATTTATCTTCATTACCAGTAATACCAAACCAGAAGATTTGTATAAAGATGGTTTACAAAGAAGTTCTTTTCTGCCAATAATTAAAGAGATTAATCAAAGGTTTGAAGTCATGCACTTAGATAGTGAGCATGATTATCGGTTAGATAAAATTATACAGAGGACTGGCAGGCATATAATCTACCCAATTAATGAAAATAATAAGTTGGAGATACAAGAACTTATTAGCAAGTTAAATCATAATAACCAACTTGTTCCTAAAGATATTGTTGTTTTCGGACGAGAAATATCTTTTAAAATGGCTAGCGAAAAAATATTAGTAACAGATTTTGAAGAGCTATTTGTAAGAGAATTAGGTTATGTTGATTATGTAGATATTTGTCAAAAATTTTCTATTATAATAGTAGAAAATATTCGTATAATAAGTTCTGATAATACAGATTTAGCTGTTAGATTTATAAATTTTGTTGATAATGCTTATTTTTATAAGGTTGTACTATTTATGACTTTACAAGATGAACCCATAAAAATATATCAGAATGGTTTGCGTAGTAATGAATTTAAGAGAACTATTTCAAGGTTGCATGAAATGAATAGTGATAGCTATGCCAATTAAAGGCGGTAAATTTATTACGTTTGAAGGCGGAGAAGGGTGCGGTAAATCTACCCAGAGTAATATGTTATCCCAGTATTTACTGTCACAAAATATCCCTATAGATTTAACACGTGAAGTGGGTGGAACTATTGCTGCTGAGAAAATGCGTGACATTTTAGTTCATCAAGATTTGTTGCCTATGTCAGAATTGCTGCAAGTTATGGCGGCACGTTACGAACATGTTCATAAAAGGATTATTCCTAAATTAAATTCTGGGGTTTCAGTTATTTGTGATAGGTTTGTAGATTCTACGGCTTGTTATCAAGGGCAAGAGGTAGGTACTGATTTAGTTTATGACCTTCATAAATCTCTAATATCACCTGTGATGCCTGATATTACCTTTTTTATTGATATAGAGCCAAATATTGCTTTAGCAAGGGCGTGGGCGAGAGGTAATAACAATAAATTTGAAAATAAGAATATTGAATTTCATCAAAAAGTCTATGATAAATTTCAATATATATCAGATAAATTTCCAGATAGAATAGTAAAAATAAACGCTGTAGATCTTAGTGCAAACGAAATTCATGATATAATTGTTGTGATGCTCACACGAAAGCTTGAAAAAACTATATAATTTTGTCACGTAACTATTTTGTTAATAGAGAAATATGCTAATTTTCATTGACTTTATTGCCATAGAGCTTTAAAAGTGCTAGTGCAGCTTCACCATATATGAAATATAGCATCTATCTTTAGGTAATTCTTTGTGTAATAATAATGTTACCATTCAAAAATATTTTTTCTAAAATTCAGGAAATCATTTGGCCAATAGAAAGGGAGGAATTGAAGATTTTTCTACCTATGGCATTAATGATGCTTTGTGTTCTTTTTAATTTTGGGGCTCTGAGGTCTGTTAAAGACGGATTAGTTGTTCCATCAATGGGAGCGGAGGTTATCAGTTTTCTAAAACTCTGGCTTGTTTTGCCATCTTCTATATTATTCGCTGTATTATATGTAAAGCTCAGTAATCACATCCGTTTTGAATATATTTTTTATATAATAATTTCAAGCTTCTTGTTGTTTTTTCTGATATTTGCCTATGTCATTTATCCTAATCAGGAGTTTTATCATCCAAATACTCAGCAGATAGAACATTTAGTATCTTTGTATCCTAATTTTCGGTGGTTTATCAAGATAATGGGTAAGTGGAGTTACGCTATCATGTATGTTTGTGCAGAATTATGGAGTGCAGTAATTATTAACCTAATGTTTTGGCAATTTGCTAATAATATTTTTGATACAAATAATGCAAAACGTTTTTATCCAATTTTAGGAATGGTAGGCAATGTTGGCTTAATTGTAGCTGGTAATGTATTAGTAGCTTTCTCAAATGTACAAGAGATATCCGATACCCAAATGATAATAGATGAAGATTTACAATATAATTCAGAACTAATGTTACAACCAATTATGTCTATAATAGTATTTGCCGGTATAATTTCAATGTTGTTATTTAGGTTAATTAATTATCTGATTTTGCATGATAAGGGGTTAATGGCTGATTTTAAAGTAACTCAAATACAGGCAAAAACCTCTTTACCACTTCTGGATAGTATCAGGCTAATTATTAGCTCAAAATATGTTGGACGCATTGCTTTATTGATAATTTGTTATGGATCACTAACTAATATAGTGGAAGGTCCGTGGAAAGCTAAAGTAAGAGAGCTTAATCCCAATACGTTAGATTATATAAACTTTATGGGTAGGTTTAATATTTGGATGGGAATTTCCTGCGTGACTTTTATGGTAGTTGGCAGTAATGTGATTAGGAAATTTACTTGGTTAGTGTCAGCATTATTAACACCTTTGATGTTTTCAATAACTGGTTTAATGTTTTTCATTTTTGTTATTTTCTCAGAAGATATAGGTTGTGGTATTAAAGACTTTAATCCAATTTATGCTGCTGTAATTATTGGAGGGATACAAAATATTTTAAGTAAATCAACTAAATATTCGTTATTTGATTCAACAAAGGAAATGGCATATATTCCTTTATCATTAGAACTTCGAACAAAAGGTAAAGCTGCTGCTGAGGTTATTAGTACTAAATTTGGTAAGTCTCTAGGAGCTTTTATTCAGTCTTTTATATTCATAATAGTGCCTACTGCCACATGTGATTCAATAGTAGTTTATTTACTAATAATGTTTATTATGATAGTTATTTTATGGTTTTGGGATATAGTGCAGTTAAACCGTGAATATGTAAAATTATGTAATTAGCCTCAATTCTTTAAATCATTTGAGTATACCATAAAAATAATGAAAATAGCTATTAGTGGAGCATAAAAATCTGTTATATTTGTAGATATAACAGATTTTGGAATAACTTGTCATATCGAATTCAGATTAATTAGCATGCGAAAAACATTAATATCTATATCAGTGATAATTGCTGTAACCCTTTTGATTTATACTATCTCATGGTTCTTAATTATTAGTTCTATAGCTGGTAAGATCAATCAGCAATATAGCAATCGTTATATTGCTGCTAATACGGTAGATAGTGAACAAAAATATTTTGTTAAATTTAATAAAATTGCCAGCTATGGCTTTCCATTTAAAATTGCCTTTCAAATAATTGGTTGGCATGAAGAGGGAGAGACTAGTGTAGTTGAATTTCATACCCCGATTTATATAGGGTATGACTTACTAGAACAATCTTGCTTTATTACCTATTCTGGTAACGCAACAGGTCGTTATAAGCCTGTTCAATCAGGATTTGGCACAAAATTTGAAAGTGATAATTATTCTTTTATAGCAAAGATTCCTTTAAGTATGAAGTTATTTAAGATTTTTATACAAAAAAAAGATCCGTTTGAAATTATCAATTTTGTCGAGAAGTTGGAATTAAGATCTGACAAAACTAAAATCTTTGATTTAGTTGACCAACAGAAACTATATGATGAAGATCATACAGCTATTTCATTCCCACTGGAAAAGAAAAAATATTATACTGATCTAGAAGATTTTAAAAATAATATGCCGCAAAAATTAAATATTAGTTATTCAACAAACATCTTAGAAAGTAATCTTATCAACAGGAGGGTGCCAGCTGGTCTTTTATTATATAGATTTGCTTGGCCAATGCCTTTTAGTTTTGAAGGTAAGTTTTATATAAAAACAAATAAATCTATATATAGTGAATTTGCTAACGATTTAGAAATAAAAATGATATCCAGCAAATTTTCAAGCAACGTCCAAGACTCTTTGACTAGCTTCTTCTATCAAAATAAAGAGGAAGAAGGTAATCGTGCTAGCCACCTTAAGGTTGAATCAACAATTGATTTGAAATCAGGATTTTCCGATAGAATATTAAATTCTATCCAGTATTTATTGCCGTATATATCAGCATTGCCTAACAATTTATCGTTAATGGAAGAGTTGGAGTATGCTAACAATAATAAAGATAAATTCAATTTAACTGAATTAGAAAATCATCAATATATTCTTGATTTAGATATAAATTTTTTTGCTAGAACAAACGATGTAATGAGAGCTCAAATACATAACCTTAGTTTATTCTCTAATAATACTGGATTTCGGTTATCAAGTGAATGCAAGCTAAATTCATTTGGAAAATTTGATATTAATGGACTTGTGGTCGTCAATAATTATTTAAAGGTAACTGATATTATAACTAATTACTTGTTAAATTTAGGTAGGTTTAAAACATTTTCAGAAGATAGTCGTATGGTATACCAAGAAGGCATCAAGTATTTCTTAAAAACCATATCAGATCATCCTGATTCTAATTCAGGTGATATAAGTTTTGAGTATAAATTAGATTCAAGTAATATAACAAAAGGCAAAATAGGCACTGTTGATCTTGATAAATTTTTACCATTATATTATCTGGCATTATACAAAAAAGCCTCGGAAAAAATACGAGTTGGTGGTAGTATAACAAAAAGAATGCAAGAACTAGTACCTGATTTTAATGAACATCAAAAATTGTTAGAGCAATTAATGATTCAACCTTTTTTGGAGATTGATAATGATCCTAAGAAGGAAATTATACAATAGACTTGTATGTGAAAGATTTCTAATTTTGTAAAATTATATGCGAGTAGTTAATGTAATGTTAAATAAAGGGCTTGGCGGGGTTGAGCAGGCTGCAATTGATTATGTTTCCATGTTATTGGAAAATCAATGCGAAGTAATGTGTATTTTTGCTAATAAGGCAGAGAGTGAAGCAAATCTTTTACCTTACATTAAAGATATAGAATTTCATAAAATTTCTCGCATAGGATCACGAGATCCTATTGCCATACTAAAGATACGTAAGTTAATACAAAATTTTAAGGCTGATATTATTATAGCCCACTCAAATCATGCAGGATTTATCGCCGGTTGGGCTGCGAAAAAACTGGTTCCTAGTATCGGTGTATCACATGGTTATAGTATCAAAGGTATTAAATATACAGATTCGATAATTTGCATTACCGAACATATGAAAAATGAATTACAAAAAAAAATATTGAAGCCAATATTTGTATTACCCAATATTACTTATATTGCAAATAATCTTACTATTGATTTTCAGTATTCTATGAATAAGATTCCTGTTATAGGTATCTTAGGACGTTTGCACCTTGATAAAGGAATAAATACTTTACTACAAGCTGTTAGAATACTCAAATCACAAGGCATAATGGTTCAGTTGTTTATCGGTGGAGATGGTGAAGAGAAAGAAAATTTACAAAAATTAGCTTATCAGTTATCAATTGAAAAACAAATTAAATGGTTAGGGTGGATTAACGATAAAACTAAATTTTTTTCTGAGATTGATATTTTTTGTCTTCCTAGTATAAAAGAATCTTTTGGTATTGTACTTTTGGAAGCAATGGCTAATTTGAAACCTATAGTATCTACCGATAGTTGCGGAGCTAGGGAAATTTTGTCACATGAAAACGATAGTATAATTGTACCAATTAATGATGCAGAAAAATTAGCGGAATCTATAATTTTTCTTATTAATAACCCTGAGATTGTTAAAAAATATATAGAAGGTGCATATAAAAAAGTTCAAAATTTGTATACACCAGCAATAGTAGGAAAAAAACTATATAAAATTCTTACCGATATTACAACATTTCCCATTAGCTAAAATTTTGTTAGTATAGCTAACTAGACAAAGGAGTTACCTAGAACCTTAACGGTGTTATAGTAACGAAAACTTGATTAATAAGTGAGTATAAATTGGACACTATAAAAATAATACATAAAGACTTAAGCCAAGAACTTTCTGCATTGAATAAGCTTATTCTAACCCACTTATCTACCAAAGAGGAGCTAGTTAGCGTAATAGGTAAATATTTGCTAGAATTTGGTGGAAAGAGAATCAGACCGCTACTAACAATCTTAACTAGTAAAATGTTTGGTTATGTAGGAGAGGATAATATAAAGCTTGCTGCGGCTGTAGAGTTTATTCATGCAGCAACTTTACTGCATGACGATGTAGTAGATGAAAGTACCATGAGAAGATCCAAACCTACTGCTAACGTTATCTGGAATAGCAAGGCTAGTATTTTAGTAGGAGACTTCTTATTTAGCCAATCATTTCAGCTAATGGTTGATACAAAATCTATTAAAGCCATGAAATCTTTATCAAGAGCTTCAGCAATTATATCAGAAGGAGAGGTTTCTCAACTGGTAAAATTGAATCAGCGGAGAATTATTGACGAAACAGAATATAATGAAATAATTATGGCTAAAACTGCAGAATTATTTGGTGTATCTTGTGAAGCAGGAGCAATTATTTCTAATCAATCTAATGAAACTTGTGAAATATTACAAAAATTTGGTAGATATTTAGGCAATATTTTTCAAATCATTGATGATTTATTTGACTATTTGGGGGATAGTCGTGATATTGGCAAGAATATAGGTGATGATTTTTTAGAAGGGAAAATAACTCTACCACTAATTTTCTTATATAAAAAGCTTGATGATCAGTGGCAGTTAAAAATTCAAGAAATGATTAAGGCAGATAATAGAACTAAAAGTGAGTTTAAACTAATACGAGAATTGATGATAGAACATTGTATTAAGCAGCAAATTATTGACTATTTAGCAGCGATTAACAATGAAGCTAGTAATTTATTAAAGCAAATCCCCATACAAAATATTTATAAAGATTACTTAGCTTCCTTATTAGAATTTACTTTAAATAGGTCTTATTAATACTAAATACAGCCCCAAGCGTCATATATATGCAAAATATTCCAACTGATATTGAACATCTTTCTGAATTAGAGGTAAAAAATTTACTAAAACACCTGGTAAATAAGATAAGAGAATATAATAACGCCTATTACCAAGAAGATGCTCCTCTAATTTCTGATGCTGAGTATGATCAATTATTTAATTTAAATCTTGAACTTGAAAAAAAATTTCCTCATCTGGTACTGGCAAATAGTCCGACTAGACAAATTGGTAGTTCTGTAGCAGAGAAATTTTCGAAAGTAACACATATCAATCCGATGTTTTCGCTTAGTAATGCCTTTGATAACGAAGATATCTCAGAGTTTATCAATAGAATAAAGAATTTTCTACGACTTGATAGTTTTCCGCCTATTTTTTGCGAACCTAAAATAGATGGCTTATCTTTTTCTGCTACCTATGAGGATGGAATACTCACCAAAGCTGCGACAAGAGGTGATGGTTTTATTGGAGAAGATATAACGGAAAATATTAAGACTATCAAGAATTTTCCTCATACAATAGTTGCGGCTCCAGCAATTTTGGAAGTAAGAGGCGAGGTCTATATTAATAAACAGGATTTTCTATTATTAAATCAAGCTCAAGAATTATCCAAAAAAGATAAATTTGCTAACCCGCGTAACGCGGCTGCTGGGTCATTAAGACAGTTAGACCCAAACGTTACAGCTAGTAGAC
This sequence comes from Rickettsia endosymbiont of Culicoides impunctatus, assembly GCA_020410785.1. Lineage (GTDB taxonomy): Bacteria > Pseudomonadota > Alphaproteobacteria > Rickettsiales > Rickettsiaceae > Tisiphia. The sequence goes on along the minus strand of CP084573.1, from coordinate 96,565 downwards.
CTCTAGGATATTTTGTTTATGCTGTGGGGAGTAGCAGTAGCAAAATAGCTGATGGTCAGGATGCTTTACTAGATAAGTTAAAAGAGTTAGGGTTTATCGTCAATAATATAGGAAAATTAGCCTATTCTGAAGATGAGATGAAATCTTTCTATGAATATTTGAATTCATCTAGAGAAGAATTACCTTATGAAATTGATGGTGTTGTATATAAGCTAAATGATTTTGCTTTGCAACAAAGAATGGGCTTTATTGCAAGAAGTCCAAGATTTGCTATTGCTCATAAATTTCCGGCGATTATTGGTCAAACTAAACTAATTAACATTACTCTACAAGTAGGTAGAACCGGTGTATTAACTCCAGTTGCTGAGTTAGAGCCGCTTTCTATTGGTGGAGTTAGGGTATCACGAGCTACCTTACATAATTATCAAGAAATTATCAGAAAAGACATACGGATCAATGATTATGTATTTTTGCAGAGGGCCGGTGATGTCATACCGCAAATTACTGCTGTAGATGTTACTCGTCGTTCTAGTGAATCACAAAAAATCGATATGCCGAAGCTTTGCCCATCTTGTGGCTCTCAGTTACATTATAATCAAGAAACTATAATTATTCGTTGCGATAATGGTTTAAATTGTCCGGCTCAGAATTATGAACGTATTTGCCATTTTACATCTAAAAACGCTTTAGATATAGATGGTTTGGGGAAAAAGCAAATAGAATTTTTGCTGGAAAAATCTTTAATAGAAAATCCTGTGGATATTTTTTATTTACAAAATAATAATGAAAAAAACTTAGTCAAGCTTGAAAATATGGTAGGATGGGGGCGAAAATCTGTAGAAAACCTATTTGCCAATATTGACAAAGCCAAAACCGTTTCCCTAAATAGATTCATTTATTCCCTAGGAATCAGACATATTGGTGAACAAACCGCCAAATTACTTGCTCGAGAATTTCAGAATTATAATAATTTCATAGCAGCTATGGAATCTTTGTTGAAAGGTGATCAGCCAATTTACCAAAGGTTAAATGATTTGGAAGGAATAGGAGATAAGATTCTACTAGACATTATCGACTTTTTTGATATTAAAGAAAATTTACAAATTATTCAGCAACTGAGTAAAATTCTAAATATTCAAGATCATAATCAACAAGCAACTAAAACTGCATTATCTGGCAAAATTGTGGTATTTACTGGTTCCTTACTAACTCTCTCAAGAGCAGAAGCCAAATCTCAGGCAGAAAAATTAGGAGCTAAAGTAGCCAGTAGCGTTTCGTCTACCACTGATTTAGTAGTGGCAGGTAGCGATGCTGGTAGTAAACTCAAGAAAGCTAAAGAGCTGGGAATTAAAATTATTGATGAAGATGAGTGGCAGGAGTTAGTACTCTTAAGTCACACTCAAATATTTTGAAGAAAGTGATTCAAAAAATTGCTGGATTTAAATACATTAATGGATTATCATTGCCCAGATTTGACTCATTATTAAATAATTATTACATATGCAAATAACAGGTAAGGCTACTAACAAAAAAACACCAATTCAAGAATTTGCCTCTTTTATTTTTGTAATATTTTTGGCACTGATGATAAGATTTTTTGTGATGGAAAATTTCTTTGTGCCAACAGGTTCAATGAAAGCAACAGTGCTGGAGAATGATTATATTTTCTCAACAAAATATTCTTACGGATATAGTAATTATTCTCTTCCTTTCAGCCCTAATATTTTTAATGATAGAATATTAGCATCACAGCCACAAAGAGGAGATATAGTAGTTTTTCGTCCACCAAATAATATGGATATTCGATATATAAAAAGATTAATTGGGCTACCTGGAGATAAAATACAATTAATCAATGATGTAGTATATATAAATGATAAAGCTATAGATCGTACTGAAGTTGGGACATATACAAGTGAACAAGGAAGAAGTTACATAAAATATAAGGAAATATTACCTAACGGCGTAAATTATTTTTCTTATAAATTAAAACAAAATGATCGTTTGTTAGCAAATCAATATGGTAATACAGAAATCTTTTATGTACCAGAAGGAAAATATTTCTTTCTTGGTGATAACAGAGATGAATCAAATGATAGTAGGATAGAACTAGGATTTGTCCCATTCAAAAACTTTATTGCCAAAGGACAATTTATTTATTTTTCGACAAAAGAAAAATTATGGCAAAGTGATATTGGGATAATTAATCAAATATTCCGTGTTGGTACTTGGCTGGCATCTATTAGATTTAACAGACTATTTACCTCTCTTTATACAGATAAAATACAAGATGATCACAAATAAAGAATCAGCACTCTCTACTCCGGAAAAACTTGAGCAAGATATAGGGTATAATTTTAATAATAAAGATTTTTTACTAGAAGCGTTAAGCCACCCTTCTCTAAAACAGCATACCGTAAAGCATGGAGTCCAAAAGAATTACGAACGTTTAGAATTACTTGGTGATACAATAATTAATTTTGTTATTACTGAAATTCTATTTAAAAATTTCTCTACTTATGATGAGGGGAAATTAGCAAAAATTAGAGCTTATCTAGTCTGTAAAGAATTACTTTGTAAAGTAGCTACCAAAATCAATCTGTCAGACTATATTATTATGACTTATGGCGAAGAACTATTAGGGGGAAGGCAAAATCCTAATAATATCGAAAATACTATGGAGGCATTAATTGCTGCCATTTATCTTGATAGCAATATTGACGCAGTAAAAAAAATAGTAAATGATTTGTGGTATGAGTTTATAGATATTATTGATTTAGCTGATTATGACCCTAAAAGTACCCTTCAGGAATTAGCTCAGAAAAAAGGGACTAAAAAGCCTGTATATCAAGTGATTAAAAGAGAAGGTTCTCCACATTCATCCATCTTCACTGTATTAGTACAGATGGATGAATATCAACAAACTGGTACTGGTCACTCAGTTAAGGAAGCAGAAAAAGTCGCTGCTCGTAAATTAATGAATTACCTCAACAATTTGTAAGTTGTGAGCGTTCACGGTTTTTTTACTATTTTCTTATGATGAATAAAAAATTTGCTTACCAAACGTCTATTAGCGAGACCACGCAAGTAGGTCGTGGCAATCCATTTCTAATACTTTCCTGGATTGCTTCGTTCGGGCTCACGCCTCCTCACTAATAGACATCTTGTACTTTAACTTTTTTTTCGTGAACGCTCACTGTAAGGTTTAATTCGTGGAAATAACTCAAAAGACAATATCTCTATCTATAATCGGTAAACCAAATGCTGGTAAATCATCATTATTAAACAAACTCATTGGACAAAAAATATCGATAGTTACTCCTAAAGTTCAAACTACCCGCTCTATTATAACCGGAATAGTTACCATAAAAGATACACAGCTGATAATATTAGATACGCCAGGTATATTCGAACCAAAGAAACAGCTGGAAAAAGCAATGGTACGGTGTTCATGGTCAAGTTTACATGGTGTAGATCTAGTTTTATTGATCATAGATAGTACGAAACCTATGGATCAATTTACTTTACAAATACTCAAAAAGTTGCAAACTCTTAAAATAAATTTAATATTCTTATTAAACAAAATTGATATTCCTTCTGAATATCTAGAAGAAATAGAAAATACTCTAAATTCTCAGTTCATAGATAGTTATATATTAAAATTATCCGTTTTGTCCGGTAAAAATGTCAATAAATTACTCTATTATATCCAAAGCCAAGCTAAAGAATCGCCTTGGCTATATGAAGAGGATGATGTTACTAATCTGCCTATGCGATTTTTAGCAGCTGAGATAACTAGGGAACAATTATTTTTGAATCTTCACCAAGAATTACCTTATAACTTAACCGTCCAAACTGAAATGTGGCAGGAGAATAACGATAAATCTATCAAAATTCATCAAGTAATAGTTGTTTCAAGAGATTCTTATAAGACTATTATTTTAGGAAAAAATGGTTGTAAAATTAAAGAAATAGGTTCTAAGGCAAGAATAGAAATGCAGATATCTTTTGATTGTAAAATTCATCTTTTTCTTTTTGTAAAAGTACGTGAACTTTGGCAAGATGACCCAAACTCATATAGCCATATGCGATTGCAACAAGCTCAAATATGAATTTTAAAGATATAGGAATAATAATTGCTAAAAAACCATTAAAAGAAAATTCGGCTATTATTACAGTTTTTACTGAGAATCATGGTTTATATTCCGGTGTAATACGAGAAACATCTAGAAAATCTGGCTCTATAAATCAACAAGGCAATATTGTCGATTTTTTTTGGCAAGCTAGGTTACACGAGCATATAGGAATGGCTAAATGCGAGTTAATAAAATCTTACGCTGGTCTTTTAATAACTAATAAAATTAAATTATATGCCTTTAATTCAATTATTAGCCTTATTAAAATAGCATTTCATGAAAGAGAAGATCACAATAATTTTTTTCCAATTTTTGTAAAATATTTAAACAGCCTAGCAAATAATTTTATTTTTGAAGAGTATATTAGATTTGAATTAGCCATACTCCAAGAATCAGGCTATGGTCTTGAGCTGGATAAATGTGTGGTAACAGGTAGCCAGGAGAATCTGAAATATGTCTCACCAAAATCTGGAAAAGCTGTCTGTTTATCAGAAGGGCTGAAATATCAAGACAGGCTTCTAATCTTACCACAATTCCTAACCTCCACTAAGTGTGAAATTACTAATAATGATAAAAAACAAGCTTTTAATTTAACTACATATTTTTTTAACCGATATTTCTTTCACAACAACCAACAACTACATGCTCGAGATAATTTTATACAATGTGTACTATATGATTAATTGTGAGTGTTCACAACCTAGTTTAATTCATTAAATTCTACTTTAGCAAATAATTTTGTTTGAAGTATCAATAATTCTGAATGATTATTTGAACTTTCTTCTGCCAATTTATTACCTTTAGTTAAAAGGTCTAAGTCTCTAGCTAGATCGGCAAAAAAGAATCTTATCTCACCACTTTGCTTTGTTCCTAATATTTCTCCGCTACCTCTTAACAGTAAATCCTGCTCAGCTATATAAAAGCCATCATTACTATTTCTCATTACTTCAAATCTAGATTTTGCAAGTATAGTTAATTTTTGAGGATCATATAGAAGAATACAATGAGATTGTAACATTCCACGTCCAACTCTACCTCTTATCTGATGTAATTGAGCTAAACCAAACTGCTCGGCATTCTCTATGACGATTAAGGTGGCATCTGGGACATCAATACCCACTTCAATTACAGTTGTAGCAATAAGGATTTTAATATTACCATTCTTAAATTGTTGCATAATCGTATCTTTTTGTTCATTTTTCATTTTGCCGTGTATGGTAGTTGTAATGTTAGGGTAGACGGTTTCAATGGTAATAAATCTGCTATTAACGTCAGTCATCCCAGTGTTTTTTTCCTGGGTTACTAACTCTTCATCAGTTTGATCGATAAGGGGGCATATCCAGTAAATTTTTTCTCCAGATGTTAGTTTTTTATCCAAAACGGAAATTACATTATTTAGTTTTGTTTTGGGTAAGATGCTAGTAATAATTGGCAGTCGATTTTTTGGCTTACTGGTTAATTTAGAAATATCCATATCTCCAAACATAGTCAAAGTAAGGCTTCTAGGAATAGGGGTGGCTGTCATTACTAAAACATCGGGATACGAGGCTTTGTTAATTAAATCGAGCCGTTGTTGTACACCAAATTTATGTTGCTCATCAATGACAATATAACCTAGATTTTTAAAAATTACTTTTTCTTGAAATAAGGCATGAGTACCAATTAATATATCAATATCTCCGTTTTCTAGCTCTGATAATAGCTTATTGCGTTCTTTGCTAGATATTTTCCCAGTAAGTAAACCAATCTTTATTCCGCTTTCACTTAAGGCTTTAACAAAGAATTGGTGATGTTGATTTGCTAATAAATCAGTAGGAGCCATTAGTGCAGCTTGAAATTTATGATATACTACATTGACTATTGTTAATAAAGCTACCAGGGTCTTGCCAGACCCTACATCGCCTTGCAGTAAACGCATCATTTCTGTAGGAGATAATTGATCTTTTTCAATTTCTTCAATGACTTTTTTTTGGTCATATGTTAGTTCAAATCCTAATATTTTAAGTATTGATTGTTGTAGCTGAGCGGATTTAGTAAATGAATTACCTTGTTTTAATTTTGTTTGTTGACGGAGATGTTGTAATGATAGCTGGTTAGCAAATAGTTCTCTTGCTGCTAATCGTCTTAAGGATTGAGTTTGTAATTTAGTATCATGAACTTGGTATAAATGCATGATTTTTAAATCATTTAATAAAGATTCAATATACTCCTTTATTTCTTGAAAATTTTCAGGGATACTGTTACACTCTTTTTCAAGCAAATCAATAGCCTTTATTATATAGGAATAAAGTTGTTTATTAATTATTCCATAAGTTAAAGGATAAATTGATTGTATAGAGTTGGTAAGTTTTTTATCAAAAATAAATATTGGGTGAGATATTTGAGCTAAGCTAGAGAATATTTGCACCTTGCCTTCAATTATTTGCTTACTACCTGTCGTAAGTTTATTTAGCAGAAAATAAGGTGGTCTATTAAAAAATATCAGTAGAATAGAACCAGTCTCATTAGATACTAAGATTTTTAAAGGCTGCTTTCTGCTTTTAGGAACAAGAATTTCTTCAATTGTTACTTCCGCTTGAATTAACTGTCCATTTTTCAGTAAAGATAAATTGGGCGAAATTGTTTTAACTTGATAAGAAGTAGGGCGGTAAAATAGCAAATCTCTTAAATTGATGATCCCCAATCTTTTAAGTCCATCAATTATATTATCACTAACGTTAATATGTGATTTAATTGGTAAGAAAAAAAACTTACTGATAGTTAACATATTTTATTACTATATAGTTTTGTCTTTTTAATGTCATCCCTGCGAAAGTAGGGATCTTAGTGCATAAAAATATCGATATCGTTCCAGCCTATCAGATCCAAATTAGCTCTAATAGGTAAGAATTTAAAAATTTGTTCTGCAAGGTCTAGCCTATTTTCGGCTAATAATCTATCTTGTAAGATAGAACGCAGCTGATGTAAATAAAGGACATCTTTGGCAGCATATTCTTTTTGTTCTTCCGTAAGTTCATTTCTTCCCCAATAGGAAGATTGTTGTTGTTTAGAAATTTGCACTGAAAGCAATTCGCGACATAAATCTTTTAAGCCATGGGAATCAGTGTAGGTTCTAACCAATTTAGAAGATATTTTGGTACAGAAGATATTCTCTAAATCAATTTCAAGATATTTCTTTATTGCGGCTAAATCAAATCGAGCATAGTGAAATATTTTACACCGATTTTTATCAAGTAATAATTTTTTTAAATTAGGCGCTGCATAGTTCTTGTCAATAAAGTTTACTAGATAAGCATCACCATCACCATTGCTTATTTGCAAAAGGCATAATCTATCCCTATGCACTTTTAATCCCATCGTTTCTGTATCAATTGCTAGGTCTCCAGCAATATTAAAATCTTCTGGAATATCATTGTAAAAAACTATAATGCTAATAATAACCTCCTAATCTTTTGTTGGTATACTCAAAGCGTCATTGCGAGCGAAGGTATGTAAGCGAAGCGATCCATTTTTGGTTGCTTTTGTGGATTGCTTCGTTGACCTACGGTCTTTCTCGCAATGACGACCACATATGACTTTAAAACTGTCCTGGGTTACCATATTATTTTACGGTAAATACCTGTTCTGTTGGAGAAGCCACTCCTAAAACTCTTCTGGCTTCTTGGTCAAGCATATCCTTGTCTAGAGATTCTGGTCTAAGTAGTGTTACTTTATGTTCAAGTTCAACACGTTCTGCCCTTAAAGTTTCTAGCTCACTATAGGCTTTTTCCAGTCGTTGATTTAATGTAAAATAAGCAATAATTCCTCTATTACCATAAATAGAATGAAAAATAAAATAAGCTAATAGTAAAGAAAGCAAAACATTAAATATTATAATTTTGGATCTTTTAACTAAATCAATAAAATATTGATAATTCATAATATTTTAATAATAAAAAATAATATTGGGGCGGTGAGAATTATGCTGTCGAATCGGTCTAAAACGCCTCCATGACCTGGTATTATAGTACCACTATCTTTAATAGCAAATTTACGTTTGAAATATGAAATAAATAAATCGCTCATTTGTGCTATTAGTGCTAAACAAAAAGCTGCTATAATTAAGTGCCGTTTGTTTAACAAATAGTAAGTTGGCAAATCAAATCCTGGCAACAAACTCAATAAAAATGCCGCAACCCCGCTAGCTAATACTCCTGTGATTAATCCACTCCAAGTTTTGTTAGGACTAATCTTGGGAGCAAGTTTAATACCGCCTATATTTTTCCCGCCAATCATAGCAAATACATCAACTGACCATATTATAGTAAAATAGAGTAATAATAGCCACCGATTTTTATCTTCAGTAGCAATTATTACTAAAGATATAATAGGAATGGGAATAATAATCAACCCAAATAATCCATAAAGAAAGGACGATTTGGTTATTGATGGTTTGGTCATCTGATACCATTCATATAACATACCTACGGCAATTAATAACATCAATATATAAAATAACGACTTGATAGATATTATCGATATAATAAATACCGGTCCTATTACTAGGGCTGATAATATTCTCGTCGCTATATTAGACTTTTTCTTACCTGCCGCCAAAAGTCCTCTTCCTTTTTGAGTAATCATCTAACGCTTCTAATAAATCTTGTTTGTTAAAGTCAGGCCAGTATTTAGGTGAAAAATATAGTTCAGCATATGCGATTTGCCATAATAATAAATTGCTGATTCTATATACCCCACCAGTGCGAATTAATAAATCTACATCTGGCATTTCTGGATCATACAGATAATTAATAAACTCATGTTCGCTAATATTTATTTTACCAGAATCGATAATTTTCTGACAGGCATCAACAATCTCTGCTCGCCCGCCATAGCTAAAAGCAAGACAAAGAGTTATTTTATTATTATGTTTTGTTAATTCCATAGCATCATGAATTTGTTTTTGTAACACAGAATCTAATAAACCCAATTTACCGATAATTTTTATTTTAACCCCATTCTTGTGCAGTGCCGCAGTCTCATTTTTTAGGTAATAACGTAATAATTTCAATAAAAATGTGACCTCAGTCTTTGATCTACGCCAATTCTCTGATGAAAAAGTATAAAGTGTAACGTAAGGTATATTAAGTTCTATAAAATTTGCTAATAATTTTTTCACTTTATCGGCACCTACTCTATGTCCTTCAAATTTAGGTAGGTCTTTCCCTAATGTCCACCTAGCATTACCATCCATGATGATAGCTAAATGATTTACTTTGTTGATTGTACTCATATTTACTTTTGTATTATAGGTAGTGAAATTTCAACCAATAACCCGCCTAAAGCTTTACTATCCTGTAATGATATTGTCCCACTATGATCAATAATTATTTCTTTAGTAATAGCAAGACCAAGTCCAACATTCCCTGAATTATTAAGTGAACGGGACTTATCTGAACGATAAAATGCTTTAAATACTAATAATTTCTCTTCATCCTTTATGCCAATTCCATTATCTTCAATCTTTATTATTGCATTAGTAGAGGTAGAGCATATAGTAATTTTTATTTTTGTAGAATATTTTATCGCATTATTTATTACATTAGATATTGCACGTTCAAAGTTGCTAGGCTTAATTTGTGTGTATATTGGTTGCCCTATCGTAATTAATTCAATGTTGGCAGACCATTTATTTGTAACATTTAACATCCAAGAAGATAATTCGATTATTTGAGCTTCTTCTCCATTTTCTCCTCTAGCAAAATCAAGATATGATTTTATCATTTGCTGCATAGCAACTATATCTTCCCTAAGACCTTCTGTTTCCTCAGATTTGTTCATTAGCTCTAATTGTAACTTCATTCTAGTTAACGGAGTACATAAATCATGCGAAATCATAGCAAGCATTCTAGTTCTTTTGCTAATTTGCTTTTCAATGCGTTCTTTCATTTTAAGAAAAGCAATACCAGCCTTTCTTATTTCTTTTGCCCCAGAAGGTTTAAATGTTTGTAATTTGGTGATCCCTTGCCCGAATTGATCAGCCGCATCTGCCAGAATTAAAATGGATTTAATTTGGTTTTTAGAGAAGATTAAGGAAACGGAAAGTAGTAAAATGGTTAAGAAGATTAACCATAAGACAAAAATATAGGCAGTTGGATTCATCAACAATTTTGCTGGGAAAGTTATTTGTATTAAACCATTGGTTAATTGAAGTAGTACTTCAATTCTTCCTGAATCATTAAGCTGTACTATATTATTTTTATTAATTTTTACGTTAATAATGTTTTTAAAAATCTCTAATTCCTCACTAATTCTAGGTTGGGTAGGTGATAAGGTTGATTCTGGATAAAACTGATACGATAAATTTAAATAATTGGTTGCTACAGTATTCTTTGCCAATAAATTATTATCATCTTTTTCAAGAAGGGAAATAATCTCATTAGCAATAATATTACTAGTATAGTAAGAAACATTATACCAGTGACGATCATAGAACAAAAATACCGCTAAAATTTGTCCTATTAATGTTGGAACAATGATAATGAGTACAAATCTAGCCAGTAATGTTTGTGGTGTAAATTTATGTATAGATAGCATATCCGCTATTCCGAATGGTTTTTAGGTATTTGGGTTCTTTCGGGTCATCTTCAATCTTACTTCTTATTCTAACAATTTGTACGTCGATAGAACGAGGGCTAAGACCTCCCATTATTTTTGATAACTCATCACGTTTCATTTCTTGTCCAACGTTGTTTAGTAATACTTCTAGTAATTTTTGTTCTGTAGAGCTTAATGATACAAGTTGATTATTTTTTATGAATTCCTTTGACTCAAAATTATAATAATTATTACCTAATTGTTTGATTTTATCTTGTTTTTTATAATTATTATAGCTATTTAATAGATTGTTGATTCTTAATAATAATTCTTTCGGTTCAAAAGGTTTAGTTAAATAATCTGATGCCCCGGCTTCTAAGCCCTTGATACGATCATTTGGTTCTGACAATGCAGTTAGCATAACAATTGGCACAAGGTCTTTGGTAGCTCTTATAGTTTTAGCAAAATCAAGTCCTGTAACATTTGGTAACATGACGTCTAGAATAATTAAGTCATAAATAGAAGATTTTAATAATCCCTCAGCTCCTTCGACAGAATGTGTTGTTGATACTAAAAATCCATTTTTATACAAAAACTGTTTTAAAAGCTTTTGTATTCTAGTATCATCATCAACTACAAGAATGTGGGGTTTTGAGCTTTGCATAAATAAATTTTAGGTAATAAAAATTACTATAGTTTAATAGTAGAATATTAACAATGACAATAATACAAGAAAATATACTAACTGAAAAGCCGTTTAAAAATCTTAATCAATTATCAGGTTATATTTGGATTAATGGTAGATTTATTGCTTGGCAGGAAGCTAAGATACACGCTCTTACTCATAGTTTGCATTATTCTGGTGGAGTTTTTGAAGGAGAAAAAGCCTATAATGGTAAAATTTTTAAATTAGAAGAACATACACAACGCTTGATAGAGTCAGCAAAAAGTCTAAGCATAGAGGTGCCATATAGTTTTGAAGAAATTATAGAAGCTCACCAGCTACTTATAACAAAAAATAATATTAAAGATGCATATATTCGCCCATTAATTTGGTTGGGTAGTGAATCTCTTAATCTGACTAATGTAAACTTATCGGTTAATCTATTAATTGCTGCTGTTCCATCAACTCTTAGACCTTCTGGTGCCTTAAGTCTGCATATTGCTCGTTGGCGAAAATGTCATCCAAACTCATTGCCGCCACAATGTAAATCATCAGGACATTATAATATGATGATAGTATGCCAGAAAGAAGCTAAGTCTCTGGGGTACGATGATGCAATTTTATTAGATTGGCGGGGATATGTTGCTGAATGTAGTACGGCAAATATCTTCTTTGTTAAAGATGATCAATTATTTACTCCAATAGCTGATAGTTTCTTAAATGGCATAACACGTCAAACAATTATTGAACTTGCTAATGATTTAAATATCAAGGTTATAGAAGAGTATATAACTCCAGATAGGGTAGGGGAGTTTAATGAATGTTTTATGACAGGTACAGCTGTAGAAGTTAAGGGGATTAAATCGATTAACCTTGGTGAGCGAAATGTCATCTTTGAAGATAGTAAAATTACTAATTTGCTAAAAAAAGAATATAATTACTTAGTGTGCAAATAAATAGTGATATACTGAGGTTATGTAAAGTACTTCCGTCTATTAGCGAAGAGTAGCTTGGCAATACCGTCATTGCGAGCGAACGTATGTGAGTGAAGCAATCCATTGTTCATTGGATGTTATATATGACATTCCCGTTGAGACAAATGGCTAAATGCTAATTGACTATAATAAAAATGATATGAATTTAACAGGTGTTTATGGAAAATAATATATTCAAAGGAGTCATTACAGCTATGATAACTCCTTTTAAGGAGAATAAATTAGATTTTGCTTCTGTGGAAAAGATAGTGAACTATCAAATTGCTAATAAAGTTGATGGGATAGTGGTTGCTGGTTCTACTGGTGAGGGAGCTAGTTTAACTTTGCAAGAATATCAGTCTTTGTTACAAGCGGTTATGGAAATTGTTAATAAACGTATGCCAGTAATAGCTGGTTGTTCAGCCATGACTACTAGCGTCGCCGTAGATATGGTGCAAATATGCACAAAAGTTGCCGTTGATGGATTTATGTGTAGTATTCCTTCTTATGTAAAGCCAACTCAAGAGGGAATATATTTGCATTTTGAAACTATCCATAATGCCAGTAATTTACCAATAATGCTATATTCAGTACCTAGTAGAACTTTGGCAGACTTTTCCGATGATACGATAATTAGGCTCAGTAAACTACCGCGTATTGTAGCCCTTAAAGATGCTGGTAACGATTTAGAACGCCCCTTACGAATTAGGGCTATAGTCAAAGATTTTAATTTATTGTGTGGTAATGATGAATTAGCTTTATCTTATAATGCTCATTCGGGGGTAGGGTGCGTTTCTGTTGCGTCCAATATCACGCCTAGTTTGTGCAAGAAGTTACAGGACGATTGTCGTGATGGTAATTATCAGGAAGCTCTGCAAATTCAACAGCAATTATTACCTATATATAAAGCATTATTTGCAGAATCCAATCCGATACCGGTAAAATATGCTGCGGCAAGATTGGGGTTATGTGCCAATGAATTAAGACTTCCTTTAACTTCAGCTAACGTCGTTACCGAGGAAAAAATAAATAAAGCTATGGAATATGTCGGAATATAAAAAATTAATAGCGCAAAATAAGAAGGCATATTTCAATTACTTTATTGAAGAAAAAATTGAAGCTGGCATAATATTGACTGGTAGTGAAGTTAAATCATTGCGTCAAGGAAAAGCCAGTATAGAAGATAGTCATGCAGAAAATTCAGCAAATGAAGTGTTTTTGTATAATTGTCATATTGCGGAATATGAAAAAGCTAATAGGTTTAATCACTCGACTAGAAGGACACGTAAGTTGCTCCTTAATTCGAGTGAGATAAAAAAAATAATTGGTAAGATTCGCTTAAAGGGTTATACTCTCGTAGCTCTTTCTTTATATTTTAATAAGAAAAATAAAGTAAAAGTTGAGTTAGGGATCGCAAAAGGTAAAAAATTACATGATAAAAGACAGACAATTAAAGAACAAGATTGGAAAAGGGATCAAGGGCGAATTATGCGGGTGAAGTGCTAACCATCATAAATGGATTACCAAAATGGATTACTAAAATGGATTAGATTGCTTCGTCAAATATTAAGAAAAAATCAACGAATGGTGAATTAATGACAATAACTGCTGAATACCTAATTGAAAGAAAGCAAAATAAGACGAAATTAATGCTTTGGAAGCTAGCAACAATTTTTATGTTTATAGTTTTAATTGTGGTGATGATTAAGCAATTTGATTTGACAAAATCTGAATATATAACTACTAATAGTAAATATATAGCTGCTATTTCAATAGAAGATATCATTTTTGAAGATGCAAAACGTGATACAAGATTGGAAAAAATCATTGATGATGATCAGATTAGTGCTTTAGTGGTTAATGTCAATTCTCCTGGTGGAACTGTTGTTGGTTCAGAGAAAATTTATAATATACTCAGGAAAATATCTGCAGAAAAGCCGGTAGTAGTTGTTATGGGTACATTGGCAGCCAGCGGGGGATACTTGATATCCTTAGGAGGTGATTACATAATTAGTCATAATGGGACAATTACCGGCTCAATTGGTGTAATTCTTCAAACTCTAGAAGTCACAGATTTAGCAAAAACTTTAGGTATTACCTTTAATAATTTTAAATCCGGAGAATTAAAGGCGGTTCCTAATCCTACTGAAAAAGTCACAGAAGCTGTTCGTCAGGCAATAATGTCGAATGTACTAGATACTTATGATTATTTCATTGAACTAGTGGCTTTAAGAAGGAATATACCAATTGATCAAGTTAGAGAACTAGCTGATGGGCGGATATATTCTGGTCGCCAAGCTTTAAAGCTAAAGATTGTTGATGCTGTGGGGTCACAGGATGATGCGATTAAATGGTTACAGGAAGTTAAAAAAATCGATAAGGATTTGAAAGTAAAAGAATTTAGAATAAAACCGAAACCAAAATTCCTTGAAATGATTATGGAAGATTTTGATAGTATCTTGCCAAGTTTTTTCAAGAATAAATTTCAAGGATTAGGGGCAATCTTTTGATTTATGGCAAAAAAATCTAACTTAGTAAATAAAATATCGGAGAACCTTGGTTATCTTTCTAGAGAGGATATAAAAGATTCTGTAGATTTGGTTTTGGATTATTTAAAATCTAGCTTAGCTGAACAAAACCGTATTGAAATTAGAGGGTTTGGTAGTTTCTCGGTTAGGCAGCGGAAATTTTCAAATAGTGAGCAATCATATAAAACCGTTTATTATCGTATGCCTAAAAATTATGGTAACATATGGGAGAAAAATATAGAATCATGAACGTCTATTAGTGAGCAGATTTTTTATTCATTATTTGGGATTAAAGTAACTATTGTACCAAAATCAATAATGTTACTATCCATGGTGCCTGCTAAAGTTTTAAGCAGATCATTATAACTATTCATACTCTTATTACTTGCTACTATGTTGATCTAACTCTATATTAAATATTTAAGGAAGGAGTTATGAATTTAACACATAGAAAAGCAAAAATAGAGGATTTACCTCGTATTATAGAACTATTGCTTGAGGATGACTTAGGACAAACGCGTGAATCTAAAAGTACAGAATTGGATAAATGTTACATAAAAGCGTTTCACAAGATTGATAGCGATCCAAACCAATATTTGATGGTTGTAGAAAAGATAAGCGAGATAATCGGTACATGTCATCTTACTATTATGCCCTCGCTAACGTTTATCGGTAGTACTCGCATGCAGATAGAAGCCGTAAGAGTTGCTGAAAAACATAGAGGTCAGAAAATAGGTCAGTGGATGTTTGCTCAAACTATCTTATATGCTAAAGATAATGATGTTTCTCTTATTCAACTTACAACAAATAAAAAGCGTTCAAAAGCAAAGTATTTCTATGAAAAATTAGGCTTTGTCGCTAGTCACGAAGGTATGAAATTATATTTGCGGGAGAGATTATGAGCAAAATAAATGATTGACTCTCTTATAGAGATAATTTAGCAAGGCTAAATCGAAAAACTAAAAAATACTCCAAATGCATTATAATGTTGCGGCTTTCTATCTATATATTATTATTTTAAAACCTTCGGATACCTTATCAACTGTTTTTAGGCAATGCTCGTGAATTTGAAAGATTCTTTTTGCAGTATCTATACCAATTGTGGTAACTTCCATATGAGCCTCCTTATTGTTGTTTAGGGTTCATTTCCTATCCTAGAAGATTAGCATCTGCTTCTCATTCTGTATATAGGGTAGATCCATACTATTATCATAAGAAAAATAGCAAAAAAACCGTGAACGCTTACTTCATTTCTTCTTTTAACTTCTCTATTTCTTCAATAGTTAGTTTTGTATATTTAACTATTCTCTCCATTGGCTCATTATCAATTAACATTTCTTTTGCTGTGACTATAGCTTTTTCTTTAATACCTTTTTCAATACCTTCTTCCCTACCTTTTTGCTCAGCTGAAACTATATAATCACGTTGCTTTAAGGATTCATTGACATATTTATTATAATCTATACGTTCTTGAGTAGTCATTTTTAGGATGCTAAGACGCTCAGCTACTTTCTTCATATAAGGTGATTAAAATCATCTCTAACCTCAGCATATTTAGCAAAATACAACCATTCATCCATTTCCTTTTTTACAATATCGTTAAAAAGTGGTACGGAAATAATAAAATATTCTGGAAATACATTATGAAGCTCCACTTCATTACCTTTACTATCAGCAAGATGTACGTCTATAGGATGTTCTCGGTCGATTTCTCTAAAAATAGTCTTACCGTGACATAAAGGCGATTTCAGCCCTGCATATGGAAAATATATTAAGTTGATATGAAATACTTTCTTGATACTAGTATAATCCTGACTAGCATAAATACTATCGACAATCAATCGACTAGCATTAAAGCAAGCTTTATGGAGAAAGAGGCTAGTATATGTGCGATCTATTTCAACAATAACGTCAGCAATGCTTTTCTTTAGGTTTTCACTTTCTTTATTACTTTCACTTTCAAGCAAGGCAATGATTTTTACTGCTGGATAACCACCAACACCTTTAAGTATCGCCGAAATAAATCCCTCGACTATTTCATAGTCACCTTTATTCTTGAGTAAAAATTTAATTGCGTAGTCCAACGATATCAGCGGTTTACTGCTCATAACTTATCCTCATTATAAAAAACCCTTGTCTGTTTAAAAAATATTTTATCATCTTCTCCACTAAAAAGCTTACAATAAATTGATTTTAATTGTTTTTTTGTTAGTAAATTTGACAAAACATCCTATCGTCTTTATTGTTTATTTTTTATAATTATGTGTAGTTATGACTTTAGAAGAATTTCACCAGAAATATAATTATGTTCAATCAACCAAGATGATGCAACAATATTTAGACATCAAATTTGCTAATCTTGATTGTCTTCTATTGTTTAGGATGGGTGATTTTTATGAAATGTTTTTTGAGGATGCAATTCTTGCCAGTCAAGTTTTAGGTATTGCTTTGACTAAAAGAGGTTCTAATGGTGATTGTGAGATTGCTATGTGTGGTGTCCCTCATCATGCTCTTGAGACCTATTTGAATAAATTAATTGAAGAGAATTACAAAGTTGCTATTTGCGATCAATTAGAGACACCCGAAGAGGCAAAAAAACGTGATGGTTATAAGGCTGTAGTACATAGGGATGTAACGCGTATCATCACCCCAGGTACTATTACTGAGGAATCTTTAATTGATGTTTGTGAGCCTAATTATTTGGCAAGTTTAGTTTTGTTAAAAAACAAAGCGTCAATTTGTTACGTAGATATTTCTACCGTGGAAATTTCAGTTATTGAGATTCCACAAAATGAGATTATCAACGAACTATCGCGTCTTAAGCCAAAAGAGATTTTACTTAGTGAAAATTTGAGGGGACATCAATTAGCTAGTAATATTAATAACCAATTGCATTTTCGTATCTCATATCAAGTTGATAGTTTTTTTGCTAGTAAGAAATGTCATAAAATTATCTTAGATTTTTATAAAATTAATGATCTAAAAGCTATAGGTGAAGTATCTGAATGTCAAATAAGTAGTATTGGTAGTGTTTTAGAATATTTATCTTTGACCCAAAAGCAAAATATACCTTCTCTACCTTTACCTCGGTTGGTTAATTATCATAATTTTATGATTATTGATTCGGCAACTCGGCGGAATTTGGAAATTACCAGTAATTTATTAGGAAAAACCAAAGGCAGTGTTCTTGCTACTATTGATCATACCGTTACTAAAGCTGCCAGCCGTCTATTATATCACTTTTTATCTACACCACTAATAGATATTGATCAAATAAATTCTCGACAAAATATAACAGAGTTTTTTTATAAAAATATTGCCATAGTAGGAAATATTAAAAAATTACTCAAGAAAACTGGAGATTTAGAACGTTGCTTATCTAGAATTATGATGAATCGTGGTTCAGGACGAGATTTGTTAAATATTAAATATACATTAAATGCTGCACTGGAAATAAAGGGCGAGTTTATTGCTCATTACGGACTAAATTTGCCAGACTATATAGAAAACTTAATTAAACCATTATCTGGCAATGAACAATTATATTCCTTAATAGACCAGGCAATTAGAGAGGATGCACCAAATAATACCAATGAAGGCGGTATAATAAATCATCATTATCACCCTAAACTACAAGAATTATATGACCTAATTAATAATGGCAAATCACATATAGAGAAGCTAAAGAATCTATATCGTCTTGATACTGGCATTGAAACTCTCAAAATATCACATAATAATGTGCTTGGGTTGTTTATTGAAATTACCCTAAGACATAGTGATAAGATGGTAGACACAAAATTTATTCATCGTCAAACAACTTCTAATGCTAGTCGATATACTACTATTGAATTACAAAAATTAGAAAGCGATATGGTTAATAGCAAAAGTTTGGCAATTAGTCTTGAACTGGAATTATATAATAAAATATGCCAGCAAGTTATTGATAACACCGTATTTCTGCGATTACTTAGCTGTTCTTTGAGTCAGCTTGATGTATTCTGTAATTTTGCTTATATTGCCGATGAATATAATTATGTTAGACCAGTTTTAACGAACGATTTAACTTTTGAAGTTATCAAGGGACGTCATCCAGTTGTTGAACAAAGCCTATTAACCGATAAAAAGAGCTTTATTGACAATAATTGTACTTTATCAGAATCTAATAGAATTTGGTTAATTACTGGACCTAATATGGCTGGTAAAAGTACTTTTTTGCGGCAGAATGCCCTAATAGCCATATTAGCACAAATTGGTAGTTTTGTACCAGCGACAAGTGCCAAGATAGGAGTGGTAGACAAGATATTCAGTAGAATAGGGGCAGGGGACGATTTACAGGCAGGACAGTCGACTTTTATGGTGGAAATGCTAGAGACATCAGCTATTTTAGCACAATCTACTAAAAATTCCTTAGTGATACTAGATGAGGTTGGGCGTGGAACTTCGACATATGATGGTGTATCAATTGCTTGGTCAGTACTTGAATATATTCATGATAATCTCAAATGCCGATGTTTATTTGCTACGCATTATCATGAATTAACCAGTATGAGTAATTTTTTGCCAAGCCTAAAAAATTATACAGTTGCTATTGAGGAATTAGGAAAAGAAATATTATTTTTGCATAATATTATAGAAGGGGCGGCTGATAAATCTTATGGAATTCATGTAGCCTACTTAGCGGGGCTACCAAAATCTGTTATAATTAGGGCGAATGACATTTTAGCAAAATTAGAAAAAAGTGCAACGTACAAAAATAAGCATATATTAAATACCGAATCAAACAATTTAAGTTTATTTAATTTGCCAGTAGAAAGCAAAAAAGAAATGAAATTCAATAAGTTAGAAAAAGAAATTAATAAAATTGATCCTGATCAACTCTCCCCTAAGCAAGCTTTAGAGTTAGTCTATAAGTTAAAAGGATTGATTGTTGAGTAAATGCCTATGATGACGCATAGTACCCTACAATTTTTTATTTATTTCCTATGATGAGTAAAAAATAGTATAGATACATCAAGACTATATGGATTGCTTCGTCGTGCGGTTTCCGCATTCCTCGCAATGATTTTTGGGGTGCATATACGTCATTGCGAGACCATGTAATGGTAGAAGCAATCCATTTTAAAACACCTTTCTGGATTGCTTTGTTGGTCTCCTCGCAATAACGTTGAGGTTAAATACTACAAAACTTACGCTATGTTATCTCAAATATTAAAAATCTTGACCCGAAACCATACTATCACAGTAAAGAATTTTGATAATATCCCAGCATTAAACTACTTGTCATAAAATATAGAGTAAGTTTTGTAGCAAAACTTACTCTATGTAAGGTTCTAAATAGCGTAAAGAGGGTGAACGTAACTGCTGTTGCATATAATGATCTAAAAGCCCTAACTTTATTTGATAAACCGTCTTACCTATTTTGTGTGCAGTTCTTTTTAGAAAAGCCCACACTAAAAATGCACAACTAATGTGATTACGCTGGATGCGTTGTTTTCTGCATTGGCATCGTTCTATACCGGTAAGTTGCTTGATTTCTCTATGCATGCTCTCAATTACCCAACGAAAGCCACACTCATCTTGTACGGCTTTAGAAGATTTTTGAGTTTTGTTATTGGTAACAATATAATCAACTCTGTTGGTAGAAACAGTAAGTTTAAACAAATTAACATGCTTATCTTTTGCAAAGCCCTTTATATGAATCTCCACTCTGCTCTTAATTTCCTCATCTGAAAACGTTAACTTGCTAACAGCTTTATAAGGCTTAGAAGAGGAAGTTTTAGTAACGTTTCTATTTGCTTTAATAGGAGCATAATAATATTTACCCAAGGAATCAACATGTTGCATAATTTTATGCGTAGCATACCATGTGTCAAAAAGCACAGTCTGAAAAGGAATCTTTTTGCTATACACAGCATTATTTAACATATTTAATAGGTGTTCTACTTTTGTCGCTCCATCATGTTCGGGTGAAAAAATTCGGTAATCTATTACCCAAAACTTATTAATATCCGGATTATAATATACCAAACTTACTACTCCTATACCAGTAGTAATACCACCTGTAGCCCCACTGTACTGTGATCTAGCAATTTCTATTTTCTTGGTATTTCTTTTATTTAACACCGTATCATCAAATATTGTATATCCGTTAGGCGATAAAATAACATCATCCTTAATATGTTCCCATAACAAAGAAGGTGTATATTTTTCATTTTTTAAAAATCTATTAATAACATCATGGCTACATTTTTTGGCATGTTCAGCATAGTAGGTCAAACTATAATTCTTTTGACTCACTATTAGAAATTGACAGTAATCTGTCCTATTAACTGGTATTGCTTGCAATTTTATCCTCTTGGCATTTCTAAATTATACTCAACATAATTTACCATTTTTTTTCTCATAGCGTAAGTTTTGACTAATCAGATTTATAACGTTGCCAATTCAAGCTAATTCACTTTAAGATTATAAAATAATTTTTTTGTGGAACGATTTATTTGACTTTGCAAAAAGTATACCTATGCATACAATCACATCAAAGCTACCAGATGAGCTTTATAATAGATTAGACCAGCTTGGAAAAACTATAGATAGAAAGAAAAGTTATCTTATCAGAAAAGCAGTAGAGAGTTTTTTGCAAGAAAAGGAAGATTATTTTATAGCTTTGCACAGATTAGAACAAAGGAATCCTAGAATATCTTTAGAGAAGTTAGAAGATAATAATGACTTGGAAAATTGAATTTGATTTCAAGGCTGCTAAAGAATTTAGAAAGCTAGATAAAGCATCACAAGAATTGATCAGTAATTATTTTAAAGATAAGGTATTAAAATGTAGTCATCCTAAAGATTTAGGCAAGCCAATGAAATATGATTATGTTGGATTGTGGAGATATAGGGTAGGGAAGTATAGAGTGATTTGTAGCATAGAAGAAGAGCTGTTAATAGTGCTTTTGTTTTAAGAATAGCGATAAGGGATGAGGTGTATACTCAAATCATTTGAGTATACATGGTAAAAAAAATAAAAATAATGAAAACAGCTATTAGTGGAGCATAAAAATCTGTTATATTATAGATATAGTCAATTAACTTAAATTGGCAATGTTATAAATCCGATTAGTATTTAGCCTTAGCGTCATGGCTCAGAGCCACTTTAGTGTGACGAAGCAATCCAAAAAACGATTAAAATGGATTGCTTCGTCGGCTTACGCCTTATCGCAATGACAGCGGTGCTTATTCGGCACTAATTCAGGTTAATTGACTATATAACTAGATTTTACACTTTTTAATAAGGTTACCCTACATGTCAATATCACTAGAACCTAAATGTTCAGTAAATGGCAAAATTTGGCAGCAGCGATTAGTCAACGAGGATGGTGTTCTAGAGCTTTGTCGTTCTGTAGGAATTAGTGATTTTTTAGCTAGGGTTCTATCTCCCCGTCTAGAGAATTTGGTGCAAGTTACTGATTTTCTATCACCTAAACTTAAGAACCTACTGCCAGATCCTTTTCATTTACTTGATATGCACAAGGCAGTAGATAGAGCTATAGAAGCCATTATAAATAAACAAAAAATCTGCATATTTGCTGATTATGATGTTGATGGGGCTACTTCTTCATCATTGCTTAAGAATCTATTTAGGGATTTGGGGCAGAATGTTGATATTTATGTTCCAGACCGAATTGCTGAAGGATATGGACCAACCCCAGCTGCTATGCAAAAAATTAAGGATAATGGAACTAAGCTGCTTATTACTGTAGATTGCGGAGCAATGGCACATGAGGCTCTGAAACATGCAGCACTAGTAGGGCTTGATGTGATAGTGATCGATCATCACATTAGTAGCGATATATTACCTGAGGCTGTTGCCGTTGTTAATCCAAATCGTATTGATGAAACCAGCGATTATAAGTATCTGGCTGCTGTAGGAGTATCATTTTTATTTGCTACTGCCTTATTATCTGATTTAAAAAAACAAAATTTCTTTGCCAATCATCATGACATTAGTGGTAGGGATGATATTACTATACCTAACTTAATGCAGTATTTAGATTTAGTTGCCCTTGGTACGGTATGCGATGTAATGAAGCTTGTTCACTTAAATCGTGCTTTTGTTACTCAAGGATTAAAAATCCTTCAGCAAAGAAAAAATTTAGGTATGACAACCTTATGCGATATTGCTGGCTTAAATGAAAAACCAAACTGTTATCATTTGGGATTTGTCTTGGGACCTAGGATTAATGCTGGGGGAAGAGTTGGTAAATCATCATTAGGGGCTAATCTTTTATCTACCGAATGTCCAATAGAAGCAAATAGATTAGCACAGGAGTTGGAGAAACATAATAATGAGCGGAAAGTAATAGAACTGATGATGATAGAGGAATCTACTCAAATAGCTTTAACTCAGGAAAATGATAGCTCATTATTTATAATTGGTAAAGGATGGCATCCGGGTGTGATTGGTATTGTCGCTGGAAGATTAAAAGAAAAATTTAATAAACCGGTGTCAGTTATAGCTTTAAATGATGGAATAGGTAAGGCTTCTTGTCGTTCTATCAAAAATGTTGATTTTGGTAGTAAAATTATCAACGCCAAAACTAAAGAGTTAATTGTAGTTGGCGGGGGGCATTCAATGGCTGCTGGATTTACAGTATTAGAAGAAAAATTACTAGAGTTGCAAGAATTCTTAAATCACGCCTTTAAGAGTGATATGAATAATCATAATGACCTTACAGGCGAAGAATATGATGCTGAGCTCACTACTAGTAGTGTAAATTTGCTGTTAATGGATGAGCTAAGTAAACTTGAGCCATTTGGTCAGGGAAATCCTGACCCAATATTTAAATTCTCTAATCTTTTTGTTTTGAAAGCTGACATAGTTGGTGGTAAACATATAAAATGTTTGCTAGCCCCTTCTAAGGAAGTGTTTGGCTCTAAAGCCCTTGCTGCTATTGCTTTTAATGCCGTGTCTAGTCCGATAGAGAATATATTGCTTAATGTTAAGTCTTATAATATTTCCGTGATTGGGTCATTAAAAGTCAATAGCTGGCAAGAACGTCATACTATACAATTACAAATAAAGGACTTGATAATATGATTTTTTTAATTATATTCAAAATATGCAACCCAGGCGTCATTGCGAGACCATGTAATGGTCGAAGCAATTCAAGAAAGCGATTAGAACAATCAATATATATGTAAGTTTTTTATGTCAAAATCTAAACAAGTAAAATCACAGACCAGTGTTTCTGTTGAAACAACAAACGATCTTGCTACAGTTCAAGAGCATTATCAAGATTATCCTTATCCTTATAGAGATCCTGAAGAGGAAACAAAAAGATTACTGGCAGTTAGTGGTGAATTTTTGGGGGAGTTAAATCATTATTTATATCAAGGTAAAGAGGATTTTAATTCAGGTTTTCGAGTGTTAATTGCCGGCGGTGGTACTGGTGATTCTACTATATATATGGCAGAGCAGCTAAAAAATAAAAATGCCGAAGTAGTATATTTAGATTTTAGCAAGCCAAGCATGGAGATCGCCCAAAAACGTGCCGAGAAACGCGGTCTTACCAATATTAAATGGGTATATGATTCTATCTTAAATATCCCAAAACTTAATTTAGGCAAGTTTGATTATATTAATTGTACAGGAGTATTGCACCATTTAAAAAGCCCTCCCGATGGTTTAAAGATTTTAAAAGATTCTCTAACTGATCATGGAGCAATGGGTGTAATGGTTTATGCTAAATATGGTCGTACTGGGCTATATCAGGTGCAAGATATTATGAAAATGGTAAATCAGGGTTTAGTAATAGGGTAGAGGAAGTAATGAATGCCAAGGCTGTTATGGCTGGTTTTCCTGCAACTAATTGGTATATACGTGGACAAGAACTATTAAGAGACCATGTTGTTTTTGGCGATATAGGTTTATATGATCTGTTCTTGCATAAACAAGATAGGGCTTATTCCATTCCTGAATTATACGAATTTATCCATAATGCAGGTTTGAATTTTGTCGAATTTTCTGATGTTAGCGAAAAATTAGCTCTAAGAATTGAGAATTATATTAGCGATTTCTCTCTTTTGCAAAAAATTAAGAGGATGGATATAATAACTCAGCAAGCAATTTGTGAATTAATGGTTGGCAATATCATTAAACATAGTTTTTTTGCTTCTAATGCAAAAGATACCATTGCTACTCTTGATGATTTGGATAATGTACCATATTTTTATGGTATTGCGGGTATTGCTAAACAAATTTATGATCATATGGAATCTAGTACTTTGATAGCTGGCAATGTCATTAATTTTACGTTAAATACTTCGTGGTTAAAAAATATCAATATTGCTATACCAGTTTCTAATTATACCAAATATGTTTTTAAACAAATGATAGATGCTGGTAAAAGCTTGCAGGAGATGTTTGATTTAATTAGAGAAGAATTGCAACAAGAAATTAGTAACGAAGCATTATTGTCTGAAGTAAAGACTATATTTGCTCCATTTTTTACTACAGGAATTATGTTGCTTCATGACAAATCAGTAAAACTTTTTTAAAATACACTTAACATTTGTAACTAACTTCAAAAGCTGGGAAAACAGCTTTTGAAGTGGTGAGGTTGTATATTAGTATTATTTCTCATATATAAATCTCCTATTAATTGTAAAGAGAGATTATACAACTCTTCGTTAATATCAGAAATTAGCAATAAATCTATAGAAATCACTCTAAACCGCCATACGCTTTTTAGTAGCTTTTACATAATTTTTTGGAGTGACTACCGGCTGAGCTTTGCCATCTATCACATCTTTTGAAATATGTACGTGCATTTTTTTCAAATTGGTAACATTATACATGCTGTCAAGTAGAAGCGTTTCGATTATAGAACGGAGTCCCCTAGCACCGGTTTTTCGTGTCAGTGCTTTTTCGGCTATTGCTTCTAAAGCATCATTGTCAATTGATAGTTCAACATCGTCTAATTCAAATAATTTATGATATTGTTTAATAACAGCATTTTTTGGTTGAGTTAAAATTGCTACTAAGGATGCTTTATCTAAGTCATCTAAAGTTGCTACTACTGGAAGCCTACCAATAAATTCAGGAATTAATCCAAATTTTACTAAATCTTCAATTTCTAATGATTTTAGTGTTTCGCTGTGGTTTCTTTCTTGTTTTGACTGGATATTTGCTGCAAACCCAATTGAACTTTGAGCGGTACGAGCATTAATGATAGTATCTATTCCCATGAAAGCCCCGCCACATATAAATAAAATATTGGAAGTATCTATTTGCACAAAATCTTGCTGCGGATGTTTTCTTCCCCCTTGTGGTGGTACAGACGCAACAGTTGCTTCCATGATTTTAAGTAACGCTTGTTGTACACCTTCTCCTGATACATCTCTTGTTATAGAAGGATTTTCAGATTTTCTTGCGATTTTATCTACTTCGTCTATATAAACAATGCCTCGTTGGGCTTTAGCTATATTAAAATCTGCTGCTTGTAATAATCTTAGCAAGATATTTTCAACATCTTCACCAACATAGCCAGCTTCGGTTAAAGAAGTGGCGTCTGCCATAGTAAAAGGTACATCAAGAATTTTTGCTAAGGTTTGTGCCAAAAGAGTTTTTCCTGAGCCAGTAGAGCCAATAACCAGGATATTTGATTTATTTAATTCGACATCATTATTACCTGATTCGATATATTCTAATCGTTTATAGTGATTATATACCGCGACTGATAAGACTTTTTTTGCTTGATCCTGACCAATTACGTAATCATTAAGAGTAGAAAAAATCTTTTGTGGTGTTGGAATTGAAGAGGAGACTTGCTTAAGTGATACCTTAGTTTCTTCTTTTATAATATCAAGGCAAAGTTCGATACATTCATTACAAATGAATACCGTTGGTCCAGCAATTAATTTTATCACCTCATATTGATTTTTACCACAAAAAGAACAGTTTAACTCTTTTCTTTCAACTTCACCACTTGACATAATTTTGCTTTTTTAATTTGTGATTTTAATATTATCTTATGTAAGTATAAATATAGATAAGTTATTTAGCTAAGTCTAATATATTTTCAATGCTATCTCATATTATAACTAACCAGATTAGTATTTATCCATACAAACTACCGTCATTGCGAGCGAACGTACGTGAGCGTGGCAATCCACATTCAGAATTTTAATTTTGTAGTATCTTCATTAACAGACTAAGTTCTTCTCGGAATTCTGTATCAATCTCACATAATTCTTCTACCTTTTTGATAGCATGCATTATCGTAGTATGATCTTTCTTGCCAAATTTCTTACCGATATCAGTCAGGCTTTTTGGCGTTAATGTTTTACTCAAATACATAGCTACTTGTCTTGGTCTAGCTATTGAGCGAATACGCCTAGGAGAAGACATATCGGAAAATTTAATATTATAACGATCAGCTACTTTTCTTTGAATATCCTCAATGGTGATAATTTTCTCATTGGAACGTAGTAAATCACGCAAGATATTTTGGGTGTTCTCTAAAGTTATTTCCCTACCAACTAAGGTAGAATGAGCGATAACTTTATTAAGAGCTCCTTCTAACTCTCTGACATTCGATGTTATTTTAGCTGCTAAAAATTCTACAACATTTTTAGGTATATGGATATTCATTTGTTCAAGTTTAGATTCTAAGATTCCCAATCTTAGTTCATAAGTAGTGCTGTGGACATCGGCAACCAATCCCCAGCCAAGTCTGGATTTAATTCGATCTTCGATATTATCTAAATCTGACGGTGAACGGTCACACGATATAACCATTTGACGATTATTATCAATTAAAGCATTGAAAGTATGGAAAAACTCTTCTTGGGTGCTATCTTTACCTGATATAAATTGAATATCATCGATCATTAGCACGTCAACCGAACGAAATTCTTCTTTAAAAGACATAACATCTTTATTACGTAGTGCCTTGATGAATTGATACATAAACTTTTCTGCCGACATGTAAATTACCTTACGAGTCGGATTATTATGTTTTATATACCAAGCAATGGCATGCATTAAGTGTGTTTTGCCAAGACCGACCCCTCCATATAAAAATAAAGGGTTAGATTCAGCTACGGCTCCTTCCGACTCAGCAACTGCTCTAGATGCTGCATAGGCTAATTCATTTGGTCCACCCACCACAAAATTTTCAAAAGTAAATCGTAAGTCTAAGGCTGAAAAAATGCCTTCGGAATTGGTATCCATTCCTTCTTTTATTGATGGAACTTTTGCTAAATATTCAGGTATATTTTGGTTTTGTTCTGATAATTCTTTAGTAATGATCTCAATTGATTTGATATCTTTGTCATAGGACTGCCAAGATTGCAATATAGCCCGTGCATATCTAGATTCCACCCAATCTCGAATAAAATTTGTTGGTGTAGAAAGTATAACAGTATTAGTAGCAGCTTCTAAAAAGTTAATCTTACTGAACCAGCTTTTATATAAGGCATCGCCGTAATGTTTATTAAGGTCAGAGCAAACTTGTTGCCAAATATCTCTATGATAAGTCACTTCCTTTGCTATAGTCAATTGATTATGGTTAATATTCACAGAATTTGCCATGGTAAATTATTTTGTTTCCAACCAGCTCCATTAGTTCCTCCTTCAAAACCATCAATTATATTATAGCACTCTTTATAACCTAGAGTACTAGCAAATTGTGCAGCTTCATGGGATCTACCTCCGGAGCGACAAAGGAATAATAGTTTATAGTTATAGTCAATTGATGAGAAGTTGGGGACGTCGTCACTTGTCGCTCGCCTATTACTTATAGGCGTCGCTCCATCGCTCCTAGCCCCAAATTCTCCTGAATTGACTATATTACTGATTTTCGACATCAACTGGTTCTTAAATTCGTTATTTAGTGACATATTAGGCAATAAACGCCAACTAATAAAAATTATTTTATCTTTATCAAGCTTTGGAATGCCTACTTGTTGCCATTCTTCAGCAGTCCTAACATCAATTATCATGTTATTATTATCTATTTCTAGCAACTTATAAGCTTTTAAGGAAGATATATTTTTAATGCTCATAAAGTTTAGCGTTTCTTTGATATATTAAATATTATTGAATAAAGAAGATTTGGAGCAATTAAGTTCTAGCACCATTTTATACAGCTTACATTTTATTTTATATTTGGTAATTGTCAAACTATCTGAATTATATTATGATGTTTTTTTGTAAGATTGTAAATATGGATTATTTTAACAAAACATCTTTAACCAAAAAATTGTTATATCAAAGCAAAAATCGTGGTTGCAAAGAAATTGGCTTAATATTGGGTAAATTTGCTGAAAAATTTCTTGCTAACATGGATGCAGCTAATTTAGCAGATTTTGCTTTAATACTTAACCAAAATGATATAGATATTTATGATTGGATTACCAATAAAACGGCTCCTCCTTCTCACTTAAACTCAAAAGTAATGTTACAAATACTTAGTTTTGATATTAACAACATAGAAGCTTAGTAAATAATGATACAACAACCACTCCCGCTCAGTGCAAAAAGTTTTTTTGCTAGTGAGTATTTATCAAATAAACGTACCAAGAATATTTTACTTATCTTTGCCAGTGAAGATGATGCAATCAATAGCCATAAACAATTATTATTTATGGCACAAAATATTAAAACTAGCAACATATTATATTTCCCTAGTTTTGATACTATACCATATGATCGCATTTCGCCAAATCAAAATATTTTATCAGAAAGAGCGAATATATTGAGTTACTTGGCAAGTAATAACGATACAAAATTGGTAGTGACTAGTGCTATAAATTTACTGACAAAATTACCTCCTCCAGAGTTATTGGTTAAGTCTTTTTTGAGATTACATAATAAAATGCAGCTCTCAGCCGATAAATTAGCGGAATTCTTGGTACATAATAGTTTTACTAGGAGTAGCAGTAGTATTGATAGTGGTGAATTTTCTGTAAGAGGAGAGATAGTAGATATAGTCTTGCCTGGTTCTAAAGCTTATCGTATTAATTTTAGTTGGGATCACATAGAATCAATAAAAGAATTTGATATTGATAGTCAGATTTCTACCAATAATTGCACGAAGCTAATACTTAATTCTGCTAGTGAGGTGATATTAAATCCAGAAACAATAAAGAATTTTAGAGATAATTATTTAAAAGTTTTTGGAGTTAATTATGTCAATACCCCTTTATATGAATCAGTGATTGAGGGGAAAAAATTCCAAGGATATGAACATTTATCTCCTTTATTTTATAATTCTTTCAGTAGCCTAATTAATTACTTGGATGATCCTGTTATTATTTACGATAATTTATCGTTGCAATCAATTATTGAGCAGGAAAATAATTATACCGATCTTTACAGATCGCGGATTGAGTCTAACAAAATAAAATTAAATACCTTCTATCCTGCATTGCCTCCCGAACAAGTTTATTTTACCAGCCAGGAAATACAAAATTTCCTGGAACATGATAATAATATTTTAATTACGCCAGAAGATTCGTCTTATGCCCATTCATTAGAAAAAATTACGGTAACTAGTTTTATGGAGGATAAGACAGTTTTTAATAAGCTATTCGAAATTATAGAAAATAATAAAAATAAAATACCGATTATTTTTTGTCATTCTAAAAGTAATTTAGAAAGATTTAAAAGCCTAATAGATAGTTATTCACGAAAATATATCGAGATAGACAATTTACAACAAGCAAAAATTGCAGTTATAAATCTTGCCTATGTTCAACTTAGCCAAGGGTTTTATAGTGATAAATATTTGTTTATTGCCGCTCATGATATTCTAGGAAAAAGTGCAGTGAATTTTCGTCAGCAAGGTGCTAAACGTAAGCTCAAAAACATTTTAATGGAATTAGATAATTTAACTGAAGGAGAGCTAATTGTTCATAAGGATCATGGTATTGGTCAGTTTCTTAATGTTGAAACACTAGATGTTAAAGGCAAAGCTCATGATTTCCTAAAAATTCTATATGAGAATAATGATAAATTATATATTCCTGTTGAAAATATAGAACTAATTAAAAAATATGGCAGTGGTGAAGCACAGCTTGCCAAATTGGGTAGTAGTGCATGGCAAAGAAGTAAAGCCAAGCTTAAAAACCGTATTACAGAAATTGCTGAACAATTATTAAAAATAGCTGCTAAGAGAAAGTTAACTGTAGCAAGTCCAATAGAATTTGATCATGCAGAGTATGAGCAATTTTGTCATAGATTTAAATATACTGAAACTGAAGATCAATTAAATGCCATAAACGACATTAAAAAAGATTTTGACTCTGGTATTTTAATGGATAGATTAATTTGCGGAGATGTTGGTTTTGGGAAAACCGAAGTAGCTATACGAGCAACCTTTATGGTAGCAAAATCAATTATGATGACTTCTCAAGTAGCGATCATCGTACCAACTACTATTCTAGGTAAGCAACATTATTTAAGGTTTGTTAAAAGATTTAAGGATTTTGGTTTAAATATAGTACAATTATCCAGTCTGGTTAGCAATAAAGATGCTAAAATTATTAAAGAACAAATCAAAAACGGTACAGCTAATATAATAATTGGCACACATGCTTTATTAAGTAAAAATATAGAATTTAATAATCTCCGATTATTAATAATTGATGAAGAACAACATTTTGGTGTTGCTCAAAAAGAATATTTAAAGAGTCTCAGAGCTACAATGCATGTTTTATCTCTTTCAGCAACACCAATTCCTCGTACAATGCAAATGTCAATGGTTGGTCTTAAAGATCTTAGCATCATTGCCACCCCGCCAATGGATAGGTTAGAAGTTCGAACAACAGTGATGCCATTTGACCAAGTAATTATCAGAGACGCTTTACTTAGAGAACGTTTCCGTGGTGGTAGAATCTTCTATGTGGTACCTAGAATTAAGGATATTCCAAATATAGAGAGATATTTACAAACAATTGTACCAGAATTAAAGTATAAAGTTGCTCATGGTCAGATGCCAGCTGGTAAAATAGATGAGATTATGGGTGAATTTTGTGATGGTAAGTTTGATATACTAGTTTCTACTACAATAATTGAGTCCGGTATAGATATTGCCGAAGCTAATACGATGATTATTCATAAATCTGATACTCTTGGTCTAAGTCAGTTATATCAGCTCAAAGGAAGGATAGGTCGAAGTAAATTCAGAGGTTATGCCTATCTAACCTTAGCAAATTATAAAAAAATGACTGCCCATTCAATAAAACGTCTAGAAATAATGCAGAGTAGCTGTACTCTTGGTTCTGGGTTTACTATTGCTAGCCATGATATGGATTTACGTGGTTTTGGTAATTTAGTAGGGGAAGAACAATCAGGTCAGATTAAAGAAGTAGGGGTAGAGCTTTATCAGGAAATGTTAGATGAACAAATAGCAATTTTTAAGGGTGAAGTTACTGAAAATCCAAAATCTTTTGTTCCGACAATTAATTTGGGGTTACCTGTTTTCATTTCTGATAATTATATTGCAGATTCTTCTCTTAAACTAAGTTTGTATAGAAGAATTGGCAATTTAACTGACGATACAGATATTGAAAATTTTAAGGATGAAATGGTTGATCGTTTTGGTCCTATTCCATTAGAGTTTAATAATCTACTTGATATAGTGAAAATAAAACATAAATGCAGTAAACTTAATATTGAAAATTTAGACTCTGGTGAACGAGGATTTGTTTTAAAATTTTACAAAGAAGCGGATATAGCTGATAAGGTTATGAATTTTGTTATAAAACATCCTCAGCAAACCAAAATAAAACCGGATACTAAATTAATATTTAGCAAAATATTGGTAGGAAAGGATATTATAGAAGAAACAAATAGTTTGTTAGAACAATTATTGGCAGCGTGAGTAAAATTAAAAAACAATATATATGCACAAATTGTGGTAATAGCTCCCTTAAATGGGCTGGGCAATGTTTTGATTGTGGCTTATGGGGAGGAATTGAAGAAGAGATAATTAGTCAAATACAAGTTAAGTTAGGTAATAAACAAGAAATACAAAAGCTGGATGGGGTGGTAGTGGATTCGTTACGTATCCCTACGCCTATAAAGGAATTAAATAGGGTGCTGGGAGGCGGGTTGGTATGCTCTTCTGCAATTTTAATTGGCGGTGACCCTGGAATTGGGAAATCAACTTTATTATTACACTTAGTGGCAACCTCCTCTTGTGTTACAATGAAGTGCTGTCTGTATGTAACTGGAGAGGAATCTATTGACCAAATAAAACTCCGAGCTTTAAGATTAGGACTTACTAATAAAACAACCTCCATCTTAGCCGCCACTAGCATTGAAGATATTATCTCAACTATTGATGCCGATAAGAACAATATTGATTTGGTAGTGATTGATTCAATTCAAACGATGGTAACTCGTACATTATCATCCCCCCCTGGTACTATTTCCCAGATTCGTGCCTGTGCTAATGAATTAGTTAGCTATGCTAAACATAATAATATTATTATTTTGCTTAGTTGTCATGTGACAAAAGATGGGCAATTAGCTGGTCCTAAGTTACTTGAGCATCTCGTTGATACCGTACTATATTTTGAGGGTGATCATAATAGTCATTTTCGGATTTTACGGTCTATTAAAAATAGGTTTGGTGGAGTAGGAGAAATTGGTGTTTTTGAAATGACTGCTAGCGGTCTTATTGAAGTCTCCAGCCCTTCTGAATTATTTCTGATGAAAAGA
This sequence comes from Rickettsia endosymbiont of Culicoides impunctatus, assembly GCA_020410785.1. GTDB lineage: Bacteria > Pseudomonadota > Alphaproteobacteria > Rickettsiales > Rickettsiaceae > Tisiphia. The sequence goes on along the minus strand of CP084573.1, from coordinate 62,957 downwards.
GATAAAAACGTTAGCGGTACAACAGTATTTGCTGGAATCGAAGGATCAAGACCTTTATTAATTGAAATCCAAGCATTAATTGCTCCGTCAAATATACCAATGCCAAGACGTTCAGTTGTAGGCTGGGATTTGAATAGGCTAGCAATGATAATAGCTGTATTAAATGTACGATTTGGTCTTAATTTATCTTCTCATGAGGTATATTTGAGCGTTGCTGGCGGGCTTAAAATTTCAGACCCAGCTTCAGACTTAGCTGTTGCAGCGGCTTTAATTTCTGCCGCAAAAAATAAAGCTGTGCCAGAACATAGTATTTTCTTTGGAGAAATTGGTTTATCTGGTGAAATAAGGAAAGTAACTGCAGCAGAAGTCAGAATAAAAGAAGCAACAAAATTAGGATTCAATAAATTAATTTGCTCCAAACTTGAAAAACTGAGTAGTAACCTAATTTGTCCAATTAGTAATCTAAAGGAATTAAAGGAGTTAATATAATTAAAATTCAGAGTAGGGGGGATGTCTATGGTTAATTTAGATAATATCAGTTTTATTGAAGATTCACATGGTAAGAAAGCCGTAATTTTGTCGATAGAAACTTATGAAGAAATTAAAGAAAAACTAGAGGAATTAGAAGACATTAATTCTTATGTATAGGTTAAGAGCGAAACACAAGAAATGTTTCCTATTAATATAGTAGAAAAATTAATTTTGTTCACAGAGCCTAGGTATTTATACATAAAATTTCATCATTATAAATGATTGGTATATTTTATTTATAAAAAAGTCAAACCTATTTTCTTACAACTCCTAATGTTTATGGTCATGATGATGGACGTAAAAACCAATTGCTGACAAGGTGTTTAGGAATTCTTGGTTTTCTGCTAAATCATTTGGTTTGCCACTACAGCAGATATGACCATTTAAACATATTACTTGGTCGGAATTTTTTATTACCGTAAATAAATCATGTGAGATCATAAAAATTGTAATATTTAGACGTTTTTTTATTTGATTAATGATTCGATAAAATTCTTGTTGGCTAGTAACATCTAATGACTGAGTCGGTTCATCTAAAATAATTAGATCAGGATTGTTTAGTAAGGTAGCAGTTAGCATTAACTTCTGAAATTGACCACCAGAAAGTTCAGAAATATCGTGATGCTTATAATTATCAAAATCAATAAAATTGCTCCATTCTTGCCAATCCTTGTTAGTACTATTTGAAGCTAATAAATACAAAAAATTTTCAGCTGTAATTGGTAAATCTGAAGCAAAATCTAGTCTTTGAGGGACATAGCCAATTTTTAGATTAGGGTGAATTATTATGTTACCAGAGGAAGGGCGATCTAAACCTAAGATTAACCTAGCTATTGTTGTTTTGCCAGCACCATTTGGACCAATTAAAGTCGTCACTTCGCCTTTTTTGACAGTAAAATTAATATTGGTAAGGGGAATTTTTTTCCCAAATTGCTTAGATACATTATTGAACTTTATTAATATAGTATCTTCTGATTTCGAGATAGGCATTAGACTCCTTGCGAAACTTTACAAATGGGGTCATTGCAAGATCACGCAAGTAGGTCGTGGCAATCCATTTTTGATTACTTTTGTGGATTGCTCCGTTGACCTACGACCTTCCTCGCAATGACGATGTGTTGCTAAATTTATGATAGTCTATTTAACAATTTCCCACTGCCCATCTGGTTTACGACAAGCTTTACCATAAGCTTTTTCCTGCTTACCACCAACAACGACTGTTTGAGTATACTCACGACAATATTTCCCTTGATCGTTTTTAAAAGCTCTTTCTGGTGTTACATATCCGTAATTACCGCTATCTGGGTTACGCCATTCTACGCTTTGACCACTAGAACCAGTTTCCAATGCTTTCTGAGAGCTTAACTGTGCCAATTGTCTATCATGCTCATCCATAGTTTGACCGATTTGACCATCAATAAGTGCTCCAGCTAAAACACCTATACCAGTTGCTGCAAGGCGTCCTGTGCCTTTGCCAAATTGCGATCCTAAAAGCCCACCAGCTACACCGCCAATTAATGTTCCACCACCTTGTTTATTCATGCCAGAACAGCCGTGCAACATTGTTGTTGCCAAAATAATTGCCGTAATTTTGAATGTTAAATTCATAAAAACCATATAATTTTAAATTAAAGATATACAAAAAATCTTATTAAGTGTCGTTAAATTTGACACATCCCTTGATTAGAATATATACTAGGAGATTGTCGGATAATAATGTATTTTATATTATAAAACAATTGAAATTTTATATGACGACTTCAGAGCATCAAAATTTAATTAAATCGGCATCTTATGTATCTTTTATTTTAGCTGCATTCATCTTATTTATTAAATCTTATGGATGGATTGTGACTGATTCTCAGTCTATTTTAGCATCTTTAATTGATGCTATACTTGATATTTCATCGTCTTTTATTAATTTGATTGCTATTCGTTTTGCACTGCAACCCCCTGATTATCACCATAGATTTGGGCATGAAAAAATCCAAGATTTAGCAACTTTTTCACAATCAGTATTCTTTTGTGTTTCTGGTTTATTTATTTGTTTCTCTTCGATAAAATCTCTTATTGATAAATCTGTTCCAAGCAATATAGAGTCTGGTATCAATGTAATGTATTTGTGTATTATACTAACTTTTATTTTGGTAGCTTATCAAACTTATGTGATAAAAAAGACTAGTTCGGAAATAATAAAAGTAGATAAATTACATTATTTTACAGACTTACTAACAAATATTGCGGTAATCTTTTCTATAAACTTAACTACTCGTTTTTGGTTTATAGATTCATTATTTGGTATAGGTATTTCATTATACATAATATATGCTTCTTATGCTTTATTCAGAAAAGCTTTAAAAAATCTTATTGATGAAGAGTTACCGGAAAAAGATAGAAGAAAAATTATATCAATAATTAGTAGCTTTAAGGAAGTAAAAGGTATCCATGAAATGAAAACTAGATATGCTGCAAGTAAGCCGTTTATACAATGTCACATAGAAATGGATGCAGATATGTCATTATATAATTCTCATTATCATAGTGATCAAATTTGTAGTGCATTGCTATTAGAGTTTCCAGAGGCAGAAATAATTATTCATCTAGATCCATATGGTTATGAAGAAAAAGTTAATTACCGTGAAAAGATCAACAGAATTTAACAATTTTTTTATGGAGGAAGCTCTAAAGCAAGCACAACTTGCTTTAGATGAAAATGAAATTCCAGTAGGGGCTATTATAGTCAATAGAATAACTAACAAAGTTATTGCAAAGGCTCATAATATTGTTGAGAAAACCAAAAATCCGATATTGCATGCTGAAATTGTAGCGATAAATCAATCTTGTCAGATTCTATCTAGTAAGAATTTATCATATTGTGATATGTATGTTACTTTAGAGCCATGCGTTATGTGTTCTGGTGCAATATCTTTCGCTAGAATAGGTAGATTATTTTATGCAGCAAATGATCCAAAACAGGGGGCGATTGAAAATGGTGGACGTTTTTTTAATAGCAAATCTTGTTTTTACCGCCCTGAAATATATAGTGGCTTTTCGGCAAAAATTTCTGAAAATCTAATCAAAGAGTTTTTTTACAAGGTAAGATATCAAAAATGCCATTCCTAGGTTTCTCCCAGTAAACAGATGTGATAGAATCCTAAATTGTTATAACTCTTGGCAAATCATTAGTATATAATACTGTATCATAGCTTATTTTTGTTACTTGTAACTCTTTTGCTCCTGATTGTAAAGTATAACCCATTACTTTATCCATATAATAGGCTGAGATTTGTAAACTTTGAATTATACTTTTGGTGGCTATATAGCTACCCAGATATATAGCAGATAATAAATCTCCAGCTCCACTTATTACTTTAGGAAAATTATATTCTTTTGTCTTGATTATATAAGTATCTTTTCCCTCAGAAGCAACAAGGTGTATATCTGTAGATGATATATCAAATAATTTTACTCCAGTAATTACTACAATTTGTATTCCTAAATCATGAAAAAACCTTAAAGTTAATTTACGTAACAATGTGTATTACCTATGACTGGATCACAAAGATATAGCAATTGACTGTTTTGATGTTTTAATCTATTAACAATATCAAATACTTCATAGCATATATCAGCACTTCCCATATAACCTGACAATATAGCACAACATTGATTTAAAACCCCTAGATGTTCTATTCCTTGTAGTATATTTCTAATATGCTCCCTGCTAAATATTTCTCCTTGCCATTGTCCATACCCGGTATGATTAGAAAATTGTACTGTATTTACAGGCCATACGTCATATCCCATAGATTGCAATGGATATACTGCAGCCTTGTTACCCACATACCCATAAACAACATGTGATTGTATAGATAATATACCAGATTGTTGTTTGAGATTATAATTATTAATTATTGGCATAATACCTCTAAAAATTCATCCTTCCTGTATGACAATATATCATAAAAATCAACTACACTAATAGATATATGCAAATTATTTGAAGAATTATTAGCTTTAAAGAAGTAAAAGGCATCCATGAAATGAAAACTAGATATGCTGCAAGTAAGCCGTTTATACAATGTCACATAGAAATGGATGCAGATATGTCATTATATAATTCTCATTATCATAGTGATCAAATTTGTAGTGAATTGCTGTTAGAGTTTCCAGAGGCAGAAATAATTATTCATCTAGATCCATATGGTTATGAAGAAAAAGTTAATTACCGTGAAAAGATCAACAGAATTTAACAATTTTTTTATGGAGGAAGCTCTAAAGCAAGCACAACTTGCTTTAGATGAAAATGAAATTCCAGTAGGGGCTATTATAGTCAATAGAATAACTAACAAAGTTATTGCAAAGGCTCATAATATTGTTGAGAAAACCAAAAATCCGATATTGCATGCTGAAATTGTAGCGATAAATCAATCTTGTCAGATTCTATCTAGTAAAAATTTATCAGATTGTTATATGTATGTTACTTTAGAGCCATGCGTTATGTGTTCTGGTGCAATATCTTTTGCTAGAATAGGTAGATTATTTTATGCAGCAAATGATCCAAAACAGGGGGCGATTGAAAATGGTGGGCGTTTTTTTAATAGCAAATCTTGTTTTTACCGCCCTGAAATATATAGTGGCTTTTCGGCAAAAATTTCTGAAAATCTAATCAAAGAGTTTTTTTACAAGGTAAGGAACCAAAAATGTCATCCCCGCTTACTATAAATCTATGTTGCCTTATCTGACTTCTTAGCAACAATCTGAATTTCAATGCATAGGCTAGGAATTAGTTTACCTAATTTAAGGTTAAAATCTAGCCACCATTTATGATTTTCAAGCGATCGAAGAATACCTCCAGAAATAACTCGAAATCCTCTATATTATAAAATTTCCAATTCAGTATATTTATGAAGTAATTTTGTAAATGTAAGTAATGAAAATGCTTGAACATGACCTCTAACTTTTTTTACTCGACATATTTTATCAATTAAAGGCACTAAATATTGACGTACTAAATGTATTCCATGAGGAAAAATTGGAACGCCCAGAAATAACGTCCCGACAGGCTTTAACACTCTTTCTATCGATTTAAAAGCAAGTTCTAATTCATCTAAATGTTCTAAAACTTGTTCACAAATTACAATGTCAAAAATGTTGCTCGGAACATTTAACATTCCTTGCATTAAATCAGCTTGGTATAAACAACTATAAGATTCCTTCTTATATATATCATATCTTATTTCAATATCTGCTCCATAATAATCTATCACTTCATTATTTGGTTGATTTTCGATATAACGCCGAGATACACCAGAAGCAACACCAATATCTAATAACTTTACTCTTTGGTTTTTAGATTTAATTTCACTTACGATACGACTAACATCTCTTGAAATAACGTAATATCTACTTTGACGTAAACTATATTTCTCACATCTACGAGAATCCACACCAAAAGCCAACTGTTTTTTATCAGTCATAATACCAAATTTTAATTCCTAATTTCTTACTTTACAGAACATAGTGTATCATTAACGATCGGAGAAAATTCTTTAACTACAGCTTTATAAAGTTTGCGTTTAAAGGGAATTATAGTTGACAATAATTCGTCAAACTCAACCCAACACCATTCTTCAAATTCTGGATTACTAGTGTTAATATTAATATCTTCGTTAGTACCTGTAAACCTAATTAAGAACCATTTTTGTTTTTGTCCCCGGAAATTACCATCCCATAATTTAGGTATTAAAATTTTAGGCACGTCATAACTATACCAATATCTGCTTTCTGCAATAATATCACCTTTGTTGGAACCTATCTCTTCTAACATTTCTCTAAGAGCAGCAACGCTGGGTGTTTCTCCCAAATCTATACCACCTTGAGGCATTTGCCAGGCTGGTATTTTGGTATCGATTCTTTTACCAACAAATACTTTATTGGTATCATTGATTATCATCATACCTACACTTGGTCTATATGGTAATTCAGGATAACATTTACGAAGAGTTTTATTTTTCATGTTCTTAGTTTTATATGGAAGGCAGATTTGCAAAATGCCCATCTCACAACCCATTATACCTGATTACTCTTCATTTGTGTACCTAAATTATTTTTATCACTCTATTTCTTCCTTGCTCCTTTCCTTTATACAGAGCTTTGTCAGCACGCCCTATAAAATCACTAATCGTTTCCCCAATTTTGTATTCAGTTACTCCTATTGAGATAGTTTTCTTAATAGGAGTTTCTTGAGTTTTAACTTTAAATTCTATAGACTCCACTCTTATTCTTACCCGCTCCGCTACATACATAGCCTCGTCAATCGTTATATCATTTAAAAGGACAGCAAATTCCTCACCGCCATATCTAGCAATTAAGTCTGTGACCCGAAAAATGTTCTTCAGAACATTAGTAATAGTTTTTAGTACTACGTCTCCTGCTTGATGACCATAACTATCATTGACTTGTTTAAAATGATCAATATCACACATAAGCAAGCATAAGGGTCTTTTGCTATCAGTAGCTTTCTTTACCATTTGTTTTATGTGTGTATCAAAATAATGACGATTAAATATACCAGTCAAACCATCTTTAATAGACAGATTTACACTTAACTTTAAATCATTGCGTAATTTATCTTGATAGTGTTTTCTTCTCAGTTGAGTTCTAATTCTAGCTAACAGCTCATTCTTATCTACTGGATACATAAAATAATCATTAATACCAAGTTCTAAACCCTTGATAACTGTTGCTCTATTTTCTTCTTCAGCTTGTAATATCAGCACTATATCATGAAATTTAGTATTAGAGCGTAACATCACGCTTATTCTCAAAGGGTCTCCTTGTTCTAATTGGCAGCTAATAATTACTAAATCTAGAGGATATTCAGTATCTTTCTCCAATTCCTTGATATCAGATATTATTTTGATATTGGGGGTAAGAGTTAGAAGCATTTTATTGATATTTCTTGCCTGTACTATATCATCGTTAATTAACAGTATTTTACTATCTGAAAAATTATCTTGTATTTCTATGACAGAGCCACCTAATTCAGCATTAGTAGTATTTCTTAGTTTGAGTTCATCAATAACCGCCTTCATTCTAGCAAGAGATCGTACCCTGGCAAAAAGAGCAGTATCATCAATAGGTTTTGTTAAGAATTCATCAGCTCCAGCTTCAAGACCTTTTATACGATCTTCAGTATCAGAAAGGGCTGTAACCATAATGACTGGTATATGCATGGTAGAAATATTAGACTTAATTCTTCTACAGGTTTCAAATCCATCCATATCAGGCATCATGGCATCAAGTAATACAATATCAATTCTATTAATGGCAAGAACGTTTAGAGCGTCTTTGGCGTTATTGGCAGTAAAGACAGTGTAATATTCCCCTAAAAGTTTAGCTTCCAGTAATTTAATATTTGATTCTATATCATCAACTACTAGTACATTGGCGGTCATAAAATAAATATATTCTCTTTATGTTTCTTAACAATTTTTTTTATTTTAGCATAATTTTTTACAGCACTAAGTAATTTTACTAAATTATTATTACTTAAATCTACTTGTGTTTATAACAGTTATTGTATATTCTTCCTAATAAATTCATGTCATCATAGTTCAGTAAATTCGGAATTGGCTAAGAATAATTAGATTTTAGATAAGTAATAATAATATGAAAATTTCAGCAAATGCTATTAGAGCTGGCAACATTATAGTGTATAATAATGAGTTATGGGTAGTGCATAAAACGCCTGAACATACTAAACCTGGTAAAGGTGGGGCTTATGTACAAGTAGAGATGAAAAATTTTAAAACTGGTACAAAGCTTAATGAGCGGTTTAATTCATCTGATTATGTTGAAAAAGCACAACTTGATACCAAAGATTTACAATTCCTATATTTTGAGGAAGATAATCTAGTGTTAATGGATAATGAGACCTTTGAGCAAATTTTAATTAATAAGTCAATTCTTGGCGAAAGTTTGCCATTTCTTGAAGATAATATGGTATTAAAGGTACAGTTTTATGAGGAAAAAGCTTTAAGTGTTGAATTACCACAAACCGTTATTGCTGAAATTATGCAAACTGATCCCGTAATTAAGGGGGCTATGGTCACATCTTCTTACAAACCGACAATTTTAACTAATGGAGTAAAGGTAATGGTTCCACCTTACTTAGTGGTAGGTGAGAAAATAGTGGTGAGAATTGAAGATATTAGCTTTGTTGAAAGAGCTAAGTAATATCTTATGCAACAACCTATAACTAGCTTACTTATTACTGTGTCACGTAAAGCTGTTAAATTTTTGCATAGAGATTTTTTGGAACTAGAAATGCTTCAAAGATATAGTAAGGGAAACTATGATTTTTGCAATAAGGCTTATGTTAAAGCACAAGATTTATTACGTAATGAGTTGCAAAAATATACAAGTGCGTTATTCTTTCCAGAGGATAAGTTTAAACTAGATAATAGTGAAGAGATGGTTTTACTAATAAATCCGCTGGATGGTTTTAGTAATTTAGAAAAGAGCCTACCATTTTTTGCTGTATCTATAACGTGTTTAAAGAAGATTAATCAAATTTTAACTACGATATGTACGGTGATAAATTTTCCAGCTCTTGATGAGATTTATTATGTTGAAAAAGGCAGAGGGGTATGGTCAGAAAATAATACTACTGGTAATAGTAGATTGAGGGTTTCTGGTTGTGCTAGTGTTGATAATTTTTTAATCGCTACCGATGACCTTAATATCAACCCAGTTTTTTTGAAAAATGCTAGGGTTTTTGGTTGTCACTGCTATGGAATGTTACTACTAACAGCTGGTAAGATCGATGCTGTTTATTTTTCATCATTAAATTACACTTTAAAAGCCGGTTTTGATCTAATCATCCGAGAAGCAGGTGGAGCGATAATAAATAATGATGAAATGTTTGTTGCTACTAATTATGAACTTTCTAAGAAATTTGAACATTTATTAGCAGAAAAATAGCTAACCCAACGTCATTGCGAGACCACGCAAGTAGGTCGAAGCAACCCATTTCTAACCATTTTCTTGGATTGCTTCGTCGGCTCACGCCTCCTCGCAATGACGAGTTATAGTCAATTCAGGAGAATTTGGGGCTAGGAGCGATGGAGCGACGCCTATAAGTAATAGGCGAGCGACGAGTGACGACGTCACCAACTTCTCATCAATTGACTATATAGACGTATACGTCATTGCGAGACCACATAGTGGAATTTTTAATAATTTGATATTATGTTATGAAGAAATTTACTGTTAATTGTGATTTTGGTGGGCAAATGGCACCGTTTACCATATATGTAGGGCAACCTGAGCCGGGACATCATCCTTTGCATTTTCAGGATGACTGGTTATCAAAGCAACGTGGTGGAAAAATACCAGCAGAGGTCATGGATGCAATTACTAAACTACAAGAACTGGCTAATAAGAATAATGTATTACTTGAAGAATTATGTGTGTATGCTCTTGGGTCAGCACAAGAAGAGGATGATAGAACTGAAAAAAATGAAGAATCAGAAAGTAGTAATGACCAATCAGATAGTAATAATGATATTAGCGATGATATATGATATATCTGGATGGATTGCTTCGTTCGTGCTTCGCACCTCCTCGCAATGATGTTTGAGGTTTATGCACTCTTCGCAATGATGGGTACTTGTCTGTAATTTTTAAATTGCTATGAGGGTTGCGTAAGGTGAATAATTAAAAAAATAAAATTTAAATGCAATTGCCTATTAGTGCTATTAATAATTAATGTATAGTAAAGCTATACTAAAATAATACGAATTAGAGAGTGAGAATGAAGCAATATAACGATTTGTCGAAGATTATTCATCGAGAAGGCTACATATTTATTGTAAGCTTTGCAGTGGTAACTTTTTTACTTTTTACTGTCCATAATACCTTTGGGTATGTAGGGTTGGTTATGACAGTTTGGTGTATATATTTTTTTAGAAATCCAGATCGCTTTACCCCTATTAGTGACGATTTGGTGGTCAGTCCAGCAGATGGAATAGTACATAAAATAACTGAAGCAGTTCCACCGATAGAACTTGGTCTTGGTGATCAGGAAATGATTAGAGTTAGCATTTTTTTGAATATTTTTAATGTTCATGTAAATCGTATTCCGGCTAATGGCAAGATTTTATCTCTACATTATAATCCGGGAAAGTTTTTTAATGCTTCTCTTGATAAAGCAAGTATCTATAACGAGCGTCAATCTGTTCTAATGGAGACAAATAGTGGTCATAAAATTGCTTTTGTCCAAATAGCAGGATTAATAGCCAGAAGGATATTATGTGACTTAGAAGAAGATACTGAGGTTAGAATTGGTGATAGATATGGTATTATCCGTTTTGGTAGTAGAGCGGACGTTTATTTGCCACTTAAAACCGCCCTTTGTGTTACTGAAGGGCAAACTGCAGTTGGGGGAGAAACTATTATTGCTGATTTTAGGGTCAAAAAAACATCTGAACTTAAATTTGAAAGAAGGTGAGACTATTGCTACTTTAATGTTAGTAAGTATATAGGTATAAATTGATTAGAATACGCAAAGTTAGAATAACAAAACCAATTCCGTTTATAAAATTGCTTCCTAATTTTATTACTTTATTGGGTCTTGTGATTGGTATTAGTGCCATTAAATTTGGATTGGATGGTATATGGGAAAGGGCTGTATATTGTACCTTAGTTGCTGCTATAATAGATGGAATTGATGGTAGGATAGCACGGATGCTAAATGCTACTAGTCCGTTTGGTGCTGAACTGGACTCATTATGTGATTTTGCTAATTTTGGGGTAGTGCCGGCTTGTCTTGTATATTTATGGTCTTTTCAACAATATGAATATAAAGTATTTTCATGGGGAACTATATTGCTATTTATCGTATGTATGGCATTAAGGCTTGCGAGATTTAACACTGCTATTTTTCATGAGGCAAATAATAAGAAGTTAGAATATTTTTTTACTGGTGTACCTGCTCCTTGTGGAGCTTTACTTGCTCTAATTCCCATGATTCTAGATTTTGAAGTGAGTGGCATTTTAGGTATCAATATTCGTACCCATACCATTATAATAGGCTTATATATTGTGGTAATTGCTTTTTTACTGGCTAGTAGGTTGCCAACATTTTCGACAAAAAATATTAAGATAAAACACGAATATTTATCATTAGCCATGATGGTGTTTGCTGTTATCATCATAAGTCTTATTATATATCCATGGTATTTATTACCATTCATTGCCTCTATATATATTTTGTCTATACCAATTTGCTGTTTTATTAGTAAGAAAATTTAAATTATGTTAGAAGCCTTTGAAAAATATAAGTCTCATCCATTTTTTAAATATTTTCTAGTTTTGTTCAGTGTAATAGTTGTATATCTAGCTTATAATATTTATATTTGGAGTCATACAGAGTCGACTGATAATGCATATATTGAGGCAGACATATCTAGCGTTAGTTCTGAGATTAGTGGAGTGATTAAGAATGTATTGATTTCAGATAATATGAGAGTAAAAAAAGGTGACCTTATTGCTGAAATCGATGATCAGGATTATAAGTCACGCCTTGCGTCGCTTGAAGCTTCTATTAATGCATCTATTAAAAATATAGAAATCATAGAACAAAAAACTTTAATCACACAATTTAATTTACAACAAAGTAAAGAGGCTGTTGATTTTGCTAATACTAATTTGGAAATTAATTCAACTGAGTATACAAGAGTTCAAGAGCTTAACAAAGGGAATTTTTCTAGTCAGAAGACATTAGATGAATCTAGAATGTCTTTTACTAAAGCAAAAACTGATTATAATCAGGCAAAGTTAAACTTGCAAATAGCCCAGCAAAAATTACTACTTTTAGCTTTGCAAAAAACTGCTGAAGAAGAAAAATTAAAAGGATTATTGCAAGATAAAAATATAATATCCAGGAGTTTACTAAATACCAAAATTAGAGTTCCGGTTAATGGAATAATAGCAAATAGTAGTTTGCAGGTAGGAAATTTCATTAGCCCAGGTAGGGTATTATTTTTTGTTGTACAGGATGAACGAATATATGTAAAAGCTAATTTTAAAGAAACACAAATTGCTAAATTCCAGTCAGGGCAAAAAGTTAAATTACAGTTTGATTCTTTACCCAAAAAGGTTATATATGGTAGAATACGTAACATATCACCAGCTACCGGCTCGAAACTTAGTCTAATTCCCAGTGATAATGCAACTGGTAATTTTACTAAGATTGTTCAACGGGTTCCTGTGCTAATAGATTTTGAGGTTCCTAAAAATGGTACTAGTAATTTGATGCCAGGAATGTCTGTGATAGTTTCAGTTAGGACTGATGAGACGTAAGTATTCACGAAAAAAAGTTAAAATACAAATGTCTATTAGCGAGGCTTACAATATCTTTTAACGTCATTGCGAGACCACTCAAGTAAGTCGTGGCACCCCACTTTCTGACGTCATTGCGAGCGAACGTATATGAGCGTGGCAATCCACATTTATTAGATTGGATTGCTTCGTCGACCTACGCTCTCCTCGCAATGACGTTTGAGGCTTTTTACTCCTCGCTAATAGACGTCTTGTACTTTAACTTTTTTCCGTAAACATTCACTTTATAATTGCTGTCAAATATCTACTAGTTCTTGATAGGTTACTTCCAAAACCTCATAAGATTTTGAACCTTTAGGAGTTGTCACTTCTACTACATCTCCAACTCCTTTACCGATGAGAGCCTTAGCAATTGGCGATACTATCGATACTCTCTTTTTAGTTATATCTGCTTCATATTCTCCAACAATATGGTACACAACTACTTCTTCTGTTTCGTCATCGATCAACTTAACTGTAGCACCAAATTTTATGCTGTCACCTGAGAGCTTTGAGGTATCAATAATTTCCGCCCTTGCCATTTTATCTTCAAGATATAAAATACGACCTTCAATAAAACTTTGTTTTTCCCTTGCTGCATGATATTCTGCATTCTCAGATAAATCTCCAAAATCTCTAGCTGTTGCTATAGCCTCAATTACTTTTGGTCTTTCTACATGTTTAAGGCGCTTGATTTCTTTTTCTAGACTATCGAACCCTTTATGTGTAATAGGAAATTTTGTCATAATAATATGTCTTGTCTAAGTTAAGTTTTCTAGTATATTTGTTGTGTTAAACTTTGTCAAACAGCCCTTTTAGATTATCATGCAAACTAAAATATTTAAATTTGAGATACAACGTAAGACTTTCCATGTATATAGCTTAACTATACCACTTTTTTATTTATTTTCATCTAAATTAGTTGTTACTACACTATTATTTTTACTTACCGCCTGTGTATTATATATAGATACTGCCAGGCACTACAATTTATATGTTAAGAAATTTACAGATAGATTTCTTAGAAAGTTTATGAGACCCGAGGAACGGAGCGGTTCATTCAGACTAAGTGGTGGTAGTTTTATGGCAATTGGATTTTTTTTGACAGCTCTGTTATTTTCAAAAGGTTTAGCGATTTCGTCTTGGTTGATATTGATAATAGCTGATTGTCTTGCTGCGTTAGTTGGTACCAAAATAGGTAAGCCTTTAGAAAATGGTAAATCATTGGAAGGTTCTATTGCCTTTCTAACTTCTGCAATTTTTATCAGCATGTTAGTGTATTTTTTCATTGGCTATCATACTAGTTTTACTGTTATCATCATTAGTTCCGTAATTACTACTATTGGTGAATTTTATGCAAAAGATTTATTGATCAATGATAATTTATTAGTACCTCTTACTTACTGTTTTTCTACAATTATATTCACCTTTATTTTAGGTTTATGAGAATTCCATTAGAATTTTATGAACTTCTTAGAACTCGAATTAATTTATCGGATATTGTTAGGCAAAGAGTAGTTTTAACTAAAAAATCTGGGAATTACTTGGGTCTATGTCCTTTTCATGTTGAAAAATCTCCATCATTTACTGTAAATGATGCCAAGAGGTTCTATTACTGTTTTGGCTGCACTGTTCACGGAGATGTTATAAAATTTGTTGCTAGCCTTAGTGGTTTATCTTACAAAGAAGCAGCTATTAAACTTGCCAATGATTATGGCATTGAATTGCCTAAATTAACTGTAGAGCAACAAAAACTGCATGAAGAATCGGATGAACTACTTGATATCTTAGAGATGGCAGAAAGGTTTTTTACCTCACAATTGTCACAAGAAGTGTGTAATTATTTACGTGATCGCGGTATTAGTAAAGAGGCAATTAAGGAATTTTCCATTGGTTTTGCTCCTCCGGCTAAGGAATTGCAGAAATTTTTTGAAAAAAAATCAATATCTTTGAAAAAACTTCAAAAAGCAGGCTTAGTGGGCAAGGGAAATGATGGTACAATGTATGAGATATTTTATAACCGGATCATTTTTCCGATTAGGAATATTTATAACAAGGTAATTGGGTTCGGGGGACGAGTAATTGGTAATGGATTGCCTAAATATTTAAATTCTCCGGAAACCATATTATTTCAGAAAAATGAAACATTATATGGAGAGAATAATGCGATTAGTGTTGCTTATAAGAAAAACCATTCAATCTTGGTTGAGGGGTACTTAGATGTTATTGCCTTGCACCAGGCTGGTTTTAAAGAGGCAGTAGCAAGTCTTGGTACTGCGGTTACAGAGAATCATTTGCAGAAATTATGGCGTGCCGGAGATGAAATAGCACTTTGTTTAGATGGTGATATGGCGGGGATAAAAGCTACTCAGCGAGTAATTAACCTAGTATTGCCGTTGATAAATGGTAATAAGAAAATTTCCTTTGTGATGTTACCTGGCGGCAGTGATCCTAATGATATTATCAATAAAGATGGGGCAGGGGGCTTTGCCAAAATTTTTGATAAAAGGATTAATCTATCCGAAATGATTTGGCGTTCCGAATATGAAGGTAAGAAGTTTGTAACCCCGGAAGATAAAGCTATTTTGGAAAAAAATCTTGAAGATTATTGTAAGCAAATAAAAGATAGGACTCTCAGCCATAATTACTATAGATATTTTAAAGAGCAAATATGGCAAAATTTAATTAAACGCCAAAGTAAAGGGGTTGCAAAAAATTCAAATGTAATATTTTCAGCTCCGGACTATTCAGAAATTGAGATGTTAGAACAAGTTTTTTGTATGATGTTAGTAAAATTTCCAGAGATAGTTAACAAGCAAGAAATAAAGGGTTTTTTATTAACGTTACATTTTCAAAATGGTACGCTTGAAGCTTTTCGTGATTGGTATTTTGCAGAGATTATTAGCAATGATATATTCGATCAGGAGAATATTATTGATTTGGCAGAAAAAGCTGGATTTTATGAGACTTTTTCGCTATTGTCGAAATCTAATAATCTATTTCTAGATTTATCATTTAACAAGAATGATATAGATTCTGACTTGCTTTGGCAATGGTTGCATAAAAAACATCACCTAGTACTATTAAAACAAGAATATAGTTCCATTATTCAAAATGGAACGGATGAAGAATTGAAAAAAGCTATGCTATACCGAGAAGAAATTATGAGGGTCTCTAAAGAACTTTATAATTTAAACGAATCTTTTACTAATTGACCTAAGGTTTATAAATTATGACAGAAGTGAAAAAGAATATAGATGAAAAAGGCGAAGCAGTTGATAACTTAGTTAAATCAGCCAAAGCAAAAGGTAAGGCAGTTACTTACTATGATATAAACAAAGTTATTCCAATTACTAATAATATATCAGTAAATGATCTAGAAAAGGTAATATCAAAGTTTTCTGAGGCTGGAGTTGATATTATAGAAGGCGATGAAGATGAGATTAAACTTGATATTAATGTAGATGAAGAATTTAAACTATCTAATAATGTTGATAACGAGCCTGAAGATGACAGTGAAGAAGAAAATATAGGCTCAACCGATGATCCAGTAAGATTATATTTACGAGATATGGGCGGAGTAGGGCTCTTTTCTCGTGAGGCTGAAATAGAAGTAGCTCAAGATATTGAGGAAGGCAAAGAAATAATGGTTAAATCACTTTGTGAAAATCCAATATCGATGAAGTTCTTTATTAAATGGCATGAAGATTTAGCTAATGAGAAAATACTACTTAGGGATTTGATTGATTTAGAAGCTAATATGGTTCACGAATATTGTAGTAATTCTGAAGAAAATCATAATAACGATCTGGAATCAGACAATGAAGAGCATGAAGAAGCTAGTAATTTATCAATAGCTACTATTGAATTACAGTTATTACCTGCTGTTATCAAGCGTATGGAGAAAATTGCTAAACTTTCTGAAGAGTTGTTAGTTGAAGCAAAAAAACATTATGCCCGTTATCCTCAACCTAAGGGGTTGCAAGATAATAAAAAATATGCCAAAAATTTACATTTAATAATTGTTGAGATTTCTGGCATCCATTTCCATTCTAAAAGGACGGAGGAAATTCTTAATAGGATATATAGTTTGAATAGAGAATTAGTAAATAAAGAAGGAAATTTTCTTAAATTAGCTGAAAAATATGGCGTAACTCGTCAATCTTTCCTAAGTGAATATATGGGAGCAGTAATTGATGAGAATTGGAAAAGGCAAATGCAAAAAAATAAGAATGCTAATTGGAAGAACTTCCTTGCTAAAGAATCTGATGTCACGGATCAAATGATTAGCGAATTAAGAAGCATGGAAATGATTAGCGGTTTGCCAATTATTGAATTTAAAAAATTAGTGCATACCATACAAAAGGGTGAAAGACAGGTTCTTCGGGCAAAAAAAGCTATGATAGAAGCTAATCTTCGTCTAGTTATCTCGATTGCTAAAAAATATGCAAATCGTGGATTGCAGTTTTTAGATTTAATTCAGGAAGGAAATATTGGATTAATGAAGGCTGTTGATAAATTTGAATATCGTCGGGGGTATAAATTTTCTACTTATGCTACTTGGTGGATTAGGCAAGCTATTACTAGAGCCATTGCTGATCAAGCTAGAACCATACGTATTCCTGTACATATGATTGAAACGATTAACAAAATTATCCGTACTTCTAGGCAGATGCTGAACGAACTAGGTTATGAACCAACTCCAGCAGAAATTGCTGCTCGCCTTTCTATGCCAGTTGATAAAGTACGTAAAGTGATGAAGATAGCTAAAGAGCCAATTAGCTTGCAAAATCCAGTAGGAGATGATGATGGTAGTTATTTGGGAGACTTTATTGAAGACCCAAATGCTATATTACCACTTGATGCAGCAATTCAATCGAACTTACGAGAGGTTACCACTAGAGTATTAGCAACTCTTACTCCTCGTGAAGAAAGGGTTCTAAGAATGAGATTTGGTATAGGGATGAATACTGATCATACTTTGGAAGAAGTAGGGCAGCAATTCAATGTTACTAGGGAACGTATTAGGCAAATAGAATCCAAAGCACTGCGTAAATTAAAACATCCGACTAGATCTAAAAGACTTAGTAGCTTCCGGAGTGGTTCTAGAAAGCACAACAATTCTTCAGAATCTGCTTTTGGCGGCTAATTTACATAAGATTGTTTAATGATTTGTGTCCACGTATAATTGAATCCAAATCAATTAATTATTATTTGTTTACTTTTTAATAAAGATACCTTAATATTTAGAAACATTAATTTTTATAGAAAAAGCTTTATTTATGGTAAACTTACAAACCAAACTTAACTCATTAATGATTCAAAAAAATATCAACGCTGTAGAGATAGAGAAGAAAACTGGAATAAGTAGAAATACTGTTTACAGTATTTTGTACGGTAGTTCAAAAAACCCTAGTGCTACTAATTTACAATTAATTGCTAAGGCATTAGATGTTAATTTGGAAGCTCTTGTTGTTGATAACGAAGTAAACCTTGAGGTGATGACTGTTGATCAGATGAAAATCTTTAGCAAAGCCACTAGCTTAACTATTAATATATTAACTGAGAGAAATTTAAACTTTTCATTTAGCAATCTTACAGCCCTAATAAAAGAAGTATATGAATATGCTCTAAAAAAGCAGTCTGTTGATAATACATTTATAGATTGGATGATTGATAAATATCATAAACCTTAATCTTTCTTTGTGAATTTTGCAAGGTCTAATATGTGTTATTTTATCAGCTTTAAATATGCCGACTACACTGGTTCGCCAATACCCATTGTCAGTTATTGATACTATCATTTGCTATAAATAAACATTAGATAACATAGATAATATTAGATATGAATAATCAGCCGCAATTAATACCGAATTTTATTACTTTAGATAAGCTAGGTTATGGTATTGACATTCCAATAAGGTGTAGTAATAAAGCCAAACGCATTGCCATTAAAATAAACCACAAAGGAGCTGAATTAGTTCTGCCTAATAAAAATTTTTATACAGGATATAAATTTTTATTAGACAAAGAATCTTGGATAAGACGGAATTTACCAGACTATTCAAAACAAGACCCTGTAGATAATAATACTATAACAGTCTTTGACAGAATATACTCATTACTACATATTGATGCAGATTATAATAAAGTACAAATAGGAGAGGATATTATTCAGATATATTCTCTACCTTCTCAACACAAAAGCACCTTAACAAGATTCTTGCAAGATAAATTGTTACTAGAAGCAGTAAACCTAGTGACTTTTCTAGGCAAAAAACATAATATAAATTTTAGTAAAATAAAAATTACCAATAATAAGAACAAATGGGGGAGTTGTTCCAGTAATGCTGTACTTGCTTTTAATTGGCGACTTATTTTTGCTCCAAAAAAAATATTAAAATACTTAGTGGTACATGAAATATGTCATATAATGGAAATGAATCACAGTAAACATTTTTGGCATTTAGTGGCAAGACTTTATCCAGATTATAAGTTGGCTAGATTATGGCTTAAGGAAAATGGCAATAAATTGTATCAATATCTACAATAGATTTAACCAAACTAATATTTTAGTAAATCTATTTGTTTTTGATAATTTTTTGATTGAAAAATAAAGTTACCTGATACTAAAAGATCAGCTCCTGCTTTGATACAATTTTTGCCGGTAACATCATTTATTCCTCCATCAACAGAAAGCAATATATTTTTGCCGGAATTTTTAATTTTTTCTGAAATAATTTTAATTTTTTCTAACTGATTTTCTATAAATTTTTGACCAGAAAATCCAGGGTTTACAGTCATTACTAGTATCAAATCCAATTTATCAATAATATAATCTATATAATTTGGATTAGTGGAAGGAAGTAGTGCCACGCCCACTTTTACTCCTAAATTTTGAATAATATCTAAAGTTCTGTCAAGATGAATAGTTGTTTCAGGGTGGATAGTGATAATATCTGCTCCACTATTCGCATAATCTTTAATTGAATATTCTGGGTTATTAATCATTAAATGTACATCAAATGGTAATGTAGTATGAGCTCTCAAGGATTTTATTATAGGATATCCAAATGTTAAATTAGGTACAAAATGTCCATCCATAACGTCTATATGAATCATATCAGCACCAGCTTTTTCCAAAGAACTAATTTCTTTTTGTAAATTAGCAAAATCTGCTGATAGTAACGAAGGAGCAATCTTAATTATTTTCACTTTTATCCTTTAATATAAAATTTTTAAGTAAGCACACTACATTCTATAAAACTAATTCAGATAAATTTCTACTATCTTTTCGTCATTTTGTTATTATACTACGAGTTATGATTATAATGAACTATAATAGCCATATATGAGTCAACATATTGCAAATTCTTCTGATTCACTTGATGAAAAGCGTAATAATGCCCGTCAAGGGGGGGGAGAAGAAAGAATTACCTTACAACATAAGAAAGGTAAGCTCACTGCCAGAGAAAGAATAGAAGTGTTGCTAGACCCCGAGAGTTTTGAAGAAACAGGAATGTTCGTTGAACATAGATGTAGTAATTTTGGAATGGAAGAAAAAAAATTCCTAGGGGACGGTATAATAACTGGACATGGCACCATAAATGGTAGGTTAGTTTTTGTGTATAGCCAAGATTTTACGGTATTAGGTGGTTCTCTTGGTGAGTATCATGCTAAAAAAATATGCTCTATACTCGATTCTGCTTTGGCAGTAGGAGCACCAGTTATTGGGATAAATGATTCGGGAGGAGCAAGAATCCAGGAAGGAGTTGATGGTCTTGGTGGTTATGGTGAATTATTCCAACGCAATGTAATTGCTTCTGGTATTATTCCACAAATCACCTTAATTATGGGACCTTGTGCTGGAGGAGCTGTTTATTCTCCTGCCTTAACAGACTTTATCTTCATGGTTAAAAATACTTCTTATATGTTTGTAACCGGACCGGAGGTAGTTAAGACTGTTACAGGTGAAGAAGTAAGTCAAGAACAACTTGGTGGTGCAAAGATGCATACTACCAAGAGTGGTGTTGCTGACTTTGCTTTTAAAAATGATATAGAGCTACTTCTAGAAACTAGAAGATTTTTTAATTTTTTACCTCTATCAAATCGTAGCCCACTACCATATCGTCGTACCGAAGATCCAGCTGATCGAGTTGATATGTCTTTAAATACCTTAGTCCCAACTATTCCAAACAAAGCTTACGATATGAAAGAGTTAATTGAGCGTATTGTGGATGAAGGAGATTTTTTTGAGTTACAACCAGATTTTGCTAAAAACATTATAATTGGCTTTGGTTATATGGAAGGAAGGTCTATAGGATTTGTTGCGAATCAACCATTACATTTAGCTGGCTGTTTGGATATTAACGCATCAAGAAAAGCAGCAAGATTTGTACGTTTTTGTGATGCATTTAATATTCCGATAGTGACTTTAGTTGATGTTCCAGGCTTCTTACCTGGTATTGCTCAGGAGCATAACGGTATTATTAAACATGGTGCGAAATTATTATATGCGTACGCTGAAGCAACTGTACCGAAAATTACCATAATTACTAGGAAAGCTTATGGTGGTGCTTATATCGTAATGAACTCAAAGCATCTTCGTGGTGATGTCAATTATGCGTGGTTTAACTCGGAAATTGCGGTACTTGGAGCTGAAGGGGCTGCTGAAATAATATTTAAAGCAGAATGTAAAGATCCAGAATCAAAAAAACAAAAGATTCAGGAGTATAAAGATACTGTTACTTCTCCTTTCGTTGCAGCATCTAGAGGGTATCTAGACGATATTATCAAGCCTCAAAACACTAGATGGCGTATATGTAAAGCACTAAACTTTCTTCAACACAAGAAAGTACAGTTACCATGGAAGAAACATGATAACTTACCGCTTTAGCATAGTCTTCTATTTTAAAATTTGACCAAGAATGCTAATCGGGTTAGCTATATAAAAATTAGTGAAATTATCTCTAATTATCTATTAGTGAGGAGCAGGACATCTGGTATAATGTCTAATATTATTATTTAAGTACGAGATTTTATGACTAAACCATTATTTGATAAAATTTTAATCGCCAATCGTGGTGAAATAGCTTTAAGAATAATGCGAACACTAAAAAAGATGGGTATTACATCAGTTGCAGTATATTCTGAAACCGATACACATTCAATGCATGTACAATATGCTGATGAAGCTTATTATATTGGCAATTCCCCTGCTACTGAAAGTTATTTGTCGATTAAAAATATTATAAATGCTATTAGAGCGAGTGGAGCTTCGGCGGTGCATCCAGGATATGGGTTTCTATCGGAAAATTCAAATTTTGCAAATATTTTAAAAAGGGAAGGGGTTGCCTTAATAGGTCCAAATGCTTCTGCCATTAAGAAAATGGGCGATAAGATTGAAGCAAAAAAAATCGCTGTAGAAGCAGGAGTTAGCACAGTTCCTGGTTATATGGGTACTATCAGCAGTATAAATCAGGCAATAGAAATTGCAGAAGGAATAGGTTTCCCTATTATAGTTAAGGCAACAGCTGGCGGTGGCGGTCGTGGAATGAGAGTGGTGAAAAACTCTGAAGAAATGGCTAATGCCTTTGAATCAGCTAAGCTTGAGGCAGTAAATAATTTTAGTGATGGTAGATTATTCATTGAGAAATTAATTAAGTCCCCAAGGCATATTGAGATTCAATTATTAGCTGATCAGTATGGTAATAGTGTTTGTCTTGGTGAGCGAGAATGTTCAATTCAGCGTTATCATCAAAAAGTGATTGAAGAAGCCCCAAGTTCCTTTATTACTGAGGAAATACGACAAAAAATGTATAAAGAAACCATAGCTTTATCTAGTAAAGTAGGTTATTACTCTGCCGGTACAGTTGAATTTATAGTTGATTTAGATAAGAATTTTTATTTTCTTGAAATGAATACTAGACTACAAGTTGAGCATCCAGTAACTGAGCTGATAACTGGTATTGATATAGTAGAAGAGATGATAAAAATAGCGGCTGGTGAAAAATTATCATTTTCTCAAGAAGATATAAAATTAAAGGGGCATGCATTTGAATCGAGAATTTGTGCAGAAAACCCAATGCGTGGATTTTTGCCATCTAGTGGTAGAATTACTGAATATTCAGAACCGCCAAAAAATGCTAATATTCGTGTGGATACTGGTTTAGGGCTTGGAGGAGAAGTCAGTATGTTTTATGATCCAATGATTGCCAAACTTTGTACTTATGGAGAAACTAGAAAGCAAGCTATTGAAGTTATGCGTTCTGCTTTAAGTTCTTACATAATACAAGGCATTTCTCATAATATTAGTTTTTTGGAAGCGGTAATATCACATCCTCGCTTTATAGCAGGTGATATAAATACCGCGTTTATCGAAGAAGAATATCCAGATGGTTTTTCTGGAGCAAGTTTAACTTCTGAAATTACTAAAATATTCCTCGCTACAGCCATTTTTGTTTATATTACCGAGCAAAAACGTGCCTCATTAATTTCTGGTCAAATAATCGATCAAACTCATAAAATTGGCACTAGATGGGTTGTATCAATTGATGATAAACTATTTCCAGTTTTAATTACACCAGTAGATTATGGTTATAATATAAGACAAGAAAATGATAGAATCTACATACGTAGTAATTGGAACTTAGGTAGTAGACTCTTTTCCTGTATTGTAAATGGTAGAAAAGCCAATATAAAAATTCAAAATATCGTAACAGGTTATATGTTATCGCATTCAGGCATTACTGTTAAAGCTTATGTCCGTTCTCCAAGGATGTCTGAACTAGAAGCGTTGATGATTACCAAAAATATCCAAGAAGAGCAAACAGAATTGCAAGCTCCGCTTGCAGGACAAATTATTGCAATTAGGGTTCAAGAAGGTAGTGAGGTAATTGTTGGTCAAGAGATTATGGTTTTAACTGCTATGAAAATGGAAAATATACTTGTTGCTGAGCGTAATGGGAAAATTGCTAAAATCCTAGTTAATGAAAAGGAGCTGGTGGTTAGTGGTCAAGTATTACTAGAGTTCGTTTAGGTTAAAAATGTTGAATCACTTTTATCAAAATCTTAGGAAATATTGTGATAGCGGTAAATTACTATTTGTTCTAATAATTGTAGCCGTCATATTGGCTTGCTCAACTTATTATGTGATTTCAATTGAGCCAAAGTCTCTTGGTCCAGACCCAAGTAGAGTTATCGGGCTGATATTAGTAGATCTTACTATATTCTTACTTTTAGGCATTTTATTAGCTCGTAAATTTTTACGAGATTTTGTTGATAAAGGAGATGTTGAGAAATCTTCAAAATTGCAAAATCGTATCATCATTGCTTTTAGTTTGGTTGCTACAATTCCAACGATTATTGTTTCAGTATTTTCAGCATATTTTTTTAACTTTGGTATTCAATCGTGGTTCGATAAAAAGATTTCTGCTGTGCTTGATCAATCGATAATAGTAGCAGAATCTTATATCAATGAACATAAACTACAATTGCGAGAAACGACGTTATCTGTCGCTTATGATTTAAATGAAATGTATTATGACTTGATACATAACCCCATTTTATTTAATGATACATTAAATTCTGAAGCTGAGATGCGTTCTCTTGATGAAGTTATAGTTTTACATAAACCTACTAATACTGTTATTGCTAACACATTCTTAAGCTTTGCAACTTCATTTGCTACTATTCCAGCTCATTTAATGAAAAGAGCTGAGATAGGAGAAATTGTTGAGATAAAATCGGATCCAACAAAGATTCGAATGCTTATAAAACTTAAGGATCAGAATGATATATATTTGTTGGTAGGTAGGTTGATTGATGCTAAAATTACCGATCATATTAATAAAACTAGTGGTG
Organism: Rickettsia endosymbiont of Culicoides impunctatus; assembly: GCA_020410785.1. GTDB lineage: Bacteria > Pseudomonadota > Alphaproteobacteria > Rickettsiales > Rickettsiaceae > Tisiphia. Next base: position 38,177 of record CP084573.1, on the reverse strand, counting down.
CAGCTGAAGAATATTATCGTCTTAAAAAACATATATCCAGTATGCAGATCAAATTTTCTATAGTATTTATTTTTATTGCTTTATTATTACTATTAGCTGCAATAAGTTGGGGGATGATCTTTGCTATAAAAATAGTAACCCCTATTAGGAAATTAGTAATTGCTGCTGAAAAAGTTAAAGACGGTGACTTAACTATCCAAGTGCCAGAAGATGTTATTAATAAAGATGAAATAAGCGTTTTATCTTCAGTTTTTAATAGGATGGTTAAACAGATTGATCGTCAACAAAGAGATTTAGTTATAGCTCAGCGTGCACTTGCTTGGTCTGATGTTGCAAGGAAAGTAGCTCATGAGATCAAGAACCCTTTGACCCCCATTCACCTTGCCTCCGAAAGATTATTTAGAAAATTCGGTAATCAAGTTGAAGATAAAGCAGAGTTTAATAAATACATACAGATGATTGTACGTCATACTGATGATATTAAGAAGATTGTCTCTGAATTTGTTAATTTTGCAAGATTACCAGCTCCAGTATTTACGGATTGTGATCTAGTAATTCTGATAAAAAATATGGTTGAATCCCGAAAATTAATTAATGATAAAATATTATATAAATTTATCACAACTGATCAGCATATAGATTTTATTTGTGACACAACTCAAATTAATCAAATTATGGTTAATTTATTAAAGAATGCCGAAGAATCTATAGGGATTACTAAGTTACAACAAGGGGTTATTATTGTTTCTATAGCTAAATCTGACCATCAGATTATTATTACAGTAGATGATAATGGGGTAGGTTTTCAAGAAAATTTAATTGATAGAGCTACAGAACCTTATATAACAACTAGATCTAAGGGAACAGGTTTGGGATTGGCTATTATCAAAAAAATAGCACAAGATCATTGTGCAACACTAGAGTTAGCAAATAGGTTAGAAGGTGGTGCCATTATCAATATAACGTTCAACCTTGATGAATTAAAATTAAAGACTAATAATTCGAAGCAGAATATTTTATAATAGTGAGAGTTTACGGAAAAAAGTTAAAGTACAAGACGTCTGTTAGCGAGGAGCTACTTTAGTAGCATTGATGCAATCCAAGAATAATGGATTACTTCGACCATTACATGGTCTCGCAATGACGTTTTGTACTTCAGCTTTTTTCCGTGAACTCTCAATAAAAAATTGCCTTTACAGTGTGTACGTAAAGTGGTACTTTCTAGTATTTATATTCTATGAGGTATCTACTATGTTTATTTATTCAGCAACTATTGCAAGATCGAAATTATTTAAACTAATTGATGAAATTCACAAAACGCATGAACCCATATATATAAAAGGAAAACGTAATAATGCTGTGATATTATCGGAAGAAGATTATGCTTCTATGCAAGAAACTTTATATTTGTTATCAATTCCTAATATGAGAGAGTCTATTTTACAAGCTAGTAGAGAGCCTATAGAAGAATGCAAAGATTATACTGAAGTAGAATGGTAGATTTAGTACAATATAAGGTAGTGTTATCTAAAGCTGCCCAAAAAGATATTGCAAAATTAAAAGCGGCTAATTTAGAAGATAAAGCAAGGAAATTATGCCAAATACTAAGTGTTAATCCTTTGCAAATATCCCCGCCTTATAAAAAATTGTTGGGGGATCTAGTAAATAAATATTCGAGAAGAATTAATTTACAACATCGGTTAGTTTATGAGATATAGTAAAAGCAGTTAAGTTATGTTACAGCAAAGAATGCACAAATGGTGTTATATAATTCTTGTGAAAGCCCGATTTTTTGTTTAATCCACCTTTTCATATTAGCCCAAAATTTCTCTATTGGATTTAGGTCAGGAGAGTAAGGTGGTAAAAATATTACCCTACATCCTACTGATTCTATTAAATCTTTAGTCTTCTTAGACTTATGAAAAGCAGCATTGTCTAAAATCACAACTTGACCAGCTATAAGCTCTTTTATCAAAAATTGCTCTACCCAATTATTAAATAGTTCGGTATTACAGGTGCCATTGAATACAAAAGGGGCTATAGATTTATTACCTACCAAACCTGCTATAATATTCGTCCTTTGGTAATACTTCCCACTCTTCTTTGCTTGTAGTGTTTGACCTTTCTTTCCCCAACCTCTATCTTGGGTAATGTTCATCTCTATTCCGCTCTCATCTATATACACAAGCGCATCTGTAGCTAGATCTTTGATATCTTCTAAATACTTACATCGCTTTTCAGCATTAGCTTCCACATAGGTAAAGGCTTTTTTTTATAACTAAATCCCAATTGTCTTAGCCAATATCTTGCCCCACTAGCGCTTATCCCAAATTTCTTACCAATATCTTCCGTTTTGCTATTAGGATTTTCTTCTACATACTTGATAAAATCATCCATTTCTATACTAGGCTTTGCTCCTTTATACTTCCTTGCTTGATAATGACCTTCTTTCTTATACCTTACATGCCATGTATTTACTGTTGTAGGGCTCAATTGAAAAACTCTAGATGCTGACCTTTGACTATTTCCTGCTTCTAGATATTTTATTACTTTTTCTCTTAAATCTATACTGTATGGGCTAGTTGACATTTTTCATTTTATATTATCACAATCACTAACATAACTCAACTGCCTTTACTATAGATGAGAATATGCAAATAGTAAAAGTACTCAGAATGTGGAGTCATTACGAAAATTAAAATATATCTCGAATGGATAACAAATGAAAGTACAAGACTATAAAATTTATAATAATATTAGATCTTACATTCCCATATTAAGAAGTACATTTGATAGTCTGAACTTTCTTAAGGATTCCATTATTTGACAAAGTGCTGTAAAACTGTTAAGCTATTTTTACTATAACCATGAGCGTATGGCTAAATCCGTTAGATTAGGAGCAATTTAATTACTAATACTTCAAAAATGCTGATTATTGATAATCAAAAAATATTAAACGAATTTTGTCGGCAGTTATTGGATTGTAAGACTATAAGTGTTGATACTGAATTTTTGCGTAAGAATACTTATTTTGCTCAGCTTAGCATAATACAAATCATGACTAGTAGTCACAAAGTGATAATTGACACTTTATGTGATTTGGATCTTTTGCCTCTTAACGAAATATTTTTGAACGAGAAAATTCTTAAAATAGTTCACGCTCCTAGAGAGGATTTTGAGATATTTTATCATTTATTTAAGAAATTGCCAAGAAATGTTTTTGACATACAAATTGCTGCTGGTATTTGTGATTTTGGTAAACATTTAAGTTATTCGGATATATGCAGTAAAATTTGCTTCGTTCATATTGATAAAACTTACCAAAGATCTGATTGGTTAAAACGCCCCCTTAGTACTAATCTGCTAGATTATGCTATTAAAGATGTTGAATATTTAGAACCGATTTACAAAATATTACAATCAATAATCCAAGATAATAATCTGCAAAATGAATATGACGAACAAATAAAATCTTTGCTTAATATTAAAAATTATATTGTTGATACACAAAAGGCTTGGCAAAAAGTCAGATTCTATAATCATTCAGAGTTTTTTATTAATAAAATGAAAATTATGGCAGCTTATCGGGAAGAACAAGCAAGTACCATAGATTTACCAAGGAGACATTTTATTAGTGATGAGGAATTAGTAAAGATTTGTCAACATTTACCGACCAGTAACAAAGATTTTGAAAATCTTAAACTAAATGGTCGCTACCTTAGTAAGCAAAAATATAGAACTCAATTAGCAGATCTGTGTCTTGCAATACAAGAATTAGGTGAATAAAGACACTTTATTTATATTAATTGTAAAATAAAATTGCTATTTTCTCAAAGGTTGACTAAAACAGGAATCTTATATATTCTGGCTTTATTGCATGGCAATGTTTAGTATAGTTTTTTTTAAAACCATTTCTGTCTTACTGAGCGTAGTAATTGGTTTCCTAGCAGGAAGATATTCTAAAGTTGAAAGAGATAGTATAGCTTCGTTGTTATTCTATTTTATATCTCCTATTGTTTTTTTTGCTATTCCTGCCAGTACTACTTTAACTTTATCATCATTAAGCGTTACTGTAGTTATTTTTTTTATTGCTACTTCCTTATCAATATTTTCCTACTATTTTTTTGGACGATATTGGTTTGATCATACACGAAACATTATAGCATTATCTGCCGGTACCGCTAATGGTGGTTATTTTATGCTACCAATAGCTGCTGCTCTCTTTGATGATTATGTTTTAAGTATCTATATGATGGCAGTTATAGGTGTAAATATTTTTGAATGCTCTGTGGGATTTTATATTTGTGCCAGAAGTTTTGCCAATAGTAGTGAAAGTATCTTGAAAGTTGTAAAGCTACCAATTTTAAATGGTTTTTTACTTGGTTGTTTATTTAGTTTCGCTGGCTTTACTTTACCTGATTTTTTAGATGATTTTATATATAATATGCGAGGGTCATTTTCTATACTTGGTATGGTTATGGTTGGTTTAGCTCTTTCAACTTTGCAAAAATTTGAAATAGACATAAAGTTTACTGTTGCCACTTTTATGGCAAAATTTCTATTTTATCCAATAGGAATTAACTTATTTATCCTTTTAGATAAATTTGTTTTAGGATGGTATGATGAGAATTATTACAATGCTTTTAGGCTTCTTGCCACTGCCCCTATGGCAGCCAATCTGATTGTTATAGCAAGTCTACAAAAATTCCATCCAGAAAAAGTTGCTACTACAGTATTTCTTTCACTAATTTTTAGTGTAATATATATACCATTTATGGTAAGTATATTTTTAAGCGATTTGAATTAATTATTTAAATATAAGAAAGTGATTAAAAATTGATTGCTTCGTCAATTGAGAAACCGTCATTGCGAGGAGACCTTAGGTCGACGAAGCAATCCAAGGAAAACTTAGAAGTCAATGGATTGCCACGCCACCTACGGTGGCTCGCAATGACGTAAAAAAATTAGAAATGAAATGATACAAAAATTCATCCAAGTTGGACCGTATATTAATTGGTTTGGCTCACAATATATCCCATCTCATAAGCTGGCTTATCTTGAATTTGGCAACCCTAATAATAAAAATGTCATAGTCTGTGCCCATGGCTTGACTAGAAATGCTCATGATTTTGATAAAATTGCTATGGCATTAAGTGATAAATTTCGAGTAATTGCTATAGATTATCCAGGGCGTGGAAATAGTGATGTTTTTAAAAAGAAAGAGCATTATAACTATCCAGTATATATAAAAGATACAGTACTTTTTCTAAGGAAGTTAGCTATTAAGAACTGTATTTGGCTTGGTAGTTCCATGGGCGGAATAATTGGTATGGTTCTAGCTAGTCGATATAACAAACTTATCAAAGCCATGATTATCAATGATATAGGTCCTTTTATTCCGTCATCCCCTTTAGTTAAAATTGGTCTATATGCAGGCCAAGTACCATTATTTGTTGATTTAGCTAGTGCCAAGCAACATTTAAAGCTAATATATAGCCAATTTGGTATTAGTAGTGAGGAAGATTGGGATTATCTTACCAAATATAGTTTTATAAAGACTCAAGATGGAAAATATAAAATGAATTATGATCCTGACATAGTACATGGTATGAGTGCTAATGCGAGTAAGCAAAAAAATGTTGATATGTGGGCTATATGGAATAAAATTATTTGTAAATTATTGGTTATCCATGGAGCTAAGTCTGATATTTTACAACAATCTACTATTGAACAAATGAAAAAAAATAAAGAGCTGGAACTTTTTGTTGTTGATTATGCTGGTCATGTACCTTCGTTAATGACTAGTGATCAAATTAACTATATAAAATTCTGGTTAGATGGCTTGGCTAAATGACGTGGCTAAATGATTTTTGACAAGGATATTAATTATGACTATTTCTACTAAAGTACTTATTATAGGTTCAGGTCCTGCTGGCTTAAGTGCGGCAATCTATACAGCTAGGGCAGCACTAAATCCGATATTATTACATGGTATGCAGCCAGGCGGACAGCTAACCATTACGACAGATGTTGAAAATTATCCAGGTTTTGCTGATCCGGTTCAAGGTCCTTGGTTAATGGAGCAAATGACTCAGCAGGCAAAAAATGTTGGGGCAGAAATTATCTACGATTATGTAGAAAAGGTAGATTTATCAAAAAAACCCTTAGTGGTGACCACTGGATCTGGTATAATTTACTGGGCGGATAGTCTTATAATATGTACCGGGGCGGAAGCCAAATGGCTTAATATTCCTTCCGAAGGACAATTCAAAGGATATGGGGTCTCAGCTTGTGCCACTTGCGATGGTTTCTTTTTTAAAAATCAGCACGTATTAGTTATTGGTGGAGGTAATAGTGCTGTTGAAGAGGCGTTATATTTAACCAATCATGCATGTCAGGTGACTATTGTGCATCGTGGGGATAGTTTTAGAGCCGAGAAAATTTTACAAGACAGATTATTTAAAAATCCTAAAATATCTGTCGTTTGGAATCATAAGCTGATTGAAGTTATCGGTACTGATAATCCTAAATCAGTTAGCTCAGCTAGGCTAGAAAATACCCAAACAGGTGAGGTTAGCTCAATTGACTGTACTGGTATATTCATAGCGATTGGACATATGCCAAATACTAGTTTGTTCAAAGGACAACTAGATATAGATAGTGATAATTATATTATTACTAAACCAAATTCAACGGAAACCAGTATTAAAGGTGTTTTTGCCGCTGGAGATGTACAAGATAAAATTTTTAGACAAGCAGTTACTGCTGCTGGTACTGGGTGTATGGCAGCTTTAGAAGCAGAAAAGTTTTTAAATAATTAGACCTAAACATAAGAAAAAATTATGGCTCGCAGTAAAGCGATTGATAAAGCAGATAAGTTAAGCGGCTCGAATGAGTCAGGTATAGTCATGCCTGTTGCTCGAACTTTACCGGAAAACGTTCAAGCTGAGCAAATGTTAATAGGAGCGATTTTAGTTAACCATGATTACTACAATATTGTTTCAGAATTCCTAAGACCAAATCATTTTTTTGAGCCACTACATCAAAAAATCTATAATTCTATTGAAGTTATCACAGAAAAAGGCTTAATCGCTACTCCAATAACGCTTAGAAGCATGTTAGAAAAAGATGAATTATTTCAGCAATTAGGTGGTAGTGACTATTTAAATAAATTAGTCACTCTGTCAATGATGGTAATTAATCCTCTAGATTATGGAAAAATAATCTATGATTTGGCAATAAGGCGTAATTTAATTCAGATAGGGGAAGAGGTAGTTAATAATGCTTATGATGCTTCTTTAGAATATGATTCAAGTCAGCAAATAGAACATGCAGAAGGTAAGCTTTATAACCTTGCTAGTGAAGGAGTGAATGATAAGAGCTTTGTTAAAATTGGGCTATCTCTCTCAGAGTCTCTTGCCAGTATTAACAGGGCAATGAAGAATTCTAATCATGTAATAGGTATTTCTACCGGCTTAATTGATTTAGATGAAAAATTATCAGGTTTTCATAACTCAGATTTAGTTATTATTGCTGGGCGTCCATCAATGGGGAAAACAGCTTTTGCTATAAATCTTGCAGTAAATAGTTGTAAAGTTCTACAGCAAAAAAATAATGAACAAGAAACAGAAGGTCAATCAGTAGGATTCTTCTCTCTTGAAATGTCATCTGAGCAACTTACTACTCGTATTCTGTCAATGCATACTGAAATTAATTCATCTGCTCTTCGGTCAGGTCATGTGACGGAAGAGAATTATAATCGATTACGCAGAGAAGTTACAACCCTTTCTGACCTACCATTTTTTATTGATGATACACCGGCTTTATCTATTGCTGCTATTCGTACTAGGGCTAGAAAAATGAAGCGTAAGCATAATCTTGGTATATTATTTATAGATTATCTGCAGTTAATTAGAGGAATAAACAAATCAGAGAATAGGGTAAATGAAATTTCAGAAATTACTCAAGGGTTAAAAGCTATAGCCAAAGAATTAAATATTCCTGTAATTGCTTTATCACAATTATCTAGAGCTGTCGAACTTAGAGAAGATAAAAAGCCGATGTTGTCGGACTTACGGGAATCTGGGTCTATTGAACAAGATTCTGATATAGTAATGTTTATTTATCGGGAAGAATATTACTTAACCCGTAAAGAACCTTCGGCGGGTGATGCAAAACATGCAGAGTGGTTAAGTAAGTTAAATCAAGTATATAATGTTGCGGATATTATAATAGCGAAACATCGTAATGGTCCTGTTGGCAATGTTCATCTTCACTATGATAGTCAGCATTCAAAATTTGGTAATTTACAAAAAAAACTACTTGGGAAATAAAGGGCTAAAAATCTTTGATGTTAGTACTGAGACTAGGCTCTGTGAACAAAATTTAAAGTATAAAATGTCATTGCGAGGAGCCGCTTTTACTGTTCTTCTGCCCATAAACCCATATTATATTTTTTACAATACTTGAACATAGATACAGTATTAGGATGATTTATCCCAAACTCCTTCACTTGAGACTTACCAAAAAATTTATAACTAAATAAGTTTCTTGCTTTACATGATGCTTTAGCTCCTTGACTATACAACTCACTAACTTGTGCCACATTTTTACGATTATCTCTATATACATAATAATATATGCTGTAAGCTTTATTATATGATTCTATTGCTTCTTTTATCTTATCTTGAGCAAACAAAATATTACCTTGTATTACGTAGCTCAGTGCTAGACCTATATCTTCTGAATAATCTGCATCTTTAGGATTTCTACGCTCATCGGTTAAAAATATAGAGATAGCCTGTTTAACATGATATGAGGCTTGGTCTAGGTTATTCAGTCCTAATTCACTTCTTGCCATCTCGGCATAAATAGTACCAAGTATTTCAAGAGACTGTATTTTGTAAGTTTTAAACAAATTATATACTTGTTTAAGTTGAGCATATGCTTTTGGGTATTCTTTAAGATAATTCAATATTAATGCTTTAGCTATATAAGTATACATAAGAATTAGGTCATCAGTATCTAATCCACTTTTAATAAATGTTTCTATAGCTTTATTATTTTGTTCTAATGATTCAGTATATTTTCCTTGTACTAAGAATAACCTTGACTTACCATGATGTATACAACCTAAATCACTTTTATCTATTAAACCTTCATTAAACATTTGTTCTATAATTTGAATATCTTTTTCTGCTTCTTGAACCCGTCCTAATGCAAGATTAGATATCATTATATTATAGAATAAAGTCCATTTTGAAGCTTCATAACCTTTTACATTACTATTATAAAATATTTCTTTCGCTTTTATAAAATATTTTATTGCCATCCTATAGTTAAGATAATTCGCATAATACGCACCTATTTTTTGCATATATTTTAGATATGTATATTTCTCGTCATTGCTCATTAACCATAATTTAAATTTTCCTTGTTGATTAATTTTATTAAACCACTGAATATTTTTCTCTAGCTTATAATAATTAAGAGAATTATTATATTGAGTTGCCAATTGACTATTAAGTTGCATAAGTTTATATATACTTAAATTATATTTTTTTGAATTTCTTAAAATTATTTCAAAATTTTCTTCCATAGTTTTAGCGCTTCTAAAAATACGGGATTTTATTACACTCTTTGGCACATATCCAACTAATTTAGTAATGATATCTTCTAAATAGGCTTTATTATTACTAGCACTCTCAGATATTTTCTGAGCAATAACATCGTGCATTTCAAAGATCGGATTAATTTCATGTAGCTCAATGTTAGATATTAAAGCAAATTTAGATAATTGATAGAGATCATCATCAAGAGTATTTTGATTATCCGTAATAATTTTTAAAAGTTCTTTCGAGAAACCTTGATTATTTATTAAGGCTATTCTATTTAGTAATTTTTTAGCACTTGGCTTTAACTCATTGATAACTAATGTAATATTTAATTTAATTTTGTCTGTTGATTGGTGTATCTTTTCCTTATACTCTTTTTTACCTAAACCTTGTACATTGTTTAATAATTGTGCACCTTGTACTATCATGATAGGATAACCAGCAAATTCTTTGCTCAAGAATTTTGCTAATTTGATATCGTTATTTTCTAGAAGATTATTAGCTAGAATAATGGCTTCACTTTTTTCAAAGACAGTCATTTTGATTATATTAGGTAATATTTCACTATCTTGGGAACAAAATATAACCTGTCCATTATGTTCCCAATCAACGAACTATTGAACTTTTTTATTTTCACTTATCTTTAAGTTATCGAATACCAACAACCATTTATCTTGATTCAATAAATAGTTCATTATTTCTTTTCGTATTAATGTTATATCTTCTGATAATATTAGATTAGATTTATCAGTACTATTAATAGCTTTTGCTAGCTTTAGCAACTCTTCATTAATATCTAAATTACAGTCAATAAACCAAATAAGTTTTTAATTATTTTGATTCTCATAACAATACATTCTAGTAAGTTGTGTTTTCCCCATACCACTGGTGCCTACTATGCTTGTTTGTCTGTATTTAGTTAAATTATTCTTGAGTAGATTTAGTTGTTTGACATGGTTGACAAAATAACTAACTGGTGTCACAAAATTAGATATTTGTTGTTGAGCAAATGAAGTATGCGGTATTATTAATAACATTAATATTATAAAATATTTATTCATTTTATTCTTTTTTTTTTGTATTTATTTACTTACCTTACACATACCCCACAACTGTCAAAAGTTAGAAGGTAGAAAGGTTTTAGAGGGCATCATGGCAGTTTAAAAGTTACGGAAAAATAACCGTGTCATTACGAGGAGACATGAGCCAACGAAGCAATCCATTTTTTTTGTTGTTTTTATGGATTGCTTCGACTACTACGTAGTCTCGCATCTATCTGCTTTAAAATTTTATCAATGACGTTGGAAGCTAAAATCGTCATTGCGAGGAGGTATAGCCGACTAAGCATCATTCCCGCCTAGGTGGGATGACATAGCTGTTTTTCTACATATGCTCATCAATCACCGGAACAATACCTTGGAGATACGTCTCTATCTGGGCTGTGTCACGAGCTGCACAATAATTTTTGTAATAGTCAGCTGCGTAAGGTATGGAGGTCATTATAGATAAATCATTTTGAACTTTTACTAATGCAGCTGCATTGGGTGCACAAAGGTAAGCTTTTATAAAACATGCTACCTCTCCTTGAACACCGTGGACTAAGTTCACATAGTGGGAAAATTCTACTAATTTTTTAGCAATGCTTGGATTCTTATGGTTAAAATTGTGTGTCTTAGATAAGTACCAATACCCTACTTCATGATTACCTGATTCATATAGGGACTTTAAAGTTTCCTCAGCAACATCTTTATATATATCATGATTATAAGCAGCAGCCTCCCCAAACTCATTTGAAGCTTGCTCCTTCTTTCCTAAAGACAAGAGAATCTTACCTTTAGATAGAAAGAGTTCAGCTTGCTGTTTAAGGTTGTCCGTTTTACTTTTAGCAGCAGTAAGAGCAGCAAGCTGTATATCTGTATCTGTTGTTTTTTCTGCTATTGTTTTTAATAACTGATAATTCTCTTCAGAAGTTGCCCTTAAATTTTTACAAGATTCAATACAACTATTATAAAGCTCTAGTTCACTATATTTCTTAGCTAATAAACTCAAAACTTTATTATCCCTAATGCCACTATATGCCTCTGGAGATATTGTAGCAATTTTACCACAAATTTCTTCAGCTTTTTCTTGGTTGTTTAAAGATAAAAATCCAGAAGCTAAGACCTCCAAAGTTTTTACATCATTAACGGTTTCATATACATTAATACCTTTCTTAATAGCATTATCACAATCTACTATAATTTGCTTCATAGTATCTGTTTTGCTTGAAGTAATAAACTCCTTTACATTTTCTAGTATAGTTGTTTTAAGAACCTCAGCGGCAGCAGTCTCAATGGCGGCGATATCGGCTGCTACTTTAAAAGGATCCGGATATAGGTTGCTATTGGAGACAGGCTTATTGGAGACAGGATTCGTGACAACAGACTCATATGGAGGCAAATCTGAAAGAAGAGGAGCACTGGCTTTATATGGACCTTGATCGTGTAATGTCGCTAGTTGTTTAGTTTTTTCATCTTCGATTTGGGCTAGTTGTTGATTTTTTTGAGCTGCGAGTTCAGCCGTAAGTTTAGCTGTTGCGGCTTCTAGTTCAGTGTTAAATTGGGTTTCTACATTGATTACTTCAGCCTTAGCTTGAGTATTAACAAGTTTCGCACCAAGTTTTACTTTTGCCTTTTCCAGTACCTTAAGTTCTTTTTGTACTTTTTGTTGTGCCGGAGTTAAAGTAACAGTTGGAGATACCTGTGCCTTTTCCTGTGCCTCTTCCTGTTTTTGTTTAGGGGTATATTGTTCAGCAAGAGTCCCAGCTTCTGCAGCAAGAGTATTGCAGTTATTCTTGAGTATATAATCAGCACTTTTAGTATTTTCAGTATTTTTAGTAAATACAATTTTATCAGATATATTTTGCAATGCAGTTTGTAAATCTTTATACATACCAGAAATAGTTTTATTACCTTCAGGAATTTGGGATGAAGAAATTTTTAATTTAAACTCATTAAAAGCTTTTATGTATGCATCTGCTTTGTTTTGTAAACTCTCAAAGGAGTCATCTTCTTCTATACAGTTTAAGTATAACTTAAATACCTTAAGACTATTGCCCTTTTCCCGTAAATACATCGTCTCATTATAAGCCTCTGTATATTTTTTATTTTTTAAATGTGATTCCACTTTTGTCCGAACAGTTTCTTGTAAATAGCTGTATAGTTCAAGATATTCATCGTTAACAATTTGTCCATTTTTCTTCATTTCTGCATATTTTTTAGCTGATGGTTCTAGTTCCAATATAAATTTATCTGTGTTAAGCCTATCTGCTGTACGCATATCTAATAAGTATTTAAGTACATCTTCCTTCTTACCTACTCGGACAGCACTAATAGCTTGACACTTGTTTAAGTCAAAAGATAGTTTTGTTTTGATCTTATCTGAAAGCGAATAGTCCTTGATAGTTTTAACTAAACTATCATATATGCTCCTACTTGATTTATATTCCGATGAATCAAGAGGCTCATTAAATTTTGTTATATTGCCATTTTCTTGAAGAAATTTAATACGACCTTCAAGGATTGTTTGTAGCCCTGTCATAAAGTCATCTGCATTAGTACTAGTATTTTTCTCCCACGCCTTTAAATATGTACTTGCGTCTTGACCTGCTCGGAAGGCAATAATGGCTTGACACTTGTTTAAGTCAGACAAAAATGCGGCTTTGTCAGCAGGGGATGAAAATTGCTTGGTGTGTGTTGCCTTGTACTTAAGTGCGTTATATTCCTTCAGGGCGTCTGAATAGTTGTCTAGAGGGGTGTTAACTATAGCTATATCACCAATCTTTTGGAGACGATTAAGCCTGTTAATCAAGCCTTCTATTTTGAATGTTATAGAATCTGAGTCTACGCTATCATTGTTCTCATTTTGGGTCTTAGACATAATATCCTCTCATATATTCATTATAATTATTATTTAGTAACAGATTTTTGCATAACTTTACTAATTGTAAGGTAATTTTGTTGTCAAAATTAAGCAAAAAATCATACTAAATTATTTTATTAGTGGAAGTTCTTTGCTTAATTTTTTTTCCAAATTTCTCTTTCAATAAAGCTATACAAGGAACCTATTATTTAAATTAAGACAGATTTGTAAGTAATAATCAAGTAATATTAAACACTTTTTCTTAAAATATAGACAATAATTAGTAACTTTTCTGTAATTTATGATATTTTTGCAAAATCTAAATTATTCAAGTGATTTACAGTGTATATCAAAACTTTCTTCCACTAAGAGAAAAAGTAATTAAATTTCAATATTTTTTGTAAACTGCTTCGTTATCCTCCAGAAAATAAAAATTATAAAAAACTACAATTTTTATTGAAAATATGATAAACACTTATGTGCAGTTAATCCGATTAGCATTGTACCAAATTCACATACGTCATTGCGAGCGAACGTACGTGAGAGTGGCAATCTATGAGGCTCATCATATGGATTGCTCTTCGTCAGCTTACGATTTCCTCGCAATGACGGCTAATGATGTTGGGTAAAAGTTATATTAATACTAAACTTAAAGAGATTTTAAATGGCTTATATTATTGGTAATACAGGTAAATGGCAATATGTGATAGGCGTTGAGATACATGCCCAAATTTCTTCAAAATCCAAACTTTTCTCTGGTAGTTCTAACGAATTTGCCGCTCCCCCTAATTCACAAGTATCTTTGATTGATGCAGCAATGCCTGGAATGTTACCAATGTTAAATGAATATTGTGTTCATCAGGCAATTAAAACTGGTCTTGGACTTAATGCGAAAATTAATCTTAATTCAAGATTTGATCGTAAAAATTACTTTTATCCTGATCTACCGCAGGGTTATCAAATTTCCCAATTTTATCATCCAATTGTCCAAGAGGGCTATTTGGATATAGTAACTGAACAGAAAACAACCAAAAGAATTAGAATTAATCGTTTGCATTTAGAACAAGATGCTGGTAAGTCCATTCATGATCAATCAGCTCATTATAGCTTCATTGATTTAAACCGTTCTGGTGTAGGATTAATGGAGATTGTTACTGAGCCAGACCTTGATTCGCCGGAAGATGCAGCAGCATTTGTTCGTAAACTCAGGACTTTGTTAAGATATATAGGAAGTTGTGATGGTGATATGGAAAAAGGCTCATTACGTTGTGATGCTAATATTTCGGTTAGGCTTCCTGGGGCTCCACTTGGCACAAGGTGTGAGATCAAGAATATCAATTCGATTCGTAATATCATGCGAGCAATAGAGTTTGAAGCAAATAGGCAAGTAAATTTAATTGAAGATGGGCAGACAATAATACAGGAAACTAGATTATTTGATGGAGATACTGGGGAGACTAGAACGATGCGTCTAAAAGAAGAAGCTCATGATTATCGATATTTCCCTGACCCAGATTTATTGCCAATAGTTATATCTGAGGAGCTAATAGAACAATTAGCTCAAGAGCTACCAGAATTACCGGATGCAAAAATTCAAAGATATATGACAGAGTATAGTTTAAATGCTTATGATGCTGAAGTTTTGGTAATTGATGAACAGGTGGCAGGTTATTTTGAAGCAGCAGTTAGCTTATGTAATCCAAAGATACTTGCTAATTGGATTATTAGTGAGTTATTTGGTCAGCTTAATAAAAATTCCATTAGCTTAAGTGACTGTAAAATTACCCCAAAAATGCTTGCTCAAATGGTGAAGCTAATAGAAGATGGGGTAATTTCCGGCAAAATTGCCAAAGTAGTTTTTGAAACTATGTTTGAAACTGGACAAGAACCGGAAAAAATTATTGAAGAAAAAGACTTAGTGCAAGTGTCAGATAGTGGTATACTAACTGCTATAATTGACAGAATATTGTTGGAAAACCCGGACTCTGTTGATTCTTATAGAAGTGGTAAAGATAAATTATTTGGTTTTTTCGTTGGACAGGTAATGAAAAAAACTGAAGGAAAAGCAAACCCTAACCTAGTGAATGATTTATTAAAGGAGAAATTACAATAATTAAAATATTAGGTATTGAATCAAGTTGTGATGATACTGGCGTAGCAATAGTTACCTCAGATAAAGAGATTTTATCAAATATTGTTATTTCCCAACACCAAGAGCATAAGGCTTTTCAAGGGGTGGTGCCGGAAATCGCTGCTAGGTCACATTTGCAAAATTTAGAAAAAGCAGTTAGGTATGTTTTGGATGAAACTCATCTTGAACTATCTAATATAGATGGAATCGCAGCTACTTCCGGCCCTGGCTTGATAGGTGGGGTGATAGTTGGCTCAATGTTTGGCAGAACAGTTGCTAGCGTTTTAAAAAAGCCATTTATTGCAGTTAACCATTTAGAAGGACATTTACTTACTGCCAGATTAACCAATAAGGCTGAGTATCCTTATTTATTACTGTTGGTTTCGGGAGGACATTGCCAGTTTGTTGCTGTTCAAGCGTTGGGTAAGTATAAAATTTTAGGACAAACTATCGATGATTCGGTAGGAGAATGCTTTGATAAAGTAGCTAAAATGCTGAATTTACCTTTCCCTGGGGGAGTAGAAATTGAGAGAAGAGCAAAGTTTGGCAACCCATTTAAGTATATTTTGCCAAAGCCTATTATTCATCAAGCTGGCTGTGATATGTCATTTTCAGGTTTAAAGACAGCAGTACGGATATTAATATCCAAATTACAACCTATAGGTGGTCAAGAAATTAATGATATAGCAGCCTGTTTCCAATATGTAGTTGGAGAAATCTTGTCAATAAAAATGCTTAATAGCTTTAAAATGTATGAGGAATTTATCGGTAAGTCGGCATTACTACAAAACACTTGCGTACTTGCCGGTGGAGTTGCCGCTAATACTTATTTGAAAATTATACTTAAGCATCAAGCAGAAAAACAAGGATATGTACTTTTAGTACCACCAGCACATTTATGCACCGATAATGCTGCTATGATCGCTTATGCTGGGCTAGAACGGCTGCAAAATAATCTTACTAACTCACTCGATTTCTGCCCTAGAGCAAAATGGAGCTTAGAGGATTTATATAGCTAGCCAAGTATATACGTCATTGTGCGAGGAGGCTACTCTGTAACACTTCGTCATTGCGAGAAGCCGCTTTGCGGTGATGCGGCAATCCAAAAAATGGTCAGGAATGGATTGCTTTGTCAGCTTACGCCTCCTCGCAATAACACCAGAATGTGGATTGCCACGCTCACATACGTTCGCTCGCAATGACGGGGTGTTACAAAGCAGCTCCTCACTGACATACATTTAAGGAGTTATAACAATATCAAAAGCCTATTCGGGTTGTTATATTAGAATTTCTTGGCAGAAATTAGTTGTGCTTACTATAAAATTTACTATAATAAATTATTTAGAAAGCTTTGTAACTAATCAGAATAAGTTTTAGATATCCTAGGTGTCATTGCGAGGAGGCATGACCCGACGAAGCAATCCAAACATTGATTAGAAATGGATTGCCACGACCACTACGTGGTCTCGCAATGACGAAGATGTTATCTAGAACATTAACGGGTTAGCTTTATCTTAAGGGCGGATATTACGTAGACGTAAGGAGGGTTATGTATAGAATTAACTTTATTATTATAATCTTATCTTTCATACTCACAGGATGTTTTCCAGCAATTTTTACTGCAACAACTAGTTCTACTATCGCAGCGGCAAAAGATCAATCAATTTCCGAAACAATTGATGACATAAAAATATCAACGAAGATCAAAGCTTCTTTCATGAAAAATAATTTCAGGGAATTATACACTAAGATTAAGGTTGAGGTAGAACAGGGTAGGGTGCTACTTACTGGAACCATAGACAAAAAAGAAGAGGCATTAAAAGCTGTAGAACTTGTCTGGGATATAACAGGAGTTAGTGAAGTTATTAATGAATTGATAATAGATAAAAAAAGTGATCATTTTGACTTAGTGCAATATACTAAAGATGCTATAATTACTAGTCAGATTAAAGCTAGGACTTTTATTAAGCGAGATATAAAATGGGTAAATTACACTATTGTTACAGTTAACAATATAGTATATATATTTGGTTTAGCAAGGTCTGAGGAGGAGTTAGAAATGGTCACTTCTATTGCTTCTCAGATTAATGGGGTGGAAAGAGTAATCTGTCATGTTAAAATGAAGGAAACTAAAAAGATTAATAATGAACATGATATAAATGAAAGTGAAATTTAGACCTATTCTTTTGTTGCTAGTTTATTGTATAGGACTT
The DNA here is from genome assembly GCA_020410785.1 of Rickettsia endosymbiont of Culicoides impunctatus. Taxonomy (GTDB): domain Bacteria; phylum Pseudomonadota; class Alphaproteobacteria; order Rickettsiales; family Rickettsiaceae; genus Tisiphia. The sequence goes on along the minus strand of CP084573.1, from coordinate 20,319 downwards.
AGCTCTTGTTCTACTTCACCAAAGACTAGCCTATATAGCAAATTATCGAAGGAAGATCCTAAAAATATTCATTATAAGGGACATTATAAGATAGGCAAAAAATATACTATTAAAGGTAAGACTTATAAGCCTAAGGAAAATGTTAATTGCAATGAAGTAGGTATGGCATCTTGGTATGGTTTCAAGGATAATACCCATGGAAAAAAAACAGCCAATGGTGATACCTATAATAAACATATGCTAAGTGCAGCTCATCGTAGTTTGCCGTTGCCTAGTTTGGTCAAAGTTACTAACTTAAGTAATAATAAGTCCCTGATTGTGATGGTTAATGATCGTGGACCTTTTAAAAAGAACCGTATTATAGATGTTTCAGAAAAATCTGCTGAGATTTTAGGATTTAAAAGACGTGGTATAGCAAAGGTTAGAGTGCAATATATGGGTAAGGAGACTAAAGAATTTTTGCATAATATTGCTTTAAGACCTAAGGAAAATTGTATTGCCCAAAAAAAAGTAGCCAATCCTAAATGTAGCGTTAATTGTCATATAAAATTAGTAAATCTAAAACATAAATTGACAGTTAATCCTTGATAATTTTAGGATAGTAGTGGATTGCTTCGTTGCCAGTAAACTGGCTCACTCGCAATGACGTTTGGGGTGCATCTACGTCATTGCGAGACCATGTAATGGTCGAAGCAATCCATTTTAAACACCTTTCTGGATTGCTTCGTCGGCTTGTGCCTCCTCGCAATGACGTTATCTGTCATTGCGAGACCACATAGTGAGCGTGGCAATCCAGAAAAAATAAGCAATATCACAAAAATAATGAGAACAGCTATTAGTGGATCATAAAAATCTGCTATATTTATAGTATATATAATTGAGAATATAGAGGAGTCATAGATGATTGTTCCTGGGAAATATAAACTAAACAGTACTCAATATCTCGAGTCTTATAGAAAGATATTGTTGCTTAGAAGATTTGAAGAAAAATGTGGACAATTATACGGTATGGGTCTAATAGGTGGGTTTTGTCACTTATATATTGGACAAGAAGCGATAATTACCGGTATAAATTTAGTAAAACAGGCGGGTGATAATACTATTACCAGTTATAGGGATCATGCTCATATTATTTCAGCCGGGACTGAAGCAAAATATGTGTTAGCAGAGCTAATGGGTAAGGAAACTGGTTGTTCGAAAGGCAAGGGTGGTTCAATGCATATGTTTGATATACAAAACAAATTTTACGGTGGGCATGGCATTGTAGGAGCCCAGGTGCCGATAGGTACTGGTCTGGCTTTTGCTGAAAAATATCGAAATACTGATAATGTGTGTTTTACCTTTTTAGGAGATGGGGCAGTTAATCAGGGGCAAGTATATGAAGCTTTTAATATAGCGGCATTATGGCATTTACCGGTAATTTATATTATTGAAAATAATCAATATTCTATGGGTACTTCAGTAGCCCGTTCGACCTTTATGACTGACCTTTACAAGAAAGGGGAGTCGTGTGGTATTACCGGATTTAGAGTAAATGGTATGTCGTTAGAGTCAGTTTATGATTATGCTCGGCAAGCTGCAGAATTTACAAGAAATGGTGGTGGACCAATAATATTAGAAATGGATTGTTATCGTTACAGAGGACACTCAATGTCTGATCCAGCCAAATATCGTACTAAGGAAGAAGTGGAAATCTATAAAGAACAAGATCCCTTATCACAAGTGAAAGATATAATCTTAGCTAACAAATATGCTAGTGAGCAGCAGTTGAAAGAAATTGACAAAGAGGTCAAAGATATTATTGCAGAAGCAGTTGAGTTTTCAGAAAGCTCAGCCTTACCGGATGAGAAAGAACTATATACTAATATTTATGTTGTGAATGAGTAGGAAGATGTTACAAATAACAGTACGGGAAGCTTTGCGTCAGGCAATGCAGGAAGAAATGTTGAGAGATGATAGTATCTTTATTCTGGGAGAGGAAGTTGCCGAGTATCAAGGAGCATATAAGGTAACCCAAGGATTGTTAGAGCAATTCGGGGCAAAAAGAGTAATTGATACAGCAATAACAGAACATGGCTTTGCTGGGGTGGCTATTGGTGCAGCTTTTTCGGGGTTGCGTCCAATTGTTGAATTTATGACATTTAATTTTGCTATGCAAGCAATGGATCAAATAGTTAATTCTGCAGCTAAGACTCATTATATGTCTGGTGGAATTATTAAATGTCCAATAGTATTTCGTGGACCAAATGGAGCAGCAAGTCGAGTTGCTGCACAACATAGTCAAAATTATACAGCTTGTTATAGTCATATTCCGGGGTTAAAAGTAGTAGCTCCCTATAGTGCAGAAGATCACAAAGGGTTGTTAATGACGGCTATTCGTGATGATAACCCAGTAATTTTTCTAGAGAATGAAATTCTCTATGGGCATAGTTTTGAAGTTCCAGAAATAATCGAGCCTATTCCTTTTGGGCAAGCTAAGAAACTTATTGAAGGTGATGATGCTACCATAGTAACATTTTCCTTACAAGTTAAGTTGGCTTTAGATGCGGCAAATAGTTTGCAGAATAATGGCATTAACTGTGAGGTGATTGACCTTAGAACGATCAAGCCTTTGGATATAGAAACTATATTACAATCAGTCAAAAAGACTAATCGATTGGTTATTATAGAAGAAGGTTGGTTTTTTGCCGGGGTTGGGGCAACTATAGCTAGCATGGTGATGAGTCAGGCATTTGATTATCTAGATGCTCCTATAGAAATTATCTCGGCTAAGGATGTCCCCTTACCATATGCTGTTAATTTAGAGAAATTAGCCTTACCAACTATTGAAGACGTTATTAATGCTGTGAAGAAAGTGTGTTATGTTCAATGATATTTGTAAAAAAATCATTGACGAGGCAACTATATTAAAACATAATCATCTCGATGGTCGTGCAGTTGCGTAAAAATCTATACTGGAATTTACGAGGAAAGTCCGGACTCTACAGAGATATGGTGCTGGTTAACGTCCAGCGGAAGAGTAATCTTTTAGGGAAAGTGCCGCAGAAAATATACCGCCAAATTATAATTTAACATAGTTTGGTAAGGGTGAAATGGTGTGGTAAGAGCACACCGGTAGGTTGGTAACAAGCTACGCATGGTAAACCCCACCAAGAGCAAGATCAAATAGGCACTACAGAACTTACGTGTTCCTAGGCATCTCTGGCTAGAAGTAGTGCGGGTAGATCGCTTGAGGTAAATGGTAACATTTATCCTAGATAAATAACTGCAATAAATAATAGAAATATTATCTATACAAAATCCGGCTTATAGACCATCATTTTTTATAAGACTTTTACCCAAAGGTTATTGCGAGGAGATGTTTTAGTGATGACGAAGCAATATGACAAGCTTTATGGATTGCCACGACCTACTTGCGTGGTCTCGCAATGACGCATAGGCGTTAGTTTAAGAAAATAAAGTAAAAAAGTCGTCATTGCGAGGAGACCTTAGGTCGACGAAGCAATCCAGAAAAAACGATTAAATGGATTGCTTCGGAGGCTTAAGCCTTCTCGCAATGACGCTTGAGATACCTATGCGTCATTGCGAAACTATGCAAGGGTTGAAACAATCCATTCCATAAGAATAGATTATCTCAAGGATTTTTAAGATTGTGAAAAATATTTTTTATACAGAATTTTGGCGTAAATATTATCCCGTCATTTTATGTTTCGTCTTAATGGTTTTTCATTTTTTATCAGCCTATCCTGGTGGTATGTCATCTGATAGTTTTGATCAATATCAGCAGAGTATTAGTGGAAATTATAATTCTCATCACCCATCTTTAATGTCAATAGTATGGTCGTTAATTAATCATATCCATCAAGGTCCACAATTGATGCTATTGGTAGATTTAGCATTTTTATGGGGTGGAATACTACTACTTCTGTATGCAGATCAACAAAATAAATATAGATATTTATATTTGGTAATTGCCCTTTCGCCTAATATATTGTCTCAATCTGCAACAATTTGGAAAGATGTAGTTTTTGCCTTAGGTAGTTTCTTCTGCATAGCTACTTGTATTTTTTTTACTTATCGACAAAAAACACCACCTTTATGGGTGATTGTTGGATTATTATTGATTTGCTTTTATATTGTTGGGGTTAAATTTCAAGCTAAATTTATTGCACCAATTTTGATTTTGTTTATATTGTCAGTTTATCTTAAAACCAATATTTTGATAAGAATAACAGCTACTAGTATTATTTCCGTAATAATCATATATGGTAATATTACACTTGCTAAATATTTTTCTACAGAGGGTCATTCAGAGCAATTACCTCAATTTTTTGATGTTGCTGGAGTGAGTGTCGCCATAAATAATGATGATTTATTACCAGACTATGTTAAAGAAGACAAAAATTTATATAGTTTTGAAAAGCTCAAGGCACAATATACTGCAAGGTGGGTTGATACATTAATCTTTGGTGATACTAGGATTTATAATTCAACATCATACCCTATAAAATTGCAAGATATGCAGTCTGCTTATATAAAAGCTATAATGTACTATCCTCTAATTTTTTTAAAACATCGAATGGTCAATTTTGCTTTTTTAATGACCAAAACGCGATTCTATCGCTATGGCTTTATTGATTCTACCGAAGCTCAAAAACATAATATAGATATTAAGAATAATCACTTAAAAAAGGCGATAACAAAATATTTAAAAAAATACCCATGGATTTTAACAACCAACCTTATTAGTTTTATACTAATATTTGTTTATTTAACAGCTATTTTAACAAATAAACAATCTGATATAGTCAATTCAGGAGAATTTGGGGCTAGGAGCGATGGAGCGACACCTATAAGTAATAGGCGAGCGATGAGTGACGACGTCCCCAACTTCTCATCAATTGACTATAATCCTGAAAAAGTTATTTTAACTTATATTGTTGCTATAGGTCTTGTGTTTTCGGTAGTATTACTTTTTGCTACTATGGCATCTGATTACCGTTACTACTATGTAATAAGAGTGTTAACATTATTTAGTCTGCCAATTTATCTGAAGTTTAGACATGGAAGTAACAAATTTCATTCCCGTGTAGGTGTATAGGCGAGAATTTATAATATCTCAAGGATTTTTAAATTATGAAAAATATTTTTTATACAGAATTTTGGCGTAAATATTATCCCATAATTTTATGTTTCACTTTAATGTTTTTTCACTTTCTATCAGCCTATCCTGGTGGAATGACGGTTGATAGCTTTTCTCAATATGAACAAAGTATTAGTGGAAATTATTTTTCTCATCATCCACCTTTAATGTCAATGATATGGTCGTTACTCAATCATATCTATCAAGGGCCACAGATAATGCTATTATGGCATTTAGTATTGTTGTGGGGTGGGGTATTATTGCTTTTTTATGCTGATCGACAAAATAAATATAGATATCTTTATTTTGTAATACCATTTCTTCCAAATATATTAGCTCAATCCGGTGTAATTTGGAAAGATATAGGGTTTGGCTTAGGTAGTTTTTTTGTAATAGCTAGTTGTATTTTTTATAGCTATCATCAAAAACGACCATCTTATTTGGCAGCTATTGGACTGTTATTAGTTATTTTTTATGTTGTTGGTGTTAAATTTCAAGCACAATTTATTGCCCCAATTTTAATTTTGTTTGTATTATCAGTTTCTCTTAAAGCTAACTGGTTTATTAGGATAATAGTAACTATTATTCTTTCTTTAGTAATAATAGAGGGGAATAATTATCTTGCTAAGCATTTTTCTACGGATAGTCATGCAAACCAATTACGCCAACTATTTGACATAGCAGGCGTGATTGTTGCAATAGATAATGATGATTTACTACCAGATTATGTCAAAGAAGATAAAAATTTATATAGTTTTGAAAAGCTTAAATCCCTCTATACACCAACTTTAGTTAATGCTTTAGTTTTTGGTGATGTTCGAATTTATAATTCAACATCAGACCCTATAAAGCTACAAGAGCTGGAATCTAGTTATGTAAAAGCTGCAACCCATTATCCACTAGCTTTTCTTAAACATCGTATAAAGAATTTCATCTTATTAATGAAGAGTGCAGAGTATTATAGTGACGATTTATTTATTGATCCTAATGAAGCTGAAAAATATGGCATTTATCTTAAAAAGAATCATGTAAAAGACCTAGTGATAGCCTACTTAAAAGCATTTCCAAGGCTAATAACTAAGAATTTTATTAGCTTTATACTAATATTTGTTTATTTAGCAGCTATTTTAACAAATAAACAATCTAATAATCCTGAGAAGGTTATTTTAACTTATATTGTTGCGATAGGTCTTGTCTTTTCGGTAGTATTATTTTTTGCTACTATGGCATGTGATTACCGTTACTACTATGTCATAAGAGTGTTAACATTATTTAGCCTGCCAATTTATCTAAAGTTCAGACATTCCAAAGTGACAAAAGAGGCTATCTAGTACTACAGTTGTAGGTTGAATGTGAGTGTTCACGGAAAAAAGTTAAAGTACAAGATGTCATTGCGAGGAGCCACTTTGTGGCAACGAAGCAATCCAGGAAAGTGATTAGAAATGGATTGCCAAGACCTACTTGCGTGGTCTCGCAATGACAAGAGTACTTATTACACAATCGTCATTGCGAGGAGATGTCAGCCTTAGAATCTTATACCCTTATACAATCGGTCTTTCAGACTTGTACCTTATCAAAAATCACTGAAGTAGGGATATGTATCATTATATTTAGGTTTGTTTAATTCCCCTTTTTCTTCAGTTGGTGAATCTGCTCTACCTTCTTTATCAAAAAAATCCCCTGTTGGTATTAGTGACAATTTTTCAAAAATTTCCATCCATGTTAGTTTTTCATTGGCCATAAATATTTCCTAAATATACTTACCTCAAATAATTATTATATATCATTACATATATAATCTCAATCATCTTAAAAAATATCTTTCCTAGCTAGTCTATGCTCATTCAACGATAGATTTCTTTCCGAATATGTACTATACTTAAACCATTCGAATATTACTTTAATAAATGTGGGTTCTAACTGTGGCTATTATAGATCATCAAAACTTAATATCTGTTAACATTGAAGATGAGATGAAAGGCTCATACTTAGATTATGCAATGAGTGTAATTGTCAGTAGGGCTATTCCAGATGTACGCGATGGTCTAAAGCCAGTACATCGCAGAATCCTTTATGCAATGTATGAAGCTTCTAACTACTTTAACAAACCTCATCGTAAGTCAGCGAGAATTATTGGTGATGTAATGGGTAAATATCATCCACATGGTGATGCGGCAATTTATGACTCATTAGTGAGAATGGCACAGGATTTTTCTTTAAGATTACCACTAATTAATGGTCAAGGTAATTTTGGTTCGAGAGATGGTGATGCACCTGCTGCTATGAGGTATACAGAGTCAAGACTGGCTAAAGTCACTCATACATTGCTTGAAGATATTGACAAAGAAACCGTTGATTTTGCTCCAAATTATGATGGTTCTGAGAGAGAGCCTACAGTATTGCCATCAATGTTTCCAAATCTCTTAGTGAATGGCACTAATGGTATTGCTGTGGGTATGGCTACTAACATTCCACCTCATAATCTTGGAGAAATTATTGATGCTTGCTGCCTATATGTTGATAATAATGATATAGAAATATTAGATCTTATGTCAGTGGTTAAAGGACCTGACTTTCCGACTGCTTGTATTGTGCTTGGTACAAGCGCTATTAGGTCAGCTTATTTAACGGGCAGGGGGAGTATTCTAACTAGAGGTCGGGCAGAAATTGAAGAGATTGCTAATAATAGACAGGCTATTATTATTACAGAAATACCATATATGGTTAATAAAGCTAAATTAGTTGAGAAAATTGCTGAATTAGTCAAAGAAAAACGGATAGAGGGTATCAGCGATCTTAGAGATGAATCAAATAAAGATGGTATTAGAGTAGTAATTGAAATAAAGAAAGACGTGGTAGCCGAAGTAGTGCTAAACCAAATATATTCTTATACTCAGTTACAAACCAGTTTTGGGGTGATTATGTTAGCTCTAAAAGACGGGCTACCAGAAGTTATGAACTTAAAAGAAGTAATAGCGGCTTTTGTTAATTTTAGAGAAATAGTAATCACTCGGAGAACGATATATTTATTAAATAAGGCTCGGGATAAAGCTCATATTTTATTGGGACTAATTATTGCAGTTAGTAACATTGATGAAGTTATTAGAATTATTAAATCTTCAAGTGATCCGGCAAGTGCTAAAGAGCAATTAATGCAAAGAACTTGGGATGCCTCAACTATCATAAATTTAGTAAAACTTGTTGATGATAGAGCGGTGATAGCCGATGATGGTAACTGTTATTTTACTGAAACACAGACCAAAGCTATTCTTGAAATGCGGTTACAACGTTTAACTGCTATGGAGAAGAATAAATTAGAAAATGATCTAGCAGAAATTGCTGAGGAAATTACAGGCTATACTGCTATTTTATCATCACGTGAGAGACTTCTAGAAATTTTAAAAAACGAGTTAATTAGAATTAAAGATGAATTCGCTACACCACGTCTTACTAGTATTGAATTTGGTGACTTCGATCAGGATATAGAGGATCTTATCCAAAGAGAAGAAATGGTTGTGACCGTAACATTAGGCGGTTATATTAAACGCGTACCTCTTGCTACCTATAGAGCACAGAACCGGGGAGGGAAGGGCAGGTCAGGGCTGTCAATGAGAGACGAGGATATTACTACTCAAATATTTGTTGGTAGTACTCACACACCAATGTTGTTTTTCTCAAATATTGGTCAAGTATATAGCTTAAAATTATACAAATTACCGCTCGGTAATCCTCAGAGTAAGGGCAGACCAATAGTCAATATTTTACCTTTAAAAAAAGGAGAGCATATCAATAATATTATGCCATTACCTGAGAATCAGGATGAGTGGGATAGTTTGAATATTATTTTTGCTACAAGCCAAGGTAATATCAGGAGAAATGATTTATCAGACTTTAAACGTATTCAATCAAATGGTAAAATTGCTATTAGGCTTGATGATAATGACCTTTTAATAGATGTTAAAGTTTGTAAAGATGAAGATCATGTGTTACTGGCAACAAAATCTGGTAAAGCTATAAGATTTCCTGCTAGTTCAGTTAGGGTATTTAAAAGCCGCACTTCTGATGGGGTAAGAGGGATGAGACTTGCTTCAGGCGACTATGTTATCTCTATGACCATATTAAAAGGCATCTCCTGCACTATGGATGAAAGAGAAACTTACCGATCAATTCCTCTAGAGGAAAGATTGTTAATAGCTGATGGTAAAGAATTTACTCCGGAAGAATATGGGGTAAATTTAACTAAAGAACAGATTTTGGAAATGGCACTGTCTGAAGAATTTATCCTCACTGTTACGGAAAATGGTTTTGGCAAAAGAAGTTCGGCATATGAGTATAGGATTACTAATCGTGGTGGGAGTGGTGTTGTTAATATGGATGTGTCTAATAAAACAGGCTTGGTTGTTGGCGTAATGCCGGTTAATATGTCCGATGAGTTGATGCTAATTACTAATAACGGCAAACTAATTAGATGTAAACTTGAATCGGTACGTATCACTGGACGTAATACTAGCGGGGTAATATTATTTAAAACCGAGCAAGAAGAAAAAGTAGTTTCTGTTGCGTTGATTGCTGAAAGTCCTGAAACAGAAGAAGAGAATATGCAAGATGATAGTGACGATGGGGAAGTATTGCCTGAATAGACCTCTTGCAAAACTCGCTTATGCTGAGGAATTTGTAGGAGACAAGGAACGGAGAACCTCAGCGTACTTAAGTGTACGTGAGGAGCAGAGTACCGGTATCACGCACAAATTACCAGCAGAAGTAGAGTTTTGCAGGAGGTCTAATGAAGTTATCTGATTTTGATTTTACCTTACCGAGTGAATTAATAGCCCAGAACCCAGCAAAAAAACGAGATGAGTCTAATTTATTGGTAGCTGCCCCAAATAATCACTTAGTGCAGACCAAGTTTCATGATATAATCGACTATCTATGCCCTGGTGATTTAATGGTATTTAATGACACTAAAGTTATTAACGCCAAATTGCTACTGAATAAAGCTGGTAAAAAGATCGAATTATACCTAAACAAGGCAATAAGTGATAATTATTGGCATGGTTTTGCCAAACCATCAAAAAGACTTGCCATTAAAGATCAGTTTGAGTTTGCTGGTAATAAGATTATTATAAGTAAAAAGCTTGGAATGGGACAAGTTGAGGTGGCTTTTGCTCTAGATAATATCTCAATTTTTGAGTTTTTAGAGAAATATGGTGAAATTCCGCTACCTCCTTATATAAAAAGGGGAGAAAGGTTACCAAAGGACGCTAATCTAGAGGATGATATAGGCAATTCAGAAGAATTTGACTATAATAGATATCAAACAGTTTATAGCAATAACCCTGGAGCAGTAGCCTCCCCAACTGCAGGGCTACATTTCTCCGAACAGTTGTTGGCATTAGTTAAAGCAAAAAATATTGAAACTGCCTTTATTACCTTGCATGTTGGGGCAGGGACGTTCCTACCAGTTAAAACTGAAGATATTGATCAACATCAAATGCATTCAGAGTATTATCATATAGATAAAAAAACTGAAGATATGATTAATAAGGCAAAAAAAGAAAATAGACGAATAATAGCCGTCGGCACTACCACCTTACGAGCATTAGAAAGTAACGCCATAGCAAATAATGGGCAAATAACAAATGGTGGATTTGAAACAGACATTTTTATTAGACCAGGATTTAAATTTCAAATTGTCGATATGTTAGTTACCAATTTTCATTTGCCAAAATCTACATTATTCATGTTAGTTTGTGCATTTGCTGGCTATCAGGAAATAACTAATATCTACAAATATGCTATAGATCAAAAAATGCGGTTTTTTAGTTATGGTGATGCAACGCTTCTTTATCAGCTACACCGTCGCGAGGAGTGCGTAAACCTCAAACGTCATTGCGAGAAGCTACTTTAGTAGCATTGAAGCAATCCATATGACAAGTTTTATGGATTGCCACGACCTACTTGCGTGGTCTCGCAATGACGGTTTCTCAATTATTGTTTTCTTAAACTGACGTTTATGCACAATGACGCTATCGGAGTGATTAATTCACAATATCATCTGACTTAATATCCCATAAGTTTAAATGTTCTCCAATCACCGAAAGTACGTCTTCATTTAGACTGAATAAACCTTTGGTATCAGAATTATTTTCAGGTTGGGGAGTTTTAAATACTCCAGTTAAAGAAAACAAATTATAGTTTATATACGAATTAAGTTGCGTCAAAACCTTTTCTGGGTTTATAGCTGGGTTGACTACTTCTAACATCTTAGATAACAAATCTTTGTTAGATTGTTGATAAAATTTTAAAGCAGATAGATGTTTGGGGTTAGATGTAACATCAAATTCCCCAACAAAAGATTCGAGGTTATTATTAACAAACTTTGCTAACTTGTATAGGGGGTTTAGGTTGTACTTACAGGATTCAAGAGTAGATAAAAATGATGCTTTCTCAGATTCCTGCATTCCTTCACCAGGACTAAGATAAAAATGTCCTGTAATAATCCTAGGATTACTATCTAGCATATCATAAATGTGCTGGATACCAGCCGCTGTTATCTCGTTATTATTCCCAACTATAGTAACATCAGTAACTGTCTTATTCTTCTTTAGACTGTCCGTAAAGACTAAAATTTGATCATCAGTAAGCTCTGAATTAGAAAAATTAACGCTAGTAATAGTTTTATTATGTTCTAACGCTAGAACAATAGCTTTAATACCCTCATCTCCTATATTATGGCAGCTTAAAATAAAACTCTGTAATTGTTTTACTGTAATTGTTTTATTGTTTTTTAGCATTTTAGCAAATGCTTCTGCCACTTCATCTCCCATAGGTTCATATCCCGTAGGTTCATCTCCCATAGATTCATATCCCATAGGTTCATATCCAGAACTGCTACAATATGATAGTGTAGTAACTGTTTCATTTGTTTCTAATACTTCAGCAATCCTTTTTATTTGTTCCTTTCTAATCACCTCTCCTCTACAGGGTATAATATGGGTATAATATGATTACCTTGCTTGTTAAAATTAGTGCCACTAATAACAAACTATTTTCCATAATATATATTATAGAACTATTGTATACAAATAAGTTTAAGCTAGGAGCGTAAAATAAGCAATTTACTATCACCATATATTTTTTCTTTAATCGTTTCTAAAGAATCATCTGTAAGATGCTCATTTTTAGCAAATTCAACGACAATAATTGTTCCATCTTTTAACCATTGACCTTTTTTCAAAGCATTTACTGCCTTTGATACAAGATTTTGATAGTATGGTGGATCAATAAAAATTAGATCAAAGCTGTTTTTACATTTTGGCAAAGCTGTAGCATTGATATTTAGGAAAGTCATTTTATCCATTTCACCTATTTTACTAGCAAATGCTTTTGCTGCCCGCAAATAATCAGCATTTATATCAATTACTGTAATATCCCCTGCTCCTCTAGAACAGCTCTCAAAAGCTAAGCTACCAGTGCCGGCAAATAAATCGAGAACCTTAGAATCCTTGGTAAATAACCTACCATCACTAAATTCTCCTGAAGTTAATATACTAAAAATCGCTTCTCGAATTTTGCCAGTAGAAGGACGATAATTAGAGTTTTTTAAGGTGGGTATTATCCGGTTTTTATGTTTGCCGGCGATAATTCGTATCATAAAAATTTCTTAAATTTCTCAAATGGCATTTCTTTATACTGATTTGGTTGCAAATCACCTAATATAAACCCCCCATAACTAATTCTAATTAACCGGTTAACACTTAGACCAAAATATTCAAATATCTTCCTAATTTCACGATTTTTGCCTTCAGTCAAAATTACTTCAAACCAACAATTAGTTTTTCCTGATTTTATTAATTTAATTAATTTAGGATCATAACGTATTTGATCAATCTCTATATTTTTATAATTTTTAAGCAACAGGCTTGGATTACCATGGGCTCTGACTTTATATACACGTTCGAGTTTGCTTGATGGTAGCTCAAACTTCCTTGCTAAGTCACCATTATTGGTAAGTAATAGTAACCCTTCACTATTGAGGTCTAGTCGCCCTATTGAAATTACCCTAGGCATATTCTGTAATACCAGATTTTCAAAGACAGTTTCTCTACCATAATTATCTTTATGTGAGGTAATTAAGCCAACAGGTTTGTAATATGTCCATAAACGCGGAGTTTGTTGTTGATCTATTACTTTTCCTGATACTTCAATAATGCTAGTATTATCAACCAAGGTGGCAGGCGAATCGATAATCACCCCATTTACCATTACTTGACTATTTTTGATAAGCAGCTCTGCATAACGCCTTGAACATATCCCTGCATTACTAATCGCTTTTGCTAGCCTTTGTGTACTATCCTGTTTCAAAAAAAACAATCCAAATATAATTAATTCATTACCTACAGCAATTTATTGTATAAACAAGTATATACTATTCCTGGAATACCCCCTTCCCTATTTGTTTCGTATCCTCAACATTGCTAAAAGCAGTAACAAACTGGTGAACATCTGTATAAAAAATATAATACTACTAAATTCTGGCAAAAATATAACCATCATAGGTTGTAATAAAATTGCTATGCCACTTGAAAATAAGGTTATCCTGATACAGGTTTGCCAAGAGGATTTAGGACCAAAATAGTTAGTTAACAAATATACTAAGATGATAATAAAGCTTTTTTCAAATAAAATTGTTGCAAAACGAAAAACTATTATTATCGGCATTAAAATGTAAATAAATATCTTTGGTGCTTGTATTAGGGTTTTGGCAAAATGCTTTTTAATGACTTCTTCAGTGAGAATCTTTTGATCAGGAGTAAATAATTTAGAATATCCTATACTGAACATGCTCTTTTTTTTATCTGTTATTTCTACTGTAGTAAGGGTTATATTGTTACTACCAAACAGGATAGGAATTTTAATTTTATCACTATAAGATAATTGATTTTTTGAGTCTATAACCGCAAGCTTATTACCATTTTCATCAAGTAAATATATAGGTTCATCCTGATCAACTAAAATTTTATTACCATCATAATAGATTTCCGGTAATTGTTTTAATATATGTTCAATAGTTATAGTGCCTTTTGTTAAACGATTCTCAGTAAAGTAATCGGTGAGGACTAACAAGTAATTAAATATAACAATACAATAGATCAATGATGATATAAAAGACACAGCAAATATATACTTAATCCCGTATCCTTTATATGACTTATAAACATCTTGGTAGAAATTTACTGAACTAATTGATAACCATAATTGATGCAATAAAGTGCTAAACCATGAGAAAACGGATAATAGTTTTGTTGTCATAATATCTATTTTGATGTAGATTCATAAAAAATTTTTTATCAATATCTTTTAACACAAAATTAATATTTATTATAATGAAGTTTAATAAAATACCAAAATATTCAGAAGAATATTCTAAATTAAGTAATTGTATTAGAGTTTTAGCAAGTGATAGTATAGAATATGCTCAATCAGGGCATCCAGGTATGGTTCTTGGTATGGCAGATGTCATGACCATGCTAGTATTTAATTTTCTAAAATTCAATCCTAATGATCCAACTTGGTTTGACCGTGATCGCCTGGTGCTATCAGCTGGGCACGGTTCTATGTTGCTTTATAGTTTTTATTATTTAACAAATTATAAAAATTTTCACCTAGAAGATTTGAAACAATTTCGGAAATTACATTCCAAAACTCCTGGACATCCAGAATATGGGGCGTATGAAGCTATTGAGGCTACTACAGGGCCTTTAGGTCAGGGGTTTGGTACTTCAGTTGGGATGGCGATTGCCCAAAAAAAATATCAACAAAAATTGGGCAAAGAGCTTAGTGCACACAAAATTTATTGTATAATTGGAGATGGATGCCTAATGGAAGGTATAAGCTATGAAGCTGCTTCTTTAGCTGGGCATTTATGCCTAAATAACTTAATAGTTTTATTTGATGATAATAAAATTTCCATCGACGGCTCTACCAACCTTACTGTATCTGAAAACCATCTGCTGAAATTTGCCGCCATGGGCTGGAATACCGAATCTATTGATGGGCATGATTTTGAGCAAATTAATGCCAGCCTAATTAAGGCACAAAATTCTGATAAACCATACTTGATTGCCTGCCGTACTTTAATTGGCAAAGGCTCTATTAACAAGGTGAATTCAAATGCCGCCCATGGCTGCCCGCTCGGCAAAGATGAGGTTAAACTTCTTAAAGAAAATTTAGGTTTTAATGATCAGGCGTTTACTATACCAAAGGAATTACAAGAGATATGGGGTACAGCTTGGTTAAGAAATCAAGCGAGTTATACTAA
Source organism: Rickettsia endosymbiont of Culicoides impunctatus (assembly GCA_020410785.1). Classification (GTDB taxonomy): domain Bacteria; phylum Pseudomonadota; class Alphaproteobacteria; order Rickettsiales; family Rickettsiaceae; genus Tisiphia. The sequence goes on along the minus strand of CP084573.1, from coordinate 4,855 downwards.
TTGGCAAGAGAAGTTTGCTGATATAACTCAAGAGCAAAAAGCCTATTGCAATAAAGCTGATATAGATTGCTCTTTTCTTGATAATATCCTTATTCCAGAAAAAGCTGAAGCAACCCGTTGTTCATCTGGTAGAGTTATAGAATATCTAAGCAAACTATCAGATAAAATTATTTTTGGCTCAGCTGATTTATCATTATCCAACAATATCAAAAATACTGCTAGTAACATAATTAATAAAGATGATTTTACTGGCAATTACATCCATTATGGGGTTCGTGAGAATGTTATGGGGGCTATCATGAACGGACTCGCATTATCAGGCTTCTTACCCGTAGGGGCTACTTTCCTAGTATTTTCTGATTATATGAAACCAACTATGCGGCTTTCTTCTATTATGCAGCAGCAAGTGATCTACATCATGACCCATGATTCAATTGGGGTAGGAGAAGATGGCCCTACTCACCAACCAATAGAGCATCTAGCATCCTTTCGAAGCTTACCAAATATGATGGTATTACGCCCGGCAGACTATCTTGAAACAGTTGAATCTTGGCGAATTGCTTTAGCTAATAAAGAGGGTCCTTCTGTTCTTGCTTTAACCAGACAGTCAGTATCTCAAATAGTTAGCCGAAATATTTCGCAAAATTTATGCTCTAAAGGTGGGTATATACTGTCAGGGAATAATCAAGAAACAGTAGATGTTGCTATCTTCGCCACCGGCTCTGAATTGTCAATAGCATTAGAGGTAAAAGATATACTAAGCAAAAATGGCTTTAGTACCAATGTGATTTCAATGTTATGTTTTGAGTTGTTTTTTAAACAGCAGCCTAGCTATATCCAAAATATCCTGTCCAATGCCAAATTAAAAGTTGCTATAGAAGCTGCAAGTAGTTTTGGCTGGCATCGAATCATTGGAGAGAACGGAATGTTCTTCGGAATGGAACAATTTGGACTCTCCGCTCCCTCTAATGATTTATACTCATATTTCGGTCTTACTTCATCAAATATTTCCGAAAAGATTATGGCAAGAATCCAGAAAAATTAGAAGTGGATTGCTTCGTCGGCTAACGCCTTCTCGCAATGACGTTATCTGTCATTGCGAGCCACCATAGGTGGCGTGGCAATCTATTTTGGGTCGTTTTTTGGATTACTTCACTCACCTTACGCATAAACCCCATGACAATTTAAAAATTCCGGAAAAGTAGAAAAACCGTCATTTCGAGCCACCGTAGGTGGCGTGGCAATCCATAAAAGAGTGGATTGCTTCGTCGACCTAAGGTCTCCTCGCAATGACGGTTTCCCAATTATTGTTTTCTTAAACTGACGCTTATGAAATACTAACGGGTTAGCTATACATTACTACTTACTTAAATTTTAGTCGTTATGAATATCATCCACACACCCTAAAGCATCAGTATTTTCTTCGGACATATCATCGTTTGTAACACAAAACTTTGAAGAATCGTGATCCTTAGTAGTATTATGAAATAATGAAGCCACTGTATACTTAATAGTTGTAAAAGTATTAGATATCTTTGCGAAGAACGATGTTGGTTTTATTTTTGCAGTTTTTATATCATTAGATGAAATAGTAGCAGAATCTTCTTGGTAACTTGTATTGAAACTTTCTGATACTACATTTACAGAATCATCTAAATATAGCAGCGATTCTAACGATTCAGTAGATTCTACTAAATCCTCTTTTGCTTCTTCCGCTTTATCTATTAGCTCTTCTACCACTGAAGCTGCTTGTACTACATTGTCTTCCATTGGAGCTGCTTGTACTACATTGTCTTCCACTGAAGCTGCTTTTACTAGCTTGTCTTCCATTGGAGCTACTTGTACTACATTGTCTTCCACTGGAGCTACTTGTACTACATTGTCTTCCACTGAAGCTGCTTGTACTAGCTTGTCTTCTTCTAAAGCTAGTGATGTTGTAGATTTAGATGAATCAGTTAAATCACTTGTTGATTTATCATTTTGCACATTATGAATATCAGTAGGTAAGAAATCATCAAGTTCATCGACTTCTTTTCCTAACCTTTTGCTCTTCTCAATACACCTAAATGCGTAATTCCACTGCTCCTTATTAGTCTCGACAACAAGCAGCTCTTTTCTAAGAGCAATCTTTTTTGCAAAAGACTTAAGCCCATCATAAGTAATATTACCATATTTGCCTGCTAATTGAACGTACCAAACTTTATCGTTATTCTGAAGGGCTTCTCCTAAAGCTTTAACTTCCTTATCTCCTATATTCTCCTCCCGTAAGTCAATAGCACCGTCAGATGTATTAGATGTTATCCTTCTTAGCAAATGATCATCAAAAACCGTCATAAATTCTCCTTTAATTTTAAATCGTTACGAACGGACAATATCAACTTCCTATAACCTGTCAAGAAGATTTTAAAAAATTATTAAAAATATAAAAAATTACGTCATTACCCATGGGTGTCAACTTAAGAAAATAGTAGTCGAAAAGGCGTCTATTAGCGAGCCACCGTAGGTGGCGTGGCAATCCATTTCTAATTTTGGATTGCCACATCGCCACAAAGCCGATCCTCGCTAATAGATGTTTGGCGAGCAGATTTTTTATTCATCATAAAAAATAGCAAAAAAAAACCGTGAACGCTCACAATTCAGTTAATTTCACCTACTGTTGCACTTCAGCTCCTGCTAAACTAATATCGTCCTGGTGATCAGTATAACCAGGATTAACTATACCAGGGAAAGAAACCGCTTCATCATGGTTAATAAAATCACTAAAATCAACAAAACAATCATCACTAGGATTGGGAATATCATGAGTAAAAATATGCTTTAAAAACATACATATTCGTGTGCAGCATCCGATTGCTGCTACTAATGCTGCTGAGCCTTCTTCTAATGTTATATCTTTAGGTGTTTTTTCTATAGATTCAGCTAGTTTAGCTATTTTAGCTATTTTAGTTAAACTTGGTTCTTCAAAAGAGAATGCTCTTTTAGTTAGCTTAATTTTAGTTGAACTTGGTTCGTCAAAAGAGGATGCTCTTTTTCGTGGTTCGAAAGATACAGCAAAAAATAGTGCGCTTTTAGTTAGCTCAACTGCACTATTATTTATACTCGAAATGGCTTGCAATTCTATAGAACGTGAGTTATCATTGGGAGCTTGTATATCAGATTTAGATTTATTCCTACGTGTATAAAACCTCATAAACTTTACCTTTTTAAAACGTTATAACGGATAGCAATAATTTCTTATAGCCTTTTAACTTATGGTTTATATCTTAAACGTAAACTAGGAAATTATCTACTAATTTTTTAACTTGTTGGAAAGTTTTTTTTTCACAATCACTATTATCTTGCCCATCATTTTTATCTTTCAACCCATCCAATACATCGCTAATCATCTTACCAACTTCTATAAACTCTTGTTCTTTGAATCCTCTAGTGGTACATGCTGGAGTGCCGAGCCTAATACCAGAAGTAATAAATGGTGAAGTGGCATCAAATGGTATCGCATTTTTATTGCAGGTTATACCTGCCCTTTCCAACGAATCTGCTGCCACCTTACCAGTTATACCATATTTTCGTAAGTCCACTAATACTATATGATTATCAGTACCATTAGTTAAAATATCATAGCCTCTTGCCATCAAACTATTAGCAAGAGCCTTGGCGTTGCTGATAACCTGTTTTATATAAAGGCGATATTCTGGCTGTAAACATTCCAAAAATGCTACTGCTTTTGCTGCAACAATATGCATTAATGGACCACCCTGCAACCCAGGAAATAAAGCAAGATTTATCTTCTTACCCAATTCCTCATCATTTGACAGAATAAGACCACCACGTGGACCACGTAGAGTTTTGTGAGTAGTAGAAGTCACAACGTGAGCATAAGGCAAAGGGCTTGGATGCTCACCTACCGCAACCAGTCCAGCAATATGGGCAATATCTGCTAGCAAATACGCTCCTACTCTATCAGCAATTTCCCTAAATTTAGCAAAATCTAATTGACGCGAATAGGCAGAATAACCAGCTATAATCAATTTAGGCTTATGTTGCACTGCCAACTGCTCTATTTGGGCATAATCAATTAGATAACTCTCCTTATTTACAGAATAGAACACCGAGTTAAACCATTTGCCAGACAAGTTAGGCGGAGCACCATGCGTCAAATGCCCCCCTGTATCTAGCGACATACCAAGTATAGTATCATGTGGTTTTAATAGAGTCAAAAATACTGCCTGATTAGCCTGAGAGCCGGAATGAGGCTGAACGTTAGCATATTTACAATTAAATAGTGTTTTTACCCGCTCTATAGCCAAAAGCTCAGCCTTATCAACTTCACTACAACCGTTATAATAACGTTTTCCCGGGTATCCTTCAGCATATTTATTGGTCAGAATCGAGCCTTGGGCTTCTAATACTGCCGGGCTTACAAAATTCTCAGAAGCAATCAATTCAATAAAATCATGCTGACGTTTTTTTTCACCATCGATAATTTGATATATTGCATTATCTGTTTCAGATAATTTTTTAGTAAAGATATTCATTAATTTAACCTACTATTTAATGAGGTGTGTTTTTATAAACTTGACAGCAAATTGTAGCCCCTTATCATCAATAGAATGTACAAGATTTGGTATTTTGTATTTACTATAAGGAATATCATATTTCTCTAGATATTCTACTGTTTCATCCATACTACTTACATCAACCACATCGTCTAATTCGCCATGTATCAGGCAAACTGGTGTAGTTTTATTGATACATTGTTGTGGAGCAATTAATCTGCCAGAAAACCCTACCACACAATTAAAAGGTTCTTTTTGTATAAAATTTAAATATAACCCCATCATGGTGCCTTGTGAAA